>CAVUGX010000034.1:0-34797 GCA_963741035.1 uncultured delta proteobacterium
TGTGGATTTTCGCTGAGCCTGAGCTGGCGGCTGTTTAAAGAAATTTGTCACGTACAGGGGCAGATAATGATAGACTCAGGGGTTGACGATCCCTGCGTGGTTGCTCGAAGTTCGTCGGCGGCGTTGGGTGATCAAGCAATGAGGTTCTCGCCGCAAATCCTGACGTGAGGAAACTGAAGTGAGAGTCTATCTTGATGTTTGCTGCTTCAACCGGCCATTTGACGATCAGTCTCAAATCAGAGTCCGGCTTGAGTCGGAGGCAAAGTTGAAGATCCAGGAAGAGATCCGGTCCGGCCGTCTCCAGCTTGCTTGGTCATACGTTCTGGATTACGAAAATGACAAGAATCCATATCAAGAGAGAAAAGAACGAATCAAAAGCTGGAAGAAGTATGCGGTGAGTGATATTCAAGAGAGATCCGAGTTGCTCGAGGACGCTGATTTGCTTAGTCGGAAGGGACTTCCGAACATTGATTGTCTGCATATCGCTTGCGCTATTCTTTCCGGATGCGAATATTTCCTCACCACTGACGATAGGATCTTGCAGCGTGGAAAGGTTATAGATAACATTAAAGTCTGCGACCCAATCGGCTTCATTAAGGAGGTCTTCTCATGATGACCGACACAGAAATCAGGTTGAAAGGGCTTGAAATCCTTGCCAGGCACCTCGGCGATGTCGAAGCGGAACGGTTTATCGCGCTTATTCAGCGGGAACCGTTTGATTACACGAAGTGGCGTCAAGGTCTGGACGAGGGTTTATCCATAGAAGAAATCAGCAAGAAAGCCATGGCTCTGAGGATGAAACCTGGCGAACATGGCGCTTGAATGGTCGGAGTTCATCCTGAACTTCTTCGGGTCCGATTGGGAAGCTCGGAAGCGGTACCGGGGTTTCGTGGAGGGAATAGTCAGGAGAGAGTCTCCAAGCGCATTCGAGAAAGTGACTGCATCGACAACCCTTGGGTGTGAGTGTTTTGTGGAGTGGGCGCCGAAATATTTCCTCATCAGATGGTCGCCGTTAAAGGGGCCAAAAACAGCATTTTAAGACTGTAGAATGACCGATTATGGCCACTCTCTCTTTGGCCCGCAAGGTTTTAGCGTGGTCCGACCCCGAAATGAAATATCACCCGACCATGTTCATGCCTTTGCACTTTAAAGAGCCCGGAATGCGGTTCGCCAAGATGGCATCTTACGCAACGGTGGGTTGAAATTGAAATTATAGCTTTATCGTATACTCTTGCGCTTCGCGCCCGGATAGCAAGTATCCGGGCCACCCGCGTGGTCCGACCCCGAAATGTATCACCGATGAATTGAAGAAAACCGGCTGATCATCCGTCGGCTTTGTAATCATGCCCGGCCACGTTCATGCTTTTGCACCTTAAAGAGCCCGGAATGCGGTTCGCCAAAATGGCATCTTATGCAACGGTGGGTTGGAATTGAAATTATTACTTTATCGTAACTTCTTGCGCTTCGCGCCCGGATAGCAAGTATCCAGGCCACCCGCCTCAAATCTCCCCCCGTGATGCCTCGGCACGACACCGCCTGCCTTCTCCCGCGCAGCACCCAGGAAAAATCCAAAACCACACCGCACTGGCACACCGACAAAGAGTTAAATCGTCTTAACTCAAGGGGTGGCAGCTCCCTTTTCTTCTCACTCAGATCGTGGGATTCGAACCCCGTTGCGCAAATACACTTAGTGACCATAAGCACCATAGCCGACAGTTTTCGACCGGTCGAGAGATTTCCATAACCGTCACTTAATGAAAACACTGGATTCCGGCCAAAAAGCCCTGCCGGAATGACGAAATGTGGGATTCTCCAGACCGGCTACTTGCTTGAAGAGAGATCGTAATCAATCCTCCTTGTTCTTCTCCCACGGCGGGTTGAATATGTCGTATTCCATGTGGGCGAATACCGGCTCTCGTGAAGGAACGCTGAAGGGGAAACGAAACATTGCTCCCAGCACATAGTAGAGCGCGGTTACTTCAGGCGGCTTGAGGATGTCTTCCGCGCGATCCCATTCTTCAGGGACCCTTTGCAATGCAGCCTTTACCCTTGAGCACTCTCCCAGAAATACCGTCTTGCGACCTGGAGACGTTCTTTGATCGAGTTCGGCGTCGGCATAGGCAAAAAGCTGCGAGGCATCACCGGCTTCCGATAACATGGGGGCGTTGATAAGTTGTATTCCCGCCAGATGTTTTTGTTCCTGCCTCAGATTGAACTGATGCAGCGCAACGCGTTGCGCTTCCGGAATAACGTTGGAATACCAGGTATCGACGATAGCGGCCAGTTCCGCGCATTTTGAAAGCATGTCGTCGTTGGTTCTTTGTTCCAATTCCGCCAGGCCGTAAAAGACAGGGGGGCTGCCGGATCGCAGATTTCGCACCTGCTCTCCGACAAGGACCACAAAACCCGGCCTTCCTTTGTGAGGCCAGGCGGCGCCCCCGCAGATGCGGAAATAGGAACGGGGATTCTCCGGATCGGACGAATCCAACCAGCCTGAAGGGGCGCCTATATTGTTGTGCCGGCGTGTTATTTTAGGGATGTGCATTTTTGCCTCTTAATGTTTGGTGTCCCGGGTCAGAAGACGAACTTTTGACACCAAGTTGCGTTCAAGTCTGGTGCTTCGGGCGGGGATAAACCCCGCCCCTACGGCATTATCGCACGGTTCTTCTGCAGGGGCGGGGTTTATCCTCGCCCAGTCTTGAACGCAACTCCGTATGAGATGAAATCAGAGCTGGATTCCGGCTTAAAGCGTGCCGGAATGACGGGCCTGAGCTGGATTCCGGCTTAAAGCGAGCCGGAATGACGGGCCTGAGCTGGATTCCGGCTTAAAGCGTGCCGGAATGACGGGCCTGAGCTGGATTCCGGCTTAAAGCGTGCCGGAATGACGGGCCTGAGCTGGATTCCGGCTTAAAGCGTGCCGGAATGACGGCCTTGAGCTGGATTCCAGCTTAAAGCGTGCCGCAATGACGGGCCTGAGCTGGATCCCGGCTTAAAGCGCGCCGGAATGACGGGCCTGAGCTGGATTCCGGCTTAAAGCGCGCCGGAATGACGGCCTTGAGCTGCATTCCAGCTTAAAACGTGCCGGAATGACGGGCCTGAACTGGATTCCGGCTTAAAGCGTGCCAGAATGACGGGCCTGAGCTGGATTCCGGCTTAAAACGTGCCGGAATGACGGCCCTGAGCTGGATTCCGGCTTAAAGCGTGCCGGAATGACGGCCTTGAACCTTTGACTCAGGACACTAGCTCAGGTCGTTATTGGCAAACCTCCCGGAAGCTCCGTACTGCCGCGCCATAGCCTCGTAGTTGAGAGCATGGCGGAAGTGATCCGGTCCCAACCGGACGTAGACGTAGCGCTTGGAGCCGGTCTCCGCGTCCTCTTCCAGTTTCTTGGCCGTGTTGGCGCAGTGTTCCGCAAATTGCCGGATGATGTCGCATTCGCGGGGCAGCGCTACCCTTGCGAACTGGATTTCAACGTGGGAGGCGTCCAAGGATTCCGTGCGGTTGCTGTGGACGGTCAAGTCGCCGTCGTTCCACTTATAGCCGCTCTTCTGGTGCTCGGAGTAATAGGAGAGAAAAACCTTTCCCTTGTGCTTCCCGGCAAAGGCCCTGGCGTTTCTGGTCTCAGGCAGAGCATCCACCACGCAGCGGCCTACGTTGAAAACCTTCATGAACTGGTCGAGTTCTTCCCATGCCCGGTACTCGCCGACATGGACGATTTTCCCGGCCCTTCCCCATTCGCGCTTTCCGATTACAACATGAAGGAGCTTGCCCTGGTCGACTCCCATGCTGCAGGGTCCGGAATCTGAGGAGGCGATGCCCTCGTTGCCGCAAAGCGCCAGCACCTCTTGAACGCTCAGCCGATTTGTGGCTTCCACATAGGCCATGCCGAGCTTCAGGTTATAGAACTCGGTCAGGTTGTTCGTGGTCCTGAACTGGTGGAGGATTTCGGCAGGATCGACATAATGGCTGAAAAGCTGTGAGTAATGGTAGCCTCGCTTTTCGGTCACGCCCGGATGTTTAGCAACCCATTCCCCAATCGAGGGGTTAAGCTCGGCCTTGCACTTCCGGCAGGCGCGGATGGTTCTTCCGCCGATTTCGAGGAGACAGTCCGGAAAGGTCTCAGAGAGACAGGTATACTCTCCACATTTTTCGCACTTCACATGCCAGAAACGCTGGTCGGTTTCCTGGAAGGCTTTGTCGATGCCGTAGTCGGGCAACGTAGGGTTGCTTAGCTTCAGGACTTCACGAAACTCACTGTGGCTCATGCGTTCCATGGCCATATCGACGGCTACCGGGCTTGCTTCGTCCATTTCATCGAAGACGAGGAAGTCCACGGGAATGGACTTAAGGCCCACACGCGACTTCATGCCCCTGAGGTACAAGAAGCAATTCCAAATCTGTTTGATATTGGCGGAATCGGTTTCCTGCAGCCATCGGCCCAGGGTGTCCGGGTTATCCTCGATCAAGGGATCGATCCGGCCTTTGGCGAATTCGGTCACATCGGTCCTCGACGGGAAAAGATAGAGAATGCCCCGGAAATTCCGGTACCTGGCCGCGTACATCGCCCTGAGCATGGCCTTCGTGGTAAGCCCCATCTGCGCCGCTTTGATCTCGACCATGTGCGGGTGGTCGTCGGCGTAGGGGGGCATGAGGTATTCGTGGTTATGAAAGCTGAACGGCCGGCCGTCGAGGATTATCGGCGTCTCTGCGGCCCAGGCCCCGAGCGAGCCGTAGGCCTTTCCGTCATCCCGGCGAAACTTCTGATCGATTGAGGTCAAGAGTTGACCGAAGAGCATTTCTTTCCGTGAGCCGACGGATGATTTCATCTCTTGCTTGCGTTGAAACACTTGCGATCACCTCCAATACTTCAGCCTGAAATTGCTTGACCGCCTGCATGTCGAAAAGCGCCTGGAAGATTTCGAGCTGCAACTTGAGTTGGCCCCGGATTTCCTGCATGGCCTTTAGAGCGAGTTCGCGCGGGTCCTTGAATCTGTACTCGGAGATTTCCTCTTCCTGCCCCCGGACCTTGATTTTTCTGACCTGAGATTCGAGCACCTGAAGAGCCGCGTCTTCGCCCCGGTTCCAGCGCATGAGCAGGTCGAGCAGTTCGTTGGCGTCGCGGTTGATCTTCTGCAACTGGTCCAGCGCGTTGATTTCGCGGTCAACAATCTTGTTGGCCGCCCGGAGGGCGACATTCCGGTTTATGGCGACCTTCAAGTCCTTCAACCTTACAGATACGGTCGCTTTGTTGACTCCCAGCTTACGGGCGGCTTCGGAAACCGTGTCGCCGTTCCTGATTAATTGCAGTAGTTTGTCATTATCGATTCGGTTTCTCATGGGGCAGGGCTCCTGAGTGGGGGTAGTGAATAGTGAATAGTGAATAGTGAATAGTGAATAGTGAATAGTGAATGGGTGAAAAGCAAATTCCTGTAAGCGTTCACCGCAGAGGCGTTCACTAATTTCAAAAGCCCGGTGGCCTTATTCGAGGGGCCAAGGTCGATCTTCAGAGGACGCAGAGAGCAAAATTCAACGAAATAAACGAGCAGGGAGCAAAAGCATTCCCGCTTCTGGCTTTACACTGATTGAAGGATTCTCAGGGCTTAGAAATAGCCTTGCCTGTTCGTCCTGTTGATCCTGTCTGAAAGGTCTTTTCTCCGCGTTCTCTGCGGCTCTGCGGTGAACGGAAAACGGAGGAAATTATACTTCAGTATTGGAAGTATTGTCAAACACAAAACGAAGTGTAAAGATCATCTCACGCGGAGGCATTCGATAATTCCAAAAATCCGGTGGCCTGCTTCGAGGGGCTAGGGTCGATCTTTAGAGGCGCGGAGAGACAGCCGCCTGGTAATGCGGAGAGTACATTGTTGCTTCAGGTCTCGGGTAGTGATTCATGTTATGAAGTACGACGACGCCCAAAAGTAAGTGATTGAATTTACACAATCTCGACTTGGGACTGCCATGCCGTACGCCACCTTTCAGATGATGTTGCGATAACCGAATCATACCTGCAGTTGTCACGCAGCAAAAAACCCGCCTCCGGGCTGGAGGCGGGTTTTCTGTGTCTTGCGATGCAGGGTGGCCATTTTCAATGTTTGGTCCACCCATTTTGAGGCTCTTCGATTTATGTAGGAATGTTGCCGTGCTTCTTGGGTGGAAGCGTCTGGCGCTTGTTGCTGATAACCCGGAAGGCCTCGATCAGGCGCGACCTGGACTCGGAGGGCATCATCACGCCGTCGATATAGCCGCGGGAGGCCGCGATGTATGGGTTATAGAGCGCCTTGCTGTAGTTGTCGATCACCTCCTGGCGTTTGGCCACCGGATCGGCTGCTTCCTGGATCTCACGGCGGAAGATGACGTTTGCCGCGCCCTGGGCGCCCATGACCGCGATTTCGGCCGTGGGCCACGCAAAGGTGAAGTCGGCCCGAAGGTCGCTCGAACACATTGCCAGGTACGATCCGCCGTAGTCCTTTCGGGTGGTCAGGGTGATCTTGGGAACGGTGGCTTCCGAGTAGCACCAGAGCAACTTTGCGCCGTGGCGAATGATGCCGCCCCATTCCTGCTGCCTGCCTGGCAGATAACCGGGAACATCGGCGATGGTCAACATCGGGATATTGAAGCAATCGCATGTCCGGATGAAACGGGTCGCCTTGTCGGATGAGTCGATATCGAGGCATCCCGCCAGCACCTTGGGCTGATTGGCTATTATGCCGATCGTTTTTCCGTCCAGCCGGGCGTAGCCGACGATCATATTCTGCGCGAAATACTTGTGCACCTCGAGGAAGTCCCCGTTGTCAACGATCGAGCGAATCACGTCAAGCATATCGTATGCGCCCATCGAAGTTTCGGGAATGATGGTGTCGAGGTCCGGGCACAACCGGTTGGGATCATCCCCAGTATCGATGTAGGGAGGATCTTCCATGTTGTTGTCCGGGAAAAAGGAGAGCAACTGCTTGATCTGGTCGATACAGTCAGCGTCGCTTTCGGCTGCGAACTGGGCCACACCGCTCCTGGAGTTATGGGTCATGGCGCCGCCAAGCTCTTCCTGGGTAATTATTTCGCCCAGTACCGACTTGATTACGTCAGGACCGGTGATGAACATCAGTCCGGTCCCCTTGACCATGTAGATGAAGTCGGTCATGGCGGGCGAATAGACGGCCCCACCAGCGCATGGACCCATGATGGCCGAAATCTGGGGGATGACTCCCGAGGAAATCGCATTGCGGTAGAATATCTGGCCGTAGCCGGAGAGCGAATCGACGCCTTCCTGAATGCGTGCGCCGCCCGAATCACAGAAGCCGACGTTTGGCTTGCCCGCGCGAAGCGAGAGGTCCATCACCTTGCAGATTTTTTTTGCATGCATTTCGCCGAGGCTGCCGGCGCGGGCCGTGAAATCCTGCGCAAACGCGAAAACCTCGCGTCCATTTACATTTCCGAAACCGGTGATGACTCCGTCAGCAGGCACATCGACTTTATCTATGCCGAAAAGAGTTCCCCGGTGTTTCATAAACATGTCAAGTTCACGGAAGGTGCCGGGATCAAAGAAATAGTTCATACGATCACGGGCGGTCATCTTCCCGCGTTCAAGCTGCTGGGCCACAGCTTTGGGGCCACCCATCTCCCTGATCTTGGCTTCCTTTTCTCGAAGTTCTTTGAGTTTGTCCGCAACTACTCCCATGTCAGATACTCCTCCATGTCAACTTTGAAATAGAACGCAAGATTCGCCGCCGCTTGACTTCATTTGAGCCATTCTAGCTTCTAGCGGGGCTATGTCAAGGCATTTCCCCGCCAGATCGTCCAAACATTCACATATGGGCACACAGCAATTGCGCAATGTAGCCCCGAAAATACTCCTCAATCCTCGATGGCTCACCCTGACACTGGCTTGCCATATTTTTCACTTTCTAACCCAGATTTGGATTTTTTGCTAATGTTTTTTCCAGTTATCCCAAGGAAAGACGCCAAAATAATCCACGGCCCGCCGAGCCTGGAGATTGTCCGCGCGGGCGCAGTGTTTGCCGGTATCAGCCCTGGCGCTCGTACGGTACATGGACTGGGTTGAACCCCAGGTCGCGGGCCTTTTGCCACAGGTTGCGGCTCTGCTGCCTGCGTTCCGTGTCGTCTCTGAGGATGAAATGCACAGCGGTTTCGAAACTGCTCATAAATTCAAGATCGACCGGACAGTCACATATAACGGCCTCAAACCCGGCGACCTGGAACTCACCGACTGTAATCAGAACGGGTTCGGCGGGGAGCGCGTTCCCCTGGCTGAAGATCATGTGTGGAATGAAGCTTGCTTGTGAAAATGTCCACAGTAACTGGTCGATTAACTGCGCCGCCTGCGTCGAATCGACTACGATCCGCACCCGCTTATTCTCCATGAAAAATCGTTCGGTCCAGCGGCAAAGAAGATCTCTTTGCTCAGCCGCCGCCGTCTCGACGAAATAGATGCTCATCCGATACTTTCCTCAAAAGTCAGGGTCTTCCGGCAAATGGAGGGCTGCATATAATAGCCCATGGTCAGAGGAGCGCCACCCCGGGGTTGTGACGCCAACAAAAACCAGTTCTTACCCTGTAGGGGTTGCATAGCCGATCCTTTGATGTTCGAGCATCCGTGCTTTAATCATGAATACCCTTTTTATGTAACCCTTTCAGGGTATTACGACTAATTTACGGCCCTGTTCTCCCCAGGGTGGCACCTCGCGGGGCGTGGGGACCGGGGCAATTATGTAGCCCTTTCAGGGCAAAAAACTCAAAATCCCCCAGAGGGCAAGTTCACAGCAGACAGATGCTGCCCTTTCTCGTCTGCAGGTACTCGGTTGCCGGATGAACCAAAAGTCAGATTAATGATATTAAACCTTGCGCCCTTTTCACCCAAACATGAAGAATGCCGGTCAGTGCCTCACAGAATACGCTCCTTGCCCCTCTGAAAGCAACTTGCACGAGCAATCGGACCGTTATAATTTATGTAACGGCATGTTATCCTGATGAGGTAGGTATCCTTTCGTGCCTCAAGAGCACTTGACCTCGGTGACGGGGATTGTCTCCTCCTTCCTGCGTCCCCTTGAAGAACCTCGCTGAAAGGATGGTATCGTGTCGACCATGACTTGCCCCGCGCGGCGCGGGGCCGATAAGCTCCGTTTCGGTCGTATACCGCTTGGAACCGGCATCACGCTTAATTATGCCGACAATGGCGAAACGGCGGGCACACCTATCGTCTTTCTGCACGGTTATGCCGATTCGTGGCGATCTTTCGCCGGGGTCATCGAGGTCCTCCGGCCCGGGCGCCGCGCTATTGCTCTCGATCTCAGGGGCCACGGAGATTCGGACAAGCCTGAATGCGGCTATGCCATGGAAGATTTTACCTTGGATCTACTCTTATTCATGGATGCCCTGGGGTTGGATAAGGCGAACATCGTGGGGCATTCCATGGGGAGCTTTATAGCCCAGTTATTTGCGGCCAGCTATCCCGGCAGGGCCGAAAGGCTCGTCCTCATAAGCTCGGCCCCGTGCGCCGCCGGAAATGCCGCGCTTCAGGAGATCAAGCCTTATATCGATTCGCTGCGGGACCCTATAGACCGGGAGTTCGCAGCCGGATTCCAGGCGCCGTCCAATCCTGTTCCCACCGACTTCCTGGAAATGATCGTCTCCGAGAGCTTGAAAGTTCCTGCCCGCGTCTGGCAGTCGGTCCTGTCGGGACTCTTTGAGGTGGACCACAGGCCGATTCTGCGTGACATAGCCGTGCCGGTTCTGATCGCCTGGGGAAATCTGGATCAGATATTTACGCGGCGCGACCAGCAGGATCTCCTTGCGGGAATAGCCGATTCAAATTTAAAGGAATTCGATGCCGGCCACGCACTTCACTGGGAAAAACCTAAAGAAATGGCCGAGGCCCTCGAGGATTTCTGTGCCGAGGCCGGCCGTAACTCCACACGTTAACGGCTACTTGAGGATTTCAGAGATCCGATTAATCTATTAATAAGCACCAGTAATAAGTACCAGAGAAACTCACCCGGGAAATACCGGATTGAACGAACTGAGCGGGAGGTAATCTCATGACGGGCAAAGCTATTATAATTGCAGTCCTGGCCGTTTTCCTCATGACTTCCACATCCTGGGCGTTTGGGGGAGGGGGGGAGGGGGAACCGGAGTAAGCGTTCCCGTAGATCTTCTTCTGCCCGATCCGCCGAGAAACGTAACGGCAACCCCCGGCAAAGGCATGGTGACAGTGAGCTTCGAGTCCCCGAAATCAGATGGCGGGAGCCCTGTGACCTACTATACGGTTACATCGGTTCCCAGAGGCATCGAGGTCAAAGGCACGAAAAGCCCGGTGACCGTGCAAGGGCTGAGCGACGGGAAAACCTACGCATTTACGGTGACGGCTTCCAATTCCGTGGGGACGGGGCTGGCCTCGCGACCTTCCAACTGCGTGACCCCCGGTCAGAGTGATTGATACCAGGCTGCGTTCGAGCACCGCTAAAAGGTTCATCCGGCAAATGAGTACCCGCGGTTCGGATTTTTGCCCCGGGGCTGCATATAATAGCCCAGGGTCACAGGAGCGCCACCCTGGGGTTGTGCCGCCAACAAGAACCAGCTCTTACCCTGTAGGGGTTGCATAGCCGATCCTTTGATGTTCGAGCACCCTCTGATTTAATCATGAATACTCTTTTTATGTAACCCTTTCAGGGTATTACGACCAATTTGCGGCCCTGTTCTCCCCAGGGTGGCGCCGTGCTGACCCTGGGCTACCCTATGCAGCCCTTTCAGGGCAAGAAACTCAAAATCCCCCACAGGGCGAGTTCACAGCAGACAGATGCTGCCCTTTCTCGTCTGCGGGTACTCGGTTGCCGGATGAACCCGCTAAAATTAGTACCGTCTTAAACGCACCCGGTATCACACAGCCACGCTTTTGGAGAGTCCAGGGGGCACGTTTGCCCTCTGTTGATTTGTTCGTTATTCTCGGCCGCCCGGTTTAGGGCGCCAAATTTTCCCGGCAGTCCACCCTTCGGATGCGGAATTGATGATATCGAATTTCGGCATGTAAGGTTTTATGTCTAAAAGGGGAGTTTTATCCAGCACATCGATCCCGCCTACCGTGAGAACGTTCCTCTCACGACCTAATAATTTAACGACGGACATGCCGATCCCGTTAGGTCTGCACGGATGCCTCGTAGCATAGATTCCATGGGGTTCGTCGTCCAAAAATGGCGCCCGTACCAACTCGATCGCGCTGGCGCGGTCAAAAAAGTAAAGCAGATAAATATGCGAAAACGTTTCAATATCTTTCAATCCGGGCTCAAATTCATCGAATATTTCTACGCGACCGACCGATGCAGACGCATAAAGAGGTTGAATGGGGCAACTTTCTTTAGTTGAGTGAGGCGAGTATATGATGCCGATAGGTTCTATCTTCATGAGTGATGTCCATTAGTGGAGTCTAGCATGTAAGGTGAAAGGCCCCGGCCACCCTTTTGCCTGATCTTTTCAGCCTGTTGAACGTGGCGACCGCCTTGGGCGTAGGCTCATCGATCAGGGAAATCCCGGTTGCCGCCAGGTGTTGGCGCAATTCATCCCTGACCTTCATATACCCCGGCAGGCCCATTCCTACGACGAGAATTTCCGGCGCTTCGGACAGTATGTCCTCTATATCGGAAACGGCGAGTTCGTGTCCTTGCGCGCGCCACCAGTTCGAAATTACCGAACCGTCGATGATCTTGATGTCGCCGTGGTACTTTTTGCCGTCAACCTGTATTTCGCCGAACTGGTAATTGCCGATTTCAGCCATATGAACCCTAATTTAGGGATTTCCCCCTCTCTTTGAGGATTGATACCAGATACTCATGGGACTGATCGTTTTCTCTGACCTCGAGTATGCTAAAAAAGTATTTCTTCCCTTTATACGTGAAGACCTCCTGGCGATCCATCTGAAGGCAGAGATTCTTTTTATCCTTTCCGATATTGAGATGGACAGCGGCAGCCGAACCTCTCGGGCATCGGCTTTTATCAGAGGCTTCATCGACTACAATGGCGACATCGTCATTGAATGCTGTGAAAACTTCGCCCGCTTTGATCCATGTGGGCTCTAAAGCCATTTCTCGAACAAAAAGCTTTTCCATGCGGCCAAGACTTTGCTCATGCTCGTGCAACCGGTTTTCCAGCGATGCTATTGTTGAATCCTTGTTTGCCATTGAAGTAATAAATTCCAGATTTTTATTCTGGCAGGTATTCAAATCTGCTGTCAAAGACGATATTCGGGGATCCGGTATATTAGGGGGGCCCTGGCTTTTTCTTTTCAGTTCTTTATACATAGTGTCGAGGCGGTCGCATTTGCCATTCACCTGGTTATAATTATCCAGCAATTTTTCATATAGACTATTTAAAGCTGCCTTACTTTTATTAAGTTCATTGTTGCTGTTTCGTAATTCTCTCACTTCCTTGTGGTGGATTCGATTAGTGACAAGGTAAGTCAACCACACACTGTCCCCCACTAATAAGATGATACAAATTGCCGTGATAAGTGGACTATTTACAAAAAAACTGCGAAAAGAAAATTTCTTCTTTTCTCTCATGCTGCTATGTCTTTCCGTAAGTTATTGCTCCCGGACGGCGTTCAGCCGGCTACTGCGTCGAATCGGTTGTGCAAACTGATGTTCAGGCCGGCTCCAGGGTGTTCCACGATTTACCGGAAGACTATCCGATGACCCCTAAATGTCAACAAAAATTGGCGGCGCGGCCGTACGCCTCGCGAAGTGCCGGTGTATTCTCAAACCGCGCAGGAGGGGATTTTGATACGAAGAGGGAGCGCAGCGGATTGAAGGATACCTTCCGGCGAAAGCCGGGGGAAAAACCTTTTAACCGGGATTTCATTCTTCTCATTTGCCCTCCCCGGCTTTCGCCGCCCCGCATCTGATCCCGGGCAGGCTTGGCAACCTCGCCGCCTTCGCGTCTAACCTTCCATTTGCTTGATTTGTCGACAATGAATTTATTGACTTTCCGGCGCGAGTGAATAGACTGATGGGCTAAGCTGCAGCGAAACAAGGGGCGAAATGCAAACGCTAAGGCGCCGCGGCATCCCGTTGCGGCCGGCCGGAGGCGCCCCCCGTTCATTTCCGGCCCTTTATTCGCAGGCACGAAAAAGAAGTTTTTCAGGTTCCCCGCGGCCCGCTCTTCAGAAAAGTGGGGGAGGGGCCCTCTCCTTGTCGAGGGACGAAAAAGTTCTTCTCTTTTGCGTCAAGTAAACCGAATAGGAAAGTGCCTGAGATAATCCGGCATTTCCGGTGGTACTCATAGTATTGCCCTGAGTCCTTCTTACGACCAATATTGTGAAAGGAAAAAGCAATGAAAAGGAATTCCTCTATCAAATCTGTTCTGGTCCCCTGCATACTTGCATTCTTATTCGTTTGTTTTTCATGCCTTGCTGCAACCACCGAGGCCCAGACCGACTGGGGTTCAAAACAGTCCAAGACGACCGCCGCAGCCCCGGCCCCGGCCCCGGCCTACACTCCTCCGCCCGATCAGATGCTTTATTTCAGAGCAGGACCCAAGGAGAGATCAATCGGCGTCACGGCCACCAATGTCAACGTACCCGGACTGGCGCCTAATCTAAATTACCTTAAACAAACCATCGAGGCGCTGGAAGACGCCGGCTACGAAGTGCCCGAAAACCCGGCCCGCGCCGCTGTCCAGGTCCGTGTCAACGTAACGTACAATCAGGTGGATAATACCCCGGTGGTTGCCCATGAGGCAGGCGGCAAAGCCGTTGCAGGAGCTGTCCTGGGTGCACTGGGCGGGCTTCTAGCAGGTGGCGGAGGGCAGGGAGCCGCCCAGGGAGCAGCCGGGGGCGCAGTTTATGGAGCGTCGAGCGCGGCGGCCACCACTCCGGTGCTGGTCAAGTACCTCACGTTCGATTTTGATATCTCGAGCAAGAAGGGCGGCGCGCAGACAGGCCGGGTTACCAAAGACATCACCAACACCGATATGAAGACGGAACAGTACATCGATGCCGCCATTGCCGACTACCTCGAAGCCTCTTTGCCCAAGAAGCGGTAAGAAGCGAGCCAACGGGGCGAGGCCCCCAGACCAGAGCCTGTCCCGGACCCGATCCATGATCCGGGGCGGGTTCTGACACGGGATTTGCGAATGCGCACTTTTTACTATTGTCCTGTGGGCTCCGGGTTTCATGCGGGTTTGCAGACACAAAAAGGCCCGTTTGGGGAAAACATTGTAGAAGAAAAGTATCTTTTAAGATTGAGCTGGACGCCCGTAAATCGTGAATTTGCACCACCTCTATTTCGGGAACAGCCTGCGCTTCAGACTGGCCAACCAGATTAAACCGCTGCCAAGCAGCCAGAGCGATCCAGGTCCAGGGACTGACGCAGGTGAAGCGTCGAAAGAGACCGTTCCTAGCGGTGTGGTCGATTCAGTCACAAGCTGCCACATAGATATTACCCCTGGGGTTGGAAGCGGCCCAAGGGCCATTTGAATATAATCTGTCAACTCGTAGGTAAAGTGTATGCTGCTGGGGAAGTAACTGCCCGAGCTGTCGTAGGAGATGGAATTCGAGCCTGAATTTTGAACGGGGACAAGCGCCTGTTCAAAGTATTGGTAATATTCCCTACCATTATTGAAACCGTGTCCGATCGTGGAACACTCCAGTATGACAGGGTTTATCAAGAAGTTATTCAGATCGTCATATCCGAAATTCGGAACAATAAGCGCCCCTCCACGCATTAATTCGACCGTCCCATTTGTAATAGTGTAATTCTCGCTGGAAAGGAGCAAGCTCGCATAGAGGTAGGAAGGCGGACCGGACGGATAGACAATTGCGCCGCCATCGGGTGGGATAACGGTCGGCATGCGGGGAACAATAGTGAAATATCCAGTCAAATCCTCATTGCTGCCCGGCGCGCTTGCCGGTGAAAAATACCCGTCGGTGATCGTGTAGGTTTGATAGCCATAATCAGCGGAAGCCGAAGGGATAGAAAATATAAGGTTGCTCAGAAAGCAGCAAAGCAACAACAGCAGCTTGAATCGCTCCATCTGTCTACCAAGAAAAAACATGCGCTCGATCATTTTACCTGCTCCAAGTGAGGTAATCTTTTGATGAGCGCGACGTTTTCACATGGGTTGGCGGTTTGTCATCTCGATCCTGTGACAATTCTATCACAAATTGGCTTCACCGGCGAAAGGTCACACTAGCGTCGTAGGGTTGCCGGACGTACTCCGTCTTTATGCATATTACGCTTCCGGGCGAACATAGAAGGGATACTCCCTAATATTTTTGCTACGGCGGGGCCGTTCCAGCAACTTAGTCGAGATTCCGGATGTTGCCGCACTTGGGATTGTCAATCCTTGCTGCCGCAACTGCCCTCATCAGGTGGTGGCAGGATGCCTGAAATACAGGTGCTTCTCCAACATCAAATGGGATTTCTGCTGAAAACGGATTGCATCAGGTTGCAGCAAGGATTAAATCCGATTTGAAACAGGCCGGTCTGAAGATGAAGTTGAGGGAGACCATGAATGTTGATTGAACTGCATATAGAGGAGTCGGGGGATGCCGTCGGGCCTGTTCCCACGCCCTCCTCAGTCAGCGAGTACATTTAGATCGATAAAGATCATTGAGTTTGAAACCCGTTCTGCATTGCGACGAAAGGGACCCGCATGGAACAGTGGCGAGAAGATCTACTCACAGCTTATCGGGAAGCAAGGCAGGCCAGCCTTGAAATGTGCGCGCCGCTTGAACCGGAGGATTTCCAGGTCCAGCCCTCGGAGGAAGTCAGCCCTCCTAAGTGGAACCTTGGGCATACGAGCTGGTTTTTCTGGCAATTTCTGCTCAAACCAAGGGGTATGTCAATGCCGGTCGATCACGAGTATGCATACTTGCTCAACTCCTACTACCACAGGGCAGGCCTGAGGGGGGAGCGGGGCCGCAGAGGGATTCGCACGCGTCCGGCCATAAAGGATATCTACGGGTACCGGAAAGCTATAGACGAGAGAATGGAGAAGCTTCTAACAAGATCGCCCGAAAAGGATCGAGAAGAGCTCGCCTTCCTGGTCACCGTCGGAGTGAATCACGAGCAGCAGCACCAGGAGCTTTTCTACTCCGAGATCAAGAACATCTATTTTGCAAACCCTGTTAACCTTCGGCCCGTATACCGTGAACGCCGGGAAAAGGAGCTGCGGAACAGTGAGCCCGGTACGCCCGAGTTCATTGCTTTCAAGGGCGGCATGTTTGAATTCGGCAACATCGAAGGCGGGTGGTGCTGGGACAACGAACTGGAAGTCCACAAGGCATTAGTCGGTGATTTTGCGCTGCAAAACCGTCTGGTTACCAATGCTGACTTTATGGAGTTCATGGAAGACGGCGGCTATGGCAACTCACTGCTCTGGTTATCAGACGGCTGGTTTGAGGTCGAGAAACAGCAGTGGCGCGCCCCTCTTTATTGGGAGAAGATTGACGGCAAATGGCGGACATTTACTCTTTCAGGCATGCGGGAAGTAGACCCGGACGAACCGGTTTGCCACGTGAGCTTTTATGAAGCGAACGCCTTTGCGAGCTGGAAATCGCGGGTAGATGCCAACTATAGAGATGTTCGCCTGCCAACAGAGCGCGAATGGGAATTAGCAGCCAGGGAATCGGCGGCAGACCCGATACACGGCAATCTTTTCGACCCGGGACGCCTCCATCCGGAGGCCGCTATTGCGGGCGGGGGCCTCTTGCAGGTATTCGGTGACGTATGGGAATGGACATCGAGCTATTACGAGCCATATCCAGGATTTCGGGAGTTTCCGAACGACCTTTCCGAATATAATGGAAAGTTCATGAACAATCAGCGAGTGCTGCGGGGTGGCTCCTGTGTTACTCCCAAAAATCATATAAGGGCGAGCTACCGGAATTTCTGGGCACCGGCGACTCGCTTTCAGTTTAGCGGCTTCCGGCTTGCGAAAAGTCTTGGTTGAATCAGCCGTGGCGCAGGTGGAACGCAGTTTATCTAAAACGGGCTTCCGGTTTTCAAATCAACCGCGGGAATTTCCCGGCGGAAACCCGATTGTCAGGTTGTTGCGTTTTGACTTCCACCAGTGAAAACCATCCTCTTGAATCGGTGAACCAACCTTCAATCTGAAAGCCGGCTTCGGAAAAAATTCGCTCGATTCGGTTTCTGCTGAATTTGCGGCATATTTCAGTATGAATGGTTTCGCCCTTGCAAAGATTTACCGTCATTGAAAGGCGTGGAATCGAGACCGAAACGGCTCGTTTTGCACGCAGGTGCATTTCGATTTGCTCGTCGCCGGGATTGAAGTAGGCGAGGTGCTCGAAATCATCCAGGTCGAAATTGGCTTTGAGTTCCCTGTTTATGCGGGACAGTATGTTAAGATTGAAGCTCCGGGTAATACCTTCGCTGTCGTTATAGGCCGCTTCCATAACCTGTACGGGTTTCAACATGTCCATGCCAATGAGCAGTCGGTCGTCAAGGTTCATAGCCTGTTTCAGTTTTTCGAGAAAACCGGCGCATTCCTTCCCTGTTAAGTTTCCTATGGTGCTGCCGAAGAAAACCAGCAGTTTCTTTCCCCGGGGCAGCATTCCAAGGTCCGCGGTGAAATCCGCCCTCAGGCCTAACACATCGAGGTCAGGGTAGAGCAGCGGCAATTCCTCGATTACTTCTTCTATGCAAGTGCCGCAAATATCCAGGGGAACATAGCGAAGCCTGTCGAGTCCTCTCGCATATGCCGCGTCCAGAAGTTTTTTTATTTTGCTGGTAGGACCGCTCCCCAGCTCAACAACATCGCCTCCAGCACCGGAGAGGAAATCGACCATTTTGCCGGCCGAGTGCTCCAGAATGGAAAGCTCCGTTCTCGTGATATAATACTCGGGAGTCGTGGTGATCCGCTCGAACAGCCGCGAGCCGCAGGAATCGTAAAAGTACTTGGCCGGAATCGATTTCTGTGGCTTCGCCAGTCCGGTTCGGACATCTCGCATCATTTCTTTTTGGCGGTCCCCGTCCAGGAAGTTAAAGAACCTTACGCGGTCTCCATTAAGGCTCAGTTTAAGTGCATCGATCATCTCAGGCTTTCCTTTCATATGCAAAATATACGAGGAAGATAGTGACTTCATCAGGAGCGGACAACTCCCGGCGGATCGGAAATCGAGGCTTTCCCTGATGAAGTCTAATTTGAATGGAGAAATGGTCACATTAATTCATAGCCGGTATTTAATTTGGGAATTCCGGAGATTTTGCAAGCAGTTATGGGATCGGGAAACTCAATGTATTCGCATTTTTTGGGTTGATGCACGTTTGTACAGACGGCCCGGACGACAGGTACTGAACCAAATTTCTTATAATATTCCCGGATAAATCTCAGTATTTCTATTTGCCCTTCCTTCAAGGGGCACTCCTTAGCGGCCCCCTCTCTTTCCGCCAAGGCACAAGCCACCGTCTCGTCCCAATCCTCGAAGTTTTCCAGATAACCTTCATCATCCACTTTTATTTTCTTTTTCTCGTACTCCGTATGGAGCTGGAGTTTCTTGGTTTCGTACTCAATTATCGGCATGGCTTTCTCCAAAGCATGCAAAAATTCGTTCAAATACCCTAAAGACAGATAACCCTCACTCAAAAGACGTTTCAAAAAAACGGGCTGCGATCCACTCTGCCTATTGACCGGCGATACTTCTAATATAAGAATCTCGCCAGCCGGTTTCCATCTGCAAGTGTCCTTTTCCACCCGGCGGGCGGCGGGGCCACGAGCCTTGCGGAGCGTTAATATATTGCTCGAATGAACGAGGCATACGCGATTTTTGGTTGTAGTGTTTGACAACATCCAGGGGTGTAATTATGAGAGTGCTCGGACACACCACCCGGGAGGTTTATTCGATGAAGAAGAAATTCCGTTTTTTCCTTGTACTGGCCGCATCATTACTGGCAGTAGCTTTAGCATCCGCATCGGAAACCGGTAGCGGCATTGGCGCAGATGAAGCTCTCAAAAAATTGATGGATGGGAACGCGCACTTCATCGCAAACCAGTTAACGATTAAGGATTCCAGTGGTCCCGGCGCGCGCCAGGCCCTTGCCGCAGGGCAAAAGCCCTTTGCCATAATTCTGTCCTGCTCGGATTCCAGGGTCCCTCCGGAAATCATCTTCGATAAGGGATTGGGTGAAATTTTTGTGGTGAGAGTGGCAGGCAATATTCCGGACCCCATTATCATCGGGAGTATCGAATATGCCGCCGAGCACTTCGGCTGCCCTCTGATAATGGTCCTTGGCCACAAACGCTGCGGCGCCGTGACTGCTGCCGTGGAATCGCAAGGCCATCCGCACGGAAATATCGGCGCCATTATCGAAGCAATTATTCCGGCGGTCAGGCAGGCCAGAAAAGAAGCCGGGGGCGCCGGTAAATCAGATCTCGTGGAATCGGCCATCGACGACAACATTAAACTGGTTGCAAAATCCCTGACCAGGCGGTCACCGGTAATCCGGTCGCTTGTCGATGCGGGAAAGGTAAAGATAATAGGTGCAAAATACGATCTGGATGACGGAACGGTAAGGCTCCTCGAGAAATAGCGAAAAAAATCAGTTTTTAGTTTTCAGTTTAATCAACCTGAAGATCGAATGCCGCGTGAACGGCGAGACCCGGCAATCCTCCAACACGGACGATTTCATCTTCAACTGCCGGCAAATAATCATTTTTACCTCCCGCTACATCACGCTCAAACCGGGTGACATCATTTTCACCGGTACTCCGGAAGGAGTGATCGCCGGGCGGTCCCCTGAAAAACAGGGTTGGCTGAAACCCGGCGACAAATTGGCGTGCAGTCTGGAAAAACTTGGCGAATTGAAGTTCGACCTGGTTTGATGTTCAAACCCGTGCCTGGAATTGCGATCTCGATTCGCAATGGTTCAGCCGGCGACTGGTTTGCCGGTCGCTACAAAACAGCCCTGTCGAAGTTCAGACTCCATCCTTGTGAAAATGAAATTCCGGAATGCGTAAGTAATTAAGATCATGACTGAACCTGGATGTCTCGTCTCGAGAAGTCATGCGCATGGGGTGAGCAGGCCGAAGGGAGAATTCCCGGCAGGGGGGGTAGTTCGCCGGGCGGTGATGCTTTGTCAACGAAATGTAACATACTGAAATAAGTATGCAAAATATTAGATAAATATCCAAGCCGTCCGAAAGATTCTTGACGTGAAGTTGCCTTGACGGGCCGGTATAGCCCGGGTTTTTCTTGACTTCCGATACGGCTCTGGTAAAGCTTGCCGGCAGTCTGTACCATCGGAGCCAGGAAATTTGCCGCGCCATGCAGGTAATCGAACATCACCAACCAGAAAAGCTAACACAGGAGATTTGAATGAAGAAACTGCTTACCGTTAGCGCCGTTGTCTTTTTGATGATTTTCACAGCCGGTCTTGCAGCAGCAAAAGCACCGGTATCGATTTTCCCTTTCACAGGCACGGGCGACATCATCTCAGTGACAGATACCGGCGTCACGGGAGGACCACTCTCCGCGACCATCACCGTCAACGAAGTAGACGGTCTTTTCTATGGGACCATCGTCTACGGTTCGACTCAGATTAATTTCTCGGCTGTCAGGGATAGTTCAGGGGTCTACACCTTCAAAGGTCAAACTGTCTCTCTTACCGCGTCTTCAGACGTTTCACTTGCTCCCGCTATTCGATTAGCTGTTTCTGTTACCGATCCTGTACAAGGCGCGTTCACGATTTCGAAACAGAAAAACCCAGCTTTACCCAAGCATGCCAAGGAGGTCCTTGCAGCCGCAATCGGATTCAGGACCCTGGATCCTTTAGCAACGAGCTATGCTGGTCTTCTTTTCCAGTAGTATGACTTTTGGGGTTGAGTTCCCATCCCTTGAGAACCGAGTGCAGGCCGGAGAGGGGGAATGCGAACTGCAAACCTATCATATAATGCGCTAAATGGTGTATCGAGTAATTTTGCGACGCCAGGAAGGTAATCGAACAACCCTCAACCAGAAACGCGACAGAGGAGATTCCAATGAAGAAATTGCTTACCATAGGTGCCATTGTCTTTTTGATGATTTTCACAGCCGGTCTTGCAACAGCAAAAACAACAGCGCCACTTTTCCCTTTCACAGGTACGGGCGACCTTTTCTCTATTTCCGATACCGGTACCCCGGGAGCGGTGGTTTCCGCGACGATTACTATTACCGAGGTAGACGGTCTTTTCTATGGAACCATCGTCTACGGTTCAACTACGATTAATTTCTCGGCTGTCCATGACGTTACCGGGGCTTACAGCTTGAACGGTGTAACTGGTGATGGCTCCTACGTACAGGGCGGATTCGTGATTTCGTTACAGAAAGAACCCGGCGTCAAGCATAAGGTGAATGCAGCCTCAATCGAATTCGGGATACTGGGTGGTACTGATGGCGGGTGGAGTTTCGCCGGCGTTCTTTTCGAGTAGTGTGACTTTCGGGCTCAATTCCCCTACCCCGAAAACCCGGGTAACAGGCCGGGAGGGGGGAATGCAGGCACCAAACTACTCATAATGTATAAATCGTATATTTCACGCGATATTTGCCGATAGCTTTCGTTCTGGAGGGAAGGGCCTAAAGAGGTCCTTCCCCGGGACGCAGGCTGTAGAAGCCGGTTGACCGATTTTCTTAGATATCAGTCCCGGCAGGGCCTTGCATTGAATCTTAGCGTTCTTCCGGCGAACGCATACCTTTCACCTCGAAGCCGCCCATCTGCGTATTATCCCGACGACCTTCTCAAATGAATGTTCCTTCGCCAGGTACCAAAAATCAGGATAGGTGCTTCCGTAATCAAATGAGTCGCTCATTCCAACGGTAAAGCAAACGGTCTTCCCGTCCGCATCGAGATAGAGATTACCTTGCGCACAACCCTTGGCCTGTGCGATGGCTTTTCGGATTGAGGATTTTGAAATCATAACTTTTCCTTTTGAATTACAGACCGGCGAAGCCAATTCAACAGAGGCGGTACTCCCGGCAGGCTATCTTCTCCTGAGCCCTCTGACAATAGGATACGATTAAAGCTCCACACGACCATGATATAGAATCTTGTTTTTCGGGCCATCACACCGGCATAAAAAAGCCGGAGCTTTTAACGGCTCCGGCTGACGTTCGCTTTTTTAATGTCTTTTGCAAAGCTCGATTAGAGCTTTCTTACGTTTGCGGCACTTGGCCCTTTACTGCCTTTTTCTTCAGCAAAACTGACCCGATCACCCTCGGCCAAAGACTTAAAGCCTTCGCCTTCTATGGATGAGTGGTGAACGAATACATCATGTCCATTGTCAGCTTCGATAAAGCCATAACCCTTTGAATCATTAAACCATTTTACTCGACCTTCTACCATTTGCTGATCCTTCTTTAACTTTTGTGGTTTTTTCACTGCTCTTTTGGCGCGGTACTCGGAGTTACCCCGAAACCGAACCATTAATGCTGGTGAAGATCGATTCCCTGCAACTCAAAATAACCTACTCCATTGGCACGACGTTATTATAACCGGTGATTTAAGAAATGCAACCTATTTAAACAAATGATATATCATGACGCAAAATATGCCCTCAGAACCCCTCAGAAAATGAAATAAATGGGAACATGTATCGAGCCCATCAATCACCGCTTCCGGCTGTCCGGCGGTGGAAGGGCTGATCGCCCCCGTTGATCTCTGCAAAAAATAGAAAAGACCCGCACTCCACGGGGATAGAAGTGATCTGAGTTATTCCGCAGCGCGAGACAGGCCACCGGCATATCACTTGCCTTGCCGTCATGATTCAGATAAAGGAAGTCTGATGCGGCCTCCGGATGCTCCAAAGAGAAGCATTACCGGAATTACGGAGGCCGAGAGGGACCGCTCCCATGGACTGGCCATGTCGGAGCTGATGCGCGATGCCTCCCGCCTTCTGAGACAGGGGCACTGGTTTGAGGCGCAGGTATGGTCCGGGGGGCAAAATTTCTGTACCGAACCGGATCGGACATCGACTACTTTTTCGTGTTGAGGGTGGCATATGGAAGATAACCTTGTTCAAGAGACGATTGAAAAGTCCTCTGATATTCTCGAAAAGATCAGAAGGGAACATCCCCTGGTTCACAACATCACCAACTACGTAGTCATGAACGTTACCGCCAATGCGCTGCTAGCCCTGGGCGCATTGCCGGTAATGGCCCATGCCGTCGAAGAAGTCGAGGAGATGGTCGGGCTGGCCAATGCCCTTGTCATCAATATCGGAACGTTGTCACAGCCCTGGATCGATTCCATGATCAGGGCCGTCCGGGCCGCGCGGGACCGCTCCATTCCGATCGTACTCGATCCGGTGGGGGCGGGCGCAACCCGGTTCAGGACCGAGACTGCCCGGCGGATCATAGGTGAGGCGCCGGTGACGGTCTTGCGCGGGAATGCCTCTGAGATCCTGGCGGTTGCCGGCCAGAAGGGGATTACCCGAGGCGTGGAGTCGGTTCACGGCGCGGAGGATGCTCGGCTGGCAGCCCGCGATTTGGCAAGGACCTACGGGATTGTCGTGGCGATCACGGGCGCGGAGGATTTCGTGACCGACAGCCTGCGGACGGCCAGGATCTCAAACGGGCACCCACTCATGGGCCGGATTACAGGGACAGGCTGTACGGCGAGCGCGATCACGGCTGCGTTTTGCGCCGCCGAAACGGATGCTTTTGCCGCTGCAATCGGGGCGCTCGTGACCTTTGGGATTGCGGGAGAACTTGCAGCGCTCCCCAACCCCGGACCCGGCAGTTTTCAGGTGGGCCTGCTCGACGCACTCGACGCGATAGACGCCGCCATCATCAGAGCGCGCGCACGGGTGGCATTTTCATGAAAGCCTTCAAACCTGGAATCGATTTTCGACTGTACCTGGTTACCGACCGGGTCCTTTCCGGCGGCCGCCCTCTTGAGCAAATCGTTCGCGAGAGCGCCGCAGGCGGTGTGACCGTGGTCCAGCTTCGTGAAAAGGATGCCGGGGCAAGAGAGTTTCTCGATCAGGCCTTTGCGCTCAGGCAAGCGGCTTCGGAGCTGGCCATCCCGCTCATAATCAACGACCGGGTGGACATCGCGCTGGCCTGCCGCGCCGATGGAGTGCATCTGGGGCAGGAGGATATGCATTGCGCCCTTGCGCGCCGGATTGCCGGCAAAGGTATGACAATCGGGGTTTCCGTGAGTACCGTCGAGGAAGCCCTTGAGGCCGAAGCCGATGGGGCGGACTACCTGGGGGTAGGGCCTCTGTTTGCCACGCTGACCAAACCCGATGCGCTGCCGGCCACGGGGCTCGGTGTTTTACGAACCATCCGCCGGGCCGTTCGCATTCCCCTGGTCGGGATAGGCGGCATAACTCACAGCAATGCCGGCGATGTCATCCGCGCCGGCGCGGATGGGGTAGCGGTCGTATCGGCCATAATTGCCAGTCCCCATCCCGGGGCTGCGGCGCGGGCGCTCCGCTCTGCAGTGGATCGGGCCGGGTGAAGCCGATGACTACCCCATCTGCTGAATGTGTAGACCTGACTCTGCCACTCGAATAAACGACTGCAACCGCCCCATTCCGTCGAAGTTGATCAGCTCACCCGTTCCCAAACCGTGAGCTGGGAAACGGTGTGCTGGAATTTGCGCCGGGTCTCGCGGATTATGAATTCGACGTCTTCCGGCTCGTTTACAAGCCGGAAGTGTTCCCTCAGCAAGTCCTGCATCCCTTCCAGGGTGGCATAGGGTTCTCCATCTTTTCTGAACCCGCCGATCCATTTGTCGCGCGGAGTGAATTCCGCGAGCCACGTATAAGGCGACGTGACGACCAGCAGTCCGCCGACGTGGAGCCGTTCGTGCACGCCCGACAGGAATTTGCCCGGGTCATAGAGGCGGTCGATGAGGTTTCCGGCAAATATCAGGTCGTAATTGGAAAATAGTGGTTTGAGGTTTACCGCATCCGCCTGGAAGAATTCCACCTTGTCTTTGAATTGTTCGAGGCAGAAGTTCGAAAGCCGGGCTTCATGGTAGGAAACGAGTTCGCCTTCTTCGGGCAGTTCGTAGTGCACAACCCCTTTTTCCTGAAGCTGAACGGCGATGCGGATGAATCGGGCGGAAAAATCGAGACCCGTGACCCGATCAAATCCCCGGGCCAATTCAAAAGTCGCTCTTCCCACGGCACAGCCAAGGTCCATGGCCCTGCGCCTGGGGCGGTCTTTCATGGCTTCCAGGCAGATTCGGGCACACTTTGCAGGAAAGTGATCCACCCCGAAATAGGTCCCGCCGTAATGCGCTTCACAATACTGGGATACGGCGCCATCGGTTTCGTACATGGCTTCCGGGATTTCCACCGGCTGGTCCGATTCCACATAACGGAATCCGGCATGCTGGAAAAAATGGCGCCGGAAGGCATAGCGGGCATCCCGGGTGGCTTCGTTGCCCGTCGAAATCCACGACCCCCCTTTAATGATGTTGTGCCGGGTGTCGAACGTCGGCGTGGAGAAATCGTCATAATAAGGGTGTACTTCAAAGCCTTCAAAACCGGTGATGGGTGTTTCGGTCCACTGCCATACGTTGCCGATGATGTCATAAAACTCGCCGAACCGGAAGGTGTTTACGGGGCAGGAAGAGGCCCAGTGTTCCAGGTTGATGTTGCCGGGGGCTTTGTCCCAGTAAGGCTGATCGGGAATTTGGCGTGCGTCCCGGAGGCGGTGCCATTGGTCTTCGGTGAGCAGGCGCAGGGATTTGCCGGTTTTTTTAGCCAACCATTTACAGAATGCCTTGGCTTCGAGACAGTTGACTTCTACCGGCCAATCCCAGGGCATTTCGATGATCCGGGCCATAGTGCGGAACTTGTACGAAGCGCCGTCCCTGATCCAAAATAGCGGGTGGGTCGCCCTGGAATAACCCGCCCAGTTCCAGCCTTCTTCAGTCCAGTATTCCTGGGCCCCGTACCCGCCTGCTTCCATGAATTCAAGATATTCCCGATTCGAAACGAGATACCGGCTCGCCTTGAAATCCCAGACGTCGGACTCGTGATGCCCGAATTCGTTGTCCCAGCCGTACAGGGCATGGTCCTTGGATTTTCCCAAAACGACTTTGCCACCCCAAACTGGAATCAATTCGTTCCGGGGCGGCTCGCCCGATTGGGGGCAAATGTCCCAGACAGGAAGTTGCCGCACCAGGTCTATTGGAGTACGCCGGATGATGACCGACGAAGTTTCAAGGTGGATCCGCTGATGTTCGATTCCCATCATGACGGCCCAGAAGGGATGGTTCCAGTTGATGGGCAAAGTGAGAGGCAAAGTGGCGATAAGCTTGTCCACCGTCTCGCGAACCGTTTTCCGGTATGCCTTCACTTCGGCCACCGCTGGCCAGTCGTAATGGGCGTCATTCAAATCATCCCAGGACATTTCATCGACGCCCACGGCAAACATGGATTCAAATCCGGGGTTAATCCTGGTGTCCAGGATTCTGGCAATGATCAGTTTGTTGATATAAAAGACCGCTGTATGGCCCAGGTAGAATATCAGAGGGTGTCTGAGGGGTTCGGGCCGGATGTAAAACGTGGCATCGTCTGGAAGAGTATCGTAGAGTTTTTCATCGATGCTATAGGTTTTATGAAAATAATCGCGTATTTCCTGACGTTTTTCTTCTGCGGACCCTTCGTTCAAAATAGTGGTCCGGGTGTGGCGCAATTCCATGTAAAGTCCCCCCTTAGGCATGAGTCAGATTTCCGCCGTGAGGCTTTTGCCAAGTCGTTTCGCAAGATCGACTATTTCATTGCCTCCGGACAATCCCTCGATAAATCGTTCGGGAATACCAGACACCCCTACCTGCGCACCCACCATCGCTCCAGCCAGCATGGCCCTGGACATATTTTGCCCACCTCCGTTGACGGCGTGCAGGACGGCCTGCTCGAAATCATCTTGAAACCTTGCCGCAAGATAATACGCGGCCGGCATCACGCAAACGATGGAACACGGCATGCCGTAGACCAGCGATACCTTCCAGGCGGGCTCGATGACTACGTCAGGGTCCTTGGCCGCCGTCCAGATGTGGGAAGGAAACAAAAGCGCGTCAGGATAAGGGAGCGAAGCGGACGCCGCCGTGGGATCATGGTCGTACGTTCCTTTTTTTTCAGCCAGCACAGCGTGGGTAAAAGGAAGTTCTCCATTTTCCACCATACTGTAAAGTTTGGCAGACAGCGTACCGTCAAACGCTTCGCCACGGATCAGAGCGCTGACGATCACGCAATAGCCTGCGCTAAGAGCTGCAACAAAAGGGTCAATCTGAGTCAGCCGAATATTTCTCGCGATCATCTGCGCCCCTTCGCCCGGCGACAGAGCATACCTTGCCGCAATCACCACCGCTCTTTCCGCCCCTTCAGTGGTATCGGCATAATCCCCGGTTTTTCCCCAGGGCCTTCCTTGTTTAACCCTGGCCTGGTATAGTTCCCGAATGGACTGGTTTGTGTATCCACCGGGTCCGGAGTATGCGGTGCCGTCCATCTGCCGCAGGAACTTTTCGTCCAATCGCCTGGTGAAATCCTCTTCGTCGTACCCGCCTTTCTCCACAACCGACCGCAACAGCTCTACTGTAATCAGACCGGTCTGGGAAAGATCGCCTGCCTTGAGTCCGGCATGGTAGCGGCCAGGCTTCGGATCGGTGTACCCATGTATCCACGGCCCATAATCCGTGCGCATCCGGTTCAAATCATAATACCAATGCGGACCCAACCCAAGGGCATCCCCGATCAGGGCGCCCACTACGGCTCCTGCCGCACGATCTATTATTTTGTCCCTGTTCGCCATTTGTCACCTCACTGTTCATAGACGCAAGTCAGGCCACGGTGGGATTCCGCCTGGCTTTAAAGTCCAAAAGCAGTTTGTTTGCATACCAAAATAAGATCGAGACCCTCATTTTGCATCAAACGAGAATCTACACAGATGCCAATTTAGAAAGAGTTCGGTTTGCGGCAATTTGGATAACAAGAGATTCAGAAGCGGTGAGAATCTTGGCGTCCCGTTTCTCAAAGTCGAGGAAAGCCGTCTTGATGGCCGGATCTGCTCATTTCCTCAACCTTCAACCCGGAGTCGGCAACGGATCGATCTTACCCTGGCGCCAAAGCCAGGGTAAGCTGTTTTGCCAGACAACGGATGTGCTGGTCGTCGGTCCCGCAACAGCCCCCCAGAATCTTCATGCCGAACTCCCCGTGCAGGCCGGCAACGTATCGTCCGAAAGCTTCAGGCTCTTCTTCCACCAGACCGGCGCTGTTGTCCAATTCCTCGGGACTGAGCGCCGCAGTATTGGCCAGCAGACCGACAACCCGCTTTCTGACAAGTGGCGATGAATTGACTTCGTGTAGAAGAGCAGATCGAAAGATCGACGCGTGAGTGCAATTGACCAGGTACGCCAGTGGACTTGTGGCGGCAGCGGCATCGATAGAGGCAACAGCATCCTTCAGGGGCGTACCGTCAAGCATCGTACCCTCGGCACGAACAACGAAACTGACAATGTACGGCTTACCGGTTGCGGCCAGGGCCATTGCAAGTCCGGTCGCCTCGCTCAGGGCCGGTAGAGTGGCGGCAAGGAGGAAGTCGACTCCCGCTTCCGCCAGCATCATGGCCTGCCAACTGTGAAACTCGCGCGCCTCAGAGGGAGCGAGGGCGTCATCCGCTTTATAGGCGTCCCCACGGCAGCTCAGCAGGCCGCAGATGGCGACCTTTTGCGCGTATTCCCCATAGCTGTTTCGCAGTGCATCAAGGAACCTGAAATTGTCGCCGTTCACATCCGACCTTTCGTAACCGGCCGCCGCAATTCGTTCCCGACTGGCCCGCCATGTTGGGGTGGAAAGGAGGAGCGGCAAGCCGTGCTGAAAACCGATGTCCAGGTATTGCCGGCAGATGGCCGCGAGAGCCGCGCGTTTTGCTTCGTCATAGATAAACGCCGAATTGACGATGTGGGGATCGATCTCAAAATCAGAGTTGCGGCGCAAGCGCTCGATGACAGCCCCTTCACCAAGGATACATCGAGAGTTCTTGAAAAATTGTGAAAAAGGGATGTGCTTCATTTTCCTTTCCATAATCCGAAGAGGACCAATGAGGAAGCTCAAACACTACCCGAGCCGGGCGCTGTTTCTTGCACCTACGGATTATATCTCAGTTCCATGCGAACTACGAAGAGAGATCGCCAAGATAGTAAGACTGACAACGTCCAGGTTCGGCTGCCGGCCCTGTCGGGGCGAAGCGGGGGGTTTGGGACAGCGGCTGGCGCCGCCCTTGCCGGGCGGCGCCATGCCCCCACGATTACCGATGCTCTTTAAACACGCTCTTCGCCAACATGATGGCAGACATCGCGGTAGGCCACCCCGAATAAAATGCAAGGTGCGTGATTGACTCTACAATCTCCTCTTTGGTCACACCGTTTTCGAGTGCACGCCCGAGATGGAAAGGCAATTGTTCCGTTCGATTCAGAGCAACGAGGGTCGCGACGGTGATCAGGCTGCGGTCGCGCTTCGAGAGACCGGGTCTCTCCCATACATCCGCGAAAAGAACATCATCGCTGAGTTCAGCTAGCTTTGGCGCGACATCTCCAATCATGTCCCGTATCGACGTGCCGTGCTGGTCAGTTGCCATGAGGTTACTCCTTCGGTCTGAAATAGATAGGGTGGCGTTTTTTGGGAAAGACCCGGTACTTTCCGGTTCTTCCAATCGGGAATTGCCCCTTCTCGTTCTTGTCTGCTGTTCTACCAGTTCTCGCCCAGCAGTTCGAAGTGTGCCTGTGGATGGGCACAGGCCGGGCACATCTGGGGGGCTTCTTTGTGTGAGTGCAGATAGCCGCATTTGCGGCAGCGCCAGACGCTGTCTTCGTCACGCTTGAAGACCCTGCCGCTCTCCAGATTGGACAACAGGTCGCGATAACGCTTTTCGTGCTGCTTCTCGGCAACGGAGATGAACCCCCATAGCGCGGCGATCTGAGAGAAACCTTCCTCTTTGGCAATGGCAGCGAAGGAGGGATAAAGGTCGTTGTGTTCCTCCTGCTCTCCCATCGCGGCAGCAAGCAGGTTTTCGGCTGTAGTGCCGATCTTTCCCGCTTGAAAAGAGGCCATAATCTTTAAATCGCCCCCCTCGAGGAACTTGAAAAAACGCTTGGCATGCACCTTCTCATGATCGGAGGTCTCCTCGAAGATATCGGCAATCTGCACGTATCCCTCTTTTCTCGCCACACCTGCAAAGTATGTGTAGCGGTTACGAGCCTGACTTTCACCGGCAAAAGACTTCAACAGATTCTGTTCGGTTTGGGTTCCTTTGAGACTGCGCATAAAAATCTTCTCCTTAATGAAATAGTGACGGTAGGGCCGCTACTCTGCGCAGCCCTTGACCGGAATAATACCTCAATTTGCTCACCGAAATACGGAACCTAAAGCAGCCGATTATCGTCATTTCGACAAACCAGACAGGCCTGCAGGGCGGGGTTTGTCAACCGGAGATCTTCGTTTCGAGAGCCATGGCGATTTTTTGCTTTAGTTCGGTCAAATCAAAGCTCTTTATAACATAGAAGTCGGCCGCAATCGATTTCATATCTTCTTTGAAGCTATCGTATGCCGTTGAGAGTATAACAGGCAGGTCATAAAAATGGTTTCGGATGTCCTGGAGGATGTCCTTACCGTTGTAGTAAACCATCTTTGTGTCCAGGACGACCAAATCCGGTTTTTCCTCTTCGACTTTCTCGAGGATCTTGTAAGCGCTATCCGCCGTTATGGCCTCGTATCCGGATTCCTTCAATTCCTCGGAATATAGGAGCCTTACAAGTTCCTGATCATCGACAACAAGGATCTTCGGCATAACTCAACCCCTTTCTGCTTTTGGCCATGCCTTTATCATCCTCGTCTCCGCGTCTGCGTATTCTCCCTTATTGAAAACCCCCGTTCGTATCCGCAGAGAACCCGCAACGGCAGAGAACCCAGTTCACACAATGTTTAATGGGAAACAGCACCAAAATATAAAAGGTGACAACAAACATAACCGAGAATTCAATGTAGGAGCCAAGCGGATCGAGCAGCGACTTTTGATAATTCCATATTTTCAGCAAGAGAAAAGCTCCCAAAACCCAGAAAACAAAAACAACGCCCCAGCAGATGGGTTTTTGCATTTTTTTCATCGTCTGCTCCTCGTTGAAAACATGGTGCTTACCGTTGCGTTATTTCAACTACTTCGACCCGGAATTTCAATAGGGTGAAAATGGTATTCGGCTGCTAACGGGACGGTAGTTTCGACCGGGTCAAAAACGGCCATGAAGTGAATAATGTTCATGCCCATTGCGTATCTGTCTCATTTCCTTCCGGAAGCAGTCCGGGCAAAAACCACGCAAAAAATCAAGGTCCGGACGTTTATGAAAGCATGACTCGATTTGCATCCGGTAGCCGCCGTCGCGCATTTTTTTAGCGCGGCAAGGTGTGTCCGTGGGTGACGAAGATACTGTGGTGACCATCCATGAGGTGGAAAAAGTCCCGGATTTTTGCTGTGAATCTTACAACTAAACATTCTTCCACTTCATCATGGTTATAGTAACATTAGCAGAGCGCGAGACTCTTGAATTTTTGAGAGTCGCATTTTGGCTTTTGCAAGCCAGTAATAATGCTGCTTGGACCGAGGGTGATATTTATTCACCGGAAAGAGTCTGAAAATGCTGTTTATAGATCGTTTACAAATTAAATTGATAAGGAAACATTTCATTCTCAAAACGCTCATCCTGCTGGCCTGTCTTTGTTTGTGGGGTTCACAGGCTATAGCGGCCGAAAATCCGCAGGCAGTGGTCCAAAACGGTATGGACCAGGTCCTCCAAATACTCACGCAGTACCCTCAAGATACCCATGATCGAAGGGAACAAATTCAAGCGGTGGTTGATGGATACTTTGACTTTGAGGCGATAGCCAGACTCGCCGTGGGACCACGATGGAAAAGCCTGCTTCCCGAAAAGCGGCAGGAATTTACGCTGGAGTTCAGCAAGCTGCTCTTTAACACGTACGTGGGAGACATTCAAAAATATGCTAAGCAGAAATCAACTTACAACCAAAGGACAATAGACCGGGGTTATGTCGTAATCGAGGCACTTGTGAGGAACCAGGGGAGCCCGGTGACTCTTGATTACTACCTCCACCTCACGGATGGGAACTGGAAGGTATACGATATTTCTATCGATGGAATGAGTCTGGTGGCCAACTATCGCAGCCAGTTCCAATCAATATTGACGAATGGCTCATTTGACCGCCTGTCGATGGTGTTAAGGCAGAAAATTGCTCAGATGTGTGGATCTGATCGTTGCTAGGCGGGGGGCTTTCTTGTGAGCTGTCTCGAAAAGACTCCACCACAGAGACGCAGAGAGCACAGAGAACACACAGAGACGACCACGGATAAATCAGAAGACACGGGTATGGGTTCACACATTCGCAGCGCCGGGTCTTTTCATGGTTTCAGGGGGTCCCGGAGGGACATGAACAACTGTCTCGTTTTCCGAGAGTGGAGCCAGAGTCCTCAGCGCGAAGCAGACGGACTTCGCGCTGAGGAACGGGGAAGCGAAAACCTTCTTTGATCACAGCATCGTAGAGGGCGGAGGCCAAGTCATTGCTGAGCATACCCGCTCGCGGTCAGGAAAACACCGTCCGCGGGCGTGTGCAATAGCGTGCGCGCGAGAGGCTCATTTTTGATAGTGATTTCTCCTCCTCTCAAGTTTATGCAGTCCTTCACAACCGGCGATTTGATTAAAGCGGCAGCATTGCGGCATTTATGGAATCATGCCGCATCGAACATTTTGTTTGCGATGGGAGCCGCAACTTTGTCGATGAACGCAACGCGCATCTGTGGGTCCTCCTTCAGGAATCGGACGGCTTTCTGCTCCATCGCCGACTTCGGCTTGCCCTTTTTCTGCCACAACTGCTCGCAGGTCGAATTCTGGTACTTCTGGAACTTGTCGGCAACACGGTCCATGACCGGGTAGTCCTGAGCTCCGGCAAGAGCCGGCAAAAGCAGCGCCGATACGAATGACAACAGTGCAAAAGATAAAAATATCTGAACATTACGTTTCGTCTTTCCACTATTTTCTCCTTACTCTTAATGTTTTTATTTTCCCCATTTAACAGGCGTGTCCCGAGCTACGCTCTAAAAATAAGGTAATTCTTCCAGGCCTATGCTTTCCGGTATTCTCTACTGTTTGAGCTTTTGAAACTATCCGGGCATTACCTTGATTCGCAATTATTAACGATATCAGTAAGCTAAGGCCGTATAGAAATATCGTCAATCAGGAGATGCAACGGTTTCGTGCCCCTTTTCCTATGATAGAGCGGGTCCGGGGGAGACTTGATAGACTGACAAAAGAGGCCGAAAGCTCACTAAAGTAGCTTTGTCCCGCTTGTTTTCCGCAATAGAAACGTTTCTACAGGAGATCGATGCTGTAAAATTTTTTTGGATGTCCCCCGGCCGTCGCGCTGAGGCCGGTTCAATAACAGCCGGTATACCGCCGGGTATGCCTCTTTTCTGAGAATCGACGATGATTATCATTACTTTACGACCTCGAGAATTCCAACTTCTACCTGATAGTGGGCTATGAACCGGCTCGAGACCGGAACATACAATCAGTTAAGGTGGTTGCACGTTAGGAGGACTCCGTGAAAAAAATTATCTTGATAATCGCAATAGTTCAAGCCGCTTATACTTCCGCCTGGGCTGGGGCCTGCAGACTGGACCTGGATGTGGGACCGTAGCGATTCGCAATCTAGAGAATACGTCGGGAGTCTAAAAATGAAGGGAGACGCACCCTAATCCTTTAGACTATGACAATCTTGCCATGTGCATCGTCTTACTCACAAGATACGTGGATAACAAATGTACGGCCGGGATGAAATTGAACCGAATGACTCATAACTAATGATATTGACTTTTGATCTCTCTTGCTATGATCTTGCGGAGATGGTCCCGGTCTATTTCTGCTCTTTTTAAGACATGTCCTTTTTTATCTCTGATCTTAGCGGTTAATGCTTTCAGGTCTGGTTGCTCGGAAAGAAGCCGGTCAAGAAGTTCTTCAATATTTGTGGGGTTCCTGGTTTTATATTCTTTATGAACTGCAACCCGAAACTTCTGCAATAGCTTTTCATAGTGGTTCTTCGTATCTTCGACACTTTTTGCGGTCATGCCATTCCTTCCCCGCTTTGAAAAATAGACTTGTTCGCTTCAGATTGCAGTAGCATTCAGCCGGTTTCAAGCGTGCACAGTGCCCGATATTAAACATTCCATCAGCAATAGACCACGACTAATTTTCTCGAGAGAAAGAGCCAAACTAAATTTGTCAAACCAGTGCAATACCCCCCTGATCGATAGCCGTGATTCGCCGTTCAAAGTCCAGTCCGATCCTCGATTAAGGGACATTCTCGTAATTATCCCTCTGTACTACTAACGTGCAGATTCTTGAAATTTTGGCAAGCATACGGGTTAAGGTGTTATTATTTCTTTGCGTTTTTCTCAGCGTTCTCTAAAGGTCGACCTTGGCCCCTCGAAGTAGGCAACCGGGTTTTTGGAATTATCGAACGCCTCTGCGGTGAATTGCTTTTTAGTCTTTTGGTTGCGGCCTTGGTTGCGCTGTGATCCGAAGATTTCCGGTTCATCCGGCAAACGAGTACCTGCAGCACGAGAAAGGACGATATCTGCCTGCTGTGAATTCGCCCTGGGGGCTTTTAGAATTTCTTGGCCTGAAAGTTCCATAAAAAAGGATTTTCGCGCGAATGCCTCAATCTCCGGACAGACATCAGTATGGCAGATTTTATGTAATACCAAGTTGCGTTCAAGTCGGG
>CAVUGX010000035.1:0-165158 GCA_963741035.1 uncultured delta proteobacterium
TAATGTATCGCTGCCGTCGTGAGCGACCTCATCGACGTCGCCCGCGATATCCTCAACAAGACACCCGGAAGAATTCCGGCGCTTGCTTTTCAGCCCGGCAGGCTCCAGAAAATAGAAATCAAGCCTATTGAAGATGTCTCAACTTCTTACTATTTTCGCTTTCTCGCGCTGGATAAGCCCGGTGTGCTTTCCATGATCTCGGGTATCCTCGGGAAACACCAGATCAGCATAGCCGCAGTAATTCAGAAGGGACGCCACGCAGACTGGGTTCCGCTCGTGATGATTACTCATGATGCGCTGGAGAGCAATGTAAGAAAAGCCCTGGATGAGATCAACAAGCTGGATGTGGTGCTTGCCCCGACCTCACTGATACGCATCGAGAACAACGCTGACTAGTTCAGGAATTCAGGAATTCAGGAATTAATTTCCTCGATTCTTCGATTCCTCAATTCAATAATCGTGTGATCATATGTCACTGACCGCAGGCTGATTCAAATGGATGAAAAATTCATTATTCTTGTCGGCGACGGGATGGGAGACTATCCTCTCGCTCAGCTTGGAGGCCTAACACCCCTGGAGGCCGCCCGGACACCCAATCTGAACAGGCTGGCAGGAATCGGAACGCTGGGGATTGTGCACACGATTCCGGCGGGAATGCAACCCGGGAGCGACGTGGCCAACATGAGCCTCTTGGGGTATGACCCGGCCGTCTACCATACGGGAAGAGGACCGTTGGAGGCGGCGAGTATCGGCGTGCGGCTCGAACCCGACGAGGTCGCCTTCAGATGCAACCTGGTTTTTCTCCTCGAGGATGAGGCCGGAAAAGTCCTCATGGGAGACTACTCGGCCGGCCATATATCAACCGGAGAAGCCCATGAGATCGTTGACAGCCTTCAGAGCGCGGTTTCCGGCGCTCCCCTCAAACTGTTCCCCGGCGTAAGCTTCAGGCAACTTCTCGTCTGGAAAGGCGGACGGGAAGAAATCCGCACAACACCGCCCCATGACATTCTCGGGCAGCCCATAGCGCAATATGTCTTGTCCACGGAACCTGTCCTGCAAGTTTTTACGGACAAGGCTGCACGGGTGCTCCGGGACCATCCGGTCAACAGACTCAGGGAAGAAGCCGGAAAAAGCCCGGCAAACGCCGTCTGGCTGTGGGGGCAGGGGAAAGCGCCCTCGATGCCTGGGTTGGAAAGATTCGGCTTGTCCGGGGCAATGATTTCGGCCGTGGACCTTTTAAAGGGCATTGGGGTTTACGCGGGGCTGGACCCCGTGAAGGTGGAAGGCGCAACAGGCTATATCGATACCAATTATGACGGCAAAGTCATGGCGGCCCTGTCCGCGCTGGAGCGGGGGAATTTCGTCTTTCTGCACGTTGAAGCGCCCGACGAGGCTTCGCATACGGGAAGCCTGGAAAAGAAAATAAAAGCCATAGAGAGTTTCGACAAGTACGTTGTCGGGCCAGTTGTGGACGGGGCGGCAAAATTTCGTAAGGTACGCCTTCTGGTTGCAACCGATCATTTTACCCCCATATCGACGAGAACGCACTCAATCGATCCGGTCCCGTTCCTGCTGGTCGATGACCTGAAATCCGGGGCAGGATCGGACAAGGGCGTCAGGTATTGCGAGAGACAAGCTTATGCGGCGGGCTGGCGGCTTAATTCCGGAGAGGATTTGTTCCGGATTTTCATAGGCGTAAAGAAAAGTTAGTTTTTAGTTACAGATTTTCAGTTTTGAGTTAACTCAAAACTAGAAACTCAAAACTGGAGTAGCGATGATCATCTTCCCAGCCATTGACCTGAAAGACGGGCTTTGTGTTCGGCTTATGCAGGGAGACCCGGACCGCGCGACGGTCTACGGCGAAGACCCGGTTGCAGTGGCCAGGCACTGGGAAGCTCAGGGCGCCGAATGGCTCCACCTGGTCGACCTCGACGGTGCATTTACAAAAAGTCCGGTAAACGACCGGATTATTCTCGGGATAGCCCGGTCCGTATCCATCCCGGTCCAGGCCGGAGGCGGCATAAGGACGCTTGAAGACGTCGAGAGATATCTTTCGGCAGGGGTGGCCAGGGTCATTGTTGGAACGGCCGCGCTCAGGCATCCGGAAATGCTCGAAGAGGCGTGCGGGCGTTACCCGGGAAGAATTGCCCTTGGACTTGATGCCAGGGACGGCCGCGTGGCAGTGGAAGGTTGGAAAGAATCGACTCAGACTGAAGCGGTCTCCCTCGTGCTCCAGTTCAAACATCTCGCGCTCGCCGCTGTCATCTATACGGATATTCACAGAGACGGGATGCAGACTGGGGTAAATGTAGAATCGACGCGCCGTTTGATCGAGCAGACCGGGGCGCCCGTGATCGCTTCGGGCGGAGTCTCGACCATGGAAGATATCGAAATGCTCCTTCCTCTCGCTCCACTGGGACTGCTCGGGGTAATAACGGGCAGGGCCATCTACGAAGGCACGCTTAACCTCGGGGAAGCAATCGCGCGGGCCCGGCAGGCGGATTGGGGAAACATCCGGAAGTGAGGTCGAGTATGGAACTCCACCAAAGAATAGAAGGGGCTCTGAAGAACGCGATTCGCGATAAAAACGAAAACGCGAAGGACGCTCTTCGAATGCTCCTCACCTCTTTGAAAGTCAAAGAAAAGGAAATCAGGCGGCAGCCGAACGAGACCGAGATACAACAGTTGATCTCGACTTTGATAAAGCAGCGGCACGACTCCGTTGAACTATACGAGAAAGGCGGGCGGGGGGACCTTGCCGCAAAGGAAGAAGATGAGATCCGGGTTCTCCAGGATTTCCTGCCGCAGCAGCTTTCATCCGGAGAGCTGGAAAAAATGGTCGCTGAAGCTGTAGCTGAATCCGGGGCTGCTTCACAGAAAGACATGGGACGTGTAATGAAGATTCTCATGCCTAAAGTGGCCGGCCGGGCCGACGGCAAAATGGTAAATGAACTGGTCCGGCGAAGGCTCGTATGATGGGTGGCCGAAGCGTGGACAAAATATAACTTGATTTAGTGGTAGCCAGAGGCTAAAAACCTATAATTTTGACCCTTTGATCTTTCTGCAGTAATTTCCTTAAGGTTGGCCAAGTGACAGGTTCTGGGATTGCCACTCTTGTAAAGCAGGCAGTGGACATTATCGACGTGATAGGCAGAGCGGTCCATCTGCGCCGCTCCGGCAACCGTCACGTTGGGCTTTGCCCGTTCCACGAGGAAAAGACTCCGTCTTTCCAGGTGGATGCGGAAAACCAGCTCTATTATTGTTTCGGATGCGGAACCGGGGGCGATGTCCTAAGTTTTGTAATGAGACATCAAAACCTTACGTTCGCTGATGCCGTTAAATATCTTGCCGACCGCTATAATATTCCGTTGCCTCAGAAGGACCAGGCAGTCCAGAGTGATCTGCTCCTGGCAAGCCAAGAAGAGCGCAGGCGGATTCTGACGGCCGTGGAATGCGCAGCGGATTTCTTTTACCGCCAGCTTCGTCACGCCCGGGAGGGCATGGCGGCGCGCGAGTATGTAGCCGCGCGCGGGCTGCCCGCTGACGTTGTCGAATCACAGAAGCTGGGGTATGCGCCCGCCAGGTGGGACGGGCTTTTCGAGCACCTGAAAAAGAACGGAATCGAACCGGCGCTGGCCGTAAAGGCCGGGCTTCTGAGCAAGAGTTCAAATGATTCCTCGAAATTTTTCGATCGCTTCAGAAATCGGCTGATTTTTCCAATAAAAGATGAGCGGGGTACAATCATTGCCTTTGGCGGGAGGATTCTGTCTAAAGATGAGCAGAATGAGCCAAAATACCTCAATAGTCCTGAAACTCCCCTGTACCACAAGGGGAAAATGCTCTACCAGTATGCAGTGGCGCGGGAGGCGTGCCGCCAAATAAGACAGGTGCTGCTGGTGGAAGGTTACATGGACCTTTTGGCCTTTCACGCAAAAGGTTTTTTCAGGGTCGCGGCGACTCTCGGGACAGCTCTCACCAGTCAGCAGGTGCGGCTTCTTTCCAGGATGTGCGACGAAGTCGTGCTGGCTTACGATGGGGACGATGCGGGGGAGAGGGCAATACTGCGTGCCCTGCCCTTGTTTTTGCAAGAGGAGCTTTCGGTTAGCTGTATCCGGTTTCCGGAGGGACTGGACCCCGACGATTTTCTGAAAAACTTTGGATTGTCCGAGCTTGAGCGTCTCATTCGACAGAGAGAGGAACTCGGGGCCTATACGGTTCGGAAAGCCGCCTCGCAGTGGGACGGCAGTTCGGCTGGAAGAGCGCAAATATTTTCGGAGTTTCAGCCCGTTTTTCAGTGCGTGCGGCAGCCGCTTCTCAAATCGGAGTACCTGCGCATCATCGCAGACAGGTTTTCAATTACCGAAGAAGTAGCCGAGGCTCAGCTTTTGCACGAAAAGCGGGGCCGGCTGGATTCAGGACGCAGGGAGTTCAGGCCGGTCAACTCACGGCGACCGCCTGAAATCAAGTCTCTGGAGGAAGGGATCGTGATGATTATGATCAAGTATCCAGACTTGGTCGAGTGCGTGCGCGAGTCCGACGCCCTTTGCTGCTTCGAGGAATCAAGACTCTCCGACATAGCCGACACGCTTTGCCGCGCAGGATTTTGCGTGGAAGAGCACAATACCTCTGCTCTATTCGAACTGATGAGGGAAGGGGACTTGCAGGAACTGTATACGCGATATCTTTTGGAACCCTATGAACTCGAAGAGCCGGAAATCCAATTGCGCGATTGGCTCGGGGCCCTACTCAAGAGGATTGAAAAAAAAAGGAAAAAAGAATTGCATCAATCTCTCCAGGAAGCCGAAAGTAGGGGAGATTCGGCTCAAGTTACAAACATTCTCGTGCAAATCAAAAAACTTGCGGCCAAAACCAACGCTGGTGATTTTTCCGATAACGCTTAGGAGTTAGGTAATGACCGAAAAGGATGCCAAGCAAAGGCGCGATCCTGCGCTGAGCAAAGTGGAACTCGACGATCTTAACCGGCTGATCGCGGCGGGCAAGGAGAAAGGCTATCTCACGCTCGACGAAGTCAACGAGGCTCTTCCCGAAGAAATCGTAACACCGGAGAAGCTCGATGACATGATGATGATTTTCGATGAAATGGATATCGAAATAGTCGATTCCGAACAGCAGGTCCAGGTGGTGAGAGGTCCCGTCGCCGACTCGGATAGTATCGTGGAGGAAGAGGAGGACGAACTCCAGCTTGAAGCGGATTCGGCAAGCCGCATAGCCGATCCGGTGAAGATGTATTTGCGTGAAATGGGCCAGGTTTCCCTGCTTACGCGCGACGGCGAGGTCGAAATTGCCAAACGCATCGAGGCCGGGGAAAGGGAGATCTTCAATGCTATTATGGAGTCTTCCCTCGGTATCAAACAGATAATGAGCCTGCGGGACAAGCTCCAGAGTGAAGGATACCATCTCGTTGAAGTAATCCGCGAAGCTGAGGAAGAGATCAGCGAAGAAGAGGAAGCGGCTCAGAAAAACCGGATAATAGGTATTCTGGACGAAGTGGAGCGTCTGGACGAGGAAAATAAATCGATGCAGACGCTTCTTTTTACAGAAAACAGCGATCCGGAAAAGGAATTCGAGCTCAAAAACCAGGTGCAGCAGAATAAAGAGCGGATAGTAAGCCTTCTGAAGGGGCTTCAGCTCAGCCGCCGGCATATCGACAGTATTATAGAGAAGCTGAACGGCCACCTCGTGAATATCGAGGACGGGGAAAAAATCTTAAAGAACTGCCTGCATCGCATGGGCAAAAAGAAGGTAGACCCGAAACTGGCCTTCGAACCTGAGGACATGGAGGGAGTGGAAAATAGTGCGTCGGCATGCGGACTCTCGGTGGAAGAATACGGGAGACTCCGTCGCAGGGGTATCGAGGCCAGGGACCACATTGCAACCCTGGAAAAAGAAGCGAAAATGGATTCCAGGTCTCTCAGGCAACTGCTCGGCCGGGTGAAAGACGGGACGATACGGGCCAAGCTGGCCAAAAGCGAGCTGATCGAAGCCAACCTGCGGCTCGTTGTAAGCATCGCCAAGAAATACACAAACCGCGGACTTCAGTTCCTGGACCTCATACAGGAAGGAAATATCGGGCTGATGAAGGCGGTGGACAAGTTCGAATACCAGCGCGGATATAAATTCAGCACTTACGCCACCTGGTGGATTCGGCAGGCGATCACCAGGGCCATCGCCGACCAGGCCAGGACAATCCGGATACCGGTCCACATGATCGAGACCATCAACAAGCTCATCCGGACCTCCCGCTACCTGGTCCAGGAACTCGGACGCGAACCCGTGCCTGAAGAAATAGCCGAAAAGATGGAATTCCCGGTTGATAAGGTCCGCAAGGTGCTCAAAATTGCCAAGGAGCCCATCAGCCTTGAGACACCGATAGGCGAAGAAGAAGACAGCCATCTTGGCGACTTCATCGAGGACAAGCGGGTGGCCTCCCCCGTTGATGCGGTAATAAACCTCAACCTGAGCGAGCAGACACGCAAGGCCCTTGCCACCCTTACGCCCAGGGAAGAAAAAGTTCTGCGCATGCGTTTCGGCATCGGCGAGAAAGCGGACCACACCCTGGAGGAAGTCGGCCAGGATTTTACGGTTACCAGGGAAAGAATCAGGCAGATAGAAGCAAAGGCCCTGCGCAAACTCCGTCATCCGAGCCGCCGCAGGGAGTTGAAGAGTTTTATCGAAACCTGAGCCTTGCAGTCGCCGATTTGGGCTTTCTGCTTGACACTTTTCAAGCGCGGAAATTATACTAGTGTTTTGGTTATCTTAAAGGCGGGCCCATAGCTCAGTTTGGTAGAGCACCCGGCTCATAACCGGCAGGTCCCTGGTTCGAGGCCAGGTGGGCCCACCAGGTCAGCGCGGAATGTAACATCGTAATATGCAGGTCATTCGGCAGATGGGGTATTCGTTACCAGGAGGATTTATCAGCAACAGAAAGATTCCCGGCGCCTTACCGGAACCGCTGGACCAGTGTAATAAAAAACGAGGGGTGTTCCAAAAGGAACACCCCTCCTTGTTTCTTCGGGAGCGCCGCACATGGTCCGGATAAAGGATATCCTGCAGTGGATCGATTCCTGGGCGCCGTTCCGCTATGCTCAATCATGGGACAACTGCGGCATTCAGGTGGGAAATCCCCAATCGCCGGTAACCAGGGTCCTCGTCGCCCTCGACCCCGCATCTTCCGTACTCACGGAAGCTCAGGGGCTTGAATGTCAGTGTTTGGTTACCCACCATCCGTTGCTCCTTCGTCCTATAAATTCCGTCAGGACCGATTCTTGGCCCGGGTCCGTCATCGGGCACGCACTGATTTCCGGGATCGGCATAATAGCGGCGCATACCAATCTCGATGCCGCACGCGAGGGCACAAACGCCCGGCTCAAAGAGCTTCTCGGGCTGGAGGCTGCGGAGCCTCTGGACCCTGAGGCGGGTCTTGGCGGGGATGAGCAATACATGGGGATAGGACTTGTGGGTTTGCTGCGGCGAGAGGCTACGCTCGAATCGCTTGCCGGGAAATTAAATCGGGTGCTTGGCGGAGCCGTCGTACGAATGACGGGTGACCCGCAAAAACCGTTGACCAGGGTCGCCGTCTGCACCGGGAGCGGAGGCAGCATGATGGAGAAGGTCCTGGCTGCCGGGGCCGATGTTTTCATCACGGGAGATATGAAATACCACGAGGCAAGGCTTGCCGAGGAAAGCGGACTGGCGGTCATAGACATAGGACATTTCGCCTCGGAGAAGCTGGTCCTTGAACCTTTTGGCGATTTCCTGCGCTCGAGGGCGCAATCCGAAGGCTTAGATCTGGAGGTTTTCGTTTCCAAATCCGAGAAAGACCCGTTCACGGTTATTGCCTGAGCGGATAGACTTATAGAGACGGCACTGGAATAACCATTTTTCGCCGTATATTTTACCAGGAGGTAGCGAATTGCTTGATCAACTTAAATGTCTGATTGAGTATCAGAAGATCGAAGACAAAAAGAACCAGTTGATCCGAAGCAGTGAGGAAGCTCCCCGCCGCATTGCCGAACTGGAAAGAGAATGGGAATCTTTCGAAGGACAATATCTTTCGAAAAAGGAAGAGCACGACAACGCCAAGAAAATGCACCATTCGGTCGAACAGCAGATAGAGGACCTGGGTGCGCGGATGGCCCGGCAGAAAACCCGCCAGAGCGAAGTGAAGACCAATAAGGAATACCAGGCGATCCTCAAAGAGACCGATGAAACCAAAAAGGAGATTTCCAAGGGTGAAGACAGCCTCTTGGAACTCATAGACAACATCGAGCGTCTTGGAGGCGAAGTCGCCGAAATGGAAAAGGAACTGGCTGAAAGGCGCCGGAAGATGGAAGAGGAAAAAGCTGTCCTCCTGAAGGAGAGCGCTGAGTTGCAAAGCCGGCTGGAGCGCCTGGAAGGAATTCGCCAAATCGTGCGGCAGCGGGTAACCCCCGAGCTCTTGAAGAAGACCGATTTTCTTTTCGTCAAACAGGCCGGGATTGCAGTTTCGTCGGTGGAGAACGGTGTTTGTAATGTATGCCACATGAACATACCGCCTCAGAAATTCATAGAACTGCAGCGCGATGAAGACATTATGCAATGTCCCCACTGCCATCGCTTTCTTTACTGGCCGGGCCATGAAGGATATTGCGTGACAGAAGAAGACATCGACAGCATTTAACCCTTGGACATTTTGTCAGGAATATCGGGTCAAGCTGTTGTTTGCTCTCGGGGTTATTTCTCAGCGATCTCTACGTTCTCTGTGGTGAATTGCTTTTTGTCTCTTTTTGGCTGAGGCCGTCGGATGCAGGGTGTTCACTGCGCATCTGTGGTGAAAGCCTTTTTCAAAACGGGTTGCCTTTGGCGCCCTGCTGTAATATGCAGCAGACTCCAAAAAACCATGGGATGAGGTGGTAAGCATGGCAGTTTACGGAATGAAGGTCTTTGCCGGCAACAGCAACCCCGTGCTGTCCCGAAGCATTTGCGAAATCCTGGAAATTCCTCTCGGCAAATCAATGGCCGGGCGGTTCAGCGATGGGGAAATCAGGATAGAAATCGGTGAAAACGTTAGAGGGGCAGATGTCTTCGTCATTCAGTCAGGGGCAGCTCCGGTCAATGATAACCTGATGGAACTTCTGGTGATGATCGATGCCTGCAAACGGGCATCCGCCCACAGAATCACCGCCGTAATGCCCTACTACTGCTATGCCCGCCAGGACAGGAAGAATAAACCCAGAGTCCCGATCACGGCGCGTCTGGTTGCAGATCTCATCACCCGGGTTGGTGCGGACCGTATAGTAACCATGGACCTTCATGCCGGGCAGATTCAGGGATTTTTCAACGTGCCGGTCGATAACCTCTATGCCTCTCCCATTCTGTTGCCCTTCATAAAAGAGCATTTCGACCGCAATCTGGTTATAGTGTCACCCGATGCCGGAGGGGTGCCTCGCGCCAGGGCTTATGCAAAGCTGCTCAAGTCGGGACTGGCTATGATCGATAAACGCCGCACCGACCCGAACAAGGCTGAAGCCCTGAACATCATAGGGGAGGTGGAAGACAAAACAGCCCTCATTCTGGATGATATGGTGGATACGGCCGGAACTCTTGTGGAGGCTACCAGGACGCTGCTCGAAAGAGGCGCAAAGGCGGTATTTGCCTGTGTAACACACGCGGTCCTCTCCGGGCCGGCGGTCGAGCGCATCCAGAACAGTTCGCTCGAAAGCCTCATCGTTACGGATACACTGCCCCAAAGGGATGAAGTCGTCAAAAGTGGAAAAATTACCTGCGTATCGGCTGCAAGGCTTTTCGCCCAGGCCATCCGCAGCATTCATAACGAAGATTCGATAAGCACCCTTTTTGAGATTTTGCATTGATTCGTCTCTGTCCGGAGAAAAGATACGCTCACCGCAGACGCCGAGGAAGTCGAGTAAAGCGCCAACCATGGTGGAGTGCCGCGTGGTAGGTATACACGGATGAAGACGGATAAAAGAGCAAAAGTGGGAAAACCTACCGGCAACCCCCACTGGTGAGAAGCACTTCCTGGAGTCAAAACGGACCGGAAGTGGTTCGTAGTTTTTCTCTGTGCTCTCTGTGCCTCAGTGGTGAGTATCGTTTGGCTGTTTATCCGGGTACTCGACTTGGTCCGGCCAGACCGGCGGTCGCGGTCCAGCGTGTAGATGACGCTCATTATGGCCACACTAAGCTGCCGGCTGTAGCCGTGCGGCGAAGCCTACTCTCACCTATTGCCCCCTGTAAAGATAGCCTCCGACGATTTTCGATAAAACCTTGACTGTTTGTCTCCCGCTCCCCGCTTCTCGCTCCAAAGCCCCTTCTATGCTCAGCGACGGATGCTCTAAAAAATCGGCCGATAGAAAATTCTTTATGCAAGGACCGCAAGTTTTCCTGATTTGAATTGTTTAACAGGTAAAGAGGGAAGATGACTCTCCGGTCCGTTGAGCCTGCCGGAATGCGATGTCCGGCAAAGGGCTGCTCGAACCCGCAGCGGAAGGATTCGCGCATAGGGCCGTTCAACATCCGAACCAACATCGAAAATCTCAGGAGGTGGAATTGATGTCTCCGGATGCCCGGGTGGAAGCGCTTGATAGTGGGGAGCCTGCGCACGCAGTCGATGCAGGCCGTGGGAAGACGAAAAACCGTTATAATAAGATGGAGTGGGCCGGTGCGTTCGGAGACATTGGCTCATTGATTCCATTCGTTGTTGCTTACATCACGATCGTGAAGATCGAGCCTCTCGGGCTCCTCTTTATGTTTGGCATCTGCTTGCTTGCTTCCGGATTTTATTATAGAACGCCGCTCCCCGTCCAACCCATGAAAGCCATCGGGGCGGCGGCCATCGCAGGGGGCATTAGCCCTGCGGCCCTTTTAGGTTCGGGCATCACAACAGGTATTTTCTGGTTTTTCGCGGGCACGACGGGGGCCATCAAGCCCATAGCAAAACTTGCGACCAAACCGGTCGTGCGAGGCATCATGCTGGGTCTGGGTCTTTCCTTCATGGTCGATGGGGTCCATCGCATGCAATCAGCGCCGCTTCTGGCAGGTATCGCCCTTGTCGTAACATACCTTCTTCTAACCAACCCCAAAGTCCCAGCAATGTTTGTGCTTTTATTGATCGGAGTTGGGTCGGCGCCTGTCATGAACCCTGCATTACTGCACGAACTTGCCAAAATCCATGTTGGTTTCAAGCTGCCTGTTTTTGCTCTCCCTTCGATTACCTGGAACGATCTCGTCGTTGGGACCCTGCTTTTTACGATTCCACAAATACCGCTTACTATTGGAAACGCAGTGATCGCAATCGTTGCCGAAAATAACGAGCTCTTTCCCGACAGGAAGGTAACCGAGAGGGGGATTGCTGTCTCCCAGGGCGTCATGAACCTGGTTTCACCTCTTTTTGGTGGTATTCCGATGTGTCATGGAGCCGGCGGAATGGCGGGGCATGTTCGCTTCGGGGCAAGGACAGGCGGCGCCCTGGTGATTCTGGGAAGCATGCTCGTACTGATTGCGCTTTTTTTCAGCGACTCCGTAGAGATCATCTTCAAAATTTTCCCCAATGCCATCCTGGGAGTAATCTTGTTCTTTGCGGGTTCGGAACTGGCTATAGTGGTAAAAGACATTGGAGATAAGAAAGCCGATTTCTATGTGATGCTCATCGTGGCCGCTTTTGCAATGTGGAACATGGGCGCGGCTTTTTTTGCGGGAGTAATACTGGATAATTCGCTTAGGCGCGGTTGGATAAAGATTTAATCCGATTTGAGCCCGGCTTGATTGCGAGCCGAAAACAGAATGCGTTTTCCTGATGATGAAGAAGGATGGCTGACCTGAGAAGTCCCGGCGGAATTGATCCTAAGATCGATAGTGAATACAAGCTGATTGAAGCCATTGGGACCGGCGATATCCCGGCATTCGAGAAGCTGATTCAGAAGTACAGGAACTCTGTTTTAAATTTCATCTATAAGTATCTGGGGGACCGTTTCGGCTCGGAAGACCTCGCGCAGGATGTTTTCCTGCGGGTTTACAGTTCGGCCGTTGAGTTTGAACCCAGGGGCAAAGTATCTACCTGGATTTTCAAAATTGCTTACAATTTATCGGTGAACGAGATTTTGCGCAGGAAGCGATTGTGTCTGATTGCCGATACGGTTGAAGAGAAGGGGCTCGAAATTGCAGCGCCAAACCCCATCGATGGGCTGGAGCTGAAGGAGATATTGATGGATGCCATTGCGCGCCTTCCGGAAAAGCAGAAAGCGGCTCTGCTTTTGAGGGTGAATGAAGAACTTTCCTACTCGGAGATCGGTAGTGTTCTTTCCGTCTCAGTTTCGAGCGTTGAGTCGCTGTTATTTCGGGCCCGCGAGAATCTGAGGAAGATGCTCGGGGGAAACGTGGAGGTGAAAAGTGGATCACATTAAGATTCGGCCCAATTTGTCGGCTTATAAGGACGGCGAGTTGGATGGGGCTTTGAGAGACCAGGTTTCACGCCACCTTCAGGTGTGCGATGCCTGCCGTGAGGAATTAAGAGCACTGGATCAGATAGATTCTCTGGTCCGTGGGTTACCCGGGCTTGCCGTCCCGGAAACCTTCGCTTCCGAAATCATTTCGCGGACTCAATCGGCAAAGACCGATGATTATTTGAAAATCGGCCTCGTCCGGAGGATTTCAGGAAGGTTTTTGAATTTGGCTGATTCGGTTTTCCAATTGCTTCCCGGATATGTATCCCAAAGGACCGGCTCACTGGATGAATTTGGAGATTTTCCTCCCCTTTCGCTCAGTTACGCCTATTTTCAACTTATTGGCAAATGAGGGCGCAAATGGCCACAGGACTCTTCATGCGTGATTTCATTTTCGGTTTTGCCACCGCTGTAGTCATCATTTTTGCATTGTTCGCGGGCGCTTATTACTACCTTAAGCATACCAGATGGAAATACACGAATATCAAGGGTTATCTGGATCTCATCCCGGACCTTACCGAGGAGCAGAGGCGCAGGGTTCAGGAGATCCGGCTGAGCTTCCTTCCCAATGTCGAAAAAATCCGCCAGGAGCTTTGCACGAAGAGAGGATCTCTTGCACGAGAGCTCTTCTTGGAGCCGATCGACAGGGATAAAGTGCATTCCATCGCACAGGAAATCTTGAGGTGCCAATCGGAACTCGAACTTGAGGTCATTGACCACATAATAGAGGAAAAGGAACTGCTCAGCCCGGGACAGCAAAGGAAATTTTTCGATATCCTTCTCGATCAATTCGCCCACGGTGGATTGGGAGTTCATGATATTAAGCAGCGAAGAAGATTTTAGTTTAGGTAAATAGGCGAGTAGGTGAATAGGTGAATGGGGAAGACGGGCCATGGGGGAGAGGGGGGGACGGAGAGCGTAAAGCGGGAAGACCGGTGACGTCAAAAACCGCCAAGGCCGCTCGGCTGTAGAACGCATTCTTTGCAGGATGTACGAAATCGCCTCGTCTTCCGATATGACAACACTCCTCACTTTCCCGACGTCGATACCTTCCCTCGCCACAAGCACGTTCGGGATTCAGCCGGGCCATCGGGGAGACCCTCAGTTCAGCAGGTAATCGAAGAGGCCATACAGTTTCTGCATTATATTTCCAGCATGTAAGAACCACCTGTAGGAAGCGGGCGCGCTGCGAGAGTGAAAAGCCGTTCATCTCAAAACCGGGCCTCGCTTTTTCCTTTCTCTTTTTTCCCATCCGCGTGAATCCGAGTTCATCTGTGGTTCATTGTTTTTCTATGTGCTCTCCGTGCCTCCATGGTAAACGCTTTATCCGAGTCCATCCGTGCTTGGAAATGGAGGAATTTGTCTTTAGCAGCTCACAGCCACTGCTCACTTCTCACAATGGTTGCTCCTTTTAACTCTTAATTTTGTCTGTGTTATCTGTGTAATCTGCGGTAAATTGCGTTCCGTTTTTTGGTCGCTACAGTGGGTTGCTCTGCGCTCTCTGCGCTCTCTAAAGATCGACCGTAGCCCCTGGAGTGGGCCTCCGGGTTTTTGGAATTGTCGAACGGCTCTGCGGTGAATTCTTTGCGGGAATCGGATCGGATGGACAAACCCGAATACATTTACGACCTGGATGATCGCCCCCCGCTCAGGCTGGCCTTGCTCTACGCCCTGCAATGGGCATTCATAATCTTTCCCATTTTCATTGCTTCGGCTGAACTTCCGGCAAGGGTACTTCAGTTGGGACTCGCAGAGGAATTGCGGTTTCTCCAGCTCATATTGCTCTCCTCTGGTGTTTTTACAACGATTCAGTGCCTTTGGGGCCACAGGTATCCCATTATAGAGGGCCCATCGGGAGCGCTCCTGCTGACTTTCATGGTAATCGCCCCATACGGCCTGCCTGCTCTTCAGGCCGGCGCAATCGCGGGCGGTCTGCTGCTCATGGCGGCCGTAATTATCGTGAAGCCGAAAAGAATCATTCCGGTGATGACCCCGAACGTGGTCGGGGTCATCCTGATGCTGATATCTCTAACGCTTCTACCCTATATGAGCACGCTGATGTCGGGGGCTGGATCGACTGCTGACGGGGGCAGCGCGGCCAAATTCCTGCTCAGCGTAGGGCTGGTGCTCCTGATGAGCGCCATGGCATACAGGCTCAAAGGGTTTTTCAAGTCGATCTGGCTGCTCCTGGGAATGCTCATAGGGACGGCCCTTTTCTTTGCCCTGGAACATCCTTCCTTCAGTCACCTTCTATCCTCGCCGTGGCTTTCGATCCCACAAGACATTATCCCCTCGAGGCCGCAATTGACGATATCAGCCGTGATCGCTTTCGCGGTATCCTATGTGGCTGTCGCGGTAAACAGCATCGGGAGCATCCAGGCCATTGCAAATCTAACGAACCGGGACCGGCTGTCCGAGGCAATACCGCGCGGGCTGTTCATCAACGGGGTTGCGGGGGTTTTGTGCGGGCTTATGGGTATCGTTGGCACGGTCAGCTACAGCACGAGTCCCGGAATAGTGCTCTCGATGCGGGTTGCAAGCCGCTTTACGGTTGCCTGGTGCGGGATACTGTTCATTCTGGCGGCACTTGTTCCAAAGCTCGGCGCCTTCTTCACTCTCGTACCTGCTCCGGTCGTCGGGGCTGCCATGTGCACCGCTTTGGGCATTCAGATCGGGGCTGCCCTGGAAATCATAGTCAACGCGGGCATCGATGAGCGCAGTTATTATATTGTGGGCCTGCCGGTCGTTTTGGGCACTTTGATCGGCTTTGTGCCTCTAAATATTGTCAATGAACTGCCGCAGGCTTTTCGCGTCTTTCTGGGCAACGGGCTTACGTTCGGGATTGTGTTGGTTCTATTTCTCGAACACGTGCTCATGCGCAGGAGGCCGCAGGTAGATCGGGTAGGCCCATGATGAGCGGAGCAGGAGAGGTGCGGTGTCCCGGGTGCGGAGAAGTCGTGCGGTTGTACCGTAATCCACGTTTGACAGTGGATATCATTATCGAGGTCCCGGGAGAGGGCATTATTTTGATCGAGCGCAAAAACCCGCCTTTCGGCTGGGCCGTTCCAGGCGGGTTCGTGGATTACGGCGAGACTCTGGAGGCGGCTGCCATCAGGGAGGCCCGAGAGGAAACCGGAATGGATCTGGTGAATCTAAAGCAGTTCCATGCATACTCGGACCCGGAAAGAGACCCGAGGGGCCATACGGTTAGCGTTGTTTTCACGGCAACCGGAAGGGGTGTTCCCCAGGCGGCGGATGATGCGAAAAACCTGCAAATATGCCCGCTCGACAGGCTGCCGGACGATCTGGCGTTCGATCACGCTTTGATTTTGTCGGACTATTCTGAATCGCTTCGGAGCCGGATATAATTTCCGAGTATCAGGCGCCGCGAAACCCGATACTTTTTGGAAAGAAGGGCGGATGAATACGGTCGAAGAACCTGATAATTCCGTCGCCCCGGCAAGTGTGGGCATTTACGACAGAGGCGGTAAAAAGCTCGAACAGATCCAGTGGGTCATTCGTGAAAGGCCGGTCACTCTGTACCTGAACGACCGGGAGATAGTGACCCTTTTGTGCGCGGGACATCATCTGGACGAGCTTGCCGCCGGGTTTTTTTACGCGGAAGGTTTCATCGTCTCGCCCGGAGATATTCTGGGCATCGACATAGACGAAGAAGCCGGAAAAGTGAACCTTTCGACAAAGAAAGACGCCGATATTACCGAGCGGTTGTGGCAGAAGCGCACGATTTCTTCCGGGTGCGCCAAAGGCTCTCTTTTTTATTTTTCTCTCGATGCGCTTTTGAGCAAGCCCGTCAAAAGCGATATTCGGATTACTCCGGGCCAGATACTCGACAGGGTGGAGGATTTGAACCGTCTAAGCGAAACATACCGCCGCACCCATGGAGTCCACAACACGGCCCTGGCCGACCCGGACAAGGTTATCCTCTTCCGCGACGACATAGGACGTCACAACGCGGTGGACATGGTAGTGGGCCATGTGTTTCTGTATGGCATCCCGCTTCGAGACAAAATGCTCGTAACGACGGGCAGGTTGACGTCGGAAATGTTGATCAAGGCGGCCAAAGTGAACATACCCGTCGTAGTCAGCCGCAATACGGCCACCAGCCTCGCGGTCGAACTGGCGGGTTCGTTGGGGATCACTCTCATCGGGCATGCTCGCGCAGGCAAATTCACGGTCTATAACGGACAGGAAAGGATAGATGCCGGTATATCTGGATAACGCCGCAACCAGTTTTCCCAAACCGAAGGCGGTAATCGAGGCGTCCGGGAGGGTGCTGGAGAATGTTGGCGCTTCCCCCGGCAGGGGAGCGCACAGACACGCCAGGGAGGCGACGGCCATTGTTGCCGACTGCAGGCGGAAGGCGGCCGCAATACTCGGTGTTAAAGATCCGGACCGGGTGGTCTTTACGAAAAATGCAACCGAGAGCATCAATCTCGTCCTGAAAGGCTGGCTCAGGCCGGGGGACCGGGTTCTCTATTCCGCAATGGAGCACAACTCGGTGACGCGTCCTCTGAGGAAGCTCGCATCGCAGGGCGTGAACATCGAAATGATTCCGTGCAGCGCCGGTGGGGCCCTGGACCTCGGGATTTTCAAGCGGATGCTTCTCGCCGATGTCAGGCTGGTTGTACTGGTGCATGTTTCAAACATAAACGGGGCGCTGATGCCGGTTGAAGAGGCGGCTGAAATGTGCGCCCGGGCAAACGTCCCGCTTTTTTTAGACGCGGCGCAAAGCGCCGGTTTGCAGCCCGTTCAGGCTGAAGAGATAGGGATTGGAATGCTCGCCTGCTCCGGACACAAAGCTTTGCTTGGACCCGCCGGGGTCGGGATTCTCTACGTGAGGCCGGACCTTGAAGTGCTGCCTCTCATGGAAGGCGGCACCGGCACTCACTCCGAGGAGCTTGAACAGCCTGAATTCTGCCCCGATAAATACGAGAGCGGAACGCCCAACCTGCCCGGACTTGCCGGGTTGAGCGAAGGAATAAGCTACATCCTGAAAACGGGAATGAGCGGTATCCTGGATCATGAAATTGGTCTTGCCCAGTACCTCGAAAATGAGTTATCGGACATTCCCGGGGTGCGGGTGTTTAAGCCGGAAAGGCGCGGGTCGGGGACGGTGTCTTTCATAGTCGAAGGGATGAACCCGGCCGATACAGGTCATATCCTCGACCAGGCGTTCGATATCGCGGTAAGGACCGGCCTCCATTGCGCTCCGCTCGCTCACCAGACGATCGGGACTTTTCCCGAAGGAACCGTGCGGGTTTCACCGGGATTTTCGACAACGATCGAAAACGCCGAGTATTTCTTACAGGCACTTCGCTGGATCGTTACGCGAAGAGGATAAAAAGAGCTAAGAGATAAGTACGGAGCGGGAAACGGGAAGCGAGGAGCAGGAATGAAGACTCCGGCAAAAATACATCTTGGCCCGGGACCTGGGATACGGCAATACAAACAATCTGCAATAGGCGTTGGATGGGCTCGCAGGGCAGTTGGCAGCTTACATTCGCCGGTTTCGAGAGTTCTTGATTCACGCTCCACGCTTCTTGCTTCTTAAAAGGATCGCTCGCATGATTCGCAAGGCCACGACAGCCGATGTAGTAGAGATTCAAAAAATGCTCCGGGATTTTGCCGAGAGAGGCAATCTCCTGGCCCGCTCCCTTAGCGAGCTTTATACGAATTTGCGTGACATACTCGTCTTCGAAGATGAAGCCGGACTGGTTGTGGGGTGCTGCGGTCTGCACATCGTATGGGAAGATCTTGCCGAGATTCGCTCCCTGGCCGTACTCGAATCCCATCAGCACCGGGGGATAGGGCGCAGGCTCGTGGAGCAGTGCCTATGGGAATCAAAAGGACTCGGTATCGGCAGAGTTTTTACCCTGACCTACGAAGTGGGCTTTTTCGAACACCTGGGCTTCCGATTGGTCGATAAGAACATGTTTCCTCAAAAAGTGTGGGCCGATTGCTTGCACTGCCCTAGGTTCCCCAATTGCGACGAATCCGCCCTGCTGCTCGACATAGCGTGATCAAGCCTGCGGCAAAGAGGTGCCGGACGACAGCGCCGCCTTCTACGGCGGGGCTGCCATAATGAGATGATTTGTTTTTGGGACCTTGCCGGGACGGATTCACCGTGTCTTGAAATTGGTGGCGGTTGAGCTCCATCCGGGTTAGTATGAAAAGTTGAGGTGCGTCCTGCGTGCCTTTCTAATTATTTATTTTTTCGACTATCGCATCCGGTTCGGAGGGATTTTTAAATGATAGGTGGTGTTCTCAAAAAAATATTCGGAAGCCAGAATGAGCGCAACCTGAAGAAGATTGCGCCCATTGTGGATGAAATCAACGGCTTTGAGCCTGAAACTCGAAAATTGAGTGACACCCAGCTCAGGGGCAAGACCGTCGAATTCAAACAGCGCCTGGAAAACGGGGAAGAGCTTGACGATCTTCTTCCCGAAGCTTTCGCGGTAGCGCGTGAAGCTTCCGCCCGCATTCTGGGGATGCGTCCCTTTGACGTCCAGATGATAGGAGGCATTGTCCTTCACCAGGGCAGAATCTCGGAAATGAAGACCGGTGAAGGCAAGACCCTGGTGGCGACCATGCCGATCTACCTCAACGCGCTGAGCGGCAAAGGGGTCCATCTTGTCACGGTAAACGATTATCTCGCCAAGCGCGACAGCGAGTGGATGGGACAGATATATAGATTCCTGGGCCTGACGGTGGACTGCATCGTCCATGGGCTCGACGACCGTGAAAGGAAGCAGGCCTACGGCGCTGACGTAACCTATGGGACCAACAACGAGTTCGGGTTCGATTACCTGCGCGACAACATGAAGTTCCGCCTCGAGGAACTCGTCCAGCGCGACCTGCACTACGCCATCGTGGACGAAGTTGACAGCATCCTGATCGACGAAGCCAGGACGCCGCTCATCATATCGGGTCCGGCGGAAAAATCGACCGAACTTTATTTCCGGGTAAACCGCATCATTCCGCAGCTTCAGGAAGAAGCGCACTACACAAAGGAAGAAAAAACCCGCACCGTCGCTTTAAATGAGGATGGCGTGGCCAGGGTCGAGCGGCTGCTCGGCATCGAAAATCTTTACGATGCCAGCAACATGACAATAAATCATCACGTACAGCAGGCGCTTCGCGCTCATGCTCTTTTCAAGCGTGACGTTGACTACATCGTAAAGGAAGGCCAGGTAATCATAGTTGACGAGTTCACCGGCCGCCTCATGCCGGGCAGGCGCTACAGCGAGGGACTTCACCAGGCCCTGGAGGCCAAGGAGAGCGTAAAGGTCGAAAATGAAAACCAGACCCTCGCTTCTATTACCTTTCAGAACTATTTCCGCATGTACGAAAAGCTTGCGGGCATGACCGGAACCGCAGACACGGAAGCGGCGGAATTTGCCAAGATATACAAGCTGGAAGTCGTGGTCATCCCGACTCACCAGAATATGATCCGGCAGGATTTTCCGGATTCTATCTACCGTACCGAAATAGAGAAGTTCAGAGCGGTTGCTCAAGAGATAAAGGAACTCAACAGCATAAACAGGCCGGTCCTGGTCGGAACCATCAGCATCACCAAGTCGGAAAAATTGAGTGAAATGCTCAAGCGCTCCGGAGTTCCGCACAAGGTGCTCAACGCCAAGCACCATGAACAGGAGGCCGAAATAGTAGCAAAGGCCGGACAGCCCGGGGCCGTTACAATCTCGACCAACATGGCTGGCCGGGGTACTGACATTGTCCTTGGGCCTGGCGTCGTAGATGTGGGCGGGCTGCACATTATCGGCACGGAGCGCCACGAGGCCCGGCGTATCGACAACCAGTTGCGCGGCCGTTCGGGACGCCAGGGAGATCCCGGGTCGTCCCGATTTTACCTCTCGCTCGAAGACGACCTGATGCGCATTTTCGCGGCCGACAGACTCTCCGGACTCATGCAGCGGATCGGCATGGCCGAAGACGAACCGATCGAACACCGGCTTATCAGCAAGGCAATCGAGAACGCCCAAAGCCGAGTCGAGGCGCATAACTTCAGCATCCGTAAAAATATTATCGAATACGACGACGTGATGAACCAGCAGCGCGAAATCATATACCGGCAGAGGCGGGAAGCGCTGCTGGGTGATCTGAAACCCGCTGTCTTCGACATGATAGAGGACATGCTGGACTCGATCATCGAAGACAACACGGCGGAGAAGACCTACGCCGAAGACTGGAACCTCGAAGCAATAAACGTGGAAATGCCGCGCATTTTCGGCTTGCAGCCCAATCTGACGGTGCAATCTCTTGAAGATATGGATCGAGATGCCCTGAGAGAAGAACTGCTCGAGCGTATCCAGCAACGCTACGAAGCCAGGGAAAAAGAATTCGGCGAGCCGATCATGCGGGACCTGGAAAACTATATCCTTTTGCAGACGGTGGACGCGCTCTGGAAAGATCACCTGCTGAACATGGATTATCTCAAGGAAGGCATCGGTCTTCGCAGCTACGGACAGCAGGACCCGCTGGTTGCCTACAAGCGCGAAGGCCACGAGATGTTCCAGCAGATGATCGACCGCGTAAAGGAAGAAACACTCCAGAAGCTTTTCCATATCCAGATCCAGCGGGAGGATCAGGTTCAGGAGATGCGGGCCGAACAGGAAGATCAGCCCATGTTCTACGGTCCGGCTGAAGCGCCTGCAAAGCGGCAGGCGGTAAGAAAGGATGCAAAGGTTGGCAGAAATGATCCCTGTCCCTGCGGAAGCGGAAAAAAATACAAGAAATGTCATGGTAAATAGAGGCCCGTTCGAAATACCGGGTTTTCTTGCAGGAGCAGTTGAATCCGGAATGCGCTATGCGGGCAGGCTCGACCTGGCGCTGGTCTATGCGGAAAATCCGGCCGGTTGCGCCGCTTCAGGCGTTTTTACCAGGAACGCATTTTGTGCCGCCCCCGTGGAACTGTGCCGGGAGCGCCTCGAAAAACGCAAGGCAAGGGCAATCCTGGCCAACGCGGGAATTGCCAACGCATGCACGGGCGAGGATGGAAAAATTCGGGCAGATGAGATGGCCCGGATTGCCTCCGAATCGCTTGGCTGTCCGGCTGACTCGGTGCTCGTTGCCTCGACCGGGGTTATCGGAATGCAGGTGCTCCTCGGTCCGGTCGCTCGTTTCATGCCCGGGCTGGTCAAAGCGCTCAGGCCGCATGGATGGCAAGATGCCGCCAGGGCGATAATGACGACGGATACTGTCGAAAAAATGGCCAGCGCGCGGCTCGACTTGGGTGGAAGGAGCCTTACTATCGGCGGCATTGCCAAAGGTTCCGGGATGATAGCTCCGGATATGGCAACCCTCCTGGTGTTTGTCTGCACGGACGCCGCGGTAAGTCCGGAAGTCCTGGATCACTGGACTCGCGCCGGGGCGGACAAATCCTTTAACTGCATCACGGTAGACGGGGATACCAGCACGAACGATTCGCTCATAGTGCTCGCCGGCGGAGCCGCGGGAAATCCACCCATAACTGATATCGGCAGCCCCGAGAGCCGCGCTTTCGGCGATGTGCTCGCTTCGGTTCTCCGTGATCTTTCGATACAGGTGGTGATGGATGCAGAGGGCGCCACCAAGCTGATCGAGATCGCGGTCAGCGGCGCCGCCGACCGCGAAAGCGCCAGGCAGGTTGCGTTTACCGTAGCCAATTCGCCGCTGGTAAAGACCGCCTTTTTCGGTCAGGACGCGAACTGGGGAAGGATAGTCGCGGCTGCCGGAAGGTCCCATGTGCGGCTGATTCCCGAAAGGGTGTCCCTTTTCTTCGAAGACCTTTGTGTTTTTAAAGGCGGTACTCCGGTTTTAGGGGAAGAGACAGAACGGAAGGCGTCCGAAATATTCAAGCACAAAGAGATACGCGTCCGCCTCGACCTCGGGCTGGGAGACGCCTCATTCACCGCTTACACCTGTGACCTTTCTTTCGACTACGTGAAGATAAACGCTTCATACAGAAGCTAGCGGGGAGCGGGAAGCAGGAAGCAAGGAGCGGGGAGATGGATAGTCTGAATATTGAATTCACGGTTCATGTGTGGCAGGAAGGGAGTCACCGATCTTATGTAAAACCGGGAATATTACGCCCCGTTGTTATTCCAACCTATGACGAGGTGCCGGTAGCCATAATTCGAAATAATCTGAAAACCGCAGGTATTTCACGTGAAGAGTTTTCCCGGCTCTTGATGAACGTGTGATTTTTTAGTCTACGAAAAAGGACACTCTGCCTTTTTGGAGAACAGCTTCAGTAACCCTCAATGCGGCGAACTCTAGGTGTGTTTATACTACTGGGATAAATATGGCCGATCATGTTTTAATTCTCCTTTGAGTAGGAAACTTTCCTAATTCGTACAGGCAAAAAGGAAACATCGGTAGAAATACTACCCTCATATTACTGCATGATTAAATGAAAAATACTCTTCTGGCCTGATTGTTAGAAGCGGAAAACCTGCTATCTTAGTACGTAAGATTGGGTTCCTTTCTTAAGTTTTATGTTTGGGGACCCTTTAAACCATACACCTCTCGCAAAGCCAGGTCTCCCGCCTGGCTTTTCCTTATGGGCCTCCTGTTTGCCGTGTCGCTTTTTCCATCAATAATATCTTAAATTCCAGATGGCCGCGATATGCCGGTCGAGTCTTTCCTCTTAACAAATTCTTAAAGATATATTCCCCATTATCCGAATCAATCTTCAGCAATACCAGGAAAAATATTTTGAGTTCCTGTGTTTATGAGCCCGGATAGCGGGATGGCTTGCAAATCGTTGACTACCGGGATCTGGAAGAGGGTCAGGTAAAACATGACGGATAACCATAAATGAGGCCAAATGTGACTAAATGCGAAGCCGGCGCGCTGGTGGCGACCAATAAACGACTCGACAAGGTCACACGGGAGGCAATGCGTCACAGAAGACCAACAATAGATGCGGACGCTATGGAAGCATTTAAAAATTCCAGGATAGTCGTAGTGGACGACGACCTGCTCGTCTGCAATACTCTCATCGAACGGGGCCTGCGCGCCGAAGGCTTCACCCGGCCGGAAGCCGCCCTGGCGCATATCCGCGAGAATAAGTGCGATGTAGTTCTGCTCGGCGTCTTCATATCCGAAGTCAGCGGACTGGACCTCATCCCTCAGATCAACGGCGATTCTTCGGACGATTTGAAAATAATAGTCATAATGCGATTTGCCGATAAGGATACCGCTATCAGGGCGCTGAAACTAGGCGCTTTCGACTTGCTGGAGAAGCCCTTTCAGAATGAACTGTTGCACCATTCGATATTGAGGGCCTTAACGGCCCTGAAGAATGAAAGGAGATCCAGAAAACTCATAGACGACCTGAAACAGAGTCGCTCGGAATTGCTCGCTCAGCAGCAGCGGCTTGAAAACGTCAATGCGCAACTCCGGGACACTAACAGGGCACTCTCGGTTTTTGCCAAAAATATCGAGCGTGAGAGGGCCGAAGAGGAGAAGCAAATCGCCCTTAAATTGAGACATCTCATAATGCCCATAATTGCGAAGCTGAGAAACGATCAGGCCCTTCACGAGTATGGAGCGCAAATTGATATGCTGACTACGCAGATCGAAGACTTGACCGCCGGGTTCACCATGGACTCCCGCTTTGCCATGACCCTTTCAGCCGCCGAACTAAGAATTGGGTCTCTTATCAAAAATGGCGTAGCGACTGAAGAAATAGCAAGGCAGTTGCATATTGCTGAGAGCACGGTGCGTACCCACCGGAAAAATATCCGCAGGAAACTGAGGTTAAACAACGGGCAATACAATTTGAGAAATTTCCTCAATTCAAAGAACTGACATTGTCAGTGGAATCCAATATTATCCTGAATAATTCCTCACTGTTGCCTGACGACTTGAGAAGTAGAATATCACGCTGATCCGGGCCATATTGTATGTTCCGACCTACACTGGTGTAGTCAGATCTAAACGTTTGAGTCAATATCCTGTCCCTCCGATATCTTCGGAATCGGAGAATTAATTCAGTCAGATCCTGGCCAACTCGCTCCAGGAGCCCCGGTGGAACCGTACCCAACATTCGTTTTCTTCAGTTGCATTCACTGGCATATTATTTGTATCTCCCTTTAAAGGCGGGCAAATTCGCTCGCGGACGAAGAAAATGGACAGTTTCCGATAACGGAGAGAAAGGAGTGACCGATGTGGTTCCTGGCATGGCTTTCTGCGGGTGTCATAATTGGATTTTTTCTTGCCGGCTTGTGTAATATTTCAGCAAGGTGCGACGAGCAGTCCCTCGAACGTTGCCCGGATTTAGCAAAGCGAATTGAAAATGCCGCATAGGCAGTCTTAATCTGTTCAGTGCCATAAAGAGATATGGAGGCAATGGAGGATTTTAAGGGTTCCAGGATAACCATAGTGGACGACGATCCGCTCGTCTGCGATACTCTTACCGAGATGATTCGATCCCGGGGGCTCCGCGCCGAAGGCTTTACCCAGCCTGAAGCCGCCCTGGCGCATATCCGCGAGAACAGGTGCGATGTTGTCCTGCTCGACATGTTTATATCCGATGTCAGCGGATTGGACGTGATCGGCCAAATCAATAGCCAGGCGCCGGATGATCTCAAAATCATTATCATAACGGGGTTCGCCGATAAGGATACGGCTATCCGCGCACTCAAACTTGGCGCTTTCGACTTGCTGGAGAAGCCCTTTCGCAATGAACTGCTGTACCATTCGATATTGAGGGCCTTGAAGGCCCTGGCAAATGAGAGGGAGTTAAAGAAACTGGCAGGCGACCTCGAGCAGAGTCACTCGGAGTTGCACGCTTATCAGCAGCGGCTCGAGAACCTGAATACCCAACTTTTGGACACCAATAGATCCCTGTCAGTTTTTGCTAAGAACATGGAGCTGGAGAGAGAGGAAGTCCAGAAGCAAATCGCCCTTAAAATAAGAAATCTCATAATACCCATTGTTGCAAAGCTGAGAAACGATCAGGCCCTTCACAATCTTGGTGCCCAACTCGATATACTCATCGCGCAGATTGAAGACTTGACCTCCGGGTTCGCCATCGACTCCCGTGTTGCCAAAACCCTTTCATTCAGCGAACTGAGGATTGGGGCTCTGGTCAAAAACGGCCTGACGACTGAAGAAATAGCAAGGCAGTTGCATATTTCCGAGAGCACGGTGCGTGCCCACCGGAAAAATATCCGCAAGAAACTGCACATAACCGACGCGCAATACACTTTGAAAAATTTCCTCGATTCAAGAACCTGACCTTGTCGGTAGGGGCTTTCTGTTCAGCCGGTCACCACCGCGGCGCGAAGGGCCTACGAATCATCGCGAGGACCGCAGCAGCATGGCAGCGCTCTCGTGAACGGCCTCCGATAAGGTGGGATGGGCGTGAATGGTCCGGCTCAGTTCCTCTGAGGTCACGTGCGACTGGATCGCGATTACGCATTCGGCGATCAGCTCAGAGGCTCGCGGCCCGATTATGTGGACACCCAGGATACGGCCGGAGCGCGAGTGTGCGAGGATTTTAACAAATCCGTCCGTCTCGCCCAGACATTGCGCCCGCCCTGTCCCGGCAAACGGATAGACCGCCGAGCGGTAATCGGCGCCCAGATTTTTTAGCTCCTCTTCGGTTTTTCCCACGGATGCCACTTCCGGCGAAGTATAGACTACGGCGGGAATAGCGTCATAGTTGACCTCGCCGGCAAGTCCGGCAATGCGCTCAACCGCGGCGATCCCTTCGGCCGATGCCTTGTGGGCCAGCATGGGGCCGGGTATAAGGTCTCCTATGGCATAAACTCCCGGAACACTCGTCCGGTAATTTTCGTCGACGATGATGAAGCCCATCGGGTCGAGCCGGATTCCGAGTTCAGCAGCCCCGAGGCCCTGGAGCAGGGGCTTTCTTCCGATCGCGACGAGCACCTTGTCAAATTCAGCCTCTTCCTCCTTACCGTCACCCGAATCCATGAACAGTTTCACTGCGCGTTCGGCGTTCTCGGCGCGTATTACTCTCGTTTGGAGCCGAAAATTGAGGCCCTCTCGCCGGAGCAGCCTATCGAGAAGCCTGCCCACCTGTGCGTCGAGCGCAACGGCGATTCGAGGCAAAACTTCGATAACGGTTACCTGCGATCCAAGGCGCGCCCAGACTGACCCGAGTTCAAGGCCGATATAGCCTCCGCCTATGATCCCGAGGCGCCCGGGGACAGATTCGAATTGCAGCGCCTCAGTCGAACTTACGACCCCTTCGCGGTCGAATGGAAGAAACGGGAGCTGGACCGGCTCGCTTCCGGTGGCAAGCATGATCGCTCCGGCCTGGTAGCGCGCAGTGGCCATGTCCGGATCGAGCACCTCGATTTCCCCGGCGGTTATCAGGCGCGCAGATCCTCTGATCAGCCGCACGCCGTTGCCCTCCATCAGCCTTCGGACGCTCTCACTCAGACCGGAGACGATCTTTTCTTTTCGATCCATCAACCCGGCCAGCTCGATTGAAAGCCCCTCCATCCTGATTCCGTGTTCTCCGAGGCGGTTTCTCGCAATGCTATAAAGTTCGGTCGATTCCAGAAGAGCCTTGCTGGGGATGCATCCTACGTTGAGGCAGACCCCTCCGGGATGGGCATCTCTTTCTATGCAGGCCGTCTTCATGCCCAGCTCGGCCGCCCGGATGGCGGCAACATATCCGCCGGGCCCGGCGCCGATCACGATCAGATCAAATTTTTCCGGCATCTATATCTCCATCAACATGCGCTCGGGATTTTCGACGAAATCCTTGATCCTGCGCAGAAAGGTAACCGCCTCCCTGCCGTCGATTAACCGGTGATCATAACTGAGCGCCACATACATCATGGGCCGGATGACAATCTGCCCGGCCGCCACGACGGGCCGGTCCTCTATCTTGTGCATGCCGAGGATAGCGCTCTGGGGCGGATTCAGAATGGGCGTACTGAGAAGCGAACCGAAAACTCCCCCGTTGGTGATCGTGAAGGTGCCTCCCGTCAGATCGGAGATCTCGATCCTGTTGTCTTCGACCTTTTTTGCGAAATCGGCAATTGCCTGCTCAAGGGCTGCGAACCCAAGCCTGCCGGCATCTCTGATTACCGGCACGACCAGGCCGCGCTCCGCCCCGATCGCGACACCTATGTGATAATAATTATGATAGACGATTTCATTTCCCTCGATGAAAGCATTGACCTCGGGTATTTCCTGCAGGGCGGCGACGCTTGCCTTGATGAAAAAGGACATAAGTCCAAGCCGGATTCCATGTTTCCGCTGAAATCCTTCTCCGAACTGTTTCCTGAGGGCCTGCACCCGGCTCATGTCAATTTCGTTAAACGTGGTGAGCATTGCCGTATTCCGGCGCGCTTCCAGGAGTCTGGCGGCAATCCGCTGCCGAATCGGAGACATGGGCTTGCGGAAAGTATCTTCGCGGCCGGGAGGATATGCTCCTTCTTCCGAAGCGGGCAGGGCGCGGGGGTATTCCCTTCCGGGGGGCTCCTCGGCTGCTTTTGCAGGGGCATTCTGCTCAACGTAGAGCAAAACGTCTCCCTCGGTAATCCTTTCTCCCGGGCCTGTCGGCGCAACGGCGGAAAGGTCAACTCCCTTTTCCTCCGCCAGGGCGCGAACCGAGGAGGAGATGATCGGCTTTGACGGAGCCGGTTCTTCGGCCCTGGGCGCAGCAGTCTCTCCTTCACGAGGCGGGGGAGACGGTTCCTGGGCGCGCTGTTCCGGCGGCGCGACCCGGGGAGGCTCGGAACTCGGGACTTCACCCGCCTGTCCGGGCGGCTTTTTTACCTCTTCAGCCCTTCCCGGCGCAGCAGTCTCCTCGATTTGGCCAACGACCGAGCCGACCTTCACGGTCTGCCCCTCCGGAACGAGGATTTTCAAAACACCGTCAGCCGGAGCTGAAATCTCAAGGGTTACCTTGTCGGTTTCGATAACGAACAGGACTTCGTCCTTGCGGACCGATTCTCCGTCCTTCTTGAGCCACTGCGCAAGCAGCGCTTCCTGGACGGCTTCTCCAACTTCGGGGATTTTAAGCTCAATCATGGTATCTCCAGGTTTTAGGAGTTTTGCTCCCAGTCAGCCCCAGCCAACCATCATCGGAATAAAGGCCGCCCGGGGATCTTGCAGGGCCGCTCTTCAGCCCCTGAAAGTCATTTCCAGCAGCATGGCCTGCTCTTTTTTGTATGTGGCGAGGTAGCCTGAAGCAGGGCTGGCCGCAGGCGCTCTTCCGATATAGGCCGGATCGTGACCGGTCAAGGCTTTTAGCCTTGGCCTGATGAAGTCCCATCCGCCCATGTTCTCAGGTTCCTCCTGGACCCAGTAGAACCGGGCTGCCGCGGGGTATTTTGACAGGGCCTCCTTCAGTTGGGCTTCCGGATATGGATAGAACTGCTCCAACCGCAGGATTGCCGTATCCTCAGCGCTTGAGGCTTTCCGTTTTTGGATCAGCTCATAGTATATCTTTCCGCTGCAAAGATATATTTTCTGCGCCTGTTCAAAACCCGGGTCGTCGATTACCTCCCTGAAATGACCGGAAGAGAGTTCCGATACAGCGGAAACCGCCTCCGGCAGCCTCAGCAGGCTCTTGGGAGTGATGACTATCAGGGGTTTGCGGAATTTTCGCCGCATTTGCCTGCGGAGCAGGTGAAAATACTGTGCCGGCGTACTCGGATAGCAAACCTGTATATTATCTTCTGCGCAAAGTTGCAGGAATCTCTCCACGCGGGCGCTGGAGTGCTCGGGTCCCTGTCCTTCCAGACCGTGAGGCAGGAAGACGGTTAGCCCGCTTAGCCGGTGCCACTTGGACTCGGCGCTCGAAATGAACTGATCGAAAACCGGTTGAGCGTTGTTGGCGAAATCGCCGAACTGGGCTTCCCAAATCGTTAATGTGTTGGGGGTGGTCAATGAATAGCCGTATTCAAATGCCAGCACGGCTTCCTCGGAAAGCATGCTGTCGTAAGCCATGAACCGGGCCTGGCCGGAGGAGAGATTGTTCAACGGGGTAAAGTGTTCTTCGGTGTTGACGTCGTAGAGGATGCTGTGTCTCTGGCTGAAGGTGCCACGGCTGCTGTCCTGTCCGCTGAGGCGAATGGGGGTATCTTCAACCAGAAGTGAGGCGAACGCAAGAGCCTCCGCGTTGGCCCATTCGATACCTTGATCCTTCTCCAGGTTCCGGAGCCTTCTATCCAGTATGCGCTTGAGGCGGGGGTGAACAGAAAAGCCTTCCGGAAAAGAATTCAGTTTTCGCGCGAGTTCCAGCAGCTTCTCGGCGCTCACGCCCGTTTCGACGGGTTCGTGGGAATATTTCCCGCCTATTCCCTGCCAGACGTCGTAAAATTTTTCCTCGGGCATTTTGCAGAGCTTATCGTGCGCGGCTGAGTAGGCTAGTTCCATGCATTTGTTCGTGCCTTCGATGAACCGGTTCATTTGCTCTTCCGAGGTGATCCCGGATTCTTTCAAAGAATCGAAATAAATTCGGTAGAGTGGAGGCCGGTCCTTTATCCTTGCATACATTTGGGGCTGTGTGTAGTAAGGTTCGTCTCCCTCATTGTGTCCGTAGCGCCTGAAGCAAACCACGTCGATTACGGCGTCTTTTGCAAACTCCGTCCTGTAATCCAGTGCCAGTTTCACAACGTGGAGTGCCGCTTCGGGATCTTCGCCGTGTACATGAAAGATCGGCACCATCAGCATCTTTGCTATGTCAGTGGCATACCGGGTAGAGCGGGCGTGCTCCGGAAGCGTGGTAAAACCGATCTGGTTGTCGATGACTACGTGCAGCGTTCCTCCGGTGGAATAGCCTTCCAGTTGGGACATGTTGAGGGTTTCGGCCACAACTCCCTGGCCCGCAAAGGCAGCATCCCCATGGATCAAAACGGGCAGCACCAGTCGGCGGTCCCTGTCTGCGAGCTGCTCCTGCCTGGCGTATGCCAATCCCTCGAGGACCGGATTAATTGCCTCCAGGTGACTCGGGTTATTGGGGAGAAAGATTCTCAGCGGTTGAGCGTCTCCCAATTGCAGGTCGGCCATGTATCCCCTGTGGTATTTGACGTCTCCGGACCCGTAAAGCGACTGAGGATCGTAATGCTCTTCGAATTCGCAGAAAAGATGCTGGTAGAGCTTATTGAGAACGTTGACCTGTATATTCAGCCGCCCCCGGTGCGCCATTCCGAGAAGGATTTCGCGGCAGCCTCCGATAGACGCATGCCGAACGAGGGTGTCCAGCATGGGTACGATAATCTCAGCTCCTTCCAGCGAGAAACGTTTCTGCCCGACGTACCGGGTGTGGAGTAAATGCTCGAAAAGAGTAGCCTGACAGAGCTTATTGAGGATTTCGAGCTTTTCTTCCCCGCTGAACTGTGGCCTGTTGCGTGATGGTTCCATTCGTTCCTGCAACCAGGCCCGTTCCAGGGGGTCCTGGAGATGCATGTACTCAACGCCGATCGAATGGCAGTAAGTCTCGCGAAGGGCCGATATGATCTGCCTGAGCGGGACCTGTTGCTGGAACAGTGTCGCGGGGGCATAAAACAGCCGGTCAAGGTCCTGCTCGGAAAGACCGAAACCGGAAAGATCGAGCAGGCTATGCGTGGCGGGACATCTGGCCAGCGGGTCCAGGCAGGTCATAATGTGCCCAAGATCGCGGTATCGATAAATAAGTTCCTGAACATTACTTTGCCTCATCAGTTCGTTTTTATCGCAAAAGCCCGCACTCGCCTGTTCGGGGCGGGCCGCGAGCTCAAAACCATCGAAGAAAATTTGCCATTCGCGGCTGACGCTCTCCGGGTCCGATTTCCACTTCTTGTATTCCGAATCTATTAAGTCTGCATGGAGGCTCAAAGAGTAATCCATTGGCAAAATAATCCCGTGCGGGCGCCCTGCCTCGAAAAATGCTGAAAAATTGGAGTAAATTCACCATTTCTCTCTGGATAAGCGCAAAGCCGCATATTCTAATTGTTCAATTCTTGTTCAGCATCTTACGGCAAAGCCGAAATATCCGAATAGGAATACTAATAATAATGAACCAGTTTGACCGCCGAATTTCCCTCGTTTTACAGGGCACGAGGGCCGCCCCTGAATCCCCCGTCGAGAAGTGAGACTTCAAGCCCATTGCCGGGAACTGCACCAGGTTTTCGGATGAACACGAACTACGAATACGTTCGTCTTCAATTTTACGTTGTTTCCCCTGCTTCCATGGATCTTCAGCCGCAAAGAACACGAATTCCGGATGCATGTTAACAGATAGCTATTATGGAGTTGATGTCAAGAACGTATGGCGTTCATAGAGGGTTTCAAATTGCTGGAACCGGGGCCTGGCAAATTCCGGTAAACGCGAGGCGCTAAAAAAATATAATGCAGGTAACTGTAATTACAAAAGGGCAAAGGGTATGGGGAGGAAATCAATCCATAGGATCGCTGGGCCGGGTTTCATCGGCGGCAAAATACTCGATGAAATCCTGGAGCATAGACAAGTGCTTGACAGACAGTTCTTTGAACTCAACCCCGCAGCGCCTCGTGCTGATCTGTTCCCAGGAGCCTTCAGGCACTTCGTCGTCATATACAATTCTGCAATTGACCTTGTCCACGTGAATAAAACGGTGGTTGCTGCCGAATATTTTTATATGGGAGCACCCTTCATTATCTTCCTTCGTAGACAAATACCGGAAGCACAGCCCTCCCATGCTGATATCCTGGATTTGCCCCATATTGATGATCTCATTGGGTTTTATGAAAGCAGCGAACGCCCCTTCTTTGCCCTTGAGCCTCTTGAACTTTCTTTTTTCTTCAGACATTTTCTCCCACCCAGCCCAGCGAAGAAGGAAGTCCCACAATCTAGACGCGGGAAAAGCCCCTGAAATCACTCAATCTATTATCGTGTCAGTTTCTTAAGCGTAAGATACGACATTTTAATTTAATGGGAAAGAGGGATTTTGCAGGGTAGTAATTGGGTATTTAAATAACTAGTATGCCAGAAAATTCAAGTAACACAATAAAATAGAGCAATATTGCGAGTAGTTGTAAAGTGGTGCATAAAGTATTCTTAATCCTTTGGCGCCCGGATGGGTCCATAATTATTCAGGATTTTTGACGACAACCCCCACAATCCCGGCGTGTGTATCGGGAGTTTCCAGTTGACCCTCATTTTTCTCGGCGTCCTGCGCATAATCTGTTCCTTTCTCTACGCTCCGCAAACCGTTTAGCCGGAAGCTCCGTTTTTCAATTCCGGCCGGGCTCCGTTCTTTTCTTTATTTCCATTAGATGATCGTAGGCTTCGGAGAGTCGCAAAAAGTTTTCGTGTTCACCCCCTTTATCCGGGTGCATCTTCTTTGCCTTGAGCCTGAAAAGGCGTGTCAATTCCTTGCCGCTCATCCGGGAAAACTGCCCGGCCGAGATTTCGAAAATCTCAAAGGCGGCTTGAACCGGGCGGACAGAAGCGGCCTTATTAAGGCCCATGTGGGACCGGAAACCCTCGAACCATGCCGGAGACTGGAATTCGGAATCGAAATAAAGCCAGGCGTATTTACTCAGATACGGATGCAAGGAGTCTTTTTCCCTCTGTACTCCGAGAAAAAATTCTTCATCAGAATTGATTCTGCAAAGTTCCTGCAGAACCAGCCGATCGAGGTTTTCCCGGTCGAGGGCCGAAGGATATTCCCTCAGATGATGCGGAACAACAAGCGGTATGCCGAGTGAAGCATAAACATAGGCAGCATATTCACCCGCCGGCAATGCCAACTCCATTGTGTCGAGGTCGCTTTCGATTTCGTCTCTCGACCTGCACAGAAATACATTAAGAAACTTCCAGTTCCTCCGCCCCAGTTCGCCCGAGTCGATCCTGCCAAACCGCAGATAATAAAGCCTGCGGGCGTCGAACATGTGAACCTTTCTCTGGCTGGGGGCCAGTTCTGCAATATTGCACAAAACCTGCGTCCGGCAGTGCGGGGAACGGTCGAAAGTTTCGATGATTCTTCGAATCTCGGGCTTGAGGAAGGGCCGGAAAATGCGCTCAATCTCGTCTGTTCTGAACCTGACCCCTTTTTTTTGAAGGTTCTCTTCGATTACGGATTGGAAACCGAAGCTGTGCCTGTCAAAATACTGTATGTAAGTCGCAGGGTCAGGCCCAAGATCCATGAGATCGCGGGATTTCAAGATTCCATGGTCCGCATAGGTTTCGCTGATTACGTAATGACAGGCGCCTTGCTGCCTTATCCGCTTGAGATAAACGGGAATCACCCCTTCCGCTGTGCTTGCGCCTTGAACCCATCAAGGCGGTAACAGGATCATCTTTGAAAATTAGGCATCAGTATTTGCAAAGCTATTGAGGGGCTCAACGATTCATTTTATAATGCGGCAACTTACGAATAAAGTGTATAGAAATTCGCGAATTTATCCGAATCTCCTGGATAGAACATGATCTCAGAGAGGTTTGGCGCCGGGAAAATGGAAAACATAATTGAGAAAGAACAACTCCTGAAGCACTACCTCGACGAGGGCAACAAGAAAGCGGCGATAAAGCTGCTTTTCGAACTTGTGGTCGCCTGTGCGAAGGAGAAGGATTTCGAAGCAGCGGAAATCATGAGATCCCGCATTTTCAAAATAGACTCGCTGGCGCTCGGCGAGATAATCCGTTCCGGGGAGATCATCGAAGAGGAAAAAAACCAAAGCATCGACGCAGACCACCGGAAAATCTGGGCCGAACTCTACGACAGCTTAAGCATTGAGGAAGCCAACGCTCTATATTTCGCATTCACAAAAGCAACCTACGAGGTCGGGGAGACCATATTTCACCAGGGTGAGTGGAAGCCTCGACTCTATTTCATCAACAGCGGGCAAGCCAAAATCGTTTATTTGCTGGACGGCAAAGAAGTCTTTTTGAAGACTGTCAAACCAGGCCAGTTCGCAGGAGAGGATACCTTCTTCTCCCTCGCGGTCTGTACGACGACCATGATAGCGTTCTCCAGGACAGAAGTAAGCTACCTGGATTCAAAGATCCTGAAAGAGTGGAAGACCTCTTCCCCGGTGCTCGAATCCAAATTACAAAGCTTTGCGTCGAGTACAGAAAAGGTTGCAGACCTGCTTAAAGCCAGGGAAATGGACCGCCGCAGGCTGAGACGAATCAACGCCGGAGGAAAGGCGACGGCAGTCCTGATGGATTCATCGGAAAATCATGCCGGCGAGCCCTTCAAGGTGGACTTAGGCGACGTATCCCGGGGCGGGCTACTTTTTTTCGTGAGAATTACCAAAAGAGAAATGGCCGGCCTGCTGCTCGGAAAGAGGGTATGCATCAGCTATCGTCATCCGCTGCTGGATTCCTCGCACACGATCGAGCAGAGTGGAACAATCGTAGGTGTACGTTTCCACCCCTTCGAAGACTGCGCCGTCAATGTAAAGTTCGACTCGCTGCTGCCGGAAGCGCTGATCGAGCAGTTGGAAAAACTCCCTCACCCCTGGCAGGAGCCTGATTTCTGATTTCATTGAGCTTCGATCTTATTTCGGCCCGTCGTCCCCGCGTCCTCCGTCCCGAAAACCCACAGCGAGATCAAACCTTCCCGGAGAACTGCTCCTCCGGTTTATCGGCAGAGAACGGGTTTCTAAGAATAATCGTCGCGTCGCGCTCGGGGCCGACCGATATTATCTGGACGGGAACACCTGAAATTTCCTCAATAGCCTTCAAATATTTCTTGGTATTTTGAGGAAAATCATCCCACCTTCGCACGTTTGTTATGTCTTCATCCCAACCGGGAAATTCTTCGAAAACAGGCTCGCATGCCTCCAGGCTATCGAGTTCTGCAGGGACGTGATCGAGGCTGGTGCCCCGGCAATTGTAGGAAAGGCCTATTTTGAGTTTCGGAATTCCGGTAAGAACGTCCAGCTTGGTGATTACCAGGCCGCAGAGGCCGTTCAGCCTGACAGAGCTGTTCACGACCACCATGTCCAGCCAGCCGCATCGGCGCGGCCGTCCGGTGGTGGCCCCGAATTCCCCCCCTATTTTCCTGATTCGCTCTCCGGTTTGGTCAAGAAGTTCGGATGGAAATGGTCCGCCGCCGACGCGCGTTGTGTACGCTTTGACTATGCCGAGGACCCTGTCTATCCGGGTCGGCCCGATCCCGGCCCCGCAGCAGGCGTTGCCGGCAACGGTATTGGATGACGTTACGTAGGGGTAGGTCCCATGATCGATATCCAGGTGAGTGCCCTGTGCTCCCTCGAAAAGAACGCTGCGGCCCTGGATGCCTGCTTTCTGAAGCTGTTGGGATACGTTTCCCGCGTAGGGCCGGAGCCGCTCCCCATAGGCAAGATATTCGTCCTCGATCTCCGATAAATCCAAGGGCTTTTGTCCAAAAAAATTCTGGAGCAGGAAATTTTTCTCCTCGGTGTTTCGCGCCAGCTTTTCCCGGAACGCCGCACGGTTCAGAAGATCGTGGACCCGAATTCCGTTACGGCCCACCTTGTCTTCGTAACATGGGCCGATCCCGCGCCCGGTCGTGCCGATCGCGGTCCCGCCCTTCCTCTCTTCGCGGGCGAGGTCGAGCGCGCGGTGATAGGGCATGATGATATGCGTGTAAAGGCTGAGCATCAGGTTGTCGGGCGTGACGTGCCGGCCCGCTTCCTCGAGGCGGTCCATTTCCCGTATCAGTTCGCCTGGATCGAGCACCACTCCGTTCCCGATCATGCACAATTTACCTCGATGAAGGATTCCGGAGGGTATCAGGTGGAAGATATGCTTTTGTCCGTTTACGACCAGAGTGTGGCCGGCGTTGTTTCCCCCCTGAAACCTGACGATGAAATCCGCCTTTTCAGCAAGCAGATCGACAACCTTGCCTTTTCCTTCATCGCCCCACTGAGTGCCCACTATGACTACATTCGCCATATTTTTGTCTTTCTCTCAAGCCACATCGTCCGCCCGATCACACGGTCCAAGCGCAAGGGTACCGTTCGAACGTTTCCATCAAAAAAATCGAGGGATGATTGGCCGGTTGGGATTTACGAAGCCGGATTCTTCCTCTTACCTGTAACGAAAATTCACGCTGGTGTCAAAAAAAAGAGCATCGTCATGGAAGAATTCTCACCTTTAGCGGTGCAGTTGAGTCATCATCGGTCATGAGAACGGTAAAAACAGGATTTTGCCTTTCCGTCAGACCCCTGTTTTTTGTTCAATCGGAAGGGTTACGATAAAGGTAGCGCCTTGCCCCGGCCTGCTGTTGACAGTGATATTGCCACCGTGCATGGCCACAATCTTCCTGCAAATGGCGAGTCCCATGCCGGTTCCGCTATAAGGGGAATTCCTGCCGTGGAGTCGCTCAAAAGGTTGAAAGATCTTTTGGCCATAGCATTCATCGAAACCAATGCCGTTGTCCTCTATAAATATCCGGCAAAAAGAACCGGCAATGCTTCCGTAAATCTTCACGACGGGCGGTTCAGATTCCTTCCGGTATTTTATTGAATTCTCTATTATGTTCTGGAAAAGCTGGCGCAACAGCGTGGCGTCGGCGTCCACGGTTGGCAGCTCACTAATCTCCACGCTCCCTTTGGCCTTATTGATCAAGAATTCCAGATCGCTGGTGGCGTCTCTGGCAACTTCGCCCAGGAGTACAGGCTTGACGTTTAACTGGCTTGTGCCTGTTCGGGAATAATTGAGCAACGACCGCAGCAACTCGGACATGCGGTTTGCCGCTTTTGTCAGGCGCTCCAGGTAGTCTTTGCCCTCTGAGCTGAGGGATTCCTTATCTTTGTTAATGAGCATATTCCCGAAAGTCTGAATTTTGCGCAAAGGTTCCTGCAGGTCGTGGGAGGCTACGAAAGCAAATTCCTGCAATTCTTGGTTCATTAATTCAAGCTTTGACACTGCTTCGCTGAGCTCGGCGGTACGCTCCCTCACACGCAGTTCAAGTTCATTGCGGGCCCTGCGAATCTGATTCTCGGCCCTTGTTCGGGAGAGCGCCTCGACAAACGCGGCGGAAAGGGGTTCGAGCGCCTGTATATCGGCCTGCTCGTACCCGGCCTCCTTGTTTGCCATGGCGATCATGCCCGTGGTGATGTTTCCCCTTTTCAATGGGACTCCAATGAAAGTCTTTATTGTTGGATGTCCCTGGGGACACCCCGTGCTCTCGGCGTGTGAACCGGGGTCATTTACAATAATCGGCCTGCCCTCCTTCAAGACTCCCCCCCAGATGCCGCGAATCTTCATGTCTTTTACGAGCCTCACCGCATCCGATTTAGGCATCCCGCATACGGACTGACCGAGGTCGCTCTGCGCGATGTTATGGAAAAGGCCATTCTCGCCGATCTCGCCAATAAACCCGAACTCGCTCCCGGTGAGATCTTCGGCGACCGAAAGGCACGTTTTCGCAAGTTCCTCCTCGGTCTCACAGGTAATCGCCTCGCGCAGGACCCTGTTTATGCCTTCGAGAAGTGTATTCTTTCCCAGTATTTCCAGTTCTATCTGCCTGCGCGCCTCGACCTGTTCTTCGAGTTGGGCCACCAGCTCCTCAAGCCTGTCTTTATGGCTGACAAGCTCGGCCTTGCGCTTATTGAGTTCGAGAAACACTCTGACCTTGGAGAGCAGGACTTCCGCGACGAAGGGCTTGGTGATAAAATCCACCGCTCCCGCCTCGTAGCCCTTGAACACGTAGGGATCATCGGAATAGACCGCGGACAGAAAAATAATGGGAATACTCCTGGTCCGTTCATCGCTTCGCAGCAGGTTGGCCAACTCGTAGCCGTCCATTACCGGCATCTGCACGTCGAGGATCGCCAAAGCGAAGTCGTGGTTTAGCGTGGCCCTGAGGGCCTCATCGCCCGTGGCGGCCTTGACGACCCGGACATCCAGCCGTTTTAGCACATTTTCCAGGGCAAAGAGGTTGCTCTCCTTGTCATCAACGATCAAAACCTTAGGCATTTGTTTAGCGCTTCCTTAGTACCCGTTTTCATAAATGCGGGTTCGAAATCAGTCCGGAAAGGAACCGGGCAATTTCCTCTATGTTCATAACATGGTCCACTTCCGTCTCCTCCATAGCCGCCATGGGCATAATAGGGAATTGCGCCGTGGCCGGGTCCTGAACGATGGTTAGGCCGCCATTTTCTTTGGTCCGCCGAAGCCCGGCTGCTCCGTCCTTGCCTGCGCCGGTAAGAATAATGCCGATAAGCCCCGGGCCGAAGGCTTCCGCAGCCGTTTCGAACAAGACGTCGATAGAAGGTCTGGAATAGTTCACCTTCTCATCGACCGAGAGGGAAAAGGTCGCGTCTAATTCAATCAGAAGGTGATAATTGGGGGGCGCGAAGTAAATGACGCCGGGGACCGCCTTTTCCTTTTCCTCGGCTTCCTTCACCACAAGCGCGCAGGATCGGCCCAGGATTTCCAAAAAAGAATGATCCTGCAGCGGGTGGAGGTGCTGGACGACGATGACGGGCAGTGGGAAACCGGCGGGGAGCAGCGGCAGAAGCATTCCAAGGACCTCCAGTCCTCCCGCCGACACGCCGATAACCACGGCCTTATACTGGCCCTGCTGCCTCACTGGTTTGTCTTTTGATAAATTTTCCATTTGTCATTCAATGTCTTGAAATCGTCCGCCACGTCCGAAAACTGCAATGCTTCTTTGCTGCCCAGAGCGAGAATCCCTCCATGCGCCAGGCTGTCGCGGAACAGCTTCAGGACCCTGCCCTGGAGGGTCTTATCGAAGTAGATGAGAACGTTGCGGCATACGATAAGGTGCACTTCGCTGAAGACACCGTCCGTCACCAGGTTGTGATTGGCAAACGCGATGTTTTTCCTGAGCGAGGGGTCGAGAACCGCCGCGTCATAGCCCGCGTGATAGTACTGTGAAAACGATCCGGTCCCCCCGGAGCGCTGGTAGTTTGCCGTATAGTCCTTCATCTTCTCCAGGGGGTAGATGCCCTCCCTGGCCTTATTGAGCGCAACATCGTTGAAGTCGGTGGAAAAGATGGTCGCCCGGTCGTAGAATCCTTCCTCCTTGAGAACAATGGCAAGAGAATAGACCTCCTCCCCGGTGGCGCAGCCGGCGTGCCATACTTTCACGAACGGATGGGTCTTGAGATAGGGAATGATCTGCCCCCGCATGGCCTTGAAGAACTCAGGGTCGCGGAACATCTCGGTGACCGTGATGGAGAGCTCATAGATGAGTGTCTCAAAAAAAGACTCATCGTGGAGTACGGGCGAGATCATGTCGCTCACCGTTTTATACCCCGCCCTGATGAGGACATTGCGGACCCGCCTCTTTATGGAACTCTTTGCATAATTGCGGAAATCGTGCCCATAGCGTCTATGGATCGCGTCAAGGAACAAAGTGAGTTCGATCTCTTCAATCTCTTCTTTGCGCATGGGGCACCCTGTTAATAGCCGCTTCTCTTATACAGCCACACCCGTAACATCGAGAACAGCCGGTCCACCTCTACCGGTTTGGACAGATAATCGGAGGCGCCTGCGGCGATGCACTTGTCACGGTCGTCCTTCATTGCCTTGGCAGTCAGGGTAATGATGGGCAGGTGGTGGAACCTCGGCTGAGCGCGAATCGCCCTTGCCGTCTCATATCCGTCCATGACCGGCATCATGATGTCGAGCAGCACGAGGTCAATGTCGGGATCTTTCTCCAGGATCGCCAGGGCCTTCTTTCCGTCTTCGGCCTTGATGACGTTCATCCCTTTTTCCGACAGAATCTTGGAGAGGGCAAAGAGGTTGCGCATGTCGTCGTCCACCAGGAGGATAGTTTTGCCGGCAAACATGACGTCCCTGTCGTGCAGGTTTATTATCATCTGTCTTTTGCGGTCGGGCATGGAGCTGACGGTCTTATGAAGAAACAGGGCCACTTCATCCAGGAGACGATCTTCCGACCTGACCCCTTTGATGATGATGGATTCGGCGTGTTTCCTGAGTTCCATTTCCTCCTCTCTGGAGAGGTCCTTGCCTGTATAGACTATCACCGGGGGCACCCGGATACCCTCTGCTTCCTCCATGGCTTTCAGAAGTTCGAAACCGGTCATGTCGGGCAGTCCAAGATCGAGAATTACGCAGTCGAAATCCCTTTCCCGAAGGGCCGCCAGGGCGGCAGCGCCACTCTCTGCTTCGACTATGTGCACGTCCTCATCGGAAATGAGGTTTCCGACACTTAGACGCTGCTGGTCGTTATCTTCCACGATGAGCAGGTCTTTGATCTTTTTTTCGACCATGACCTCGATCCTTTCGAAGGCATCGTCGAGACCTTCGCGACTGACGGGCTTGGTAAGAAAACCGATAGCCCCCTTTTGCATCGCATCCAGCGAGGCTTCCTGAACGGACATGACGTGCACCGGGATGTGCCGGGTGGCGTGGTTCGCCTTGAGCGCGTTAAGGACCGTCCAGCCATTCATGCCCGGGAGTTTGATGTCCAAAATGATGGCCGCTGGAAGGTACTTCTCCGCCAGCCCGAGGCCGTTCTCGCCCGTGGCCGAGGTCAAGGCTTTGAAGCCCTTTGCGTGGCACTCGTTGAGGAGGATTTTCGCGAAATTGGCATCATCTTCGATAATCAGGATGACCCGTTCGCCTTCACGAAGCTGCTCGCGATCATCAGGGATGGAAGGGAGCGCCGCGGCATACTCAGACACGACGGACGGGCCGGCGGAAAGGGAAACGGAAGGATTTAGGGCGACTTCGTGTTTTTCCACCGGGACCGTCCGGTCCCCGTCTCTCACCGCGAGGTCCAGCGGCAGGAAAAGAGTGAAAATGGACCCTTCACCGTGGCGGCTTGCGAGCTGAATTTCACCGCCGAGAAGTTTGGCGAGTTGCCTCGATATGGACAGGCCAAGACCAGTGCCGCCGTATTTTCTGGCAGTCCCGCCATCTACCTGCTGAAAAGCCTCGAAGATCTGCATCTGCTTGTCATCGGGGATGCCCACGCCCGTGTCCTTGACGGAAAAAGCAACGGCCCGGCCTGAGCGCAAACCGCTTTTGGACAGATTGACTCCCGCCGCCGGACGATGGAATTCCACGGTGACCGACCCCTGATCGGTAAATTTGAACGCATTGGAAAGCAGGTTTTTAAGAATCTGTTCGAGTCGCTGGCGGTCCGTCGCGATGGCCTCCGGCAGAGAGTCGTCCATGACGATCTCGAAGGCTATACCCTTCTCGGCGGCAAGATGTTTGAAGGAGCGCTCGACATACTGCGCCACGTCTTTCAAAAAGACCTCGCACACCTTCAGGGACATACTCCCGGCCTCGATCTTGGAGAGATCCAACACCTCGTCGATGAGCTGCAACAGTTCCATGCCGCTTTTCCGGATTATTTTCGCCGACTCGACCTGCTCCGCAGTCAAATTACCCTCGGAATTCTCCGAGAGGTCGCGGGAAAGCAGGAGCAGGCTGTTGAGCGGGGTCCGCAGCTCATGGGACATATTGGCTAGAAACTCCGATTTGTACTTGCCGGTTTTCTCGAGTTCCCCCGCCCGCCTCTCCAGTTCGAGACGAGTATTTTCGAGGGCCAGGTTCTTCTCGTCGATCAGCGCTTTTTGCTTTTCAAGGTAGTCGTTTTTCTCCTCCAACTCCTCGTTGATGACCCGCAATTCTTCCTGCTGCTCCTTCAGCGTCTCCTCAGACCGTCTCAGGGACATGGTCTGTTCTTCCAACTCCTCATTGGCGGTCCGGAGTTCCTCCTCCTGTACCTGGAGCTGGGTCGCCTGGCGTTGGGTTTGTTCGAGAAGCTGTCTGAGCTTGGTCTGGTTCTGGACCGTGTTGAATGCGATGGCAATAATGCCCGAGATGTCGCGCAGAAAGCCAAGCTTTTCGTCCGTGAACTCCTGGAAAGAACCGAACTCCATGACTCCCTTGACATTATTTTCGAACAGGAACGGCACGGCGACGATGTTACGCGGCGCACTGTCTCCGAATGAGGAGTTGATGCGGATATAGTCCTCGGGAATATTGGTGATGGAAATGAGGTCCCCTTCGATCGCGGCCTGACCCACCAAGCCCTCGCCGGGCTCGATGGAATCGCCGAGGGACTTGCGTTTGCTGAACGCATAGCAACCGCTAAGAGCCAGAGCACCGCCGCCGGAGGCAAGATAAAGCGTCCCGATCTGAGCCCCGAGATACCGGGCGAGGAAACCGATCACATCTTTGGCCAGCACATTGACATCTTTTTCACCGACGATGATCCTGTTCAGTTCGTTTTTTCCGGTCTTGACCCAGTCCTGGAGATCGGTTTCCATCTTGGCGCTTCTAAGGCTCGCGGTCATGGTGTTGATAGCGTTGCCCAGTAGATCTTTGGGTCCGCTGATCTCGACCGTCCGGCTGAAATCACCCGCCGCTATGGACGAAGCTGCCTCGGACTTGTCCCGTAAACCGGCCTGCATTTCGCGAAAAGAACCGGCAAGGGCTCCGACTTCGTCTCTCTGGTCAAGGTCGAGGTCATGGCCCAGGTCGCCGCCCGCAATGTCTTTCATGCGCCTGACGATAAGACCGAGCGGATGGGTGATGCTGCGCGTAATCAGAAAGGATATGAGCAGGCCAAGCAACAGGGTAGCCACGATAAGCGTTATCATCGCTGTTCTTGCATGGGCTTTAGTCGTCTCAGCCGATTCGATGAAGTCTTTTGCCTTCCAGTCCGCAAAGTCGACCACTGCCTGGATTTTGGCATGCAAACCATCGGCTGCCTCCTGCTGCGCCCGGTAGAAGGAGTTGGCGTCGATCTTGTCAATACCCTCCGTTTTAATCAGTCCGAGCTGCTCATCGCGCAGTTTTTTCCAATCGGCAAAGGCCTTTTCAACGCTTAGCACGTCTTCTTTTCTTCCGAGAAACCGCTTCGCGAGGATGTCAAACTTGCCCCTGACCTCCGATTCAATGTCGTCGATACTGCGTTCGATTTCACGCAGGTCGGCCGCGCCCTCGGCGCGCGGTACCCTTCGTATGAGAGAGTGTATCGCATAGACTTCCCCCCGGACATCCCGCGCGGTGTATCCGACTGTCAGAGGATGATCGTATAACTCGTTTACAAGATGCCCCAGCGCGCTCATCTGGTAGAGCCCCACGACGCCCACGAGCAAGGTCAGCAGGATCACCTGCAAAAAGCCGATATTTAACCTTACCCCGATCCTGTAATTGCCCATTTTCAGAAGACTGCTCATGCACCCTCCATGATGCGCCCGGTTAAGCAGTGATTTATGGAACAGGCCGATGGCCCCCTTCTCCATAGGCCCTGTTGTATGCCCCGGATTATGTGGTTTTTATTCGAAGGCATTCTCTCAATCAATGCGGTAATAGTAAGACACTGAATAAGGATTTGTCTTTCTCGTTGGAGCCGGCAGAAAGATTATTCAGGTCACCGAAAATCATAAGGAAAAGACCCTGGCCCGGCTCACCGGTTCACGGGTTCTATTAAAGCACAGGGGAATGGGAAAGTCGATACGTGCCGTTGTGTGGCATTGCCTGCCCGGTTTTTGAACGGCAGCGAAATTCCCGATGCTGGTGAGTTGGAAGGTCTCGGGATGTTTCTTGCATTAGTGACTTTTGCCCTGCCGGAAGCCTGCAGGCTCCCGCCATTGACAAGCCTTTCTTACCCAAGTTATGATTTAAGTTCCAAGCCTCATTTGACCGAATCTTGAGAATAACGATTTTAACACTTGCCAACCGGGGCAAAAGGGTGACCTGAAATGCTGTTCAACGTGCCGGTGATCCCCGATGAAAGACTCGCCGCAATCCTGAATCGGCACTCGAGCTCGTTCTACTCCTGCCACTTCAGCCTCTATGCCGCTGATATTCATGACGGCCGTCACAAACATCGGCTCATGGAAACCGGCAGGTGGATTGAATTCCTGAGATCCGTGCGAATCGCCAGGAAGTATCTGCTCGTGAACGGTCGAGCCCACATGCATGGAGCATACTTCGATCCCGATCACCTGCGGTCGGTGATTCAAACCCTCAGGTCGATGCTGAATGCAGGAGTGATCGACGGAATCGTGTTTGCCGATGCCTACTACCTCCAGGCTATTTCCGATGCGGGAGAGGACGAAGTATCCCAGCTTGAGGCTATCCCCAGCGTAAATTGCATGCTGGACACCTGCGACCGAATCGCCAGCATGATCGATTTCATCTCCTCCACCCGATTCCGCCTTCCTGAAACGCTCATACTGGACAGATCGCTCAATCGCCGATTGGACGTTCTTACTGAAATTTCCGCCCGTTGCAGGGAGACGCTCCCGGCTGTGAAGCTCGAACTCCTGGCCAATGAAGGGTGCCTCTATCACTGTCCATACAAGCTGACCCACGATTGCCACATTTCCCTGGTCAACATGGGGCAGCCGTTGGATACCTACAGCATCAACCGGGACCTCGGATGCATGCGGACGCTTCAGCGCGATCCTTCCCGCCTGTTCAAATCACCGTTTATCCGGCCGGAAGACGTAGCCGCCTACGAACCCTACGTTGACGTCCTCAAGCTATGCGGACGAACCTCGGGCGCGCCCTTCCTCATGAGGGTTGTTGACGCCTACCTGCATGGAAAACATTCAGGCAATCTTCTGGACCTGATGGACGCCATGGATGGAACGGCCGAGTGGTTGTACGCTTCGAACGATCGACTCCCCGCCGATTTCCTGCAGCGGTTGACTTCATGTTCCAGAGAATGTCGAACCTGTTCTTATTGCAGGGATCTCATTGAAAGCTGCGCAAAACCGAAGGAAATCAGCCTCGAAAGGCTCTGAGCCTGCGCCGGATTTTTTCCATTCAGCGGCAGGGCAACGCATATTTCTCCCCGTGCCGGCGAAAACAGCCCATCAAAATTGCGCCGTCAGTAGACCAGTTCGCCCCGCATGATTTAATTTAAATAGGCAGGTTGGATTGCCTGTGAAATCAACGAAATGCCGGTTATAACATATAGAGATGCTTTTTCACGATTGGAGGAATACCTGCATATCGGAATCACTTGGCGGCTTCATATGGACAAGGATAACTTCAGGGTTTTATTGATCGAAGACGACGAAGATGATTATCTCCTGATAAAGTCTTTATTATCCGAGGCCCATTCCGCAATCTATCATCTTGATTGGGCGCGGAACTATGAGCAGGGCCTTTCCTCTCTTTGCGGCGCAGGGTACGACGCCTGTCTTCTGGACTATTTCCTGGGCGCGCGTAACGGCCTGGAGCTGCTGCGGGAAACGATCGACAGTGGTTGTGCCGTTCCCATCATTCTGCTCACCGGCCAGGGAAACGAGAACCTCGATATGGAGGCATTGCGGGCCGGCGCCGCCGATTACCTGGTAAAAGACCTTGTCGGCAGCGAACTCCTCGAGCGCTCCATACGCTATTCCATTGCGCACAAGCGTACGGAAACAAATCTTCGAAAAAAGACAGCCGAACTCGCTCTTGCAAATGAAGCCCTGAGGCTCGACGACATGCGCCTTCAGGCACTGTGGGAATTACGCCAGATGCACGACGCCTCGGAAAAAGAAATTGTGGATTTTGTACTCGACCGGCTGGTGAAAATAACAGGAAGCCAGTTTGGCATGTTCGGATTCATGGATGAGACGGAATCGGTCCTGACCTTTCACACCTGGTCCAAAGGGGTATTGAGGGAAAGTGTCTTTCAACAAACTCAGTGGCCCGTGGAAGAAGCAGGAATCTGGGCGGAAGCCGTAACCAGCAGGCAGCCTCTAATTATTAACCATTATGAGGATACCGGGTCACCATTGAAGGGGTGCCCGCTCGGCCACGCGCCCGTCAGTCGTTTGATGAGCGTCCCTCTTTTTAACGGTGGGCAGATTGCAGGAGTTGCCGCTGCTGCAAATAAGGCTGTTGACTATGATGAGTCGGACGTCAGGCAGGTAAGTCTGCTTCTTGACGGCATGTGGCGGCACATCGAGCGAGAGCGTGCCGAGAAGGCTTTGCGGAACTCGGAAAACCTTGCCGCAATGGGGAGGGCGTTGTCGAGTGTGGCTCATGAGATAAAAACCCCTCTTCTCGCAATCGGCGGGTTTGCCAAGATGGTGCGCCGAAATCTCCCTCAAGGATCAAAGGATCGGGAAAAGCTGGATATCGTGCTCCAGGAAACAGGCCGTCTGGAGAAGATGGTAAAGGACATGCTGGATTTTTCCCGGCCTCTTGAACTCCGGAAATCCCTCGAGAATGCCTGTGGAATGGTGAAAGAAACACTCTCTATTGTCAATAGCGCGGCAGAGGCAAAAGAGGTGTCTTTGGAAGCACATCTTCGCCAGTGCGACAAGCCGGTTCCCATGGATGGGTGGCGCATAAAGCAGGTGCTCATAAATTTGATAATGAATGCCATTCAGGCCTCGCCCAAAGGCGAGATAGTGGTGATTAACCTGAACAGGGAAAAACGCGAAGTTATCTTCGACGTGGTTGACTGTGGAAGCGGCATTTCCCCTGACCAGCGTTCAGAGATTTTCTCTCCATTCTTTACAACCAAAAAAGAGGGGACCGGACTGGGGTTGTCGATAGTGAAAAAAATCGTCGATGCTCACAAAGGCCGTATAGAAGTCCTGGATAATCCTGGAGCAGGGGTGACCTTCAGGGTCGTTTTACCGATTGCGGCTTAGGAGGTTTAAGTTTTTAGTTTTGAGTTTTGAGTAAGATCCATCTCCATGAAAACCGTCATGGAATAGTACCTGCCAAGCTGCGCCGCTGCCTGGTATGCCTCCATACTGTTGCCATGGTACGGATCGATTTCCCGGAACCCGACGGACCTGTAGAGCGTATGTGCTGCTTTGAGGAATTCCAAACTCTCGAGCTTCAACTGGCGATACCCGATCATCCGGGCATCATCGACCAGGCGGTTGACGATAGCGCGGCCAACGCCCTTCCCTCGGAATGCCGGAAGGACATACATGCGTTGGATTTCTCCAACACCCTCCGTCAGTCTCTTCAAACAACCCACCCCCGTGACGGCGTTGTCGTACAGAGCAAGGTAGAACCGCCCGTGTGGAGGACGGAACTTGTCGGGGTTCGCCAAATCGGATTCGACCATTGCATTAATGTCGAATTCTATTCCATAATCGCGCTTGACGCGCCCATTCAGCCACTCCAGATACTCACGGATGAGGGCGCCCGCCTGCTCCTTCTGCTCATTGCTCTCAACTTCCAGAAAACGAAATTCTTCCACCGGAACTCCTGACTCTAGCTGAGAGAAAATTGCTTCCTTCAAGGCTTGCTTGCAATCCGCTTCACATGGTCTCGGGATGCACTGAGGCCGGCTTCCCCGTTCCCGGGTTCGCGGGCGTCAGAACGGTTGAGATGGTCTTCACCAGATCTTTTAATCGAAACGGCTTTTCAATATATTCGTTGCCGCCCATCTTCATGATTTCATGTTTCTGTCGGAGACTGTCAGACCCTGTCACCAGGATAAAGGGCAATCCCGGATACCGTGATTTGACGTGACCCAGGAGATCGAGCCCCGACTCGCCCGGCAGTTGGAGGTCCGACAGGACCGCGTCATACTTCGAACGCATGAGGCAATTGCGGGCCTGCGCCGCACTGCCTGCAAGTTCCGGTTCAAAACCATAGGCACTCAAATATTCGCCTATAATCCTCAAAAGACCCTCATCATCTTCAACTATTAAAATTCTGGGAATCATTGCGTCCATCCTTTTCGACCGGACATCCATGGATTCAAATCAAGACGTCGAACGCCTCGAAGCGGCTCTGAATTAGAGCTTCCACACGTGCCGGCAAAGGCAATTGAACACCATATTTTTATGACCGCATCTCCGAGCCGGATAGATTATTAATTGACACCTATTATTACCTGTCTGCAATTCCCGGGAAAGTGGTAAAGCGCGGTATTTTTAGTTAGCGTCTCTATCCCGGGTTATGCACGAGTTAGCGTGAGGTTGCGCTGTATGCCTCATAACTGTCGGATATCATGCAGTAAAACAATCGGGCAGAGGAGGAACGGCATGCCGGTGCTTGAGTTCCTCCTCCTTTCGTGTAAGGGCTGATCGGCCCGCCCCATGTCAAATTCCGCTCAACGAAAATGATGATAATTCCGAATAGCAATTGGCATGCCGACCGTCCGTGCACGATGACTCGGCACCTGCGGGATCTGACAAGCAATGCGCTGAGCGACCGCCACGGACCGGGTTGGGTGAAGTATCCCATGGTAATCATTAAGGAAGGAGCACCTGTGAACGTCTTAAGAAGAGCTTTCTTGAAGTACTGCCTTGGTTCTGCAGCGCTTGGGCTGGAGGTTTTGACTCCCGGGATCGGGGAGAAAGCGCTTGCTGCCGGAGGAGACCCCCCCACGATCGGGACGGTGCAGGACGGGATTGGAAATACGCCGTCATACCCGATCGCTCCTGATCTGTTTACGACGCTCCAGAAGTCGGTCGCGCCTGACTCACCTTCGAGTTTGGAGAAGATTCGTCCTGATGAGGTTTCAAAATACGAGCAAAACGGCTATGGCAAATGGCATTATGGGCCGGGTATCGATTCCGTAAAGCGGCTCGACATCGTGCCGGCTGCTTATAACGGTGCATCCGCCACTAATTCTGCGAGACTTTTGACTTTCTTTACCATAACAGACATCCATATAACCGACAAAGAATCTCCTGCTCAGGCAATCTATCTTGGCCTTAAAGACGGCATCTCTTCGGCATATTCTGCGGTTATGCTGTATACGACTCATGTTCTCGACGCCGCAATCCAGACGATAAACGCCATTCACAGACAACATCCGATTGATTTCGGTATTTCTCTGGGCGACACCTGTAACAACACCCAGTACAACGAATTGAGATGGTATGTCGATGTCCTCGATGGCAGGCTCATCGCCCCAAGCTCCGGCGCTCATGCCGGGGCCGGCGCCATCGACTATCAGAGACCTTACAAGGCTGCGGGGCTTGATAAGACGATCCCCTGGTATCAGGCTCTGGGCAACCACGATCACTTCTGGATGGGGACAAACCCGGTGAGCGATTACCTCCGGCAGGCCTATATCGGCGAGGATATCCTCAAAATGGGAGATATACTCACCGACCCTGACGGCATAAACAAGCGTGATTTCTATATGGGTGTACTCGACTGCCGGACGCCTTACGGGGACATTATAGGCGCAGGACCCGTCGGCAGCACAAACGCTCCTAAGGTTGCAGCCGATCCGAACCGGCGTTCACTTTCGAAAAAGGAGTGGATGAGCGAATTTTTCACAACATCTTCAAGTCCGGCCGGTCACGGTTTCAACCAGTCCAACCTCGACAATGACTTTGCCTGCTACAGCTTCGAGCCGAAGGCGAATATACCGGTCAAGGTTATCGTGCTCGACGATACTCAAAGGGAAGACGATCTCGATTTTCACGGCTATGGGCACGGCTCTCTTGACAATGCGCGTTATGACTGGCTTGTTGGGGAACTTAATAAGGGGCAGTCCGAAGGTAAGCTCATGATCATCGCTGCGCACGTGCCGATAGGCGTCGAAAAGCCGGAATCTTTTTTGGGTTGGTGGTCAAAATCTCCTGTGTCCGAGAAGATGCTGTTTGACACACTGCATAAATATCCGAATCTCATCCTATGGATCGCGGGGCATCGTCATGTAAACGCAGTCACCGCGTTTAAGTCCCCGGATGATGACCGTCCTGAGCTCGGCTTCTGGCAGATTGAAACCTCATCGTTAACCCAACTTCCGCAGTTGTGACTTTCTTTGATGAATTTTGCCCCGCTTTTGTGGACTGACTTTCTGTAAGTTCCCGATATTCCGGGAGCGATTTCTTTATCAATGCCGAGAACCAGTTGTAGTGACGACCAACCCCATTGACTTGATTTGCCGATTATCGATAATTTCCGCGTGTATATACGAAAATTGACACGCGTAAAAGACGGCAAACCGCACCATTACTGGGCGTTGGTCGAGTCATACCGGACCGAACGAGGACCGCGTCAACGAGTCGTATCCTGGCTTGGTGAAATGGATGAGTCCGGTCGCCTGGGTGTTGAGAATGCTGCCGAAGGGGGTGCTGGCGTCCAGCACAGATTGTTCAATGATGTTAAACCTGAATGGGTAGAAATCAATATCACTGGGGTGCGGGTTGAAAATATCAAGGACTTTGGTGGCCCGTGGCTTGGCTTGGAGTTGATGCGCCGGTTGGAGATCGATCGATTTTTCCAGGAGCATATGCCACGAGGTAATGAAGGGATTGGGTGGGCGGAAATAGCTAAGGTACTGGTACTTTGTAGATTCTGCCGCCCGTCGAGTGAACTGCACATTGCCGAACATTTTTATGAAAAGACCGCGCTGTCTGACTTACTCGGCATCCCCTCCGACAGGGTCAACGATGATCGGTTATACCGCGCCCTTGACAAGCTTTTGCCGCATAAAGGCGATCTGGAAAAGCATCTCAAAGAGAAGATCGGTTCATTATTCAAAGTGGATTATGACCTGTACCTCTATGACGTTACGAGCACCTATTTTGAAGGGCAAGCCAAAAGCAATCCTTCGGCTAAGCGGGGCTACTCGCGAGACCAGAGGGGAGATTGTAAGCAAGTCTGCATCGGCCTGGTCGTGACAAGGGATGGTTTTCCCTTGGGCTATGAAATATTTGCAGGGAATCGTACAGATGTGACGACCGTAAAAGAGATTATTGAGACCATGGAAAACCGATACGGGAAAGCCAACCGCATTTGGGTCATGGACCGAGGAATGGCCAGCGAGGCAAATTTTGATTTTTTGAACAAGGAAGGCCGCCAGTATATTCTCGGCGCCAACCGTGGGCAATTGAAACAGTACGAGTCCGAACTGTTGAAAACGGACTGGCGTGTGGTGCATTCCGGATTGGAGGTAAAGCTGGTTGACGGGCCTGATGGCAAGGAGGTCTTCATCCTTTGTAGGAGTAAGGATCGCGCCGAGAAAGAAAAGGCGATGCATGATCGTTTTGAGAAACAAATTGAAGATGGTTTGAGGCAAATGGCCAAAGGCTGTGAAAAGCTAAAATATAAGGTGAAGGTAATTGAACGTCGTATAGGGAAGTTGCTTGGGAAAAATAGCCGTGGCGCGGGGTTGTTTGATGTTGAAGTATCAGAGAGTCCGAGCGGGGGGGCGCAGATCACCTGGACCAAGAAAGAGAAATGGCGTGAATGGTCCCAGTTGAGCGAAGGTTGCTATATGTTGCGAAGCAATATACGAGACTGGTCCCCGGAAGAATTATGGAAAGCATACATTCAACTGACCGAGGCAGAGGATGCTTTCCGTATCCACAAAAGTGATCTGAGTATTCGTCCGGTATGGCATCAAAAGGAAGGACGAGTTCAAGCGCATATTTTGATCTGTTTCCTGGCCTATGTCCTTTGGAAGACCTTGGGTAGACTTTGCAAAAATGCAGGCCTCGGGGACGAGCCGCGCAAAGTTCAGTGGGAACTTGCACAGATCAAACTCACTGATGTGATTTTGCCGACTCGCAACGGCACAGAGATCAGGCTGCGACGCGTGGAAACGCTGGATGCTCATCAGAGGATCCTTTTGCAAAGGCTAAAACTGAGCTTGCCCCGAAGATTTGAAAAACATACTTTGTAGTGACGACTTTTGACCTCAGATTATGGAATATCAACAACTTAACCCTCCTAACTGCGGAAGTTGGGTTAAGGGATTTCCCTCAGCAGTTCCGTACTTTCGACATTGTCCGCAACAGCGACAATACGGTTTCAATCTTTACGACCGACGTCGATCCGGCGGTCAAAGACGGGTCGGGTGCCGCGATATCGCGTTCTTATGGAATCGCGGCTCACCAGATATACTCGAAGACGCTGTCATCGAGTTCTGCGCCGCCTGGACTCGCTACCGGCCCGTACAATGCGGAGCTTGTCATACAATTGACTCCGGAAATGCAGGCGAACATTCAGAACTGCGGGACACCGATACGCGCGTAATTATTTCATCAGCCGGCACGTGGCGCAGGCATTCTGCCTTAACTCATCGACCGCAGCCGCCGGATTCTCTCCTCTATGGGGGGATGAGTGCTGAACAGACCGGCCAGGGTCTGGCCCGAAAGGGGATTTACGATAAACAGATGAGCCGTTGAGGGACTGGCGTCCATGGGAATTCGTTCGGATGCTACGGCCAGCTTCTCCAGGGCGCGGGCAAGGCCTTCCGGGTTATGAGCAAGGTGAGCGCCTGTTTCATCGGCGAGATACTCACGGCTTCTTGATATGGCGAGTTGGATGAGCGTCGCCGCAATCGGGGCCAGGAAGGCCGTTACGATAAGGCCGAGGATGCCGCCGCCCCTATCGTCGTCGCTGTCTCCTCTGAAACCTCCGAAAATAGCGGCCCATCGAGCCATGCTGGCCAGGATCATTATCGCTCCGGCGAGGGTCGCGGCAATGGAACTCACCAGAATGTCCCGGTTTTTCACATGTCCAAGCTCGTGGGCGAGGACCCCCTTTAGTTCAGCGGGTGTCAGAATGCGCATGATTCCTTCGGTCACAGCCACCACGGCATTTTCGGGGTTTCTGCCCGTTGCGAAGGCATTAGGTGTCTCCTGTGGAATCATGTAAATCCGGGGCATGGGCAAATGAGCCTCTGCGGTCAGCTCGCGGACGATTTGATAAACCTCCGGGGATTGAGATTCCTCGACAGGCTCGGCCCGGTACATGGCCAGAACTATTTTGTCCGAAAACCAGTAGCTCCCGGCATTCATTATTACGGCAAGGATGAAAGCCACAAGCATTCCCCCCTGCCCTCCGATCATCTTCCCGATCCAGAGAATAAGGATCGTGAGGGCGGCGAGCAGCAGGGTGGTCCTTATCGTGCTTCCAATCATGTGCTGAATACCTCAATTCCGGAAGCGGCGCCGGTTATTCAACCTCGCGCACCTCTATTCTATGCGTGCGGCATCCGGGGGAACTCTTGGGGACGCTGACCCTGAGCACGCCTTTCTTGAACGCTGCCTGGATTCCGTCTTCATCGACCGGGCAGGGAAATTTGAAAACCCTCGAAAATCCGCCTGTGGGCCTCTCGACTCGAAAAGCTTCTCCTTCCGGAAGGTCACTTTTTCTCAGCCCCGAAACCCACAGCCGGCCTGCCTTGCACTCAACCTGAATGTCATGTTCCATAACACCGGGCAAATCTATCGAGTAGATCAGCTCTTCTCCGGAATCGACAATGTCGCTCAAAGGGACCCAGTCTTCAGAACTTTTAGACTTGTTCTGCCCGGTTGATCCGAGGTTGAAATTGCTGATGAACAGATCTTCCATCCGCTCTTTCATGGCCTTCAGTTCATCAAGGAAATCCTTCTTGCCGCTCCCAGCCACAGCGCCCTCCCATTCGGTGATGATTTGAAAATTTCTCATTATACTGAGTAGACTCCAACATAAAGTTAATATAATTAATCACGTCAGGCAGATAAACAAGGCGGAAAAAAATCGCAGGCGCGCCGCAATGCAACTATCGTCCGTCTTCTCACCGCGAAACAACTGTTGAGGCTTCAAATGGATAAATGGTAGTATCCCGATCTCCACGCGCCGCGAGGTGTGGAGATCGCAATAACACACCGAACGCCAAACACGACGAGGTCAAAAAAATGCGTTACTCGCAAGCCTTCATTCATACTCTTTTCGACTCGCCCAAGGAGGCCGAAACGGCGTCCCATATTTTCCTGCTTCGAGGCTCCTATATATATCCTGTAGCCGCAGGGCTCTATTCGCTCCTGCCGCTCGGAGATCGCGTAGCCAAAAAAATCAAGCGGATCATACGCGACGAACTCAACTCGATCGGAGGCCTGGAGATCGTCATGCCGGTTGTCAATCCGGCCGAGCTTTGGAAAAAAACGCGCCGCTATTTCGATATCGGCGAGGAACTGATCCGGTTCAAGGACCGGAGGGACCGTGAATTTGTTTTGGCCATGACCCACGAGGAAGTCGTAACCGATATAGCAAAGCAGTTCGTGCGCTCCTACCGTGACCTGCCGGTTATGCTCTACCAAATTCAGACCAAGATTCGCGATGAGGCCCGCCCGCGCGCAGGTTTGCTCAGAGTTCGCGAATTTTTTATGAAAGACGCTTACAGCTTTCACTGCGACTTTGACGATCTGGACGCCTTCTACCCAAAGATATTTAACGCCTATCTCCGTATTTTCGCCCGCTGTGGAATCAAATCTGTCCCCATAGAAGCCGATTCCGGGATAATGGGCGGGACCGGCTCACACGAGTTCATGCTTGACTCCCCGAATGGCGAGGACCGCTTTGTCGTATGTCCGGGCTGCGGCTACAGCGCGAACACTGAAAAAGCGGTTGGAATAAAACCGGTCCAAGGTCTCCCCGTCGATACGCCTCCCATGGAAAGGGTCCATACTCCGGATGTGAAAACGATTGCCGGCCTGACGCGGTTCTTCGACTCTTCCGAGGAACATTTCTTGAAAACCGTAGCCTATGTTGCCGACGAAACTTTAGTGCTGGCGGTTATTCGGGGAGATTTCAACATATCCACGGCAAAGCTTATCAACCATCTCAAGGCAGTCCATCTGGACTTTGCGCCGGAAAAGATATTGTCTGACAAGGGGCTTCACGCCGGTTTTCTGTCGCCCGTCGGCGTGAAAGGGGTCCGAATGGTGCTGGACACTTCGATAACGGACGGGGTTGTTTATATCGCCGGGGCCAACGAGCCGGATGCGCACTTCAAAAACGTGCTTCCCGGCCGGGACTTCGAATTCACCGAGGCCGCCGATATCGCCGAGGTGCGCGAAGGCGACCGGTGCGCCGTGTGCGGGGCCGCTAACCTGGAGATACGGCGGGGAATCGAAATGGGGCATACTTTCAAGCTCGGGACCAAATATACCGCCCCCGGCTCGATGGACGTAACCTATCTGGACAACTCGGGAGAGCAGAAACGGCTGGTGATGGGGTGCTACGGCATCGGCGTCGAACGGCTGATGGCCTCGGTTGTCGAACAATGGCACGATGATTCCGGGATACAGTTCCCTTTTACGGTCGCTCCCTTTCACATTGTCATCTCTCCGCTCGGCAAAAAGCCGCAAATTCTTGAAATGGCAGAACGGATATACTCTGATCTCCGCGCCGCTTATGAAGTCCTTTATGACGACAGGGACGAATCGGCTGGCGTAAAGCTCAAAGACGCCGACCTCATTGGAATCCCGGTAAGGATAGTTGTCAGCCAGAAACTCGAAAAGACGGGAGACGTGGAAATCAAAATAAGGCAAACCGGTGAGGTGCGGATCTGCCCCGAAAAAGACCTCCTGCGGACGCTCGAAGCAATCGTGAAAGACCTTCAGCCCTCGCTGGAAGGTTTGCCGAATATGCCTGAATAGCATTTTTTACAAAATTCACAGCCCCAAAAGGGCGGACCAATGGGTCCCGTCAAGGCCGGGACCCACCTAAGGCTACCCCTGGTCAAAAACCAACCTTACGCTTTGATATGGGTAGATCAGCTACAGAATTTCGATCTCGATCCGGTAGCTCTGGACAGCGAGCAAGTGAACCTTCTGGCCTGTTCGGGAATTGCCCTGGTCGCCATTCTCAACGGATCGGACACGCCGTAATAATTGCGGTTCGCGCCCACGTCGAGCGACAATGCGGTTCCCTGTACCGTCGCTCCGATGAACGCTCCGGAACTCCTCACGTAGGAATATACCGCGGGAACCGGCGACCCGACCGCAACATCTCCTCCGCCAGGTCCGGCAACCACTGAAACGTCACCACCCAGGTTGAGGGTCCCGTTCTCAATAGCCGCCACACTCATGGGAGTGTTAAGAACCAGTACGATATCCCTGGCCTCGCCCCCTATCTGGAGACCGAAGCTCGCGCCCGCAACTGAGATAAACGCAGGCGGAGACCAGTTTCTCCTCGAATCGCGAGCCACCAGGACACCCTGGCCGAGTTCACCGCCGAAGATGAAACCGGCTTTGACCTCGCCCGGGATTATCGCTATCCCCTGGGCTCTTTTTAGAATCGGGGCCGGAATCCCTCCGAGCGCAGCATTGAAAACTCGTGTTGCAGCTTCCATACGGTCCATTTGTCCGAGAGCGGGCACCGCCTGGATGGCAAACACCCCGTACAGTAGAAAAAGACCAATCAAAACCGCTGCCGCAAAATTCTTCATGGCAAACTCCTTTGTATTTAGCCTTGGGAAAACAGGAGAGCGTTTCTTGAACGCATATGTCTATCTAAAAAATAATAATTCCAAAAAATAATAGCAAGATTTTCAAGTAGTTACGTAACCAACTACAAATTCGCGTCAGGAGAAATACTCCGTTTGGAAATTCAATTTCGTAATCAGGCGGGGAATTACTTTTTGCCTCTTATCGAGAATTTTACGAAATATCGTCAAACCTCAGCTCGAATAATTTGAGTGTCAAAATCCATGCGGCACAAACACCAGGCATATGGTCAGACCATGCAGTAAAATCTTTGGAGTATTATTTAACGTTTTCATATACTTATCAAAGAATGGCGGGTGCGTTCGGCCGGAGAAGCCGAGTCTGCGGCCCTGATTGGAACACTATTTGCTCATCTTTCCCGGGCAAAGGAGGAGATGACATGAATGGTGTAATTCAGATCGTTTCGGGGCTTGTAGTCGGATGCGCCGGTTTCCACCAGATAGCCGAGCATCCCATCCAGGGAATCAGCGCGCTGTTCCTCGCCGGTTTTTTGGTGATGATCGGTTTTGAAAAGTGGCTGGCCGAGCGGTCGCGCGAAATAAGAAACTGAAAACCACAAAAGGAGTCACGGAAACGGCGTTCGCCGGGTATCCGAGATTTGCGGGCCGCTGACTTCTCTTCCTCCCGAACTACATACAAGACCCCGAAATTGCCTCACCGGGCAAATAAATTCCATGGGCACAGTCAGCAAAGAGGGTGATTGAGAACTTCCTGGAATAATCAGGAAAAATTAATATACTCAGGTATGGCATCTCGGATAGCCGCACTGATATTCATGGCTGGTTTTGCCGCTTCAATCGGGCAAATACTGGTAATTCGCGAATTGCTCGTCATCTTTTACGGCAACGAGCTTTCAACCGGGCTTATTCTTGCTTCCTGGCTTTTGTGTACGGCGGCGGGAAGCGGACTGGCCGGGCGCATCTTCAGGAAAAGGCCTCCGGGATTCGGGGCACTGCTTGCTGGTTTCGCTCTTTTCTGCGCCGCTCTGCCAGCGACAATCGTCTGGATTCGGGCCGCAAGGGCGTTGTGGTCGATCCCATCCGGAGAGCTTCTCTCACCCGGCATGATGGTGGTAATCGGGTTCTGCGCGACGGCGCCTGTCTGCTTTTTCTCGGGCTGGATGTTTGCTGCTGCATGGGAACTCTCCCGCTTTGGCGCAAAGGGCGAGGAAAGATCGATTTCCGTCTACCTTGCTGAATCCCTTGGGTCCGGCGCAGGTGGGCTGGTATTCTACTTCGTTCTCCTTCCGCTTTACCCTTCGCTTGCCGGGAGTCTTGTCCTGGTTTCCGTTCTGCTCGCCGCAGCCCTTGTGATCGGGGCCGGGTGGAAATACCCGGGAAAGGTTCCATGCTCGCTCTTTCTTGCAGCAGCTCTCATTGCAGCATGCATTTTATTTGGTTCCTCGGAAAGGGTGGACTTGCTGACGCGCCGTATGCAGTGGGGAAAAAGTTTCAGTCAATCGAGGGACACCCCCTACCACAATCTGGCATTTCTATTCAGTTCAGGGCAATTTTCACTATTTTCAAACGGATTGTGGCTTTTTTCCAGCCCGGACCCGCAAAGCGTCGAGCCTGCAGCGCATGTGCCGCTTCTAGAACATGCCGACCCGGAGAGGGTCCTCGTGATCGGGGATTATTCACCGGAGTTGCTGGTTGAAATTCTGAAGCATCCCTGCATAAGGAATGTTGACTGCGTTCAACCCGATGCGGAGGTAACGGCATTTACGGAGACGGTTTTGCCTCCTTCCCAAACGGCGATCGGGAGTGATCCGCGCGTGCGCGTCAGGCACATGGACCCCAAACGGTTTATGGGGATTGCGTCGGGCGGGTACGATGTAATTCTTCTTAGCGCGGGGGAACCGGTAAATGCAGAGATGAACCGGTTCTACACCGTGGAGTTTTTTACCCGGATAAAGTCGCTGATGAACACTGGCGGCCTGTTTTCTTTCGGAGTACCGGCGGCGCCTGACATAGTTGGCCCAAGGGAGGCCTTACTGCTTAAATCTCTTTACGCGACCCTTCGGGAGGTCTTCGGGTATGTCCTGATTCTGCCCCCCGGCGAGAACGCCCGTTTTCTCGCATCACGGGATGGCGCGGAAGTTACCACCGACCCTGGGGTCCTGATCGACCGCATGCGCTCGCGCAACCTCGATCTCAGGTACGTGCGGGACTTCTACCTCCTGGATCTTTTTAATCCCTTCCGGTTGGCGTACATGGAGTCGATCATCCGTGAAGGCCCACCGGCCAGGATAAACAGAGATTTCGAGCCCGTCTGCTATTTGTATGGACTGGGTTTGTGGGGCGCTCAGCTTCATCCGGCAACTGAGCGGTTACTGGGTTTTATTTCGCGAGGCTCCTCTTTTCCCATCCTGGCGGGCTTTGTGGTGGTCTTTAGCGTGTTTGTTCTGGTTATACGGGCAAAAGGCGGCTTCAGCTCGGCGGTTGTCTTGAACACGGGAGCCTGCGGAGCGGTGCTGATAGTTGTCGAAGTCTCGTTGGTCCTCGTTTATCAGATAGTTGAGGGTTCGGTCTACAAGCAGATGGCCCTGATCATCTCTTTTTTCATGGCCGGGCTGGCCGCCGGGAGCGCTTTGGCGGCGACATTGCCGGGGAGGCGGCGGGCCAGGCGTCTTTTCCTTATCCAGGTAGGTCTTGCCGCTTACATGGGTGTGCTTTACCTGTTGTTCTCAGTCTTTCGAAGTTTTGTGCTCTATAACCTGGGGCATGATTCCATGCTGCTGTTGTTTTCGGCGCTGGCTTTTCTGGCGGGGATGTTTGGAGGCGGACAGTTTTGCACAGCGGTTGCGGCCGGTGAAAAGGCGCGGGGGGCCGGCCTTTATGCGGCCGACCTGGCCGGGGCCTCAGCGGGGGCTGTAGCCGGCTCTCTTATTTTCCTGCCCGTTTTTGGAATTCCCATAACCTTTTTGATACTTGCGTATGTCTGCCTGGCAACTTCGGCCACTCTTTTCAATAATCGGACAGGTAGAGAAGGATAAAATCAGCGAGATCAGCCTGCGCGCCAGACTCCCGGTATTTGCCGGCCACACCCGGCGCATTTGCCCTCTTTCAGAGAAATCGAGGTTACACTGAATCCCGTGCGCGTGATTACCGGCTTTTTGCACCCCGGGCAAATGGTGTTCTCCGCCGGGTGGCCCGGAACGTTGCCGATATAGACGAAGTTGAGCCCCTGGTCCTTTGCCCTCTTCCAGGCTGCCTCCAGGGTGGATACGGGAGTCGGTTCGATGCTCTTGAGTTTATACAAAGGGTAGAACCTGCTGAAGTGAAGCGGCACATCCGGTCCCAGTTCATCCCTGATCCACCTGCTCATCGCCGCGATTTGATCCATATCGTCATTTTTCCCGGGAATCAGCAGATTCACTATTTCTGTGTGAATTGCCCTGCGCTTGAGAGATTTCAGCGTCTCCAGAACGGGTCCGAGGGTCCCCTCGGTAATTTCCCTGTAATATTTCTCCGTAAAACCCTTCAGGTCGATACATGCCGCATCGAGACAGTCGCAAAGGTCCTCGAGAGGCTTAGGGTTTACGTAGCCGTTTGAGTGCATCACATTCAGGATTCGGCTTTTCCTGGCCAGCTTTCCGACTTCGATCATATATTCCATGAAAATGGTGGGCTCGACGTAAGTGGAAGCTATCGAGGCGCATTCAAAACGGGAGGCGCTGGCGACCACCTGTTCGGGAGAAAGTTCATAGTTCACCGTGTCGTCCGGGCCGGCTTGCGAGATTTCCCAGTTCTGGCAAAATTTGCAGTCGAAGTTGCACCCGGCTGTGGCAATGGAAAACGACCGGGTGGATGGCAGAACATGGAAAAAGGGCTTCTTTTCCACCGGATCGACATTGACTGCGCAAGGATTTCCGAAAACAAGGGAATAATATTTTCCATCCTTGTTTTCCCTGACACGGCAATACCCGCGTTCTCCGTCTCCGGTCTCGCATTGCCGCGGACAAAGCTCGCAACGCACACGTTTATCGGCAAGCGGAGTAAAGTAGGGCGAGAGTCTTCGACCGAGCAGTCCTTTTTTGACTTCCTGTGCATCCGACCGGGAGGCGAAAAAGCCAAGCGGAAGGGCCTGCGACCCCGCGCACAGAAGGGCGCAACGCAAACAACCGTTCAGAAAGCTCCGTCTACCCGGATTGTGGGGATTAGTGACAAACATATTCATTGGGAGCCCCCTCTGAGTATAGGCCCTTAAAATTAAGTGTCCTGTACCGTACTGTCGTCATTCCGGCTCAAAAACCCTGCCGGAATGACGACCTAGGAAACCGCATGCTTAACCGTGTGGGCTTGTAACCTAGTACACTTCCACTCAACAAAGTGTCCAATAATGCCATTGACGTGCCAAACAGAGTTCGCCATTTCGCCAGGTTTTTAGCCGGAATCCAGTCAAACAATACTGTGATATAGATCCTCCCAATTGGGGTTCGCATTCTCGATCATCTGTATTTTCCACCTTCGCTTCCACTCTTTTAATCGCTTCTCACGTTGGATAGCGGACCCCATGCTCTCGTGCAGTTCATACCAAACCAGGTTATGAACACCATAACGTTCGGTAAATCCTTCTACCAGATTGTTTCTATGCTCCCAAATCCTCCTGACGAGGTTCGAAGTCACACCAATATAGAGGGTACCGTTCCTTTTGCTCGCCAAAATATAGACCGCGGGTTGTTTATTCATGGCGCCCCACCGGATTCAAGACTTCCCGGACAACGTTCGCCGGAATGGCAAACTGGAAACCCTGTGTTTTTCCTGGATTACGGCTCAAAAGCCCCGCCGGAATGACGAGAGTACGATACCGGACAATTATGTGGGCCTCTATTCAGTCCCAACAAGCAAGAAGAAATCCCTGACCTACTCGCACTCATCGGCAATCAATCTTAAAAAACATCCGCCGAGAAGATATAAATCTCGGTGTCCTTGTCCTTCCATGTATTTGCGGGTAAGCCGGCTTTCAGACAGCAATGCTCGAGGAATTCGGTCCTGTTCCAACCGTATTCGGTTGCTACCTGCGGCAGCAATAGACCCATCGATCCTTCCCTGGCTATCACTATTCCGTGTTTTCCGACTTCGATCTCATCGGTGGAGTGGATCTTTTGCAGAGGGGTGAGTACCGAGATCTCGATTGTCAGATCACCCAGTTCGTCGGATCTGACCGGCAAAAACCGCGGGTCCCGAAATGCAGCCTCTTCGGTCATTGCCGCCACCGCTTCCGCCAGAGGCATTCTGGGAAGGATCTGCCCTATACAGCCGCGCAGCTCCCCTTTCTTATAAATAGTAACAAAGGCCCCCCGGGGTTCCTTGAGTTTCGGGAAATCCTTCTGCACGCCCCGTGAGGCGGGTGAGCCGGAGGTGAGTTTCGCTTCTATCGCCTTTCTGGCAATCGAGTGAAGCTCCGCCCGTTCCTCTTTGCTCAGACCCAGGTCGATTCCGGCCTTCTTCTTCCCGGCTTCGTCCCTGTCCCTGTCGGCCGAAGGTATCGAAAAACAGGCGGCGCCGTACCCGACAACGCCCCTGGGAGACATCTTGTCTCCGGTAACATCCCCTGAATTCGCGTAATGCAGGATATCGCACCGGTCGGCGCCGAGCTTTGCCGCGACGAGCATCGCGGTAATTATCGGCCCCTTGCCGCAGGCCTCACATTTTCGGCTCTCCATGCACTGAGCGGCCCCTTCGGTATCCATCGCTGCGATCTTCTGCAGCAGTTGCCGATCCATCTCAACCGCAACATCGTATGAGTGGTAATGGGAGAGGTCGGAACTTGCCACTATGAGCGCGGATTTGCCTTTCGTGCATTCGACTATTGCATCAGCCAGCCAGCGGCATGTGGCAATATCGGCGTCTCCCATGACGAGTGGAACGAGCTTGAAACCGGGCTTAGCGACCTGCAGGAAAGGGAGTTCAGCCTCCAGGGAATGTTCCTGCATGAAAACATCCGGAAGGTCTTTTATGCGTGGTTCCCGCTTCATAAGAGCGGCTGTCATTTCGCGGTCAAGCGGGATTACCCCGAGTGGGGTACGGAAGCCCACGCAGTCGTACGTCGCGACCCCTGGAAACGCCACATAATGGCTCGGACCGATTACGATGACCGAATCGAACTTTTGTCCCTGGATAGCCTTGAAGGAATAGGCGGCCACCTGGCCGGAGTAAAGGTAGCCGGCATGAGGGGCGATGATTGCTGCTATCCTGCCCTTTGAATCGCGCGCGGGAACCCTGCTTAGATAATCTTCGACCAGTTTGCTCAGTTCCGAAGCCGTTCCCGGGTACCATGTCCCGGCAACTACCGGATCATGAACCACAGTTAACGACCCCTGGCCAGCCCTCAAGCTTTCCGAACATACGACGGATATCAGAAGAAAAACGGCCAAAAACGGAAAAAACCGACAAAAACTGGTAAATCTTCCAGACATGGCTCTTCTCCTTCAGGCGCCCTTCGCCTGTCGGTTCGTACGGGAAGGGTCGAAACTCGAGGTAAATGCCCATGCGCGATTTTTGAATCGGATTATATGAAACAAAGCATGCATGCGTCAAAAAGTAAAGAGGCCGCAGTGTAAAAGTGACTGATTGGAAGTTAAAGTTATTCCTTGCCGCTCGGTTTGAAGAATCGTCTCCCATTACCGGGGTCCAGTTTTTTCGAGTACCTTTTTTATGAATTTGTACGAAAATGAGAGGAAATTAGAGTTTCCTGGTTAGGTTGCTTTTGCGAATTTCGAACAGGATTGACGGATGCCTTTGATTTTACAGTAGAAAAGATTTCCCGGGAAACTTCCTTTTGTTTCAGTGGCTTATATGTCTGTGCAGCCTAACATCCGTTCATCCTGACGGATTTTTTCCTCTCCTTCCCTTTTGCGTTTTCTATCCTAAAACTCGGAAGATCAACTTTGACGACTTCGCGAAGATTCACTAAAACTGGCATCCACAATTTGGGGGCTAATTTAAGTTTCTTTCCGGGGTACAAGTCGTTTCACTCCATTTCATTTTCCAGCATCAGGTTTTGCAAGAGAGGGCGTTCGCGCTGGGGGGTGCGTACGTCCTCTAACAGACGGACTTTGTCTTTTCGGGGAACGGGCAGAAAACTATGGATCAGAGTTGGCAGCAAATCAAGAGAAAGCTACAGTCATGCCTGTCAAGGGGGCAGTACGATCTTTGGGTTTCTTCAATTGAGTTCCTGGGGCTGGAAAATGAAACAGCATCGCTGGGGTGCAAGAACCGGTTTCACATCGAGTGGATAAGGGAGAAGTTGGAGCTTAAGCTGCTGGCTGCTGTGCGAGAGTTTTACCCCCTGGTGCGCCGGCTGGAGTATCAGACCGTTAATGGGGTGCCCGAACCGGAGGAAGTTGAAGGTAGCGCGCCCCGGGCAGAACCTCCGCAGCAGATTGCAATGAGCGACCTTATCAAGCGGGTGGGACCGGTTTTCAACCCCCGTTTCACTTTCGACCAGTTCGTGGTGGGGTCTTCGAATCGACTCGCTTTCGCCACTGCCCAGGGCATAGCGTGCGGGCAGCAACTCTACAATAACTCGGCCTACATTCTTTCCGAGACGGGGCTGGGAAAGAGTCACCTCTCGCATGCGATCGGCAGCTATATTTGCCGGCAAGCGCCCGATTTGAGGGTCCATTACTTAACTGCGGAGCAGTTCGCAAATGAGATGATCTATTCACTTAAGAACGGGAACATTGAAGACTTCAAAGCAAAGTTTCGCACCGAATGCGACGTGCTCCTGTTCGAAAAAGTGGAGTTTCTGAGCGGCAAGGAAAAAGTGCAGAACGAATTGGTTTATACCCTCGATGAGTTGATGCACCGCGGGAAAAGGATCGTGTACACCGGGAATACCTTTCCAAAGGACATCCCGAAACTTACCAACGAATTGCAGTCGCGACTCAACGGCATCCTTGTTGCCCCCATCGGACCTCCGGACCTCAAGACGAGGATAGAGATTATTCGAAAGAAGGCACAGGGAGAAAACGCTAATCTGCCACCCGAAGTGATCTATTTCATGGCCGAGCGGGTGACGGGGGATATTCGGCAACTCGAAAGCTGCCTTGTAGGTATAATCGCCAAATCAAATATTCAGGGCGTTCCGGTCACACTGGACCTCGCCAGAGAACTCACTGAGACGATGCTCGACCGGCTGCCGAAACTGACCATCGACCATATTCAGCAGATCGTCTGCTGCGCTTTTCATATCTCCATGGAAGATCTCAAGTCTTCGAAAAGGAGAAAAGAGTTGGCGATAGCCCGAAAGATCGGCATGTATCTATGCCGGCGCTATACGACCGAGTCGCTTGAATCGATAGGAAGGTCTTTCGTGCGGAGCCACAGTTCCGTGCTGTACGCCATAAACGATCTCACAAAGGCGCTGCAGAAGGATAATAAGATCAAGCGGCAGATCGACCATATCAGCCGCCGGTTGGATGCGAGTTGCCTTGCATGATTTCGCACAGGTCGTTTCTCAAATCCGCTGAGAGTTGTGAAACCAGGCCTGCCATTGCCGTCGCAAACTCATTGGGACCAGTTGAAGTCAGGGGAGGGCTCTGATAATGGAAATGTTTTCGAAAAAGAACGGAACGAGGTTTTTGCTGCACGAGGCTGATTTCCAGGTCCAGCAGGGCATGAGAGGCGGAGCCGTTTTCTTCGAGCGCGAACCGATAGATTTGTCCGCTTATCTCGTAGGCCGCAGGCATGGGATTTCCCACCGGAACGCTGTCTTCAAATACCATTCCAAGCGAGAGATCACGCATCAGATTGTCTGCGATCATGTTTCCGGCAGGGTTGACCCATTTGTAATGTGACGAAGATCGGACCTGAAGAGATGGGGAAATCATAACCATCTGTTCGCGGTCGAAAGGGGCGGCGGCATTGAAAGGCCGGATTCGCACCGCTCCGGGATACGCTTTTGCGCAGCTCAAAGGCTGGAAAGCGTAGTCAATCTGGTAATAGTCCGGCGCAACCGAGTTGTCGAATAGCGATCCCAGACAGCCGGACAACAGTACCAGCGGCAGTATAAACACCCAGGATCTCAATACGGCGAGTTTTCCCGGTCCTTCTTCTTCAATTTCAGCGCTGCTCTGTTTGCTCACAATATCCCGGATCAAAGGATTTTTCCTCTCAAGAAGTGTTCTCCAACGCAAATTATGGTCCTGCGTATCCCACCCGATCCGGCCTCTCAAACAGGTGTGTTCCGCCTATCTTTTCTTAAACGGCTCATCCGGTTGCCGGCCGGGAAAGATCAGCCGGTTTGGCTGTTCCTTGATGCTCTGAATCAGCGAATTCAACTGGGCAATCACGACCCCCAGTTGCTGAAGGTCCCGTTCGAGCAGGTTGGCGGATTCGTTGACTTTGTCTCCCAGGTTTGAAAAGGCCGTTTCGCCGGACTGGAGCGTCTCGCCAAACTGGTCCGAGAGGCGTTTGAGAGTGCCTGGAGGCAGGGCGTCAAGCTGGCGCTTGAGCTTGTCTGAGGCTTGTCTCGCCGATGCCAGCGTGGCCGTGAGGTCTTGCACCCCTTTTTCGATGCGTTCCTTGGATGCCGCTCCGGAGAGCCTTTCGAGAAGAGTCGCCGCGTGCTGCGAGGCCTTTTTTAGGGAGGCAATCGTTTCCTGGAGATCACCACCGCTCGGGGACTCGGCGCCGAGTTGCACCAGGAGATTGTTGAACAGCCCCGAAGTCTTTTTCCATGAGTCCGCAAGCCCCTGCAAATCCAAAGATATGAATTTCAGGTACAGGTTATGGATCTCGGTCTCGAGCAGATCGAGTTCGGACGGGTATGACCGGATATAGGGATATTTCGTTGGAAAGGTAATCTCTGGGGTAAATTGATCGATATCTTCGGGGGCCGGGTCTATTTCGAGATAACGAAGCCCGGTGAGCCCCTGCTCACGCAACCGTGCGGCAAAGCTATTGTCGATCTGAAAATCGGCCGGCAGTTTCATCAGTACTTCTATCAGGCGCCTGTCCGGAGCGATCCCGAGACTATAGACCCGGCCCACGGGAACCCCGAGGTAGCTGACCACCGAGTCCTTCTGCAGGCCTTTTACCGAGACGTTAAAATAGGTGGCGTATATTTTTGTTTGGTGAAAGAAAAAAGTTGCTTTGAGCCAGATAGCTGCCCCGGCTATCAGCGCCAGACAAATCAGGACAAACAGGCCGATTCTGAATGGACTAGCCGTTCGGGCCAACTGTGTCCCCCCTCATGAGGCCTTGCCGCTCGGGGCCCGCCTGTGGAAAAAATCATAGACGCGGGGATCAGGGCTTTTTTCCAACTCGTCAGGCGGACCGGCCGCTATTACACCCCTGGCGCCCCCATCGACCATTATTGACCAGTCCGATAGTGACTTAATGCTCGACAGGTCGTGAGTAATGACGACCATTGTGATGTCGAGTACACCGTTGAGTTCCAGAAGAAGGTTGTCCATTTCGGCGGCTATGACAGGGTCGAGTCCGTCGGTAGGTTCATCGCAGAAAAGAATCTGTGGATCGAGGGCAATCGCCCTGGCCAGACCCGCCCGCTTTTTCATCCCGCCGCTGAGTTCCGCCGGATAATAGTCCCCATACCCCTCCAGCCTCACCATTTCCAGCGTGAGCCTGACAATTTCGGGCAAAATCTCCTTTGGAACACTTGAAAACTCCTGGATCGGTAAAGCGATATTTTCTGCAAGAGTAAGAGAGCCGATAAGCGCCCCTGACTGAAACAGGACCCCGATACTTCTTCTTGCCCACTCGAGCCATTCCTGGCCGACCTTCCCGGAAATATCCTTTCCATAAAGCTCGACACGACCCTGCGTCGGTTTGAGCAATCCGACCAAACCTTTCATGAGAGTGCTCTTCCCGCTGCCGCTCCCTCCTAGAACAGTTACTATCTGTCCCGGTTCGACGCAGAAACTTACGTTTTCCAATATTATCTTTTCACCATAGCCGAGCGAGATATTGTCGACGCAAAGCGCATGTTCGATATCGGAGATGTTGAAGGGGACCCCCGGCATACTGATTCTTCATACCTGGCTGAGAATACTGTTCAGGCTGTTACTCACTCCATTGGCCCTCGACGCAGGTTAAATACGGGACACTGCATCCGGCCAACTGAATATAAGTCTGCGAAAACGGCTGTACATCGGAGAATTTACTTTGATTGGAAAAAAAGAAAGAATCCTATAGGTAATCTACCAGCCGAATGCATGGTACAGAACAGTCAACACGGCGTCAGCGAGAATAATCAGGAAAAGTCCGCTGACGACTGCCGAGGTGGTTTGGCGTCCTACGCTGTCGGCTCCCAGGCCGGCCTGGAAACCGCGAAAGCAGCCGACCAGGGCCACGAGAATCGCGAAAACCTCTGATTTTATGAGGCCTTCGGCGATGTCAGTGAAGGTGATTGCCGCTGAAACCTCATGCATGAAGCTGTAGGGTGTGAGGTCGAGGGCGACCATGGAAACGGAAATCCCTCCTAAAAGTCCTGCAAAATTGGCCCACATGACCAGCAGCGGCGCTGCCAACATAAGGGCGGCCACTTTGGGAAGAGTTACGAATTCATTTAGATTGAATCCCATGACGGCAAGGGCATCGAGTTCCTCGCCGACTTTCATGGTCCCTATCTCGGCTGCGAAAGCCGAACCGGAGCGTCCTGCAAGCAGCATAGCAGTGAATACCGGGGCAAGCTCGCGAGTCAGCGCAAGGCTCACGAGGTCGGCGACATAGATATTCGCTCCGAATTGTTTGAGCTGGATAGCCGCCTGGAAGGTCATGACCAACCCGAGAAGAAAGCTGATCAGGAACAGAATCGTCATGGCGTCCGGTCCCGCCATCTGAAAATAATAGAACGTCTCTCTCCAGCGAAAACGCCCCGGATGTCGAACAGCGCCGGCCGTTACGGTCGAAAAAGAGCCGCAGAAGCGAACGAAATCCCTGAATTCGACAGCTTGTTCAATCAGGAAAGTGCCAAAACGGCTGACCGGAGAGCCGGTTGGTGGTGGGTGTTGCTCCTCGGGTGTCTCGCGCTCCATGTAGTCGAGAAAATGCTTGACCTGGGGCTGAATGGATTCAATCCGTAGCCGGACGCCCTTGCTGCCGCAGATGCGCCGAAACGATCGCAACAGCGCCGTTCCGGCACTGTCTACCTTTGAGACCCCGGAAAAATCGAGAACCAGTGAGGTGTGCTCTTTTTGTGCGACAAGGCCGCTCAGGTTTTGCCAGATTTCAGCGGCGTTTTCATAGGTCAGGGGAACCTTTAAGGAAACGAGGAGTTCGCCTTCGGCCGATTTCACGGTTTCAAAGGGGAATCCTCCGCTCAAGAGGATCTCCTATTCATCAGAAGATTACTTACCTTCGTTGATTCTCTCCCTGAGGACACCGGAGCACTTGAAGGTAACCACTTTGCGGGGTGAGAGAATAATGGGATCGCCGGTCTGGGGGTTACGGCCGCGGCGCTTGTTCTTTTCTTTTACGCTGAATTTACCGAACCCGCTTATCAGGACGTCTTCACCTTTTTCGAGGGTGTTTTTTACGATCTCGAAAAGGGTCTCGATAACCTGGGCCGATTCGGTCTTAGTAAAAATGTTCTTGGCAAATAGATTCTCGACAATATGGGCTTTCGTCAAAGTCATTGAATTTCCTTTCCTTACAGCGCCATTGAATTTACGGAGCGTTTCGGGTTTGGATTTTTCAGTCTTATTGAGTCTTCATGAATTATTAAAGGATTATTATCCGGTTTTCAAGAAAAAAAGGACGCTTTGGGGATGGAACCCCTCATTTTTAAAGAGAAAATAGCTTTCCATCGCGAAACGGCCGGAGAAAAATCAATGGAAAAGATATGCAAGAAAAGGGGATTCCTTTTCCGGAATCCCCTTGACGAAAGATGGCGGTGCAGGGTTTCGAACCCCGGACGCTACGGATATGAGCCGTATGCTCTACCACCTGAGCTACACCGCCTTGGAAACCCTAGTATTTAAGTGAAATCTAAAATCGAGTCAATAGCAAAACAGGGCCGGATTGGGGAGAGCTCAGGCGGTTCCCCGATAGAGTTTGACAAAAATCAACCCTTCGGGTAAATGTTTAAGTCATTGATGAGAAGAGCTTTTTGGCAATTTAACGTGCGCCCGGTGGCTTCTTTCCTGTATAGCTCGATTCACTTGCACCTTGAGATGGCCGGGAGCGGGAAAGGAGATTGGCTTTTGAACCAAAGGCTTTTTGAAGTAAAGATAATCAGCCACTTTGGAGCGGCTCATAATTTGAGGGACTTTCGAGGTAAGTGTGAAAATCTCCACGGACATAACTGGAAGATTGAAGTAGTTCTGCGGGGGAAATCCCTGGAGGGAAACGGCATACTGGTTGATTTCGGTGAAGTGAAAGAGGCAACCAGAGAGGCCCTGGCGGAAGTCGATCACAAGTATCTGAACGAACTGCCCTTTTTTTCGCAGAACAATCCCTCTTCCGAAAACATTGCTCTTTTTCTTTTTGAAAAGCTCTCGGTAAAGTTCAATACCGGGAACGTCCGGCTGCACAGTGTATCGGCCTGGGAATCCGACGAGGCTTGCGCGACATATATCGAACTCTGAAACATAGTTGATCTGATTAGCTGGAGGAGCCTACCCATGGGAGTTCTCGACAAAAGAACCGGAAGCTGTTGCAGAAGTTCTGCAATGCGGTCTCGCGCTTTCTTCTGTTTTTTCGTGATCGTTTTCCTGCTGATCGGGATAGCGTCAGCCGGGTCCGCGCTACAGAAACCCACATTGGGACTAACTGAGACCCCATCGGCAGACAAAGCGCATCCGGACCAGCAGACTCCCGCACCGGAAGCAGCGCCAAGCGACAAACTACAAGCGCCGGCGCCAGAGGTTGCGGAGCATGGGGAAGCCCATGCCCAGGCCCACGGGGAAGCGCACGGAGAAGGCCACGTTCAGCTTCCGGAGATTTCCCCCATTCCCGGTGTAACTTTTGTGGATACCTTGATAGCGTTAATGGACCACGAGCTTCACGGCAGAATGCTTGGCTGGAGGCCAAATGACATCATCATCGGCCGTTTTACCGACAATATAAATAATTATCAGCTTGGCGTCCTCGAAATGGTTCGGTTCACTACCCTTCGACTCAAAGACACTCTTACCAGGCTGGGTGAGTCCGATTCATACGATCCCGATCTGGAGCAGGCGCTGAATCTTTTCATGATCAGCGCCACCTCCTGGTGGTTCCCCTCTGCGGAAAGTTCGTACAGCCAGGCCATTGAGCACCTGAAAAGATTCAAAACCAAACTTGAGAAGGGCCAGCGGGGTTTCTACTACCGCCGCGACACACTGGCCACGCTGCTTTCCACCTATAAGGACCAGCTCGGAAATGTGAACAGAACTCTGGTTATGCCGGTTGGATGGTACCATTCGGACGATTACTTCTATTATGCCAAAGGTGTGGCCCATGTGCAGTTTGAAATCCTGAAAGTCTGCCGGGTGGGATTCAAGAACCAATTGGCCACCATGCATGGGACAGACATAATGGATGAGGCGCTGCACGAGTTCTTCATCGCGGAGAAAATAAATCCCTGGATAATCTTCGACGCCGGTTACGGTGGATTTTTTGCCAACCACAGGGCCAATCTGAACGCGCCTTTGAGCGAGGCCGCGCATCTGCTTGCCACATTGAGCCAGTTGTAGCAGGGATTGTTCGGGAGGTAAGCCGGAAACCAGCCTGGTATCAGATCAAAACTTTCGTGTTTTTGCGCAGCGCCGTCCAGTAGATGAAAGCGTTTAGCTGCCCCTGATCCGTGCCGGTCAGCTTCGCCCAGATTTCGCAGTATCCAAGAATTTGGGGTCTGTACGCCTCACTTTCCCTTTGAAAAAAGTCTTCGGCGGACTCGCCTTCCTTGGGCATCGAGGTTTTAAAATCCACAAGGTTCCATTTTCCCTCTATCTCTGCGGCAAGATCGATCACTCCTGAATAAAGTATGCCCCGCTCGTGGGCGCACTCCACGGGCGACTCAATCCTCCGGCGTGCCGGCGCCGCGTTGTAAAGAACCTGGAGCCAGGGATCATCCAGGCATGATTTCACCTCTGAAAGCGCTGCCTGGGCTATTCCCAGTGACCCGGAACTCCCGGTTCCCATGCGGCGAAGCCAGGCGCTTGCTCTTTGAGCCGAGGGAAGCGCCCCGTTTTTGCCGAATTCAGCGAGGAGCCTGTGAACGAGCGTTCCCCAAACGTTCGGCGCGCACGATAAAAGTAGATCGCCTTGCGCCCATTCTCCATGTCCCACGAGCCGGCCCGGCTCGAAAACTGCCAGGCGGGAGGGTGAGATTACAGTGAAAACCGGTTTTTCACGTTCAAATTCCGCGGGCGCGATTTCAGACGGCGCGCTCTCGGGCGCTATCTCACTGCAGGCGCCGCAATCGGGTTCTACTTCAACAATAAAACCATCCTCGCTGCGGGTAGATCTTTTCCATTCGGCTGCGGAGGCCATTTCGGTTTCCTGCGGCCAGGCGATCCGGTCTATCGCGCAAAGTTCGTCGATCCCATAATGTTCGCTGAGCCAGCCCAGGGGACTTTCCGCCGCAGTTGAAAAAGAGTCTCCCTTCCGTCTTGCCAGCCCGCTCACAACCAGTTCGCGCCGAGCGCGCGTAACCGCAACATAGAAGAGCCTCCTGGCTTCGCCCAACTGCCGCCTGGAGCGCAGTTTCCGCAGCATTGTATAAAGCGGGTCCTTTTCGCCCATCAGACGGTCAGGTCTTGGGGCCAGAAGATAATCGGGGCTGCCGGGCGCCCTTTCGAGCATGTATGGGGGAGGCTGGTCTTTTCTTCCTCCGCTCGGGTTCCAGTCCAGGAAGGGAATGAAAACCGCATCGAATTCCAGTCCTTTGGCCCCATGAATGGTTGAAAGGATAATGTTTGACGAAGCTGTGTCCGGGTCCACCGGCTCGTAGGCGGAATCGAGAAGCTGTTCGAGCCTCGCCAGCGTGCTGACCGGCTCTCCCTGCTCAGCCTCCCTGACCATCTGTAGAAAACGGCGGCAGCAGTTTAGACCCCGGCTCCCCCACCTCGAAGCCACTACGTTTGCCCCGCCCAGTTCGAGCCATACGGATTCGACAACATCGGTCAGAGGCTCGTGGCCGACGTGTTGCCAGGCGCCGGTCAGGGCCTGCCAGAATGAGCGGACTTGCTCGTTTTTTTCCGAAAACGCTTGGATTTTGTCTACCCAGAGAACAGGGCCTTCGCACGAAACGGCATGAATCAGGTCAAAACCAAGGCTAAACCAGGGACTCCGAAGCTGGGCAGACCAGGCGAGGTCGTCCTGAGGCAGGACTATCGCCCGGCAAAGCTGCCACAGGCAGCGCACTTCGGGTCTGTCCAGAAGCTTCAATCCCTCCTTTACCTGAACCGGAAGCCTCTTTTGCTGGAGCGCCTCCAGATAGATCGGCAGATGGGTGCGCGAGAAAAGAAGGATCGCTATCTGCGAGTCGCGGCCGTTTTTTTCGAGATGCTGGGCGATTCTTCCCGCCAGCCACTGTGCTTCCCTTGCCCTTGCGCTCTTGCGGTCGGGCCATTCCATAAAAAGGGCGAGTTCGATAGGGGCCGGGTCCGGACGAACCTGCGTGGTAGGTGAGAGTTGCGCCGGGCTGAAAGGGACTTCGTCAAACTCGGGCTTATGTTCGGCCATAACCGTTTTTGCGAACGTCCTGTTGCACCAGTCGATGAGATGGGGCTGCGAGCGGAAGTTGGTATCGAGCGAAAGAGGTTCGAGGCCGATTTTTCCCCCGCCCTCTACGGGAACCCCCAGCCTGGCGGCTTCCAGGAACAGGCTTACTTCCGCCTTGCGGAAACCGTATATCGACTGCTTCGGGTCGCCAACCAGAAAAAGGGTTCGCCCGTCTGCGTCCGACCATCCGGCGCACAGCTTCTGCAGAAGTTCCCACTGCTTCCGGCTTGTATCCTGGAACTCGTCAACCAGTATATGCCGAATCTGCTGGTCGAGCACCAACTGAAGGTCGGAAGGATCGGCAGCGTCGAAGAGGCGCAGGGCAGCCAGCTCAAGGGCGGCAAAATCCAGCGCCCTGGCTGCGCTCCTCCGGGCATCATAGATTTCGAGCACGGAATGCAATAGAACAACCAGGTCCCATAGCGTATCGAAATCGGTCAGCGGCGCATCGTGCAAAGGAAGCCGGCGGATCAGATGGAGCCTCTGGACAGTTCCGGGACGGCATATTTTGAATGGCGCAGCCCCACCTGGTTTTGGCAAATCCGTTGTAGAACCCGGCCTTTGGGCCGAGTTGCTTCCTCGCGCCGCCGTCTTTGGTGAGAAAAGTGTCTGCGAGGCAAATCCAATGCGGAAGAGCTTCCCACTCAGGCCCCGGAATTTCGGCCGGCAGAGCGCAGGCGGCCTGTGCGCCGGCATCGCCGGTCTGCTCCAGGAAACCGGCCCATCCGCACCCAAGCTCGCAGGCTTCGAAATCGGCCTTCAGCCGTTTGAGTTCCGTTTCGGCCATGTCACGCACTCTGGCCGCGAGATAGCCCGACGCCCGGTCGCGGCTCAGGACCTGCACCAGGTCGGCCAGCCCCTCCCTCATCTTTACCAGGTCCTTCATCTCGTTTGACAGGGACCACCAGGAATTATTCAAACAAAGAAGACGGTTCATGAGGGCGCGGCGCACCGAATCGGCCTCATTTCGGGATGCAATTTCCTGGAGGGCTTCGTTAACGATATTGTGAAGGAAAAACTCCTGTTCGTTTTCGTCCATTAGGCGGGAACCGGGGGCGATTCCGGCCTCGAGGGGCGCCTGCGAGGCGATTGCGTAGCAGAAGGAATGAAAAGTGCGGATGTGGAGAATTTCCCCGGCAAGGAGCAGTTCTTCGAGGTTTTTGTGAGCCGCGAGGGCTTTCGAGGCGTAATCGAGCAACTCGGCCTCGGCGCCGTTTTCGGGTATCGAACCCTTCTTTGCCCGTTCAAGACAGCCCCTTACTCTTTCATGCATTTCGGCTGCCGCCTTGTTCGTGAAGGTCAGCGCCAGAATCTGCTGGGGATGGTCTACCAGTCCCAGGAGGCGAAGAAACCGGGCGGCGAGCAGAAAGGTTTTGCCCGAACCGGCGGGGGCCGTCAGGTGAAAGCTCCCTGCCGGATCCAAAGCCCTGTTGCGCTTTTCAGCATCTGCCAGAAGGACCATCTATAATCCACTCCGAACGGAGATCAGTTGCAGGCGGTCAGAGCGGCCCGCCGGGTATGAGCATTGCCGCCTTGCGTCATACACCCTCCGGCGCCCGCTCCCCGCTCTCCGTGCTCCGTTTAAGAAGCTCTCTTGCGTGCTCGCGCACCTTCTGTGATATGGAAATCCCTCCCAGCATGCGGGCCAGCTCTTCTGAGCGCTCCAACTCCGTCAGCATACGGATTGTCGTGGTGGTCTCGTTTCCTTCGGCCTTCTTTTGTACCAGGTAATGCCATTTGCCGTAGCAGGCGATTTGGGGAAGGTGAGTAATGCATATGACCTGGTGGCGCTCGGAGAGCTTTTTTAATTGAACCCCGACAAGCTCCGCCGTTCGGCCGCCGATTCCAGCATCAACTTCATCGAAGATGAGCGTCTCAGCTTCTTCTTTTCTGCCGAGAAGACTCTTGAGGGAGAGCAGAATTCTGGAAAGCTCCCCGCCTGAGGCTACCCTGACCAGCGGCTTCAGGTCTTCCCCCGGATTTGCCGAGAGCAGAAACTCTACCCGGTCAACACCTGTTGGAGAGAAAAGGGGAGGGCTTTCTTCTTCGTAAAACTGCGCGCAGAAGCGCGCCGACGTCATATCAAGCTCACTCAGACTGCACGAGACCTCCTTTGAAAGCCTCAGAGCAGCCTCACGCCGTTTTCGTGAAAGGGCGCCTGCCTTGTCCAGGTAGGCCAGGCGAAGGGATTCGATTTCCCTTTCCAGTTCTTCTTCCCGGAGGTTTGATTCCTCGCTTTCGCCGGCCGTTGCGCGGAGTTCTTCCAGTCTGGCCAGCATTTCATTTGCCCCCGGGCTATACTTTTTACCGAGTCTGGCCAGGAGCGCGAGCCGTTCTTCTACGGCAGCGAGTTTCGCGGGGTCGAAGACTAACCGTTCCGCATACCGGCGCAGTGCATGAGCAAGCTCATCCAAGTGAATGCGGGCCTGTTGGAGGTAGTCGCCGAGGCCCCTTTGAGATGCATCGATATTGAATATCGAACCGATATCTCTTTCCACCTCGGAGAGCCGCTCCAAAATGGCGCCTTTCTCGGAGTAGATCGCGCTGATGGCTCTTTGCGAAGCAGCGCTCAAAGCGGCCGCGTTTCTTAGAATTTCCCGCTCCCGGACGAGTTCGGTATCCTCGTCGGGTAGAATCTTCGCGGCTTCAAGCTCCCCGATCTGAAATCGCATAAAGTCCAACTGGGCTGCTCTCTGCTCGCGCGCGCGCCTCATCCGGGCAAGCGCCTCGCGCCTGTCCTGCCATGCCGAATGGATCGCCCGCACCTCGGAGCAATCCATATCCAGTTGTGCAAAAGAGTCGAGAAGGCCCAGGTGGGTTTCCGGATCGAGAAGAAGCTGATGCTCATGCTGTCCGGACACTGAGATCAACAGGGGCGAAAGCTGCTGGAGCTGCTGCACCGACGCGGCCTGGTCGTTTATAAATCCACGGTTTCGCCCGCTCCTGGAGATGCTTCGCCGGATTACAATCTCCGGACTCGGATCGATCCCCCACTGTTCGAGATACCGCGCGCAAAAGCCTCCGGGCTCTTTGAGCGGCATGACCGCCTCAACGCTTGCCTCGGCGGCGCCGGTTCGAATCATGTCGCTTGATGCGCGCGCGCCGAGGATGAGATTAACGGCGCCTACCAGAATCGATTTGCCTGCCCCTGTCTCGCCGGACAAGACATTGAGCCCGCCATGGAAACTTATTTCGAGATCGCGGATTATAGCGAAATTGTGGATGGCCAAATTGGTCAGCAATGTCGATATTCCTTCTTCGAGATTGATGACAATTCTATCAGCAAAAGAAAAAAAGGGACAATCCAAAGAGGGTGGTCGCAGGTTATCTCGTTGCAAATAAAAACTTGGGGTGTGTCCGCAAATGAGCCATCTCTGATGGAGGGCAGGCAGTTGCGCAACTTCACATTCCGGGCCGACAGGGGCAGGCCCCGGCAAAAACGGGACCTGCCCCTGGGCCGCTTACTTTCTTACGCCGAATCGATTATCGACTGGATGGCAGGCGGATATTCCATCTTCTGAGGCAAAAAGATAAGTTCCGGGTCCACGAACTCCCTGAGGACAAAAAGTTCCTTGTAGGTGGGCGCCGCGGTCAGTCCTTTGAGCCTTTCGACGTTGATGTCAAAGGCGCAGTTTTCCTTAATCTGGGCAACACTCACGCCCGGATGATTGGAAGAAAGATACATAATTCCATTTTCGTCGAACCGGTAAACCCCCATGTTGGTCACGACCGACTCGGGGCCGCAGTTCGCAAAGGGGGTGCCCTTCCAGACTTCCTTTTTGGGCTTCCACTCACGGGTCTTAAAGTCCCAGCACCACCAGCCGGGTGTCGTGGTGTAGTCGTTTCTTTCCAGGAAACGCCTTTTTTCCTGAAGTATTATAAAGGCGGTCCGGCTGGCCATAGCTCCTATATCGGCGTTTCCGCCCGATCCGGTAAACCTGTGGGATGGCGAAAAGTAGTCACCGATCGATGTAACATTTACGCCGCCGTATTTGTCGATTGCCGCGCCTCCGAGAAATCCCAGGCTGACGAAGCCCCCCTGAAGAAAAAATCCGAACGTATCGACAAGTCCGCCAAGGGTCGAGCTCATATTGGCGGCCCTCTGATCGCAGACCGACATAGGAACGTGCATCGTTTTTCCGTCGCAGATTCCGGATTCATAGATCAGAAGGGCGTGTGGCGCATTGAGCAGATTGGCGGCCATGATTCCGACCATCGGAAGACCGGTTCCCGCAAACACTATATCATCGTCCCGAACCTCGTGGGCAACCGCTATGGCCATTAGTTCGGGCAGGAGAAATTCGCCGGGCTTTGCGGGTTCATCGGGCATTTTGTCAACCAGTTCCATCAGCTCTTCCATCGATTTGCTCATATCTGTTCCCCTCTCTAAAAACCGCTTCTTGCAACGGACAGCGGCATTTTCATCCTGGGAGCGGGTTTCTTGCCTCTCATCATCCGGGTGCTGTAGCCTGTTACGCTGTCGGCCTTGAGATCCAGCAACGTTTTTGCGCCGAGTTTCCCGATGAAGTCCTCCCAGTCCTTTGGCCCGAACACCCATTCGTCCAGCCATTTTTTCATGGTGTCTTCGTTCCTGGATGCCGTATCCATGCCTCTCATAAAGGGGGCGTCGTAATCGTAATAAAAGGGGACTGAGCTGGGGAACGCGCCCCAGGGCTGCACCACAATGCAGTCCACGGTGAAAAACGGGATCTGGTTTGCTTCGGGACTCTTGCGCATTTCGGATTCGGGAACCAGTTCTTCACAGACCACGACTACCTTGTCCGCAGCAAAGGCGATTTCCTTGTCGATGGTGCCTACACCACGCCATCGGGCCGTACCCTTGTCACCCGCCTGGGCAACATGGAGTATTGCTAGGTCAGGCCTGGCGGCAGGCAGGAGCACCACATCGCCATCCCCGAAAAAGGGATCTTCCATCTGTATGAATTTCTTTTTTGCAATCCTGGAATTCTTGCCGTCACGCAGTCCCGCGCGGCCGAGTGCATCATAATCCGGATTGTAGAGGTCTGAGCCCAGGGGTGCGTAGTAAGGGATGAAAGGCACGCCAATTGCCCCTGCCAGGTATCTCATCGCCATTGCGCCATGAGCGTAATCTTCCAGAATGATCTGCTGGGCCTTGTAGCGCCTCTCCAGATTGATATCCAGTTTCCCGGCCATCTCGCCCCAGCCCATCCAGTCGGTTTCAAATATCTTCATAGCGCCGACCGCGTTGAGAAGCCATGTGCAGCAGCTTCCGTGGCGATCCATCACATGAAGGTTCTTGAAGCCCTGCCTGACCGTCTCCCATGCGAATGCGACTGGGTTTCTGTTGAAACCGGTAAACCCGCTGTATGCGCAGATCATTCCGTCCCGCATATACTTCTTCACAGCGTCTTCGAGAGAAAGGATTTCTACATGCTTACGTTGTCTTGGAGTCCGTGGCATTGATTAACCTCCTTTTAAGAATGCGTCACCAAACGTACGTCCCGGCGAGCTTTAAACGCATACCTCCTTTCGCTCTTAAATGTCGTGGAATATAAAGGCGCTAATGAACGGGTTGGCTCGCGCCAGAATGCGAGAAAACATTTTCGGGAAAGTCTTAGCTTCGATCTTTATGAGGATGCCGGAAAAAGGAGGCGACCGATCGAAAAGGAGAGGCGTCGATAGAAATCGAAGCAGAACCTCAAAGCGAGGGAATGATAGGCCGTAATCCGGCTTCAGTCAAGGAGTTTTGAGCATTCTTGAGCGAAGGTTTTTTGAGCGGGCCGCAGTTGCAGAGGTTTTCACTGATAGTAGAAAAAGGGCGTTTTCTTGACTGATTTTGAAAATGAATCGGGCCGCTAAGCGCTTCAGAGAGCTAAGCGGCCCGGTTTATTTAACCAGACAAAACTATGGCAGAATCACTATTGCTGGCCCGGCGGCTTTTTCTTATCCGGTTGCTGCTGCCCTGCCGGTTTTGGCGCAGGCGCAGGGACCGGTCTTGGTGCAGAGGCAGGTTCTCGAACCTCGGGTCTTGGCGCTGGCGCGGGGGCCGGTCTTTGCGCCGGAGCGGGAGCAGTTCTTGGTGCAGAGGCAGGTTCTCGAACCTCGGGTCTTGGCGCTGGCGCGGGAGCCGGTTTTGGCGCGGGTTGCGGACGTGTTACCGCTGGCGCAGGTGGAAGTGTTGCGCGCGGGGCAGGTTGAAGTGTTGCGCGCGGGGCAGGTTGAATCTCAGGACGAGCCCCGCCCTCCGTTGGACGTGTTGCGGAAGGGGCCGGCGGCCGTGGCCGAACTCCCGGCGTAACGGGTCCTCGCGTCCCTCCTGCTTTTGCCGCAGATGAGGCCGTTGCTGGTCTCGTGTTCTTCTTTATGTCCACCTGCTTAAAAGGCGCCTGGGCTTTCGGAGTGTTCACCTGGTTCGGCGGGACCAGTTTGTTGGTCAGTTTTGCAGGCGGCGGTACAGCCGCCTTTCCCACTGGCTGCGACGGTTTGGCAGTCGCCGCGGCCCGCTTCAGAGCCGGCGCCGACAAGCTCTTGCCCTCAGTGCTTGCAATCCGCTCGTTCCGGTTTACCCTCTCGGCCACCGAAGCGTGTGGTTTCATATCCGGGGCTTTGTTTACGAAGTTATACTTCGCAGTTGTCTGATTGTAATTTTTGACCACAGTATTGTTTACTACCGGAGCGGCGTGGAAGTTGCTGATGATGATCGTTTTATTGATATTCGTAACTCTTACCGGGCTGTAGTTGGTTACGGAATAGAAGGATGCCTGGGGTACTACTACAGCGGCCGATACGAACGCCATACGGCCGATCGCGATGGACATAACGGGTGCTGTGCCGGCAACGACGGCGGACGGCCCCCAGTAGTGGTGCGAATAATAGACTTCAGCCGGGGCCAGAGGGACCCAACCGACATCGGCGTCAGTACTTATCCAGGCAACTCTTCCCGGGTACCAGCCAAATCCGATGAAAGGGCCGGCTGCGACTTCGACGACCGGGGCAGGGGGCGCCCAGTACCATGCGCCATCGATCAGCAGCCAGTTGCCATAATGGTGTGTGACGTATCCGAAAGGCTCTTCGGGCACCCAGACCTGATCTTGGTCATAGTCCGTCCATCTGCCGACCGTAAAGGGCTGCCAGTTTGGTTCGACGGCAGTGGGCCGCCATAATTCGACTTCTTTTCCCTCGTAATTAACCCGATCCCACTTTCCGGATTCGTCCAGATCATAGGCATCGTCCTGAAGCTGAGGCGGCACGTATTTTACCGACTCCCCCCTGACCTCTGCTCTTTTGGTCCGGGTGTTGTCCCGCCCTGCGTTCCAGTCATCCCACTGAGCGTCAACGCTGCCCTCACCGTTCGTTACCTGAGTGGCATCGGCAAGTATAGATGGTCCTCCGGATGTTACCTCATAACTCGCGTCGCTGCCCTCCTGGAAGTAATCTACCTGGCCGTTCAGGGCAAGGACCTCAACCGACTGATCACCCACATAAAGGTCGAATGTGGAGTCAGCGCCGGCAAGGACATAGCCGAAGGGGGTAGTTACCTTCAGCATCCCGTTGGGGTTCCTGTTATAGAATCGCGCGACTCCGGACGCCACGTCTATTTCTGAAGCATCTCCCTTGAGAGCGATCAACTGGATTTGAGTGCTGGCTCCAATCCTGACCAGAAGAGCATTGGGAAAAACGAATTCGGCTTTGGCGGAGGCATCGGAATATAAGGCGTCATCCAGGCCGAACGGGGCGTCTCTGCTTATGATGACCCAATCTTTGATCTCTGGAACATAGCGAAGGATCTGCCCTTCGACATAGGCAATGCGCCCGACCAAAACCGGCTCCTGTTGGGCTCCGGCAAGGGGCGCAAGCGGCGATGTCAGGCAGGCTGCAACTAAGACAAAAGCCAGCCGGAGCCATTTTCTGCAATTGTTCATCAATTCTCTCCTTTAAATTTGCGAAAGCGCTGGTCCCGAATGGACACGAACACCCGGAACTGATTCATTCACGCCGGCTCTTTATGCCGACGCCAAAAACCAGTATTCTCAATAAAATCAATAACAGTTATCCCTCCGGAAATTCCCCGGACTTCAAACGCCGGCCTCGCGGGCGGGCTGTCGAGATCCCCGGATCGAGTCCGGGGCGGTCTCTGTGCTTCGCCCCCGCAGCCCATTGAGCCTGCAAATCAGACGAATGGAGCGCAAAGGATGCCGCTAACCTCGCATTATACGACGAGGTTGCTGTAATATAATAAAAAATAATAAACGCATTTGCTGTCCGAGATAAGCGGATTATTTAGATAAAGAATGACAAGGTGCAACTGGTGAGAGGCTCGGAAACGATTAGTAAGGTATACAGGCCGGGCGCCAGGGACAATTTTCAACTGGATTCGGGGGTTGTTGGGAATCCTGCAGTTACAGATTCCAAGGGCAAAGAGGTCAAGGATGTTCGAGTTTGAAGAGGCAGGCGCCGCCGAACACCGCAAATAGGCCAGGGTAACCGGGGTTGATGAAACCGGAAATCGGATCGCGACACCCCGAAGGGTGAGGCGTCCGATTTCCGATATTCGATCTGTGACTTCTGTTAGAACTAGAACGAAGCTGTCACGTTTACACCGCCATAAAAATGCATGGAGCTGGAGTCCAGTGAGTTGGCTTGCAGGTAGTCTGACGCGGAGCCCGTTAAAGGCAGCCAGTAACCGACTTTCGGAGAAATACTCACGTACTTGTTTATTGGGAACTTGATGTCGGCGGTTAACTGGCAGGTATGAAAATCAGAGTAGGTCCCGGTGTTGCCTGCAAGATTTAATAGGTTGTTATCATGATTCAGAATAAGATATCCGAAGCTTGCCCCCAGGTCCAGAGTTGCCCCCTTGCATAGACAATCGACCGGAATGCTTTTGGTGAGGTCGAGTTGAAACCACTCATCCACTGTATGAATGACTTCGCCGTAAGCAGTAAATGCCACAGTGAACCACGGAAAAGCATAGCTGACGCCTCCGAACAATTCGTCTTCATCCTGGCCGTAGGGGGATTGTAATGGCGGTTGGAGGCCGTAGTATACATTGCCTATCAGTATTGAAAAATTCGGGCATATTTCCTTGGTATAGGAAAAAGTGAAGTCGGTCTCACTCCATTTCGTATCGCCGTCTTGTCCCGATGGCAAAGGCAAAAAGATATTGTTGCTGTGGCGGGAGGTATCGAAATTTCCCCAGACCGTTGCTGAAAAACCATTCCAGGTGATGGTTGCCGACGGTTGGATGACGGCGCTGTCTTTGCTTAGCGCGGCGCCGCGGAATATGTACTGGCTCAGGATGTCGGCAGAAAAAGTCGCCGTTGGCTTACACGCATCTTCAGGTGGTGTTGCCGGCGCCGGGGCCGTCGGCTCATCAGCCCACACAGCCATGAAAGGAAAGGAGATAGTCAAGAACAGAATCGCACATGCGACCACCTTTTTTCTTATTCCCGTTGCGTTCATTTCATTCGCCCCTTTTTTGATGTTAGTATTTAAACTACTTTCCTCACCCGTTTGTTTTCGTTAAGGCACAAAACGCTGATTGCGTGTCCCGCATCTTTTTGGCAAGGCTGCAACGCCTTATCAATGAAATAGAGATTTCCATTGGGGGATAAGATTCTCAATGAGCAGAATTCGCGCCAGATAGAGCATATGCGGATTTATTTTTTGAAAGGCGGCTCTCCTCAAAAGATATAACCTACCGAAATAGTGACGTTTCATGCAGTGAAATTTTTGCTGCGAAACTGCCCTGCTTATGTTCCTGCAAGGGCAGGCATAGCCGGAAGCGCTACAAAAATGTATCAGGATCGGTTGCTGATCCAATTTTGGCACAAATTCGGATAGCCTTTCGAGCTTGAACGGCGAAGGCCCCCCAAAATGCAATGAATACCGATTCTGAAGATTGCAAATTGAAATGGAAAAACGAGGTGCTTTTCAAGCCTGGAAAATATCATCAGGACCGGACTTTAATATTGAAAATATACGCAATGTGTGGCTGGACAATTGTATTTGTTCGTTGACGGATTCCGGTCATACTGTAAAGTAGTCCGGTTTTTCATGAGCCCTATTGAGGAGAGTAATAATGGATGAAAATGAAATTCTGGAAGCGCTCGCTGAGGATTTCCTGCAAGGCTGGGACGTTGCGGCGACCGGTGGCGGGTTTCTCATTACAACGGACTGGGTTCTCCCGAATAACGAGCGGATCGAAATCCATGTGCGCAGGGTCGGCGACCGGGAGGACCTGTTCATAGTCACCGATGGAGGTGAGCTTATAAATTATCTGTTTGCCGAAGGCATAGACATTTTACATGACCGTGGCAGCCAGCGTATGCTGGAGGGGATAGCGGAAAACAGGTCCCTGAAGGTCACCGAGCACCAGTTGGTCAAGGGTGCAAATGAGGAAGAGATCGCCGGAGCGGTGCGCGTTGTGCTCGAGGCTGTTAAGGAGGCCTCCTTCGCGCTGTGGCACAAAATTAAATCAACGCCGGAAGACTCGGTGCATTAGGTAACCTGGCGGTTGTCCGATTTGGGATGAATCGAACGCTCAATAGCTTCCAATCCTACGGCAACCTCTTACGCTAAAGCATCTTCGAGTTCGTCAGTTTTTATCCGCGTCCATCGGTGTTCATCCGTGGTTCCTTTTGGGTTCCGGCTTGCTCGCAGACTTGGATTCAGCCCGCTCCTTTATTCATCCGAGTCCGCATCCTCCGGTGGCTGTATTGTCACTGCTGCGGGGGCTTCGCTTTTCAGGAAAACGATCCCGAGCGGCGGCAGGACCAGCGAGAGGGAATAATTGTGACCATGGCTCGGAAGCGGTACAGTATCCACCCCTCCGAAATTGCCGTAACCCGAGCCGCCGTAAATCTTTGAGTCGCTGCACAGAAGCTCCCGCCAGTGGCCCGCTCGTGGGACTCCGAACCGGTAGTTCGTTCTGGGCACGGGGGTAAAATTTGCCGCTACCATAATTAGATCGCCCGTAGTCTCCGGTTTTCTCAGAAAAGCGAGAACGCTCGAATCGGCGTCGCGGAAATCGATCCATTCAAATCCTTCGCCGCTGAAATCGAGTTCATGCAGGGCAGGTTCCTCCCGGTGCAACCGGTTCAGGTCCTGGACCCATTTTTGAATTCCCTGGTGCTCAGGGAGGTCGAGAAGGTCCCATGCGAGGCTTTTTTCGTGATACCACTCGTCCCACTGTCCGAATTCGCCGCCCATGAAGATGAGCTTTTTCCCCGGTTCGCCGAACATGTAGCCGAAAAGGAGCCTCAGGTTCGCGAATTTCTGCCAGTTGTCCCCTGGCATTTTCCTTAGCAGTGAGCCTTTTCCGTACACTACTTCGTCATGAGACAGCGGAAGGATGAAATTTTCGAAAAAGGCGTACCAGATGTTGAAGGTAAGCTGGTTTTGCTGGAATTTCCTGTAAATGGAATCTTTTGAGAAGTAGTCGAGGGTATCGTGCATCCAGCCCATGTTCCACTTCATGCCGAATCCCAGGCCGCCGACATAGGCGGGCCTCGATACCATCGGCCATGATGTGGACTCTTCCGCAATCGTCTGTACGTCCGGATATTCCTTATAAACCGCCTCATTGAGGCGCCTTATGAAATAAATCGCTTCCAGGTTCTCCTTGCCGCCGTAGATGTTGGGAATCCATTCGCCCTCCTTGCGCGCATAATCCAGGTAGAGCATGGATGCGACGGCGTCCACCCGCAGGGCGTCCGCGTGATACTTGTCAAGCCAGAAAATGGCGCTGCTGATGAGAAAGGCCCTTACTTCGTAGCGTCCGTGATTGAAGATGTAGCAGTTCCACTCGGGATGGAAGCCCTTCTGTGGGTCCTGATGCTCGAACAGGTGGGTCCCGTCAAAGAATGTCAGCCCGAACTCGTCGGTTGGGAAATGGGACGGCACCCAGTCGAGGATGACCCCTATCCCCTTTTGGTGCAGTACATCGATCAGGTGCATGAAATCCTGTGGAGTTCCGTATCGCGAGGTAGGGGCAAAGTAGCCTGTGGTCTGATATCCCCACGATCCGTAGAACGGGTGTTCCATGATGGGAAGAAACTCAACGTGTGTAAAACCCATCTCCGCGACGTATCCGGGAAGATATTCGGCCATCTCGCGATAGCTCATCCAGCGGTCTCCCTGCTCGGGCACCCGCTTCCATGAACCTAAATGGACCTCATAGATGGAACAAGGGGCTTTCAAAGAAGTGGCCTTTGCACGGCCGGCCATCCATTCCCCGTCATCCCAATCGTAGGCGGTGTCCCAGACACGGGACCCTGTTTTGGGAGGTGTTTCCCAATGCCGGGCGTAGGGGTCGCCCTTATTGGCGCTGTATCCGTTTTCCCTGGAGGCGATGTGATATTTGTATATGGCTCCATGGCCGATTTCCGGGATGAATCCTTCCCAAATGCCCGATCCGTCCCGTCTTGCCGCCAGAGGATGGGCTGTGCGGTCCCAGAGATTAAAGTCTCCAACTACCGAGACTTTTTCGGCATTGGGGGCCCATACTGCAAAAAAGGTCCCCGTGACTCCGTCAACGTCAACAATGTGCGATCCCAACTTCTCATGGAGCCGGAAGTGATTGCCTTCCTTGAAAAGATAAGTGTCGTGCTCCGTTATCAGGCTGAACCCTTGGGTAACCGTGGGTTTTTCCATTTTCCTTCCTCACCTTTCCTCAGATCGCGATTTTGAGTTGTCAGCGCCCATAGAATGCCGCAGGGCCAGCGTCAAGTACATATCCCAGTTCGCAAATCTCTTTGTCAAGCAGAAACCGGAAAAAGCGGGGTGTCGAGGTCCCATCGTTGGAATTTAGGGGCAGTTCAGTAGCCGGCAAGGCGGACTTCCGGACCTGCAGACAGTGAGCGGTGAAGAGTGAGCAGCGAGCGTGGGACCCTCCTGTGAAAATCGCTTGTCGTGACTTTAATTGTTTTAATTATATATTTGTAAGAGACACCCAGTGGCGAGACTTTTTGACGGGATTAACTGGATTAACAATACGATCAACGCTCAGCGAGGATTAGCTCCTGTTTTGCATTTGGCCTTTTGTTTTCCTGTTAATCCTGTAAATCCCGTCAAAGATTCTGACTTCACACTTCATCTTCCCGGCTATGCCTTGAGATTTGAAAGCAGATCGGATAAAACCGAGGTCTCATGAAAACTGGAAAAAACAAAACTCACCCCTTCGCTTCATCCGGCGCGGCGTCCACTCCAGCCGGTTTTGCAGCCCTCGAAAAGATGCGCGAGCGACTGGAAAACCTCAAGGAATGCTTCAGGGTGTCAGGCCTTATCAACTCGAGCCTTGAACTCGATCAGGTGCTCGAAAACATCATGACGACCTCCCGCTCGATTCTTAAAGCCGATGCCTGCAGCATGATGCTGGTGGATGAAAAGAAAAACGAGCTCGTTTTCGAAGTGGCGCAGGGGCCTGTTGCAGACAAACTCAAGGGGGGGCTGCGAATCAGCCGCGGGCAGGGGATAGCCGGGCATGTCTATGAGACCGGTCAACCGCTTTTGATTGAAAACGCCTACTCCGACCCGAGATTCAACCGGGAATTCGACCGCATCACCGGATACCGCACCCAAACGATCCTGTGCGTGCCGCTCAAGATAAAGGAAAGAGTTATCGGTGTATCGCAGGTGATAAACAAGCTCGACGGCTCCAATTTCAACGAGGAAGATGAGGAGACCCTCAGCCTTTTATGCTCCAACGCCGCCATTGCCGTCGAAAATGCGCGCCTTCACCACGAAATTCTTCGCAGGCAGCAGATAGAGCAGGACCTGGCCTTTGCGACGAGTATTCAGCTTAGTTTTTTGCCGCAGCAAATGCCGGAGCTCCAGGGATTCAGGTTCGCGGCTCAATACGAGGCTGCTCAGGAGATTGGCGGGGATTTCTATGATTTTATACCCCTTGACGACAACCGCATCGGGATTCTCATAGGCGATGTTTCCGGCAAAGGGGTAGCATCGGCCCTTTTTATGGCCAGGTTTACCACCGATTTCCGGTTTCAGGCCATTCGGGAGGAGAACCCGGAGATACTTATCCGGCGAATCAACGAGAGGGTATGCCGCCAGAGCTGCCGGGGAATGTTCGTTACTCTACTCTACTTACTGCTCAAGAAAAACAGCGGCGACGCCGTTTATGTAAATGCGGGACATATTCCGCCGATAATATGGAACAGCTCCGAGGGTAATTATGCTACTCTGCGCGGAAGCGGCGGACCTCCCATAGGGATTGTGCCCGGTCATCAGTACGGTTCTGCGAAAATGTCACTCAATCCCGGTGACAGCATCCTTCTTTCGACCGATGGGCTTATAGAGGCCAAGGACGATCGGGGGGAGCGGTTCGGATGGGAGAGGATCGAAAGCTGCGTGAGACAGGGAGGATCGGACGTCGAGTCCCTCAAATCCCGAATTACTCTTTCGCTTTCTCAGTTTGTCAGGCAATGCCCTCAGGCTGACGATACAACGCTGGTATTGGTGGGATTCGAGGAGAAGTAGTTGGCATTGGAAAGTTTCAAAGGTCCGGTTATTCTCGACGTTCCGGCTGATCCTGCAGCCATGTTCATGGTGAGGGCGCTTGTGGGGAAAATCTCGGAGAGAATCGGCTTTGAGGCTTTAGAGTCCGACAGGTTGGTTCTTGCCGTGGACGAAGCATGTACGAACGTGATCCGGCACGCCTATGACAACAGCGGTGATGGAAGAATTGTTATCACCTTTACCGTCAACCCTGACAATTTTGAGATCATGATCCGGGATTTCGGAAAAGGCGCAGATCCGGCCACATTCAAGGGGCGCGATCTTTACCAGATCCGGCCCGGAGGACTGGGGCTCCACTTTATCAAATCGGCGGTAGACAGGGTGGAATACGATACCCCGCCCGGCGGTGGTATGCTGCTCAAGATGATCAAATTGAAGCCATGAAGACTCTACTTCATCAAGTCGGCCGTAGACAGGGTGGACTGCGTTACCCCGCCCGGCGGGGGTATGCCGCTCGATATGGTCAAATTCATGCCAAGACAGGAGAACGATCGAAATTGAACATACATGTCGACGAAAGAAAGCCAGGTGTCTTCGTCGTCTCTCTCGTTGGCGACCTCGACATGAGTACATCCCCGCAGGCAAGGAACATTCTGTTGCCTATCTTCCGGAAAAAAGTGTCCCACCTGATAGTGGACCTTTCGGGGGTATCCTACATTGACAGCTCGGGAATAGCCACTTTCGTGGAGGCGCTCCAGCTCGCGCGCAAGGGCAACGTCCGGTTTTCTCTGGCCGGCGCTGGCGAAACGGTGGAATCCATTTTCGATCTCGCCTACCTCAAAGATGTTTTTGAAATGGTGCCCGACGCTAACCGGCTCATTGAGGGAGAATAGGCAAGGTGAGTTCAGCGGCCATGGGCTCGGACAGCAGGATCGTCTTTTTCCTGAGACACATAACGAGCATTTCCTGTTTTTTCAGTGAAACGATGAAATGGGTGCTGGTAAAGCCCTTTCAGGGAAAACCCCTTAGATTCAGGGCCGCCGTCATCCAGATGGATGAGGTCGGCGTTAAATCGATACCCATAGTGGCGCTGGTCTCGTTTGTAATCGGGATTATCCTGGTGCTCCAGACCGCGTATCAACTGGAAAAATTCGGGGCGATCAGCTATGCCGCAAGCTTGGCCGCTGTCGCGCTGACCCGTGAAATGGCCCCGCTCTTGACGGCGATAGTTTTGGCCGGTCGAGTCAGCGCTGCATTTACGGCGGAGCTGGGGACGATGCTGGTGACCGAGGAGATAATGGCTCTCGAGGTCATGGCCATCTCTCCAATCGCCTACCTGGTCGTCCCCCGATTCATCGCAATGATCATCATGCTGCCGTGCCTGACGGTACTTGCAGATGTCATCGGAATGATCGGCGGCTACTTTGTGGGAACCCTCGCAATCGGCATCAGGCCAGCGCTCTATATTCAAAGTACGATTGACTCGCTGTTGATGAAGGATATCCTGAGCGGGTTGATTAAGAGCGTAGTTTTTGCCGTAATTATCGCCATGGTCGGCTGCTATATGGCTTTCGTGGTCAGGGGAGGCGCCGAAGGGGTAGGCAAGTCCACGATGGTCTCCGTTGTGACATCGCTTATCAGCATTATCCTGGCCGACTGCCTTTTTACTGCAATCTTTTATCTTTTTCTTTGATGGTAGTATAGATGCCGGAAGCAGGGAGCCGGGAGGAAAAGCTTCCCGCTTCCCCAAGGGGATTCCTCCATGGCCGAATCGCTGATAGAGGTAAAAGACCTTATTAAGAGCTTTGACGGCAGGTTGGTCCTGGATGGGATAAATCTTTGCGTGGAGCGTGGCAGCGTTTTTGCCATCATGGGCGGAAGCGGCTGCGGTAAGACGACCCTGCTTAGGCATCTCATTGGGGTCATTCGCCCCGATTGCGGTCAAATCCTGGTCGGGGGCCAGGATATCACCACTTTCGACGAAAACGGGATGGACGGGTATCGCAGGCGATTCGGAATGCTGTTCCAGATGGGCGCGCTCTTGAATTCCCTGAGCGTTCACGACAATATCGCCCTTCCGCTCCGGGAGCACACGCAACTGGACGAAAAAATCATCAGCGTCATAGTCAAAATGAAGCTGGAACTGGTAGGCCTTCGCGATTTCGAACATCTCAAACCTGCCCAGCTCAGCGGCGGAATGCAGAAAAGGGTCGCCCTGGCGCGCGCCCTTGCGCTCGACCCGGAAATCGTCTTCTACGACGAACCCACCTCGGGGCTCGATCCCGTGGTGACCGGGGTTATCAGCCAGCTTATCGTGGATTTGAGCAAACGTATGGGGATTACGTCGGTCGTCGTGACTCACGATATCGGCAGCGCTTTCAAAATAGCGGACAAGATGGTGGTTCTGTTTCGGGGTAGGGTCGTCGCCGAAGGCACGCCAAAACAAATCCGGGAATCTGCCGACCCGTTGGTGCAGCAGTTCATCCACGGAAGTCCGGACGGCCCGATTCCACTTCGCCAATCCAGCAGGGATTATCTCGAGGATTTGCTGGATATTGAATAGATAAGGGTTTTTTCTGCCGGCTTTGAGCGGGCGTGGTTGTCACCCCCTCAGACATGCTGCTCGGCCAAGGCAATTCGAAAACTCGCCAACATGGGAGAGATCTTTAAATGCAGGTTTTCAAGTCGGAGATAAGGGTAGGGTTGCTGGTTCTGATCTCGTTCGTCCTTTTCGTGATCGGAATCTTCGTTGTGAGCGACGTCCGCTCTCTGTGGGATAAAAAGAAGACGCTGACTATTCTCTTCGAATACGCGGACGGAATAACCGCAGGATCGCCGGTCTGGTACGCCGGATTCGAAGTGGGCGGAGTAAAAGATATACGTATAGCCCCCGGAGTGGCCGACCGTATTGCGCTCACTGTTAAGATATCTCCCGATGCCCGGGTGAGGAAGGATTCCCGCGCTGAGATCAGAAGCCTGGGAATGATGGGCGCAAAATACGTGGAAATCAGTCCGGGTTCTCCCGACTCACCCGAGTTGCTGCCCGGCGACACTATTGAAGGCAGAAGCCCGGCTTCGCTTTCCCAAATAATCGAAACCGGAGGGAAGGTCGCCTCGGGTTTGGTCGGGTTGGTTCAGGAGGCCAAAGACCTCGTTTATGAGGTTCGCACCGAGTACGCGTTAAAAGAAACCATCGAGAACGCAAACGCCCTCATTCTTCAGGTCAAGCAGGGCTCGCAGGATTTGGGCCCGATAATGAAAAATATGAGGCAGGTGTCTGCTGAGGGCGGCAAGGAGCTTGTGTCATTGATAAAGGAGGTGCGCGACACAAACAAAGGCGTGCAGCAAAGGCTCCAAACCATCGAAACCGAACTCGCCAAGACGCTGGGACAGGCGGGCAGGGGGTTCTCGGAAGCCGAAGCGGCCGTAAAGGACGTCCGCTCGATCCTGAGTTCCAACGAGGACAATATAGGTTCGCTTATTGCGCATTTGGATGAAACCACTCAAAATCTTGCAGCCTTGAGTGAAGACCTCAGATTGCACCCCTGGAAAGTGGTTTGGAAGGCTGACGGGACGGTTGACCCTGCCCTCAATGTGTCGCAGTGGAGGGAAAAAGGAAGAATAGGGCCGTATGGGAAGAAGTAGCGTATTCATTTTGGCCTTTCTGATCTTTCTTTCAGCGTGCGCCTCCGGAGCAAGGGACCCCTACAACCGGGCTGTCGAACACTACAGCATGGGGCGCATCGACGAATCCATCGAGGCTTACAGACAGGCCATTATCCTCAAACCAGCCGACCCCGGGCCTAAATTCAACCTGGCCGTAATTTACCAGGACCAGGGAAAACTGGAGGAAGCAGAAAGGCTTTACAGGGAGATTGCCGAGCAGAATCCCGGGTTTGCCCCGGCGTGGTCCAACCTTGCGGCTATCCAGGAGAAACGTGGGCAGGCCGATGAGGCTGAAAAGTCCCACCGGCGGGCCCTGGAGGCAGACCGGGATGGTTGCGTGGCAGCGTGCCAGTTCGGATATTTTCTGCTGAGAGCGCAGCGCAGGGATGAAGCGGGCGCAGTCTTTGAACGATCCATAAATGAAAATCCCCGCTGCGCGAATGCCTGGTTTGGCCTCGGGCTGCTTGCCGAGGAAAAAGGCGATCCTCGAACGGCCCTCAGAAACTATGATAGAACTTTGATCTATAATCCCTCCGATTTGGAAGCCTGCCTGAGATCTGCCGACATAATGATTTCCCGGGGGGATACGGTCCATGCGATCGATATGCTCCAAAAGGCCGCATGCCTGGACCCGGCCAGGAGTGATACCAACTTCCTTCTCGGGAAATTGCTCTGCGAAGCGGGAAGACTCAGTGATGCTGAAAAAGCCCTGATACTGGCCAGGAATACCGGAGCGCCTCCGGCCGAATGCGACCGGGAACTGAGCATCGTATATGAGAAACTTTCCGAGGAAGCCAAAGCCAATATGGCGGCCGATGCATGCCCACGGTAGGTTGTGCGGTCGAACCCGCCCCCCAGGCGCCCGGCGGGCTGTCGAGACCGGCGCTTAAACCTTACGGGGATTTTTAATCTAAGTCGCATATCTGTTGTCAACCGGCCGCTGCACTCCTCTCTTTTGGACCCGCCCGGTTTGTTGCTGGTGCACTATCCATTTTCGCTTGTCTATGCTCAATCAACCGCAAGGTATTGGGTCCTGATCTAAGTAATTGATTCTACTTATTCTATTGTGCAATTCCGCGCTTTGCGGGCATGTTGACAAGGGCCAAGTCTGCCGTTACATTCTTATTACTCCCGTAATTTCAAGATGTTGTAGTATTTCGAGAATGAGTATTTGAATTTTCAGGAGAAAAAAATGAACAAGAAACTGGTTTTTGGACTGGCCTTGGCGCTGGTGATGTTCAGTGGCTCCTATTTTTATGCACAGGCGGATTGCGGTTGTCTGCCCAAGATCAGCACGCCCTCATGCTTATCTTGTGGCGCAAGAGACATGGACAGAGCGCAGGCGAGAGACATGGACAGGTCAGAGGCAACTTGCCAGGGCGCATACTCCTATGGTCCGAGCACACCCGAACCGATGGGCGCCCCGGGCGCTTACTAATCGTACCGAGAACTTCGCCATCGCTGACGTAGTTATCGCCTGAAAGCAACACCGGCTATCTTGTGGAGCGTGGTGAACTTGCCCCCGGGAGGATTCATGATCCCGGGGTTTTTTTACCACCGTCCCATAACCTGCACGCCGGAAGAAGCATCGATTTATGGAAGTTCGTTCTCTTCGGAAAATTATTTCTTTCCCATAATTATTTTATTAAAATATCTAATTGCCAGATATTATTGGATAAAGAGTTGATTGAGTCTCTTCTTCTCGTCTAGTCTGCCCTTCTTAGGTAGTTGACAACACCCGAGGTGGGCTTATATTGCCGCTAACAAGATTTACAGTGAGTTGTTAGGCGGTTGTAGGAATTAAAAGAATGACTATTAGAGATTTCGAGGAGATAAAAATGAGCAAAAAACTGATTCTTGGATTGGCCTTAGCCGTTGTTTTATTCAGCGGTTCTCTTTATAGCGCACAGGCGGATTGCGGTTGTCTGCCTCACATCAGCTTGCCGTCATGCTTGTCCTGTGGGCAAGTTACCGAGAAAAGAGATATGGATAGGTCAGAGGCTACTTGCCAGGGCGCATTTAACTATGGCCCGTCGGTACCGAGTCAATTCGGCGCGGTAGGAGCTTACTAATTTTGCTGACAACCCTGCCATCGGGGATACACATGAGGCTTGTGTACCCCGATTCGGCGGGGGTCACGGCAATAATATAGCAGTGGTCAACCAACGAGCCCGAATGAGGACTCGAAAGCGAGGTGCGGTGATGAGAAAGTTAATCAATGCAATGTTGGCATCTTTGTTCATATTCGCGCTAGTCGCTACAATTCCTCAGTATACTGATTTTATCGACAACCCCGGCAAGGCGGCTACCAGTGGCCCCCAGGTGCCGGAAAATATGGGCTCTTGGGAATAACACCATCCCTTTACTGCTCACTGAAACCTGACCAACCCCCCGGGATCAAAGACCCTGGGGGGTTGCTTGCAATAACGCCATGTCCACATACCCCGGCAGCAACCTGAATTTTCCAAAAAGCGCCCATCCTTGACTGGAAACGACCGGTCGTTCGCCTGAACAGTACTACTGTACCCGGCTTCCTTCGGCCTGAGGGACGAATACAGATCGCTTGGCGCCTGTTTTTGGAGAGTTGTCATGATCGGAAAATTATTTTTATTCAATAATACTTCTTTAAATAGTTTTAATCATTGGACAATACGAATTAAACCATAGGACTGGTTTCCTGATCCAGGACATTGCCAGTTGACAGGATTTGAGTTCGACTTATATTGCGCCTAACAAGATTGCAGTGCGTTGTCAGGCGCTTGTAGAATTTAAAAGAATGACTATTAGAGTTTTTCGAAGATAAAGGAGATTAAAATGAGCAAAAAGCTGATTCTGGGATTTGCCTTGGCAGTTGTTTTATTCAGCGGCCCTCTCTTGAGCGTAAGCGCGCAAGCGGATTGCGGCTGTCTGCCTCACTTCAGCCTGCCGTCATGCTGGTTTGGAACCTGTGGACAAGTGGCCGAGAGGAAAGATTTGGACAGGTCAGAGGCTACTTGCCAGGGCGCATATAACTATGGCCCGACCGTACCGAGCGCGTTTGGCGCGGTAGGCGCTTACTAATTGTGCTGACAACCCTGCCGTCGGGATACTCATGAGGCATATGTACCCCGATTCGGCAGGGGTCCCGGCAACAACGCATTTTACCGACGACCCCGGAATAGGGGTTACCCATGGCGCTGAGTTGCCGGACACAATGGGCTCCAGAAACTAACACCATCTCTTCAAGCCTCAAACTTGGCCAATCCTCCCGGGGACTGAAGACCTCAGGAGGGTTGGCTCTCCCCGTTGCCTGCCGATAATGTAGTGAACAGCAAACCCTCGGCGGCAGGCAGTGCAAAACCTCGCAAACGACTTGTACAGCCGTGCAGACTCGGCAGCCCATTTATGAATTAAGAGATCCATTGAGGCGGCAAAACCCAAGCTCCGTAAGGTTCTTTATGGTTCGGAGTGTCCGCGGAGGAGATGAACGAGGGCGGTGAAAGCGCTGCAGTTGGGTTGACGAAAAATGAGAAGCGCCGCGATGGCGCGGCGCGAAGGGCGGTTGCGCCCCCTTGAAGGGCGGCGCAACCTCGATACTGTTTAGATCGGATAGTAACTTATTTCCAAAGCGGAACTACGAGGCGTAGGTTGTAGAACGCTCCGACAGGATCGTTGGTTCCGGAAATCTGGAAATTCGCCGTTAACATCAGGCTGCAGGGGCCGAAATTGTAGCCGACGATCGGACCGGCAGTCCAGAGGCGGGCCATGCTGTTGCCCAGTGTCATGCCATTGACCGTATCGTTAAACACCTGTTGTTCCTGGGCTGCGCCGCCGCCAAATGTCCATTTGCCACAGGTATAGGTGAGAGTGTAGTCCGCCGCAAACTGGTTGCCGGACGAATACCCGCTGCCGGGACCAAACCCGTCGTGCCAATCGGAGTTTGTAAGTCCGAAAGTATAGAACAGCTCGACGCTGGCGTTCCAGCCGGCATGCAGCCAACTGACACCGACTTCCGGCGTAAAGGAATAGTAGCCGTTGGCGGCAGGAGCAACTAGATTGTTGCTATTTTCAAAGCTGTCACTCTTAGCGGTCGTTCCATCGTTGAAACCAACTGCGAGAGCGGTCTTAACGCGGAAATCACAGGGGAGTTTCCACGACAAAATGTAGGGCAGGACGATAGTATTAAATGCGCCCCATTGCGTTCCGGATGAATTTATTGTTCCTCCGGCGCCGTCGCCATGGCCAAACATCAGGTTCACATAGTCGAACGGCTGGGCTATGGCAACACCATAGTCTGCGCCCAGAAACTTACATCCCGGGACCCACAGCAGGATGGGAACATCGATGTAAGCGAACAACTTAAGGCCCGGAGCATGATTTCCATCCGACCCTTGTATGGGAGCCGACGGGGCCAAATAAGTGTCATTAATGAAATAAACACCCGGAGGTGGGAGCGCGCCGGCTGCCAAACCTTCGTCCACGCCGTGAAGGTGTGGGTCCCACGTCTCAGTTGCGTAAGCAGGGGTGAGCATCATCACCGCTGCCAGGCATAAAACCGATGCCAAAAGTAACTTCTTCATCTCTTCCCCCTCAAATTGCAAAAAGTTAAGTTCCAAACTCCAGAGCGGTAAAACCGGTGCCCTCCATCCGCTCTGATGTTCGCCCGTTTACGGGCAACCGTCTGTGCTCTTCACCTCCTTTCATTCCCGGCAATTGTCAAACCCATGCCGCATCAAAGTTCAACTCACGCGAGTCGCCTTCAAGCAGACGGCCCGACCGAAGCGCGAGAATAGCAGCGTGCCAACATATTGTCAAGAGAGCCGCCCCTTTCAGCGAAAGCCGATGCAACTCTTAAAGCCTCCGATATAATAGAATCGGCTGATATGTCAAATTAATTTTTGTAAAAAATATCACTCTCCATGAATCAATCGGAGTTGCAATCGTTTGGGAATCGCCGGTTTCTGCTATAAGTTATTGAAATATCTAATTAACTGTCTGTATGCCCGGATCTCCTGTATGCCTGGCGACGGTTGAATAATTTTTAAAAAATATTCGATTCAATAAGAACAATTTCTAGCAACTTGAGAAATTGAGAAAGACTCCGCTCGGGTCGTGCTCTCTTTTTTCTCGTATCCTTGGATTTCCCTTCTTTTAACTCTTAATCGGCGGTTTCATTCTTGAACATTAAAGAATTTTATTTGATACTGGGTTCCGGTTTGCATGAAAAAACGTAGCCTTCTCACAATAGAGAAAAAACCGAAGTGAAAAACGACCGGGACCCCGCATTCATTATCAGGTATCCGGCATCCGGTAAACTCGGTGGAATTGGGTCGGGGTTGAGATTTGCCGGATCGATTCTCCTTGATTTATGCCTTCCGAGGACCTGCGCGGGCTGCCAAAGGATAGACAATCAGCCCCAAAGCTCCTGGTGCCGCCGGTGTTGGAACGAAATCCCCTGGATTGCATCGCCTCTTTGCCCAATGTGCGGAAGACCTTTTAGAGACGCACCTGAGTCGCTCGACCATCTTTGCGGCGAGTGCATCGAGTCGGTTTTCCACTTTGACACTGCGAGGTCGGCCGTATTCCATGAGGGCGTCATTCGAGATCGTATCCACCAGTTCAAGTTCGGAGAGCAAATGCAATGGACGCCGGCCCTGGTGGAGTTGCTGAAAACCGCTCACGCCGGTTGGGAATTGCCTGCCCCTGACCTCGTTGTGCCTGTGCCCCTGCATCTCAAACGCCTGAAAGAGAGGGGATTCAACCAGTCGGGGCTGCTGGCCGGGGAGTTTGCGCGTAAACTCCAGGTTCCGGTTTCATTCGATGCCATTATACGAAAAAACAGGACCGAACCTCAAACTCGTCTCAACCGCAGGGAGCGCCTGAAAAATGTCAAAGGCGCCTTCGAACTCTCGGGGACACAGGATGTGCGGGACCGCCGAATCCTTCTGGTCGATGATGTGTTCACTACAGGCACCACTTTAAGCGAATGCGCAAGGACCCTGAAAAGAAAGGGCGGAGCATCCGAGGTGCATGCCATAACGGTCACGCGCGCGCTTCGCGACTGACCCGAAGAGAAGGGAACAAGCAGAGGCGGCGTATGCCTGTTAAGTCTCTTTATCCATAACGCACGATTTTGATGGGAACAAAGATGTTGTAAAGAACAACCTTGGCCGTATATTCAAAGGACGCTTTCGACACTCCAGGCAACCGAATTTCACACCTCCAAATACCTGTTTTTTCAGCCCAACGAACCCGCTTCCGAGCTTGTCGGAATACTAAAATCTCTAAAACTTCCAATGTCTAAGGCTATCCGGGGCATCAAATCGGCAACCTCAGAAACGTAGGCACACGACAATTTGCGTCCGCCTGTGTAACTTACTGGGATGGTAGCCTTTTTTTGACTGTGTTTGCCTGCCTCGCAAAAATCTCAGCGATAGCACAACCTCAAAAAATCAATCCGGAGGGTTGACAACATACCGACCGGTCTGTATCATATGGCCTCACGAGCGCGCGTGTACTTAGTCGACAATGTCATCAACTGAAACTCGGATTCAATCTTCAAAAAGGAGAAAGCAATGAAATCGATTGTGAGTGTTTGGGTAGTGTTGATCATGGCCTTCGTCTTGGTTTCAATCGGCGAAGCCGGAACCGGTTCTTCCTACAATGACAACCTGGCGGCTTTGATTGAGACTCACAACGGCCATGCCGACGCAGGCGCCAGAGATGCGGACAACTCCGGCTACTTGCCGGCAGGTTCCCCGTATCCTTGTATTGCGTCGCCGGCATACGCCGATTATGCCGAAGCACGCGCGGTCCCTTGCCCCGTTAATCAAAGAGTGGGGCAGGTCCCGGATCCGATGGGTAGTCCAGGATACTAACAGTTCAAACATCGTTGCGTAAGATGGAGTAGGGGGACGGATTTTGATCCTCCTACTCCATCCGCTTTGTTTATAATTAAATGGAATCCGGATGGCATTGACAACATACCCTACCGGCCGGTATTATACTAGAATGCAAGGTGCGGAAACCACATCGTCGGGAAATTGTCGAAGCCGAATCCTTACGGCGGCTTTCGAACAGTTCTACCGAAATGGCTTTCAAGGCGGCAGCCTCAACCAAATCGTCGAAAAGGCGGGCACTACCAAGGGCGCTTTGTTTCATCACTTCGACGGTAAGAACGACCTTGGGTATGCTGTCCTCGAAGAGGTTATCTTACCCCAAATTAAGTTGCGTTGGTTTGACCCGATGGCTGAATCGGTCGACCCGGTTACCGATCTGAAGCGCACCTTCGACCAGTTTGTTAAGAACATGATAGAAAGCGACCACTTGGTCCAGGGCTGCCCGCTGAACAATCTCGCGCAGGAGATGTCGCCGCTGGATGAAGGTTTTCGCACGCGCATCGAAAAGATCTATGCCATGTGGCGGCAAGGTTTGACGGCTGCCTTCGAACGCGGCATCAAGGCCGGACATGTGAGAAAGGATATCTCCCCGGGCAACGTGGCAGCGTTTATTGTTGCTGCGTTGGAGGGCTTAATCGGGACAGCCAAGAACTCCCAAAGCGAAATAATGGTGATGCAGGCCGGCGAAGCGTTCTTCGGCTATCTGGATAGTCTGAGATCTTAGGATCTGAGCTGGGGGAATACGCTTGCGGGCTCGCCTTATATCTGCGGATACTTCTTTACATGCTCCGTTGATTCTTCAGAAAGTCCATGTACGCGGCCGCCGTTTCTGCCGGTTTTTCAATCATAGGCAGGGGCTCCCTGAAATAAGATGCCGATCCTGTAATTTCAACTACTTACCGTCACGCGCCTTTGAACCATCGCAGTAGTATCGAGCAATTGTCTTTGCCCCACCCTTTTGCCCACACCTTTGCGCACCCCATTGTCTCGTTCCGACCCCTTTTAGTAATTTAAAAAAGACACTTGACATCTATACAGTACAGCATACCATGCAACCATTATGTTCTTTTGCGTATAACATCACCACCAGCCGGCACCGGAACCGGGCATGCCGAGTACAAGTAGAAGCACCTGGATGAGGGCTGATGGACGCGGGGTTGTAAAATTTGCATTTTTCTGGATGGACCAGGCGCGGGAGGAGGGCTGTGACAGCCATAAATGGTACTCTCGTGATTCCCCGAAAGAAATGGTACGGCAGCCTGATCCAATCGTGTAATCGTACTGATAATCTCCTCGATTCAGTTAATAGCTGCAGTTCTAAACCGGTCGTTCGCCTCAGAACAAGGGCTGTCGGTGTCAAACTATGTCCCAACGGGAAAAGTGTGCCGGAATTTTCGGCGCTTTGGACTTCGAACCTGGTTATGTCAATTTTGACATAACTATTGGCTCTTGCCGGATGGTTCGAAGATGTTTGAACAACATCCATCTATCAAAAACTTCTGGAGGAGTACGGAAATGGAAATGCCAAGACCTATGGATGAAAGCTACAAGATGTTGATCGACGGCAAATGGGTGGAAGCCGGTGACGGCAAGACGTGTAAATCTCACTGCCCCGCCAATGGAGAGTTCCTTGCAAGTTTCCCGGACGCCGCCGGAGCAGATGTGGATGCCGCCGTAAACGCCGCATGGAATGCGTTTGATTCCTGGAAGAGGGTCGGCCCTCAGGAACGTTCAGCCATGCTCTTGAGGATAGCTGACCTGATAGATGCCAACGGCGATAAGCTGGCAATGATCGAATCGCTCGACAACGGGAAACCGATCCGTGAGACGACGGCGGTCGATGTCCCGCTGAGTTCGGATCACTTCCGTTACTTCGCAGGCGCAATCAGGACCGAAGAGGGCGAGGCGGTGATGATTGATGACAATACCATGAGTATCATTCTGCGTGAGCCGATCGGGGTAGTCGGACAGGTCATTCCGTGGAACTTCCCGTTTACGATGGCTGCATGGAAAATCGCCCCGGTGCTCGCGGCCGGGTGTTGCACCGTGATCAAACCTTCCAGCACCACATCGCTCAGCCTCCTTGAGATGGCCAAACTTCTGAACCAGGTGCTGCCTCCTGGCGTTGTCAACGTGGTCACCGGTCGCGGCTCCGCAGCCGGCCAGTGCCTGCTCGACCACAAAGGCTTCAGTAAATTAGCTTTCACCGGTTCCACGGAAGTTGGCTGCCAGGTCGCCGACGCCGCTGCCAAAAAGCTGATTCCCGCAACCCTGGAATTGGGTGGCAAGTCCGCTAATATTATTTTTCCCGACGCTCCATGGGAAAAGGCGATCGAAGGCGTGCAGATCGGCATCCTGTTCAACCAGGGGCAGGTTTGTTGCGCAGGTTCACGTCTTTTCGTACACGAGGATATATACGATAAATTCATGGCCGAGACAGTGAGAGCCTTTAATAATGTCAAGGTTGGCATGCCCTGGGAAAAGGATACCGTCATGGGTTCTCAGATAGACGGGAACCAGTTGGAGAAGATTCTGGCCTATGTAGACATTGGTCGGAAGGAAGGCGCTAAGGTGGCGTGTGGTGGCGAACGGGCGACCGGTAATGGTCTGGATAAGGGTGCTTTCATGAAGCCGACTCTGCTGGTCGATGTCAAGAACAACATGCGAGTCGCCCGGGAAGAGATATTTGGGCCGGTGGCAGCCGTGATCAAGTTCAAGACCGAGCAGGAGGTCATCGACATGGCTAACGACAGCGAGTACGGCCTCGGTGGCGCCGTCTGGACGAAAGACATCAACCGTGCGTTCCATATTGCTCGGGAGATCGAGACCGGCAGGATGTGGGTCAACAACTACAACAGCCTGCCGGCCCATGCGCCCTTTGGCGGCTACAAGAAATCCGGTATCGGCCGGGAGACGCATAAGGTGATCCTCGAGAACTACACCCAGATGAAGAATATCTTCATCAGTTTGACCGACAAGAAGCTGGGATTCTATTAGCAGATAGCCGCCAGTGGCGGCATTTCCGCCTCGGGATGAGGCCGGGTCCCCATCCCGAGACGCTTGAGAGTCGGTCTGCAAAAGGAGGTTGGCCACTTGATCACGTTAGACACAAAAGTGGAAGAAATCATGAACATTCCCGGAATTGTGAGCTACTGCATCCAGAAAGGGATCTCTTTGATTACTTGTTCCGATGTGTTTCCCGGCTCCATCGGGAAGCTGCTGGAGATCAAAAACATTCATGACCCGCAATCCTTTGTGGATGACTTGAATGATCATTTGAAAAGTTGTCCGGAAGACTCGACAGGGAAGAGAGCACCGAAACGGGAATTGAAGTAATTATTGAGAAATCTTCCGGCCGCTGTTCCCCGGCAGCGTCAAGCAAAGAAGCTACCGGCATCACTCCACGGAATATTGCCGGCTGACCACTTAGCAGACTATGCCCCCTTCGGATCGCAAAAAGTTGCCGAAGGGGGCTTTGAATTCCTTAGGGGATCGGGTTTTCATGCTGAGCGGGCATTGTTAAAAGCCGGTGCCATATATATACCAATCCCCCGCACCTGCCTTTACCTTTTTTTCTCCGACCGCGCACGTTTCAAGAACGCTTGAACATTCGGCCGCCATCAAATCTGGGTCTTTTATTCCTTTCTTGGCCATTATATCCATTACCATTTTGTTTTCGTCCACGAGCTGCTTTGCGCCTTTCGATATCGCTTTCTTGCCTTCCTGGATTCCCTTGTCACTCTCCGCGGCTTGTAGAATTCCAGCGATGGCAAGAATGCCGATTGAAAGACAAACGATTAATAAAGTTGCCAAAATATGCTGCGACTTTCTATTTTGATAGCTCCTTCATCATCCGGGTGGGAAACAAAAACATCAGGACGGATCTCCGGCTCTTAGTATCGAACTGCGGCATGAATCAGTAATCGACTGGAATCACCTCCTCTGCAATGAGGCGTAGTGGCCTGAAATCACGCTCAAAGACGCACTTTTTCAGACTAAGAAACGGTCTCATGCCATCGGGAACTCGAACTCCGTTCGGTTTTTAGATCTCAGCAACTCTTCATGTTCCTGCGGGAGACCCTGAAATCATGAAAAGTCGTCCGACGAGCCGTAGTCTAGCCCCTTGTGGGCGTTCTTTTCGTAAGAGACAGGATTAATAACACGTTCAACGTCCAGGATTAGCTCATGCTCCGCGGCTTGGTGTTTTCCTGTTAATCCTGTAAATCCTGTCAAAGGTCTTTTCGAAGCAGATAAATATTTCGTTTCTCCGGCCCTGCTCAGGCGTTTTTGGGCAGATTCGCAGCAGCAAATTCCCAGTTGAGCAAATTGTCGAAGACCGCCTTTGCATAGTCGGCGCGACGATTCTGGTAATCAAGATAATAGGCGTGCTCCCACACATCCAGGGTGAGCAGGGGAACTTGGCCATGGACGAGAGGGTTGTCGGCATTGGGTGTCTTTGTCACCTTGAGTTTGCCTTGATCCAGGACCAGCCAGACCCAACCGCTTCCAAACTGGGTGACCGCAGCATTTTGAAACTCTTTATTGAAGCCGTCATAGCCGCCGAAAGAGTCATTGATCATTTTGGCCAGGCGCTCGTTGGGCTTCTTCGCCCCGGGCAGCATGCTCTTCCAGTAAAAGTCGTGGTTCCAGGCTTGAGCAGCGTTGTTGAAAATGGCTATCCGGTCTGCCGAACCGGCGGTCTTCTTTATGATTTCCTCGAGTGGGAGACCCCCGAGACCGGCAGGCCCGGCCAGTTCATTGGTCTTATCCACGTAAGCCTTGTGGTGCTTGCCGTAGTGAAATTCGATGGTCTTTTTGGATATGTAAGGCTCCAAAGCGTCCTCTTTGAATGGGAGCGGCGGCAGGGTAATATCGGGGCTGGCGTTAGCGATTGAGTCTCCATAAAGTGCGAACATTCCTGTCCCTGCGATGACGCAGCCGCTGATGAGGCTGCTCACAAACGTCCTTCGATCCATTTCATGACGCAAAATGTTCTCCTCCATGGTTACCCTCCGGGAAAAAGATGTGCACCTCATAACGGTTTCTCGCCCTGGCATATGTTCTCCAGGGCCGGCTTTCGCACGTGAGGAAAAGACCCCTCATGCATGCTGTATCAATGGCTCGCGGTTGCTCCTCATCTGAGGCATGGTCGTTTTGGGGCCTGTTTGGTGGGTATGATCCTGCCAATTCCTGTCTAACAACATTTTGTACCCGGGTATCAATATATGTTCGCCGATCGGGGCGCGAGATTTATAAGAAGCCGTTCCTCCCTCAATAAACAATGAGCGTAGAGACCTTTTCCGGCTTGATGGCGCACATAGTCGAAGCCGCTTGATTTATGAGGCTGCGGAAGCGCTTGAGATCTCTCCGAAAGAGCAGTCGGTCGCCGGTAAGGAAAAAGCGCCGGGATTTGCGGGGTCCTTTCTCGGAGGCCAAGCGGTGCTCTCCATTCCGGAAGAGTTTGGCTTTAGCCGGTTATTGCCCGAAGGGGACGGAGCGGGATTGAGATTTTGTCCGGAAAGCATTCAGGTGACGCTGGAGCCTTCAACAGTGTAAAAATCGTCTCCTTTGTCATCCCCGCATCTTGGCTTCTGCCATTGCAGCCACCGCCGCCTGCATCACCTGCTTCACCGGAACACCGTGTTCCTCCGCGGCCTTGCGGCAATCCTCATATTCCGGCATCGCGTTCATCTCCACTCCATTCCACAGTCCCAGCTTCACGCGGATGGTTCCAAATGCTATCTGTGTTTCCACGAACCTCCTTTCCAACACTACGCGTTTCTCCTCGCGCACCCTGATGCCCAGCGTGCTTGTCTCCCGGAACAACAGTTCTTCAAAAGCCCCGGCATCTTTGCTTTCGCATAGCACTGTCAGCAGACTGCCTACGCGGCCTTTTTTCATTGTCACCGGAATGCACATTATATCCAGCGCACCCCTCGCTATGGCCAGTTCCATTGTGCGTGCCACTACCTGAGGGCTCAGGTCGTCCACTGCGCATTCAAGCACGGTGATCGTCTCTTCCAAAAACTGCGTGGCGCTATCTGCCTCACCCATGCTGAGCCGCAACACATTAGGGAACCGCGCCGGATCACGTTTCCCGGCTCCATAGCCGATCGAGTGAGATCGCATCGCAGGAGCATCCCCAAAGCTGCAACGGAGTGCTTTCAACAGGGCTGCGCCAGTCGGTGTCACCAACTCCATCCGGAGCCCCGAGGAATAAGAAGGCATGCCTTTCAGGAGTTCGGCGGTCGCAGGAGCGGGCACCGGAAACCTGCCATGGGCACACTCCACAAATCCACCGCCGACATTGATCGGGGAACAGACCCACTGGTCCACCTGCAGCGAACAAAGTCCTACGGCACTGCACACAATATCGGTAATCGTATCAACCGCTCCCACTTCGTGGAAGTGAATCTTTTCTACCGGGACATTGTGAATCTGCGATTCCGCTCGCGCCAGGAACTCAAAGGTTCGCAGTGCCAGACCCTTCGCGTCTTCCGGCAGCGCAGCCTGTTCTATCAACGCGCGGATGCCGGCCCAATCTCTTCCATGCCCATGACCATGTCCCTTTTCATGAGAGTGTTTATGATGGGCCTCTCCATGAGAATGTCCGTGGCTGTGCTCTTCGTGATGGTGTCCGTGATCGGCCTCTCCATGAGAATGTCCGTGGCTGTGCTCTTCATGATGGTGGCCGTGATCGGACTCCCCATGAGAATGTCCGTGGCTGTGCTCTTCGTGATCGTGAGTTGTCACATCCGGCTGCGGAGCATCCGCAGGTTTGCCATCCATCAGCACATCTACTTTCGTGGACTGAATGCCGCTGCGGTTGACCCGCTCGATATGCAGCTCCGCTCCCAAGTCCAGTGCCTTTACCGTTGACCTCAGAAGCTCGGCGGACACTCCTGCGTCGACCAGCGCTCCCAGCAGCATGTCGCCGCTGATACCGGCGAAGCATTCCAGATATCCAATTTTCATTTGCCAGTCCTTTGTCGCATGAGCTACCGCGCCAGCCTTTCTGTCATCTGTTGCGAGATGTCCTGCCGGAACTTCCACCGGCAGAATTCCATTCATTGAACCAGAGTAATTGCACTCCAACCTGCCGCCGCACAGGCAAACCCTGTGCGACGCAGAGCCGTACCAATAGCCTTGAGCATCCGGGCCGCCAACACTCCGGCCATTCATGCCTCGATCCGCCATGTGCCCTTAAACTGCCCTGGTGACCAGGAGCGTGCCACTCGGGTTAATTTGGACGGCGCTGCCGGCTACCGTTTCCCGGCAGCGTCTATCAAAGAAGCGACCGGCAGGATGGCATTCATGGAGCCGGAACGAAAACCTTCGAGATCGAGGGTCACGTACGTGAATCCGATAGACTTGAAGATGCGCGCCAGCTCTTCGGCCATCTCCAGCGACATCGCACGCGGCAGCTCTTCCCGTGCAATCTCGATGCGAGCGATCTTCCCGTGATGGCGCACCCGGAACTGCTGGAATCCCAGGTCACGCAATGCATCTTCGGCAGTCTCGATTTGCATGAGAACTTCCAACGATACTTCCTGTCCGTATTCAATGCGCGACGCCAGGCACGCGGAAGCCGGCTTGTTCCACACTCGAAGCCCCGCCGCATGCGCCAGATTACGGATGTCCTGTTTCGACAGCCCGGCCTCCAGCAGTGGGGCCTTCACGCCATGCACACGGGCTGCCTGATGGCCGGGACGATAGTCGCCCTGATCGTCAGCGTTGACGCCGTAAACAATCGACTCGAAATGGTGCTCTTCCCGAAAGCGGTCGAGCGCGGCGAACAACTCATCCTTACAATGAAAGCACCGCATACCATCGTTTCGCACATACTCGGGCCGTTGCATTTCGTCGGTGGAAATCCGGCGGCACGGGATGCCGTACTCCTTGCAAAAAGCCATGGCGTCCAGCAGTTGCGCGCGCGCCAGACTTGGCGAGTCGCTGATGACGGCGAGCATTCTCCCGGGAATCGCTTGATGCGCTGCCCAGGCTAGAAACGCTGAATCCACGCCTCCAGAATACGCGACCAATATATTTCCTAAGGAGCGCAACTCATTGTTGAGCTTGTTCAGCTTGGCCTCGAGTTCTTTATCTACTTCGACTGTGACAGACATATTTTCTCTTCGTAGCGTCCTGGTCCGGTTTCCCACGGATTATCCGGCGATCAACTCCACCGTACTTTTCCTTCAGATCGTTCTGTATCCGCCCGTTTCCACTGCTAAAATCCGTCCCGTAATGTAGCTGTTCTCCTTTGCGGGACCCGTCAACCTGGACTTTCCGCCCTGTACCTCTTCAGTCGCCGATACAGAGTACTGCGAGATATACCAAGCGACCTGGCCGCCTGTTGTCGCTCCCCGAAGTTGTGAACAGCCTCCAGAATCGCCTTTTTCTCAACCTCCTCGATGTTCGATGGCCTGCTGTCGCGGGAAAACTCCTCGACCGGTATGGGCGATTCGGCTTTCAGGAAGTCGGGCAGGTGCTGTTCCTCGATAATGTTTCCATCAACAAGGCTGATAGCGCGCTCCACGACATTTTCCAACTGGCGGACATTGCCGGGCCAGTGATAGCTGCACAAGCGTTTCAAGACTGGAAGCGAGACACCGGCTACGGATTTGCCAAACCTCGCCGAAATGCCGGCTACAAGATGGTCGACCAGGTGCGTGATGTCCCCGATTCTCTCGCGCAAGGGCGGGATGCGAATCTCGAACACATTGAGGCGGTAGAACAGGTCCTGGCGAAAGTTACCTTTGGGAACTTCGACAGCCAGGTCTTTGCTGGTTGCCGCGATTACCCGGACATTGATCGGTATTGAGCGAAGTCCACCGATCCTCACCACGGATCGCTCCTGCAATACCCTCAGCAACACTGTCTGGATGTTAAGCGGCATTTCTCCTATTTCATCCAGGAAAATGGTTCCATCGTTTGCAAGCTCAAACTTGCCCGGGCGCCCATTCCTGTTCGCGCCCGTAAAGGAACCGCCATCGTAGCCAAACAATTCGCTCTCGATGAGTGTTTCGGGGATCGCGGCGCAGTTCAAAGCTACAAAGGGCTGGCCGGCAATGCTGGCGTTATGAATTGCCTGAGCGAAGAGTTCCTTCCCTGTTCCGCTCTCCCCCTGGATCAGCACCGTATGCATGTTGCGGGCTGCAACCTGCGCAAGATGGATTGCCCGTTGCATCGCCGAGCTTTCCCCAATAATGTTCGCAAAGTTGAATCTCGCTTCCGCGCCGGTGATTTGATTCACCACCCTTTGCAGCTTCTTCATCTCCTTCAAGGTGGCAACCGCCCCGACTACCCGGCCATCAGCGAGAAAGATGGGTGTGGCGCTGACGTGACAGTGAACATAACCGCGCCTGGTCTCCAGCGTGGTTTCTATGTCGGTCACCGGCTTACCGTCGGCTACGACTCTTTTGAGCAGCGACTGCCTGCCCACAAACTCCTGAACGTCTTTTCCCCTGGCGAGCAAGGTGTCCGTGGCCAGGAGATTGGCTGCCTCCGAATTGATTTCCTTGATTAATCCATTGGAATCAATGGCTATAATGCCATCTGAGATCGAATTGATTACCGTCCTCAGGTATTCGTTGGCGAGCCAGATCTGCCGATGGTTCTCCTCGATGCGCAACTGATTCGTGATAGCCTTGCTCGCCACAACCACGATGCCCAAGGTGTGAAGGTGGGCTTCTTCTCTGGGTCCGCTCAGGTTGAGAATTCCGATGAGACGGTTGTCATGATTGAAGATCGGGGCTGCGGAACAGGTCATATCGTGAGCCTCTTCAAAGAAGTGTTCGCAGCCAACGACCTGGACCGGCTGACAATGACGCAGGGCAAGTCCGATCGCCCCTGTTCCCGCTTGTTCTTCCCCCCACATTCCACCGGCTCGCAGGTTTCCCTCCGTGCCGGCGCTCAATTTCCCGCCCGGCAGCATTTCCAGAATCACACCGTCACTATCGGTGAGCAACGTCAGAAAGCCCAAATCTTTCACGAGAGCCTGCAGTTCATCGAGGATCGGCACAGCGACGGTCAACAGGTCCCGGTTTCGCGCCATGCGCTGCTCCAGGTCTTCCGGCTCGACAACAACAATGCCGGGTCCCCGTTGGGGATCGTGTCCAAGGGCTCTGCAACGCGTCCAGGACTGGGCAATCAGCGGCGCCACGGCAGGAACACATTCTCCCGTAGTGACGAACTCGTTCCAAGCCTCTTTGCCTTGCGTGCTGTCAATCGGACCTGCACTGCTCATACTGGCAACCTGCCAATGATTGTCGGTCTAAATCATAGTGACGGCCGGAGCGGCCGAATTACGCCGAATGCACGGAAACTCTTTCCCGTCCCAAAACGGGAACCGCTCCAACCCGGGTTCTGACTGATTGTAGCATCCTGCGCGGTGACATGGAAGTGCGAGCTTTTCGGATACTTCGTTGCCGTGAAACAACGCCTTGGACGATATATTCCTCCCGCTCAGGATGCAGGTTGAAACGCCATCGCGCCCTTTGCTCCTTGCTCACCGGGCCGCAATGGCGTTCAGGGAGTTATACTGATCCCGTCTTCGCTAACTGCTGCAGGTCTGTGTTCAATTGAGCAAAAATGTAAACCGGCGAACAGCCGGGATAGTAAGTGACCGACCTGGCAAACTTGGCGGCTTGCCGGATGTTATCGGCCGTCGGGAAGTATTCCCAGCAGTCGCCGCAAATGAAGAGGTGTTTTTCTTTCGCAAACTGTGGATCGAAGTCAGGCAGACCTCCGGCGACAACGACTACCTCGCCGCGCTCTTTCAGAAAGTCGGGTATTGAGATGCCGCTGCGGGCGAAGGAATCCAGCGCTCCCCGCACGTTTACATAGCAACCCGGGCAGGTCTGCTGGGCGTAAACCGTGAGGCCTTTGTACATGCCTACGGGATTGTCGTTCGGACGCCTGAAGATCTTGCGCACCGAGTCCGCCGGTTCGCCAACCACGGTGATCTTGTTCAGGTCGATCTCACCCTGATCGTCGTTGGCCGTGCAGCGGATAGCGGGAATCTCGGCAGGGTCGAAGCCCATCAAGTAACAGGTCACCGCGTCGGTAGAAACTGTGTCCGTCCCTGCGATGACCAGATTCATCTCGATTGGCACACCTGCGTGAGGTCCCTGTCCCTGCATACCGATGATGCCGTCCACGATAGTCAGATTCGGCTTGCAAACCCGATAAAGGTCGGAGAACTTCTGTCCCAGGTCGATTCGGTGCGCTCCCTGCTGCTGCGCGCTGGGATGTATGTTGGGGATGATCCCGTTCAAGTTCTTGAGTCCCAGGGTGACCCCGCCGGCTATATGGACCTTCATCTTGGGCAGGTTGATGATGACGTCGGCATCGAGGACAGGCTTGAAAATGGCGGCCTTCTTGAACACCTTGGCATCCGGGATATCAACTTCGACTACGTCGGTTTCGTCGAAATAGATCACCTTGTCGGCGCCGCCCCGTCTAGCAGCTTCTTCCATTCCGGCGACACTGAAGGCCAGCTTGGCGCGACCCACATGCATGCCTAACGAGGGATTGTCGCCAACCCATACTTCTGCAGCCTTCGAATTTTCCTTGAAGTAGGAGACAACCGCTTCGATCATCCGGGGATCGACGACGGCGAAGCTTTCCGGCGGAGCTTGGAAGGCCAGATTGGGTTTAATGAGAACCTTTTGTCCGGCCTTGATGATCGCGTCTGGCGAGCCGATAGCAAGTTCGACCGCTTTTTTCACTGCCGCCTTGATTTTGACGATGTCATCGTCAAGACGGGTGAATTTGCCCGCGATAAAGGCAGCGTTTCCTGCGGGGGGGGCGCATTTAACAATTGCAACCCTTGGCACAGCCGTTGTTGACTTCAAATCATCTTTCCGTGTAACGGAAGTGGCAGCCCGCAGGCCGCCAGGTCCCGAAACGCCTGAACCACGCGCAGTTACCCCTGATGCCGGATAACCGGTCCCTTTCAACATTTCGCCGCGTGTGATGCCCTTATTCTTGCTCATCGGTCTTCTCTGATGTTAGGGGACCACTTCGCCTTTCCACTTGTGAGGCCCGGCTTTCGCTACTCTGTTGTTTCCATCATGAGGAGTGCGGCCCCGGTTTCGGCTTTTTTCCCAGGCCGTCTGCTACGTCTTTTAGCCCCAGTCGTTCCAAAGTTGAACGGGTGGGAACGCCCGATTCTACGTCCCACTGCATCAATTTGTAAAAATCGCTCTTGGCGCGTTCCATATCTTCTCGCAGGTACTTCCTGCCTCCTGCGTCTTCCCTTTCGAAGTAAAGATCATTGAGAATGTCGTCCCCACGGGTTCGACCGTCTCGTGCGGCTATGCCTCTCTCCAATGTGCAAAGCATTTCTCCCCTTCGATAGGATTCCTGCTCGCTCATCTCGTCTCCTGTGATCGCGGAGTAGAGGCGAGATTCAAGAGTGGTGTCGCCCACGTGATCGGCAGTATTGGCGTTGAACAGAAAAGGGAAAAGGATGTCACACACTATGTAGCAGTCCTTCAGCATGGAATGTTCCTGATACCGCTTCACCACGGGGGCGGCCCATTTCCAATTTAAACTCTTTCCATCCGGCTGAAGAAATTCCGCCGCTTCCTCTGAACCATAGACAGCCTTCATCACAGGTTTGAGAACAGGGAAGATCTTTTCCGGTACGGCCGTCAGGGCGTTCTGCTCGACGGTGAAAGCAGCTCCCCAAAGCATGGAGATGTAGGCGTGGGAGACCATGGCGTCCCGGTTGTCCAGGACCCACATCAAGCCCAGGGCAGGAACCGCATATCCCGAGGGAAAGCCCCCCAGATACGTCCAATGCTCGCGATAACCGCCGAACTTCCCCGCGCGGGGATAGTACATCCAGGAGAGTTTTTCGGCTTTTCCTCCGATCTGGGCGGCCGCGCGGATCCCCCCTTCGGCGAGAATGTCTCCAAATCCTTCTCGATTGGCCATTTTTTCAAGAAGTGCGGTGATGAACTTCAATGAACCGATTTCATCAAGAGGAAGCCCGGTCTCTTTCTCTGAAAGCACCTTCTCCCCGTAGCAGTCCGCAAGCCAGGGGATGATGGCCATCAACTCCCAGGAGTTGATTCCGAGAAGGTCGGCTAATTTGGCAGCCTGCCAGGTGACCTTGTTGTAGCCCTTGTCGGGGTCGATCATAGACTCGAGATACATGTAAGCCCGGACACATAAGGCTGCACCGGGAATGATGTCCGGTCCCTTCAGCCGCGAATGGCAAGCGACAGGGCAGGAGAAACAGCCATTAGGGGTTTGCGTGTAACCCGATGAAGGGTCGTTACAGAGATCGAGAAGCTCGCCGGGAAGAAGCGTAAGGCCTCCTCGCCCATAGCCGCCGCCCCATACATTGTACTTGAAATCCTTTTCTTCCGGCTGAAAGGCATCGCTTTTTGAAGATTTCCGCGTAAACAGTCTGTGGATGTCATGGGTGACTTCCATCAGTTCTTTTGGCCTTGCCACGGTCACACTTCCCGTGCCGTGGATCGCAATGGCCTTCAAGTTTTTCGCGCCCATCACACCGCCAAAGCCTCCCTGGCTCGACGCATTCCCGGTGTCCGTGAGAATGGATGCGATGCGGCTTTTGGTTTCTCCAGCCTTTCCTATAACCATGGCTCTCGTCTTAGAGCCATGAAGCTCCCAGATCTTCTGCTGGGTCTGATAGGTATCAAGGCCCCATAAACCCGAGGCGTCAAGGATTTGAGCCTTGTGATTGGTAATCAAAAGGTAGACGGGCTTCGATGCTTTTCCCTGGATAATGAGCGCATCGTATCCAGCCCATTTCAGCTCGGGAGCGAAGTGCCCTCCAACGCCTGAGCGAACAAAAGATTCGGTCGGGCCGGTCTGTGGAGATTTCCCCACAACCATTAGCCGGCCCGATGATGGTGCAAGAGTCCCTTGCAGGGGACCTGTAGCGAAGATCAGCCGGTTTTCAGGGTCGAATGCTCCCACCTCCGGAGGCACCTCGTCCCAGCAGATCTTTGCCCCAAGCCCACGACCTCCCACGAACTTGGGTACATAGTCAAAGGTTGAAGACTCGGAGATTTTACCGCTGGTCAGGTCAACCCTGAGAATTTTTCCAACCCATCCACCTTTAGGATTCATATCAGTCCTCTTTGATCTGGGGATAGCCCACGAGCAGTCCTTCTTCCGAACGCTCTACCCGTAAGACGCCTACGGGGCAAAACTTCACACATTGGGGGTCCCCGAAGCAAAGGTGGCACTTAATCGATTTTTGCTTTTGCTCATCGAATTTTGGCCTGGGGGGCCGGAAATGTTGCTGACAAGCCTCGATGCATTGCTGACAGCCTATACACGAGCTTTCATCAATGACTCGAGCAAAGGTGCCGTTCTTCTCCTCCACGTGCAGTGCCCCTACCGGGCAAGCCTCCAAACAGGCAGGTTCGCTGCACTGGTTGCATACCTTAGGCCCGTAATCCCCTTTGATGTACTCTTTTTCGATGGAAATCCTCGAGAGCGAAGAACCATTCCGGCCTTCACTGTTAAGGTTGGAACAGACCATTTCGCAGACACGGCATCCGCAACAGAAAGCCTTGTCTACAAAAATGGCCATCCTGGCTAAGGCCACCCTCTGACCGTTGGGAAGGGTGGCAGCCCAGAGCAGATCCCCAAAGGCAACCACGTCACCCAGGGCTACGGCGCCAAGCGCAAGACCCTTGAGAAAAATACGGCGGTCAACCTCTTTGGCCATTTACATACTCCCTTATCTGAGTGCTAAGACCGAATCATTCTGCTTCGGTGGTTGGAGTTGAGTAGCAGGCGGCGAGAAAAGAGGTCTCACGTCGTCCGGACCGAAAGATTCGCCGGTTTCTTTGATAACCGCCTTGTAATAGTACTTTGATTCAGCCCCCATGGATTTATCGATATATTGGTAATCCGCCTTGCCAGGCTCAAGAGTTACCACGTCCAATTCCTTATAAGGACCTTCCGCGCCGGTATCGGATCTTAGAATCTGTAACGACACTTGCTTTTCAAGATTAGGGGCCTGCCAGGACAACTTGGCTGCTCGGTAAAGGGGCCTGGCGCCGAAATTCACAATGGTTGGACTTTTCTGAGACATGGTTACTTGTGGGACAAGAAGGGTAATAGAAAAAAATAGAATAGATAGAAATATTGCATATCTGGTCATATACATTTCTCCATGTTTTTTCCCGAATCGAAGCCCTCCCTTCCCCGGGAACAGGGAAGGGAGGAGAATAATCTGAAGGAAAATTAACCCAGAATGAGATTGATGTCGTCCTCTTTTCTGGCGTATCCAATACCGAGTTTTACCGCCTGTGCGATCTGCTTCTGATACCAGGCGTACATGCCGATCTTGTTGGCAGTCATGCTCGGGTACCACTCCTGAAGGACCCTGATGCCCTGGACATCATTGGCCACCTGGTCGCCGGTGACAAGGATCACACCGGGTTTGACCAGCTCGCCCTGAGAAGGACCGCCGGCCACGAAGGACCTCCTTCCATCCATGATGACCAGATCGGGCTGCATAGGCAGGTTGATTTCCGCCGCCATCTGGGCAACGAAGATATGATTGAATGCGTGAAGATACTTGCCTCGGTCGGCACGGTGCATAACCCCAACGGACAGCTTCAGGCTCTGGGTGATTCCCCCGAACAAATGCGTTTTCATCACCGGGGTATAGATGATCTTGTCGTAATTTCTGAGGTCCGCCGCATAGGACACGGTCCCATCCCCGCCTCCTATCTTGCCCAGGAATTCAGCCTTCTTGTTGCGGATGTTCATCCATTGTTCGTTTTCCCAGTCCTTGATAGGCGTGCCGGTTTCTTTGGCTACCGCATCGAGACCCAGCGCGCTGAACACTCGCGCTGACGGCCCCCAGGGTCCGCAGGTATCGGCTACGGTAAGGTTGTTGTAGCCCTGGTCCTTGAGAACTACGATCAGAGCTTTCAGAAATGCGTGGTCTGTCCCACCCCCGGGCCACGGGTCGCCGGTGTTCGTATTCGGCTTGATGAGAATTTTATCCGTTTTCTTGAGAGATCTTTCGAACCCTCCTACGAGCTTCATGGCCTTCTTGATATCTCCGGGCAGGTCTTTGTCCAGTGAGGTAGCCATGACCATCCCGACCATGGATCTTTTCTGGTCATCGGCGTAATGGTTCGGATGGAGATGAGTCCATTCGACCACAGCTCCTCCGTTGATCAGACTTTCAGGTTTTTTGTCGAAAAAATCCTTGGGTATGGGCGCGTTGTTAATGAACTCGCTATACTGCATAGCCTGAACGTCCCTCATCCTCCAGGTGCCCGACTGGACCGGCTCATCCAGGTCCGGAACCGCGAAGGGGCCTGCATGGGCTTTCTCCATGTTCATTACTCCCAACGGCCGCGACGCCCGCCCCGCAATACTTGGCCACGTTCTTGAAAAAATTTCTTCGGCTAACCCCCTTACAGCTCATCTTGCTTTCTCCTTTCTGAAAATTAAAGGTCAATAAGGCCTGCCTTTTCCGAAGTGAGATCCTTGCCTCCTTCCGTTTTGAGATTTTGTTTCCGCCGCAAACTTACACAACATAGACCCATCACATGCCTGCTCGTCTGAGTTTCAACTGATCCTTCTCGTAGAGGACTGAAATGTAAAAAGGTGACATCTTTCCCGTATTCTATTGCGCGAATGAAATGGTTGGAGGGTCCGTACATAAATAAATGCAGGAAACGGGCCAGTCCCAAGTGGATATTCTCCGGCTGGAAACCCTTGCCTGGACTGGGCCTTGTGCGAAAACAACGGGGACCGGCGTGTGTCATGTGTCACCGTGCGACACGTGGCGATTCACAATGACACACGGTGAGACACGCAAGATCGTACGCCCGGGTATCAAGAGCGGAAAAAAGGGGAGCATTCGAGCAGGCGGCAGGGCAGGGATTTGCTCTGCGGCGGTGCCTGCGCCCCATGAGCATCCGACCCTTTCTTCAAGGATTTCAAGGAAGCTGTGAAGAGAATAGGAACTCCAATGCGCGTGATTTCAAATCTGCTGGAGCATTTCAAATGGCAGGGTAAGAATCTTTCCCTTCTGGAAGATCTTTCCCGATTCCCTCAAATTCTTCATGGCTCTCGTGATACTCACTCGATGGGCCCCGACCAAAAAGCTTAAGTCTTCGTGCGTCAGCGGAAATTGAATGACAAAACCCTTCGCGCTCCTGGAGCCGTGCTCGCGGGCAACGTTTGTGAGCACCCGGTAGAGACGGTCCTCCAAGTTGGATAAGGACATGCTTCCTACCCGGTCTGTGAGCGAGGCTATCCTGGTGCTCAGATTTCGTATGACCTGTAAGCCGATGATGGGATGGTCCAGCACGATTTTTTCAAAAGAAGCTTTGGTGAAGCCGCAGGTCAAGGTTTTCTCCATACACGTGGCAGTGACAGGGTAGTCGACTTCTTCGCTCAGCATGTTTTCTCCCAGAAAGTCGCCCGCCTTGCGGATATCCAGAGTGATCTCGGCTCCATCCTCCGTTACCTTGCCGAGCTTGACCCTTCCGGCCTTTATGAGAAACATCGCATCGGCCTTGTTCCCTTGAATAAAAATGGAATCCCCCCGCTCATGAACCTTTCGCATAGCTCTCTGGGCAATCGCTGCCAATTCTTCGGGACGAAGATTCTGAAAAACCCACAAGTTGCCGATGCAATTGGAAGAGAGCTCAATCTCCTTTCCGGCAATTTCCTCACAAAGGCAACCCATATACTCTCCTTTCGTATCCTCTTAACTCTTCCTTTACCTGCAGACATCTTCGCTCTGCGCAAAATGCAGGCCTTACACGGTCGCCCTCCAATGGATCTCGGTTCGATGAGCCCTCTCGCGAATCCTGGGAGGGGGGAGGCCCCGATGAAAAAGAGTCCCTTCTCGCAATCCTGCGGGCACCGGAAACCGGGGATAAAACTTCATCGATGCTCCCTCCCTGCCTCCACAGGTTATACGATCTGTTGACCGGCTTTTGGACCCACGGATTGATCGAAGATCGAATCCACGGTGATTATCACTACGTATTTGGGATTGGGCAATTGCATCGGCGCCTTCTTTAATTGCTCCGCCACCCGATCGAATACCGGGCCTGAATCAACCAGTTGGGCGGAACCTTTCAACTGATACCCTTTGTGCTTCTCCTGATCCACGACCGTAACGGCAACCTTTGGGTTCTTCTGCAAGTTGTCGCGAGTCTTAAGAGAAAACAGATCGGCGAAGACGATATGCTCGTCGTCAATAACCTGGACAGACCCCTTCGGTGTGGTATTTGGTACGCCGTCGGGCGAAGCCGTTGCTACCCACGCCATTTTGTTCTTCATAAACTCCTGCACTTCTTTGGGTATCATTGACATATGTCATCCTTTCTTCAAAATCAATACTGCCTCTGAGGTTTAACGCCATAAATATAGACTGTTTCCCGGTCCCCTTCTTTTACTCTTGGTCTGGACTAAAACACTGCCGTAACGAGGCCGAAAGTGTTGCTGTTCTTGAACGAAAATCCCGATGACCTGTGCTGCTTGGGGGCCTCGCCACCGTAAATCCCACACTCGGCATTTCCACTCACCTCCTTCCCCCTTGTTATACTGTAGGGGTGAGAGTAGCAGGGTGAACTAGGCATTTCTGTAGCAAACGCTACACTGAGGACCTTTTCTTGCCCCTGCGTGCAGATTAGTTCGGACCGTTTCCCCCTCCTTATTTGTCTGTCAGGTTGTTGGGGTTACTTACAAGGCGAGTTCGCAATCGCGGCATTTATGCACAATGTGCATTAGCGCTAACCTATCGATTCTACGATGTGAAGCCGGGCGCCCGCTTGTTACATTTTTGCACAGTGTGCATTCTGTGCTTGACAGCGCGGTTTCCCGATGTGAAACTCTGCACCTGATTATTACATTTTGCACAATGTCCATTTTGTGCTTGATAACGCGATTCGAAATAAAGGAACGGGCGATCACATATGCTGTTCCTTCCTCGCTGCCGGGGCCTGGCAGTTACTTGCAATTCCAAACTGATGACGGCCCGGGCGTCGCGGAAGGACAACCTCCGGAATGATGCCGTGTACAGCGGTGCGCCTCCCTGTGGTCGCTCATGTGCCATAACCGGCGCGCCGCGCCGGGCATCATCCCGGGACCCTAAACCACTCGCGCACGGAAAAAGAGGCGGACGATGATGATGGACACACAAATCGCAGCAAAAACGACAGTAGAGGTTCCCAAGCCCGTACCGGCAGCACCAAAAGAGAAGGACGAGATCGTGACCATCGCGAAGAAGTGGAAGAAGAAGCGCGGCAGCCTGATTATGGCGCTTCACGATCTACAAGGCCGGATGGGTTATGTGCCGCGCGAGGCGGCCATGAAGATGGGTCATGAGATGGGCGTGCCCTTGGCGCACACCTATGAGGTCGTCACGTTCTACAACTACTTCAAGCTCGAAGCGCCGGGTAAGTACATCATCTCTGTCTGTACCGGCACCGCCTGTCACATCAAGGATTCCGCCGAAATTCTCGCGGGACTGGAAAAAGAACTGGGAATCCACGAGGGCCAGAGCACGCCGGACAAGGAGTATCACCTGCAATGCGTTCGCTGCCTCGGCTGCTGCGGTCTCGCGCCTCTCGTTTCTGTCAACGGCAAAGTCTACGGCAAGTTGAAGTCTACTGATAGCTGCTATGTCATCGAGCGCGTTCAGCAAGACAAGCCGATGACGCTCAACGTCCCACAGGACGGCGCTGCCGACTAAGCCATTCACAAGCAGAACACTTTCCAATCGACCGCAGAGGAACTTTATGAAACCTGAAGAACTCGAAGTAAAATCTGCTGAGATGAACGCTAAGCAGCAGGCTTTTGATGTGCGCCTGATCTGCTGTTCGAGCACGGGCTGCCAGTCGTCCGGAGCCGCGGCCATCATCGACGCGCTCAAGGCGGAAGTCAAGACCCGGCAGCTCGACGCAAGGGTCCAGGTGTGCGGCACTGGATGCATGGGGCTCTGCAGCAAGGGCCCACTGATCCGCATGACATCGAAGACGCAGAAGGACGTGCTCTTCTCCGACGTCAATCTGGAGATAGGCTCCATTATCCTCGATCAGGTAGTTGCCCCGGTTCTTGCCGGCCGCAAAATCGAGAAACCGGCCGGCATTCTCCAAGCCCATACGCTGGATCTCGATTCTCCGTTCTTCACTATGCAGCGACGCGTGGTGCTCGGCAACAACGGCAGAACCGACCCGGAAGACCTCGGCGATTATCTGGCGCACGGCGGCTATCAGGGGCTGCGCAAGGCGCTGACCATGAGCGCCGAGGATATCTGCAAGGAGCTTCTGGCTTCAGGCCTGCGCGGCCGCGGCGGCGCGGGTTTCCCCACGGGTTTGAAGTGGGACCTGACCCGCAAGGTGCAGTCGGACGTGAAATACGTCATTTGCAACGGCGACGAGGGCGACCCCGGCGCGTTCATGGACCGGTCGGTTCTGGAAGGCGATCCGCAGGCGGTGATTGAGGGAATGCTGATTGCGGCGCGCGCCATGCATGCGACCAACGGCATATTCTACATCCGCGCTGAGTATCCGCTGGCCGTCGAGCGCATTGAGAAGGCCCTGAAGCAGGCGCGCGCTGCGGGACTGGCGGGCAAGAACATTTTCGACTCCGGCTGGGGTTTCGAATTCGAGATACGCCTCGGCGCCGGTGCGTTTGTTTGCGGCGAGGAGACGGCGCTGATCGCCTCCATCGAGGGCCTGCGCGGCACGCCTCGACCCCGTCCGCCATACCCGGCCGTCAAGGGACTGTGGCAGCAGCCCAGTTGCGTCAATAACGTGGAGACACTGGCCAATGTGCCGCGCATCCTGCTTAACGGTGCGGATTGGTACGCTTCCATGGGTACGGAAAAGTCCAAGGGCACCAAGGTCTTCGCGCTCACCGGCAAGATCAGGAACAACGGCTTGGTCGAGGTGCCGATGGGCATCACGCTGCGCGAGATCGTCGAGGTGATAGGCGGCGGCACGGGCACGGAGCGCAAGATCAAGGCCATCCAGACGGGCGGTCCCTCGGGCGGCATGATTCCCGACCACCAGTTCGACACGCCGGTCAGCTACGAGCATTTGAAGGAGCTCGGGTCCATAATGGGCTCCGGCGGTCTCATCGTCATCGACGATCATGACAGTGTCGTTGAACTGGCCCAGTTCTATCTGGACTTCTGCGTCGATGAGTCCTGCGGTAAGTGCGCTCCCTGCCGGATCGGGGGAACTCAGATGCTGCGGCTTCTGGACCGAATCGTCGATGGCAAGGGAACCGAAGAGGACATAAAGACGATCCGCAAGGTCGCCAAGGCGATGCAAACAGCCTCGCTCTGCGCCTTGGGTCAAACCGCTCCCAATCCGGTGCTCTCAGCCTTGCGTCACTTCGAGCATGAATTCACCAGCCTGCTGCAGCCGGCCACCGCCAAACAATCCTGACCACTACGGATGGAAAAGAAGCCCTTATGAACGATATAATTCGCGCTACCATCAACGGATTGCCTGTGGAAGTCGCCCCCGGCGCCACCATTTTGGACGCCTCGCGACAGGTGCACGTGCACATTCCCACGCTGTGTAAGCATCCTGACCTGGAGGCTACGGCGGCCTGCGGCATTTGCATCGTGCAGATCAAAAACAACGGCAAGATGCTGCGCGCTTGTTGCACGCCCGTCGAGCCGGGGATGGATATCCTGACGGAGACTCCGGAGATTGTGCAGGTCCGGCGTTTCGTGCTTGAGTTGATTCTTTCCAGGCACCCTAACGAGTGCCTGACCTGCCAGCGCAACCACAATTGCGAACTGCAAACCCTCGCCGCCAATTTCGGATTGACCTGGACAGGGCTGGACAACATTGTTCCCGACCTGCCCATTGATGACTCCACGCGAAGCGTCGTGCTCGATCCGCGCAAGTGCATCACCTGCGGCCGCTGTATCCAGGTCTGTCAGCATGATCAGCACGTCTTTGCCCTCAGTTTTCTCAACCGCGGCTTTGAGACCCGCATCGCCGCGGCCGGCGACATTTCCATGGCCGACTCGCCCTGCGTCCGTTGCGGCCAATGCTCCAACCATTGTCCCACCGGCGCCATCGTCGCGTATGGGCAAACCGTGGATGTGTGGGAGAAGCTGCAAGATCCGGATGCTTTCTGCGTCGCGCAGATCGCCCCCGCCGTGCGCGTTGCCATCGGCGAGGCCTTCGGCTTTCCGCTCGGCGCCAACCTCACCGGCAAGATCTACGCTTCACTTCGCCGCATGGGCTTTAAGGCTGTCTTCGACACCAACTTCGGCGCCGACCTCACCATCATTGAAGAGGCGACCGAGTTCAAGGAGCGCCTCCTCAATGGCAAGGGCGAGCTTCCGCTCATCACCAGTTGCTGTCCCGCCTGGGTCGATTTCATGGAGAAGTTCCACAGCGATATGATCCCGAACTTCTCGAGTTGCAAATCGCCGCATGCTATGATCGGCGCGCTTGCCAAGACCTATTACGCGGAAAAGGAAGGGATTGATCCGGCAAAGATGTACGTTGTCTCCATCATGCCCTGCACGGCGAAGAAATTTGAGATCGTTCGCAGCAAGGAGATGTCCTCTTCAGGGTATCAGGACGTGGATGTTTCGATCACCACGCGCGAGTTCGCCCGGATGATCAAGCAGTCCGGCATCGACTTTGTCACTGTCCTCGACGAGCAGCCTGATTGTCTTCTTGGCGCCTACACGGGCGCGGCCACGATCTTCGGCGCCACTGGCGGCGTAATGGAAGCGGCTCTGCGCACGGCTTATTACTTCGTCACCGGTCAGGACGCTCCGCGCGTGGAATTCAAGCAAACCCGCGGTCTGACCGGCGTCAAGGAAGCCGAGATAGTAGTGGCCGGCGTGACCGTGCGCATCGCCGTGGTTCACGGGCTGCGCAACGTCGAACATGTGATGGAAAAAGTGCGTGCCGCCAAGGCCTCGGGTGAGGAGATGCCCTACCACTTTATCGAGGTGATGGCTTGTCCCGGTGGTTGTGTCGGCGGTGGCGGCCAACCTTACGGCGTCACCAACGAACTGCGCGTCAAACGCGCCGCCGGACTCTATGACGAAGATCAGTCCGGCCTGTGGCGCTGCTCTCACCACAACCCCTATATTAAGCAGCTCTACGACGACTTCCTGGGTGAGCCGCACAGCCACAAGGCTGAAGAGCTTCTCCATACCAGCTACCAGGCCAGGCCTGAATACAAGCGATAAGATTCGACAATTCGCCATTCGGCCTTACGTTTCAATCCACGCCCCCCCCGCGTAAGGGGGGGCGTGGCTGTTCCTATCCGCTGCGGCAAATATCCCGGTCCGTCTGTAAGCAGACAAACAGGCTAAAAATAAAGGTCTCTCGTACCCTCTTCAAGCTGCGCAAGCCTCTTTATGGTCAATTGCCTCACCTTCGGGTTGGCGATTTGATCCAGGTGTTTCATTATTGCCTGCTCTCCCGCCAGCCTCGTCTCGGGACCGGCGTAGTCGAGCAGGAATTCTTTGAAGGTCAGGATAGCGTTAGGCTGGCACATGTCCTGTATTTTTCCCGTTTTCGCCAGGGGCATGAAGCGGTCCCCCGTGCGTCCCTTGCGGTAGCAGGCCGTACAAAAGCTGGGGATGTAACCCGACCTGCAAACACTGGCTACGACCTCATCCAGGCTTCGACAGTCCTCCACTTTGAACTGAGGCCGCTGTGCTTCCCGGCCCTCGTTGTTTTCCCGGTAGTAGCCGCCCACACCTGTGCAGGAACCGGCACTCAACTGGGAAATGCCGACGGATATGAGTTCATCCCGCAACTCCGCCGTCTCCCGCGTGGAAAGAATTATCCCGGTGTATGGAACCGCCAGCCGGATAATGGCAACCAGTTTCTTGAATTCCTGATCTGAAACCAGATGAGGAAACTTTTCCAGATCGATCCCGCCTGCGGGTCTTATCCGCGGCATCGAGATGGTATGAGGACCAACCCCCCATGCTTCCTCGAGGTGCAGGGCATGCAGCAATAAGGCCAGGACTTCGTACTTGTAATCATAGAGCCCGAAGAGCACTCCCGCCCCCACGTCGTCGATACCCCCCGCCATGGCGCGGTCGAAAGCGCAGGTATGCCAGTCGTAGTTCTTCTTCGGCCCGGATGGATGCATCTTCGCATACGTCGGACGGTGGTATGTCTCCTGGAACAGGATATAGGTCCCTATCTTGGCGTCATGCAGCCGTTTGTAATCTTCAACCGTCGTGGCTGCAATATTGACGTTGACTCGTCTGATACAGCCTTTTTTCTGCTTTACGGAGTAAATCGTGTCGAGCGCTTCAAGCACGTAGTCAATCGGGCAGTTTTTGGGGTCCTCGCCGCATTCCATGGCCATGCGCTTGTGTCCCATTTCTTCGAGAACCGTGACCTCGTTGCGAATCTCCTCCATCGTCAGCTTGCGCCGGCCAAAGCTGCTGTCCCGCCGGTATCCGCAGTAAACACAATTGTTGATACAATAATCGCTGATGTAGAGGGGTACAAAAAATACCAGCCTCTTGCCGTAAATCCGCTCCTTGATTTCTCTTGCTGTATGGTAGAGCCTCTCAAGCAGCACAGGGTCTTCCACATTCAGGAGCACCGCCGTTTCCTCAGGCGTCAGGCCCTCGGAAAGCGCAGCTTTTTCAATAACCCGCATCACCTCAGCGCTGGACTGGACGGCTTTTGCATTTTCGAGCACGCTTAGTATTCTTTGATCGTCAATAAACTCGGCTTTGCTTACAACCATGTGAATTCTCCTTCAACGCCCATGTGAATTCAACACCAACTCGATCGCCACGATAAGACGATTCCTGCCACTTCGGCCGACAGGCCCTCATTATAGGTCGCTTCACGTCGTCAAAAGGGCTGTCTTCACCTTTACCCCTTCCAGCCTGCCCAGCTTTCCAGTCATGGCCCCCACCTCGTCTGTCGAACCGTCGATGATGAGGGAGATGACCGCAAGACCTCGTTCCCGGTAAGGTACTCCGATACGCCCCACGATAATGTCGCGATATTCGCTGAGTATCGTGTTGATACCTGTTGCGCTTTGGTTGCGTTGAACGAGGATTCCAACCACCCCTATCCTAGTGTCTGGCATGTGCGCCTCCCAAAATAAAATCAGCCCTTTTTCGAAGCGCGAAAAAGGGCTGAAGGCTTTACCTTCTCCTTGAAATCAGGGATGCGCCCTTTTTTCGCAGAAATTCGTCTATCTCCCTTGAGTGGACGCCAAGCCCACTCTCAGGCATTCTGTAGCTATGTTGACAGCCCCCGTGTCGAACCGCAGGAACATGTTCCCCGCAAATTCCGTTTTAGTGAGGGCTTATTAACAGATCTCACCTCCAAATCAAGGCACTCGAGAGTGTCCGTCCGACCGCGACTAAATGGGCAGCCCCGGCGCCCTGCGGGGACCCTTAGAGCCGAAAAATGCCGCCGAGTTCCTGGCGGACGCGCTTTTGTTGTCCACCACATGCGCCGTCACAGCGCTAAAAAGGGCAAAAAACCCAGATAGGCTCCCAACGAATATAATATACGATATGGAATAAAATGGGGAAAATTAATGAAGAAAGTGCATTCGATACGGTCCAGGATCCATAACGGCCCCGTATCTAGGAAAAACGCACAATTTTGCCTGGAAGTGTGCGGTGAAATTCCTCGTTTTCGACGGTCTCAATTAGGATTTGAGTGCTTAAGGCCACCGGCATTGGCCAACGACTGCGGGCATGCACTTAAGTTTTCGGATGTTCTTCAATCTCTTCGGCCCTGACCAACCTGACTAAAAACTGTGGTTGATTCCCGGTTTGTCCGGGGCCGGCTGAGGGACAACCCCGCCCCCGCGCGCATGATGCATTCCTGTGCTTTTTCCGAAAAACCGCGCAGTTTGTAAGCGGCGCCCAGGCGCTCCCAACTGGCCGGCTCAAGCGCGCCAAAGCGCAGGGCCGTTTCGAATGCTACAATGGCCAGACTGATATTTTCTAACAGAAAAGCCTTCGTGCCAAGCCATTCCCAGCTTCTGCCGAGCTCCTGCCCTTTCGGGGCTGAGGCGTTTATGAGCTCGAGAGCGTTTTGGCGGTCGTTTATGCAATAGAAGCTGTAAGCCATGTGAAGGAGCAGTTCGGAGGCATTGGGCAGCGGTTGTGTGGGGAAAAGATTGGGAACGTATGCCTTGCCGGAGACTTCCCCGAGAGCTTCGAGCGCCTCCCAGTGTTTTCCCAGCCTCTGGTAGATGATTCCCACGTGGAAATTGTGCAGTGGGTTTCCGCCAACCAGGCTCTTGGTCATGGCCAAATAGCGGATGCACTTGTCACGATCTTCCATCTCGAAGCTGACCCTTGCCAGGAAAAGGTAACCTTCCGCAATGAGGTGATGGTTGTAATTATCTTTCTCGAATCGCTCCAAGGCGTTTTCCATGCTCCGTATGGCGTCCTTTCGCTTTCCCAATGGCGCATAAATCAAGGCCAGGAAAAAATGCAGCGCGCCGTCGTCCCTGCCTTCCGCTCTTTCCCTTTCCATTATCGCGAGATTGCGCTGCGCCTTGCCCATCCGAGCCTCTTCGTCCATATACCCATAGTGATTAATGACGATGTCTGTATTCACCAACTCGAGCCCGGCCCGGACGGCGCTTGGAAATATCTGTTCATGTACGCGTCCTTCGAACCGCATGTCCGCAGTAACGGGAGTGCAGCGCAACTGCAGGCAGGAAGAGGCAGGCACATTGGTCTGAATGTTTTCCAAAATAAAATAGAAGGCTTTCCTGCCGTCGAAGTGTGATTTTAGAGATTCGATGTGACCCTGATTTGCCGGGGTGATCCTGTCGTCCGCGTCAACCCAGAGCTGATAGCTTTTCCCTGCCTTTGACATCGCGAAGTTTCTTGCGGCCGAAAAATCGTCAACCCACTCGAAATCATAAATCCTGGAGCCAAACCTTGCGGCTATTTCTTTTGTGTTATCGCTCGAGCCGGTATCGACAACGACGATCTCATCCGCAAAAGGGCTGAAACATGCCAGGGCATCGGCAAGATTGGCCGATTCGTTTTTTACGATCATGCAGACCGAAAGGCCCGGGGATTGCGGCATCAGATAGCGCCTCCGCCTGGTGGGGTAGTTTTGGAAAAGGACTCAGGGTCCCTGAGTGCCGACATAAAGCTGAGAAATCGCGCCGGAAAAGCCTTGCGAAAGGCATCCTCCCTGCTCCTGATACAGTCCGCGAGATAGGGCCGGAAGGCTTTATCGGCTGCCATTGCCTCTATCATTTGAAAGGCTACGGACATCTCGCTTTCGTCCCTTGGGCGGGCACTGCAAAAGTATTGAGCCGCCGCCGCCCGGTCTCCTGTCTTCAGGGATGCGAAGGCGAGCGGTAGGGCGAGTGAATCGGGTTCAGGCGCATCGGCCCTGGCCTTTTGGAGGTACTCCAAAGCAGCCGGAAAATTGCCGGAATTGAGGAAACAGACTCCAAGGCGTTCGAAAACGGCGGGCCCTGGTTTCAGGTGCCCCGAGAGCTTGAGGAACGGGATTGCCTCCGCGAACCGGCCGGTTTCCGAAAAGCAGATCCCGATAATTTCCACCAGGTCGATCTTGTCTAAACTGTCTTCGAACGATATGTCGCTCTTGCGGTCTTTCGGCGGAAGTGAAACGAACCGGTAGGCTTGGAGCAGCAGGGGAAGCGCTTCGAAATGAGCCCGCTTTTGGAAAAGAGCGATTCCCTTGAGCAATCGGGCCATATTCTGGAGCGGCACAACCAAGAGAGAGCGGCAAGCGGCATCCAGCGCCTGGTCGATTTCGCCCGCCCTCAAATGGTGATAGCTCTTCATGTTGAGGATCATGGCCTCGATGCTCGGCGTCAACCCGTTCCCGCAAAGAGCGAGGTCGAATGCTTTCCGTGCTTCCTCCTCCCGCTCCAGGGCCATGTAGGTAAGCCCCAGGTGATACCGGGCATGACCGTTGCCGTGGTCTTCGGCGAGTTCTTTTTTGAGCAGATCAAGATTGCGTTCGTATTTTCTTTTTACGATATCGGGTTCGAGCCCATACCCGAAATGCTCGATTTCAAACTCAGAGTGGACCACTTTTACGCCGGATTCGATCAGAAATCGGTCCACGGTCTCGTGCACGCGGCCCGAAAACCGAATACCAGGCAGATTTCTAAAAAAACGCACGGCGCGCCCGACTGTTGAATCGATTCTTCCAACCGGACCTGAGTTGATAATGGGAACGGAGAAAGCGTCCGCCCCGGGGATGGATGCGGCCTTTCTCAGGCAATCCTGCGCACCGAATGTATTGAGCCGTTCATCGGCGTCCAGAAATATGATCCAGTTGCCTGTCGCGTGCCGCAGGGATTCGTTGCGGGCTTCGGCAAAGCTGCCGGTCCATGGAAAAGAAAATACTCCAGCTCCGCAGGACTGGGCTATTTCCTTCGTTCCATCACCCGAACCCGTGTCTACGACTATGATTTCGTCAACTAGCCCGCGCACACTCTCCAGGCATCCGGAGATGCGTTCGTGCTCGTTTTTTGCGATCATGCAAAGAGAAACGCGGGGAGGGCAAGAATCGGTCCGGCAGTGGCGGGGGGCGCGGTTCAGAGACTCTGATGCCAAAAGACCTCTTATTTGACTTATCTTGTCCGTGTCGAGCGACGAGTTCTTTTCGGCATCTTTGAGGAGAAGTTCGGCGCCGGTGAAATCTTTGAGCTGCACGGAGGCCAGCGCCATCGGCAGGGCCAGTTCGGACCTTGCCATACCCAGCTTTTCAGCTTCTTCGAGATATTTGAGACCGGATAGGAAATCGCCCGCGTTTACGCAACAGATACCGGCGCGCCTTGCGACTTCAGGGTCTTTACCGCCCAGTTCCACAAAATGCCGGAAATGTTCCAGGGCCTCTTGCGGCCGGTCGATTTCCGAAAGACAGATTCCCAGCAGCTTATGAAATTCCACATCGTCGATGAACGCATGTTCCTGGCTGAGATCGGTCTGAGGCCGGTTCGGCGCGAGGTGCAGGAACTCATGAGTTCTCACCAGGAGCGGAAAGGCGGCGCCGAATTCGGCCTTGCGGAACAGGGCCATGGCGGCCACCATATATGCCGTGTTCTGCCGGGGCACCAGGTCAATGGATCCTTGCACGAGAAAAAGCGCTTCGTCCGGCCTGTCTTCCCGCAGCTCGACAAAACCCAGCAGGTTGCGCGTCATTGCTTCGAGAAATAACGGAAGATCTTTTGATGCGAGCGCGCGCTGAAAGTATTGTCTGCAGTCGGCCGTCTTTTCGAGCGAAAGAAGGGTGGCCCCTATATAGTACAGGCAGTAGGGGTCGTCGGGATCGCGTTCCAGATGCTTTTGGGACAACAGGAGGTTTCTTTCCAGCTTCTCCTTCAACACCTCCGGTGGCAGTCTGTAGCCAAAGTGATCAATAAAAAAAGGGGCGATCGCGATCTTTGCCCCGATTCTGGCAAGAGCCGGTTCGATTCTTTCATGTACTTCATTTTCAAAACGGAGCTCCGGCAGATTTCGGAAAAGCCGAATGTTCACGGTGACGCTATAAGAGGCGCTTTCCCATTTGAGACACCGGATTGGTATCGACCAGGCTGTGACCTCAGGGTCCGAGGCCGCTTTTCTTATGCAGTCCGGACATCCGCAAGGGTCAAGGACTTCATCTGCATCCAGATACATGATCCAGTCCCCGCTGGCTTTTTTCACTGATTCGTTTCTCGCGGCGGAGAAATTGCCTGGCCAGGGTATTTGGTAGACTTTTGCGCCGAATGATTGCGCAATTGAGACTGTATTATCCTCCGATCCGGTATCGAGGACTATAATTTCATCTACCAGCCCATAAACGCTCTCCAGGCAACGGGGAAGGTTCTTCTCCTCGTTTTTGACGATCATGCAAAGTGAGATGATGGGGTCGCGCATATTCCACTTAAAGCGAATTGTGTAAATGAGGAATTGAAGAATTGAGGAATTCAGGTCTCGAGGAATTAATCCCTCGATCCTGGAATCAGGAATCCCTCAATTCGTTCTTAGGCCCCGTTTCCGTTTCGTATTGATTTAAGCATTTCAGTGCAGCGCGGGTGCGATGGGGCGATCGTTAGCGCATAGTCAAGAATTCCGGCTGCATCGTCTTTCTGTCCTACCCTGCAGTGCAGCGAGGCCAGCACGAGAAGCGCTTCGGGCGCCTCAGGCTTGATCTTCAGTGACCTTTCGACTGCTCCGGCAGCACCGGCTAAGTCGCCTGCGTTCTCCAGCTTTTCAGCCGTTTGCAGGTAGACATCCGCCACCTGCTCAGAGAGGCCTTTCGGATGCCACTCCTGCGCGGCGCTTCTTCGAATCAGGGCTTCGTACTGCGACCATGCCTGGTTGTCTTGCGGGCAACGCCGCAGGTATTCCCTGTACACTTCGATAGCGGCATCGATGTGAGACGCGATGGCAAGCCCCCGAGCGCTGTTTCCGATAATATCGGTATCTTCGGGCTTAAGTTCGAGCGCCTTGAGAAAATGTGCCAGGGCCTCCGCGATCTTGCCGCTCTCGAGGTTAATCACGCCCAGATTGTTGTAGGCCTCTGCCATCAGGGGGTTTTCATCAATAGCCATTTCGAAGCATGCTACGGCGTGCGGGATATTGCCGCGCTCGAACTGAATTTCGCCCTGCCGCCTGAAAAACTCGGCCGCGCCATCGCAGGGACCCTTATCTGCCGGTTGGGCGAGTGAATCGAGCTGGGAGCGAACCTCCCTGTCGTTAGGATTCTTATCCAGATACGATTGAAGCACCTCTCTGGAATAGTCTTTTTTACCGAGCGCTTCGAAAAAACGGGTGCACGTCAGCACCGTGTCTCTATTCCCCGGTTCCAGTTCGAGCGCTCTTGTGAGCGAGTTGAGTGCATCTTCGGTCTTGCCCTGTGCCCAGTAAGCGTTGCTCATCCTGCTGTGGGCTTTTGCGTTGAATGGCTCGGCCCTGAGTGCCTGGCCAAAGCATTCGATTGCTTCAGCATGCTTGTTTTGGCAAAGGGCCGCTTCACCTTTTTCGAGCCAGTTCTGGGCCGATTGCTGCTCACAGCCGTTGTCCCAACCAGTTATTTCCATTCCGTTCTCCCCGTGTCGGATTCGCCCAAATTACTTTCATTTATCAAACTCACCGGAATCGCCATTGCACCAGTAATCTTTTTCCACTCTCCAATTTGATCGGCTATCTCCCGATAACAGCCGAAAGATTCGAGGAGCCGCTGCTTTTCGTCAAGGAAGCGTGCCAGGTACGAACCAAGCCCACATGCGTACAGAAGATTGATCCACCAGTTCCACATCTTGAAATCGAAGTTTTTTATCTCCAGTTCATTATTCACCAGGTGAGTTTGCCATCCTACAAGCAACGGATCGAAGCGGCCAATCCGCCCCAAGCCGGGCATGTCAAGGTGCTCGGAGTGATGCATTTCCCATCTCGCCTGGATTTGTTCCCCGTTAAGATGCCTGAAAGGCCTCTTTGAAATATCCACTTCGGCTCCGGCTATCTTTCGCACCAACTCGCCGGCACGCTTCTCATATGAGTGTTGCTCGAGTACGCGCAGCGCGTTTTCCGCCGTTTCCCGCTTCCTTTTTTCCGGCCAGGATTCGAAATAGCTGTCGACAGCCTCTTCGAGAGACACGTAAGCGAGGTAGTGTTCATTGGGAATAAAGCCGAGGTGGTCCAGTTCATCCGTGTGCGGATTCAGCACGAGCGCCCCACAGGCCAGAGCTTCGAAGAAGCGCATGTTGGCTTCATCACGTATGGGCCGGTTGAAGACCATGATCGAGCTTGCAAGCATCCTGGCATATTCTGTTCCGAATATTTCAGTCCCGATATGGACCCGGTACTTACTCCCGAGCCGCGCCAGCCGATAGAGTAGTTGCTCGCGTTCCTGCTGGACGCGATGATTGAGGTTGCCGACGAAAAGGAGGTCCCATTCCTTTTGCAGGCCGCAGGGCCTGTGCACTTCCGGATCGAACCCGTATAGACAAAGGTACTCACAATTGGCGAACCCCAGGTCTCGGAAGATCCTCACGCCTTTGAGGTCGCAAAAGAAATGGTCGAAAGCGCCCATAACCGGCAGCATCTGGTTGAGCGAGAGGTTGTAGTCTCCAAGGAGGCAGAATACCGGGTATTCTGCCGCTTCGAGACCATCCGGAATTTTATAGTATTCGGCATCGCGCACCACCACGGCATCGGGCGTCCATCCCGCTGGAAGCGAACTGAGCACCTCTTCGAACCGCTTCGAGTTGTGATCGAACGTCACAACATCAGCGGCCTGCTTCAGGGCCTTTACCAGAAAAGCCTCATTTCCGCGCGGATCGGCAAGCCCCGGACCAACCAAAAGTTTGAGGCGAGGGTAGGGGCCGGGGATGGTAAGCTCTTCCGCCCGGCAGATTTTGGCGCTTCCATTGGCTCCGCCTGGAATAGCCGGGTTCCCGTTTATTGAGCTGTCGACACTGGATGAACGCGCTTGTTCGAGGTTTCCGAGCATCTCTAACAGGAGCTTCCCGGGGGCATAGTCGGGGTATCGTGAAACCAGGTCTACCGCTACAGGGCTCGCTTCATCATATTTCTCCTGTTCAAAAAGGCAGGAGGCAAGCAGGTAGCAGATTTCCTTTGCCCTGGCGCCGGTTTTCCGAAGCTCTTTGAGGCAGGATTCGAGCAGTTGAAAATGCCGGGAGCTGTAAGATTGCTGAATAAACGATTTAAAGGCGCCTATGTTGGTTGGGTCCTGCATAACCGATTCGTGGAGCTCAAGCAGGCCGGGAGGGGGATCTGAGGCGGTCCCGCCTGAGGTCGCTGAAGGCCCGTTGGATTGATCCTGACTGTCGGGCTCTGCGAACTTCCATTTCGAATAGAAAAGTTCACGGTTGTGCTCGTTTTCCACTCCGCCGCCATTTTTTTCCTCGTTCAGATGCACGACCCGGATCGTATTTGCGATTGCTAACCGGCTTCCATATTTGGTGTGCGCCTGCAGGAAAAAATCGGTATCCTCCCAACCCGCCCTGATATACCTCTCGTCAAAAAAGAGATCCGTTTTTCTGAAGATGCTGCACGCGGTAGGTATCATGTCCACTTCGGCGAGCGGGTGGGTAAGGTCGAAATGATTTGCGCTGTTTCGGCCGGGAGTTCCGTCAGGGTTCATGAGGCGCGCGGAAATCCCGAAGAACTCCCGGTTTTCCTGAAGGCAGCGGATAAGCTCCCTGTTCCAACCGGGGGGAAGCCCCGATATGTCGTCATCGCACATGATAACGTAAGGATTTTGAGACGCCCGCAAACCTTCATTGCGGTTCTTGGCCGCGCTCTGGTGTCTGCTGACGACAATGAGGTTATAGGGAGGGACCGTTTTCTCGGCTATTTCGCAGAGTAGATTTGTCAGCTTCTCGCCCGGCCAGAAGGCTGGAACTATAATGTCAGCGGCAAGATCCGTTTTGAAGTGGTACGGATAGTCGCTCATTTCGGAATAAGGATCGAGTTCTGAAAAACCATGGATCTGCGCATAGTTACGGTGCAGACCTCCGCAAACGTCGATCATGCCGCACATTTCGCAGGCTTCCTGCCGGGCATTGATCCGCCTCTGGAAATCCCTCCCTTGTTCCAGGTAGGCTGCGGTGGTCTTTGGAAATACGCCGTAATCCCACTCGTAAGGGTCGAACATCACCTGGGGATTGTTGCATACGTGATGTTCGTAGCCTTTGAGCAGGCAGAGCGGAAAATAACGGACATTTACCCAGTATTTCCTCTCTCTCAGATAATCCAGCGCCTGCCTCAGCCATGGGGCGATCTCGCCGGCACGGACCTGCACTTCGTTCAGGCGATTGACTATTTCTGGCTGATCGTGCTTTCCCCATTCATAATGCGGGTTGAAGTTGATGAAATTGATTATACGAGGGCGGATCTCCCGGTCGTAGTGCATGGCCAGCTTCGGCAGGTCTTGGTAATTGTACTTTGTAAGAGTGCAGTTAACCCTGACGAAACAACCGGATTCATTAAGGAATCTTGCGGTATGGTTTGTTTTGTCCCATGCGCCGTGAACGTTCAGGATTCGGTCCTGCTGCTGCTCGAAGCCGTGAATGGAAAGCAGCCATTCCGTGCACCCGGCATCCGCCAGTTTTTTGACCTTTTCGATAGCCAGACCATTGGTAATTATGCAGGTGTGGAGGCCGATCGACTCCGCATACCGGATTACTTCCGTCATCTGAGGATAGATTGTCGGCTCACCGCCTGTAAAGTCGACTGAAGTGTTTCCGCGCTCGACGGCCTCACCCAGCTCTCTTTTAGCGTCCTCCAGAGGCTTCGACCAGTCGCTCTCGTCGTATGTGTAGTAACACATCCTGCATCTGGCGTTGCACGGCCTGTTGATGTCGATAACCGCACGTCGTGTGGGAATCAGTCCCGAACTTACCAAGGCTTGCTCCTGTCCTTATTCAAAAAGTGGCGATTAAAGCGTTCGCTCGTTTTTGTCAAAAGGGCCTTGCTTGACTACTCGTAACGAAAACCGCGGACAAAAACAGACATAGAGCCGGAAAACACCGGCTCAAAAGAGGGGTTTGCAAGATGTTGGCCAACTGGGGAATGGAGATGGAAAAAGGCTTAATGATATTATGCGATCCCGCCTCGCAGGAGCCATGGGGACTAACGGGGCAGGGAATAGAATCGCCGCCCCGGCCCCGGTTTACCTATAATGCTAGTCAAGGTTTTGACTGGATACCTTGAAAGTGATCGAAAAAAAGCATCAAATGTAGCTGTGGTAGTGAGGGTCATACATCAAGTATTTGATGTGTCGCCGCAGATCTCCGGGTATCTCCTTTGTCGCAAGTTCACGTTCGTATGCTACCATTGCCACGGCTTCGGCTATGCAGAGAGAAACCTCCCGTATCTTTGAAAGCCTGGGATAGACACGCCCCTGCTCCAGATCGGCCCTCGAAACCTTCTGCGCCAGAGTCTTTGCTGCAACGTAGAACATCTCGTCGGTTATGTGCCGCGCTCCGCAGGCTATAGCCCCTAATCCCACCCCGGGAAAAATATAGACATTGTTTCCCTGGGACGGGTAGAAGGTCTTGCCATTAATCGAGACTGGATCGAACGGACTGCCGCTGGCGAAAATTGCCCGGCCCTGCGTAAACGAATATGCTTCCTCTGCGGTGCATTCGGTCTTGGATGTAGGATTTGAAAGAGAAAAGATGATGGGGCTTTCGTTGATTGCAGCCATGGCTTCCAGGACCTGCCGGTCGAAAAGTCCGGCTTGTCCGGCGACGCCGATTATGGCCGTAGGCCTGATTTTCTCGACGGCGGAAAGAAAGCTGGTAATGTGCTCAAAATCATGGGCAAAAAGGAGCTTCTGGCCGTTGAGGCCGGCGCGGCCCTTCACGATCAGTCCCTTGGAATCGAAAAACCAGCAACGTTTACGGGCTTCCTCCGTGGAAAGCCCTTCGGCGCTCATGGCGGACGCTGCGAGCTTGCCTGCGCCGATTCCAGCCTCGCCCGCCCCGAGAAAGAGGAGTCTGTGATCGCTCAGCTTTCCGCCTGTGAGGCGCGCGGCCGACAGCAGCCCCGCAAGAGTCACAGCGGCAGTACCCTGGATATCGTCGTTGAAAGCGCACACCACGTCTCGATATTCATCGAGGAGCCGGAATGCATTGGAATTAGCGAAGTCTTCGAACTGGATGACCGCGCGGGGGAAAACTTCCTGCACCGCAACGATAAACTCTTCGATCAGCTCATCGTAGGGCTTTCCCCTCAGGCGCCTTTGTTTGAGACCGATATAGAGCGGGTCGTTCAAAAGCTCCTCATTCTCCGTGCCCACGTCGATCGTAACGGGCAGGGAAATAGAGGGCCGGATGCCCGCGCATGCCGTGTAAAGAGAGAGCTTACCGACCGGTATTCCCATTCCATCCGCGCCCAGGTCCCCAAGGCCAAGTATGCGTTCCCCATCTGTAACGACGACAATTCGGATGTCCTTCAACGGCCAGTTGCGCAGTACATCTGCTACCCGGCCTTTATCTCTTGCAGATATGAAGATGCCCCCGGGTCTCCTGAAAATATGCCCGTATTCGAGACACGCCTGTCCCACTGTGGGCGTGTAAACCAAGGGCATCAATTCTTCAATGTTATCGATCAACACCCTGTAGAATAATGTCTTGTTGCGGTCCTGTAGACTTATCAGGAAGATATATTTTTCGATTGGCGATGTTTTCCTTCGCAGGTTCTCCAGAACACGCGTGACCTGTTCTGCCTGTGTCTGGACATGGGGTGGCAGGAGCCCGCGCAGACCAAGCGCTTCTCTCTCCTTTTCAGTGAACGCGGTGCCCTTGTTCAGAGTAGGGTCCTTCAGCAAAGCCATACCGGTGGGCAACCCTGGTTGTACGGACTTCTTTGTCCCGACCGGCCGGGACCTGTTAAGCACCGATTCCAGGTTTACGCTATCCAGCAGCCTGGAGAGCGTGTCGCCGTTGATCATGTCTTCCTTGAAACGGATAACGATTTCTCCATCCTCGAACATTACTTTGTACATGCCGTGATATTCCTCTCGAAACAGTCCTGCTCCGTCGCACATGGGACATGTGATCTCCTTTCTTCCCTCACAACTGTGACAGACTTCCTTTATCACGCGGGAGGGCCAAAGTGAGAATCCGTGGCCTTGGCCGAAACATTCCGGACATCTTAATAATCCATCCGTGCAGCATACCGGACATATCGTTCCTGATCTGTTCACTATACCTTAGACTGAAGGGGACAGGCTAAAAAAAAGCCCGCCCCATCTCCCATTTTACGCTTTATCGCCCACTGCCGATCTTGGGAATAGCGCCGACCTCAATGATGGGCAATCCCTCACCCACCTCTGAAAGCTTGATGTCCTTCGTTTCGGGGCTGACCCACATGCTCCCGAAAGTCATCAGGGCGCCGATTGTTAAAATGACTGCAGGGGAGAGCCACATGTCGCCTTTTTCGATGGCTGCGATCGCGGGAATCATGTGGGCCCACCAGACATAGACACTGAACCATGCTCCCAGGAGCGCGCCCGATGAGTACCCGAAACCGACGCCCACCGCTCGCCGCCTCGTTGGGAACCGTTCGGAAAGATAGGCCGGCACGATGCCCCAGCCCAGCTTCAGCATTGCGGCCATAGTTGCGCCCAGGACTGCCATCCCGACGTTGCGGGCAATGGCGGCATTATAGAGGACGTAATAAGAGGGTACTCCGAAGATAATCAGGAAGATGCAGTAACTCAGGGTCAGGCGCCTGCGCCCGGTATAATCGGAGAGCCAGCCGTAGAAGATATAGCCGAGGAAAGCCATAAAAAGAGCGAATCCATAGATGAGGCTGTAGGTCGTCGTGTCAAATCCCCTTCCGTCCAGTGTGAGGATTTTGGGAAGAAATCCATAGACTGAATAATCGGTTAGAAAAAGACCGGTCATGAAGAAAAAAACCTGCAGAAAATTCCAAAGCGCCGGGGGCTTGAACATGCTGAGGAACGGAGCTTTTTCAATGGTTCCCTCCGCTTTGATTTTTTCGAATTCGGGGGTTTCCGACAGGGACCGTCTGATGTAGATGGCGAGGATTACCGGCATTATTCCGGTCAGGAAACACAGGCGCCAACCATAACTAAGCATTGCCTCACTGCCCAGGGTGTGTGAAATCAGGGCGAATACCAGGGAACCAAAAACAAATCCCAACGGGAATCCGGACTGAATGAAGCCGCCCACGAGACCGCGCTTTCCAGCCGGGGAATGCTCGATGGCAAAGGTGTGCCCTACGGCATACTCTCCACCGAAAAAACATCCCATTACAAATCTTATCACACAAAAAATTACGTACGACCAGATCCCGGCCACCGCTTGTGTGGGGAGAAAGGCCGAGGCGGCAGACATCATTCCGACCCCGCCGATGGTGAGCACGAGGAGGAAGCGGCGGCCCAGTTTATCCGCGTAATGTCCGAAGATCGCCGAACCGACAGGCCTGGCAGCCATCGTTATCGAGTAGGTGAAGACGATAGTGATATACTGCCACGATGAGCTTCCGCCGGGAGGTGAAAACACCTTGACCAGAATAGGGGCCATGACGAGCACGAGCGCCATATCGTAGGCGTCGAGCATGAATCCCAGAAACTGTGAGATCATCGCCATTCTGTTTTCTTTGGTGAATGTCTTTTTTCCCGTCTCTGACATGATGATTCTTTCTCCTTTCGAATGAATGGGTTTGTCGAATGAATGGTCTTGCTATTTATCTATTGCTCTCAAGAAGCGTGGTTTCTCAGCATGTCCGAAGGGTTGTTGGCCGGGTGTACAGGCGCCGCCGGAGATCCCGCCCGCCTCGCGGAGCGTCGATATACCGGGCCGCGGTCATGCCGCCCTGCGCGACAACCCTGTTGCGATCAGCCCTGGGGCTGTTCGTCTGGTGAGGAAGAGAGGGAAATGGTCAGGAGGAACCGGCATCCGCTTGCGGTCCTCACTGTTCAGTTCGTAGCGCAGTATTGATTCAGTATCCTGTTTGGTTATTTACTCTATACCCCGAGGCTGTTTTAAAGGCAAGAAAGATGCCATGGAACAGCGCAGGGAAGATTCTCTGGGCGCCGGCACCCACCGATGCGGGGCTGCACGGAATTCGGGGTATACAAAGGCTGAGGTAAAGGTCAATCTGAAGCTGGATCTTGAAACGGATTGATTCACGGCAGAAAAAGCGTCTCAAGTCAATACAGGGCGGCAGGGCCCGACGGTTAGACAGGCGTATTGGCGAATGCAGGCCGCGCTAACCCTTCTTCTTCGCCAAAGCCTCTTGATAGACCATCCGGCGGGGGAGATTGAAACGGGCGGCAATGGCCGATGCAGCTTGCTTCGATGAAAGACCCTGCTGGAGAAGGGTCTGCAGTTCCCCTATCCAGGTCGGGGACTTCATGTCCGAAGATTCGTGGTTCAATCCTTCGGGACCAGGGGCAGGCGACCCGGTATCCAGCAATAATTTGGAATCCATGTCCAATCCCGGCTCTGCTCCCTCCACCACCAGGGTCAACTCGCCCCTGACTTCAGCGGCGAAATGTTCGATGGCTTCCGAGATAGAGCCCCGGAAGATATGCTCGTGTATCTTCGTAAGCTCTCGCGCGACCGCCACTCTCCTTTCGCCCCAGCTCATGAGCATATCCTTGAGGGTTTTCGTAAGCCTTCTGGGAGACTCATACAGTATCAGCGTCATCGCAAGACGGGAGTTTTTCTCGAAAAAACGCCTTCGTTCGGCTCCCTTCGCGGGAGGAAAACCCAGGAAAACAAAGGGTTGAGTTGACAGTCCGGAGACGACAAGGGCCGATATCAGTGCTGTCGGACCTGGAATGGGAACAGGTTCGATACCGAGTTGCAGCGCCGCCTCGATGAGAAATTGTCCCGGATCGGATACACCCGGAGTTCCCGCGTCCGTGACCAGCGCCACTCTCTGCCCGGAGGCGATCTTGTCCAGCAGTTCGCCTCCACGCTGCCGCGCGTTGTGTTCATGATAGCTGACCAGGCGAACATGGATGTCATAGTAAGACAGGAGTTTTCGAGTATGGCGGGTATCCTCCGCAGCTATCAAATCGACTTTGCGCAGGGTGTCCAGGGCTCTCAGGGTGATGTCGGCGAGATTTCCGATCGGAGTGGAGACAATGTAGAGCTTTGCTTCCTTGTCTTTTTCATGATCCGGGTTCGAAAGCATTGACTATCCAGTTTATTTCAGGCGTCTCGCCGTTCCACCTGATCGCTACAACGTCGAAGCGCGCTGGGGCGTTTTGCAGCCCCTTCTGCTTGAGATACCAAAGAGCGGCGCGTGTCAAATGCCTGCGTTTTGCCGCCGTGATGGATTCTTCCGGGCTGCAGAGTCCGTCAGCCTGGAAGGCCCTTACCTCCACGAATACGATTGTCTTTCCATCTTTGGCGATCAGATCTATCTCGCCCAGAGGACACCGGAAATTCCGGTCGACGATTTTGATTCCGCTGCTCGCGAGGTATTCGGCCGCCGCGTTCTCGCCCTGTTTCCCCCTATAAAAGCGGCTCCACATCATCAATGCCGCACTCCCCCTGAATGACGCCGTTAAAGGTTAACCTGTGCAGCGAACATGGTCCATGCGCGCGAATGGCCTCGCAATGGCGGGCGGTTGCATAGCCTTTGTGGGAGTCAAATCCGTATTGAGGAAATAATTCGTGATACTCACACATCAGACGGTCGCGGTGGACCTTGGCGACTATGGAAGCGGCCGCAATGGACATCGAGAGGCAGTCTCCCTGCGCGATGCCCTTTTGCTTCATCGGGAGAGGGAGTTCGTAGGGGCCGTCGATGAGGAGGAAATCGGGTTCAATTTCCAAACGGCTGATAGCGCTGGACATGGCCCGAAAGGTTGCCTGGAGGATGTTTATCCGGTCTATCTCGACGTTATCTACAACCCCGACCCCTATGGCAAGCGCGCGCGACCGGATTTTCGCGCAAAAATTTTCCCGCTGTGCAGGGGTGAGTTGCTTGGAATCGTTGATCCCGGGGAGACGGACACTCTTTGGCAGGACCACGGCGGCGGCAACCACGGGGCCTGCCAGCGGACCCCTGCCTGCCTCGTCTACGCCGCAAACATAACGAAAACCCCGCCGGTAGGCCTCTCTTTCATGGAGGCGCATATCAACCGCCAGGGCTTCGATCAGTTGCCGCTGCATGAGACCCCCAGGGAAGCTTTAAATAACAACCGACTTACGACTTGGGCGCCTCGCGCTTTTCGCGTATTCTAGCCGCTTTGCCCACCCGGTGGCGCAGAAAGTAGAGTCGGGACCTGCGGATGCGGCCTCGACGCAGTATCTCTATTTTTTCTATCTGTGGGGAATGAATGGGGAAAATACGTTCCACGCCAACCCCGTAGGATACCTTGCGCACCGTAACGGTTGCGCCCATCTTGGCTCTATGAGTGCGGAGCACCACCCCTTCGAAGACCTGGATACGTTCTTTTTCGCCTTCACGGATTTTCACGTGCACCTTCACCGTATCGCCGATCCTGTAGGCCGGGATATCGAAGCGCATGTGATCTCTTTCGATCATTTCGAGCAAGCTGATTGCCACTTTCAATCCTCCTTCAATAAATACGAACCGGAGCGCCCGGAAGGTGCGCCACCGCGAAACTAATTCAAATTCAACAGCAGACTAACTTCTTCCGAGCAGCCTGTCCATAAGGATCGAGGCTGCCGAACGGACCGGAAGATGATTATAGCCGTTAACGCCCGCAATCGGTTCCAGCACGGCATCGACGATGCCGAAAATCTGCGGCGCAAGACCCCAGCCTGTCCCTAAAAGCAGAAGAACCGGCCGGTTTTCTCTTTCAAGCAAGTCCCGGGCATCGCGATGGGGCAGCGCACCCGCTTCATTCTTTGCGGTACTGGCCCAAAGGACCGGGATTTTTCCGGTCTTTTGAACGATATCCTCGGTAGCAAGGGCCAGGCTATCCACGACTCTGAGAAGCTTCAATGCCTGCCGTCTTTCCGGAAGGATTTCGCCGCCCCTGCCATTGATCCAGTGGGATGTGAGCCGGTTGGCGAGGGCCTGCTGGTCTTTGAGAGGCGTGACTATATAGCATGCCGGCACGCCATAAGTACAGCACAACCGCGCCAGGTCGTGAAGATCGAGATTCGTTATCGCCGAAGCGATTAAATCACCCATCCTGTTCAAGACGGGATAATGCATAAGCGCCAGGAAAAGTTGCGCCATAACCGATCCAGTGTAATCGTTTTGTGAAGCGGGAAGCTTCTTGCTACTTGCTCCCCGCTGCTTGCTCCCCGCGTTTTGCCGTTTCCAGCAGGGCAAGGTCCTCAGCGGTAAGATCAAGTCCGGCAAAAAGGTCGGGGCGGCGCATCATGGTTCTGAGCAACGCCTGTCCACGCCTCCAGCGGCGGATGCTCTCATGGTTCCCGCTGAGCAGGACCGGCGGAACGCTCATGCCCTCGAAATCCTGAGGGCGGGTGTATTGAGGATGCTCAAGAACCGGTTCGCTGAACGAATCCGCCTCAGCCGAACCCACATTCCCAAGCGCTCCGGGGAGCAGCCGTACAACGGCGTCCACCACGACCATAGCCGCAAGCTCCCCGCCGGTCAAAACATAGTCGCCGATGGATATCTGATCGTCTGTGAAATGCTCGGCCACGCGCTCGTCAACACCCTCGTATCTGCCGCAAATGAGAATGAGCCGCGGAAGGCGGCTCAGTTCGCGAGCAATCTCCTGGTCGAAAAGCCGCCCCTGGGGGGTCAGCAAAACTCTCCTGGCTGCAGGGCCGCTGTCTGCGATTGCGCGAAGTGCCCTTACTATCGGCTCGGGTTTCATGACCATGCCCTCTCCGCCTCCAAAGGGCCGGTCATCCGTAATCTGATGTTTGTCGGTGGCAAAATCGCGTATGTTGTGCACCCGAACCTGAATCAGTCCGCGGTCACGGGCCTTTCCCACGATGCTTTCTTCCAGGGGTGAAGAAAACATGCCGGGGAAAATAGTCAGAATTTCAAAGATCATTTATTGGAGGCCTTCCGGCAAATCCACTATAAGTTTTCTACTCTGGAGATCCACTTCACAGATGACGTCCTCGATTGCCGGAATAAGCAATTCTTTCTCCGCGCCTTCCACAACGTAGACGTCATTGCCCGCGGTTTCGAAAATGGCGCTCAAAGTCCCCAGCGGCTCACCCTCTTTTGTCTCCACAGAAAGCCCGATGAGTTGGAAATGATAGTATTCGCCTTCAGGCAGCGCAGGCAGCCGGTCCTTATCGATGAGGATTTCTTTTCCCTTTAATGCCTCGGCCCTGTCAATGTTTTCGATTTCTTCGAATTGAGCGATCCAGCCCAGTTTTTGAGCGCGAAGGCTTACAAGGGTCAATTGGAGTTGCACTCCGTTTTCAATAAAAAACAGCTTCTCTCCGGTTTCCATTTCCCCCAGAGTTTCACCATAAGGGCGAACCTTGAGCGCCCCTCGGACCCCATGAGTATTTACCACTTTCCCAACTGGGATCAGACTGGATTCGTCCATCTGTGTTATTCGATGATTTCCAGAACGGCGCGCTTGCGAATTTTCGTCGACGCGGCGCTTAGGATCGTTCTCATGGCGCGGGCAGTGCGTCCCTGCTTACCTATCACCTTGCCAAGGTCTTCTTTTGCAACACGGAGTTCAATAACGGAGGTCTGCTCACCCTCTATTTCCGAAACCCTCACCTTCTCGGGACTGTCAACCAATGCACGCGCCATAAACTCGACCAGTTCCTTCAACATGATTTCCTCCGGATGAATGGGCTGCCATCTGCAATTGAGAGCTTAGCTGAGCTTTCCATGCTTTTGAATTAGGTTGCGAACGGTGTCGGTCGGTTTTGCACCCTGACCCAGCCAATACTGGAGTCTGTCGCTGTCGATCTCTACCTTCACTTCAAGCGGCAGAGGATCATAGGAACCGATTCTCTCTATAAAGCGACCGTCGCGTGGTGCCTCAGAGGAAGCGACAACAATCTTGTAAAAGGGCCTTTTTTTTCTACCGCCACGTGCCAAACGAATTTTAACCGGCATTAACTTTAGTCCTCCTGGATGAATTGGGCGAAGCCCAAATGAACGTCTCCAAACTAACCTGGCCCGTCCCGTATAGATCCTGGATACCAGCGGGAACCCTGTTTCCCCTCAATCGGACCTGAGGCGCAGGTTTACCATTGATCTCGCACAATAAAATTTTTCATATAACGCATGATGCACAGATTAGAAAGGGAAAAATGAACCCTTACGCCTGAATTTTCCCTTCTTCTTCTTGCCTGCGTCCCCGGAGCCCAACATCTGGCGCATCATCCGGCGCGAATCTTCATAGCTCTTGAGAAGTCGATTTACATCCTGAACGCTCGTGCCGCTCCCATCGGCAATTCTTCGCCTGCGGCCTGCGTTCAATATATCTGCGTTCCTGCGCTCCTGCCTGGTCATGGAATTGATGATGGCCTCCATGCGCGCGAACTCTTTTGGATCGATCTGGGCCTTTTTCAGCTCTTTTAATATCCCCATGCCCGGGAGCATGCCAAGTATCTGCTCGAAGGAGCCCATTTTTTTCACCTGCTGGAGCTGGGCAAGGAAATCTTCGAGTGTAAAAGTGTTCTGCTTGAATTTGCGCGCGATGTCCTGGGCCTGATCGACGTCAAAAGCTTCCTGAGCTTTTTCGATCATCGACAAAACGTCGCCCATCCCGAGGATTCGCGAGCTCATCCTGTCGGGGTGAAAAACCTCGATGGCGTCCAGCTTTTCACCGACGCCGATAAGCTTTATCGGGCAGTGGGTGACCGAGCGGATGGAAAGGGCCGCCCCGCCTCTCGCGTCCCCGTCGAGCTTTGTAAGAATGATTCCCGTAAGGCCGAGCTTTTCGTTGAACGAGCCCGCGATCTGTACGGCGTCCTGGCCCGTCATTGCATCGGCTACCAGAAGAATCTCCGAGGGCTCGAGGATGCTTTTGAGCCGCGAAAGTTCCTCCATCAGTTCGGCGTCTATATGCAGCCGCCCGGCGGTATCCACCAGAACAGTGTCACAGTTCTCCTGCCGGGCGTAGTTTATGGCCTCTTTGGCAATCTGCTCGGGGCTCATCCGGGTTGTCGAGGAATAAACCGGGAGCTTCAACTGGCCCGCGAGCGTAATCAACTGGTCGATCGCCGCCGGCCTGTACACGTCGGCGGGAACAAGGCAGGGTCTTCGGCCATCTTTGGAGAGCTTAAGGGCGAGTTTTGCCGCCGTTGTCGTCTTGCCCGAACCCTGCAGTCCCACGAGCATCACTGCTGCGGGGGGGCGTCCGGAGAGCTTGAGGGGTTCTGCAGCGCCGCCCATCAGCGCGGTCAGCTCTTCGTTGACTATCTTTATGACCTGCTGGCCGGGAGTAAGGCTCTGCATCACTTCCAGGCCGACAGCCCTTTGAGCGATGCTGGCGACGAAATCCTTAGCCACCTTATAGTGCACATCGGCCTCGAGCAGCGCCATCCTCACCTCGCGGAGCGCCTCCCTTATGTTGGCCTCGGTGAGCTTTCCCTGGCCCCGCAGGTTCTTGAATATCTTCTGAAATTTATCGGAAAGATTATCGAACATATTCCCCGCCCGCTTTACCCGGTGTTTCAAGACGTTGAAGCTAATGAAATAAGATTAATCCATGCTTGTAATGCATATGAGGGCAATGTTCAAGAGACGGTGAACAGACAGCGATCCACCATCAGTGGAGTCTGAACGAAACAGCAGAGCAAGGCGTCGACTTTTGCCTCAGGATAACTCTGGCGTTTCTCCAGCTTCGCGCAATACAGACCGAACAATGTCGTCATGTAACCAGTAGCCGCCATCGCGCATTCGACGTATCGTTTCATCCACTCGTTTCAAGTAACCTCGTCGCTTCGCTTCAACGAGAACCCGGGCGGCGCCGATAACGCGCAAACCATAAACACTTCTCGCAACTCTTCTTGCTTTTCTTTCATCGATGACCACAAGATTTGCCTCGCTTTCTCGCGCAAGCTGAATAACCGAGGCTTCTCCCGCGTCAAGAATGGAATCGAGGAGTGGGTCAATAGGACAATTGAGCGATTTCACCTTTATCCACGAGGCTTGATTATATACAGATAATCCCGCCGAACAGCTTCCTCCCTGCAAGATTTCCTGATGAACGTTTTCCGGAACCAAGATCTCCGTAAAAAGTAACCTGAGAAGATCCAGTTTGTCTACAATCGCCAACGCTATGAGAGGCCCGGTATTGCAAACGATGCGGCCCTTCATTCGTCAAACTCATCAAACTCGGCAGCCAACTCAGCTTGGTCCCACTGAACGCTGGCAGCGCCGAATTGCTTACAGCCAAGCAGGAAAGCTACTCGCGACACTCCTGCCAGCGATGCCGCCTGCCCGGAAGAGAGACGACCCATCTCGAACCATTTTACGGCCAGCGCCATCCGCGCTTCCCGTTCAAAGGACTCCTGGCTGAGATTGAGAACAGCGGGAAGTGACTCGGGGTACTCGACGCATAACTTTCCCATAATAATATCTCCGAATGCATTTAGATGCACTATAGCACAATCGAACTGCTCCCGCCATTGCTGTCGAGGACTGAACGTATGAAAAGAGCCGCCGAGTCCGAGCAGGATAGGCATTTCCGGACAAACGGTTGGGCGTTCCCGCCGGGAATAACTCACTGCCTGCATACCAGCCGCTTCAGCGAAACTTTTTCATGAGATCATCATCACTCCAGTACGATTTCCGTTAAAGCGTGAGGATCGGATATATCGCTCATTTCGGGTTTTCCCGCCCAGGTCATCGAAAACTCGCGGAAATAGCTCACAAGAGCGATGTTGGCACGGAGGCGCATGCCTGGTTTCAACTCGTCGAGTCCGAACCATTGAGCCGGGAAGAACGCTTCGACGGCGATGTGGGGCAGAGATTTTTCTATCCTTTGCACGTGCCCCTCTGAGGGCAGCTCTTGCACGGGAACGCCGTTTTCGAGCCAGAAAAGCTCCGGCTTTATTTCAAACCCGTCAGGATAAGAGGGGTTATTTTGAGCAATGAGATAGACGGCCAGATGGTTTCGTTTGCCTTTCGCCTCGACTGTAAAATGAAGCTGGAACGACTCGGATTTGGGAAATCTGTCCTTGTAATCCAGGAAATTCGGGTCAACGTATGTGTCCGACAGGCTGAAGAGGTAAAAACCCTCCGGTCTCCATGCAAAGTGCACGTCCCCGAAGGGTGCGTACGGGGCGGGCGCCGTAAAACCTGAAAGCAGCGTTTTTTCCTTTTCCCACTCCATGAGTGACTGGTCGCAGACATCTATCGGGCGCTCCGCCCGGACTATGCCCACCGGTCGAACTCCATCGCCCGTTGGACCCTTCGATTCCCCTGCGCCATTGGCAGCCTTTTTTTTCGACCCGGCCGCGCTCCCTGCGTGGAACGATTCGAGTACGGAATTGAGTTTCTTGAAATCCTGCGTCAACTCTTCATACGGTCTGTTTGCAGTGTCGATAAGGCCCATATTGTAGTCTTCGCCGTCTTCCCGTCCCCCGAGCGGCTCATCGCAATATTGAAACCAGTGTGCGCCGACCACGTTCGGAAACCTGGCGAAGCTGAGCAGGGCGTTTCCCGTTCCCCACGACCTTTCGGTTTGCGTGGGGACCGTCATGAGGTGCCCGGGTTTGGCATGGATATTTCCGGCGGTCTCGTTGCGGTTGCCGCTCCGGTTTTCGGCCGCTGCGAAAAAGAACTCGCTCACCAGGACCGGCTTGCCGCTTAGCTTGCGCAAGCCTTCAAAGAAGTAGGGAGCAACCCAGCCGTCCGCGACGTCAATGTTGTAGTTGGTCGAAATCACGTCCACATTGTCGCCCATCGCCAGGATCGCGTCCTGGTGGTAATAGAGAGGAAGCCTGTCGCCAAGCACCAGCGCATGCGGGTCGGCAGCGTGGATGGCTTTGTACATCAGTGCGTAATAGCGCTTGGCAATCGCGCTCATGAAACGATCCACCAACCGGATGCCGTTTCCTCCGGGCCTCAGCTTTAAACTCGCTCCCGCCTTTTTCAGGGCCTCAAAATCCCCCGCGCCGCCCTGAGGCGACCAGTCGGCCAGCAATGCCTCCCAGCTCCCCCCATAGCTGTCGTAGATCATTTGCCACAGGAAGCGCTTTGTGTGGTTTTCCCAGGGCGCCTTCAGAAACCAGATGAAAAGCGAGGAATTCCACCAGCCGACTTCATTGTCGCTGAAATAACCGATCAGTTGGGGCAGGTCCCTGTAGGGGGCCGTAAGCTCCCGGGCCTTTTCCATGGTCGTTTGTTCCATTTGCGGATCGAATGGATCGAACCAGTGGAACCGCGAATGCCGGCCGAGTTCCAAATCCACCGTGAGCGGGAGATCGAGGGCGGGCGAGCTGTCGGACCACCCGCCCAGAGTATTGAATCCCCATCCACGGATCTGGGCGCCGACCTTTGCGCGCCATTCTTCGATGGTAGGGTAGAAATTGGCCCAGCAGTACGCTTCTCCAGCCCGGCTCTTTTCGTTCTCCCGGCCGGGAGCAACGATATTGACTCCCTTTGAATAGAAGGGTTTTCCTTCCGGATCGGTCAGCCATTTGACCCCGTTGATCTCAGCCGTGCTCCATTTCTTATCCTTCAACTCAGCCTTCCCTGAAGGAGGGCTCAAGGGGACTTTCACCTCGGAGTCCTGTGCGAAAGCCAACTGGGAGAGCGATATCGCAACCAGCAACAAAATTAGACGTCGAATCATGGAAATAAAAACTACCTCGTTGAAAAGACCTTTGACAGGATTAACAGGAAAACAGGAGGCCAAAGGCAAAACAGGAGCTAATACTGCGTCGCTGTGGATGTCCTGACGGCGGCCCGGTATCCGGGAGAGCTCTACTGGGTTGTTTTGCCCTCCGGGGCGTCATCTTCCGTATTGAGGCGCTTGTAGTAGGCGGCGTACTCCTGGGGGACTGTTATAATCTGCGTCAAATTAAGGCTGCCGAACATTTCGCATGGCAGCAGAAAGTTCTTGAAAAACAAATTGAGCATCTGGAGCTGAGAGGCATGCGAGAGTAAGGCGCGCCGCTTGCCTTCGACCTCCTCCAGACTCAGCGGCAGTGTAACCCAGTTCGTATCGGCAAGAGTTTTCTCCGATACTTTGCTGTAGCCGCCAACCCCTGTGCTCGAAATCTCCTGCGCCCACTCAGTCCCGCGAGGGTAATCCTTGTAATGTACCAGATAAGTCAGCACCCTGGAAGGAAGGGTCGCCTCATTATCGTAGATGGCTCGCAGAGCGTCGAGTACGAAAACACCGGTGGCTGCGTGGTCCGGGTGATAATCGCGCGGATCGGGAATCACTACCAGGTCGGGCGAAAACTCCCTGATCTCCCGCTCGATCTCATCTTTGAGGCTCACGCCGGAGTACTTTATCCACCGCTTCAGACCTGCTCTGTGCGGCCGGTCGAAGAGCGTGTGAGGAGATATAAATGGATGAAGATTAGACCAGTAGGCTTCCCACAGCTCGTCTATGCCGGCATCGGGAAAACCCAAAAAAGTCGCGTCTTCGGGCTGAAGTCCGAGTTCGCATAAAGCCTGAACCGCTTCCTCCTGCCGTTTTTTCCCGAACTCGATGAAATCCTTTGCCGAAACGCGCTGGTTCTTCATCCTGAGTCGAACGGCGTAAGTGTAACCATCCCCGTTCGTGACGAAGACTGCGCGTACCTTGCCTTCCCTTTCCAGCACGCGTTGGATCAGCCCGGAGGCGGCGATCGATTCATCGTCCGGATGAGGAACGAAAATCATTACCCGGGCGCCGGCGGGGACAAAAAGTTGACCGTGAGGCATATAAGTGAAAGGATCGGATTTGGAGGCTTCGGCCGGCGCCACATATGGCGTCTGTTGCGCCAGATCCTTGACCGAGTGGGACGTTACCGGAGAATAAATGGGAAGATTCTGCAGATAATCCCATTCGGTGATTTCCTCCGATGAACAAAGAACCGGTCCGGAAAGTATAATTACCAGAATGAGCAATAATGCTCTCATCGTATGTATTCCTTCAAACAGTAACTCATGTCGTCATGGGACACCCTGAAACGATCAACACCGAGGACTGGCTCCTGTTTTGCCTTGGTGTTTCCCTGTTAATCCTGTCAAAGATCTTTTTCGCAACATAGCGCCCGGAAGCTTACCAAATTTACCCGGCCAACACCGTTCACCAAATAATTAGCAAAAATGTGACAGCATATCCATCACGAAAAATACATTAATGTCGCATATTTTTCCGGCGCGAAGCCGCTGCCGTTTCTATTATATATCGGCATAAATAATTTGCGACATTACCGGTTTGTGGCATCCCGGCGCAATGGGGGTTTGCGCAGGTAATACCGACGCCGTGTCCGGATGGGCCTATGCCGGCTCGTCCAGACCGAATTGAGAGCGGTAAAGGGCCGCGAAATGTCCGTGGGCATTCACGAGCTCGTCGAATGGACCCTGCTCGATGATTTCGCCTTTGCGCAGGACGATGATCCTGTCCGCCTTGCGCACGGTCGAAAGTCGGTGAGCAATTATGAAGGTCGTCCGGCCGGCGGTCAACTGTTCCAGGCCCTCCATGATGAGGGCCTCCGTCTCGGCGTCAACCGAGGATGTCGGCTCATCGAGAATCAGGATCGGCGAGTTTCTCAAAATAGCGCGGGCGATTGTGATGCGTTGCCGCTCTCCCTCGGAAAGGGTTGCTCCCTGCTCGCCAACTAAAGTCTCATATTTATCTGGAAGCCTATCTATCGATTCGTGTATACGGGCAAGCTTTGCCGCTGTGATGACCTCTTCCAGCCCGGCCTCGGGCCTGCCGTAGGCTATATTTTCCCGCACGGAAACCGGAAAGACAAGAGGGGGCTGGAGCACCATCGAAATCTGGCTCCGAAGCGACTTCAACTCGTAGTCGCGGATGTCGGTCCCGTCTATGAGGACCCTCCCCGCGCGCGGATCATAGAAACGAGGAATGAGGCTGACCAGTGTCGATTTCCCGACCCCCGTCGGACCTACGAAAGCGATGCTCTCCCCGGGCTTGACGCTCAGGTTGATATTTTCCAGCACCGGCTGCTCGTCTACGTAATTGAACGAGACGTTTTCCCAGACCACTTCCCCCCTGGTGCCCGATTTTGGAAATGCCTGCGTCCCTCCCTTGATGTCTCTTTCGATTTCGAGTATCTCGAAAACGCGCTCTACACCTACTTTAGCGCCCTGGATCAACCCCCAGGTCTGACATATTGCGTTCATCGGGCCATAGAGTGAAGCCAGGTAGGTCGTAAAGATTATTATCTCTCCCACGGTGATCTTTCCCGACATGACGTGCATGGCGCCCACCCAGACGACCAGCGCAGTCCCCACGGCCATCACGACATTTACAATGCCGGAATAAAACGTCTGAAGAGTGTACAACCTGAGGCTCGCTCCCAGGCTCTGGTCGCTTGCGCTCATGAACTTGCGGTGCTCTTCCTCTTCCTTTGTAAATGCCTGTATGATGCGTATGGCTGACATTGCCCGCTGCACGACGGAATAGACCTCGCTTTCCCGCTGGCGGGCAAACATGGCGGCCGTTGTAATCCGGCTGCTCATCAGGGAGATGGACGCCAACAGCACCGGGCAAACCGTAAGGGAAAGAAGAGTGAGCTGCCAATCGATCTTCAGCATAACATAAAACATACCGCCCAGCAGTACCATGGCCGTTAAGATCGGGAAAACGCCGTTCATTGTCAGGCTTTGGATGGCATATGTGTCTGCGGTAACCCGGTACATCAGGTCCCCCACCTGGCGCCTGCTGTGAAAGGCGAGCGAAAGCCGCTGAAGGTGGGCATAGAGGTCCCGGCGCATGTCATTTACCATCTTCTGGCCTATCATGATGGTTGTGTAGTTGTTAAGGAGCGTAATGGCGCCGAGAACGATATAGATGACCACCAGGCCGATCGCCGCCAGGGCGAGCAGATGCAGGGGCGTATAGACCTTTTCCAGCCCCCACGGGGCGGGTTTGCCGCCGAGTACGTTATCTATTACGATCTTTAGCGGCCAAGGTTTGAGAAGCTCGCAGCCGCTCATGATGAAAACCTGAGCGAGGGCTATCAAAAACGTAAACCGATAGGGCCGTAAATATCTAAGAACCTTTTTGAACATGAGGAAAATCTTCTCTTTTGCAAAATAGTGCGTTACCGGAGCGATTTATACGGAGTTGCGTTCAAATCGGATACTGATGATCAAACCTGACCCCCTTAAACACATTACACACCGGTAGGATGGGTGGAGCGGAGCGCAACCCATCAGCGACTTTTCAAAACATCCGTCAACTCGTTTTCGACCGGGGACGGCCTTCGAATCCCACCGGGTATTTAATCCGGCTTTTGAAAAAGGAAAAGCAAAAACTCTCAACCTTGTAAATGCCCATGATAAATCTGTTCTCCTATCCCCGGTCTTTCTTTTCCAACTAAAGACTAAAAACTAAAAACTCTCACCTCTGCCCAATATTGACACAAAGGCCCATCGGGAATAAAGTTTCGCGGAATTGCAGCGGAACGGAAACCGACGAACTCCACCTCATTTTCGAACTCTCTTTCGGAGATTGGAAAAATGCAGACAGAAAAACAACCTGAGGCCGTTGAACTCGTTGAACTGCTCCTCACCGCCGAGATCTACAACCGGGTGCAAAAACTCACGGAAGCCGACCTGCCGCCGGATATCAGGCGCCACTATCTCGACCCGGAGACTGAAGGCGTGCGCAGGCCGATTCTTGTCAGCAGCGCAGATGCCGAAAAGATATGCGGCCCGGCAAATTTCAAATCCATACCGGCTGACCTGCCTTTCGTGGAAATCGACGCATCGGCCCGTCTCATCCGGCTGGCCGAGTTCGATGCCGCAGCCGCCTGGTTCGCCTCCCGGGATGTCTCGGGAGCTATAGACCAAAACCCCGTGCTGGCCCACTACTATTCGAAATTCGATCCAAATGTGAGCTATCCGGAAGCGAGGGTCGTGAATCAGTCGATCCTTGCCCGGCCCACGAAGCTGCAGGCAAGGGTCGAGAAGCTCTACGGGGAGGAATCCGAAGATCTCCTCAAGCTGGTGACCATAAAGCTGCCCGATGAAGTAAGAAACACCCTGGACGATCTCGTGTTGACAAATGAGCAACTCGATGAAATCGCGAAAGCAGGCAAAGCCCTCGAGCACAGGGGCTACCTCAAAAGCATCGGCCTGTTCGAAATAGGCAAGATTCTCTTCGTCGGCCCCCCGGGAACGGGAAAGACCTCCTCTGCGCGGGCGCTTTCCAGGTGGTTCGGGCTGCCGCTCCTCGAAGTGAAGATTTCCATGATCGTTAGCGCCTATCTCGGAGAGACCTCTAAAAACATAGATAACGTCTTTATGCTCGCCAAAAAACTAAACCCCTGCATCCTTTTCATCGATGAATTCGATTTCGTCGCCAAATCGAGGTCCTCAGACGATCACGGGGCCATAAAGCGCGCGGTGAACACGCTTTTGAAGGCGGTAGACGATATAAGCCTGGTTGAGGACGGGGTATTGCTGATCGCCGCCACCAACTACCCACAGCTTCTGGACCACGCTGCCTGGAGGCGATTTGACAAAGTGCTCGGCTTTGCCATACCTGACGAGGAAATGAGGCGCAGGATTTTCGAAAAGATTCTGGCCAAGGTCGATGCCACGCTCGATTTCGCAGAACTCGCAAGACTCACGGACCGATATACCGGTTCGGACCTCCGCGTGGTTGTCCGTGAGGCCGTCCTTAATGCTCTTCTGGTGGATAGAAAAAAAATCACCCAGGCCGATCTCGTCAACGCTGTCGAACAATTCGGGCGAAGAAATTCGGACCACCGTCAGGGTGAATGGATTAATCCTTCTTAAATCGGATGTGATAATATCTAATTTATAATTCGGTCGGCCGGTATGCAAAAAAGGGCGAATTCACGTGATGTTTGTGACAAGAATTACAATCTTGTCACTAGATCCGGCGAATTGACTGTCTGAACGCACAATAAAATCATTGCATTCCATTTTGACATAATCTAAAAGATTTTTAGTACATGGCGAAGGTGTCGGAACCAAAAATACTTTTTTGTTGATGGCCTTTAGGAGGAACAGATGACTCAAGGAAAAGGTCTGGTAGAAAGGTTAGCGCGGAAGGGAATCTCACGAAGAGATTTCATGAAGTACTGCACAACCCTCACCGCTACAATGGGGCTGTCCACAGCTTACGTGTCAAAAGTCGCCGCCGCATTGGCAAATGCTCCCCGCCCTCCCGTTGTCTGGCTGGCCCTGGCGGAATGCACCGGTTGCGCTGAAAGCGCTCTGCGCACGATGTATCCATGGATCGACGAGTTGGTGCTCGATATCATCTCGTTGGACTATCATGAAACGATTATGGCCCCGTCGGGCGAAGCAGCGGAAAAATCGCTGCATGACTGCGTTACCAAGAACGCGGGGAAATTCATCCTTATCGTCGACGGTTCGGTTCCAACAGGCGAAAATGGAAATTACGGCACAGTTGGCGGCGTGACGATGCTGGAGAAAATCAAGGGGATCGCTCCGAAGGCAATGGCCGTTATATGCATCGGGACCTGCGCCTCGTACGGCGGGCTTCCGGCGGCTGCCCCGAACCCCACCCAGGCCAAGAGCATCAGCGAGATTACCGGGCTCAAGACGGTCAACATCCCGGGTTGTCCGCCAAACCCGATAAATTTGGTGGGCACGATCGTAAACTTCCTGCTGTTTGGCAAGCTGCCCACGCTGGACGACAAGGGACGGCCTCTTTTCGCATACGGGCAGCTCATTCATGACCAGTGCCCCAGGCGGTCTCATTTCGAAGCCGGCGAATTTGTGACCAATTTCAACTCGGAAGAAGCCAGAAAAGGCTATTGCCTCTACCAGATGGGGTGCAAGGGTCCCGAGACCTACAATAACTGCCCCATAGTCAAGTTTAACGACAGCACGAGTTGGCCCGTCCAGGCCGGACACCCCTGTATCGGATGCAGCGAACCCAATTTCTGGGACAAATACACTCCCTTCTATAAATCATTGTGATCGATTGGGACATTTTGGTGACCAGATGAAACGGATTCGCTTTTAAATAAGGAGAAATCACTATGGCACGAGTGGTAATAGATCCGATCACCAGGATCGAAGGTCATCTCAAGATAGAAGTGGAAGTGCAGAACGGGAAGGTAACCAATGCATGGAGCAGTTCGACCCTTTTTCGCGGGATCGAAATAATGCTCCAGGGCAGGGACCCCAGGGACGCATACCTTTTTACGCAGCGCGCATGCGGCGTTTGCACCTATATTCACGGCCTGGCCTCGATTCGTGCGGTAGATGACGCTGTCGGCGCAAAAGTGGCCGACAACGGCCGGTTGATCCGCAACCTGCTCCACGGCTCCCAGTACCTGCACGACCACATGGTGCATTTCTATCACCTGCATGCGCTGGACTGGGTGGACATCGTGAGCGCCCTCAAAGCCGACCCGAAGAAGACGGCGGAACTGGCGTCGAAGGTCTCCCCCACGAGTCCCATGAGCGGTGCAAACGATTTCGCGGCGGCGAAGGACCGTCTCAAAAAGTTTGTAGACAGCGGCCAACTCGGTCCTTTTGCCAATGGCTATTGGGGCCACCCGGCCTACAAACTGCCGCCGGAAGCCAACCTGATGGCGGTTACCCATTATCTTGCAGCTTTGAGGCAACAAGCCCGCACTGCAAGGCTGATGGCCATATTCGGCGGCAAGAACCCGCATATCCAGAGCCTGACCATAGGCGGAGTAACCTGCGCCACCGATCTTACCCCGGACAGGATTGCCGAATTCAAGTACCTGTGGAAAGAGACCATGGATTTTGTCAATAACGTCTATATCCCGGACGTTTTGGCGGTTGCCAGTTTCTATAAGGAATGGGGCAAGATAGGCGGAACGAAGAACTTCCTGACCTATGGCGATTTCCCGATGGGACCGAAGGAACCCGACAGCTACCTGTTCCCGCGCGGAGCGATTTTCAACCGCAATTTGGCGAAGGTCGAGCCTGTCGATCTCACCCTGATCACCGAACAGATCAAGCATAGCTGGTATGAAGGCGAACCCAAGGGACTTAATCCTGCCAGCGGCGAGACGAAACCCAAGTTCGACAAGTACGATACGGACGGCCGCTATAGCTGGATGAAGGCGCCGCGCTACAAAAACGAACCGATGGAAGTAGGTCCCCTGGCCCGCGTGCTGATCGCTTACGCCAAGGGCGTTAAGCCTGTGAAGGAAAACGTTGACGCGGTCCTGAAAAAACTTGCCATCCCTACGGAGGCGCTCTACTCCACTTTGGGCAGGGTTGCGGCCAGGGCAATTGAGACCAGGGTCATTGGCGAAGCTATGGGTACCATGCTCGGTGAGTTGATTGATAACCTGAAGAAAGGCGACCTCAACATCTGCGAGGAACGCACGTGGGATCAACTGCCGGCCGAAGGCATGGGCGCGGGTCTCAACGACGTCCCCCGTGGCGCGCTGGGGCATTGGATCAGCATTAAAGAAAAGAAAATCGCCAATTACCAGATGGTTGTTCCGTCCACCTGGAATATCGGCCCGCGAGACGCCGCTGATAAGATGGGTCCTCTGGAACTGGCCCTCATGGGGACTCCGGTTGTCGATCCCAAGAGGCCCGTGGAGATCCTTCGCACAGTGCACTCTTACGATCCCTGCATCGCCTGCGGCGTGCATGTGATCGATGTCGAGAGTAACGAAGTCTATAAGTTTGAAGTTGTCTAAGACTGGTTTTTTGGATACTTATAGGGAATCCGGCCGCCGTGTCGCCGTGCAGCCGGGTTCCCTTTTTTGTCGCTGCGGCGGTTTGAGGCGGATTCGTTATGCTGGATAAACACATACTGGTGCTCGGGGTAGGAAACATTTTGCTGGGCGACGAAGGGACCGGGGTCCGCGTAATCCAGAGGCTCGAAGACCGGTATGTCTTTTCGGAAAACGTGGAACTCTACGACGGCGGGACGCTGGGGCTCAAACTGCTCGAACCCATCTGCCGGTCCGATTTTGCGATTGTGGTGGATATAGTGCGCGCCGGAGGCGCGCCGGGCACCATATACCGCATCCCTGAACGCGATTTGTCCAAGAAAATCCCGTATAAAAGCTCGCTCCACGAACTAAATATCGTCGAAACCCTGATCTATGCCGAAGAACTCGGGAACAAGCCTGAGACGGTTGTGATCGGAATCGAACCGGGGGACTGGACGTCGTGGTGCACCGAACTCACCGAACCCGTCCGGAATCGCATGGACGATGTTATCGCCGCGGTCCTGAAGGAGATCTCAAAAGTCGGCGGCTCCTGGACAAAAGCCGAACAACCCGCCGGAACCGTGCGGGTGGTGTGATCGAAAAAAAGCTCACCACAGAGCCACAGAGTACACAGAGAAACACAGATGTGGATTTAAATAGACCCGTGGCCTTTTCGTAGCAGAGCCGTTCGATAATTCCAAAAACCAGGTGGTCTGCTTCGAGGGGCCAGGGTCGATCTTTAGAGGGCGTCACAGATGTGGATTTAAATAGTATAACTGACGGATCATTGGGGCGGCTATCGAAGTGCATAAGGCATTGGGGCCCGGACTGATGGAGTCGGCTTACGAGGAGTGTTTGTGTCGAGAGTTGGCGCTACGAGGCATCGGCATTGAGAGACAGTTGCCATTGCCGGTTGAGTACAAGGGGGTCAGGTTGGATTGTAGTTACCGTCTTGACCTTCTCGTCGAACAATCTGTCGTAGTCGAAATCAAATCGCTTTCCTCCATCGAACCGATTCATGAAGCACAACTTCTGACATACCTAAAACTGGGAGGTTGGAAGCTCGGCCTGCTCATCAACTTTAATGTTGCGGCGTTAAAGGATGGCATACGCCGGAGAATTCTATGATATTTTCTTCTCTGTGCTCTCTTGATGCCCTGACCACGACCCGTCTCTGTGGTGACTATTTTTCGTCTTTTGCCAGCGGCCTTTTCTCCGCTCTTTTTTCTCTGTGTTCTCTGTGTCTCTGTGGTGAGCGCTTTTCGTCTTTTGTTTGCGGCTACGCCGCGTTGTGCTAATAACGTGTAGTTTCTCGAAGCCCTGTAAAGATCTTTATCTAAGTTATTGTTTTCTCTGTGTCTCTGTGGTGAACGTTTTTCTAAGAAAGGTAAATTTCGATGTGCCTCGCTATTCCGGGTGAAATCGTACAGATAGATGATGGAGTTGCAACGGTGCGGATCGGAGAGTCACTGAGAAAGGCGTCCCTTCTGCTCCTGCCCGAACAGCCGAATCCGGGAGATTACGTCATAGTCCATGCGGGGTTTGCGCTTCACGTTGTTGACCCCGCTGAAGCCCTGGAATCAATTCGCATCATCCGCGAAATGGCCGCCTTCGCGGACGAAGAACCTGTATGAAAAAAGTCATGGTTTCCGTTCTTGGCCACGACCGGCCCGGAATAATAGCGGCGGTGTCGGAGGTGCTTTTCCGCAGCGGCTGCAATATGGAGGACGTTAGCCAGACCATACTCCAGACCGAGTTCGCCGGCATATTCATCGCCTCGCATCCCGATTCGCTGAAGCCCGAAGAACTGATCTGCCGCCTGAGCGAAAAGCTCGACCCCATGGGGCTTTCGGTCCTCCTTCGTGAAATGGAGGCCGTTGGGGTATGGGACGCCCCGCCAAGCGAGCCTTTCGTCATTACCACCCTGGGCCCGGACCGCCCGGGGCTCGTCGCCGGCATAACCGAACTGCTGGCTCGGTTCGGGATCAACATTTCCAACCTGAAGGCGGTTTTCAGGGGCGGCGACAATCCGCATCAAAACACGATGATCTACGAAGTGGACATTCCCGTCGCGGCGGACCACAATCTTTTCCGCGAGGCACTCTTTGAACGCGGCAGGGAGTTGAACCTGGATGTAAGCCTTCAGCACAGGGAAATTTTCGAAGCTATTCATAGAATTTGACCCCCCGGACAAATACCATGCTCACTTACGGAGAAGTTCTTTCCACGCTCGAAATGCTGAAAAACGAGCATCTCGACGTCCGAACCGTTACGCTTGGCATAAGCCTTTTCGATTGCGCGAGCGACGATCCGTCCCGGTTCATCGACCGCATGACGGCCAAAATCGGGAGTATCGCCCAAAACCTGGTGCGGGCATGCGACGAAGTCGCGATCCGCTATGGAATTCCGATTGTGAACAAGCGGATCGCGGTAAGTCCGATTGCGGTCGCCGCGTGCCCTTGTGCTCAGGACCAGATGGTCGAGGTTGCCGGGGCGATGGACCGCGCCGCAAAAAGCGTCGGAGTGGATTTTATCGGCGGGTTCAGCGCCCTTGTCGAGAAGGGCTTCACCAAAGGGGACCGCGCCCTGATCGAGGCCATTCCGGAGGCGCTTGCGGCAACGGAGCGCGTCTGCTCCTCGGTAAATCTGGCGTCCACCCGCGCGGGCATCAATATGGACGCGGTCTACCTGATGGGAAAGACGATAAAAAGGACTGCGGAACTGACCCGGGAGCGCGACGGAATCGGGTGTGCAAAGTTGTGCGTATTCGCAAATATACCCGAAGACGTTCCTTTCATGGCGGGCGCGTATCTGGGCGTGGGCGAGCCGGACTCGGTCATAAACGTCGGCGTGAGCGGCCCCGGCGTCGTCAAAAAAGCCATAGACCGCGCGCGTGAGGCAAATCCCCGGTTGGACCTCGGACAACTCTCCGAAATAATCAAGCGCACGGCCTTCAAGGTGACAAAAGTCGGCGAACTGATCGGCAGGCGCGTGGCCGATGGACTCGGGGTCCCGTTCGGGGTGGTCGACCTCTCGCTTGCTCCGACCCCAAACGTCGGAGACAGTGTGGGAGAAATCTTTCAGAGCCTGGGGCTGGGCAGTATCGGCGTTCCGGGCACAACCGCCGCCCTCGCGCTCATAAACGATGCGGTAAAAAAGGGAGGCGCTTTTGCAAGCTCCTATGTGGGCGGGCTGAGCGGCGCATTTATTCCGGTGAGTGAAGACCTGAATATCGCGGAAGCCGCCCGGCGCGGATTTCTTTCAATCGAAAAACTCGAAGCGATGACCAGCGTATGCTCGGTCGGGCTGGACATGATCGCCCTGGCGGGAGATACTTCAGCCGAAACCCTTGCGGCGATAATAGCCGATGAGATGGCGATAGGGGTGATAAACAAAAAGACCACGGCCGCGCGGCTGATCCCTGTCCCGGGGAAAAAAGCGGGCGAAAAAGCCTCTTTCGGCGGCCTGCTCGGAGAAGCGACAATTATCCCGGTCTCCGGAACCGGCTGCTCGGGCGAGTTCATTTCGCTCGGCGGCCGCATCCCCGCTCCCACGCAAAGCCTTACGAACTAGTACTGAATAGGTGAGTGGGTCGGTAGTTGAATGGGTGAATAGACGCCCGCAAAAAGCCTTCGGACCCCTGCGAGACGATTCATTCGAACAAAACATAAACCTTGCCATTCACCCATGGACCCGGCCCTATGAAAAAAACTCTTGATAGCTACAAGCCCTCTGTACGCCGGCACTGGCTGCTTTTCGCCGCAGGCGTGGTGTGGCTCGCGGTGGGTGTCGGGCTGATAGCGGTAGCCTGTTATTGGCTCTACCTTTCATCGTGGCCCTTGAGCCTCGTGCTTGCCGCGTTGAGCCTTGCCCTGGGGGGCATCGTCTATTCTTTCGGATTTTACCGGATCGTCCTGAAAAACTTCAGACGGATCAACACCAAACCCGAAGTGGTTTGCCTCTTCGCTTTTCAGGGCTGGAGGAGCTATTTTCTCATTCTGGCTATGATGGCGATGGGCTATACAATCCGGCACCTTCCGATTCCGAAGCCCGTTGACGCAGTGATCTATTTTACAATGGGCTCGGCCCTTTGCTGCGGCAGTTCGCGCTATTTCCGCGAATTTTCCGAAGAAAAGTAAACGTAGGAATTATCCCCGGAATTCTCACCGCCGTTATCGATACATCGACCGATCCATCCCCCGATTGACGCCATTGCAAGACAGTTGTTCACGTCCCTCTCGGGACACCCTGAAGCTATGAAAAGAACCGGCGCCGCGAGCGTGCAAACTCATACCTGTGTCATCTGCTTTATCCGTGTGCATCCGTGTTAATCCGTGGTTCGAGTCTTTCTCTGAAGATCGACCCTAGTCCTTCGATGCGGGCCACCACGTTTTTGAAATTATCGAATGTTCTCTAAAGATCGATCCTGGCCCCTCGAAGCAGGCCACCGGGTTTTTGAAATTATCGAACGCCTCTGCGGTGGAGTCTTTTCGAGATAGTCGTGTTCCGCCGGCAACGTGGAAATTTATACCCTATGCCCACTAAACGGTGAAGTCCCCGGTGGAAAGTGACGATAGGAAAAGAGGATCGAACGGAGTGGTTCGCATCCGATTTCAACATTTTCCTGAACTGAGGAGTGAGGTCATGAGAACGAGGCTTATCGGCATCGCGGTGCTTGCCGGACTTTTAATGGCGGGTCAGGCAATGGCTGCGGACTCCAACAATGACAAGAGCGCCGCGCCTGTTAAATGGACCGGACCTTACGTCGGCGTCAATTTCGGAGGCAGTTGGAATTCCAACACCCCCGGTCTGAGTCCCGCCAGTAAGGGCTTTGAGCCGGTTTTCCACGCCAACGATGTCTCAAGCCCGAGCGTCGACCCCACGGGGATGTTCGGGGGCCTTCAGGCCGGCTATAATTATCAGGTTTGTCCATTCGGGTTTGTCGGCATCGAAACAGACGCCCAGTGGGATGGTATAACCGGCTCCAAGGCGGGGACTACCCCCGGCACTGCCCTCTTTGCCCCGGAAGTCACAAGCGTCCAGGATAGACTGAGCTGGTTCGGCACGCTGCGCGGCCGCATCGGGTATCTTCCGATCAACCGGCTGGCAATCTACGCGACCGGCGGCCTTGCTTACGGCGATTCGCATAATAGCGCTTCCATCGCGTTCCCAGGGATTCCTCAATACTATGGCGGCACTTCTTCCGATACTACGGTCGGATGGACTGTCGGCGGCGGCATCGAATATTTTCTTCTCTCCAACGTGAGTATCAAGGCTGAATACCTTTTCATCGACCTCGGCTCTGATACGGTTTCAATAAACCGGATGAACGGCCCTGCGGGCTCAGCTTCCGCGAAATTCGATCAGACGCATAACTTGTTCCGTACCGGGATTAATTACAAATTCTATTAAACAGCAGGGCTCATTCGCTCCGGGCCCTGAAAAACCCGGATTGGATCAAACGGGGCGCCTCCCCGTTAAAGTTGGTAGCTTTAAGACCGTTGCAGGATAATACATTCGCGCGATGGAGGGCGTCGCCTTTTACATGATTATCGGGCCCAATGCAGCGTTGGGGGTAACCCGAAGCCGTGAAAAGCTGCGGGACCTCCGTTTTCGTCATTCCGGCAGCGCTTTTTAGCCCGAACCCCGTGAAACTTTTCGAATCAAAGGCCGTTCGATAATTCCCAAACCCCGGTGCGTTGCTTCGAAGGGCCGGGGCCGATCCTTAGAACACACAGAGACCTCGGGCCGCAACCAAAAGGCCAAAAGCTGCTAACCGCAGCAACAAATGTCCCTTTCGGACATCCTGAAACCATGAAAAAACCGGTAGACTTAAGGGTGGGCAAGACAAAAGGGGCCGTTGCCCAAAACATGCATATCGGAAAAAACAGCCCGGTCTGGGAGAATCTCACATTTCGTCATTCCGGCAGGGCTCTTGGGCCGGAATCCATTGTTTTCATTGAGTAGCCGGATTGAGGAGCAATTTCTCCAAAGACGCTGGCCCCCGGCTCAAAAGCCCTGCCTGGGTGACGGTTATGGAAATCCGGCCAAAAACTATCGGGTATGGTGCTAATCGTCAGAAAGCGTAGGGCAACAGCCTCCTTTATCGTGCCCACCGAACTGCTTAAAGCACAGAGAAACGGTGGGCGCGGAAACGCAGTGTCCACCAGGCCCTTCGCGTTTCAGGGCTGGAGGAGCTGTTATCTCATTCCGGCTATGATGGCGATGGCCTACACAATCGGCCACCTTCCGATTTCGAAGGCCATTGACGCACTGATCTATTTTACAATGCGCTTGGCCCTTTATCGCGGCAGTTCGCGCTATTTCCGGGAATCTTCCGAAGAAAAGTAGTTATTTCCCTGATATCCGGCGATGTGTCCACGGGCAAAATCGTTGAACACTTTGTACGTGAATTTCGGGAGAAATATTGGCCGTGGGCAGAATTGCCAGAACTCTACTTCGATCTGCGCCCTCCATCCATGGTGGGAATTGAGGAATTTGTTTTTCCCACTCTGTAAGCAATGGCTCAGGCCAAAAGCACCCAGGGCCGAGCATTCTCCGTCAGACCTCACTTCATCTGGACGCCTTTTTCCGAGTTGGTTTTGCAAGAGTCTGGCGCTAAGGCCCCAGCTTTGATCCAATCTCTTCTTTCGTTTTGTGGCCCATAGCTGTAGTATCATCCATAAAGCCAAATTCAGTTTACCTTCGGCAGTGTGAGCCAGCATTGATACGCCGCTTTGGCTGGATCGATCACCTTGATTTCTGCAATAGTTTTTTCGGGAGGCTGAAGCATGTCAGTTACCCGCGGGACCACAATCGGAAAACCTATCCGTGTTGTCGAATTCCTGACAGCTCTCGCGAAGATAAATTCCAAGATCATAAGGGATATCGATGAATACCGAAAAATTCTCTGGGTGCATCAAATACCTCCTGAGCCGAAATACTGTTTTTCACAGTTGTGGGGCGAGGAGGATGAATTCGCAGGGGACATCTGGGTGGAGGTACGAAAATTCCCCGAGCCTGCTTTCCCTAAGGTGCCTGACAAATGCCGAGATTGGACAAACCCCGAGACACTTCGAAATATAAACGAAATTCCGGAACTGCGCAAAACCATAGTGGTTGAAGAGGAAGAGCTAAACGCCGAGACCGGCGAATCACAGACAGTAATGGCAGCCCTTATACTGGAGAACTTTCCGGATATTCAGAGGGCTTGGGACAGCTACTTAGAAGAACGATGGCTGCCATGGACGGAGCTCTATGCCCGCTATCTTGCGGTCCAGGAAGTTTATGCCAACCTCTTCCACATTTACCAGGAACAACAAAAACTGGGGGAGCAGTTCGAACTTGTTCTCGGCATGGGATTTCTCACCTGGAAAGCCCCATCCGGCCATGCTGTAAAACGACACATTATTACAGCCAAGGCATCACTCGAATTTGAGCCCCACCTAGGAAAATTCACTGTTCGACCGGCTTCAAATGGGGAACAAGTGGATGTCGAACTCGATATGCTCGACATCTCAGACCATCCTCAGAACGCAAGACAACTTGTTGAAGACGGCCGTAGCGCGCTGAACGGTAGAGTCTGGGATCGGTCAGCAGTCGATCCGGTTCTCAACGCCATTGCCAACTCTCTGGCTGACAGCGGTCAGGGAGAATATTATAGAGACCATGTTAAGCCGGAAACAACTATCTCTGGAAAACCTGTGGTGGAGTATTGTCCTGCGCTCATCTTGCGTAGACGCTCAATGCGAGGATTAGAACTTCTGCTGGAAAAAATGAAGGAGCAGATCGAGGCAGGAGGTCCAATTCCTCGGGAATTCCTTGATCTATGTGAAAGCCTAGGTGAAGGCCAAGGGATCGAACTGGAGTTGGAAGGAGACGGAGAATCAGACAAGGAGAGGGAAATCTACTTCCCGCTCTTATCAAATGAAGAACAACGCCGAATTATTCTTACCTTGAACCGACAAAATGGCGTTCTGGTGCAAGGACCTCCTGGCACGGGTAAATCTCACACCATCGCTAACCTGATCTGCCACTTTCTTGCCACCGGGAAACGTGTCCTGGTCACTGCCAAGACACACAGGGCTCTGCAGGTTTTGCATGACAAACTACCCGAAGAGATTAAGCCACTGTGTATCAACCTCTTAGGTAGCAGTACTGAGGAACGCGAATCACTCGAGAAGAGTGTTGCTGGCATTTTGATGAAGTTGGACCGCAGGGATGAAATACATTCAAAGCTGCGCATTAGACAACTAGAGCAAGATATCAAAGCGAATCGGGAGGCGAAGGCGGAGACCGATAACAAACTCAGGGCGCTGAGGGAATCGGAAACTTATAAGCACACAGTTATAGATGGTGCCTATAGTGGCACCGCTGCAGAAATTGCGAGGATAATAGGAAGAGAAGAAACGGAGCTTGGCTGGTTCGAGGACCAGATTCCAGCGAAAACCACTTTGCCTGTTTCGAAGGAGGAAATATCCCGTATCCACGATTGCCTGATTGAACTCACTCTGGAAGAGGAGGACCAACTAAGTCAATTTATACCTGACCCTGATACTGATCTCAAGAGTGGCGACTTGATCAGAGCTTTATTCAAAAAAGAAAAAACAGTTACCGAACTTGTCACTACAAAAGCTGAGCAGATGAAAACCTCTGAAGGCCATGCGCTTTCTCAGATGGATAAAGAAACACTCAATAGGCTAATCGATGATTTGGGTGAACTCGGTGTTGCGGTTAAGAGCACAATGAAGGCACAAGTGCCATGGGTAGCAGAGGCAGTTCATGATGTGCTGAATGACAGGGGCTTGGCTTGGACTGAAATGCTGAGGCTTTCAAAGAGTCATTCCTCGGGGTTAAGGCAATCAGCCGAAATTGCAGACACTTACGAGCTTCTGGTTCCGGATGGTATGGATCGAAAGAGGCTGTTCCATGACGCAAAAGCGCTGAAGGGTCACTTTGAAGCCGGTGGTGGAAAAGGATTCTGGCTTTTGAAGCCCAAAACGATCCGGGAACACGGGATCTTAATCCGATCAGTAAAGGTAAACGGTCGTGATTGCAAGGATCTCGAAACTATTCAGGAGTTGATCGACTATCTCACGGTGGAGCAAGAGCTGGAATATATTTGGTCGCTCTGGGTCGGTAAGGTGCAGCGCGGGAACGGTCCCTTTCCTTTTCAGGTCGCCGAGATTGATGAGCTACACTCTAGTCTAGAAAAAATCATCCAGCTTCACGGGCTCAAAGAAAAGGTTTTACAGCATTTCAATAACCTAAACGATTTCAGTAGCCCTATTTGGGAGGATTATCGCTCAGTTTACGATTTAATGGAGACCTGTCAGACATTCTCAAGTCAAATTGAGCTATCTCAGATAGATAGGTTCACCAACAAGCTGCAAGTTAATCTGTCAGCTATGGCTGCACGCAAGGACGCGCATCCTATTGCCCGTAGGATTTGTCAAGCCTTCATTGGCCGAAATGCGGACCTTTACTGTGACCTGATCGATCAAACCCGAGAATTGCGCAGGAACTCAAGTTCCGTTAGCGAGAAAAGGCAGGCGGTCAGGAGGCTGGCGGAAGTAGCTCCAATACTTGCCCGTATGCTCGCGAATTGCAGTGAACCCCTCCAATGGGCAGAGTGTCTCAAAAGCCTTGAAAAAGCTTGGGCATGGGCAAGAGCAAAAAGCTGGCTGACCGAATATCTCGCGTCTGATTCTGAGAGCCTCGAACGGCACTCCCGCAGGCTCGATGATGACATACGAAAGAACTTGGCAGAGCTCGCGGCACTCAAAGCTTGGGATTTTTGTATCTCCCGAATGCAGGAATCACATCGTCGTCATCTCATGGGATGGCAACAAGCCATGAAAAAGCTCGGGAAAGGGACCGGGAAACATGCCTATACCCATCGCAGAAATGCCCAACAGCACCTAAATGAATGTCGAGATGCAGTTCCAGCCTGGGTCATGCCCCTTCATCGAGTTTATGAGACTGTAGATGCAGGCGCCGGTATATTCGACATTGTTGTTGTCGACGAGGCATCCCAGTGCGGTCCCGAAGCGCTTCCTTTGCTTTATCTCGGCAAACGCGTTCTTGTAGTTGGCGACGATAAGCAGATTAGTCCTGAAGCTGTCGGTGTTGACAGGTCACAAATTCAATGGTTGATGCGCGACTACCTGTTCGATTTTCAGCATGCCGACTCGTTCGATGTAGAAAGCAGTCTTTTCGATCATGGCCGCATTCGGTTCAGCAACAGAATCACCCTCAGGGAACATTTCCGATGTATGCCGGAGATAATCCATTTCAGCAACGACCTTTGCTACCGCACTGATCCGTTAATCCCATTGCGTCAGTATCCTCCGGACAGACTGGAGCCTATCAAGTTCGTGCATGTCTCTAATGGTTATCGGGAGGGACACCTCCAGCGTGTCATAAATCGCCCGGAAGCTGAGGCTCTGGTCGACACGGTCGTGAAATGCTGCAAAGACGAGCGATATCAAGGCATGACAATGGGTGTAATCGTCCTGCAAGGTGAGTCCCAAGCGTATGTCATAGGTGAAATGCTGCTGAAACATCTGGGTGCGGAGGAAATGGATCAACGCCGTTTGATCTGCGGGAACCCCTACAGTTTTCAGGGTGATGAGCGCGATGTGATTTTTTTGAGCATTGTGGCAGCACCAAACGAAAGAATTGGCCCGATG
>CAVUGX010000036.1:0-43818 GCA_963741035.1 uncultured delta proteobacterium
AGGTATAAGGGTCGTTTCCAGCCGGTAGCCCGCATCGGATAGTCCCCGGAAGGCGCAGCGGGAACGAAAGCGGCCAAGCTCTGCGTTCCAGGAGTCCATGTAGAGTTCGTGTTGAAGCTCGTTCCAGGTACGTACGATTGTTTCCTGCATACTCTCAACCATCCAGTGACGAATGCCATCGGGTATGAAGAGCCGGTCCCTGCATTGCTCCTGCCGGCTCGCATCTGCCTCGTAATCGGCGCACTCCCGTTACATCGATCAGGTTTTTCCGAATGAGCCCTCGTAAGCCATGCTCGATCGTTACAATCTCTTCGCCATGAGATAATTCCTTCATGGTGACGATGCAACTGTCCGCGGGAGTGAGAATTCCGGAATATTCAGAGCGGATTTTTCGGGCGGAATTTCGAGAAAACCGGACACGGCGCCGGAAGAGATCGACGATACACCAAATTGTCAAAAAAGCGAGCATCTGCGCGTAAAACAGACTCACTATTTTATTGTGTGCCTCCTCTCCTTTAACAGGACTCTGTCCAGGCTGAAATTACTCAACGCCAAATTCTTTCGCTTTAGGAGGTGAAGCCAATTTACGGAAAAAATTTGGCGGGAGCGTGTCGGAGATGTATATTCCTTGTTACAGATGCTCTGATATGTCGTTTGTTATCCTCAAGCGGGAGCGCAGGGCATTGAGAAATCGAGCGCCAAAATATTCAAATTTCACTTTAAGCCGGAGAGATAGACAGCGATGGAAGCATGCTCGGAGGGCGACGTACTGAAAGAACTTTTGGAATTACTGAAGCTCGAACGGCACGACGAGAACACGTTCACTGGGCAGAGCCAGGATTTGGGGCTCGGCAACGTCTATGGCGGGCAGGTGTTGGGACAGGCACTGTCGGCCGCCTACCAGACTGTGCCGTCTGAACGCCGGGCTCACAGCCTGCATGCTTATTTTCTAAGGCACGGAGATGTCGAGGAGCCGATCGTCTACAACGTTGACCGCATCCGCGACGGCAAGAGTTTCACCACCCGCAGGGTGGTGGCGATCCAGAAGGGTAGGGCAATTTTCAACATGGCGGGATCGTTTCAGATCGACGAACCCGGCTTTGAACATCAAGATCGGATGCCGTCCGTCCCCGGGCCGGAGGGCCTGTCTTCGGAACTGGAGTTGGTCAATCGGATCGCCGACCAGGTCCCTGCCGCCATCCGCGAAAAGCTTCTGTGCAACCGTCCAATCGAGGTCCGGCCGGTGGACCCCATGAATCTCTTTGCGCCGGAGAAGCGCGAACCATTGAGATACAACTGGATCAGGGCCATCGGCGAAATGCCGGACGATCTCCGGGTTCATCATTGCCTGCTGGCCTATGCGTCGGATTACGGCCTGGTGGTGACATCGCTTTACCCACACGGACACAGCTTCTGGCAGCCGGCCATGCAAGTCGCCAGCCTGGATCATGCCATGTGGTTTCACCGGTCATTTCGAATGGACGACTGGCTGCTGTATACGATGCAAAGCCCCACTGCCGGGAACGCCAGGGGGCTGGCTTATGGTAAAGTCTTCAACCGCCAGGGCGCGCTGGTGGCGACTGTCGCACAGGAAGGGCTGATCCGGTATCGCGGCAATTGAACGTGACCGTGGTCAAAAGGGGTCAAGCCGCGATGACAGCATTGGGTCGGGCCGGGCTAAAAGCCTGCTGGAAGCGAAAATGGGTGTCGCAGACGCCCATTTTTTGGCCTTAAAACCTGCTTTTTAACCCGAAAATGTCCATTCGGCAGGGGGGCAGAATTGATACGAAGTCCCAAAGCCTGGGCGTCACACGACTCCTGATCCGCGATTTCTTCCAGCAGCTTAGCGGTGGATGGCCGATGGTAACTGAATCCTCTCCTTAGTCTCTGACGGACCGGGCCGGAGCCGTTTCGAGTCACTCCTCCACCGATTCACCCATTCAACCGGCTCTCCAGTCCTTTCTCTTCACCCTTCACCCTTCACTCATCACCGCCTTTTTGCCGTTTCTGGTTGCCGCTTTTGGTTGCCGTTTCTGGTTGCCGCTTCTGGTTGCCGTTTGGCATGGCTCAATCTGTTCATGCTAAAATGTCGCCCGGATTTGAATCGAGACGTTTCGGCTTTTGCCGTCCTCGGTTCACGGCTCACCGCGAAGCCAGGATCTTTGACAAATGAATATCCGATACTCAGCCCTCAGTCTTTACTCCAGGCGCTTCGCGCCGCTCACTCCTCACTATTCACTATTCACCATTCACTCCTCACCATTCACTATTCACTATTCACTATCCATGGTTTTCCAGGTGTTTCCATAATGTTTCCATTACAAACAAAAAGCATAATCATCACAAACCCTTACCGATGGAAACATTCTGTCGATGGAAACACTCATGGAAACATTCATGGAAAGATTTTTGGGCTTTATGGAAACACTTTCAGAAATTCATGGAAATACTTTTCGAGTTTATGGAAACATTGTGTTCCTCAAAGGGTTACACACTGAACATTTGCTTGAAAACATAACATTTTTAAGCGAGTATCACTATAAGGAGAGGGCAGCACGGGCGAGCTCGCAAAAAAGAAAGCAACGTATGAGGATCTTTACAAGATCCCTGATAACCTGACCGGGGAAATCATCGATGGGGATCTCATAGTAACTCCTCAATCCGGAAAATGGGTCCTGCCGGGGAGCTTTGCCGAGAACGACAAGGTGCGGGCCGACCCTTTCCTGGAGATCGAAATTGATCTTGAATCCTTGTGGCTGGGAAGCTTGCAGTCGCCAAGCCCTTAGTGCGCCCAGGCTGGAAAAGCGCGCGCAAAGAGACGGCAAAAGAAGCGGTGCCAGGTCTTGATATTGGACCGGAGCAAACAGTGTCGGGCCCAATGCAGTTAACTTAAAGAAATTGCCAGGTCTCGAGGCGTCATTTCGTGGGCCTCTGTCAAGATCCGGAGACGGCTCCCTTCGTGTTCTTCGTGCCCTTCGTGGTGATAGGTCTGTGCCCCATATCACTCTGTGGTCCCCGACTCTTAAGTTAATAGCATTGGGCCCGACCCCCAAAACCCGGTTAATCGAAACGCGACCACTGCCTGCGCCAGTCCTGCCGCTCTCACGCCCAAGCAGGACCGCAACTAAATTAAATTCGGGTATCCCCTGCCTTGGCGTTGATAAGGCCGAGGCAGGGCTACCCGCGGTTATCGCAGTTCAACAGAAACATACCGATCCGACATGGAACAATCAGTGAAAACGATAGAAAAGATCAGGCTGTGCTTATTTGCGGCATTCGGGTGCGCAAAGCGCTTTTGGAGCTCGTGCCCGCTCGCTGTGATCATCGCGCCAGGGATTTGCCTGGGCCTCCTTATGGCCATCTGTTTCAACCTTCACCAGGCAGTCGCCGCAGAGAACACCGGGCAATTCTCCGCTTCTGAGACCGCAGGAGACCGGCTGCCTGCCAGGTTGCGGCCTGCCGTGGCGCCTCACCCAAAATGGGCGAACTTCAACGGGGAGCGGAAGTCCGAGGATGCCCGGCATTTGGCGGATTGGGTCGTGGATTCAGGAGACCATCACGGCATGCCGTTTGCCATCTTGGATAAGATTGAGGCGAGGGTCTTTGTCTTCGATCCCGGCGGACGACTTTGTGGTGCAGCCCCTGCTCTGCTGGGCCTGGGAAAAGGTGATGACCTCAGTCCCGGTATCGGTGACAAGAAACTGTCGGAAATTCATCCCAAGGATCGCATCACTCAGGCTGGCCGCTTCGTTTCCTATCTTGGGTTCAATCACTCCGGCAAGGACATCCTCTGGTTGGACTACGACTCTGCCACTTCCCTGCATAGAGTTGTTACAGGTAATCCCAAGGAGCGCCGCCTGGAACGATTAGCCAGTCCAAAGCCGCTCGAACACCGGATTTCCTTCGGTTGCATTAATGTCCCGGCGAAGTTTTTCGATGACGTCGTGAAGCCGGCTTTTACCGGAACCTATGGCATCGTCTATGTGCTGCCGGAAACCCGGTCGATCAACGAAACCTTCAAATCATACTATGATGTCGAGTCACGTTGAGGAACCCGGACAAATACCAATATTGGCGAGCATCCAAGGCCGGGGATCCGTCAGGAGGATCTCGGTCTGGCCGCCCTAGGCCGGTTTGGCATCGCCTCATGGAATGGCTGGAGCACTCTCTCGGGGGGGCGGCTCATGAGCGGCGAGACTTACTTTGATTGCAATCCCGGAAGTCCAGCCGACAGAATGAAGGACGGCCGATGCTCGATCAGAAAAAGCCGGTAAGCCTTTTTTCCGCCACTATTCTGGTCATCGCCAACATGATCGGGACGGGCGTTTTTACCACTCTTGGGTTTCAACTTGCCGGCGTTCATTTTCCATTTTCCGCAATCATGCTGTGGGTTGTGGGTGGCATTGTCAGCTTTTGCGGAGCGCTTTGCTACGGTGAGCTGGGCGCGATGATGCCTCGATCCGGGGGCGAGTACGCCTATCTCACCGAGATTTACCATCCGGCAATCGGATTTCTTACCGGCTCTGTTTCCATCCTGGTAGGTTTCGGGGCTCCCATTGCGCTCGCGGCTATGGCGCTGGGGCGGTATTCGGGGGTGGCTTTTCCCGGGGTCGACGAAAGGGTCGTAGCAGTGGCCGCAATCGTGGTCCTCACCCTGGTGCACCTCGTGGACGTGCAGTTCGGCTGCCATTTTCAGAATGTTTTCACAGTCGGCAAGATTCTCCTGATCGCGGCTTTTATCGTGGCAGGCTTTTCCATGCCTTACCCGCAAAAGATCGTACTGCCGGGATCGCTCGGCGAGATAGGGTCCGTTTTCAATCCCTCTTTTGCAGTCGGGCTGGTTTACGTCTCCTTCGCCTACTCAGGCTGGAACGCATCCGCCTATATCGCAGGGGAGATCCCGAGGCCTGAGCGGAATCTTCCTATCTCACTCTTCCTGGGGACCCTCTTTGTTTCACTCTGCTATGTCCTGCTCAACCTTGTTTTCCTGTTAACCGTCCCCGCAGGGGAGCTTGCCGGAAAAATCGAGGTCGGTTACCTCTCGGCGAAGGCGATTTTCGGAGCGGGCGGAGTCCGGCTTATGGCGTTACTGATCTGCCTGGCTCTGATATCGACCCTCAGCTCCATGATTATGGTAGGCCCGAGGGTGGCCAGGGCCATGGGCGAAGATGTCAGGGCTCTAGGATTTCTGGCCGGGACGAACAAAAGAGGCGTCCCGGTCCGGGCCATCCTCATTCAGTCCTCGGTTGCGATTCTCTTTGCCCTGACTTCCGCTTTCAACTTCGTTCTGACATACGTCGGTTTCACTCTGACCCTGTTTACCTGTATGGCCGTTCTGGGCGTGTTTGTCCTTCGGTTCAAGGAGCCATACGTCAAAAGACCCTTCAAAACATGGGGCTACCCCGTGGTTCCCGCGTTCTATCTGGCGGTCAACGGCTGGATGCTTTGCTACCTTGTCATGCAAAGGCCTCTGCCTTCCGCATTGTGCCTTATGACCGTCGCATCTTTATTGGTTCTCTACAAGTGGCTTACGAACAGGCAAGGCCAATCTACTTTGCTCCAGGAGGAGAAGCGATGATATCGGACAGAAACAAACGGCACGCCCGGGCGATAATTTCCATTTTATTGATGCTGACGCTTTTCTCTATAAATGATTTTGCGGCGGCCCGGCAGCCGGACGCCATTGACAACCCGGCCTTCCCGGACAGGAAGAGCCCCGACTATGGCGGAGTGTACAACCATTACGCACGGTTCATCGCAGGAATGGCAGTCCCGCAAGGCGCATTGGCCGCATTTCAAAGCAGGCCGGCGTGGGTGGAGTATTCCCGGTTTTTCGACCGAAGCTGGAGGAATCTGAACAAAAGGCTGCTCATACCCGAACGTCAGTGGGCTGAGAGGGAACTTGGGGCTGCCGCCTCATCGAACAGCACCGTCTTCTATCCATTCAGCGGGCCGGATTTTGCCAATGTCAATGCGTTTTTCCCTCGAGCCCGGACATACGTTCTGGTCGCCCTTGAGCCGCTCGGAGAGATCCCCAAGTTTGGCGCCATGAGCGACGGGCAGTTCAGTTCCTATTTCCAATCCATGAAAAATTCCCTCCACGACCTCCTAAACATCAACTACTTCATGTCCGCCCATATGGATGCTGAGCTTGAGGGAACGGAAATAAGGGGCGTTCTTCCGGTTCTCCTATTCATGCTGGCACGAAATAACGCACAGGTGCTCGACGTCCGGTACCGGATAATGGGGCTGGACGGGAGGGTTCGGGAATTTCCCGCCCTCGGGACCACGGTTCGGGAGTTTCCTGCCCTCGGGACCACAGACGTTGACCTCAATAACATCCAGGGCATACGGATTACCTTTAATGCCGCCGGTTCCGAGGAGAATCACCCTCAAACCCTTTACTACTTTCGCCTCAACCTTTACAATCAGGCCTTCGATCGAAACCAATACTTTCTCTCTTTTCTCAGGGGGCTGGCGCCTTTCACCACCTTTGTGAAGTCCGCCTCGTACGTGATGTTCGACACCAAGGTCTCCACCGCGATACGGTTCATGCTGGACCAGAGCCGCTACATCGTCCAGGAGGATTCGGGAATTCCACTGAAATACTTCGAGCCATCGCTCTGGAGTCTGCGATTCTACGGCCACTATGTCAGGCCTATTGCAACTTTCAGTGAGGACTACCAGGAGGCTCTGGCCTCGATTTACAAGGCGGATAAGAAGATAAAACCTTTGCCCTTCGGCTTTGGCTATTTTTACAACCCTGGCGAGGCAAATTTGATGTTTGCTGAAAGAAGGTTTATGGATCGAGGAAGAGATGAAGCTCCTTTTAACAATTCTGACGGCAAGCATTTTCTTTATAACAACGCAATATTCCAGCGCCAGCACTGGGGCTCGTGAGCTTTCCGGGTGCCTGCCTTTTTTGCCGGCTGGACAGTATCGTTCTTTTGCGGAGACAGGGGACGAAGTCCTTCAGTCGGCGCTCGAGCGCGCTCTGAACGAGAAGCCGTCCTGGCGCGCCCTGATTGAGCAAGGTAAAATGGCTGTCGGGGTGATGGACCTTTCAAACCCTGCAACTGCACGTTTCGCGAGCGTAAACGGCTCGACGATGATGTATGCGGCGAGCCTGCCCAAAATCGCGATTTTGCTGGCCGCCTATCAGAGCATTGAAGACGGCCTGCTCCAAGAAACGCCGGAACTCCACGAGTGGCTGGCCCAGATGATTCGCCGCTCGAGCAACCCTGCCGCTTCCTACATGATTGATCTCATAGGCCTGAAGCGCATCGGGGACCTCCTCCTGTGGTATAATTTCTATATCCCCGAAAACGGCGGGGGAATTTGGCTGGGCGCCCGTTATGCGCAGGGTGGCGAGCGAAATCCCGAACCTATTAAAGGCCTGTCTCATGCCGCGACGGTTACTCAAATATGCCGCTTCTACTACATGCTTGCAAACGGTGAACTCATTAGCCCGGAATGCTCGCGCCAGATGCTGGAGATACTTTCAAGGCCGGCCCTTCACGACAAATTTGTAAGCGTCCTCGAAAAGCATGTCTCTCCGGACAGGATGTTCCGGAAATCCGGGGATTGGAACGTCTCTTTTTCGGATTCGGTCCTCGTCTGTGATGACGGCTGGCGGAAATATATACTGGCAGCCCTGATTGAGGACAAGAACGGGGAACGAATACTGCGGGATCTCGTTCCTGTCATGGAAGGACTCCTGAAGCCCTCCCGCATTAAAGCACGCTCTCGGCAGCGGACCAAGGCTCCCCCTCGCTCAGGGTCCTAGTTCGGCTTGAAACGGAGTAGCCTTTCAATTCTGCATCATTTGTTGAGACCAGGTCCGCTCCACTTGTCAAGTAGTGATGACGCCCAGTTGAGGTGCCCGGTAATTGCCGCTTATCTTCAGCTATATTCTCGAAAGGCTGACCAATCAGTCCGATTTCCCCTGGACCACCAAGGTAAATTTGGGCACTTGTGGATCATTAGTTAATACAAGAGATACTTTCCTTTTGCCGCTGGAACATCCTTGCGGATAAAGTCTTATAGTTATTTTCCCCTCGGCCCCCGGGGGAATGGCCTTGTCGAAACCGGCCACCGCGGTTCCTCACCCGGGCTGGACTTTTTTGATCTCCAAGACCCCGGTTCCTTTGTTCCTGATCACGAATGCGTGCGTGTAATCGGTCCATTCTTTTACTTGTCCGAAATCAAAATACCATTCAGGGACCTCCAAGACAGGTGTTCCAGTCGTGACGTCTGAAGCGACCGCGGTGTCCGGTTTCTCTGCTTCCTTTGCAATTGCGGGAGTGTGGGCACAGACCGATGCCACCATAAAGAGCAATATCAAATTGAAAGTCAATTTATTCTTCAATGCTTTCTCCTGATTGATTGTGAACTGAGGACGCTTGTCGAGGTCCGCAGTTGTGCCTGTTCCCCAACGTCACTCGACGTCATAAAACGACGCGAAGGTTTCGCTGTTCGACCGGGTTTCCGGCAGCACATAGACGATGCCATACGTCCCGGTAAATGCCGGGCTCACGACGTTATTGTAGAACTTTGCTGGAACATTGATGCAACCATAGGAAATACGGTGGTCGAGCGGCGTTGGGCTTGCCAGGCGCTGCAGGCGGCGCTCCTTGGGATTGGTCGTAATCACCCGATGCAGGGAAACGGCAGTGCAGTAGTCCACCCAGAGGACGTCCTTTCCGTGGACATTGTAGCCCAGCGAGGCCACGAAGCGGCCCGCCGGTGTGGTGCGCTCCTCAGGGCCCATGTCCGACAACTTCTGGTCACCGATACCGGGGCTGGAGTCATCACCCCGGGCCAGGCCCACCAGGGCCGGGGCAGCGCCACGAAGTCGCCCGTCGGCATCGAATACAAAGACTTTGGCGTCCGTCTTGTCGACAATCACGAATGGCATGCCGCGATTGTCGCCTGAATCGACGACCCAGTCTGCCACGTGCCGGGCGTCCCGGGACTTATGCTCCCGTTCGAAGTTCGCCCGTTGGGGATGAAGCGCCGCCACGGGTTTCGTCTCAATAGTTAAGAGGGCTGCTGCAACTTCATGCGCAGAAAATGAGCGGCTCGGGTCGGACAATTGCGCAGCGCTGTCCGCAGCGGCAGCCTGGTGGGGGGTAAAACCGGCGGCCAGCAGGCCAAGACAAAGCCCTTTGGTTATGATCGCTGCGAGCGAGCGTATGCTTCCTGAGCGTTTCGTGCACCGCAATGCCGCCGAAAGGCGCAGCCCGATCTTTTTTCTATTTTTGCCATATGACTGTCCGTGCCGCATCGGCATATTTTTCGCGTCCGGCAACAACCGGCGGTTTAAGTAGCCCTGCCTCGTGTTTTATCAATCATCGAGGCAGGGCGCCGGTGGGTGGTTTAGTTGCGGTCCTGTTTAAGCGGCGGAGCTACCGCAGGCGGGGGCTGAGGAGCCGGTTGGACTACCGCAGGCGGCGTATAAGGAGGCGGGGTCTCAGCGGCCATTTGCGTGCCACACGCGCAACCAGCTAAAGCTATACCAGCGATGACAACCAATAACAAGCGCCCAAATAATCTTTTTCTCATTGTGTACCCTTTCATTAGGTTTAATTCATTAATGACCACACTGATCACTCTTGTCAATTGCCGACCCTCCGGAATGACCGGTTCAGCAATCTCTCCACAGACCAAACATCTCCATCCCTGGAACTGTTTTTGAAGACCGTACAATTTGTCATAAACCATGGCGCCGGGAACCTCTTTTCCTTATGATTAAATGCCTCCTTTCCTTCAGTCATCACTTCCCCCTTATATAGAGGACTCCATGTGCCACACATTTTGGTCGTGCATCACATTGAATTCGTGTCGTTAACAAACATATCTCCAGAGCTGAGTGAGTAATGGATCTGCCCGTTAGTCCTTCAAACAGACTCTTGTTGGAGCGATGGAACCGGGCAAAAATGGCCTGGTGGAAAAGACTGTTTTACGGGAGATAAGAACTTATGATAACCGTTGCAAGGGTCGATATATTCCTCGGCCCACTTATGAAATTCACTTTCTGACATTCCCTTGCAATTCACCAACGATATCCTGTGCTTAGACCAATGATAGCGTGGTTTCTCTCTGGAGCCGTACCGTGGATCGCCGGTTGCAATTCTCAGGAGCAGGTATGCTGCACGCCATTCCTGTTCTTGCCAATGTGCCGGATCTTCGCCTGCTTCCGATTCATAATCTCGGCACTCGGAACAGGCGAATCCTTTCCAATCCATATCAACAGCCCTGTCGAGGCACTTATTATAGAGCCGGCACATTACATTTCGCTGCGTTTGGTTCGTTTGCGATGTCTGCCTCACTTGAATCGGGTTCATCTGTTCGCCTCGTCTAATCGGTTTAGTCCCCCGGATGGGAGGCAAATACGCCATGCTGCTTTATCTTTAGGCAAGTTTTATGCCCGCCGGATCAAGAGGCTTCACGTAATACGGTTTAGCTAAAAGATATATATACTTGCGATATGGCAAGAGCCATCAAAGGGTGTGAACTTGGCATCGAAGAAGTGTTGCATGCAACGGAAACGTTGCATGGCTTCTGTTTCACGTGCAACACTTCCCGTCCGGGGTACCATGGTGAGGTTTTATCTTCGGATTTTCCGTTAGGCCCGACCCAAAACCCGTGCTTTGGCATCCGTTCAAAAGTCATCAAAATACGTCACGAAAGGTCTTCGATGTAGCATCCACTACAGAAAAGCTGACTTCATCCTGTTACACTCACTCTCACAATGCTAAAGGGCGAAGGGAGGTGCGTGAAAGTGCCGAAATGCGGGATTTGTGGCGGTGAAGCCCCCGGGCAACCGTGTATCACTGAAGATGGGTAGCGTGATCTATGAGGCAGGAAAGCCACACTTGCCAAGAATGCAGAGGTAGAGAAAAAGTAACCGCTGAAACGAGGCAGCCGTCTATCCCGGGTTTTTGCGGGGTAGGCAGACACAATCATAAAATGGCTATAAATCTAGTGACTTGCATAAGGTGGTCAAATTTGGCGTGTGCCTACGGTTGAGAGGGTGCCGATTTGATGTCCAAGACGGCCTTAGGCATTGGAATATCTAAGGATTTAAGTGTGTGGACAAGCTCGCGAGTGGGCTCGTTGCGCTGAAAGAATTGATTTTTTTGAGTGTGAAACTCGGTGGCCTGAAGAGTTGAAAGCGTCCTTCGGATGTTCGGCCAGGGCTGCTTGCATTGGAGTTCCGCCACTCTTTCGATGAGAAGCGAGAAGACACAAAGCTTCACGTGGGCTTCGATACGTTTGGGCAGCCAATGGTACATGGGCTCCATTTTGATCCGGGTGCTCTTAAGGGTCCTGAATGCCCGCTCGATCACGAGGAGCCCCTTATAACCGGCTGCGGCATCTTCAACAGTGAGGGTATCGTCGTTGGTCTGGAGCACCCATTTGCCGTCATACTTTGACGATTGCTGGATCGCCTCACGGTTCAGCCGTATTCGGGCCTGCTTATCGACTGTAAGGTAACGCTTGTACCTGCCGGAGGCGAGAAGATCGATGGCCCATCTGGCAGTCGCCTGATGCTCCGGATGACCTTTGAGTTCTTCTTCAAGCTCTTTGACAACTTGCTCCCTATGCTTTCGCTCCCTTTCGGCCTCGCGGGGATTGTAGCACAGGATATACCGGCGCCGGAGCTCCCCATCGCCTACGATTACTTCCTTTGCCTGGAGGTTTTCGGCGATCGTTCTAAACCGGCCGGGCCTGCTGAGCACATCTTCCTTAATCTCTGAAACGCTGGCCATTCGGGTCGCCAGGAGGTACTTCCCACAGGCCTTGGCAAGTTCATCCCGGTTTGTGTTGGAATTCATTCCGGAGTCGGCAACGAAGAGCGCCCGCCCAAGCTTCCATCCCCGAAGGTCTTCCCGAACCTTCTTTACCGTATCCACATCGGAGGTGTTGCCGGGAAAAACCCAACTCCTCACAGGCAGCCCTTCGCGCGTTACAGCAAGAGCGACAACGATCTGCGGACTCCATGTTCCATCTTTGGAGTGGCCGTACTTTCGAAAGCCCGCTCCCGCCTCGGTGTCTTCGTCAGCTTCGTCAATTGAGAAGGAGGCTGTGGTTGTGTCGTAGAAGATGACATCCACAACCAGATTGAAAAGATTTGCCACGTGGAAAAAGATGGCATTTTCGACTTCGGCCACATTCCAATGCAGAAGGTCCATTGCTTCATACATATGGTGGAGCTTTAAGGTGTTGCACGAAGGCATGTAGACTTTTTGAAGCCAGCGGTCCCAGACTCCAAGCTTTGAGTCAGGCTCGCAGAACCGGTTTGCAACCATTGCAAGAAGGGCTCTTTCATATAGAGGGGTGCCTCCGGATTCTTCCATAACTTTGCGCAACGTGGGGCCGAGCTTCAGTCGCTCCCAGAGCGCCTCGACCACAAGGGGAACGCCCAACTCAAGAGTCTGAATGAGCTTTACGTCTTCAGGCAGGGCCGCGGGTTGTTCGCCGATGGGAGCAGGAGTCCCATCCGAAGACTCCAGAGGATCACGGACCTCCACGCCGCAGACCCTGGCTATCGAGCGACACAGCCTCACCAGATCATCGCGGTCAAGCTCATCAGCCCGTCCGAAATTGTGGATGATCTCGGCGACAGGCTGTCCCGTCTCAGCATGACGGATATTGTGGGCAAGCTGGAAGTACTCGACCACCGATCCATCTTTATTTTTGCGTCTTGTTGTTCGTAGATACATGCCTACTTAATTAGCACGTACTACGAAGGCATGTCAATTTAAAAGAGATATGTCGTGTGCCTACACGTTTTGAACTTCTGAAAGGATTGCAAGGCTGCAAACCCGCATGAAATCTAGAGCTGACTACAAGAATAAGCTTCACATGTGCCTATTTGGCAAAAACCCGAGTCTATCCGCAAGAGTTTTTCCCTCGAACGGATCTCCGATGTTCTTTACAGAGAGCTTGCCAAAAAGGACATGTAATGATCTTACTGATTAATGGAAGTCCCAAACCTAATGGAAATCTTCACCGGATGCTTGAAAAAGTTGCCCGTGATACCGGCGAAGATCACGAAATGATCCACCTTGCCAGGTTGAGAATCAACCCTTGTATAGGGTGCGTAAAATGTGCCGACACGAATCGATGCATTCAACAAGATGATATGGCGCCTCTCTACGATAAAATCGCGGCGGCAGATGCCCTGGTCGTGGGATTCCCCGTGTACTTCGGCCACGAAAACGCATTAACCCATACTTTTCTGGAGAGGATGTTTGCTTTGCGCCACGTTCGGATGCTCACCCGGGACAAGCCGGCAGCGGTGGTATCCGTGGCGGGCCATGAGGCCGAGCAATGTGCCCGCGATATCACGTATCGCTTGAAACATTACTTTAATTACAGAGTAGTGGGTTCGGTCTTCTTTAATAGCGCCACACCGCCATGTTTCATTTGCGGGTATGGAACCACCTGCCGCTACGGAGGCCCGGCCAGACGGATGAGCCCTGAAGAATTCGAGAACTTCAACGAGATAACTCCTGACATGTTCCGGAGATTTGAGGACCATTACGACGTGGTCAAGGCATGTGAAGCTCTATCGGGTGAGTTGAAGACCGCCATTGCTTCTTTTTGAGGGGTCTAACGATGGAAACCGTGTTGTTACCACGGCCCGGCCCAAATCCCCCGGCAGCGTGCAGCGGCATGATTGTGGAATTTCTCAAATACGCTATTATGGAGAACTTCGGGCTGAGGAGTCCGGCGGAGCCGGCGCGGTTTGCCGGAAATCGGGTGATTGTGGGCGAGTAGTTGCCGGGGCTGCGCCCCGGCATCGGAGCTTAAGGATCGGCTGGGTTTGTGAACGAATATATTCTCATTGTCCTCATCACCTTTGTGGCCTGCTTTATCCAGGGCCTGTCCGGTTTCGGTTCCATACTCCTGGCCTTGCCTTTATTGGCGATTTTCCTCGATATCAAAACGGTCATCCCCCTGGTTGCTCTCCAGGGCTTGTTCTCGGCGGTCCTTCTGCTCATCGGGCTCAGGAAGGACTTTGAATGGAAGAAGGTCCTTCCCCTCTTCGCGGGCTCCATACCGGGGGTCCCCGTCGGCGTCTTTTTTCTCAAGACCGTAAGCACCGGCAGCATTCAGATGGCGCTGGGCCTCATCGTTGTCTCCTATGCCTGCTTCGGTCTCTATTTCCGGCCGGTGCTGAGGGAGATCCAAACGACCGGGGCCTCGGCTGCGGGTTTCCTGGCCGGTTGTCTGGGCGGGGCCCTCGGGGCGTCCGGCCCGCCGGTCATCGTTTACACCTCTCTTCAACCTTGGACCAAGGACACGATCAAATCAACTATGCAAGGCTTTTACACGGCTTCGGGTCTCGTCGTGGTCCTTCTGCATGCCCTCAACGGCTTGACGACGATTTCGGTCCTGCGGTATCTTCTCGTATCCATCCCGGCTATCCTCCTCGGGACCTGCGCCGGGTCCTTCTTCTACGGCCGCATCGACGATCGGACATACAAGAAAATCATGCTCGTCCTTCTCGCTCTACTGGGTGTTTTCCTCATTTACAAGGTCCTCTGAGAAAAACCATAAAGGGTGATCGATCTTTGTATCTCTTTCTCCGTGTTAACCTTTGATATTCTCAAAAGTATGCGGTTTATCTTCTGAACGTGTGCCCCAGGAGGACCGCATCATCTCGTTGGAAGCACTTGCGCGTAATTTGGGACCTCGGGAGCGTACCAGGCCAGGCAGCTAAATCAACACTCAAAAGGTTGAAACCCGTGCCCGTTTTCGTCAATCCCGGGGCGCTCCCTACACCCATTGCGCCAGCTCGACTGTAATATCTTCCGGTCCGTAAAGGTATACGAGCTTTCGATTATGGAACTCCATGATTTCGTTTCGAGCCTTCACGCCGTTGGCGGCAAGTCTTTCGACTTCCGACTCGATGTCTTCTACGGCAAAGCAGATGTGGTTGTACCCTGTCTTTGCGAGGTTGGTGATATGGGGATCGACGACGGGGTCGGGATGGAGGTATTTCAGTAACTGAACTTCCTGCCGGGGATGTGCGTCTGTGAGCACCAGGGTGACGTGTTGGGCTTCTATGCCGGGGACTGACATGTAAGCTCCGAATTTTCCGCCAGAGATTACAACCGATTTATCTTCCTTGAAACCAAGGAGGCCGAAAAAACGTTTGGCGTTTTCCATGTCCCGGACAACCACTGTCGCATGATCGAAATTCTTTACCATACAAAGGCTCCTTGCTTATAGCGGGATAGACCCATGGTGCGCCGGCGGTCTGTCGGACCCACCCTGCGGCGGAAGCCTGGCGGGTCGCCGCTGCGATCTCACCAATAGAGACTCTCGGATCTAAAGTACCGCTCGTGATCGGTCGCGGCGATGTTGTATATGGTCTCAAGAACGATACGATCCGCTTCTTCGCGGAGGATCGGCTGGAAAGGACAGAATTACGAGAAACTTGTGCTTAGGTAAATCCTGCGCCCGCAGACGTCAATGGGGCAAACCCATACTTTCAACACCGAGGGGAGCCATGTCCCACCCATCCATTCACTATTCACTATTCACTATTCACCATCCACCCATTCACCCACTCACCCATACTCAGTTTAATGTTTTTCTTCCAGGTTTCCGATTCAGGTACGTAACGGCTCTGGAGCAAGAGCATTTGTGCGTTCAAATTCAGCAGATGTGGGCATCCATACATGGACGCAACCCATGATTTCCAAAAGTAGACTGCAGTATAAAGGGAAATCCTGGAGACAAAGAAATTACCGCAGCCTGGCACGGACAATTTGTGTACTTCCGCGTAGTACCCAGGGAGGAGCGATTCGGTCGTCTTGCTTGGAAACGCTTCCGGAAGGCAGATCCAAGCGGACGGGAGGATAATTCGGCTAACCCTCAATCGGAGATCGACACATGAACCGTCGAGAATTTTTGAAGATCGCCGGAATAGCGTCCGGTGCGGCTGGCGTATTGTTTGAAAAGAACCTGGCTTCAGCGCGGGGGATCCCTGTTGCGGCTTTTCCCGGGACTCCGCAGGGACAATGCTATAAGGGTGCTCCTCGCGGAGTGATCCTCACTTCGCTCACCGACATGTTCAAGATCGGGCCGGGGCCGTCAAGCTCACATACAATTGGCCCTCTGCGCATAACGTGCAATTTTATGGAGGCAATCGAACAGTTGTCCGATGCCGACATGGATGCGGCTCGGACCATAGAGATTCATCTTTTCGGCAGCCTGAGCGCAACGGGGAAGGGACACCGCACGGATCGCGCTATTCTGGCAGGTCTGTTGGGGCAAAGAACGGAGACATGCGATCCCAAGCTGATGGATGAGCTTGCGGACACCTCTCGAAAGTATAAGACGACGATAAACGGAAAAACGTTCGAGATCGGCAGCCACACGATCGTCTGGGACAAGGTGGACCACGATTATCCGCATACTAATACGGTGATCATGCGGCTTGTAGGAAAAGACGGTTCGTTGATCCTGGAGCGAGAATACTATTCTCCGGGCGGAGGCTTTTTTCAGTGGAAAGGGCAACCCGCGGCTGAGCGGGGGCAACCGTCCCACCCTTACGGCAGCATGGCTGAATTCAGAAAGCTGTTGTCGGAGAGTGGAAAAAGCCTTCACGAAGTGATTCTCGAAAACGAAAAAGCGGTAATGCATAGCGACGAGAAGCAGATCTTCGCGCATCTGGACCTGGTGCTGAAAACCATGGAGGATGGGGTCAACCAGGGTCTGGACGAGGAAGGTCTTCTCCCGGGTCCATTTGAGTTCCACCGGAAGGCGAAGCGGATTTACGAACGATCCGCAAATGCCGGCGCCGAGGATCGTTTCATGCAGCAATTGAGCAGCTACGCCCTGGCCGTTTCTGAAGGCAATGCCGCGGGCAGGCTGGCCGTCACGGCCCCTACGCTCGGTTCCGCGGGAACCATTCCATCGATTGTCTATGTGATGAAACACCACCTGAAGATGTCCCGGGACTCGATGCGGATGGGTCTCCTGGCGGCAGGGCTGGTGGGGTTCCTGTGTAAGAACAATGCGAGCATAGCCGGTGCGGAAGTGGGTTGCCAGGGTGAGATCGGCGTAGCTTCATCCATGGCGGCAGCCATGCTGTCCTATGCTGCAGGAGCCTCTCTCGATGTTACAGAAATCGCGGCCACAATGGCCCTGGAGCATCATCTCGGCATGTCTTGCGACCCCGTGGGCGGTTTCGTGCTCATACCCTGCATAGAAAGAAACGCTTTTGGAGGGCTCAAAGCCTACAACGCATATCTTCTCGCCAAAAATGAGATCGCGTCACAGCACTGGGAGGACCTGGACAGAGTCATCGCGGCCATGTTGGAAACGGGCAAGGCTTTGCCTCAACCATTCAAGGAAATGGGGACGGGAGGTCTTGGCATAAGCATGGTTGACTGTTAGGCGATAAGGAGTTTTCAGTTTTCAGTTTTGAGTAAGAACTGAAGTTTGTGGTACGTATGGCGTGATTTCGCAGTTAACTGAAAACTAAAAACTGTTCCGAGGAACTATGGCTGGTTCGAGAAGCCACCGGGATTTGGTGGCCTGGCAGAAGTCCATGGATCTGGCTGAGAGCATCTAATTACTGTACGCGCTCCTTTCCCCGCGAAGAAATGTATGGCATTATCTCACAGATGTGCAGGGCGGGGGCATCCGTACCTTCCAATATCGCTGAAGATCAAGCCAGGAACAATTCAGGGGAATTCCGCCAGTTTCTTGGAGTAGCCAGAGGATAGGTTGCGGAATTGGAAACCTGGATTCTGCTATGTGAACGGCTGGGCTACCTGGACTCAGCGAGTTCAGAAAGGCTGTTGGCTGACTGCGGGGAGATCCGGAAACTCCTTACAGGCTTGAAAAATTCGCTGAAGTCGAAAGAGTTTTGAGTTTTGAGTTGAGAACAGAAGCGAAGAATTGGGACATTCTCAGCTAAACTAAAAACTAAAAACGGTTTCTCAGACTTTCTTTGCCAACTAAGAACTAAAAACTCCTAAGGAGTTCAGCTTGTCAGTATCCGAACGTAAACAATACACCATGAAGCTTGGAGGCAGAGCTCTGGAGCTGGGCCGCCGTCCGCTCATCATGGGTATTCTCAATGTTACGACCGACTCTTTTTCTGACGGAGGCCGGTTCGCCGACCATGACCGGGCGGTGGCCCGAGCCTTTGAGCTTATCGCGGCGGGCGCAGACATCCTGGACGTGGGGGGCGAATCGACAAGGCCCGGTTCGGACCCCGTGCCGCTTGCGGTGGAGATCGAGCGGGTTACTCCGATTATCCGTGCGGTACGTGAAAGCAGCGACATTGCGATATCGATAGATACGACCAAGTCCGAAGTGGCCTTCCAGGCGCTTTCGGCCGGCGCTGATATAATCAACGACGTCAGCTCGCTGAAGTTTGATCCCGGTATGGCTCGGGTCGTCGCTGAATCGGGAGTGCCGCTCATCCTTATGCACATGCTGGGCACCCCCCGTACCATGCAAATCAACCCGGTTTACGAAAGCGTCGTTTCCGAAATAATAGAATTTCTGGAAGAACGGATGCGGTTTGCCGCCGGGAACGGCATAGAGCGCAGCCGGATAATAATTGATCCGGGCATAGGTTTTGGCAAGACAATCGCCCACAATCTCCACCTGATAAGAAACCTCGATTCTTTTTCATGTATGGACCGCCCCATATTGCTTGGGGCTTCGCGCAAGAGATTTATCGGCACAGTTCTTGGCCGCAAAGAGGAAGAAAGGGAGTTGGGGACCGCCATCGTGAATGCTTTCGGTATTGCGGCGGGGGCCCATATCCTCAGGGTGCACGACGTCGCTTTTCATCGTGAAGCGATTCGAATGGCCGAAGCTGTCCGAAGCGGTTATGCTCCCGAAAACTGAGAAAACCGCGCGAAAGTTGCGCGATTTCCCTTGAATCCCCTTTTTGGGGGGTGGTATGGAGGTTATATGGCAAAGCTTTTCGGGACAGACGGAATTCGGGGCGTTGCAAACGCCTATCCAATGACGACGGACCTGGCTATGAAGGTCGGGTTGAGTACTGCCTATATTTTCAAAAGAAATCACCGCCGTCCAAAGATCATCATTGGAAAAGATACTCGCCTTTCAGGCTACATGATCGAGAATGCCATCACCTCGGGAATCTGCTCCATGGGTGTCGATGTGCTTCTGGTCGGGCCGCTCCCTACGCCGGGCATAGCGTTCATTACGTGCAGCATGCGCGCAGACGCGGGCATAGTCATTTCAGCTTCGCATAACTCTTACGAGTATAACGGCATCAAGATATTCGGAAACGACGGTTACAAACTCCCCGACGATACCGAAAAATACATGGAAGAGCTTATCCTGAGCGGCGAAATAGAAAAGCTGCCCAAACCCTCTGCATCCGACATCGGCCGGGCGCGGCGCATAGACGATGCTCAGGGGCGCTATATCGTCTATCTCAAGAACACCTTTCCGAGGGACCTTACCCTGGAGGGGCTCAAAATTGTAATCGACTGCGCGCACGGGGCCGCATACCGGGTCGCGCCGACTGTTTTTGAAGAGCTCGGGGCCGAAGTGATCCTTATCGGAGACAGACCCAACGGCAAAAACATAAACAAGAATTGCGGCGCTCTTTATCCCGAGGTTATGGCCTCGGTTGTTCGCGAGAACGGAGCCAATGCCGGTCTTGCCCTTGACGGCGACGCGGACCGGTTGATTCTGGCCGATGAAAAAGGCGAAATACTCGATGGCGATCAGATTATGGTCATCTGCGCCAAGTACCTTCTCGAGTGCAATATGCTGAGGGACAAGACCGTTGTTGCAACGATCATGAGCAACCTGGGTTTCGAGGTGGCCCTGCGAAGGCTGGGCGGGCGCCTTGTAAGGACCCCGGTCGGAGACAGGTACGTAGTGGAGCAGATGCGCCAGAATGGGTACAACCTCGGGGGCGAACAGTCCGGACACATGGTCTTTCTCGATCACGGCACGACCGGCGACGGTGTGCTCTCGGCGCTCCAGGTGCTTGCCGTTATGCTTCGCGAGGGGCGCCCTCTGTCCGAACTCAAGCAAATCATGGAGCACTACCCGCAAAAGCTGGTGAATGTTCCGGTCGACGGCAAAAAATCTATGAACTCGGTCCCGGAAATAGTGAAGCTCCAGCAGGACCTGGAACAACGGCTGGGAGAAGAAGGCCGGATGGTGATTCGCCCCTCGGGGACGGAGCCGGTGATTCGTGTAATGGTCGAAGGGGCCAACCGTGAGATCATAGAGGAAGTCGCATACGCTATGGCCTCATGCATCGAGAAGCACTTGGGCTGAAAGAATGTCCATAGTATCAAGTCCTTACGTAACAGCTTTTCATGTCCCTTCGGGTCACCCTGAAACCATAAAAAGACCCGTAGGCCCGTAGGGTGGGCTAAGCGGCAGCGCAGCCCACCGGAACTTTTCGAGACAGGATTAACTACACGATCAACGGCGAGGGTTGGCTCCCATTTAGTCTTTGGCCTGTTGTTTTCCTGTTAATCCTGTAAATCCTGTCAAGGGTTTGTTTCGAAACAGCGAAAAGGAGAACCGGCAGTGAACACGGAACCGGTAAAGAGCGTAGAAGGCTCGGCTTTCGCTGAGCAAAGGAGTGTTCGATGCTCCTGGCGATAGATATCGGCAATACAAACACCGTACTTGGCCTTTTCAAAGACGGCATCCTCGTGCATGACTGGCGCATTCGCACGGAAGTCAACATTACAATAGACGAATACGCTATCATTCTAAGGAGCCTGTTTGCGGTGCATGAAATGCCCCTGGACAGCGTAAGCGACGTAATCATATCGTGTGTCGTCCCGCCTGTTTTGAATTCCGCCGACCGGTTTTGCCAGAGGTACTTTCACACCACCCCTCTGGTGGTGGGTCCAGGAATTAGAACGGGCATGCCGATCCTCTACGACAATCCGAAGGAAGTCGGTGCGGACAGGATCGTAAATGCCGTGGCTGCCTACGATGAACGGAAAAACGCGGTAATTGTGGTCGATTTCGGGACGGCGACAACCTTCGATTATGTTTCCGAGCGTGGCGAATACATGGGCGGGGTCATCAGCCCCGGGATCATGATTTCGTGCGAAGCCCTTTTCCAGAAGGCCTCCAAGCTCCCCAGGGTAGAGATATTCGCCCGCCCGCCCTTCATAATGGCCAAGAATACCATTGCTTCGATGAACGCGGGAATCGTCTACGGCTATGCGGGCCTGGTCGAGGGAATCATCTCTCGAATGAAAAAGGAGGTAAACCGCGAAGTTTACGTGGTCGCGACCGGCGGGCTGGCCCCGCTTATTGCGAGCGAATGCCCCATCATAGATAAGGTTGACGATTACCTGACCCTCAATGGCCTGAGAATAATTTTCGACATGAACAAAAAGCCGGCGTGATCCGTAGATGAACTGCAAACCAGGATACCTTCGCCTTGGCCCGGGAAGTTCGATTGCGCTCGTGGCGCCGGCGAGTCACTTTGAAGCGGACCGGTACGAAAAGGGTGTGCAAATCCTCCGGGCAGCCGGGTACGAAGTGGTTCCCGGAAAGAATATTTTCAAAAAGGATGGATATCTTGCGGGAACCGATGTGGAGCGGCTCCAGGACTTGACGGAAGCCGTTCTCGATCCGAAGGTCGAAGCGATCCTATGCATACGGGGCGGCTACGGCAGTGGACGGCTCCTGCCCCGGATTCCGTTTTCCGTCTTCCGCCGGAACCCGAAACTTTTCATCGGCCATAGCGACATCACTTTTCTTCATCTTGGGCTGATGAGCCGGGCCGGGTGGACCACTTTCCACGGTCCGAACCTCATCGGCATGAGCGAGGCGCCCGACAGTGTCCTTGAGGCGCTCTCGGGAAAGGCCTCATACCAATGGGCGCTGGAGCCGGAGCAGATCCTGAGGCCCGGCGCCGCCGAAGGCCGTGTCCTGGGGGGAAACCTGAGCTGCCTCGCCCACCTGGTTGGAACTCCTTATATGCCGGACATGACAGGCGCGCTGCTGCTGATCGAAGACTGCGGAGAAGCCCTCTACCGGCTCGACCGGATGATGAATCACCTCAAGCTGGCCGGAATACTGCCTTCGATCGGCGCAATTCTTCTGGGAGAGTTTACGAAGTGCGCTGAAAACAACGATATTTGCCGGATGGTAATGGATCATGTGAGCGAGTATGCTTTCCCTGTCGTACAGGGGTTGCCCTTCGGCCATGGCAGCCGCAATGAGGTGATACCGTTCGGCGCCCCCTTTGTGCTGGATACAAATGAAGGTTTGCTCGGAATACTCAAAACTCCGGTTGCACGCTGATTCAGAATCTCGTCTGGATACCGAATTCAAGGCGGCCGTTTGTCGAGGCGTCTTTCCCGGGGCTTCCCTTCTCATTTCGCGCGGCCTGGCGCCAATTTTTGAGCGGACGTGGGGAAGCGTGGAATATGAGGGGTCTGCCGTAACCCCATCGACCCGCTTCGATCTTGCTTCTTTGACAAAACCCCTGGTTACCGCCCCCCTTTGCATGGCTGCAATTCAACTGGGGGTTCTCAACATTGACGATCCCATTTCCCGGTTCTTTCCGGGTTTAGTCCCCGGGGACAAAGAGGAAATCACGGCGAGGCGCCTGCTCTCTCATTGCTCCGGGCTCCCGCCATACAGGCCTTTTTATCCCGAACTGATCAAACTGCCTTCCGGAGCCAGGCGGAACGAGCTTTTGTCAATGATTTTGCAAACGCCCCTCGATGCTCCCCCCGGCAAGGCAGCCAATTACAGCGACCTCGGGTTCATGCTGCTGGGGCTGATTCTCGAACAGCAAATGGGTGACAGGCTCGACCGTCTTGTCCGGGATTATCTGTTCGCCAGGCTCGAAATAGATGAACTTCATTTTTGCCCGATCGAATCGGAAGGTGTTATAAAGGAGAACAGTCCAATTCAGAAGCGGGAAGCGGGAAGCGGGAAGCCGGAAGCTTCATGCTCCCCGCTCCGTGCATCGTCGGACATCCAGTTTGCGGCCACTCAGGTTTGCGCCTGGAGAAACCGGCTGCTCTTCGGCGAAGTCGATGATGAAAACGCATGGACTCTCAACGGAGTGGCGGGGCATGCGGGGCTTTTTGGGACGGCTCGCGGGGTCTTTAAGATGCTTTCCTTCCTGTTGAACATTTACGAAGGTAATCTGAGCGACCCGCTCTTGCGCCGGGACCTCGTTCGGCTTTTCTGGACCCGCACCGAAATCGCCGGCGGTTCGAGTGACTGGTGTTTGGGTTACGACACCCCGAGCCGAAAAGGTTATTCGAGCGCCGGGCGCTATTTTTCAAGCAATACGATCGGGCACCTCGGATTTACCGGGGTCTCTTTCTGGCTGGATCTGGAAAAGCGGATCATGGTAATCCTTCTCACCAATCGTGTTCATCCAACACGGCAAAACGATGAAATCAGGCAGCTACGGCCAGTCTTGCACGATATCATAATGGAAGCGCTCAAACATGGAAAATGACGGAGTCAAGAAAATATACCTGGTGGGGATCGGAGGAATCGCCATGGGGACCCTTGCGACGATGCTCAAACAGAGCGGCTTCGAAGTGGCCGGGTCCGACCAGAACCTCTATCCTCCAATGAGTACGCATCTGCGGGACCTGGGTATTCCGCTCTATGAAGGATTCTCGCCGGAAAACCCTCAGAAGTTCGCTCCGGATCTATTTATCATGGGCAACGTCATACGGCGTGAAAATCCCGAAGCCCAATTCGTCATGGCGCAGGACCGGCCATGTCTGTCGATGCCCCAGGCAATTTCCCGGCTTTTTCTCCCGGGCCGAAGGAGCATGGTTGTGGCCGGGACTCACGGCAAGAGCACGGTCTCATCTCTTCTCGCATGGGTACTCGAGCAGGGGGGACGGACCCCGCAGCCTTCATCGGGGCCTTCATCAAGGATTGGGGCAGAAGCTACCGGCTGGGCGCGGGCGAATACATGGTGCTGGAAGGCGATGAATACGATACGGCCTTCTTCGACAAGGGGCCGAAGTTCCTCCATTATCAGCCCTACATTGGGGTAATTACGAGCATCGAGTTCGATCACGCGGACATCTTCGCCGACCTCGAAGCTGTCTTAAATGCGTTCAGAAACTTTGTAAGACTAATTCCGGAGCGCGGATACCTTATTCTCAACGCCGACGACCCCAACTGCGCCGGGCTCGCCTCCGAATGCAAAGGGCAGGTGATCACCTATGGCCGCTCTCACCGGGCGGACTGGCATATCAAGTGGGTTGATTTCCAGCAGGGCGAGGTATCCTTTCGACTTCGCAGCCCCAGGACCTTCCGGGAGGAGACATTGCGATCCAGGCTGCCGGGGAGGCACAATGTCTGGAACCTCGCAGCCGTAATCGCGGCCGCAAGCATTGCCGGAATGACTATGGAGAGCATCCAGGAGGCGGTTCTCGCCTTCAATGGAGTAAAGCGGCGCCAGGACGTCATAGGCGAGTTCGGAGGGGTCCTCGTGATGGACGACTTCGCTCATCATCCGACCGCTGTGCATGAAACGCTGCTGGCCCTGAAGCTCTTCCATCCCAAACGCCGTTTGATCGCCGCTTTTGAGCCCAGAAGCAACTCGAGCAGGCGGAATGTCTTCCAGGAGTTATACTCGCACGCGTTTTCCGCTGCGGACATCATCTGTATCAAACAGCCGCCCGGAATGGAGACGGTTCCCGAATCCGAGCGCCTCGACGCGCAACGGCTTGTAGATGATATCTGCAGGCGGGATAAGGATGCGCGCTTCTTCCCGACCGCCGATGACCTGCTGGGATTTCTACTTGGGGAGGCCCGGCCGGGCGACCTGATCGTGTGCATGAGCAACGGAAGCTTTGACGGGCTTACGCATAAGCTGGCCGCCGATCTTCCACGCGGCTGAGAAGAAGCGGGAAGCAGGAAGCGGGGAGCAGACCCGTAGGATGGGTGGAGCGAAGCGCAACCCATCATGTCTTTTCGGAGTAGACCGGTAGATACAAGGCTGGGCTAAGCGGAGCGCAGCACCACGTCTTTTCGAAGCAAGGGGCAGGCAGGGGAAGTAGCAGGGAGCAATAAACCTCCCGCTCCCCGCTTCAGGATTTAATTACATGTCGCGAATTCTTCTACATATTTGCTGTGGTCCCTGCGCAATCTATCCGCTGGAGGTTCTGCGCGGGGAGAATTCCGCCGTACACGGATTTTTTTATAATCCACATATTCAACCTTACCAGGAATTCGAAAAACGGCTCAAAACACTTCAACTCTACGCGCAAGACGAAAACCTGCCTCTGATCGTCAGGGCCGACTACGATCCGCAGACTTTTTTCCGGCAGGTTGCGTTTCGCGAGACCAACCGCTGCCTTTACTGCTATTCTCTGAGGCTGAATGCCGCGGCTAGTCTGGCAAAAAGAAGCCGCTTCGACGCTTTCACTACCACACTTCTCTACAGCAAGCGCCAGCAGCATCAGTTGATAGTGTCCATTGCTGAAGAAGCCTCACGGAAACATAGCATCCCTTTTTTCTACAGGGATTTCAGGTCCGGATGGAGGGAGGGACAGCAGAGGGCAAAGGCGCTCGGAATGTATAGACAGCAGTATTGTGGATGCGTATACTCCGAGATGGAAAGATTCTGCGCAAAGGCCGCCGGGAGTAAGAAAGAAACCGTTGCGGCATCCCCCGAATTTGACGAGGACGGCATCAAGATATGACTGGAGCTGACCCTGACAGGCCGGACGTTCCTAAGATAAGCGCAATTGGAGAGCCTCGACCCATCGGTATTCTGGTCGATGAAAACGGCGACTGGTTTCACTTCGGAAACAAGATCTTTCGGCCCGAAATCCTGGAAGTCCTCTATTCGAGACTGGACCTGACGCCCACGGGCCAATTCGTCCTGGCGGATTCAGAGGGATCGTGCCCGATCGAGGTTGCGGATACTCCCTTCGTGGTTTCGAGGGTAGACATTGAACGGGATGAGTCGGACATGGAGCGGGTCGTAATTCGGATGAAAAATATTCCACGCCCCGAAGTCCTTGACCTTGATACCCTGGCGGTCGGAAAAGATAACATTCTCTACTGCAGAGTGATGCTGGGGCACTTTTTGGCCAGATTCTCACGCCCTGCCTATTACCAGTTCGCCGAGTTCGTGCGTCAGGATGATACAGGGCAAAACTTTTATATCGAACTCAATCGGAAAAAATACCCTATATCAGAGTTGAAGTAATTATCTTGTTGTCCTCCATCGGGTGCCTGTGCGCACAAAAAATTCAGCCCGGACACAGTGTCAAAATTTCTGTGCCGGGCCGTTGCAGGCTGTGTCAATTAAATGTCGGTTCTCAAACTATTTCATCGAGCATTTTTCCCGCTATTTCATCGGGTTTGATCCGGTACGTTCCGCTGTTCAACTGGTTCTGAATCTGCTGAACCTTTTCAGTGCGGATGTCCCCGGACCCCGAGATCGCTTTTTGCGCCTGAGCCATGTCCTGGTAATCCTGCGAGAGTTGCACCCGGTCCGAAGAAGCGGCGTTTCCAACTGCGGTTTTTTCTTCAGCGCCAGGTTTTCCTGTTGTTGTCGTGGTGCTCTGAACGGCGTTTGTCAGATATGGCGGAATCGTTTTTATATTCATGTGTTTCCTTCCGTTACCGGTCCGTAGTCGAGCACGGATTTGTTTCCTGCCGGTCCAGAATCATCCTGTTTGGGGTACATCTTTTCCAAAACCTGACTGGTCACTCGATCCATCATGAGTCTGTTTTTGCCTTCTCCTGAGATTGAAACTTTCTCCACGCCCGAATCCCCACTACCTGTTTCCCGGTCGGCTTTTGCTGTAAGATTCGACCGTTGCAACTGTCGAGTATAAGTTCGCAAAACACTCTGGACCCGATAGTTGGTTATAACCATGATATGTTCCTCCTGCCAGTATATCGGCTGGAGGTTGAGAAATCTTTAAATAAAAACGCCCGAAAGTCAAAATATGAACAGCGGCAATGATAATTGCGCAATTCCTGACTGCACGCTGCCCGGCCTTGTATGGCATTGAATTTGCTTCCCTTTGAGTCGGCCGGAATATTCGAATACTTGAGGCATTTCCAAGGGGCGCTGTATGGAAAAGGTCAACTGCACTCATTGCCGCTTCTTCTTCATAACCTGGGTAACCGGGACTCCTTACGGTTGCTCAGCTTGGAGTATAAAAGCACGTTTGCACCCCAGTGTTGCCGTTTACACTTCGTCTGGCGTCGAGTGCCAGCTTTTCAAGCCTAAAACAGGGGTGGAGGCGGGTTTGAAGGGCAGTAAGCAACCAGGATAGATACGGAGATCTGATTATGAGATACGCTGATGACGCGCAGCAGTCGGGGAACAAATCGGCCGAACCCGGGAAAAATGTGCCTGCGGAGGCTGCAAAATTTTCCGGCAACGGCATCAGAGAGGCCGTCGAGGACAGGGAAACGGCAATAAGGATGCGTGATCTGCTGAAGCGCTCGGTGATTGCTCTTTCAGCCCTCGCAAGCAATGAGAGTGCGGCTGTGTGTGAGAGTCTCGCCGATTTCAAGAACTCAGTCCAGAAAGCAACTGCCATCGATGAGATGGAAGAAAGCCTGCGAGCCTTAAGAGATACGATAGTTAAAAGCGAACAATCGCTCGCCGGTGGAACTGAAAAGAAATCTGAGCCGGTCGCGCGCGGCGCTGTCAACAAGGTTGGGGGGCAGGCTTCGGTTAGCGACCCGAATGGCCACTGCAAAGAACTCCAGTCGATTTTTGTCGGCTTGATCGCCGAATTTGATCACGACTTTGGGGAAGATTACTCGCTGCGCCTCGCTAGACTGCGGGAAAAAATCGAGGCAAGCTCCCAGATCAAAGACATCGTAGGGCTCAAGGACGATATCATCACGCTCGTCCAGGCCTACAATCAGATGATAAACGAGGAACGGAGCCTGGTCACCGAGTTCATCTCGGAGATCGGCGCAGGCCTGTTGGAGGTCGAGCGCCAGTACCTGGATTCGATCAGTCAGACGGGGCAGAGCCAGGGCGAAAACACAAAGTTCAACAATTTCCTCGAAAAGCATGTGGAAGATATGAAAAAATCGGCGCAGCTCAGCACCACGCTCACCGAGTTCCGGGGTCTTGTCATGTCCCGGCTTGCCACCATACGGACGGCCCTGGAGGAGAAGCGCCGCTCTGAGATGCTCCGCCAGGAAAAGCTCAGCGTGGAGATGGAATCTCTGAATGAAAACCTGAGCAGGATGAAAAAAGAAGTAGACCAGGTCCATGAAAAGCGCAAGGCGCTCGAAAAGGAAGTACTCATCGATCCTTTGACCGGTATAGCTAACCGGCGTGCTTTGAGGGAACGCCTCAAGAACGAATTGTACCGCTTCCAGCGGTATCGACAGTTTTTTTCGATACTCCTGTTTGACATCGACAACTTCAAGGCGATAAACGACCAGTACGGCCACTGGGCTGGAGATAGATGCCTCAAGGAGATCATAAAACGCGTTAAGCCCATTCTCCGCGAAACGGATTTTATCGCCCGCTGGGGTGGAGACGAATTCATCGTAATCTTCCCCGGTACCGACCTGGAGAGCGCCGGTGCGGTTGCCGAAAGACTCCGCAAATTAATCCAGAACACCCGGTTCGTTTACCACAAGCAGGAGATAAGCCTTACCGTGAGCTGCGGCGTTACTGAAATCAATGATTCCGATCCAACCCAGGAAACGGTCTTCAACCGGGTGGACAAAGCCATGTATAAAGCGAAGAAGAATGGCAGGAATATGGTGACTATTATCTAAACTGCAGGGAGCAGAAAGCGAGAAGCAGGGAGCGGCGAACTTACCGTACATCTCGCCGAGGCGTGGCGTCTTGCGAAAATGGCGCTAAACGGCAGGGTTTTGGACTTCAGGTAAAGGAGCCGGAGTGAATGGTGAATGTAAATACAGGCCAGATACAGGCAATTCTCGATTAAAGGAATCTGGAAATTCAGAAATTAGGGTATAAACCAGCCAACTGATCAATTCCGGCAAAACGCAGTGAGTAGTGAGCAAAATCCTTCAATCCTTCAATCCCTCAATCCTTTAATTCCTCAATCCCTCAATTTGCTTAATCCGAATCGTTTGACTGTCAATGAATAGGTGAAAGGTACGTTAACCAATTGATTATTAAAGCAGAAAACACTGGTGAGATATCATAAAAACCCTTGCCCCGGATCAAGAGTTCTGAAATTGTGTCCGGCAGAACAGTCATCTTGACAGGTTTCGAGACAGGTCTTAGCAAGTGTTGCAGAGTATTATGATCTCTGTAAGTAGCTTCTCACCGGGTTATCAACGCCCTGAGCCAATGGACTTTAATCGAAAGAAGTACGCAAAAGTTTGGGCTGATTCACAAAACGAGTTGGCATCACCATCTCACACCATTTGGGGGGTTGTGTTTTATGAACCCCGTTTTGGAGAAAGCAGCAAAAACCACGTCAAGGAAAGCATTTCCCGTCCGTCGCGATCATGCTTAAAGAATTCAGACCTTGGAGGACGCCATGCAGCCACATCCGACAGACCACCCGGGACTTCTGCGCGTCCCCGGCCCGGCTTTGAACGCCATCTCGGTGCGCTTCGCCCAACTCTCCAATCGCGACCAGTTCAATCCTTCGGGTTGGGAGCAGCATCAGCTGGCAAAAAGCCCCACGTTCGCCGGTTGGTGGGAGATCGATCTTGATCTGCTTACACTCCATGATGGTGTTTACGAATATGAATTTGTGGCAAACGAAACGACCGTAGTCGCAGATCCTTACGCGGAAGAGATCACCCGTTTCGGCGGATATCGCGGGATATTCACTATTGCTGGTGGAAAGCGAGTTCCAAGGCCATTTCGTTGGGACGGCGAAATGTCGCCTGAAGTCAGCCTGCCGCAGAATAATCAGATCGTGATCTATGAGATGCCGATCAAGTGGATGTCCTCAGATCCCCGAGAGAACGCTCCTCTGGTAGAGTTGGGCACATTTGACGAGGTTATTTTCGCTCATCTGGATGACCTGGCGGGCATGGGTGTGAATTGTATCGAGCTTCTACCGGTTGAGGATTCCCCACAGACCCTGAACTGGGGTTATGGAACAAGGTTTTTCTTCACTCCTGATTATGATGTCGGTAAGCCGGTCGATGCGAAGTTCTTCGTTAAGTCGTGTCATCAACGTGGCATTCGTGTGGTGCTCGACGTCGTCATGAATATGTTTGCGCCGCAATGCCCTCTTTCAGTGCTTGCGCCCCAATGGTTCTACGAGGCCGGCTCGGCCGGGCGGCAGGATTGGGGCCAGAACCTGTTTCACTTTAACACGCCGGCTTATGACAATTATTTTGCGGCCAGGGAATTCCTGTGTGAGATGGCCGAGTTCTGGGTATCTGAGTACCGCGTCGATGGCTTCCGCATTGATGACTTCGCCGACATCAATAACTGGGATTTCGTCCAGGAGTTTCATGATCGCGCCACGGCAAAATGCCAGGCTCTTTTCCCGGGGAAGCCGTTTCTCGTTGTGGCGGAAGATTCTAATCGCCGTTTTGTGACCACAACAAATGACGCCTCCAATCCCGGAGAACGCAATGTCGTGGATGCAATCTGGAACTTCGGGTATCGCGATGAGGTCCGGCGTCTTTTGACGAACGCCATTAATACGACCTGGGGACAGCCATCCCGATCAACCCGCGTACAACACCTGATTTCACAGGACGGGATCTGGAACGACTGGAATCATTCTTTTGACGCCGGCTATGCGGACATGGCTTGTTCAGTTGACTACATCACATCCCATGATGTCGCGGATGGACCCCGGCTTGTGAATATCATTCTCGGCCCCATGCTCCAGGCCGCTAACCTCGGCGACGGTGGCGTTCAGAACGTTCGAGACGCTGTCGACACCGTCGATACTTCTTCCAGCAATGAACTGAAAGCTGCAGTGACCGCAGCTTTACAAAGAGTTTCAGGCGCCTTCGCCATCTTGACGACCTCTGTGGGAATTCCCATGTGGCTGGCTGGTGAGGAGTTCGGGGACGTCCACGACACGGATTATGCTGATGTAAATAAAAAGCAGCAGGACCCGGTTCAATGGAACCGGGCTGCATTTCGCGGAAACGCTGCTCTAAAGGCGGATATCGCGAAGCTGGTTAAATTAAGAACATCGCATCCGGCTTTGCAGCGCGATGAAGTGGAGTTCTTCTATTTTCATCCCCAGTTTGACGATAACGACGGGCCTCGTGTTTTTGCATATTGCAGAAGTGGGGGTCAGCCTCCGGGCAGTTCCAGCCAGGTCATCGTGATTGCCAACATGGGACCGCAGCCATTTCCCAACTACAATATTCCAGGTTGGCGGTGGGGCAATTCAGTACTCACTGAAATCGGCCATTCCAGTGCCGTACCCCTCTACAACCCGATTAATGGAACTCTGTCTCTGTCGCTCAGCCCATTTGAGGCGCGCGTCTTTACGACTTAGGGCTTGTCCGCAAATGAGAACCTTTGCGCTTGCATCCGGTTTGGGGCCTGCTTTGGCCGCTCCTCCTTCGCCGAATCTGCGCCCGAATCCACTATTCAAAAAAATGTCTTGCGAAACCGAAGTCCGACTGTAATATTGCCCAGGGCGCCAGGTTCACCTGCGTTGCCCCCTTCCCATTGATTTTTGCCAGACCGAGGAGGCGCATTTGAAAAGAATTGGTTTCCTGTTTTTTGTGGCCGCAGTGGTCAGCTTCGCCGCCCTCGCCCATGCCGGTTACGATGAAGGTAAAGCAGCTTACGACCAGGGTGATTTTGCCGCGGCGTTTGAAGCATTTCAAGGTATGGCGGGACTGGGGGATGCTGAGGCCCAATATTATTTGGGACGTATGTACGCCAAAGGGCAGGGCGTGCCGGAGGATCAGTCCGAGGCGATGAAATGGTATCGCAAGGCTGCCGACCAGGGGTATACAAAAGCACAATTTAGTATAGGCGCAGCGTACCAGACCGGCAAAGGGGCGCAGCAGGACTATGTTGAAGCGGTCAAGTGGTTCAAAAAGGCAGCGGAGCACGGGGATGCCGAGGCGCAATATAGTCTGGGAAACATGTACGGCGAGGGCCACGGCGTACCGCAGGACTATGCAGAGGCTGTAAAGTGGTGTCGAAAAGCGGCGGACCAGGGTGATGCTCTCGCACAAACCAGTCTGGGCTGGGCGTATGCCAACGGCAATGGCGTGCCGCAGGATTTTGTGCAGGCGCATATGTGGTTTAATGTGGCTGTGGCACAAGGCTATTCTGAAGCCCAAAAGGGTGTGGATACGATCGTCGAGCATATGACCCCTGCCCAAATTGCCGAAGCAGAGCGTCTGGCAAAAGAGTGGCAGCCGAAAGGCCGGTAATAGGGCTTGCCGGAAGATTTTGAGTCCTAAAATGGTCTCCTTAACAGGAAAAACTTCTGTCTCCGGAAAATTAACTTCTAATTAGCGAGATGTTTTACCCTGCCCCGCATCGTTGAGCACCCCCGACCAAGTTGAGCACCCCGTTTAGGCCCGACCCCGTTGAGCATGGCAGGGAGTAGGTCCGCCATATAGCGCAGGGGTTTTCCCCATGGGTTATGTATCGCGACAATCAGGAGGAAGCAAATATGATGATTGCAAAACTAAAGGAGCTTTTCTGCCCTGAATCCGTAGCAGTCGTGGGGGCATCGAACAGTTTCGATAAACTTGGCTATCATGTGATGAAAAGCCTCGTTAAGGGCAATTACCAAGGTCGAATTTTTCCGGTGAATCCGAAAGGTCAGGAGGTCTGGGGAATGCGCTCTTATCCGGCTTTGAGCGAGATCGGTGAGACAGTCGATCTTGCCGTGGTTGCAGTGCCGGCGCCATTTGTTCCTGAAATCCTTCACGAATGTGGAAGGAAAATGGTGAAAGGCGCGGTCTTGATCACTGCCGGATTTCGAGAGATCGAGGATGCGAAAGGGGAAGTCCTTCAAAAGGAGATAGAAAAAATTGCCCGGCACTACGAGATGCCGATCATCGGCCCGAATACCTTCGGCTTTGTCAATCGGACTTTCGGAGTGAACGCCTCTTTTACACCGGAATTCTACATGTTGGAAAAAGGAGGTGTTGCGCTGATAAGCCAGAGTGGAGGGATTTGCCACCAGTGCGGCTTCCTGGCCATGGAGCAAAGGATGGGCGTGTCAAAGTTGATGAGCCTGGGCAACCGCCTCAACATTGGGTTCCCGGAGCTGTTGAAGCATCTCGTCGAAGACGATGAAGACACCAGGGTAATCGCCCTGTACATCGAGGGATTGGATGACCCCAGGAGCACGCTCGATACGGCGAAATCGTTCAGGGGCAAGAAGAATATAATCGCAATGAAGGGGGGCAAGAGTGAAAAAGGCGACAGCGCAAGTCGATTCCATACGGGGTCCCTGGCAGGTGACTATCAGATATGGAAAGGGGCTCTTCGCCAGGCGGGTATCCTCGAGGTTACATCCGTTGAAGAAATGATTGACACGGCCAAAGCGCTCGATGCATGCCCGTCCATTAAAGCGCCGCGCATTGCAGTGCTTTCCGGCCAGGCAGGCCCTGGAATGATCGCCGCCGATGCCATCGAGAAGGCCGGACTCAAGCTCGCCCGCTTCTCGGTAAAAACACAGGAGACTATTAATAGCCTGCTTCCCCCGATCGCCATTCGCACGAATCCGGTCGATATGGGCCCTACCTGGTATAACATCAAGAATATTCTCGATATTCTCAAGGCCGTACTCGAAGATGAGAGCACGGACGGGGTTATTTTTATCGCCATGTTTGGATCGGCAAATGTCCACCTGGCAAAAGCAATGGCGGAATACATGAAAGGCATCGATCCTTTCAAAAAACCCGTTATCGCTATTTTTACGGCCCCGCCCGGTATATGGAATGATGAAATCCGGGAGATGGACGGGAAAAAGGGTGTCTCGATTGTTCCCACTCCCGAGAGGGCCGGAGTGGTCATGGGGAATCTCTGGAGAGCGAATTTACTTTTTGGCTAAAAAGAGGTGAGTATGGAAAGTCTTTTACTTGGGGTGGACGCTCTTGCCTTTCTTGATCGGGAAGGCTTGAGGGTGCTCGAGAGCTCACTGGCAAGGGATGAGAATGAGGCCGTGAGTATGGCTTCCAGGATGGGCCTTCCGGTGGCGATCAAGGTTTCCTCTCCCGACGTTATTCATAAGACCGAGACCGGAGGGATGAGGGTTTCCTTGAAAAGTGAAGGTGAGGTAAGGCAGGCCTTCAGGGAAATCGTCGCAATGTTTGGATCGGACAGCCCTGAAAAACAGCTCGATGGAGTAATGGTGCAGAAACTGGGCAAAGGCTTTGAACTGATCGTCGGCGCGCGAAAGGATCGGCAGTTCGGCCCTGTCCTGATGTTCGGATTTGGAGGAATATATGCGGAGTCGATCAAGGACGTTTCCTTCAGGTTGATCCCGGTCTCGAAACGGGACGCCAGGGAAATGATCGAGGAATTGCAGAGCTATGGAGCGCTCGCAAATCCCAGGAGCGGGACCGTTGACCTTGCATGCATTGAGGATTTCCTCCTGCAGGTTTCACGTCTCATTGAAAAACATGAGGAAATTCAAGAGATGGACCTGAACCCCGTATTCGTGGCTTCCAGCGATATCCAGGTCTGTGACGCAAGAATCAGGATAGGTTAGGGCGCCATCCTGAGTAACGCTCGACACGATTCAGGGCTTGTCCGTAAACGAAACCTTTACTTTCGCATCCGGCCTTTGCTGTGATATATTCCACCAACAGGCAGTGGCAGAACAACCGGACCTTACATCGATAATGGTTGGGATAAATGCTCACATTGGCCGAATATGTGGAGATGTTCACCGCCATACTGATCATCGTGAATCCTATTGGCGTATTGCCTCTGTTTGTGGCAATGGTCAGGAATCAGTCAGAACAGGAGCGCCGGAGGATCGCAAGACTCACCGCCTTTTCGGTAGCCATAGTTTTGGCCGCATCATGTGTGTTCGGAGAGTCGCTGCTGCATGTTTTCGGTGTCGGCATCGCCTCATTTCGTGTAGGTGGCGGTATCCTGGTCATGCTTATCGCCATATCCATGTTTCATGCCCAGCTCAGTTGGAGCAAGGCGACGCCGGAAGAGACCAGGGAGGCGGAGGAAAAGACGGACATAGCCGTTGTGCCGCTTGCCATACCTCTGTTATCCGGCCCTGGCGCCATCAGTACGGTGATCATTTTTGCAGACCAGTCTTCGGATTGGACGCATAAAGGTTTTCTCGTCGCAACTTGTGTGATGGTTGCTATAACCGTCTGGATTTCCCTTCGCATGGCCATACCTATCGGTGCATGGCTTGGTAAGACCGGCATTAACATCGTGACGCGCCTCATGAGCCTGCTTCTTGCGGCCATCGCCGTAGAAATCGTTGTCGGCGGTCTGGTTAAGCTCCTGCCGGGATTAGCCAAATAACAGGCTTCAGATTCCATCCCTCTTCGCTTCCACCGGTTCTCGCATGGCTGCGAGTATAGCCGGCTCAGGGCTTGTCAGTAAATAAAACCTTTGCGCTCGCATCCGGCTTTTGGCCTGCTCCGGCCTCTCCTTAATCGCAAGATCTTCGACGTAGCCCGGCTACGCCTGCGGCTCGGATGATCTCTTCGCGCAAGAATACTCAATCTTCCTATTTCGTCAGGCTTGGTTCCGGGCTTTTCTCCCTTGAATTCATCCTGCATGACCGCTATTTTATGATTGATTCTTACGCAAAGTCATAAACACAAACACCTGCGTGCAGCCGCGAGTCGAATTATTTTCAAAAATGCAAAGAATGTTAAAGGAGGATTTATGGTTTCAAAGATTCTTGTGCCCACAGATGGTTCAAAGACAGCTCAAAAGGCAATCAAGTATGCGGTTGACCTCGCAAAACAGTTAAATGCCTCGGTAGTTGTGCTGAGCGTTATTGATAATCGCTCGCTTATAGCCCAGACAATTCCCGCCTTTGATACTCCGGTGAATGTAACGGAATCTGTCGATGATTATCTGCGCGAGGCTGCCAGAGAGTACGCTGCAGAGATAGAGAAGCTGTGCGACAAAAGTGGCGTCCGATCGGAGACTGTTATATCAAAGGGGCACCCTGTTGATGAGATTGCGAAAGAGGCTAAAAAGTCAAAGGCGGATCTCATCATTCTGGGTTCCCACGGCAGAAGTGCTTTAGCAGCCGCAGTACTTGGCAGCGTTGCCTATGGAGTCGTTCATAACGAGACAAAGGTCCCCGTGCTCATCGTGCGGAGATAGCGAACGTCCATTCTCCCCGAAGGTGCGTTTCTCAAATACCCCTGAGCCACCCTGTGCAGCCCTTTCAGGGCAGGAAACTCAAAAAGCTGCCACAAAAGGGGGTTCACCGCAGCATCTTATGTCCCGTTGGGACACCCCAAACCATGAAAAGACCCTTGGCGGGCTGAGCGTAGCGCAGCCCACCAAGTCTTTTTTGAAGCAGATACTGTCCCTACTCGTCTTGCAGGTACATGCTTGCCGGATTAGCCCCTGTGGGTGATCGAAGATGCCTTTCCTGATAATGTTTTACCCCGCTTTTGAGCAGGGAATTTTCACGATTCGGGAAAGCAGAAACGGGGACAACCGGTAGAACCCCACCCTCATATTACCGTATCGGTAAACGGAAAATACATCTTAGGCCTGATTGTTCAATAGGGGAGAAGTTGCTATTTTGCAACCATAAGGAAGGTCCCCTCCTCCTTATGTTTTGGTTTTTGTACCCCACAACCATTCACTCCTGAAAGCCAGGCCCCCACCTGGCTTTCTCCTTTTTGCCCGCTGCTTATCGCTTCACGGTGTTCCCTCAAGGCCGTTCCATGCCTCGCTATGTCTTCTGTCTGCCGACGCGACTTCTCGGTAACGCATTTAACCCGCTTTCTCTTCTTTGCGTTCTTCCACGTCAAAAAACGCGGCTTCGCGTGCGAACTGCCCATGTGAGCGTTTGCCGGAAGACCTCAGTTTCGGGTCGCTCGATCCTTCCCCTTTGTCAAGAAAATTTTATAATAAGAAGACGGGCTGATTAGATCAAATCAAGCGGTGTCAACAGTCGAAACAAGAAAAGCGACTGGCATGGACTACTGCTTGTATTGTTTTCTTGCAATCCACACTGGGCGCACTATAATACACCTTATGAAATAGTTTAACGATAACCTGTCTGACTAATTAATCGCCATGAACGTTTTTGGCAACAATCTCAATAATTTTTGAGGAGCAAGAACCATGGGCATAAATTCACCAACCGGCTACACTCTGAACCAGAAGATAGTTCTACAGAGTCGGCTTGAAAAGTTATTGATTTTTCTCGGTGCTCTGATTGAACATTCCGATGACGGGGACGAAATATCGAAGTTTTATAACGAAATCGATGTCATCTTGCCGCAGGAAAAAGCCTCTGAATTTGCGACCAGGTATGGAGTCGCCTTGCGTGAAATTAAAGCAGATGCCACTGTCCTGTCGGAGAAGCTGCTGCACCCTATTTACTATCTGGCAAACCTGTTGCTGGAATCCAACGATTTGCCGCCAAAAATCCTGAAAGATGCGCTGCGAATGGCTTTTACCTGCAAATATATGGATTCCCCGTTTCGTGATGAATTAGGAAGCAACTGTCCCTTGTTTGCGGCAGAGTTGTTGAAATACACCGCATGTTTTGAAAAAGGAAAACAGTATGGCGACGAAAAGTAAAACGAAACCACCCCTGCGAAGAGCCTTAGTACTTGGACGATCCAGCAGGGAACTCTCCTAGAGCTTCACTCGTTTTCTATTGAACAATGTTGTCCGGAGGAGGGTATCCAAGCCTGCGGCAAGCGGAAGATTGCGCATTGGATCCCGAAAGGCTCTAAGGAACTTGCCGGTTGTCAGGTTCCCCTTTATTCAGGATGGCCCGGCTCCGTCCGATTAAGGCTTCAATAAAGTTCCCGCATGCTCCTGCATCTTTCAAGGAGCGAAAGCCCGCCCTGAGACTGCGCTTCTGCGTCGGTCGCCGCTTGTCTGTTGCGTTATGCAGGTTGATGATTAATCTGAAATTCATAGGGCTACAAAGCATACACAGCGGCCGGCGTGGCTCCAGTGCTGCGTTTGAGGCCAATTTCCGGATCGGCAAAGGGATAGGAGGAACTTCTCCTCCCTGTTCGATAACTGCAATAAAGGAGGATTTTTATGTCCGTTTACAAGATAGTCGAACTCGTCGGAACCAGTCCGACTTCCTGGGAGGAAGCGGCAAAAGACGTCATTGATACTGCAACCAAGAGCCTGAGGGACATCAGAATTGCTGAAGTGGACAAGCTGGACATGCGGATCGAGAACGGGAAGATTGTAGAGTATCGCGCGCGCGTGAAGCTCTCCTTCAAGTACGAGGGGACTGCGTGATCGATCTGAGCCGGTAGTCCGGGCTCGCCGGTGGAGACTCGGATGTTGGGGTAATCCCAACTTCCACTCCATCAGTGGCAGAGTGGTAAAGGAATATTATCCGCATATCATTATTGATATCTATGGAGAAGGGCCATGACCGGGTGATGAGGTGTGGAGGGCGCAACCCCATAACCGTTCGAGTAAAACCTGGGCGTGTATGATTTCCAATTTCCTGAAGTGTTTCAGAATTAGTGTATTAAGCCCTGAAAGGGCTGCATATAATTGTCCCGATCTCCACGCTCCGCAAGGTGTCACCCCGGGTACGCGATGCCATAATTTCTTCCGCACACTGGGGTTACATAAAACCGGCATTGCAAAACGCCAGTGCTAAGACGGACCATGTCTATGTAGCCCTTCAAGGGCAATCATTTGGGACGCCAAAACACGCGTTGCGCTCCCTCTCAAATACCCCGGGCTAAATCATGCCGCTGCGTCGGGGCATCAAAATTACACGCAATGTTCCTGCGCCGCTTACTTGAGAGAAGCGAGTTCTAATACCGAGTTGCGTTCAGGACAGGACGCGGTGATCCCGTCCCTGGCGCACGGTTCTTTCGTAGGGGAAGAATATCATTACTATAGCGCTCCCTTGGTGATGTATCCCGCGCAGCGCGCAAGGCGACCGCACGTTGTGTCTATCGTCCGTGATGGGCGTGGTGGTTTGAGAAGCCGGACATTGTTCGGTAATGGAGCAAGAGCCTCGGGTCCCCCTGGTGCCCCTTTTCAAACGGCGTGACCAGAGCGTTAGAGACACCGAATGTTTTTAAGAGGTCATACGCTCGCTTTGAAACGACGAGTAGAAGGCCCGGTGGTATTCCGAAATCGTCCCGTCCTGCTTCTCCCTCCACTTTCAACCAAATGAACTTTGGAATCTGACGATTTGGGTAAAGCATCCTGAACTGATCGGATGTCGTGACCTCCACCTCATCGAAACTTACCCCCGTCAACTGGGCACGCTCTATTTCGTGAGCCAATCTTTCCGATACGATGAAGCCGGGCGTACTCTCCAAAAGCTCGTCACCTCCCCAGCCGTCGAATTCATAATGTAGTTTACAGACAACCATTTTGCCGGAGGATCGATCAATCACGCTATGCTCACCAATCCCGCCCGCAACTTCAGGTCTAACTGATAGTATTGCATCGTTATTCACCTCCTACTGGTGGTACAAACCTTGGACCGAATATCGAGTCAATCTCTGTGGCCTTTTGGGGAACTGTGCTTTTGCGGATACGGCCGGAAGTCACAATAAAGGTTCTGTAGAACCGAGTTGGGAGTAATTCCGGTCGGCCTAAGTTAAAAGGTCCATCATATATTTTCTCTATTTCGATGGCTGTCCCCTATTTACCCCTCGGTGCCCCTTTGCAATTTAAATTGCAATTTGAACCCTGCAGCGTTGATCGCGGCACTCGCTTTTTCAAAGAGCAGGCTTGCCTTCTCACTCAATGGGAATTGACTAACCAGCTCTATGAGCACCTTCCGGCCATTTGTCTCAGGAAGCTCCTTGACCATCTCGCCGCTTTCGATAAATCGAAGATACGCGTTCAGCTTATTCTGTAAAAGAAGCAGATGTTCTCCCTCACCATGGTCCCAGTGTAAATGATCGCTAATCGTAAGGTATACGTCTCCGGACTTGGGATCGATGCTCACAAAATCTACAACTTCAGTCTGTTCTATAGACATCACTTTTCTCCATCTCCAGTCCCTCGGATAATCTGGACCTTTGTAGGTGGAATTTGCGTGCCACCAGGAAAACCAGGCTTACCTTTACCTACAATTGTACCCCCGCCTTGCTCGATGTCTGGAAACGCCACGTTTTGGTTCTTGGTCAAAGGCGCAGTCGACGATGCCTTGCATTCAATGCAACCGATTTCATCAGTCAGAGGATCGCGAGTAACGAAATCCACTCGGGTCCTGACGCCTCCGGCCCGAATGGTGATCTGTTGACTGATAATGAGGCGGCTTTGTTTCAGATCGACACCGATGGCCTGCTCAAAAGCTGCGCCAGCTGCTCTGTTGGTCTCAAGCCGAGTACCAGCTACTGTTCCTGAGGCTGGAGCTCCATCCTCGACTAGACCAACGGTCGCTCCACTCTTTGGAACATCTTTCGAATCGTCTAAGAAGTCAAGTCCCCTCTGGGAGGCCCCTGTTCCATCTCGGTTTTCAACTCTTGTGCAAGAGGCGTTTTCTCATCCTTTACCGCCGAATCCACAAGTTCTCTAACCTGAGTCTCGGACGGCGTGATTCCCTTTCGCCTCAAAAACGCAGCTCCGAACGGGATAACAGCGACCAAGGATTCCACGGGATGATTTACCCAGGCATCTTTAAAATTCCCCCAACTCCAGGTCTGTTTTTCGGTATCAATGCCCAGAGGTTTTCCGATGGAGGCCGCCGCCCCCTTTGCAGTCGCTTCCACTACATCCAGCAACCCGGCCCCCGCGCCTATGGCGCCCAAAGTTTCAAGGCTTTGCCCAGTGGGGTCTTCTCTCGCAAGCTCTTCGTACTCCGGGTGTTCCTTTAGAAATTCTTCAATTGCCGCCTGAGACCCACTGCTAAAGGTCTGCGCCAGGTCAAAGGGCGTCCTCGCCAAACCGACGCTCAACTGAGCCCCCGACTTTGAAACCGTGCTAGTCAGCCAATCCCAGGCTCCTTTTGTGTCGGTCGGGCTTTCAACGTATTCTCTCATTCTCTCAGCGTAAGGTTTCAGGGCGCCGCTGGATTCCATGGTCTGCCAGAACCATGAATCTTCGAATTTTTTCTTCTGCGCTGCTGGCTGGTCTGGAGCAGATTGGTCGCCGGGGGCATTGGGCTTGCCGGTGTCATCGAGTCGTTGTTTGTTGGTGAGATCGTGTATCTCTGTTGATGTTTGCTGCCCCGGCATACCGTTTGGAAAAAGTATCCCCTGCGCAATCTCGCGTTTCTGCATGCCCGTTGGAATTTTATTGTTATTATTCTGCTGCCAGTCATCGAGGGCCTGACCGAATTTGCTTACAAATCCGATCCATTTTTGCTGCTCGGGCGGGAAGGGTGAAGTGAGGTCCATTTTGTAGAACGGGGATTCGATTGAAGCGGCGGCCTGGATTGTCAGGTCCTTAACCGCGGAGATCGAGGAAATAAGATCCGTGTGTTTTGCGGCCTCGGTTGGATCGTTCTTACGAATCCTGTCCTGTGCGTCCCTCAGGCTGTTCAACTGCGCGGCAGGCATTCCGCCGTAATATGACATGAGATTCAGATCGGAGAATCGGGGGCGGTCCGTGTCCTTCATGCCGTTCAGATTGTCGTAGAGCCGACTCGTCTGCACTGTTGCCGGTGGGTCCCACACGGCGGAAGCGTTGGCGTTGATAGCGTTATTCACCACCCTGTAAGCGGAAGGATCGGTTTTTAGAATGGCGTTGTAGGCATCCACCAGCCGAGGATTGGTCATCAGGTCCTGCTCGGATTTAATGGCGTTTGGACCGTTTAATGCCGCATTAAGGATATTCCAGTTCGCTTGATTGGTCATGTTTTCGGCGTGAAGCTGCTGCCCCGCTTGCTGGATGTAGTGGCTGCGATATCGCTGCTCTGCTGCAGGGTCTCCGGGGTGCTCCTGCCGCGCAAGATCGGTTACCGCCTGTAGACCGGCTTCGTAGTTCTCTTTGAGGTTTTGCGCGGTCGGGACCCCGTTTGCGGCGTACATCATCGAATGCCGGTCGACGTAGCCTTTGATGGTATTGATGAACTCGCCGGCGCTCATGTCGGGAGTGCCGCCGTTTAGGGTGATCGCTTCCGGATTTCCGACGACTTCTGCTGCGTTGGAGTTGGGGTCTGCGTGAAGAAGCGCTGTGGCCCCGCCGATTCCCTGCTGGTGGGCAAGATAAACTTCCCATGGTTGCGGCCGGCGGCCTAAATCTTTGGTAAGGGCCGCGCTGTTTTGCTTCGTTAAGGCAACGCCGAGTTCTACCTGTTTTTTGCCATCCGTCCTGTTCTGGTCAGTGCCGCCCAAATCCCCCCAAGTTGCAGCCGTATGCTGGGATATTCCCGTTGCGGAGGAATCGGGGTTCTGCGCGGCCGGGTTCGTTACGCCGCCTTCCGCGCTCCAGATGGTCAGGGCCGTGCTCGGGTCAACTCCCTGGCGCTGCGCTTCTCCGGCTAGGGGGGGAGGAGGTGAGCATAAAGTGATTGCGGTTTGAGGTCGCAGTCCGCCGCGCCTCTCGGTAGCCTCTTTAAAGAAGACGCGTCGCGATATGACGCCAAGGCCCCCTCGGGGTCCGTCAGCGCCTGGCGCTTGATTACGGCGCTCCATAGCCTGTCGTTGTTTTTGTGTATCTGATATGCGTATACTTCATTGCTCCAACCGTGGCTGTTCGCGTAGTTCACAGTCTCTTTGTCGAGGCGGTCCGATATTTCTCTTAGCCGGTGAGGATCGTTATAATTAGCCTCCGCATCATCGGTGAGGGTTCCCGATCATGGCCGTGTGGGTATTCCATTGCCATGCCTTTGTCTGAGCGGCGGCATAGCGCGCCATGCCGTCGAGGTCCATTTCGACTCGCCTTGTGCTTATCGCATCAAATGCCTTTTGTTGCATCGGATTGGGCAGGTTTGCGCGCGTTTGGGTCCGCAAATCGTTCATTTGCTGCTGGAATTCGGGATAGCGCGCTTCCGCTTCCCTGCCTTCGAGCTTCATATAGTTTTGGTAGATATCGCGGGCAGTCGGTGCGAACTGGTTGGTGTAAACGTCGTTTACGTTCGTCTCGTTTGCAAGCTGTTGTCTTTGAACCGCATGCTGAGCAAGCATATCCCCGGCCTGGCTAAGTGTCTGCCCGACCTGGCCGCCGAAAGCCTCGGGGGTTGCGCGATCGATGGTATTGTAGATCGTCTGGTCCTGCGGCATGACCGATGGAACGAATGGGTCTCCCGGAACTATAGGCATCGGCTAAACTCCTTTGAAGCGGGAAGTGGGAAGCGGGAAGCTCTGCCTTCCCATGATCAGCGCTTTCCTGTTGATGTCGGCCTGTACGAATGACCTTCCGCAATTGACTCAAGAAATTCCCAATGTGCGGCGAATATGATACGGGGAACGATTCTTTTCCCGAAAACGGCAACCAGAAGCGGCAAAAAGCAGCAATGAAAAATATTTTCCATGCAGGGGTTAATGAGTGAACATGGAGAGAACAGGGTCAGGTCCGGGTCAAACCCCATGCATGTTGCAATTGAACGAGGGGGGTCGGTTTGAGCAGTTCTATCTTTCTCGTCCTGAATTATTTTTTGGATCTGTCTGAATACCCTGGCGGGTGGGCCGGCAAAATCCGGAGATCTCTATCAATTAGCTCCGGCTCGCAGGATGAACGAAAATAATGTGATGGGTGTCCCATGGGGACATGAGGCACTAATTCAACTCGTATGAGAGACTATATGCAACACTAAGCAGAAGAAT
>CAVUGX010000037.1:0-38099 GCA_963741035.1 uncultured delta proteobacterium
GAATAGTCACGCCCGTCTGTGTCGCCTGAAGAAGCACGGCGCCCGAAGAAAGACTGATCTGGCCGGTTCCCGTGCCGTTACTGAGTAAGACGCTTGCCCCGAGATCCCGTGCTGTCTGCGACGTGCCGTTGACCTTCAGTACATCTACCCGGCCCGACGTATCGACCGCCAAAGGGAGCCCGCCCACTGCGCCCGCCGCCGCGTTCGGAAGCGCAGTCATGCCGCCCCGCACACTATCCTGATTGCTCGTGGCCGTGAGTTCAATTTGAATGACGACGGGGACCATATTACTTGCGCCCTTGAGATAGATCGTTACTCCTTGAGCCCCGGTCAGGGCCGCATTCGGAATGCCCAATTGATAGACCCCGGGCATATTCGTGCCGTCAACCGGCACGAACCCCAAGCTTGTCCAGGTCCCCTTCGTCATAGTGACAAGGCTCATGACGGTAGCTGATCCGGCCGCGCCCCACAAATCATAATAGGCGGTCATGCCGCTCGAATTGTACGTCAAACCCGCCAGAAGCGCCCCGATGGTTGACGAGGAATCATAGACCGGAAATTCAATTAGCTTTGAGGTTGTCCCTGCCGGTATCGTTAGGTACGCCATAGCCTATCCTTTAACGTAAATTCCGTTTTGCTTTCGCCAGTTGCCGCTATTCATATCGAAGTACTTTTGATATGGCCGGTTCCACCAGTAACCCTCCTCCAGCCAGTTGCCACCGCCCCCGGCAGCAACAACCCCGCATCTCATGCACATTAATTCACCTGTCGATCCTGGGCTGGAAAGACTCGAATTAGAATATCCGCTAGACGTGTAATCGCTTGAATTATATGAAGTCCCCGAAGATCCGGAATAACCATAGTGCATCGCGCCGTTACAGCACCGCGCTATGATATATGAAGTGCCACCTGTAAGTGTGGCAGGGTTTGGTGTAATAGCTGACTGTGCTAAATGCCCTTGCCATGTTAAGCTCGATCCGGCGAGAGTAACAGCCGCCAATCCCTGGCAAATGAGCACCGTCCCCGTAGAATCAAAAAGAGCCAGACGCATTTGAGTAATTGAGCCATAGACCAGGGCTGAAAGCTCAACAACCGTTTGGTTGCCGGTCCCGGGGCAAACGTAACCACTGGTTGTCCAATCGGTTTCAACGGGAGAATTGCTGTCCGTAGCAGAATCCGTCTGTGGCCCGAAATACTGAGTCGCCATCTTTCCCTCAACTCATAAACGGCGCAAGATAGCCGACCCTGTTCGCCTGTCCCGGAGCGCTCACATTGTTCATCAGGTTATAGAGATCCTGGAATACCTGGAAGCACGCCTGCATGTTCGTGATGTCGGCAACCGTATGGCTCGCAAAAATAGGCAATGCCTGAATCTGTGCCGTGGTCAGGCCGTAGGTAAGCGCGTACCACTTCTCGTACCACGCGTAAGCCTCGGCAATATCATGCATGAGAGTGTTGGCGTTATTCGTGCATGCGTTCGCCCAATCTGCCCAAACTAAATCCGCACTGTAAGAATCTGCTGCCATCGGTTACATCCTTTTCGGGGCGAAGAAATCCGCACTGTAAGAATCTGCTGCCATCGGTTACATCCTTTTCGGGGCGAAGAAAACCTTCACCATTTTTGTGTTATACATGACGTCCCCCTTTAGCTAAGTTCCCTCGTCTTTGGCCCCTGCCGTCCCCTCCGTGTTTCTCTGTGTTCTCTGTGCCTCTGTGGTGAAGGCCTTATGCGTAGAAAGCCATACAGATCGTTGGAGTACTCAGAGCAATAATCCCGATGGTCTTGGCGCTCATATAGCCCGGACCTGAAAGCGCCCTGATGAGCGGATTAAGTTCCGGGATCGTGTACGCATCGGCCAGTTCCGTCACCGTGGCCGGGATCGTCAGCCCGCTCGATGTCGTGGTCGGATAGAGCAGCGCCCAGAAGTCGAGCCCCGTTGTGGCCTGGAACAGCACGAAGTTTGCTCCGGCCGGCGGCGTGATGTACTGCGCCGTGTTTGCCACCATGACTGACGTATAGATCGTGTCCGACTGCGGAATTGCGGAGATGATCATATTCCCCATCGCATCCACGCCCTGCTGAAGTCTAACCATGTGGCCCTCCTGTTAATGCACTGCAAGAGTGGGCGCGCCGGGCGCACCCAAAATAACTACTGTCGGCAAACTAAAAGTCACGCTCGCACCCGCAGGGCTGCAAGACACCGTACCGGCCGGAATACCCGTGCCCGTTACCGGCTCGCACTGCGTGAAAGTGACGGTGTAGTTCCCGGCCGTTCCGATCAAGCCCTGGATATCCGCACAGCAAGCGTTACTCGAAACAGGGACGTTCGACGCGGCAATACCCGAAGGCAATCCCTGGAAGTTGCAGGTTGTGCAGGCACTCGACGTTGTGGTGCCGCAAACCTGTAGATCAGCATGAGCCAGAACCGGGCTCGCCATCGCCAGAACGATTGCCAGGATCAAAACTATTTTTCTGAACATCTTTTTCCACTCCCTGAATTCATCGATTGCGAAATAAAGAATCACTGCAACCAGGCAGAGCACCCATACCCCGGCGAAATAATTGAAGTAGGCCATTTCACCAAATCCCTATCTGCGCTTTATCTGCGTCATCTGCGGATGAAATTTCATTGTCCCGTCCCTGCCGTCGATTGCGTCCCCAGCATCTTCTGAAGCGCGTTCTGCCCCCCGCCAACGTCGGTCTCGCTCAAAGTTTTGCCGCCCTGCACCGCAGCCATACTTAGCTGTGCCTGTTGTTGCTGCGCCGCCTGCTGCTGACGCTGCTGTCGTATCTTGTCTCGCTGTTGTTGCGCCACAATGAGCTTCTGAGTCACTCCGATAAGGTCGGCGTACTCTCGCACGGTCTCATCGAAATCCACATTATCAAGCGCCTCAGGCTTTGCCGCCGCCAGGTTTCCGACAAAGGCCACGAGCCGTTCGATTCCGGTTGTTGCCGTGCTCTTCTGAGCATCCGCGAGAGTCGACACACATTCGATATCGAAGGCTCTGTTCTGGATTTCCCTTGGCGCGGGTGGTATGAGCCCTGCTCGGTGCATAATCGCGAAAAGTCTCTCAATAAACGGATTGATGAGTTCAAACTGGCTCCTCTCCAAAAAAGGCCCGAGCATCAGCATCTTTTCCTGCTTCCGCTCGATGATCTCCGTTGCGGTCCTTACCGTGTCCAATTGGCTTATCATCAGGAAAAGATCGGCAAAAAACGTGCTCTTTATCCGCTCCTCCGCTTTGGCTATCTTTTCCTCGGCCCCCTGGATCTGCGGAGGCACTTCATAGGCGGGCCTGAATCCGGTCCCCGGCCCGAGGTTTTGAACATACGTGACTCCACCCGGCAGTAAACTCGCCGGCTCGTTTTTCATCTGCACGTCTGCAACCATCGGCGGGTTTATCATCTTGTCTATCGCCTGGGCGGATCGCTTCTTGAGCTGCTGGAGCATCTTCGACGCCGCCAGGCATTCCATGCCTGGGCCGCGCCCGTAAGCATCGTTTCCGATCACGTGCCATCTCGGAGCGCAAAACGGCAGCTCGTGATATCCTCGAAGATCGAGCACCAAATCAGGCGACTGCTTGAATTCCCAGATAATGGAGCGGAACTTTCTGCCTTTGAGCCCCGGGACCTGCGGCGCCCGGTCATCGTTCGGCTCGATCGCATGAGCTACCAGCACCTCTTTATCAAGCTGGTTTGATTTCCAGAGGCTTTGGACCTGGGGAGAACAGTTCCCAAAACCGAAGCGTTCGACCAACTGACCAGTGGTGAGTACGTACTCGCGGTACAACGTGTCAATCTGGTTACGTCCACTCGAAGCCAGATAATATTCTCCGGCCGTAAGCGTCTGACATCGAATAACGTCCTCATTATCCTCCTCGATCAGCAGGCACCCGGTACCGAAAACGCCAAGCTCCTCGTAAATCACGTGCAGGGCGTTGTAGGCGTTCGACTGCGAAAGCACCGTAAGCATGCGCTTAGTGACTTCATCAAGCCAAAGACGCACAGGAGTGTTGTCAGACACATCGAGATCGCGAATGCTAAGACGAAACCAAGGGCGAGCAGGAGAAGTAAGCCCAGCCATAAGACCAGCAGATAAAGTCCGAGCAGCCAGCGTGGGCGTCTCGTTGATAATCCTGCTTCCAACTGGATCTCCTCTCGTGGCCTGGTTGGGCGTCATGAGGTAGCGGCCGCGCCTGGGCAAAATGAAATCCGAGAGCTGCCGCCAATGCTGCCAGTAGCTCCACCTGTCGGTGCGAAGCCCCACAAGCCTGCGGTCCACGTAGCGCCTCAGCTCCGTCATTTTAGCCGTTTTAACGACCTGAGACGTGATAGGGATTACATCGGCCATTTGGTTAGAATCCTTCCTGCAAAAACTTCCGTTCTGCCTGCCACGCTTCCCACATCCTTTGGATCTCAGCATATGAATATTCGCCAGCACGACCGCTCGAAACAAGAAATCTTGTTTTAGGGCAGCGGCTGCGCCATCCGGACGATTCTGACATCCAGCGTTCAAACATTTGTCTACAGTCATCTTGGGCCACATCAGCTCCCCAGAAGCGTCTTGCCGCTCGCGGTGGTGTTCGCCGGCGTCTGCAGACCCATAGGCCCGGTTAAAATCGTCTGGCTCGCCCCGTAGGCCGCGGCCGCAAGGTTGCGCTGATTTGCCCCAGCGCCTTGGACGCCACTATCCGGCAGGCTGGGAGGCGACGCGGGTGCTGGGGGAGGCGCTGGAACCGAAGGTGCTGAACCGAAACACATGGCTTAAAATCTCCAATTTAATGATTTAGGGCAAAAACGAATTCAGAGAATAAGGAATTCAAACCCTCAATCCTCCAATTCGCTTTCAATTCCTCAATTCCTCCATTCTTCAATTCCTCAAGTGATTTAGCCAATTCCTCAATTCCCCGATTCTCAAACGACAATAGGATACCGCGATGGACCGGGCGTTATCAAACGGCGACCAGAAGCGGCAACGAGAAGCGGTATCCAGAGACGGCAACCACAAGCGGCAAAAAGCAGGTTAGGAAAAAAAGTTTTGGGCAGTGGGACCGCCAGCGGGGAGATCGACGCCCCGCGAGGCATATCCCGCCCCTGGATATTCGTGAAATCCTTGGTTTCCTGCATTGTCGTTTAAGGATTTCAAACCACGGATAGGGAGCGTAGCGTTGATGATCGCGGACAGAACGATTCACATGGACACTTCTACACAGTTTCAAACATAGTAGCGTTAAACGTGGTGGCGTATGCTCCTCAAAGTTCTTAAGGCGACAATTGCCCTTGCTCGTGAAAGTTTAGCGCAGAGGGTCGTAGTCAAATACCGCCCGCCCCGGGCCTGATCCGTGGACTTGGTTCTCAGGCGCCTCTCCAAACGGATCGTATTCTGTCAGGGCAAAGGCGGGTTTTGCCGCACGAGCCGATTTCGCGGATACCGGCCAGGCAAATGAGATCGCAAGAGCGTCCGCCCGATTGGGGCTCGGCAGCCCACGACGTTTCATGTCCGACTTGGCCTCGATCTGAATTTTGCCGTCTACCCTGCCAACTGTCTCGGGGCCGATCAGATCGTTGTACAGAGTGTTATCCAAAGGGATAGCGCCGCCCTCTTTGAGCCAGTCCCGCATGAGCTTCCACATCTCGGCGCGCTTGTTGAGGCACCCGGGATCAGCCGATTCACCGGCAAACCAGACGAGCTGCCAGGTACGGCCCAATGTCCGGCCTGCGCTTACAATCCCGGTCCCGTATCCTGCGTCGATAAAAACTGCATCGGCCCCTTCCGAATCCTCCAGGTTTGCAATAATATTGGCTACCTGGATATCGTTATCGTTTTTCGGGATAGTCCTTAAAATTTTGAACACAAGCCCCTGGCGCAATCCTATCACTAGTTCGTCGTCGCCTTCCCAGGCCGGGTCACAGGTGAGAATTTTCGGCGCAAATCTATATTGTTCCGACCGAAGATGGCGTCCAAAAGCCGCATCGACATCGGTCACGCTTATAAACTGCCGGGCCGACATGCCCGGGAACATACCTCGCACCCGCACCTTGACAAAATCGGAGTCAATTCCGTAATCGCTGATCCATTCGTCGATCTGCCCGCGGTTAACGAATACGCTGGTACGCGAATCGATCTGTCTTGTATTCCAGCGATGGCGCGTCTTGCCGGCAAAGCAGCCTTTAAACCGCCCGGTGTTTCGGGTAGGGTTGCCGAATACGCACCAGACGATCTGCGTGCCCTCGTCGGTAAGCGCCCCTTCAGAAACCTCCCAGACCACGTCCGGAATGGCGCTCGCCTCGTCAAATATCAAAAGGATGCGCTTGCCCTTGTTGTGAAGACCCGCAAAAGCTTCGGTGTTTCGCTCGCTCCACGGCACCATGTCGATTCGCCAGGTCTTTTGATGGTCGGGACTAACCGAAAAAATAGCGGTTGCCGTCAGATCGAACATCTGCGAGGCAAACCAGCAAAGCCGAAACCACTTGGCAAGCTCAGCCCAGGTTTTCGTCTTTAGCTGCGTTTCGGTGTTCGCAGTAACTACACCTCTTGTGTCCTTAAACGTGCTCACAGCCCACAGGATCAGCCATGCTACAAAAGCGGATTTGCCTATCCCGTGGCCGCTTGCTATCGCCTCGCGGATGATCACACCGGCCGCGTCGGCGGCGGGGCCGCAACCAGGGTGGGCGTTTCCGCAGCCGCCGAGGGAGGTTTGAGCGGCGATCCCGGCCGGAGCTCCCACCGCCCGAAGTTTTGCCCCTATCTCCTCAAGCAGTTCGCGCTGCCACTTGTCGGGACCTTTAAATCCGGCAAGTTCCCCTTTGCCCCACCCAAAGGCAAAGAGCACCCAACCGTAAGGGTCCAAACTATAGTCGACAAGAGCGGCTGCCAGTTTCCTATGATCGGTCCCGGCTTCAGTCGGTTTGACTGGGATGACGTTGGCTGGCACGCTTTCGCGCCTCCTCGAATTCAGTCATAAATTCGGTGAACCCCGAGTTCGGCGCCTCGTGGCTCTCCTTGTACTTATCCGGCATGAGGCACTTTGCCGCGAAAATGATCGACCTTGTATCCGGCGGCACATGTTTGTGGACTATTTTTACGACAACGAGCCTATCCACTGAGACGGTTTCGCCGGTTAGAGGGTCAAGTTCTTCCACCTTGCGCAGTTCCTCGGTTTTCTCCTCATAGAAATAGCCTTCGATTCGCTTAAAAAGGCTTTGCTCAGTGCGCTCGGACATATTCTCGATGTGTTTCGCCTTCCGTGCCATGGCGCCTTCCTCTGTGCTCTCTATAATCTGTTACCTTATCTACGCCCCGCGAAGCGTTTAGCAGGAAGGCCTTCGCAGCGGATAATTTCTCCCTCCGTCCTAATCATGATAGTACAGATCAATTGGCGGAGGACCGCTATAGAGGATCTTTGGCGCAAAGCCCCTTTTGAGAGTGATTGTGTAGGCGCACCCCGCGCACTCGTAGACCCGCCCCTTCTCGACAATCTCCAGTAATTCCAGCTCATTGCTGCAGTGTTGACACTTCATGTCATGGCCTCCTAACCTTGAAAGCAAATTAATGAATTACCAATTAAGGGATTGAGGAATTTAGTTGCGGTGTCCCTAAATCCTAAATCCCCCAATTTTCTCGCATAGGATACATCGTGGCGTGCGCCATTATCAAACGGCAACCAGAAACGGCAACCAGAAGCGGCAACCAGAAGCGGTAACCAGAAGCGGCAAAAAGCAGAACGGACAAAACTTTTTTCCTCATACGATTTCAGAAAAGCATTTGCCGCAGAGACCTTCGGGCTCAGCGCTTCGCGGAACGTAGATAAAGGAACAGATTATAGAGGACACAGAGAATGGCTTTGCTGTTATCTTTTAGGAAAGACCTCAACGATTGAACCGTGGAGACCGTGCGCGTGCCCTTGCTCATCCTCGACCCGGATCTTAAAGTAATGTCCGCTAATGCCCGGTTTTGCCACGTATTCAGGACGACACGCGGCGAAACGGAGACAAGCGAATCTATGATCTTGGAAAGGGTCAGTGGAATATCCGGAGACTTCGGGAACTGCTGGAGAAAATAGTACCGAATAACAACTCGGTTGATGATTTTGAGGTAGAGCACGATTTTCCGGGGACCGGATTTAAAAAGATGTCGCTCAGGCGCCCACCTGGTTCAAGGAGAAGGTTACAGTCCGGGCATGGTTCTCATCTCCATGGAAGATATTACCGGTTCAAGCTGACCTGGCGACGAGGACATTCACATAGCCATGGCATGTACAATAGTAATGATTAATCTTTTATTACTCTTTCGAAATCGGCAAGATCCCATGGATTTTCCCTTGGTCTTGGTTGATGTTCCGCACTTTTTGGCGTAAGGCACCCCAAATGCGCGATGACAATAAAAAGATCCCGTCGGACAACCGGCTTCGCAAAAAAGCTGAAGCGCAGCTTGCGAATGAGAAATGCGTCCTGCCCCCCAGCTTTTGCTCCCAGTATGCCCAGAAGTTAATCAATGAGATTCGGGTGCACCAGGTCGAGTTGGAGATGCAAAATGATGAACTTCTCAGGACACAGACAGACTTGGAGAAGGCCACTGCAAAATACTCCGACCTCTTCGATTTTTCCCCCGTGGGGTACATTTCGCTCAATAGAGAAGGGCTTACTCGCGAAGCGAACCTCACTGCAGCAAGTCTGCTGGGGATAGAAAGGAATCAACTTATTGGCATTCCCTTTCTCGTTCACGTGGCGCCGGCAGATAGGAATTTGCTCTATTTTCACTGCGAGACGGTTTTCAAGACCGGCGGCCGGGACGTTTGTGAGCTTAGACTGAAGAAGAAAGGGGGTGAGGAATTTTGCGCCCACCTGGAGAGCATTGTTGTCGGGGATGCGAGAGGAGAGGCCTTTTCCAGGGCTGCTATAATGGACGTCTCGGACCGCAAGCGGGCGGAGGAAGTGTTGCTGAAAGAGCATGAAATACTGCAGGCCCATGCCCGGCACTGCGAGGAAGTAAATATCGCTTTGAAGGTTCTACTTGATCAACGAGAAGCAGAAAAGAGAAAGATGGCCGAAGATACGGGGTCAAATATCCGCCAATTCGTTTTACCCTACCTGGACAAACTGGAAGGCCGTTTGTCCGATCCAGAAAACAAAGCCCTCATGGGTATAGTGAAAACCAACCTCGAACTCCTTGCGTCACAGGATAATACGACCAAATTCTCACTAAGCGGTAATCTGACTTTGATGGAGATGCGCGTGGCCGACTTTGTTCGAAGCGGCAGGAGCTGTAAGGATATAGCGTCGCTTATGAACATCTCCACGAATACTGTTTCATTCCACAGGAAAAACATTCGGCGAAAGTTCGGGATCAAGAAGAAAAAGGTCAACTTGCGGTCATGCCTTTAATCTTAACAGTGTTGTGTCAACATCCGATCGCCTGAAAAGAAATATTCACATTATGTGCTTTTATGCCCAACTCATGACTCATCCGACCGTCGTATAAGCCAACTCTCGGCCAGAGATTTCATCATTTCGACCCATTCATCAAAAGTTGCCGGTTTGGTGATGAATGACTCTGCCCCCGCCTTCATTGTAAAAGCGATATCGTTTTCATTTTGAGATGTGGTCAATATAATTATTGGAATATTCTGAAAGGCGAGATCGGCTTTGATTTCGAGAAGGGCCTCGCGGCCATCCTTTTGCGGCATATTTAGATCGAGCAAGATCAGTTGGGGCAATTCCCCGGGATTTGAGCGAGCACGCTCCGCGAGATAGTTAATGAGTTCGATACCATTCTCGACACACGAAAAAGCAGCCTCGGCTCCACTTTCTGCAAAGGCATGGGAGGCCAGCATGCAGTCTTCCGGATCGTCGTCAGCCATCAAAACTGCCTGTCGATGCTCTCTTGCCATTATATGCCCCTCCACTTGTCCTGTTTTACAGGCAGCCTGATTATGAATGTCGAGCCTTTCCCCGGCTCGCTCTCGGCCCCGATAGTCCCCCCATGGCGCTCGACGATTTTGCGGCATATGGAAAGCCCCATACCGGTTCCGTCATATTCGCCTCGGCCGTGCAATCTCTGGAAAGGCTTGAAAATACGTTCGGCAAACTGCTGGTCAAACCCAATACCGTTGTCTTTTACAAAAATCTGACATACCCCCTTCCCATCAAGTTTGCCATAAACCTTGACGCTGGGCATCTCACCACCACGGAATTTCAAAGCGTTACCAATCAGATTCTGAAAAAGCCGTAACATCTGACTTTCGTCAGCCTCAACGGCAGGTATGTTTTCGATGTCGACCAGAGCGCCTATATTTTGGACTGTTTCTTCAAAGACGTCCGCCGCCTCCCGCACTACTTTGACGAGGTCTATTTTTTTAAACGGCTCGGGGCTTACAGCTACCCTGGAGAATTCGAGCAAGTCACGCAGTAGTTCCCGCATTCGACTTGCTGAACTTGTGACCCGATTCAGGTAATCATGGCTGGTACTATCCAGAACAGGGGCACATCTTTTGACAGCTATGTCACAAAATGTTTGTATCTTGCGCAGCGGTTCCTGGAGATCGTGGGCGGCGACAAAAGCAAATTCCCGGAGTTCGGTATTTACCAGCTCAAGTCTTGCCGTATAGACCTTAAGTGATTCTTCCGACTGCCTGCGCTCCATGGTGCTGCGCAGGGATGTTATCCCATACGCCAGGTTTTCGGCCAGACTTCTCAGGAAAACCACCTCCTGTTCGTCGAAAGCGTCCGGCTCGGGAGCATACATGGTAAGCGCGCCTGTGGTCTTCCCCTCGACGACAAGCGGAAGAGCGATTGAGGAAGCATAGCCCCTCGGACACGCATCCAGCCGCCAGGGTTCGAATAACGGGTTTTGGAAAGCATTTTTCGAGACACTGGTCTCCCCGGTTCGAATCGCGGTCCCGGTCGGCCCCCTGCCTCTTTCCTCGTCGGCCCAGGTTATGCCAGCCTTATCGAGATATCCGTCGTCGTATCCGGCATGTGCAACGGGGCGAACCGTTTTCTTCTCGTCATGTTCCGCAAACCCGACCCAAGCCATGCGGTATCCACCGACTTCGACCACAATCCGGCAGATGTTTTGTAGAAGTTGCATTTCCTCTGTTTGCCGTATCACCGCCTGGTTACACTCACTGAGCGTCCTGTATGCCCTGTCGGCCTTTCGAAATCTTTCCTCGACGATTTTTCTGGAGGTAATATCCCGGTTTACTTGGAGGAATCCCGCCGGCTTGCCGTCCTCTCCCAACCTCAAAGCCCACCGGCTCTCGACAACTATTTTTTTCCCCATGGAAGTGGTCTGGGTCAACTCTCCGGCCCAACGGCCTTTATCGATAACTTGGGATACTACCCTTTCGATAGATTCCGGGAACCTTGTCTGCAGAAATTCACAGCCAACATTTCCGATAGCCTGTTCTTTTGTGAACCCGTACAGATCTTCTGCCCCTTTGTTCCAGAAGCTGACCATGTCGGCGGAATCCACCACGAAAATAGCATCGCGCGACAGATCGAGAAGTGCAGCCTGCTTTTGCAAATCCTCGTTAGCGCTCACGAGTTCGGCGGTGCGCTCCCGGACACGCAGTTCAAGTTTATCTCGTGATTTGCGTAAACCTTCCTCCATACTCATGCGTTCAAGCATGTCGCCGATCTGTTGACTCAGCATGTCAATGAACAACAGGTCCCGTTCATCCGGGCGTCGCGGAGTCTTGTAATGCGTGGACAACATCCCCAGAAGATGTCCCGAGCGGCTGCAAAGCGGTGTTGACTGGACAGCCCGAGCTCCCGACGCCAGAACTGCTTCCCGTGCGGGCGAGCCGGTAAAGACCGCACTTTCGGCTATATCTTCAATGATAACGCGCTGACGCTGCTTCAGGGCCGTACCACAGGCAGCCGGGCCTTCATGTACTGTGTTGAAAAAGTCGAGGAACGGGCGTTCGAAGCCACGGTGTGCGACGATCGTCAGTCCGCCGGAATTATCGAGCAGTTGCATGTTGCCCATATCTGAACCGGTAATGGCAATGGCTGCATCAACGACTTCATCGAGCACATTCCCCAGTTCTCCGTTAGGTACAAACCGCGTACCGATACGGTGCAGGCGCTTCATAGCAGCCAGTTCGGCTGCAAGCCGGCTTTCGCTCTCTTGCAGGGCAACTTCCGCCCGCTTGCGCTCGGTGATGTCATGGAAAATGCCTACACCCATGTCAATCCGCCCATCCGAGTCGCGGACGGGAGCAGAACTTATGCTCAACACAATGCGAGTGCCATCGGCCCGCTCGCATTCGATCTCCTCGGCCTCTACCGCCTCCCCCGTGGCCACGGAGCGTGAGAGCGGCCACTCTTCGGTCCGATATAGACGGCCATCGGTATGCAATCCCAGGTACTGTGCGTACTGCCCGGGCATATCGACAAGCGCCCCCATGATTTCCCGGCTCCGGACGTTGGAGAGGATTAGCGCGCCGGTATGGGCGTCCCTGACGGTCACGCCCGAAGGCATTTGGTTCAACACGGTTCGCAGCATCGCCTCGCTGCGTCGCAGTTCCTCTTCCATCTGCTTGCGCTCGGTGGTGTCGAAAAACACTACGGCAACGCGATTCAGCCCGATCCGGTAGGTACTGACTTCAAACCACTTTCCGAGGGGTCCGAAGCAAGCTTCGAAATGCGCAGGCGCTCCCGTGAGGGCCACTTTCCCGTAGCGCTCGAACCAAATGGGCTCAGCCTGGGGGAACAACTCAAGGATGGTGTGACCGATAATTTCCTCGGCCTTCAGACCCGTGTGGCGCTCGAACGCCGGGTTGACATCCAGGTAGCGCAGATCGTAGGGTCTGCCCGACTCATCGCAAATAATCTCGTCGATTGCGAACCCTTCGGTCATCGTCTCAAAGAGGGTCCGGTAGTGGGCCTCGCTCTCACGCAGCGCCTGCTCGGCCTTTTTGATGCCGGTAATATCCGCACCGGTCGTGATGAAGTGGTCCCCTAGCGGTACGCTGGTGAATCGAAAATATTTGTCGAGATTGGGGAAATAGTCCTCGAAAGAATAGGGAACCCCCTCGGTCATGATCTTCTGTACGACAGGCATGTAATGTTCCGTAGCACCGGGGCCAAATATCTCGTCAGTGGTCTTTCCCTTGATTTCGTCGGGCGAGGTCCGGCCCCAGGCATCGAGCGTAGGGGGGTTAACATCCACCAGCCGCCAGGTCTTGATTTGACCGGCCTCATCGTAGACGAGTTGCCAGAAATGCACCTCCTCTGCCATGTTCTCGAACAGGGTCCTGTATTTTGCTTCACTCTCCCGCAGCGTCGACTCGACGCGCTTGCGTCGCCGGATTTCCCTGACCAGCGCTGCAACGCAAACCAAAGCCGCGATCAATGCCACCGAGACGGCCGCAAGCAACCACGCCTGTTGGCGCAATTGCTCGCGTGTCTTGAACACGACTTCCTTGGACCGCCAGGACCCGGTAATCCTGTCGTACGTGCCGTCTCGCCGGATCTCCGCCAGGGCCGCGTTGATGTCTGCGAGCAGATCCGTATTCCCTTTTTTCACGGCAATCGCCGAGTGGCTTCGGCCGATGGGGTCCTCGATCAACTTCACGCCCCGGATGTTGTTTTCCGCCAGCACATAGCTCCCCACCCACCGATCCGCGATCACCGCATCCACGACGCCCGTCGCCAGCATCCTGAAGCCTTGAACGAAATCCGGGATGATTTCCACGATGATCTGAGGATCTTCCTGCAGTAAAAGGATCGGCAGTCCCTTTTCCTCGACACCGACCTTCAAGCCGCGCAGATCGCGCATGGAAGCGACGCCAGGGCGCTCGGCGGAGGTAAATATCGTGAATTCAGAGGTCAGCAGGGGTTCCGAGAAGTCGTAGATTTCCATGCGTTCCGGATTGGGGTTGATTTGCAGCAGTGCGTCCGCCCGACCCTCCAGAACGAGTTGTTGTGCTTCGATCCAGTTCATGAGCCGAATTTCCGCGGGGTGATGCATACGTTCCGCCAGGGCCCTGGCAATGTCAATCACGATGCCGGTCGGCTTGCCGTGTTCCATGAAGCTAATCGGCGGCAGCGACTCATTGCCCAGGAACAAAGCCCGGCGCCCCTCCGCCTCCCCGCCAACCGGTTGCGCCCTGGCCTGATCCACCATACACCAGGCAAGCAGTGCGCAGACGACCAGCGCCACCCCGGCCGTCAACATGCCGGTCCCTTTGGTTTGTCCCATCGGTTGTCTATGGTTCATCGGATCACGTATCCCTGTGGTTTTTCCAACAACTATCCGGCTTAAAGGTCCTTCATGGGTTCCAGATCCCTATTACTTATGCTTAATGCGGTCTGCCGCTTCTTCCTATAACCCTGCTTGCCTGGCAGGAAGGTCAATAATAAAAAGTGAACCTTTACCCGGCGTGCTCGTCGCCGTGATGATCCCGCCGTGCCGTTCCACTATCTTTTTGCAGATGGCAAGGCCCATGCCGGTTCCTTCGTATTCGCTCCTGCCATGCAGCCTCTGGAACGGGGCGAAAATCCTTTCGAGGTACTTCTCCTCGAAACCAATACCGTTATCCTCAACCACGATCCGGTATCCTGAATCGGTATTGGATACAGAGCGTACCTGGACCAATGGCTTCTCGCCCGGTTTGTGGAATTTGAGCGCATTTCCGATGAGGTTCTGGAATAGCTGCCGCATTTGCGTTGGATCGGCTGAAATGATGGGAAGGTCCCCCACATGTACTTGGCCGCCGGTCTTGACTATTCTTATCTCCAGGTCCGACAGGACTTCGCCTATGAGATCGGAAAGGTTAACCTTTACAAAGGGATTGATTTTCGTTGAAAGTCTCGAATATTCGAGGAGTGCCGTCAGCAAAGACTGCATGCGCTGATTGGCATTGAGTATACGTTCCAGATAGTCTAGCCCGCGATCTTCCAGTGAGCCGCCACACTTCTGTTTGAGCATATTCCCGAAGGCCGTCACTTTGCGTAGGGGCTCCTGAAGATCGTGTGAGGCAATGGAGGCGAAGTCCTGAAGGGCCTGATTGCTCCGTTGCAGTGCGGCTGTACGCTCCTGGACACGCAATTCAAGCTCATCACGTGATTTGCGAAGCTCTTCTTCCATCATTTTCCGCTCTGTTATGTCGGTATTGGTCCCACACCATTGAAGGACATCGCCGTTCGCGTTTTTCACCGGCATAATGCGGGTCAGAAACTCGCGGAAGTTTCCGTCAGCGCCCAGCAATGGAAAGACCATGTCGAATGGCTTGCCGGTAGCAATAGAGTCTTTCCATCGCGCCACAACATCGGGCAGAGTTTCAGGATTGTGCACGCTCTGCCAGCCCCAGCCTTGCATCTGTTCGGGTGTCGTTCCGGTATAATCGTACCAGCGTTGGTTATACCAGAAGATATATCCGTCAGATTCCGCAATCCACGCAAGCTGTGGAATAGCATTTGCCATAGTCCGGAAACGCTCCTCACTCTTGCGAAGTTCCTCTTCCATCTGCTTGCGTTCGGTGACGTCGCGACCCACTACAACTGACCCGACGATCAGGCCGTCTTTATCGCGGATGGGACTGAAACTGTAACTTCCTACCCAGGTTTCGCCCGTATCTTTGCGTCGCAGGGTGTATTCGGCGTTCGTGACCGTTTCGCCCCGAAGCGCCCTGGGAACCGCCCACTGATACAGAGGTGCCGGTTCCCCATTGGACATGAATACATCGAGAATGTCAGGGTACTCGGCGAAGGTCCTGGAGCATTCGTCCTTGCTCCTGAACCTGTGGAATGTCGCAAAGGCATCGTTGAAGTCGAGGAAGCGCCCCTTTGCATCCGAAATGAACACAGCGTCAGTCATGCTGGCCAGAGCCGCCTCAAGCTTCGCCCGGCTCTCCAGCAGTGCCGCCATTGCCAGCTTGCGGTCGGTGATGTCGCGCCCGTAGACATTGAGATACCCCAGGTTGCTCACAGGTACCAGCAGCAGTGAGTAAACCACCTCCTCGCATGCCAGTTCCATTTCTTTGGAACAACCGGAACTGAACGTTTGGAGCGCATGTTGCTTCCAATCATCCGGAAGTGTTTCGCCTGGTTTCCAGCCTGAAGATTTCAAGAGAGCCGCGCTACTCTTGTTGGCGTAAAGCAGTTTGCCGTCACTGGATATTCTGAGAACCGGGCTTGGATTTTCATCCGGAAACCGTGCAACACTTTCAATTTTCTCAAGGAGTTGCTGACGCTCGGTGATGTCCTCGGTGAAGATCACAATGCCGCCTACATCACCTGCAGCGCCGTACCAAGGCCGCACCTCCCAGCGAAGCCACTGAACGGAGCCGTCTGCCCGGTCGAACCGGTCGGCATCGGCGCTCACCACTTCACCCGCAAGCCCCCGGCGATGCACTTCCTTCCAGTAAGCCGGAATTTCCGGGAACACTTCGTAGTGCGAAAGTCCGGACAAGTTGGTTTGTTCAAGATTGTAGTCGGTAAGCCATCGGCGGCTGGCGCTTAGATAGCGCATTTCACGATCGAACATTGCCAGAGATGCAGGCGCATGCTCGATGAAAAGACGCAGCCGTTCTTCACTTTCGAGCAATGCCTCCCGCGCTCTGCGTTTCTCTGTGACGTCATGAAAGACGAGGACAACCCCGATTACCTTTCCGTTGCTGTCTTTTATGGGCGCGGCGCTGTCCTCGATAGGGATCTCCCGCCCTTCGCGGGTGATCAGGGCCGTATGATTAGCAAGGTTTACGATGCACCCATCGCGGAGCACTCGCTCGATGATGTTCTCAGCAGGCTTGCGAGTCTTCTCGTTGATGATCCGAAATACGCTCCGGATCGGCTGTCCAGATGCATCTTCAGACTGCCAGCCTGTCAGTGTAACAGCGATAGGATTGAGGAAGGAGACATTGCCGGAGGCATCGGTTGCGACGACGGCATCGCCGATGCTGCTTAGAGTGACCTGGAACCGTTCCTCGCTCTCTCGCAACGCTTCCTCGGCCAGCTTGTGCTCGGTGATGTCGCGGTTTGTCTCCAGAACTCGTTCCACGCCGTCTGCGCCGCGCACAAGCTGATGGCGGGCCGAAACGATAACTTCGCGCCCCTCGCTGGTGCGGTGTTTGAGTTCCCCTTCCCAGAATTTTCGCTCGCGCAGCGTGGCCTCGATCTGAGGCCACGGCTCGGGGTGGATCGTTTTCAACAAATGGTGGGTGACCCGGCCCACGGCTTCTTCCTGCGAATGGCCATAAAGCTCTTCAGCCCCCTTGTTCCAGCTCTCGATACGGCCTCCGAGCTGCCAAACGATGATGGCATCATAGGAAAGATGCAGCAGTTCGGCCTGGCGTTGCAGCAATACCTCCGCCTGCTTGCGCTCGGCGGCAAGCCTTGACTGTTCCTCTGCTTTGTGTGCCCGCGCCTGGGCGCGAAATGCCGCTTCGGCCAGATAGGAGATCAGGATGCAACTGGCGAGAAAAATGCCCACGCTTATCAGGTCTGGGGGATTCATAATGGAGAAACTGCCAACCGGCTCCATCCAGAAATAGTCGGCAAGGGCGGCTGATACGGCCGTTGCCAGCAGCCCGGCCTCAAGTCCCCCATATAGCGCCGCAACAGCCACTGCCGGGTAGAAGGTCAGGAAGGCGGCACGGAGCTCGAGGACTTCAAGGAACTGCAAACGGATAGCAGCGGCGATTACAGCGGCAAGAACTCCCACTGCGCAGCGGAGCCATACCGGACGGTTTGTTCGATCCCATATCATGAGGTTCCCCTGTTTTAATAGAGAGAGTCATCGACCCCGTTGCTGGTAATGCCTCTCCCCATGGTTAACCTGTTTTAAAGTTGCTGTTGCTTCTTATCGAGTGAAACGTTTGTCTCCGAAAACCCTGAGAGTATCCTGAAGTTAAATTTCTATATCAATGCATTGTGGAAATGAGAAGCATTTCTTGAAAGAGCCGGAAGCGTTTCGGCTCCATTTCCGGAGGTCCGTGAATTGCCGGACTTCTACACACACTTTGGATCGATACGAGGAATGGGCTAAATTCGAGGGGACAGGATCAGCTCTTTGGATTCTCCGAGGAAGGCGAATTTGTATCGATGAATATTCCATGCCCTCAATTTTTTGTCTCAATGCCTCAATCCCTCAATTCGCTTTTGATATTTTGATATCCGATATTATCTATCATCCAATTGATTTTGTTGTACAGGCAGACGTATGATGAATGTCGAGCCTTTTCCCGGCTCGCTCTCGGCCCTTATGTTTCCCCCATGGCGCTCAACGATTTTGCGGCATATGGAAAGCCCCATACCGGTTCCGTCATATTCGCTGCGGCGATGCAATCTCTGGAAAGGTTTGAAAATAAGTTCGGCAAACTGCGCGTTAAACCCGATGCCGTTGTCTTTTACAAAAAGCTCACACGTCCCCTGCCTGTGTAACTTGCCATAAATCTTGATGCGAGGGGTCTCATCGCCGCGGAATTTCAGAGCGTTATCAATCAGATTCCGGAAGAGCCGTAACATCTGACTTTCGTCAGCCTCAATGGCGGGCATGTTGTCGACTTCGATTTTGGAATCTGCTTCTTTGATAGATAATTCTAAAAGATCCGCTGCTTCCCAAACGACTTTGATAAGGTCTATTTTTTTAAACGGCTCAGGTTTCGCGGCTGCCCTTGAGAATTCGAGCAAGTCACGCAATAGTTGCCGCATATGACTTGCCGAGCTTATGACCCGATCCAGGTAATCATGGCTGGTACTATCCAGAACAGGGGCGCATCTTGTTTTAACCATGTCACAGAAAGTAATGATCTTGCGCAGGGGTTCCTGGAGATCGTGGGCGGCAACGAACGCAAATTCCTGGAGTTCGGCGTTTACTAATTCAAGTCTTGCCATATTTGATCTCAGGGTCTTTTCTGCTTCCTGCCAAAGCTCATGGGCGCGTTCGCGCGCTGCCTCGTGTTTTCGCAGCAAGTCGGCGGCGCGCGACAAGGCATTGGCCACCTCGTTGGTCTCCACGAGTTCGAATTGGCCCGTAGACATGGCTTCGCCTCGCCCAAGCGCCAGCGCGGGCGCGATCAAATCCTGCACCGACCGGGTGATGATCCGGGCGATGACCAGGGCCAGTGCCAGGCCGAAGACCACAAGTACACTCAGGCTTGCTATCATCCAGTGAAGCCACTGCCCAAGCTCATTGGCCATGACCGCCTTGGGCATGCTGACCAGCACCGTCCATCTGGTCACGTCTGAACGCCGGAAACTGACCCTGGAGAGTGCCCCTGCCAGGTTGACCCCCTCGGTGGTGCCTGAATTAGCAGCGGCCATCAGTTGCAACAGAGGCGGAGACTCGATGTGCTTCCCGATATACACATCCGGTAAATTGGACCTGGCCACAACGGCATTATCGCTGTCCAGGATGGTTATCAGCCATTCGCGCGGCAGTTCGCGCAGGCTGAACAGGGCCAACAAATAATCCGCCGGCAGGGTCATCCCCAGGTCGTAACGTATTCGGGTGTCCTGGAACACGGGAACATCCACCCCGATGAGATAGCGTCCGGTGACGGCGCCTTTGAAGAGGTTGCTGATGCGGGGCCGGCCTGTTTCGAAAATACTGAACACCGTGTCATGGGGGTTGCGTTTGGGCAAGGCGCTGCCGAACGGCTCGTAGGAATTGACAATCTGTTGGCTGGTTGCGTCGGCCAGGATGATGTCCGAATCCGGAAAGTTCTTGAGAACGCTCCGTGCCTGCGCATGAAACGTAGCCATGTCTCCGGATGCGAGCGCGGGCGAGGTGGCCAGCGCCTCCAGTGATGCCTGGGTGATCGCCAGGTGGCGATCCAGGGCTACCGATAGGATATTGGCAGTAGCCAGCAGGTTCTGATCCAGAAGCGCGATTCTATTCCGGTAAGAGTAGTGAACCAGATACGCGGAACAAAGGCACACTGGCACCAGGCACGACAAGACCAACGCCGTTAGATAGGATCGTATACGCAATTGGTTGGGACGTCCGAAGCGGATACCCGACCAAAGCCAGGGCTTGCGTTTTTGGTCTGCGGCGTTAAGCCCTAATGGCATTGTTCCATACTCTTTGGACAGCCAGGGGGCCTTGCGGAAGCATAATCAAAAACGACGAACCCTTTCCAGGTTCACTGCTCGCCGTAATGCTCCCGCCGTGCCGTTCCGCTATCTTCTTGCAGATGGCAAGGCCCATTCCTGTTCCTTCGTATTCGCTCCTGCCATGCAGCCTCTGGAATGGGGCGAAAATCCTTTCGAGGTACTGCTCCTCAAACCCGATGCCGTTATCTTCGACAAGGATCTCATATCCTGAATCAGCATTGGATACGGAGCGCACCTGGATCATCGGCTTCTCGCCCGGTTTGTGGAATTTCAGCGCATTGCCGATGAGGTTCTGGAATAGCTGCCGCATCTGCGTTGGGTCTGCTGAAATTACGGGCAGGTCTCCAACACGTACTTCGCCGCCTGTTTTGACGATTCTTACTTCCAGGTCTGACAGAACTTCGCCGATGAGATCGGAAAGATTAACCACCTTGAATGGCTCTGCCGCGGCCGCAACTCTCGAGTAATCGAGAAGTCCCGCCAGCAGAGATTGCATCCGCGCCGTTGCGTTGAGCATTCTGTGCAGATAGTCGTTGCCGGATTGTCCCAGCGAGTCACCGGACTTCTGCCTGAGCATATTGCCAAAAGCGATGACTTTGCGAAGAGGTTCTTTCATATCGTGGGCGGCAATGTAGGCAAAGTCCTGAAGCGCCTGGTTGCTCTCTTCAATTTTTGCCATGTATGAGGCGAGTTGCTCCTCGGCTTTCTTGCGCGGGGTGATATCCCGGTTGATTTCCAACATCCCGGTCGGACTGCCGTCGGCATCTTTTTGGATCGCCCAACGGCTGGCCACCACAATCTGATCTCCACCTTTAGTCAGATGGCACAGCTCACCCTCCCATTGCCCGCTCTTCAACAGATCATCCGACAGTTCTTCCATAGGCTTAGGAAAATGAGTGTGCAGAAGGGTATGCGCGGCTTTGCCCAAAGCCTCATCTTTGGTCCAGCCGTAAGTCTTCTCAGCTCCGTCATTCCAATACAGGATCTTGTTATCCATATCGCGGACAAGTATGGCGTCATGGGCAAGATCGAGGAGCGCCGCCTGTTTCCTGAGATTATCACCGGCTGTTGACAGTTCGGCTGTTCGCTCCAGGACGCGCAATTCAAGTTCGTCACGTGATTTTCGAAGCTCCTCCTTCATTTTTTGCTGTTCGGTGATATCACGAGCCACCACTACCGACCCAATAATCACGTCGTCTTTATCACGAATAGGGCTGAAGCTGTAGCTTCCGACCCAACTCTCGCCGGTATCCTTGCGTCGAAGAGTATACTCGGTATTGGTGACCCTCTCACCTCTAAGCGCCCTCGGGATTGCCCACATTTCCGGTGGCGCAGGATGCCCATCGGCCATATATGCGTCCAGATAAGTCGGACAGTCGGCAATACTCCTTGAGCACTCATCCTTACTCCTGAATCTGTGATATATCCCGAATGCATCGTTGAAATTCACGAGCCGCCCTTCCGCATCTGAGATAAAGACAGCATCGGGTATACTGGCCAGTGCAGCCTGCAGCTTCGCCTCGCTTTCCCGTAGCGTCTCCTCTGCCTGTTTGCGCTCGGTGATGTCCTGGGCCAATATGGCGATGTCTTTCTCCATCGAGACTACGGCGATCCGGAACCAGGTCGGCGTCAGGATGCTGTCGCCATGATAGAAAGCCTCCAAGATGCGGGTTTCACCGGTCTCTGCTGCATGCTTATAGGCTTCGAGAAACGGCGATGAAGCATGACCGGGAAACAGTTCCAGCAGACGCTTACCCACTACCGATTCCGGATCGGTGCCGTTCAGACGCGCTATTGTGTCATTCTCATAGACCCACGTGAAATCGACGACTCGTCCAACGGTATCTCGCACGGGCCGCAAGATGGTGAAGCCGTCGGGCGAAAGCTCCTGCGCGACTCGAAAACGCTGCCCGCTCTCGCGTAAATTTGCCTCGGTCTGCGCTCGCTCGATTATATCGGCAGCCTGGCGGGCAAGCAGGTCCAGCAACCGCAGTGCACGACCGTCCGGGCGATGAGGCGCCTTATAGTGCGTTGAAAACATCCCCAGAGGCTTTCCTGAGCGGCCGATAAGGGGCGTGGACTGCACTGCTCGTACACCGGCCTTCAACTGAATTTCCAGTGCAGGAGTACCGACGAAAATCGGGCTTTGTTCAACGTCCTCGACAATTACGCGTTCTCCGCGCACAAGCGCCGTGCCACAAACACCATGACCCTCGGAGACTTCGTTCCAGAAGTCAACCCACCATTTGGGGAGTCTGCGCTGTGCCACGATCTTAAGTGTGGAGGACTGGGTATCCAGAAGTTGAATGTTGCCAAAATCTGCGCCGGAAATGGCGATTGCCGCTTCGACGATCTCACCGAGGACATTCTCCATGTTGCCTTCGTGCGCGAACAGGGTGCCGATTTGGTGCAGCCTCGTCATGGCGTCCAACTCTGCTTGCAGCCGCTCCTCACTTTCTCGCAGCGCCTGCTCCGCTATCGAATTCTCGATCAGGTCCGAGGCCTGCCGCACCAGCAGGTCGATCCGCCAAAGATCGCGTTCGTCTGGGGTATAAGGAATCCCCCACTGAGTTGTGAGGATACCAAGCAGCGCTCCATTGCGGCTCATCACGGGCGTGGATTGCACTGCCCGTACGCCGGCCTCGCGCAAGACCGCCAGTGAGGGTGTTCCGATGAATAAGGAACTTGTTTCAACATCCGAAACGACTACGCGCTCTCCGCGCTTCGTCGCCTCACCGCAAACTGAAGCCAGATTTTCAGCGGATGCGAAGAACTCCAGAAATGGCCGAAAATGGCCGTAAGCTGCTACAATCCGTAGCGAATCGCCTTCAAGAAGTTGCAGAGTGCCCATTTCGGCCCCCACGATGGACACAGCCGCATCCATAATTTCCTGCAGAAGGGGCTGTATTCCACCTGTTTCCAGAAGTCTGCCACTCAGCGCATGCATTCGCGTGAGAGCGTTCAGATCGGCTGTCAGACTGGCCTCCGCATGCTTGCGCTCGGCGGCAAGCCTTGACTGTTCCTCCGCTTTGTATGCGCGTGCCTGGGCTTGATATGCCGCTTCGGCCAGAGAGGCGATCAGGGCGCCGCTGGCGAGAAAAACGACGATGCTTATCAGGTCGGCGGAATTGGTAATGGCGAATTGGCGAACCGGCTCCATCCAGAAATAGTCGGCAAGAGCGGCTGAGACGACTGTTGCCAGCAACCCGGCGCCAAATCCTCCATATAGAGCCGCAATCGCCACGGCGGGGTAGAAAGTCAGGAATGCTGCACGGAGCTCAAGGACCTCCAGGAACTGCACCCGGATAGCAGCCGCGAGCACAGGGACAAGAACACCCACTATACAGCGGAGCCATACCGGACGGTTTGTTCGATCCCATATCATGACATTCCCCTGTTTAAACAGAGAGAGTCATCGACCCAGTTGCCGGCCCCGGCCCTCCCCATGGTCAGTCTGTTTCGAACATGCTTTGTCGAGTGAAACGTTTGTCGCCGAGAACCAGTAGAATCTACAGCAAGTATCCCCTTAGTCTTCCGTGTTATAAGAATCGAAATTAACCGGTGTGGTATATTGCGTTGTGTAAATTACTGGATCATTGACATGATAGTAGAATAAGGGCAAGAAGGCACTACCCATTCTCATGCTCATAAAATACCCATATATAGTGGGTATTTTATCGCATTTGGAAGGAGTCAAACGAAGGGAAACGATCGCTGAGAAGGCGGGTTATTTGAGGCTCAACAGGTGGGTCTTAAGGTTGGCTCCTCCACCTCGTAATCCCAGTTTTTTCCGGATGTTGTCCCTGTGGCGGCACACGGTTTTCTCCGAGATGCCGAAGAGTCCGGCAATCTGGGCGGTTGATCTGTCGTCCCTTATGAGAGCCGCGATCCGAATCTCGGTAGAAGTGAGGTTGGCATATTGAGCGGCAAGTGTTCTGCCAAAAGAAGAAGTGATCTCGTTTATGTGGGACTCCAGAATCTTCATCCAGGTCATTTGGGCGCTGTCCAGATGACTTTGCTTCAATTTCTCCATATAGGGGAGGATAAGATTCCTGACATTTGCCAGGACCGACTCCACTAATTCTTTTCTGTCCTCCTCTCTTTGTCTCAGCAAGACTCTCAATGCGGCATTTATCTCTTCCATGTTTTCCGTTTTCTCTCTCAACGCATGGATCGTCAAGTCGAGTTCGCTATTTGACCGTCGCAGGGCCTCCTCAGTCCGTCTTCGCTCGGTGATGTCCTCGCTGAAGATGATGATGCCGCCCACCGCATCCGAAGCTACGTACCATGGACGGATCTCCCACGCGATCCATTGGGTGCTGCCATCGACTCGGACGAAGGGATCTTCCTCCGCGCGTTCAACCGCGCCGGCCAGGCAGCAGCGGTGAATTTCCTTCCATCGTTCCGGGATTTCGGGGAAGACATCATAGTGGCTGCGCCCCACAAGCTGCTGCCCGTGGAGGCCGTAGTCTAATATCCAACGCCGGCTGACCGCCACGTATCGCATATTCGAGTCCAGCATGGCAATCGCAGCAGGGGCATGCTCGGCGAACAGCCGCAGTTGCTCCTCGCGCTCGCGCAACTCGTCTTCGGCGCGTTTGGAGTATGAAATATCGCTTATGGACGTCCGGACGAGGCCCTTACCGCCTACATCCTCTATGAATATACTATCGAGCCTTGCGTAAAACTCTCCACCGTTTCCCGGCGCCAGCCTCACCTCGCAGGTCTGGCGCTCACCGGTCTTGAAGACCTTCGCCAGGTGCAGATGAAAGGCGTCCCTGTCCCTGTCAAGAACGTACAACAAAAAAGGCCTTTCGAGTATGCGGGCTCTTTCCTTGCCCAACTGCTTTGCGGCGGTGAGATTGGCTTCAACTACGAGGCCTGCCCGGTCGAAAGTCAGATAGCCAACGGGGGCGAAGTCGTAGAGGTCGGCATAGCGCATGCGGGATTCATCGAGTTGGACCTGGCTGCGGCGAAGCTCCTCGTTTTGCATCTCGAGCTCAATCTGGTGAACCCGCAGTTCGTGGATAAGTCCATTGGCATCTTCGGGAGAAATCTCACCTGGCAGGTCCGTCTGAGACCGCAGTCTTTCTTCAGATTTTCTTCGCAGGGTGCCGCAGCCTTTGCGGTTTTCCATGAGGCCTTTTCCCTTAACAACGGATTACGGGGTGGTGCATTTGTCCGGCAAATCGAGGGCTTGCTGGCGCTTGCGCCGTTCGATGCCACCGAGTGGTTCGAATCTCTATATGGCCGGAAAGCAGCGCCGAGGGTTCTATGCAAATCCCGGTATTTCTAACATTCTCTTCCTGCAAATGGTAACCCTTTATCTGGGGTCTTCGTGAGAACTGTTAATATAAATTTCTTCCGAAAATCCAATGCATTCGGCGGTGGATTCGTATCTCGGTAGAGAGGAATTCCTCTGCGAAGTCAGCCGGCGTGAGCAAATATAGGAAAACCAGGCAATAACGGACATGGAAAAAGTAGTACTCGAATACTCTGATCTGGTTACAAGCAAAACCGGCTCGATGGTCACAAAAGTCGCATGATGCCCGTGACAGCAGGGAGGGAAGGTTAACGAAATCGGAACTTTCCCTCCTTTTCAGCAGTCCTCCGCGTGTCGTAGGATTACAAGGCCGGATCGACCAATCCTGCGAGACAGGCGGTAGAACTTCAACTTGATATTACAGTATTAGTAAACAGGAAATACACTTTTGACCTGATTTTCAAAACGGGGAAAATTGTTATTTTGAGAACAGATGATTCTCCTCAGTTTTTAAGTGACCCCTTACTAATCCACCCCGGAAAGCCAGGCCCCCCCAAACCTGGCTTTCTCCTTTTTGCCCCTGTTTGCTGAACCGCTTTGCCCTTCAATGCTGTCCTGTATTATGACCGTTAATTATTCATGAAATCATGCAGTTGCGCCACCTCATTCAACCAGGCAATCCTTGAGTCCTGCCAATAGTGTTTTTTCGTCCACCTGCCATCCAACAAAAGCGAGTCTGCTGCGGTCCTTTGCGCCGGAATAGGCCCATTCGGTTTTGCCGCCCACGTGATTTACAAAGGCCCATCTGTCGCCGAAGAATACATAGCCCTTTATGCGATAGAGTTGAGGGGGCGCCGACGCCATGAACCGGCAAAAACACGCTTCGCTGAAAGGAGCCGATGTTTTGAAGGAGAAGCTTACGTACCCCAGTTCGCGTGCGTTGGATACTCCGTGGTGAGGCTCACGACAGCCTGCATGGCTTTCCTCCATGTACATGGTAAACAAGGATTCGACCCGGTGTTCGATTTGCTTTTGCAAGCCCCAGAGGGCATCTGGATCTATGCGGCAACGGTAGGTAGGCATTATGCTGGAAGACGGGCATACCTGCTGAATCTCGAAAATGAATTTTGTCACCAGTTCAGGGGGCTGCAGATCGACCTTATTTAACAGTACCAGGTCAGCAGCCTTGATCTGGTTGTAAAACACGCCCTCCAGGTTTTCCCTGGCAACTTCCCAGAAATCAGCGTCAACGACCGTTACGGTTTTCGTCAAATTGAGCCCTTGTCCGAATTGAGCTTCATTAAGGATCGAGAGGATATCATGCGGGTCGGACACGCCGGAAGCCTCGATTAGAAGACGGTTGGGACGGAACCGGGCGAGAATATCCTCCAGGCTCCGCCGGAAGTTGACTTGAAGCGAGCAGCATATGCACCCGTTTGTCATTTCCACCACAGGCACATCAAATCCATGGAGGAGTCCGCCGTCTATGCCGACTGTACCGAATTCGTTGACTAAAACCACAGTCCCCGATTGGTTGTCGGGCCAGTTTCAGTACATGTGTCAAAAGGGTGGTTTTGCCGGAGCCAAGAAATCCGGCAATCAGCACAACATTACACACACTATTTTGCATGGCGACCTCACTGTTTCAATTCGAAGTAGCCGCGGATATTCGGCATCCCCGAGAACATCATTTGCCATTGAACCGGCGGGAGTCCCTACTTGTAGCTTTTTAGCTTCCAAAGTTCAAGCCGATGCGGAGCCGTTAGGATCGAGACTGGACAAGCCCTTACAGCGGTGCGCCGGTCCGTGGGCGCTACCTCGGCGTAAATTGCATGCCGGACGCCCGAAACCGAATCGCAGGTTTGATCGATTTCATCTTCTCACTCGATTCCGCCTTCCGGAAACGCTAATATTGGACCGATCTCTCAATCGCCGACCGGGTGTGACTGGCAGTGCTTAATCTCGTGAGAATAGAGGAGGGTCAGATGGTAGATAAAAAACTTAAGGGAATCAAAGGCTGTGTTTTCGATGCTTATGGAACCTTGTTCGACTTCAATTCTGCAGTGGCCCATTGTCGCGATGCCCTGGGGGAACAAGCTGATACTCTCTCTAGGGTATGGCGTGAAAAGCAGCTCCAATACACCTGGTTACGTTCCTTGATGGGACGGCATAAGGATTTCTGGCAGGTGACGGGGGATGCTCTGGATTTTGCCATGAACTCCCTGGGAATGCACGACGCGGCTCTGCGCGATAGGCTCATGAGTCTTTACAAAACCCTGGACGTTTTTCCCGATGTGTCCGCCACGCTCGAGCAACTCAAATCCGCAGGGCTCAAGACGGCGATTCTTTCCAACGGATCTCCCGAGATGCTTCTCTCAGCCGTCGGGAGTACCGGCATCACACATCAGTTGGACGCCGTGCTCTCCGTTGAAGAGGCCGGCATCTACAAACCGCACCCATCTGTCTACAAGATCGCCGTCGATTCCCTGTCTCTGGAGGCACATGCAATCTGTTTCGTCTCCGCCAATGCTTGGGATGCTCATGGAGCTTCAGCGTTCGGATTGAAAGTTGCCTGGTGCAACCGTTACGGGCAAGGGCAGGAATTCCTTCCCGGTGCAGCGGATGTCGAGATCTCAACGCTTGCGGAAATCCCCGGTGTTTTGGGCATCCAGGTCTGAGGGGCTTCGGGATGTGTCCAGGAGGTCCCTTAGCAGGTGCTGCTGTCGAAGGGCCTCGGCCGTGATGATCCTGAGGTGGCTAAATCAGGCGGTTGAACATCCGGCGGGACCTGTGTTGGATCAAAGGAGGAGAGAATTTCCTCTTCCGGCAGTGGATCGTTCCCTGGTTCAACGATCAACTTGGCCCTCCGCAATACATTACAGGAATTTGCGAGTTCTCGATCGGGAGTGCCTGAAGCCCGGCCTAAAGCCCTCCCCTGCGGAAGAACCGTGCGACGATACCGTAGGGCGGGGTTTATCCCTGCGTTTATCCCCGCCCGGTCTTGAACGCAACCTGGTATGAATCATTTCCGGCTCGGGGAGGTAATCTTTCCGGCTCGGACGCTTACCAGGCAAATAGCTCATCAGGCAACGAACTGTCATTATTGGAAAAATCTTTGCACACCCGATCTGTCCGTTCTCAAGAGTCCGCGATGGGCTGAAAATGCACTTCAGGATGTGAACGATCCTTCCGATAATTATTTGGGCCTTCAGTGCGTGCAAAAGGTTTCCTCAACAGAATCCGACCTGAAGATGCGGTTCGGATGCATGGCGCGCAACTTGATGCATCATTGCAGTTCTTAACTCGGTTGGGCGCTACATTTGGCTTGGCCTCTCTAATGGATTTAGTGGATAGCTTTGACTGGAACCCCACGATACGCCCAAACTTCTGACGGAGAAGGGGAAAATCGTTTCCCCCAATTATTGGAAACCGGGCATGGCAAGTAACAGTCTGCGTTACTTTGCTCCTCAATGCTGTCCTATATCCCATATTGCATGGCAAACTCATTGAAATCACGGAAATTGGCTTTCAGACCTTGATTCTGAATCATTTCCGTCTGGGTAACTCTGGGTGCAACTCTCTCTTATTGGACGGTTACAAGGGAAATAGCTCATCAGGCAACGAGCTTCTATCGTTGAGAGAGTCTTTGCGCATCTGATTCTGCTCGTCCTCAATAGTATACGACAAGCTGCAAAACACTTCAGGGGTTAAATGATCCTCTCGATAATTATTTGGGGCTTCAGCGTGTTCGAAGAGGTTTTCGAAGAGAATCAGATACCGAAATGCACCTCGGGATTCGTCGGTGGTCAAGTTGAGGCATTATCCGTGTAGAAGGAGTTCAGAATCCAATGCTTGAAAACCTTTCAGATAGCAGAGTTTTGATTGTTGATGACACAAAATTTAATGTGGACATTATCGTCGCGGCCCTCAAGCAGGAATACAAATTGACTGTCGCCATGAGTGGAAATGCTGCCCTCGCGCAAGTTAAGGAAAGCCTACCGGACCTCATATTGCTCGATATCATGATGCCCGAGATGGATGGCCACCAGGTGTGCTTAAAATTGAAGGCCGATCCTGCAACCATCTCGATACCGGTCATCTTCATTACAGCGGTGCACGATCTCGCGGAGATAACAAAAGGGTTCAACCTCGGCGCCGTCGACTACATCACCAAACCTTTTCGAATTCCCGAGTTACGGGCAAGAGTCCGTACCCACCTGTCACTCAGATATGCCATGCTTGCGCTTGCCGACCAGAATCGCATGCTGGACATTCGCGTAAAGGAGCGCACAAAAGAACTGCGGGATACACGGCTTGAAATCATCTACCGCTTGTCGCGTGCAGCAGAGTACCGGGATAACGAGACAGGCATGCATATCAAAAGGATCAGCCATATGTCCCGCGCGCTCGCGGCAGCCTATGGCTGCGATGCAGAAACCTGCGATTTGCTTTTCCAGGCAAGCCCGATGCACGACATCGGCAAAATCGGAATACCCGATGCTATTCTACTCAAACCGGGACGACTCGACGCAGAAGAGTGGAAGACGATGCAAACGCATACAACAGTTGGAGCCGAGATTCTGTCCGGACATGATTCATTGCTGATAAAAATGGGAGGGGTATTGGCATTGACTCATCATGAAAAATGGGATGGCTCGGGATATCCTCAGGGATTGTCAGAATACGCAATTCCCCTGGGAGGGCGAATAGTTACTGTTTGCGACATATTTGATGCGCTCACTTCTAAACGGCCTTACAAAGAGGCGTGGCCTTTAAGTGACGCTCTGAATGAAATCATGGCCTTAAAGGGCACCGCTCTCGACCCGAAGCTTGTAGAGTGCTTTTTTACATGTTTACCGGAGTTGGTTCACATCAAAGAGAGTTTTAAAGACGAAAGTCTGGCTTAAGTCGCAGACAGCTAAATGAAGATCTTTCCTTTCTTACCTGCCTGACGATATGTTCACCACTCTGTTTTTCTTTCTTCTCGGCAGATTGATCAGCGCTGTCTTATCAGTTTATTTATTTGGGTTTTCTCACTGTTTCACAAGCGCCGTTTCTCACCCGCAATGAACACAGCAGGCCAAACGGTCATTTCGCGATCTCAAGGACGGACAGCGGGAATGAATTTGCGGCCCGGTTTTTTCATTTTTTTCTGACCGCATTCCGACAATTCGGCCCCATACTTGGCTATAGCTCCGAGTTCACTCTTCTTACCCGGGAACTTTTCAAGCCGTGCTGTCAGGCGTCCTGCCTCTTCCTCAATCCGGCTGGGTTTCCTCGATCGGTAGAATCGATTTTATTTCGATTACGTCCCCTTTGTTGCTCTGGGTTATGATTCCAGTTACCTCGACCAGTTTGCCGACTAATTTCGAGACGTCCTTTCCCTTCAAGATATAATCTCCATCGTCGGCTTCGATAACGAAACCCTTCCCTTGCTTCACCACGTATCCCATTAAAGTCTCTTCCTCGGCGGCTGCAACAATCCCCGTAAGGCAGGTTGAAAAAACAAATGCGAGAAAAACTGCGAAAACAAAATTATTGAAGCTGCTTTTAGCCATAAGTCGCTCCTGCTCTTCATACACCAATCCGGCCGTTAGAAAATCCGCCTGCACAACCAGGCATTCCCTCTGCGACCGGAATACAAAAACCGATCGCTGCTTCTGAAAAAAACGCGTCGCATTGCCTGATATGCCCAGCAATACATCCTAATCCGCGCCGCATGAATTTTCAATTCTGCGATCACGTCTTCGATTCTTATCGCGCCCCTGCTCCTCGGCAGCACGATGTTCGCCTGTTGCCATTGGGTCTTTCGGCAAAAGCGTACATGGAGATCGTTTCATGATTTTGCTTGCCGCTCCGTTGCGCAGGAGGGGCCTAAGCGACGGCAGCGGGGCAACATTGTCGTCTACCTACCCCTGCCCGGCGCGGACCTGATTTTGGAAAACGCAGGAGGCATGCAATCCGGTTTTTCCCGTTTCCTTCATCGGGATATTGGTTATACTTTACCTCAGAAATAGAAAAATCCGCTCGCAGATGAACGAAAAGGCTATTTTCGATGAGGGGGAGAAAGAGGTGACCGATGTGGTTCCTGGTATGGCTTTTTGCAGGTGTCATTCTCGGGTTTTTTCTTGCCTGCTTGTGTAATATTGCAGCCAAAACAGAGGAGAGAGACATCGATTGCTCGGATTTTAAAAGGGAAATTAAGAACGCCGTATAATCTGTGTGCGAAGATACTCTTTCGGTATCTCAATTTAGATATCCCTTCTGCTCGCCGGCAACTATCCGATGATTTCGAGAATGGCGCGTTTGCCTATCTTCGTTGAGGCAGCGCTCAAAATTGTACGCATCGCATCGGCGTTACGCCCCTGCTTCCCGATCACTTTTCCAAGATCTGCCTTGGCTACCCGCAGTTCGATAATCGAGGTCATCTCGCCCTCAATCTCAGAAACTTCCACCTGAGCGGGATTGTCCACCAAAGCGTTCACAATGGTCTCAATTAGTTCCTTCAGCATGATTTCCCCCGCAATGATACGCTGCTGGTCCAGTCAAAATGCATTTAGCTTCCCCTCGTCTGGTCTGGCGCATTTACGAATCGAGGTCCCGTCAGTGGATGGTCGGTTTTGCCCCCCGTTCTGAGTAGGGAATTCTCCCGATTCGGGCAGGCACATCCGGTAGAACTCTACTTTCATATTACTGTATTAGTAAATAGAAAATACATTCCAGGCCTGATTATCAAAAAGGAACAGCTCACCTATCTTCCACCACAGGACAACGATCCCTGTCTACCACGACGTGGATACATCGGTCAGCTCTATTTTCTATTTATAATTACTGAAAGGAAATCAAGATGATTTATGAACGCGATCCGGCATCGCCGTTTTCAAAAATCGTGGTCAAAAACGGTTCCTCGATTGTAGGCACTATCCGAAGGAATTTGAAAACCGGTCATTATCATTTCTGCGATAATCAACTTGGTGGATTGAATTGCCTGTTTCAGGAAAAAAGAATTGACAGCATTAAAACTAGAATAGAAGAACTGCATGATCTTCCAAAGGCGAGCTAACCATTAACAACCCCCATCATACCCCGGCTTTATTTCACTGCAACGTTTTGGTGGAGGAGTTTATGGCTTGGTATTAGAGGGACCGATTGCTATGCTTTCCCAAAAAGGCTGAACAGCATTCGCGTTAATACGAAAGGCTCTTAGTGGACCGTAGCGCTCAGGTATTTGAGGAAAAAAGAAAATTCAAAAGGTTCAAGGGCAAAGAAGGGGCGTTCGCTACTTTTTTAAGACCAAATGAGCATATCAATACTGGGCAAATCCAGGATATCAGCATGGGAGGAGTGTGCCTCAGGTACTTGTCTACAGGTGAGGATTATAATGAGTGCTCCGCAATAAAAATATTCGGCAGCAATGATCTTTTCATTCACGTGGACAATGTTCAATGCAAAATTATATATGATTGGGAAGTCCCTGAAGGTTCCTGGGAGAAGATCAGCATCAGGCGCTGTGGGGTGGAGTTCAAAAACTTGTCTGTCAAGCAGTTGTCCATGCTCCAGGATTTCATCGATCATTTTGCTTCCGATGAAAACCAATGCGGTAATCCAAAGGAAAGCAATTAACCACAACATCTCATGTCCTGTTGGGACTCCCTGAAACCATGAAAAGAACCGTAGGATGGGTGGAGCGGTAGCGCAACCCCCCAAGTCTTTTCGAAGCAGGATGAACAATACGATCAACGCCCAGAATTAGCTCCTGTTTTACCTTTGGTCTGTAATTTTCCTGTTAATCCTGTAAATCCTTGTCAGGGGTCTCTTACTTAGCAGAGTATGCGGATAACCCGGATATAAACCTGAGAGAACAGGAAGACCCTGTCTCGTTTGCCGCCCTCTGTCGAATACCCCCCCGGGCTGCCTGTTTCAATCCGTAAACAGCATCCTTTTATTTTTTGATATCCGGATTGTCAACTTAAGGTGTTTTCTTTTCTGCTGAACAGTTGGCAGTACTAAATCATTGCTGATTCAACTGGATGGTCCGTCGGAGGAAGAGGCGCGTGAAACAAAGTTTCTTTTTTATGCTGGCAGGCATCATAATTGTTTCATTTCAAGGCAAAGTGGACGCTCAGTTATCCCGAGCATTTAATAATAGCTATGCTTTAGTGGTGGGAATAGACAATTACCCCCATTCCGGACGGATGGATCTTGAGTATCCTGTCAAGGATGCTCAGAGAGTCTCGGAATACCTGCGGACACAAGGATTTCAGGTAGAGATTCTGACGAATGAACAAGCTACTCGGCAAAATATACTCTCATATTTTGATAAGCTTTCTCAAAAAATTACAGAAAATGATCGACTATTGTTCTATTTCGGCGGGCATGGATCTACGGAAAATATTAGTGGAACTCAATTCGGCTACCTCGTTCCCTACGGAGCCGGACGAAACAGCGCAGATATGATTTCCACGGATGATCTGAAAACTCAATCACAGAGGTTAGGTAAGGCCAGGCATCAACTATTCGTCGTCAATGCATGTTACGGGGGATTGCTGGGGGTCCTCAGAGGAGGCGGCATTGACAGCTCTCAAAGCAATTACATAAAAGCGGTTACTGAACTGCCTGCACGTCAGTTCATTTCCGCCGGCGGCCCCAACCAGCGAGTCCTCGATGGCGGCCCCGGCGGGCTTAGCTGGTTCACGTACTATTTGTTGGAGGCGTTGGAGCAAGGAAAGGCAGACTTGAATCAAGACAACGTGATAACGTTCGCCGAACTGGCTGCGTACCTTGTTCCTCGCGCCAGCAATGAATATCAGACACCTGCATGGGGCTGCCTGTACGGTCATGGACTGGGCGAATTTGTTTTCGACAAACTGCCGTCTTCTCCCAAAAGCCAGGCGACTGTGACCATAGTACCTCCCAATTTGACTCGAGCCGACCTCACGCGCGGGAAGGAATCCATCAACGTCAATGAACTCCGCAAGCCTGTTGACAATCTTTTTCTCGGCTGGGAAAAACATGACCTGGCTATGTATCTAAGGCAATGGAGTCCCAATGCAGTTCAATATCTTCCAAAATCCAACCGTGACTTTAAAGGTATACGCGAAAAGAGGACAACGGATTTTCAAAAATACTCCAAAGTCGAAGTGTTGGGTTATCAGGTTCATTATGTCGGCTCGACTGGCGATACGGCGCAATTAGGCGTTTCTTATTATATTAACTTCTATGGGAAAGATGGAACTGTTATAAGGGAGCATGGGATTTTGGAGAGTTATAAGGTAAAATACTCTAAAGAGGCCGGCCAATGGCAAATAGTAGAAAATAGAGATTATATCGGCAAAAAAAGCGATTAAAGCGTTTATGGTCTCCAGTCCCATACTGCTGGTGCTGCCGGCAAATAATTATGAAGTTTTTTGCTGGTAGTGGACCGTCAACTAAGTTCCATAGGTAAAGACCTGCACACCGCCGTTCAGGTGAGAGCCGGAGTCCAGTGGCTTCTCCCCGCTGTTGCTATCGAGTGATTCTATTGGATGAGTACTCGGACCTAATCTGGAAGGAGAATTGCGATACCTATAGCAAAGTTAGACGCATTTCGAGAGGATGTCCGTCGATTCCTTAAAATGAGCACCGACATCCAGACTGATATCATTAGGGAGTATATAGCGAATACGGCGCCTGAAATCGTTACGACTTTGTCTAAGACCGTTGAGAACAACGAGAAATTCTTTAGGGGCGAGGTGACTATCAATGATGTCTGGACAGTAATTACCCGGGAAGAGATGTTGGCGCTGGCAGGCATGTTTCGTTGTATGTTTGAGAAAACAGGAACGATAAGAATGGAAAAATATCCGCTCCCGCAAGGCGTCAGGATTGAGTGTGTTGACGCCGATGGGGTGCCGGCCGAGTGGCAAATCTTTCCTGAGGCGTCTGAAGAAAAGGTACTGTTGTACTTACACGGCGGCGGCTGGATTCTAGGGTCGGCATATAGCTATCGCCCCTTGACGGTCGCGCTTGGCAAGGCTACGGAAATGCAAGTGCTCAGTATAAACTACCGGCTCGCTCCCGAGTACCCGTTTCCAGCCGGTCTCGAGGATTGCTCGAAGGCCTACCAGTGGCTGTTGCGTAAGGGCTTTAAGCCATCGAATATCGTAATCGCCGGCGACTCCGCAGGAGGGAATCTCACTTTGACGACTATCCTCAAACTTCGCGACAAAGGCATCCCTTTCCCCAAAGGGGCGGTATGTCTTTCTCCTTGCACTGACATGAGTTTTTCCCCCTCTCATGGAGAAACTGATCCCATACTCGCTAACGCAGGCCTTTTCTGGTTGCCTCCCGCCTACTTGGGAAAAGACAATCGCGGGGAACTCCAAAACCCTTTGGTTTCACCTTTGTTTGCTGATCTACGGGGTCTCCCGCCATTGCTCGTCCAGGCAACGCCGTTAGAAATGTTATTTGTAAACGCGAGGCAACTTGTCGAAAGAGTGAAGGCTGCGGGAGGAGAGGCCACCCTGCAGACTTGGGATGGCATGGTCCACGTGTGGCAGCTCTTTTTTTTCGGCGCTTTTCCAGAATCCCGGGAGGCCATAGATAAGGTTGGCGAATGGGTCAGGAGACCTCTTTGAAGCCTTTCTTGCCAATTAAGACAAATTGATACTGGGTGCGATCAATTCTATCGAACATGTCTGCGGCAACGCCCCTTCGTGTGTACACAATTTGTGTTCGAACCGAAAAAGCCGTCTGGTTTCCTCTGTGTAACTAACATCGAGTTTATCGAAATTCTATCTGGATTCTTATCTATGCAGTTGTTTTCTCCGCGTTTTTCTCGGCGATCTCTAAAGATCGCCGCTGGCCCCTCGAAGCGGGCCACCGGGTTTTTGGAATTATCGAACGCACTCTAAGGATCAACCATTGACCCGCGAGACAGATCCCAGGATTTTGTGAGTTGCCGATCGGTGATGAGCTTTAGTCTTTTGGTTGCGGTCCCCGCCTGGCCGGGTCCGTTTTCCCAAGCCTGTAGGTCCGTGAAGGCATTATCTTACCCTCGGCAGTCGTGGTCTCTCTTCTCGAAGGAGGTATTTTTCGTGACGTTGCCTGGGTCTGTGCACTCCGGCGGGCCACCCCGCTCTGGGGGACCTGGCCCCGGGTGCCGCGAGAAGCTTTGTGAGCGGCGCTGGGCTGCGGGGCCCGCTTGGACAGGGAACCGCCTTTTTCGTTGCTGATCTCCTTGCTGTATCCTGACTCTAAGCCGTCTGCAGTGTAAGCCGTTACGGCAAAGAAGTAAGTCTTCCCCTCTTCCAGGCCGCCTATCACAGCATCGGAAGTAAACCTTCCGTCTACCTGAACCGTATTTGTATAAAACCCGGGCTGGTCGCCGTAGTGGACCCTGTAGCCGACGACCTCCGGACTATCGCTTGGGGGCCAGCCTATATGAACCGATGCAGCCTCAGCCGGCGCCGCTATATACAGCACAGGGAAAAATGCCGCCAAAAGCATAAGGGAAATTATCCCTGCACGAATCCTCAGCCTCAAGGTTCACCTCCCTTTTGGGGACTTCAGTAACTGCTTTGAAGTGCTAACATAAAAGACCCGTTTTCACAAGCTGGCCGGTGGAAGCGGCTGCCAATGTTACCGCTGCTGAAATCGCTGCTGCCCAAGGCGGCGAGGCCATGCCTGGATGGCTACAGGCCCCATCTGCTGCCGCCGCCGAAAGGCTCGAGTGGTTGCTCGAACCGCAAAACCTGATGAGGATTATATTTATGGCAGGGAGGAGCTTTCCGTTGACAGACGGATTGAGATGATAATAGATGAATTACAAGCCCTGAGACTCCTGTCGATCTTGTTGAATTTTGGTATCTCGACGCTCCGCGAGAGGCCTGTGCGGTGCCCAGGCCAAAAGCCGGATGCGAGCGCAAAGATTTTATTTACGGACTAGTCCTTAATGCTGGCCCCTCCAGTCGCCCTGCAGGCCATAAGATTGAAAGGGTGAAGACCACAATGCCCTGTCCCTGTCGTCCTGGACTCTTTCGGCCCGGTTGCGGGTCCCGTGGTGATCATCTGAGAATGAATTGGCTGAGTCGTTGTATCCTGGATGAAAGCTGCCGCCTGCCGCCGTTGTGCCTTTAGGCGCCCAAAACACGAATGCCACGGCAAGAGCGATGGTGAATATGGGAAGACCCAAAAATTTCTTATTCATTTTACACTCCTTACTCTATCATAGATACCTTAATACCTTCGCATAATTATAATAATAATCCTCGCATAATTGCCAACAAATCGCAATTACAACCTTTTCGTTAATCTTAATTAACTATCGCCTCCCGTCAACCGTTGGCCTCAAATTTCATCGAAACAAATGCTCATCGCCTGAGGCAAAGCAGCTTGGTCAAACATTGCGCAGGCAGAAGGAAAGTACTTAAAATCACGATTGATTCGACCCTGGGTGAATCCAGAAATCCTGAAAGTGTTGCAGATAACGGTCACGCTGCAGGCGAACATGGCAAAGGCGGCGATCAGCGGGTTTTGAATACTTCAAAGGTTAATTACTTGAGGATTAGCCCCTGTTTGCTTTTGGCCTGTTACGTTCCCGTTAATCCTGTCAAAGGTCTTTGTCGGCACAAGAGTGTGAAACCTCCACTGGCAAGATCCGGAAGATCTTGGTGAGAAACATTGCATGACTTCGGGTTTTTGATCGTTCAACCTTTCGCGCCCATACGCTGCTCGCGATAGTGCAAACCGCCGTTTATATCTGCGTTTTCATAGGATTGCCCAAGCTTGCCTTAC
>CAVUGX010000038.1:0-13432 GCA_963741035.1 uncultured delta proteobacterium
GAGGGTCAGGGAAGGAGATGGTGGCTACTGTCTCCTTCGTCGGTACCGGCCGGACCTGCCCTGAACTGATTGCGGGAGGCTGCCCCGAGGTTGGACTGATCGAGAAACTCGCGGACTCTGACTTCTGTCACACTCAAGGGAATTCCAGGGTTCACGCCATTTTTCTGACATTCGGCAACCGCATTTGACACCCTGCAAGGTCATGTAAATGACGGAATGGTTTTGGACACAACCTGGTCTTGCTCCAATGGTAACATCACCAGGCCGGCGTTTTGCGCCGGGATCCTCGGGCGTACAGCCGGATTTCAGCGAGTTCAGAAAAGCGGAGGAGTGCATCGCGGAAAGTAACGTGGGATTGCGGGGGTGAGAAAATACACGTAGTGTGCTTAAAGTCAGATTATGAGGTCTACGGCTGCAAGACAGCCGGAGGGTATAATATAAAGTAATTTGGATCGTCAGATTATCTTTTTCTTAAAAAATACCCTATTATATCCAGCTTCCTCTCCGCGTCCGTATTCCATATAGCCGAGATGATGATAAATTTTGATACTCTCATGCATTTTTTCATTTGTGCATAATCGTATCTCAGTTTTTCCATGCTCTTTTGCATATATTTCAGCAAATTCCATAAGTTGTTTTCCCAGGGATCTCCCTTGAAAATCAGGAGCTACGACAATATTATCCAATAATACATATTCTCCCTTATTAATTAAAACCAACACACCTGCCAATTGATTTTCGTATTCCAGGACATACACAGTATCATTTGTGATAACTTCGCGATAGTCCCTTAACATGGGGATCGGTTTTTTTCCCATTCGCTCAACATATTTTCCATATGACGCTTCTACACATTTCAAAATATCGGATATATCATCTTCACTGGCTTTTCTGATTACTATGTTCTTATTCATATTCGAAATCCACACTTCCGTGTTCTGCAGTGCGCACCGCTGATATATGAGCGGCGAGAAACAACATCAATGATGTTCCTTCGTGAGTATCACCGCCAAGCCTGTCTTTAGAATATAAAGCGGAATAACCGGACCATACTCGTCCCGCCATTCCGGTGGCTCCGGCCACAAGTATTTTCGAATTATTGCTTGGCATTGATATCAATACCAGGTTTGCCGCGTGTGCCTTGTGAGCTGACGGATTGCCCCAGAATCAGTTCTAGGTAAGATTGCTCCGTATATTCATCAAACCCCGAATTCCTATCTCTGGATGTGTCCCGCCCTTCATCTCTAATTAACATACAGGCTCCACCCTCTACCGATTTGATAAACAGGCACTCATTGCATTGATCACTCAACCAACTGCTGATTTGCTGAAGATAATCAGGTCGACGTACCGTGATTACTATAGCTCCTCCTTTCGAGGTATATCGGATCATGTGTTCCAACTGGTTTATGTACGTATCAGGAAATAGCTCGGGAGCAAAATGGATTAGGTCATATTTATCGTAGAGCTTTGCAGACTCACTTAAGCGCTCAAAAGACGAGTTGATTTCTCCCGAAAGGATATGGAGTCTGCCTTGGAATCCTACCTTATAAAGCAACGTTATCATTGAATACAGGCTTGCCACGAGAGATTGATTCTCAAACTCATCTATTCCGATGTAGGTTATGCAGGGATAAATCAATGGTACTGCTATAGAAGGAATTTCGTAAAGAAATGAGTAATCAACAAAAGTCTGAGGTTTGAATGTATGGGTGTACCAGGCAAGCATGAACATGGAAGGCCATGTGGGATCATTCATGATTCCTTCACCAAGAGATTGGACGATCAATGATTTCACAGGACTATGCAGCATATCCCTGAATATTTCTGCTTTGGTTATCCCCCTCACCTTTTTGGCAGTTTCGGGCTGGTGCCGCTCGGCAGGGACATAGACGTCGAGATCCCGGTTCGCCAAACCCCAGTCTGCAGAATTTAACTGAAAAGATCTGCTTATCACCTGAGGATTCCTTTCCTGGTTGGTCTGATCACGGGCCTCCTTTTTTATATCCATTTCATAACAATATATTCCCAGGTGGGACAAAACAGCCGAAGGGTATTTCTGGTTGATTCTCAAACCCAACTCGATATCGGACCATCCCCACTTGCCAAACCCTTCATTGACTCCACGGCATTCATATAGAATGCGACGGCTCATCAGGAATGCCCCCATGTCTGCGTTTAGCCCGGAAGGATGACGTTCGATTCGAAATGCCCAGGAATTGTGAAATAGAAAATCGTCAAGGGCTTCGGTACTGGGCTCATTTGCCATAAACTGCCAAGGTATAAATTTTCGTTGAATCAACAGGAGCGATCTGTCTATGTCGATCGGGACTTTCATTTTACCCTGCAAAAGGTCCATCAGGTTTTTCAGGCCCGCCTGTGAAAACAAAGTGTCCCCACTCATAAGCATTACGAAACGCCCTTCCGACCTCCTCATGGCGACATTGTAAGCCAGATCTATATTAAAGTTCTTATTGGCCGGGTTGAACGGCTTCGCGATTTCGGGAGGCACATATACGAAGCGGACAAGCTTTCTGGCTTCGAGACCCAGCATTAAGGCGTCACCCAGCTTCCGGTCGCTGTTCCAGTCACAGACGACAACTTCCATGAGGCCTAGCAGATCCAGCTCTGCGGCGTTTTTTGCCAGGTGGTTGAGTGCAGTCTCAAGCCTGTAGCGGAAGTTTCCGCCATAATCGTCGTTTCTTCCGGCGACGCATACGGAAAGCAGCTTTCTTCCGGTGATTCCGCCGGGATCATCTTCTGTGGAAACAGGTTCTCGCATCGGAAAGCCCCTGGACACATGGTCCGGTCATTAATGAGATGGCAGGAAAAGCCGATATTATTTTTGGCTCGGTTTAGGTCGCAAAAAGGAGCAACGCAGGATTTATGCCACCTGTAACACCGGGGAAGGGTTGGGGAATTGGATGAGTGTGTAGTGTCGCCTTCGTCACTACCGGGCAGCCCCGCCCTGAACTGATTGCGGGAGGCTGCCCCGTGGTTGAACTGATTGAAGAACTCCTGACCTGTAACTTCTATCGCGCTCAAGGAAATCCCCGATTTCACGCCATTTTTCTGACATTCGGCAGAGGCATTTGACACCCCTGCAAGGTCATGTAAATTACGAAGGCTGCGGATGAAGCATGTTGGCCGGCATCTTGCACCGGAGATCTCGGGCGTGCAGCCGAATTTAAGAGAGCGATACACGTGGTGGGCCTATAAAAACTTCTGATTGTAAAGGATTAAGGGATGGAGGTGACTCCAACGAATCTGGATGGTGTGCTCCTGATCAAGCTTGACGTTTTCGAGGATCACCGGGGAGAATACGTGGAGACTTACAACGAGCAATCCTACTACGAAAAAGGCATCATTGTCAGATTTGTTCAGGACGATATCTCTATGTCCACCCGGCACGTTCTCCGGGGAATTCACGGTGATGCCGAAACCTGGAAGCTCATCTCTTGTCTCCACGGCAAGTTCTACCTGGTTGTGGTCAATTGCGATAAAAAATCCGCCGATTTCGGCAAGTGGCAGTCCTTCGTCCTCTCCGACAGAAACAGGAACCAGGTGCTGGTGCCGCCCCTGCACGGAAACGGCCATGTGATCCTGAGCGACAGGGCCATTTTTCATTACAAGCAGAACACCTACTATAACCCGAAGGGACAGTTCACTTATGTGTGGAATGACCCGGCGCTGAATATATGGTGGCCGATTAAAGACCCCATAGTTTCACAAAGGGATGAAGTGGGGCGTTTTTTTTAGGCGGGAATATTTCTGATATGCTGGACCTGGATGTTTTGATTTTAACAGGAGGGCAAGGGAGCCGTCTCAGGTCGGTAGTTAGCGACAGGCCCAAGACTATGGCCCCGTTGAACGGGCGCCCGTTTCTTGACTTGCTGATCGAGTATGTGAGCGGTTTCGGATTTAGACGATTCATCCTCTGTGTCGGTTATATGGCAGAGTATATTATTGAGTATTACAGCGCCGGAACAGCGAGCTCCAATGAAATTATGTTTTCTACGGAAACAATTCCACTGGGGACGGGCGGGGCCGTGAAAAATGCAGAGAGGCTCATCGCCGGTGATTCTTTTCTCGTCTTGAACGGTGATTCTTTTTGCCCGGTTGATTTTCCGGCCTTTGTCGCGTTTCACACAAGAAATAGATCTCTTGTAAGCATGGTGCTCGCTTCTGCGGAAAAGACGGAAGACTATGGCTCCGTTGTCATGGACTCGTCGAACAGAATCGTTCAGTTCAGCGAAAAAATGCCGGGGAAATTATCATGGACCAACGCGGGTGTATATATCTTCAATAAGAGTGTCCTCTCCCTGATAACTTCGGATCGTGTTTATTCACTAGAGTACGATTTGTTCCCCCAGCTTGCGGGGAAAGATTTTTTTGGCTTTCCCACCACCGGTAAAGTCTTGGATATAGGGACTCCTTCACGCCTTGAAAAGGCTAGTGTAGCATTTCTGAAATAATTCGATATTATGGTCAGCCGTTATCTCCGGTTCACGGATCTTCCGCCTAAGCAGGTAAAAGGAATGACCAGATTATGTGGTTTCGGAAATCCCTTTATGGCTGACGTGAAAAAGAAGTCCTCCAGCGTCGAAACCCGATCAAGAGCTGCGCATGCCTCCATGATGAGCAAGACGCTCGTTTTTCTAATGGCCGCAGGCTCTGGATTGACGGTTGCAAACATTTACTACGCCCAGCCCCTGCTCGAGGCCATTCGTCAGAGCTTCGGGATGTCCGTTGCCTCAACAGGTCTCATCATCACGGCCTCCCAGTTGGGGTTCGCTTTGGGGCTGGCTTTCCTGGTGCCGTTGGGCGATCTCATGGAACGCCGGGTCCTGGTGGTCTCGATGACTGCCGGAATCTCGGTCTGTCTTGCGGGAATGGCCCTGGCTCCTTTCTCCTCGATACTGCTCGCGGCCGCCCTTATGATTGGCGCACTCTCGGTTGTAGCCCAGATTCTCGTCGCATTTGCCGCCACGCTGGCCGGTCCAGCCGAAAGGGGACAGGTTGTCGGGACGGTGATGAGCGGGCTTCTAATGGGCATTCTTCTCGCGCGTACTGCGGCCGGTTATCTGGCTCAACTGGAGGGTTGGAGAGCGGTTTTCGGGGTCGCTTCAGGACTCATGGTCGCGCTTGCAGCCGTCTTCTACAGGGGCCTTCCGGCGTACAGATCCAATATCGGCGTAGGCTACTGGGCATTGATGAGGTCCATTGTTTCCTTGCTCATAGAAGAACCTGTCCTGCGTCTTAGAGCTTTTTACGGTGCGATTGCATTCGGCTCGTTCAGCGTGCTGTGGACCCCTCTGGCCCTGCTGCTGTCCCGGCCCCCGTACCAGTACTCCTCCGGAACGATCGGGATTTTCGGTCTGGCCGGTGTTGCGGGCGTGCTGGCAGCTTCCGTGGCCGGCCGGATGGCCGATATGGGCTGGACTCGTCAACTGACTGGGATCACATCAGCGCTTCTCGCCCTCTCATGGCTCCCTCTGGAACTGGGCGGCCACTCCGCCCTGATGCTTGTATTCGGCATTCTAGTGCTCGACCTTTCCGTGCAGGGGTTGCACATAACCAACCAAAGCGAAATCTATCGCCTGAGACCCGATGCGCGCAACCGCATCACATCGGCGTACATGGTCAGCTTCTTTGCCGGTGGAGTTTTCGGCTCGGCGCTCTCATCATTTGCCTACGCTCATTCCGGATGGCAGGGGGTCTGCCTCGTGGGAACCGGTTTCGGAACGGTTGCCACACTCTTATGGCTCTTAACCCTCCGGAGAAAGTGAGTATCTAAGGAGTTATAAAGATGCCGATTACGATGGATGATCTATCGCCCCGGCGCGCACCATGTTCGAATCCGTGTATGTCAAACGGCATAAGCTATAATTTCGGTATGAATGAAAGGCTGTGAAATTTATGCTATGTTCTACCCAAACGTCTGATATTGTAGCATAACTAATTTGGTTAAGGGGGGGACATGTGCCTGAGGATTACGACCTTGTCGCACTCTTTCCACCGGGATTTACCACGATGGTACCGTGAATCCTGAGCGCTGAGAGATTAGCGTTCTCTCCCGTCGCGAAACATTTTGAGACGCTGCCGCAGGAAGATCCCCACCTTTGGCAGCGCACTAAGAGCTTCTTCATGAGGGCTAACGGATTGCATTCACGCGCGGCATTGGCTGCAGGCTTTTTCTCCAGAATGTGGGGAAAGGTTTCTGCCCCCGCCTTCGAGTCTCGGCCCGACAAATGCAACCGCATGATAAATATCGTTCTACTGCCCTTGCGGCGTCCCCAGGACCTCACGGAGACTCTATCTGATGATTGTATGGCGATCCTGGATGTTCTCCTGGAACTTGCGATGCGGATTGGAGGCAAAGGTCCTCACGTGCGCGTAGCGGCCTACTGTCGGGATACCCACTGTCTCTACGAGCTTCCTCCCGGGAAGAAAACGTTGATGGGAGACGTATTAGGCGACTACGCCCGCGATTTCAGACTGATGGTGGAATTTTTTATCGGGCAGAGTCGTTCCATTGATCCCGCAGGGGTGGTGTTACTCAACCCCGGTTTCTTTCTAGCCGACAAGCCCTGCTACGATGGACTTGTTGACCACGCGCAACGTTTCGGCTTGGCAATTGGGACGATGCCGGCCGGCAATGACGTCTGCGCGGCGGCATTCTCGTCCGAATACATGCGAGGCCGGTGGGATGACATACTTGAGCTTTCGAGGCTGCTCACAGTCTGCGCGGATAATCCGGCGGATTACTCCCTGTCAAAATTTGACAGGGTACACTTGGTTCGCCCCGACTCAACTTTCCCCGAAGACTCTCTTGCCATCCCGGGTATAGAGGGACCTGGCGGCCTGTGTGCCGGCGCCGCGCCGCACCATCTCAACAGGGCACTGGAAGAAATATTCTTCAACCCTGTGAGTCGAGTGAGGTCAGCCGGCGATCCTTTCGCCGTGGGAGATGTACTTCTCGCCAGAATTGTCAGAAAGGTTTCGGTACCCACCCTGGATTCCCGGCCCGGCGAACACAACGGCATGATAAATATTGTTCTGCTGCCCTTGAGGCGTCCTCAACATCTGACGGGTACTCTGCCGGATGCGGGGCTTGTGCTTTTGGACGGCCTTCGGACACTCGCGATGGGGATTTGCGGTTCTGATGTGCGATTGGGGGGTTTTTGCCGGGATACGCTTCGGCTCTATGAACTCCCTTCTTCAAATAAGATGTTGATCAAAGAAGCACCGGGTAATCGCGTTCCGGATTTGAAAGCGATGATCGAATTTTTTATCGAACGCCACCCGACTCATCCCGAAGGGGTGGTCCTGATCAACCCCAGCTTTCTCCTCGGCGAAAAGCCCGACTACAAGCGGCTTGTCCGGCATGCATGGCGTCATGGCGTGTCAGTTGCCGCGATGCCTGCCGGCCGTGACGTTTACGCCGCAGCGTTCTCGGTTGATTACATGAGAGACCGGTGGTCCAAGGTCGTCGAGCTGTCAAGGCTGCTCACGGTCTGCGTAGATGATCCCGCAGATTATCCGTGGCCTGAGATGGACGGCCCCCATTTTGTCCGCCCCAGCTCAACTGGTCTTGAGAACTCACCCGCCATGACAGGAATCGAAATGCCTGTCGGTTTGCGAGCCCATGATGCGCCATGTTATCTCAACACGGCGTTTGAGGAGATCCTTCGCACGGTGAATGGGGAGAAAGCGGCCGACGATCCGCAACGGATGAGAGAAGTGCTTGCGACCCATCGCAGCATCTCAAAAGTCCCATGGATCTTCAACGAGCTGTTGAACGAAATCGAATACAGGATGGGATCGCCGGAACCCTGGAGTACGCCTCCGGAAATTCACCTTTCGATGACTGGCGCATGCAATATTTCATGCAAGTTCTGTAGCTATAATAAAGATATAGCGCGTTTTGACTTTATTACACCGGATCAGGTGCAGAACTTGGGGATTTTGAAGTACGCCAGGACTTTACGGCTCTCTTCCGGCCTTGGAGAGCCCACTCTTAACCCAAACATGCAGGCGATTGTCGACACTGTTGTCGAGAACTTTCCACAGATAGGAATGAATTTTTTTACTAACGGGGTGCTGTTGAACCGCAAGAATTTACTTTCTTCTCTGGTCAACCATGGAGTTCGCTGGATCAACGTTTCCATGAATGCCGCAAGCAGGGAGACCTGGGCACAACTTCATGGCGCCGACCAATTCGATAGAGTTTCACGCAACCTGGTGGAACTCCTGCAAGAGAAGAGAGCATGCCGCTCGATTCATCCCATTGTGTGCGGATCGATGGTGTTGACGCGACTGAACATCGACGAACTCCCGAAAATGCCGGGGCAATGTCGCGAATTGGGCATCGACCGTTTTACGGCTTTTCCATTCTTCGGATTCGGTTACGGCGGCCAGGGGAAATTTGGACCCGAAGAAGCCTACCATTGCGAAAGCGAACATTACGAACGTGTTTACCGGGAGACATTAATAGAAGGCGAGAAGTATCGGGTTTCTTTGGAGCTCCCGCAGCCCGGCGTTTTGAAGACCGCTGCTTTCGGAAGCGAAGAAAGACTTTTGCACGACTTTGCCGGAATCGAGGCCAACGAAATGAGACTGGGCAAGCTGCTCAACGGGCTGAAGTTCACATCGCCGCCTGGCGCTCATTGTTTCTTTCTGTGGAAGCAAGTTGGCATCGGGAGCACTAATAAGACGCTGGGAGAGATCCCCGAGACACACTACATTTATCCTTGCCTCGGGCCTTTATCGAGTATCAACTTTGCTCGGCTGGCTCCCGTTCATTTTACAGGAATTGAAGATTTCCTGTCCGCATGGCGCAATCCTGTTTTCAAACTCCTCAGAGAAGCTCAGCACAAGAGCGGCATATCCGGGGTTTGTGACTTGTGCCGGAGCAACGACACACGCGATCCCAGAGCATTTTCCAAAATCAACGGGGCGGTAGCCGCTTTCCTGGAAGAACACAAGTTACACAACTCACCCGCCAACAGCAGTTGATCGGCTTGATCTATGGGACCATGAGAGGAATCTCGATATACCGGTCCAGAGCATCCTCATGCAGAGCCCGCTTCACAACTTCGAGCGCCTTGACGATGACTTCAAGAGTTTGCTGAAAAGCAGAAAGGTCATGGGCATAGCTGGGAAGCATGACTCCGTTGTAGGTGATGATTCCGCCCTTAAGGAGTTCCTGTTGGTACAGTGTGCGCAACTGAGTCAATCGTAGCGGGTCAGTCTCGGTAAATGCCAGGGTAAAACGAAACGGCGGCCCGACCATGGCCGCAGGCAGATCCAGGGACTTACACACCTTGTTGACTTCGTCTTTGAGGCGCGCGCCGAAATTCCATACGTGATCGACTACAGGCTCCGTGCGGTAAATCGTCAGGGCTTCTTTGGCCGCGGCAAGGGAGTAAGTTTCATCCTTGTATGTCGGCCCATAAAACGTTCGCGGCATGGCTCCGGAAAGGATCTCGCTTCTTCCCACCAGGGCCGAAACGGGAGTCCCTGCGCCTAACGCCTTTCCAAAGCAGGCCAGATCCGGGAATACTCCGGTGGCCTTCTGAACGCTGCCCTTCAAGTATCGGAAACCCGTGATGATTTCGTCGAATATCAGAAGTGCCCCGGCACGCCGGGTGTCTTCGGCAATTTTCTCCAGGAAATCGCGAGATGCATCCTGAACCGGTCCTTGAATGCTTTCCGCGGGTCCGGAGGGTTCCAGCATTACCGCCGCCATGTCATTTCGATGAACTTGCAAAAGGGCTTTGAAGCTTTCGTAGTCGTTGAACCTGAACTGATGAATCAGTTGCTCCGGCCTGTTTGGAACACCACTTTCTTCAAATCCCTTCAGCTCCGCAAACCAGTCCTGCCACCCATGATAGCCGCAAACCAATACCTTTGGCCGTCCGGTATGCAGCCTGGCCAGCCGAACAGCCAACGAACAAACATCTGAGCCGTTTTTCCCGAAGGCTACCATCCCGGCACAAGGGATATCCTCGCAGAGCATCTCCGACACTTCAACCATGAGCGGATGGGGGAACGGCAGGATAGCGGCGGATTCCATGGCCGCCATCATCGCTCGCTGAACCCTTTCGTTGGCGTAGCCGAGAAGGGCGCATCCCCAGCCCATAGTGTAATCGATATATCGGCGGCCGTCGGTATCCCAGATGTGGCACCCTTTAGCCTTCGACACAAAAACCGGGAATCCTCGGCCATCGCGGCTGCTCGCGACCCCCCGGGTCGGGGCGTAAAACCATGAGTTGGTCCGCAGCGCTTTTTCATAGAGCTTCCCGGTAAGCAGGCTGCCGGTTTGTTCGACCTCGAATTCAAGGGTCAGAGGAGTCTGTCCCTGCTGCTCAAAAAATGTAACGTTCTGATGAACCAGATCGATTTTCAGCTTATACCGCCCGGGGTTTTCGGGAGCGAGAACAGCGAAGTGCACCGTAACACGCTCGCCGAGTCTCACCACCGGCAAAGGCAATTTTTCCGTTCCTGCGGGCCTGTCGTTGACGAAGATCGCCAGGTCAACGCTCCTGTGATCCGCAGGACTACTTGGCCAGATCATGGCGCCCCGGTTCTCGATGGATACCCGGGCGCCAAAGCGAGTTCCGGCCTGTACGCTGCGAGGGATGCTATGATCGACATAAACAACGCCATAATTCGGTAAGCCCGAAATGCGGCGGGCATTTCCCGTCTTTTCGCCCGTATGGTCTTTTCCCGATCCTGTCACTTCGAATTCGACCATCATCGGCTCGACCCCCTGATCTTCAAACAGGGTCACATTTTGCTGCACAAGGTCCAATTTCAAAGTGTGGACTCCCGGCTGTGAGGGGGCACGAAACGAGAAAGGGACTTTGACCCGCTCCTCCTGGCGGACCTCTTCACGGGGCAGACTGAAGGTGCCTGCCAGAACCCCGTCCACATAGGCCAGGAGGTCCACACGTCGAACGCTTTGGGAGTTCTTACGCCACACCGTACTGCCGCCGTTTTCAATTTGAACCCATGCCTCGCAAACCGCTTCGGCGGGCAGAACGCGTGGAATCTGATACTGAAGGTATTTGACCGCATAAACTGGATGATGAGAAAGAACCTGTGGCATTTAAACCCCTCAACCGATCTTTAGCGCACTTCGACGTCAAAAGTGAGCAGGCCGGTCCTGGTATCCATCGACTGAATGGACTCGTCCAGGAGAACGAAATGAAGACGGTAGAATCCACTCTTTGACGGCGAGCGCAACTCAAATACAAAATGCGCCTTTTCACCCGGTGGAGTCTCGCCGCGCAGACGCACCTTGTGGACAAGCTCATTTTCCATGAACACCCGCAGACAAACGCCCTCGGAATGCGGTGAGGGCCGCCAGGAATCCGCCCCCACATTTTCCGCGACGAGCCGAAAAAGATGTGCCCGTCCTCGATCCAGGGCGGACGGGACCTCTTTTCTGAACAATCGAGCTGCAAACGGACGCGGCGCATCGTCTTTGCAGCTTCGGTCCTCCTTGGCAGGCAAAGGCAGCAAACCCATTTCCCGAAACGTTTTCATTTCCTTGTGCATATGGACCAGGGCCGGAGGAATATTAATTCCAAACGGACACCTGCAGGTCACGTCAGTGCAACTGGCGCAAGCCGCCTCGGCCCATGGGTGCAAAACATGGTACTCGAGCCGGTCGAGAGTTTCAAATTGCATACACTGATTGATAGTGATGTAGTAGTCGCGAAATAGCCAGGACACGGGAAGCTTCTTGCTGCACAGCTCGTCGCAGCGGCCGCAGCGGCTGCAAAGACACGACCTCAATTGATCCATCGCCAGGAGGATGGCTTCCCGGCGGCCGTGCGGAAGCGTGAGAGGAGTGTGCCCGGCCCGGGCATTCTCTTCGGCTTCTGCGACAGAAGCCGTGCCCGGCATGACACAGCTCACTTCGGGATGGTTGAGTAAGATGAAACGAAGGATTTCAGCAGCCCTTAACGGTTCAACCCCCGGCGCGAGGGTGCCGAGAGGAGGAAAAGCCTTACCCTCACAGAGCAGCCCTCCGGCAAGCGGCTTCATAAGCATGAGGCCGATGTCGCGCTGGACGGCGGCCGGTATAACATCGGCATTTCCAGGCACGAATTCCTCCAGTGAATCCTTTCCCCTGAGACTTTGGTTGTAGGATAACAGATGAAAACCCAGCGGATTGTATGCCATCATGACAGCGTCAAAGGCATCGGATTCCACAAGCTGGCGTATATAGGAGGGACTTCCGTGAGTAGTACAGAAAATGCCTTTTACACGCCCTTCGCGCTTCTTTTGTTGAAGAAATTCGATATGGCCGCCAGCTCCCCATACGTTTTCTCCGACCAATTCCCGATCGTCTACGCAGGCGATGCCAAACAATTCCAAACGCTCTTTCTTGAATTTCCTGCACGCCGTTTCAAAGAGCCACTCGATGTGCGCCCGGTCGCCGTATCCCTGATGGCACACAATGATGTTCTTTCCGCTTTCGGCCACCGCCCGGGCCACCAGGTCATCTGCGCCTTCATAGTCAGGCGAGGTGTGGACAAGATTGACCCCGAGCGAAAATCCACGTTTCAAAGCGTCTATGGCCCGCTGTTCCGGAATGAGTCTGAACTGCGCGGTTCCAAAACCAACCACGGAAACTTCCAGGCCCGTTCGTCCTAAGCGGCGGTATTGCATCATCGGCAATTTTTCCGGGACAAATACAAAATTGAGAAGAAACCTTTTCACCAACCTACTGGGATGACAGTGGGGTACGTGGTGAATCCCTTATGAACGATCTGCCGTACGTGTTGAGCGTGCCGACCTTATCCGCACCTTCTGCGAATATCTTGACCTTCAGATCCTACACTTTTTCCACAGTAACCGCCATGTTTTAGAGATTTTGGTTACGAATGATCCACTTGGCCGCCTCCAAAAGGGATCTGGCATTCTAGCCACGGGGCGCTCGTAGAGGAGCACGTTCAGCATACCCGTATTCAATCAGAATCGTCCTGCAATCGGCGTTGCCGCCTGCGTCGATGTCTCTCCACCGGTCTCCGACCATAAAGCTGGCAGATGGTGAATTTCTCCCAATCACGGCGGCGGACAGTGGCCGGTCGTCAGAAAAAGGAGCGGGCAAAAAGAAAAGAGGCAGCGAATGGTGCGCGAAAAACAGAGGACAAGAGGTAGCGATCAGTCATAGTGAAAGGCAAAATTCCCAGGTTAAATGATTTCCCAATTCGATGAAAGTACCTGCATTCATTGGAGGATTCAGGTCCTAAATGCTAGTCTCGCTTTGTTCAGGGTCGCGTGTCATGGGGCAAAAAACCAGTTTGAAATAGAATTTTCATTGCTTCCGGCCACGATAAGTTACCGGACTCCATAACGGTCTTCGACAGAGCCAATCTTGACTTTACCTGATTTGGGGTCTAATCCGAAGTTCCCT
>CAVUGX010000039.1:0-66954 GCA_963741035.1 uncultured delta proteobacterium
TCGGAGAAAGTAAACAGAATTATCAGGATTTCAAGGAAGCGGGAGGCGGCAAAAAGTGGGAACTTTTTGTTCACCCATTCACCCACTCACCTATTCACCCAATTCAGAAGGGGACCTGCTGGAGGTAAAGCTCAGCGAAGCGGGAATGACTATCAAGCCCAAAACTGCCGTCGATCGAGAGCTGGCCATGGGGCGGTTTTTTCAAATGACGGAGCAGATTCGGGAGAGCGCTAAAGACGCGGACCCTCTGGAGCTTGATGAGGCGATTGCCGAAGCGGTGGCTGCAGCTAAGAAAGTAACCACCAGGAAAATTAAGGCCCGGCAAGCACGATGATCAGGGTGGTGTTGGATGCCAACATCTACGCTAGCGCCGTGTTGAAGCCCTCTTCCAATCCGGGCCAAATCATCGATCTGGTTCGGCGCAACGACGTCCATCTCCTTGTTTCACCGGACATCCTGGCTGAATTGAAAGCAGTGCTGCTCTACCCACGCCTGCTAAAGCTGCATCATCGCAGTCCGAAGTGGATCAGGGCCTACGTCCGGGAGCTTTTCAATCTGGCGGAGATGATACCGGGAGATATGGAGGTTAACGCCATCAAGGATGATCCTTCGGATAACATCTACCTGGCCTGTGCCGTGGAAGGGAAGGCCGATCTTATCGTGTCCGGAGATCGGCATTTGAAAGATTTGAAAAGTTTCCGGCAGATTCCGATTGTAGATTCCGATAAATTTTTACAGGTAATTTCTCAAGGGAATAGGAATTAGGAAGCGAGAAGCAGCAAAAAGAGAGAACTTTGTATTCACCCACTCACCTATTCGCACACGATGTTTATCTAAGCTAACGGGATTGGACCAGCCCCCTTCCGCGAAATATTCTCTTTAATGGGTGACCCCTTTTCCCACCCAGACCCAGTTCACCGCTCAGTCGCTTTTTCTATTCACTATTCACTGCTCACCAAAAGGGGAAAGCCAGGTGCGGGGGCCTGGCTTTCCTGGGCGAATGGATATGGGGATCCTTAAATGAAACTTTATGAAGGAGGGAAATCCTTGACAGCAACAATATCAGATTTTTGCCTTTTGAAAATCAGGTGAAGACAGTACTTTCAGGGCGCCAGGACAGTAGGCGCGAGTACATACTTATTTGTCAGATTCAAAATGGATTTGGAAACAACGAGTGAATTCATGGCTTATCCGTAATTAAAACCCTTGCGCCCGCATCCGGCTTTGGCCGTTCCAAAAACGGCAAAACTTTCTATACTGCCAACGTGCAAATTCTTGAAACTTTAGCAAGCATAGGGGCTAAGCTAATGATGTTTCTCTGCGTTTTTTCTCAGCGATCTCTAAAGATCGACCCTGGCCTCTCGAAGCGGGCCACCGGGTTTTTGGAATTATCGATCGTCCTCTAAGGATCAACCATTGACCCTCGAGACAGATCCCGGGATTTTGTGAGTTGCCGATCGGTGATAGCTTTTAGTCTTTGGCGGCAGGTTGCGCGGACATGCTCGTGAGTTATAATGGGTCGTGCATGATATCATCTCCAAATAGAGAAAGAGCGATGCAAATCGAAAGAATCGAAATCCCGTTACCATTCGAACCCGGAAGCATGAACTGCTACTTCATCCCCGATTCGACACCCACCCTGATCGATACCGGGATCAATACTCCCGATGCGCTTCAAAGTCTTCAGGACGGGTTGAAAAAGCTGGGCGCCGGGGTCCCGGATATTCGCAGAATCATTCTGACTCACGGCCACTCGGACCATGCGGGGTTGGCCGGCGCGGTAGCGGCCATAAGCATGGCCCCCGTGTTCGTTCATTTCCGGGATAAACGCAGGACGCTATCAGGATCAGAGGAAGTGAACCGAGAAAATGAGGCGCTTTTTCGCGACGTTTTTGAAGAAGCCGGCGTTCCGGGTGAAATCGCCCACAAAAGCACCTCGTCGATTTTGGGTCGATTACGGAAGCACTTGAGCCCATTGTCGGACGTGGAATTATTAAAAGGCGGCGAGCGCTTCTCGTTTGATCTCTTCAATCTTGAAGTCCTTCATACGCCGGGACACACTCCCGGTTCCATTTGCCTGCTCGACAAAAAAAACGGCGTCCTTATTTCGGGGGATTGTCTCATCCAGGGCGTTATTCCATACATCACCATGCCTCTCAAAAACTCTGGAGACCTCCCGCGCTATTGCGGACTCGAGGAATACGAAAGGTCGCTCGAGGCGATGGCCGAACTGCCCGTTCAGGCGGTCCTGCCCGGCCACGGAGCGCCCTTTTCCGGCCACCGGGAGCTGATCGAACGGGTAAAGCGCGAGCGGGCGAAACGGCGGCGGAGAATCCTCCAAATATTGAGCGCCGGGAAGGGTGGACAGCCGAAGACAGCCGGCATGAGCCAGTTTGAAGTCACCAAATCGGTGTTTCTCTGCGGCTCGGACGGAGGTAAGCTCCTGATGGGTATTTCCGAAGTGCGCGGCTGCCTGGAAATGCTGGAAAAAGAAGGACTGGTTACGGTCACGACCGTAAACGGCGGCACGCGGCTATACAACCTGAATTAAAGGCGTTTGACCCGTGTCTCGGGCCTGCAGGCCGTTTTGTCAGAAAGTGAGGAGATGGAGGTCTGATACGGCGCTTATCATGCAGGCGGCCTCTTCTCAACATCTCAAGAGACTTCGTGTCCACGAGATCATCTGTAAGCCTCTCGATCCGCTGAACATAGACGAGGTGCTCGAGGAGGAGATTTCTCAGGGCCGGCTCCAGGATTACACATCCGAATGACACTCACCACAGAGACACAGAGAAAAGCAAAGCGACATGCAGGAAAAACCGGAAGTAAGCAGGCGCCCGCCTTTTAGTTTTGTTTGTCAGCCAAACAGTTTTTCTCCGCGCCCTCTAAAGATCGACCCTGGCCCCTCGGAGCGGGCCACCGGGTTTTTGGAATTATCTAACGTCTCTGCGGTAAACGGCCCTTCCGACCTTTCACTTGCATCTTGAATTGGGAAACTGTATCGTTTCCTGTCGCCGATCCGCCCGTCGCACAGGATCAAGGTATTCTTATATCCGATGGCCCTGTGGCCATCGATACGGCGACCCTGGACATTTTAAGCAGGGTGAAGCCTCTTCCCGACTCAAGGGGGTTGGATATAACCCCTAAAGAGGGGTGGGATGTGTTTAGTCTCTTGCACAAAAAGGACGGAAGGCTCCAAATTAAGGAGGCAGAGGCCATGGGACTGGGCACAAACGATTACGAACTCGTTATGGCGGGATAGCAGGATTTTCTTAAATGGAGGAATACAAATGAAAGTGGTGGCCTTCAACGGAAGCGCGCGCAAGGACGGCAATACCGCAATTCTCATCAACTACGTTCTCTCTGAACTCAGAAACGAAGGCATCGAAACGGAACTCGTGCAGCTTGCGGGAAAGAAAATCCACGGATGTATCGCATGCTACAAGTGCATGGAAAACAAGGATGAACAATGCGCCGTAAAGGATGATATCGCAAACGAATGTATACGGAAGATGGCCGAGGCTGACGGAATCATTCTCGGCTCGCCGACCTATTTCAGCGATGTCACCACGGAGATGAAGGCGCTCATAGATCGTGCCGGCTTTGTGTCCAGAATGAACGATTTCATGTTTAAACGCAAGGTGGGCGCTGCAATCGTAGCCGTTCGAAGAGCGGGGGCCACACACGTTTTTGACACGATCAACCACCTTTTCCTGGGTAGTCAGATGATCGTGCCGGGCTCGATCTATTGGAACATAGGCGTAGGCAGAGATAAGGGAGAAGTGGAGAAAGACGAGGAAGGCATCCAGACCATGAAAGTTCTTGGTCAGAATATGGCATGGCTGTTGAAAAATATCGTGAGATAAAAGCTCGAACCGCTGTCCTGCCGGGATGCCGGATGATATTCATGCGCACCGGGTACAGTCCCGGCAGGACGTAAGCGTCTCCCGATTCTCGGCCCGCCCGCCCGTTGCTCCACCAGTTTCACAATCCCCATGGGAACTAGCTTTCTCCAGTCCGCAAATCCAAGCTCCGCGGCATTACCTGCTATCAGGTGTGTCGCATCGGTCCTTCCTTGCTCCCGTCACTATCGCATGATTTCCGCTTGAGTTGCTTTAAACGATGTGGGAACGAGGCCGTCAACTGCCGGGATGGTTGTGTGTCCTGAAACTCCCAAAACCGGTCCCATTGACCTTTCTCTTGTGTTTTTGATCCGTTTATGGGAAGGTTTTGTGGGCCTGCAATGTGGCCAGAGAGGTTTACAAGGGCGGTAGACGCACCCGAAATGCCCTTCGAGATTCGTTGGTGAAGTTGAGACATTATTCGGATTCCAACGCCCTTTACCGGTTCAACCGGACCCGCAGAATCAGCCGTCCGGCGTCTTACCCGCAACTCTTTACCGCAGGAGGTACGTGAGCATGATTACCGTCATCGCGCAGTTCAAGCTGTCACAACCAATTACCCGGGAAGAGGCTCGAAAAACTTTCCTGAGTACGGCGCCAAAGTATAAGGACTTGCCGGGCCTTATCCGAAAATACTACATCTTGTCGCAGGATGGAGCGACGGCTGGCGGTGTTTATCTGTGGAAGTCCAAGGAGGACGCCGAACGGCTCTATACACAGGAGTGGAAGAACTTTGTGCGCGAAAAGTACGGGACGGATGCATCTCTTACCTACCTCGAATGCCCTGTCGTCGTCGATAATGTCTCGCACGAAATTCTAACGGGTGACTAGCCCACTGAAAGCAGCGGTGTAACGGGCGTTTTCGGCCGGGATGCATACACTCTCCTTGGCCCATGGGAAGGGTTCCTGGGCCTTGAATGTGTCCCGGGAGCGCCCCGATTTAAGGAAGAAGGAAAGTTTGTATCGAACGGTCGATTTACTTTGAAGGGGAGCTCGAGGCAAAAGGAGAGCAAGTGAAGAAGATCCTAATAATCGCCCTCATTGCGGCGGCATTTTCCATTGCGGGCGGCCTGCCCTCGGCCGCTCAGACAAAGGTCTCCATCAAGGTGAAAGGCGCCGATTCCATGTGGGGCCGAATTCGCAGTATTGCGCGGCTCTATATGAAAGATCATCCTCACGTCGATATAGTTGTATCGGGCAATTCGCTGGTCGATGAAGGGATGAAAGCGCTCATTGCAGGCGAGGCCGACGTGGCGATGGCCTCACGAAAGATAACCGCTCAGGAAAGCGAGGCGGCAAAGGCCAAAGGGCTTCAACTCGACGAACATTTGGTCGGATACGGCGGGATAGTCATCGTAACCAATCTGCAGAACCCCGTAAAAGAACTCTCGGTAGACCAGGTAAAGAAGATATTCACCGGCGAGATCGTCAACTGGAAGGATATTAACGGGAAAGATCAAGCCATTACAGTTTTCAAATCGGGCGAGAAGAATCCCGGCACGTTATTGTTTGTGGAGAACGACATCCTCGGCGGATCTCCCGTTGCCAAAAGCGCGATTACACTGCCGGACTTCCCGGGGATACTTAAAAAGATCGCAGAAACGCCAGGCTCCATAGCTTACGTCAGAATGCGGGACCCGTTCCCCGGCCCCGAAGCCAGGACCAGGAGCCTGAAGATCAAAAAAGATGAACATTCGCCGCCGGTTAGCCCATCGAGGGCAACGATCGGAGATGGGACTTATCCGCTCAGGCGTCCATACTATCTCTATAGCGCGGCTACTGCAGGCAAGGAAGTTCACAACTTTGTCGATTTTGCAGTAAGCAAAGGGTGGGGGGAGCCCAAACTGAGTCATTTGTGGTAGTGAAATGCAAATCGCGCTTTCCCGTTTTAAGCTCTCGGACAAGCAACGGTTGCCGCAACGAAGTATTCAATAGTATCGAGGGGGTGGAGGATCAATCGGTCCGCCGCCTAGCTGTGGCTGCGATTAATTCCGCGGGATGACGGCAAGATTATCGATAAATTGCCTCGCGCTCCCGGTCCAATTGTAGGACAGCGCAAACTCCCGGCATTTGCGGCCGTCGATTGCCAGTGCTTGAACGACGGCCTTGCCAAGATGCTCATCCAGAAACCCTGTCTCGCCCTGCCTTATTATGTCCAGTGGACCTCTTACGGGATAAGCCGCAACGGGAACTCCACTGGCCATGGCTTCGAGTATGACAAGGCCGAAGGTGTCCGTCCTGCTCGGGAAGACGAACACGTCGGCAGACGCATAATAGCCTGCCAATTCCTCGCCGCTTTTGAACCCGACAAATCTCACTTGCGGGTATTTAGCCTTCAGCCTGGCAAAATCCGGTCCGTCGCCGACGACGTATTTAGATCCCTCAAAATCCAGATCGAGGAATTCCTCGATGCTTTTCTCCACTGCTACTCTGCCCACATACATCAGGACGGGCCTCCTATCGGTCACAATAGGCGCCCGGCCGGGAGAAAAGAGCGTGGTATCGACTCCGGGCACCCACTGGACGAGGTTCTTGAATCCCCATTTGCGAAGCTCGCTTATCAGTGCGGAGGTGGACACCATTACTCCTGAAGAGGCGCCATGGAACCATCTGAACACTGAATAGCTCATACGCAAAGGGATGGGGAACCTCATCCTGATGTATTCGGGGAATCTGGTCGTATAAGAGGTAGTAAAGGGGTAGTTGGCCCGCAGACAGTACGAACGGGCAGCAAGCCCGATAGGGCCTTCGATAGCCAGGTGAACACAATCAGGAGCAAAAGAATCGAGAATCTCCGTAATTTTTTTGTCAGGATAGATCGCAAGCCTGATTTGCGGGTATGTAGGACAAGGAATTGTCCTGAACATATCGGGCGTGATCAGGCACACTTCGTGTCCCATCTGCTCGAGTTCACGTGCAATGCGCTCAAACTTTGTAACCACGCCGCTGACTTGCGGATGCCATGCATCCGTGGGAATAGCGATTCTCATTTCGTCCACCATCAGTACCGGGCCCTGCGGCCGGCCGGAATAACGATTCTCATTTCGTCCACATTAGTACCAGACCCCATGGCCAAGGATAAATCCCCGAAAACCTTTGCACTCCAATAGAGCACAATATGGCAATAAAGGAAAAATTACCAGGGACTTCCCTTACGGTTGCGGGCCCGGCGCGGATGGCGGTTTGACGAACTTATGGGTCGCGTACCGGAAGAGAGGCAGATCGCATTCACCCGGAGGACAGGGCTTCGCTTCGCGTGAAAGGCCCACAGGGCGAGCTAAGCGGCAGCGAAGCCCACCGGAACTTTAAGAGACAATTATTCATGTCTCGCTACGACTTCTTCGCATCTCCGCGACTCCGCGTGAAAGGATGTCTTTTCGAGGCAGGCGTAGAATCTGTAGCTTGTCGCAAAGATGCAAAGAAAGATAAATGCCGCAATGAGCGCGTTCATTTGGACCCTCCTTACATCGGGTCACTGGTGCAACCCGGAGATGAAAGTCTCTGCGTGATTCATTATCAGCACGGTCCATAGTATGCAAAATATTTGACGATGCAATCCAAGACGCTTTGCTTGGGCCTGTAGAATCCATTGCAGAGTATGATGCCGTCGATCCGCTCGAAGAAAACGGTCTTGTCAAGCTCATCATTTGTTCCGGGAGTATGCCATTTGTAGTCCCCATACCCATAGCCCTTGTTCTTTGCGGTACCGACTATCTTTCGAATGAAAGTATTCCCGTCGGAATCCACGAGGTCCATCAGGTTTCTGCCCGTCAGGGCGGGCTCCGTTGGGTGCGCCAGCATGGTCCCGTTTACGTCCAGTGCAAAGATGTATCGATCACCCGATACAAATCGGCCTTTGGAATCAGCAATCTCCCTCAGGAGGGGCACTTTCCCGGCATTTTCGTAGAGAGCGATCGCGTCCTGCACCCGTCTCCTTACCTCGATGCGCTCGTTCGTATCCATTTCTATTCTCCCTTCGAGTTAGAATTTTGTTCCTCTGCTCGCAATATGTTTGGTAGCATTTCCCGTACCCGGGAGACGACAGTATAAGTATCCGGAACTTCAGTTAATTACTGGATCGCGCAAAGACCGGGCCGGGATTTCGGGGAGAAATCGCCCCAATTCTACCGTTGGGGTTTCGCAAGACGCTGGAATCGCTTTGGAAAGTGTTCGGAGCTATTCAGCCCTGTTTTGGGGCGAATAAGCCCATATGCTCTGATCCTGGCAGGAGGCTCGTCACAGGGCAGGGAAATTACCCGGAGTTCAGACGGTCAAGATTTATGAGAAGAGATGCTCGCAGTGGGGTAAGCAGTTTCAGGCCTTTGGGAAAGAACGTCAGCTTCGAGATGCCGGGTTTTGCTTCGTTCAACCCTACCTGCACGGCTTGGCCTGGTCCGGCAGGGTCCGCCGGTCTACTTGATGCTATTTCGGTCTTTAAGGAGCGAATCGATGTTTTTATGCTTATCTTACATCACGCGAACCACCGCCTCGGGCGTTGGAATCGTCGTCGCCATATATGACGTTGGCAGGGTTAAATGACTGAAAGGACCACAAACATGAAAAATACAAGTTGCGAGTTAAAGGGCGAGATCTTCCCGAATGGCAGCGTAACCTGCATGGGGGATCAGTGTATGAAATGCTCCGATGGGAATTGGAGCCTCGACAACTACGAGTTCACAGTGAGCAGCATTCAAGATTAGACTATGGCAAAGTGGAGCGACACGCAGATGAATTAGCAATTGGAAGTATGTGTCCGAGCCAGAAATTAAGGATAGCAGATGCGTATCGACTGGGATGGGATCAGGCAAACCATAATCGTGCTTGTGGACAGTCTCACATGAGTTCTTGCTGGTAAAGAGCATCCGGTTCGCTGAACCGATCGGGAGTCCTTATGCAGGATTCGAAGTCAATGCCTTGCGCGCCAATGGATACTTCTGTCAAGCATCTGAGGACCTTGATAGTATCAGCCGGTTCAGGCCTTATGGTGTAATCGGCACTTACATCAGCGGAACGAATTATCCCTGACCGATCGATCACGAAGCGCGCCGGCATAGGCAGCGTCCACGAATCATCTCCGTTAAACTTCTCGAGATCGACCCCGAAACTGAGGTAGACTTTACGCAACTCTTCCGAGAGCTGAAAAACCAGGCTGAATTTGCGTGCCACCCGATTGCCGGGGTCGCTCAGCAACTTAAGCGTCACCCCTTTTTCTTTGGCAAACTTGCGGTTGAACTCTTCGAGTTGAGGTGAAACAACTACAAGGGACGCACCAAGAGAGGCGATCTCAGAAGAGGCCTTTTCCAGAGCTACCAGCTCCAGATTGCAATAAGGTCACCATCCTCCCCTGTAAAAGCTCAGTACAACCGGACCACGTTCCAACAGCGAACGCAGGCTGACAAGGGAGCCATCCATGTCCGTGAGCGAAAAATCGGGCGCCCTGTCTCCGACCTTTGGGACCCTGTCTTTAAGACCGAACTTCTCGAGTTCTTCGGTCGCGCGGTGCATGACCGCTAGTTTCTCCGCGGGAATTCTGGCTTCTGATTTTGTTCTTAACGCATTTAATTCGTCTTGTAGAGTCATCTCAATTCTCCTTTTATCTACAACCCGTAATTTAGCGCTCGACCTCGAGTTTCGGGGGTTCCCCTCCCGCGCGAAGGGCGGCAGGCCGGTTGTACGGTGGTTTGCCGCCTTTATCGAGTGTGAGGCGGGCATGAGGGTCAGACAGATCAGGCGGCCATGAGCTTCCGGGCTCGCCTTTCGAGTTCGTCTGCGCTTACGTCCTCCACGTGGGTGGCGATCATCCACTTGTTTCCGGCAAAGTCTTTGATGGTGGCCACCCGGTCGCCCCAGAACTGATCGGTAGGTGCTTCCAGCGATTCGCCTCCGGCGCTCAGGGCAGCCCGGTAGGTCGCGTCGGCATCCTGCACGTAGACATAGTACGTTGCGGACGTGGGAGGGTCCTTCATCGCCTCGCCCAGCATCACAAGCGAATCGCCGATCTTAAGCTCCGCATGCATTACGGCACCGTCGGGGGCCGGAAAGCTATAAATCTCCGTGGCGCCGAACGCTTTCTTGAAAAACTCGATCAGCCGGGCCGCGCCTTTGACTGACAGAAGGGGCGTCACGGTGTGGTGACCTTCAGGTATCGGTTTAACAGGCATGAAATCTCTCCTTTTTCCGGATTGCTGGCTACATGAGCTATAATTTATATGCCTGTTATTAATCTAATTCGTGGGCGGGGGGACCGCAAACGATGCTCACACAACCAACAAACGATGCTCACCACAGAGACACAGAGAGCACAGAGAAAAGAAAACGGGCAGGAAAGAAAAGAGCCCCAAGCGGACAGAAAAACAATCCCTCTGCAGATTGCGCAGATAACGCGGATAAAACATTGAGTTACAAATAGAACCTGTATATATGGCTAAGTCTTTGTTTTCCCTAAGTGTTTTTCTCTGTATCCTCTAGAGATCGACCCTGACCCCTCGGAGCGGGCCACCGGGTTTTTGAAACTGTCGAGCGGTGAATAGCTCTTTTTAGTTTTGTTTGAGCGGCAGTCGGATGACGAAGGTGGCGCCTTTGCCGACCTCGGAGTCAAAAGTGATCGTTCCGCCGTGTTTGTCCACGACGACCGAATGAGAAATAGCCAGACCCTGGCCGGTCCCTTTCCCCACCCCTTTGGTCGTAAAGAAGGGATCGAAGATTTTGGACCTGATATTCTCCGGAATTCCGGTTCCGGTGTCGCTGATGCGGATTTCGGCATATTCGTCCAGAGCCCGGGTCTCTATCGTTATGGTTCCCTTTTGATCTGATTTGTTTTGCTTCAGGGCGTCTGCAATCGCGTGGCCGGCATTGATAATGATGTTCAAAATGACCTGGTTGATTTCCGCCGGCAGGCAGGGGACGAGCGGCAGGCCCGGATCAAAGTCGGTCACCATCTCGGCGACATATTTCCATTCGTTTCTGGCGACCGTGATCGTGCTCTCGATTGCCTTGTTCAAGTCTATGTCGGTTTTGACATCGGTCCCGGGATGCGAGAAATCCTTCATGGCCCGTACAATTCCACTTATGCGGCCGATTCCGTCGAGTGACTGTAGAACGGCTTTCGGGGCTTCTTGCCTGATGTATTTCAAATCGACCTCTTCGGTCGCCGCGTCAATCTTTCGGACCAGATCTTCTGTCGGGTTTCCGGACCGGAGTTGCCTCAGGAGTTGATCGTAAAGATCGTGAACGCCCTCCAGATTGTGGTAGGCTTCCTGAAGAAAACGGACGTTATCTCCAACGTACTGCGCAGGGGTGTTTATCTCGTGAGCAATTCCGGCCGCAAGCTGCCCGATTGACTCCAGCTTCTGGGCCTGGGCAAGCTGCCTTTCCATCAATTTGTATTCGGTTATGTCGGTCCCGAGAATGATAAAACCGGAGAAGCGGGCGACCCCTTCACGCACGAGATTGATAATGAGATCGAGTATTCCATCCTTTCCATCTTTACGGGTAAACCGAATCTCGTTTAACCGCATCGACATATATTCGGCGGCGCAGGCTTGAATAGCGCTGTTTACCTTCTCGGTTTCCCAGGCTATCGGACATTCACAAATTCTTCGCCCAAGCACTTCCTCCGCTTCGATTTGCAGAATGGTCTCAGCGACGCTGTTCCACCTCTTAATGGTCCCATCTTTTGAGATTTCGATCAGAATACAAGGTATCGATGATAAGAGTGATTCAATCTCCTTATGCGCGTCATATAGCTCCGTCTGCATTTCGACACGTTCGGTAATCTCAAGTCTCAGGCGTTCATTTACATCGGTCATTTCCGCGAGCGAGAGCTGGATTTTTTCATTCGCCTCTCTTAATTCCGCGAGCATTCTGCGTTCCTGATTCACCCTGGCCATCTTCGCCTTTAATTCCAGCAGTGAGAGAGGCTCGCCAATAAAATCAATCGCGCCGGCTTCTATAATGTCGCTGTATTCGTAATCGCCGGTGCTGCCGGACATTACTATAGTATCAATGGAAGGATAAGTTTTGCGGATTTCGCGCGTCAAGTCGAGCCCATCCATGCCTTTCATACGTATACCGGAAATCACCAGATCGAAATCATCGTGTTCAAGCATATGCAATGCCTTTAGCGGCTCGGTGGCGCCCTGGCAGCAATAGCCGTTGATTTCCAGAAAATTGGCGATCAGGCTGCACACGGATTCTTCATCATCAACTATGAGAACTTTTGTGATATCCATATTCCCCATTGTGCTCTCCGGTCGCCAGGCGAACGGCTCCTTACGTCTTTCTCTGGTCCAGCACCGTCCTGACGGTTCTGGCAAGTTCTTCCATAGCCACCGGCTTCATCAGGAACCCTTCAATTCCGAGTTCCCCGGCCTTTTCCGCATCGATTTTGCTGCTGAATCCGGTCATGAGTATTACGGGGACGACAGGTTGAAGCCCGGAAAGTTCATGGACAAGGTCCTCACCTGTAAAATGGGGCATAGTCATGTCAGTGATAACCAGGTCGAAAGGTTTTTCTCCCGGCTGATTTCGAAAGGCCTCGAGCGCCTCAATTCCCCCTGTGCACGAAACCGCGTCGTATCCCAGCATTGTGAGCATCTGCTGCACCATCTCAGCCAACAGGGGTTCGTCATCGACCACAAGAATCCGCTCTTTGCCGCAATAGATTATACTTGAGGTCTCTATGGTTTGTGACATCAACGGGCATTCACAGGCAGGCAAAAGCACGGTAAACGTGGTTCCCACCCCCTGGCAGCTATCGACCTCGATTGTTCCTCCATGGCTTTCCGCAATACCGTGAACGACCGAGAGTCCCAGCCCGGTCCCCTCACCCGTTTTTTTGGTGGTAAAAAAAGGATCGAATATCCGGTCCATAACGGCAGGAGGGATGCCATGTCCTGTATCCGTAACGGTAAGCTTCAGGTACTGTCCGGGTTGGAGGCCTGAATGAGGCTTGACGGATTGCGGCCCGAGCTGGAAATCAGTAAGACTCACCTCGAGGACGCCACCGTCCGGCATTGCATGAGCAGCATTGGCGCACAGATTCATCAGGACTTGATGAATCCGGGTCGGGTCAGCCATGGCAAGGGCTTTGCTCTGTATATCCGTTTTCACTTCGATACTTGACGGCAGGGATGACCTGATCATTTTCATGGCATCTTTCAGGATCAACCCGATCTGTATCGGGACTATTTTCTGCTCGGACCTACGGCAGAAGGCAAGGATCTGCTGCACCAGTTCTTTGGCCCTCTTACATGCCTTGAGCACTTCCCGCAGATTCTTTCCTACCGCGATTTCTTCCCCCATTTGTATTTTGGAAAGTTCGGTGTAGCCCATGATAATGCCGAGGATATTGTTGAAATCGTGGGCTACTCCTCCAGCAAGCGTGCCGAGTGCTTCCAGTTTTTGAGCCTGCCTGAGCTGTGCTTCGGCCCGGTCCCGTTGCTCTTCCAACTGCTTTCGCCCGGTAATGTCGCTGCCAAGCAGAAGTATGCCCGAACCCACATCGGACGATCCTTTAATAAAGCTTACCGCAATATCCAAAAAGCCGTCCTTGCCGTTCGGATGAACGAAATGGAAGTCATCGAGTTTAACGGTTGTGTCTTCCCTCTGAGAGAGTGAAACGGCCTCGGTTATCTGATGCCATTCCCACTTGATCTCGCAGCGGCCGATCGGCTCTCCCATTGCGCTTTCACCACTTATTCCCAGTATCTTCTCCGCGGCGGGGTTCCACCTCGTTATTCGAAGCTCAGGGGTCAAACCGATCAGGAATGATGGAATGGAAGCGAGCAATTGCGCCATCTCGGCATTTGTCCTGCACAGCTCATCCTCGGCTTTTCTGGTCTCGGTGCGGTCGCGTATCGATTCGATCGCCCCTGTGATATTCCCGTTCGAGTCGCGCAAAACGCTTGCCCTCCCGACAAGGCATGCTTTCTCTTTTCCGAGTGCGGGTGTGTACGTTTCGCCTGTGAGGACGGTTTCGCCTCTTTTCACCCTCAGATATTGCGTTTCAATCTCTTCCTGAGGTTTAAGAGCGAGATCTATGAGTATGGGCCTTCTTTTCCCGTGAAAAGGAATCGCGTATTCGTAATCGTTCTTGCCAAGCATGTCCGATGCCCGGATTCCGGTCATTTCTTCGATCGCCTTATTCCACGCGATGACAGTTCCCTGATAGTCGATCACGAAGGTCGCATCGGGCAGGAAATCAATGATATTCGCAAGTCTTTGCTTAGACTCTTTGAGCGCGCTTTGTGCCCGCTCGCGAATGGTGATTTCCCGATTCAATCGCTCATGGGAAACTGCAAGTTCATTCAATGCTTTTTTGATCCGGCTCAAATCTCTTGCCACACAAACGCTACCGATTACCTCGTTCGCCCCATCCCTCAGCAGGCTGATGGAGATTTCGAAACTACAAGCGGTCCCGTCCTTTTTCTTCATCCTGATTTCATGTTCCTTGACGGTGCCCTCACGCCGCAATTCGGCCAGCATCTTCTCGAGTTGATCTTTGTCGGCATAGTGATCGAAAGCGGACTTTCCTCTAAGTTCTTCAAACTTGTACCCGTATTGCTCAGCCGCCATTTTGTTCCATCTGATGAACTTCCCGTCCCGGTCCACGATGCCGATGCCGTCCGGTGAATTCTCAAAAATATTTTCGAGGTATTCATTGGCTTGCCTGAGCCGGTCTTCGGCATTTTGGCGCTCGGATTCGCGCTGCTGCAGCGATGCTGTCATCCGGTCAAAAGCACGGGCGAGTTCGCCCAGTTCGCCTTTGACATTTGGCAGACGGGTACGCGCCCCGAGATTACCCGCGGCGACTTCTTCGGTAGCCTCCATCAGGGCATGGATCTGGCGAAGGATAAATCTCTCGCCGCCAAAAAATGTCGCAAAGAACGCCAGAAGCGCCACGCCGCCCAGAAGACCGAGATCGTGGAACATGTCCCGGTTTGCCTTGGCAAAAGCAATCTCTTTGGGAATGGTCACAAGATAATACATTGCTTCCTGGCCATAGCCGATAGATGCGAATCCGAATACGGACTTAGTGCCGTCCGGCCCCGTTCCCCGGGTAACCCCCCCACCCTGGTTAAAAATTTTAGTGATAACGGCGAATTCGGATATCGTTTTACCGCGGAGGGCGTCCTTATCAGGAAAGTGCGCCAGGACTCTGCCTTTACTGTCGAGAATAGTGCATCGAGCGCCCTGCGGCAGATTTGCCTCCGCCAATTGGCGATTCAACCACTCGGTATCGAGTGCCGTACTGATAACAGCCTTTACCCGGCCCGCATCATCGAGTACGGGATAGCCGAAGTTGATCTGCGCCTTGCCGGTTTCACGGCCAACCTGATACTCACCCATTGAAAAGTCACGGGTCTCAATGGCCCGTTGGAACCATGGGCGATCTGAAGTATTGACAGGTTTCGTTAAAGGGAGCGCGCTTGCGTAAATTTCGCCGGTTTCCTCGCAGGTTATAATCGTGGTAAGCCCGACGGATCGATTCAGCAGCCTGGCAAAAATAGCCGAACTCGCCACCGCATCCCGCATTTGTACCTGCGGAAGCTGTGAGAGGGTAAGGAGAGTTTCCCGTATGCCCTCGATCGTGTCTCTCTGAGATCGTGATAACTTCAGGGCCAGATCCATGGCGCTGTCTTCGGCGACGGCGAGTGCTTTGTGGCGTTGCTGCACATCGGAGTATAGCGTCAAAACCAGAGGTGGAATGATGGCGACAAAGACAAGAAGAATCAGTCGCGCGCGCAAGCTGGAAAAATAAGCACCGGCCATAAATTATCTCCGGAAAACGTAGTGGGTGCGGCCCGCCACATTTCATCGAAGAATCTGTGGACGAGCAAGGTTATCTAACAACGAGAAAATCGGCAGGAACAGTGCTGGACTTTAGAATAAGAAATAGTGATCTTCATATAGGTATGGCAAATGGGAAAGATCAGCAAAAGCGAATGGATATATTTTCACGAAGAACAATTCAATCGATTGGGCAAAAACAGACCCATTCGGCAAACGAATACCTGCAGGACGAGAAAGGACAGTATTTGTCCGCTGTGGCCTCGGCCTGCCGAGGGGGTGAGTTTCTTGCCCTGAGGCGGGCTGTACAAATCAGCCCCAATCTCCACGCTCAGCGAGGCGCCACTTGGAGGATCGTTACCACGCCAGCGCCGTTGAAACGAGCCATTGTCTCACGTTCACAAATTGTTTATTATCCCTATTCTTTTGCTCCTGCCTTGATAAGCAGCTCCTTTACCTCCTGGTGGCCGTTATGGGAGGCGCCCATCAACGCAGTTCTGCCGTTATTGTCCTTTACATTGGCATCGGCCCCCTTGGCGAGCAGCAACTCCACGACCTCCTTGTGGCCCACCCAGGAGGCAGCCATCAATGCGGTTGCGTCGTCATTCGTCTTTGTATTGGCATCGGCCCCCTTGGCAAGGAGCAACTCCACGACCTCTTTGTGGCCTTTCTGAGAGGCAATCATTAACGCGGTCTGGCGCATGTTGTCCTTTGCATTGACGTCGGCGCCTTTATCCAGCAGCAACTCCACGACCTCTTTGCGGCCTTCCTGAGCGGCCACCCACAACGCAGTTCGGTCGTCGTTCGTCTTTGCGTTGATATCGGCCCCCTTGGCAATCAGCAGCTCCACGACATCTTTGTGGCCTTCCGAAGAGGCCAACCACAACGCGGTATGGCCGTCGTTGCCCGCTGCATTGACATTGGCCCCCTTATCCAGCAGAAACTCCACAACCTCGCGGCGGCCATACTCCGATGCGCTTATCAACGCAGTAAAGCCGTTATTCCTCTTTGCATTGACATCGGCCCCCCCGGCAATCAACAACTCCACAATCTCTTTGTAGCCGGACTCCGAACCACTCATCAACGCGGTGAAGCCGTCACTCCTCTTTGCATTGACATCGGCCCCCTTGGCAATCAGCAACTCCACCACCTCCTTGTGGCCCGCCCAGGAGGCAGCCATCAATGCGGTTGCGTCGTCGTTCGTCTTTGTATTGGCATCGGCCCCCTTGGCAAGGAGCAACTCCACGACCTCTTTGTGGCCTTCCGAAGAGGCCCACCACAACGCGGTATGGCCGTCGTTGCCCGCTGCATTGACATTCGCCCCCCCGGCAATCAGCAACTCCACAACATCTTTGTGGCCGGACTCCGAACCACTCATCAAGGCGGTGAAGCCATCATTTAGCTTTGCATTGACATCGGCCCCCTTGGCAACCAGCAACTCGACGACATCTTTGTGGCCGGACTCCGAACCACTCATTAAGGCGGTGAAGCCGTCATTTCGCTTTGCATTGACATCGGCCCCGCTGGCAATCAGCAACTCCACCACCTCCTTGTGGCCATTCAAAGAGGCAAACATCAAGGCAGTTCCGACGTTATTTACGTTAGCCTTGACGTCGGCGCCTTTGTCGAGTAGCAACTGCACGATCTCGTTGTGGCCAGCCGCAGAGGCAAGCATCAACGCGGTCAGGCCGACACCCTCCATCTGTGCGTTGACGTCGGCGCCATTGGCAATGAAATCTGTAACGACGGTCAGATCGCCATGCTCTACTGATTCGAAGAAATCTTCATTTACACCGGCGATAGAGACAGTCGCCCACAAAGCGAAGACCACCATTAACACCGCCGGCATTTTTGCCTTATAAACCGTTTGTCCTGAAACCATCCGCTATCCCCCTGTCGATACTCGAAAAGTTGTTCAAATCATTTGAACGGTGTCAGCATGAGAAAGAAAGCACTGCCGAAATACACCAGAATTACATGTTAAGCCGTTTTTTCATAATATCGAGAGGTGTATTGGCCGGGATGGAAACAACTGGAGAGTTGAGTATATTGCTCAAATCTGCGAGAGACCGCAGGTCCTGGATGGGCCGGCTCTCTTAAATAAGCAAAGAAGCGCTGCGGGTTGAGCATCCTCAACTATATTGCTGCTTCAAACCACACCCATTTGCTCTTGTTGGACGCCCGGAAACGGGAGATCCTTCCAAGATCGATGCAACTGATTGTCGGCAGGACCGCTCAGGAATTCAACCAAAGAAAAAGAGAAAGGAGGCCTCCCGGGAGGGTAAGTGGACAGAGAGTATCGCTGTCGGAACCAGGAACTTTATCGAGATCATGAAGGGCGAACTTGGGATCATGGCAAAGGGACGAAGGATTTTCCCGAACGGATGAAGAATCAGGTCTGCGCGAATCCCAAGCTCCTTACAGCAACGATTTCGAGGCCAACAATGGCCTTCTAAGCACAAAAAATACCTCTTTGTGAAAAACTAATCTCTAAATAGTAGTATGTTAGCTTGGTGCGACCCAATGCCACAATGCCGAGCTGTCGCGGAAGTTTAACCCGTTACCTTGCTTGCCTGATGAAGCTTTCCTGAATCAGTGACGCCAAGGTGGCACCGGACAAAGAATAGGTGGCAAGCAAGTCTCTTTTGACTCGGCTGCCGATTCGATTGTGCCGCTCCTTACTACTGGACATACTAGGTATTTTGTGATTCAAGTATCTGTAACCTGAACTTGCCGAGGACCTTATGGAAGCTCAGAAGAGGAAAATTGCTGGGGCATTTTACACCCCTGACGATGTTGCCGCTGCACTGGTGAAATGGGCAGTTCGCAAAGATAGTGATTTGATGCTTGACCCTTCCTGTGGTGAGGGCAGGTTCCTAGCTTATCACCGGAATAGCGTAGGGATCGAACAAGATCAGCATGCCATAAAAGTCGCCACGGATTGTGCTCCTTGGGCCAGAATCCATGCAGGGAACTTCTTCACTTGGGCTCAAAACACAAGCGAGCGTTACGAGTGTGCCGCGGGTAACCCGCCGTTCATACGCTACCAGCACTTCAAAGGCAAGGTGCGGGATCAAGCCTTAGAACTTTGCAGGCGATTGGGCGTCGAGATTTCCTCTCTCACCTCGTCATGGACACCTTTTCTCGTCGTTGCAGCATCGTTGCTCAAACAGGGCGGTCGGATGGCTTTCGTCGTTCCAGCGGAGATAGGTCATGCCCCCTATGCAGTCCCTTTAATGAAGTTCTTGGTTCGTAACTTTGAAATCGTACATTTGGTCGCCGTGCAACATAAAATCTTCCCGTACCTCTCCGAAGATTGTTGGCTCTTATATATTGACGGCCATGGAGGAAGCGCTAACACGATAAGGCTGACGAAGCGAATCGACTTTGAACATTCATCGGTTCCACCCGAAGATTTTGACATCATTTCTATAGGTGACTGGGAGGGAATGAATTATCGACTCCGCCCGTTTCTCCTGCCAAATCGTGTGCGGCTCCTGTACCGTAATTTGACAGACTCCAATTCCGCCGTTCGACTTGGCAATGTAGCCGATGTGGGTATCGGGTACGTTACCGGGGCCAATGACTTCTTCCATTTGCGTCCATCCCAAGCCACGCGACTAGGCATTCCAGATAGATTTCTTTTCCCCTCGGTTCGAAATGGCAGAATGCTGACAGTGGGTACTGTCTCGCATTTGTTGGTATGCTCATGGATGCAAGAGGACGAGCCTGTATTGTTGCTGAGAATAGAAAAAGAAGACGCCTTGCCTGGATCTGTCAAAAATTATCTTAATTCACCCGACGCAGACATAGCCAAGGGAGCCTATAAGTGCCGCGTACGCCATCCTTGGTATGTTGTGCCTGACGTTAAAATTCCCGATGCCTTCCTGTCGTACATGAGTGGCACTGAGCCCCGCCTAGTTGCGAATCTTGCCAAGTGTTCCTGCACCAATTCCGTTCACGCCGTTACTCTCAAAGGCGATATGACAATCAAGACCTTGCAGGCAAAATGGAATGAGCCGCTTGCTCTTTTGAGCTGTGAGATCGAAGGTCACCCTCTGGGCGGCGGGATGCTCAAGGTGGAACCAGGGGAAGCAAAGAGGATCGTTATAAGCGGCAAGGTTCAATCGCAGCCGCATGAAATTCTCGAACTTCGGGAAGGAATCGAAACTATGAGGCGATGGAGGCACCATGCCTAAAGAATCAGCCCCTTGCCAATGGATAAGCCTTAAGGAAGCTCTGCAAAGATTTGCTCGTGCTGAATTTGCCACACAAGGGCAGCGCCACATAAAGCCTCTTCACTGGTACATTGCCTGCCGCCTTTGTCTCGAAGGCGGCTTTGACCCGGATGAAATCACACCGCGTCCGCCTTTCCGCGTCAAAAACGTAGGGTCTGGTTCACACACTCGGCGCATTATTGAACATAATCCAAGTTCAGGAGGTAGTAACGAGCTGACGATCCTTGGGGGGTTGAAGACAAAGCAGGTAGACGTTGTTGTTACGAAACCCAACATCGGCCCCGTAATAGCAGTTTCGATGAAGGGAACCCTTAATGCATTCAGAAACTTAACAAACCGCCTGGAGGAAGCTGGCGGAGACTGTACCAACTTGCACATCACTTATCCGTCCCTTGTTTACGCCTATTGGGGCGTAATGCGTGCTAATAAACCTGGGCTTATCCCCTCAAATGCTCCTGCCGCGCTCTTTAAAAAGGGTTCGTCCATGCACATAAACGATATAGCCGTTCTCAAGGATGGTAGCCCACACCCCTTGGTCGTTCGTTATCATCAAGCCCTTGCCAGCCTCACAGGAAGAAACGGGATTCGCAACGATGTTTCCAGATACGAGGTGATTGCACTTGCTCTTGTTGATGTCGAAGACGCTTCGTTTGGGGAAGTCTTTGACGGCTATCCCCCAACGTCGAGCGATCTGCACCTCAGCAAGCTATTGCCGACCATTTACAAACATTACGACCAACGCTTTGTATATCAAGCACCTGATCTCAAAAAGCTAACCGGACGTAAAGGCTGGGACGAATCTTCACAAGTGCTCAAAGACTGGAAGGCTGAGGAATATGATCTCCGCATTCTAGGCGATGATGAATCGGAGGCCGAACAACAGGAGTCGAGTTAGCAACAGCTTGTCTCAACGTCTTTGTAATATTCTTTAACAATTTCCATAAGGGGCAAAAGGTACACTGCGCTGCGCTCCTTCATCCGTGATTCAGTTCCGGCTTCAAAGCGACAGCAGGAAATCAGGGACCTCACCCAGAGAGTTCATGCACAGGACCCTGGCGCCGTGATCGCTTATTGAAAGAATACTGACCGAGACCAGGCTGATTTCCAGCCTCGGGAAAAAGTCCAGGGGGATACCCGCGTAATGTGCCAGGACGGACTTTATGGGGTCCGCGTGGCTTATGACGGCCAGTGTGCAGTGTAGATATTCTTTCCGAAGTCTTTCTATCTCGGTGACCATCCTCTGCTGCACTTCCACTACGAGTTCCCCGTTGGGCGGCCTTGTTCCGGTGCGAAAGGTTTAGTAATGCCGCCACAGAGGATCATCGGCCAACTGATGGAACTCCAAGCCGCTCCAGTCGCCGAAATCGACCTCGGATAATTTTTCGCTTGTACGTATCTCCAGTCCGAAACGTCCGGCCAGGGGAAGGGCGGTTTCAAACGCGCGCTCCAGAGGGCTGCAGTAGATGGCGTCGATGGATATCCGGCCGAGCCGTTCGGCCAGCATTTCGGCCTGGGCTTTTCCTTCCTCGTTCAGGTGTACACCCGGCAGTGTTCCGGTCAGGCGCTTTCCAACGGCAGGATTGCCTGCATGTCTGATTAAGAGAAAAACGGACATGAACAGTAGCCCTTCGATCCATCGATTGCATAAACAGTGTCATCCGGAAAACCGGCCCGGCTACCGGGCCTGCGGCCGGCGGCGGGACCGCCGGCCGGGACCTCGGCAGCCCGCTCCCCCGCGAGGCGGGCGCCTTTACTCCCCCACAGTAAAGGGGGACCTGTAATTAAAGATACGTCGGAGTTAATTTCGCTCCTGTAGGCTCGACCGCGTTCTATTCCCTTGCCAACGCAGGTTTGCCTGCCCCGACTTCGACTGTTTCGAGAATGGACTTTTCCTTCAGGAACCCGATGGCAATTGCTCCAACCACTGCCAGTATCGACCAGAACAGGAAAACATTGCTGAAGTCGTAGGATTTGTCAGGAAGTGTGATGACCAGGTAACCTGCTATCATCGGCGATAAAAAAGCTCCGAACTGCCCGATGCCGTTGGAGACTCCGACCGCGCGGCCGACCAGTTCCTTTGGATAACGCCATGAGGGGAAAGCGTACATCATGCCCCACGCCAGATTGACGAAAAAACCGCCGATCGCCAGGCACAGCAGCAGCATAGAAGTACTCCCCTTGGAAACATGCCCGATCATGTTGAGGGCCGGAATGCATCCTAGAAAGGCAATCATCGTTACGACCTTGGGTTTTCCCCCGAACCACTTGTCGGCCATAGTCCCGCCAAGGTACATTGCAAAGAAGGCCACGATGTAAGGGAGCGACGCATAAAAGCCCATGGTCTTCAGATCCAGTCCATGCTGCTTGACCAGGAACGTGCTGATCCAGGTAGTCATTCCCCAGTAAATCATCAGCATGATGAAGAGTCCTATGACATAGAGCCAGAACTGGATGTCGGCCAAAAACATTTTGGTGCTGTAGGTCTTTCCGTGCTCGCTGGCCTCGACGTCTATGGAGGCCGTGATCATGTCGTACTCTTCCTTTTTCACTTTTCCTTTTTCGTACATCGCTTTGGGGGAATCATTCGCGAACTTCCACAGCAGAAAAACGCCGACCAAACCTGGAGCGGCCAGCACGAAAAACACCGGCCGCCAGGCCCCGCCGAAAAAAGCCGCTGCGAGCTGAGTGACCAGAATAGGAACGATCGCGGGAGCCACCGCCCATGTCGTGGAAAAGAAGCCGCTCGCCCGGCCCTTTTCCTCTCTCGGGAACCAGTTCGCGATCATTCTCATAGCAGGCGCAAAGTGCTGTCCTTCACCGATCGCCAGACCCAGGCGAAGAATAATGAACTGAGTAAAGTTGCGAACGAAGCCGGTGACAAAAGTTATCAGGGTGAAGACCCAGATTGCGATGTTCATTGTGTTCTTCGGCCCGATTCTGTCGGCAAGGTATCCGGCCAGAAACTGGGCAAGCGAGTAACCGAAAAAGAATATCGAGCCCAGCCACCCGATCTGAACGGCGGTTAATTGGAGGTCTTTTTGAATGTATGGAAGGAATGTGAGTACGCTAATCCGGTCGAAATAGTTGATCAGGTAAAGCAGCCATATAATGCCGAGTATTAAGTGACGGTATCCCCATACTGTTTTAATGCGCTCAGCCATCTTCGTGCTCTCCTTTTTGGGTCAAAGGTTATTCGTCTATTTTGGCGATCTTTTTCGCGTACTTCATCTTCTCCCCCAGTTTGCCGAATCTTTGATACATAATCCTCTGACTTTGAGGTGAGCCTGCACCATGCATGCTTTCGACCAGTGCGGTCCCACCGGTCATGTTTTCCAACAGGCGGAGGATTTTCATCCTGGTTTCCGTGGAGACGCCCTCGACACCTTTCATGTATTTCTCCACGTACTTGCCGATCTCAGGGCTGCGCAGGTCGCTATCGAACGGGAGCGTAGCGATGATGCCTCCGCCGATGTCGTGGGCAAGTCTCGATATTTCGTAGATGACCCGCGTGATGTTATGCTTCGTGCAGTTGGCGAGAAGCGGGTCGGGATAATAAGCTCCGCTCCTGGTTTTGGATCCCAGGGCCGAGCAGGCGACCGAACCCGCATAGACGGTCTCGGCCAGGTGAAGCATCTCGACGAGTTTGTCTTTGATGTGGGTTGCGCCCAAAGTGCCCTGATATTGTGCCGCAAGCGCGCTGGCGCCGATAACGACGTCGGAAACACCGCCCTTGCACCCCCCGTAGTTTTGCCGGTGAAGTGTCGCGAACCTTTCGACCAGAAGGCCGGTGAAATCCGTCTCTCCGCACATAAAGACCCTCTCCCATGGAACGAAAACGTCTTCGAAAACAACGAGGGCCTCTCCTCCAACCATACCGAACTCACAGTTTCCCGCATCGATTCCGCACTCGAATTTCCTCTCCTCGTTGGTCTGGCGACCGAAAATCATCGTGATGCCTTTGGCATCCAGAGGTATGGCCGCTACGATTGCGTAGTTTTCATCGCCTTCGGCCATCGACTGCGTAGGCAGGATCATGATTTCATGACTGTTCACGGCGCCGGTCTGATGGACCTTGGCTCCCCTTATCACGACGCCGTCCTCCCTTTTCTCGACTACCCGGGTAAAGAGATCGAGGTCGGCCTGCTGGCTCGGCCTCTTGGAGCGGTCGCCCTTGGCGTCCGTCATTCCACCGACGAGCATGAAATTCTCGTCCTGGAGTCTTTCGAGATATTTGAGAAATCGTTTGAAGTATTGTGTGCCGTGCTTTTCGTCCATTTCGAAGGTAGTCATGTAGAGAGCGTTGACGGCGTCAAATCCCACACAGCGCTGGAAACAGCTCGCCGTTTCGTGGGCGATGACGCGGAGCATCTGGACCTTTTTTATGAGGTCGTCAACTGACGAATGGATGTGGGTGAACCGGTTGATCTTCTTGCCGGTGATGCTGCTCACTGTGGTCAGCAGGTCTTCGTGCTCGGGCATGAGAGCGAGTTCGTACGTCTTGGCCGCAGAATTTATGTGAGGAATAAAAGCTGGATGCGTTGTGCGGTCTTCGACTTTTTTCCCGTTGTAGTAAATCAGTGTTTCCTGTTCCTTCAAACTCTTGATGTAATCTTCTTTAGTTCTGATTTTCATTGTCTTACCTCACTGAGAAGATTTTGAACAATTTCTGAGGGATCACATTTATCGTCGCCGATCGTTACGATTCTTCGACAGGTCTTTAGAACCATGTCTTGTGCGGGACATGCGGTGTCGCAGCCCGAGATGACGAGAACGCTTTCGAAGTCAGGGTCGTCGAGGGTGACCCATTGGATCAGATCACCGGCCGTATTCTGAATTTCCCGGAAATACTCAACTCGATCGAACCCGGGATCGCATCCGCCGCAGTATTTCAAAGCTATCCTTTTCATCATGACCACCGGGTTTCCCAATAGACTGCCGCCTCACCGGAATCAAACTTCCCGTGTCCACAAAGAGGCCATTGAAGGCCCGCCGCCCACGCAAAGAGACGCCCCGCCCATGGTCAGACCGAGCCTTTCCATCTCGTAGTAGAGGCTCACGATGATTCGCAGCCCGGTGCTTCCCACCGGGTGTCCCAGGGCTATCCCGGAACCGTTGTGGTTTACCTTGTCGAGGTCCAGCTTTATGCCGAACTCCCTTTGGAGCACCCTGCCAACTCCGAGCCACTGCGCCGCGAATGCCTCGTTGATTTCCCAGTACTCGATATCCCCAAACCGGAGGCGCGCCTGTTTGAGGCATTTCGGAATGGCGAAAGCCGGGCCTATGCCCATCAGTTTCGGGTCGCAGCCCTCGCTGCAGACGTTGATCAGTTTCATGAGAGGCCGGATACCCAGCTCTTTTGCCTTATCGAGGGACATCAGAACTGCGGCCGAAGCACCGTCATTTATGCCGGAGGCATTAGCCGGCGTTACGACACCGCCTTCCTTGAACGGGGGTTTCAGGAGACTCATCTTTTCGGTACTGGCGTCCGGGATCGGATGCTCGTCGGTGTCGAAGATCTGGGTGCTCTTCTTGACCTTCACTTCTACCGGCACGATCTCCCGACGGAAGTGTCCTTCCTTGATGGCGCGGGTTGCCCGGCTGTGGCTCAAAAGAGCGAGTTCATCGCACTCATTGCGGGTTATGCCGTACTTTTCGGCCACGTTTTCCGCCGTCAGCGCCATATGGCCGGGGACGAGCTCGTCCACGAGTCCATCATAGAGCATATGGTCCTGTACGGTTTCCGGCCCCATCCTGTATCCCTGTCTCGCCTTCGGAAGGAGGTAGGGCGCGTTGCTCATGCTCTCTACACCGACGACCAGCCCGATCTCGGTCTTCCCAAGCATGATATTGTGGCTCGCAATTTCCAGCGCCCTCATGCCCGAAGAACAGTTCTGGTTCACAGAAAGGGCGCTGCTCCTGGCGGGAAGGCCGATTCTCATCCCAACCTGCCTGGCCGGCAAAGACCCCTGCATGGCGGTATAAATCTGTCCCATACAGATCTCGTCTACGCTCTCAGGCGATATCCCGGCCCTTTCTATCGCTGCCCTGCCTGCAGTCATGGCGAGGTCCCTTGCCTGCACGTCCTTCAAACTGCCCAGAAAATCGCCGATTGCTGTGCGGCATGCGCTGACTAGAACGACATCTTTGATCACTGTCTTAGAGCCTTTCCGGAATGTGGTTTAGGAGCAAAAAGAGGCAGTGGGTCCGCCTCAGACAATCGTGTGCCCGCCATCGATGTAAATCTCCGACCCTGTCATGAACGCGGGAGAGGTCGCGAGATAGAGCGCCAGAGACTTGAGTTCATCGACTTGCCCGACCCTGTTCATGGGGATCATTTTTTTGATCAAACTCTTGCCCGTTTCGGACTCAAAGAAACTCGCGTTGAAATCGGTCAGAAAGTAGCCGGGACATATCGCGTTAACCTGTATGTTGTCCCTCATCAGTTCGAGCGCCATTACGCGGGTCAACTGAAGCACTGCGGCCTTGCTTGCGCAGTAACCGGTCATGTTGCGGGCGGAAATTTTTCCAAGAATGGATGAGACATTGATGATTTTCCCGCTTTTCTGCCCCACCATTATCTGTGCTACGGCCCTGGAGACCAGAAAAGTGCCTCGGAAATCCACATTCATGACCTCGTCGAGGTCTTCGTCGGTCATCCGAATGACGGGCTTCTCGCTTCCCGGGATTCCCGCACAGTTGACAAGAACATCTATCCTTCCGAATTCGTGTGCAATTTCCTGAACGATGCGGTCCACGGATTTGGAATCGCGCACGTCCATCGACTTTCCCGCGGCCTTTATTGCGTAATCGTTTTGAAGCCTTTCCGCCACCGCCTGGCACCTCGGCAGGTTTCTTGCCACGATTGCGACATTGGCCCCTGCTTCCGCGTAGGTTTCGGCCAGGGCAAGCCCTATTCCCCTGTATCCACCGGTAATGAAGGCCACTTTCCCTTCCATGCCGAACAACTTTTCAAAACATTCTCTAGCCATCCTCTTATCTCCTCATAGCCGATCCATAGAGGGTCGAGTACGTCGTCATCAGCTAAATATTGCTTTCAATCTTTCACACGACGAATCCAGCATCTCGATGTAGCTTTCGAACGTGAGAGATCGCAGTCCACCACCGGTGTAAATCTTCTGTGAGTCAACTATCCTTATGATTTCAGCCTCCCTTTTTGTAGGCGGAGGCGTCGTCTTGAGGTTGGGCGAGACCTTCAGGTCCCATGAAACCTCTTTGCGTACGTCGTCGGCGGTAATGCCCGGATGCACTGAATCGAGGTAGGCTTCTTTTGATTCTTCATCGAACCGGAATATGGCCATGTTCGAAATAATGACGGCAGGGCCGCTGCCCGGATACCCGTTGCGTTCTCTGGCCCCTGGTCCATCGAGGTAGCCGGGCGATGTGTTGAAATCGACCTTTTCCAGAAAACGGCGCTTCTGCTGGTTCATCATTATCAGGCTGCGCTTTGCGGAAACAGCTATGTCGTTAGCGCCGCCGCTGCCGGGCAGCCTGGTTCTCGGGGTGTAATAGTCGCCGTCTCCGAAGATCGTCGTGCTGTTCAGATTCCCGTACTTGTCCACCTGCGCTCCCCCGAGCATTCCCAGGTCGAAGTAGCCACGCTGCTGATCTGAGAAAGCCCGCCACAGGGAGGTCACGCATATGGCGTTTTCCCCGCATGCGTTATCGCCGATTCCCAGCATCAGCCGGTAAGGCGTGGCCCCGATGCATCCCGATTCGACAACGAGGATCACGTTCGGAGCATGAGTCAGCTTCGCGACCAGTGCGCCCAGGCACGGTATGCCCACTCCTACGAATACGACTTCCCTGTCTTTGACTTCTCGCGCGGCAGCGACGACCAAAAGTTCCTGGAGCGTATAATCCTGCGCGTATTCTTCCATATGGCTGCTCACATGTGACTCCTTTCATGCTGTCTGCTCAATATAGGGAACTCGTATCTCAACTGTTGCACTTGCAGAACTTTCGCTCGATCTGGGCGAGCTTTCTCAAGCGGCCCCACCCCACTTTTTCGCAATATTCTTCATGGTCCTTACAGCCGAAGGCCCACTTATCCATCCATCTCTTGAAGCCGTCGCCGTTGTCTATCTCCGCCATCATTTCCATGTGGAATGGAAGGTCGTAGGCATAGGCGTAACACATGTTCCAGGGATGGCTGCAGAAAGGGACTTCCACGACTGCGTCGACGACGTACTGCGGTACGGTCGTATAGGTCGGGGCCTTTCTGATCTCGTCGGTTGAAACTATCTCTTCGCAGGTGATGATCGTTTTTTTCGCGGCGCGCGCGATGTTCTCCGCATTGGACGAAAAACCCAGATACTGGGCGTTTCCGAGTATGTCCGCCCTGTTTACGTGCACGATCGCCACGTCCGGAGTGGCCGCGGGCACCACCGCAACCTTGTTGCCCCCGTACGGGTCATCGATCACCTTGATCATGTCGTTGTGTTTTTCGATCGATGAGCCGATAAGCGATTTTGTCGTCATGAAGGGAAGACCCATGGCTCCTGCCAGAAACCTGAGTCCCATCGTGTAGTTGGAGAATTCGCGGACTTCTATCTTGTGGGGGATCCCTTCCTCCACGGCCCGTCTGTAGCTCGGACTTATCCCAGCCACCGCAAAGGCCAGCCATGCAACCTCGACCCTTTTTAGCTGCCCGGTCCCAACCAGATAGTCAGCGCACTCGCAGGGACTGTCCCCCATAAGGGTCATCTCCTTTTGGCCCTGCCTTACGATCTCATAAGTAGGGGCTACAACCTGCTGGCCTCCCATGCCGCTAAACGCGATGGAGCATCCGTCGAAAACAAACCTGGAAACGGCCTCCTTTAAGCTCATCCTTTTATCTAAAGCTTTCTTGGTATCCTCAGAGCTCATCGTTCCGACTCTCCCTTTCTGATTCTCTGGTCCAATGTTGAAAGATTATTGGGAAGGCAACACGCCTTGTTAATAGATGCTTGATGTCCGGTATGTGATTTTGTTGTCTTTGCGCTTTGTTTTTCAGTGGTGTTGAAGCTGTGCATAAAAAGCATTTAATATGCCACGCTCTAGCTTTTCGGAAATTGGCTTTTATAACAGCATCTTGTACAATCTGCTTGCCTTTGCTCGGGAAGTGTGGTCAACTCCTGATGTCCCATAATAGGACATGTATGTAGCAGGCTGGGACACGAACGGGACACGTCTCATTCGTCGAAGACGCAATCCGGCCGGGAGAAATGAGCTATGTCGGAGCATGCCAGGTGGTTTGATGTCATTTACACGGAGTGGCGGAAATTTGTGCGCGGAATGGCGGTTGACACAAGGATAGTGCGTCCCGTTATTCTCGATTCCTGGGAGAGGTGCAGGTCGAAGGGAGTAAGCCCTTATCTCACAAGAGTGCCGCTGGTCCTGGGTAAAGAGGAACTCCAGACCCTGATCGAAAGGTACGGAGAACTCATCGATATCAGCCGCCCGTTCATGGAGCGTCTCTTCAGCTTCGTCAAGGGTTCCAACTTCATCGTCGCTTTGTCGGATGCAAGCGGGTTCCTGATCGAACTCGTCGGGGATGACCACATCCTGGAAAGCGTGAAGCAGGGAAATTTTGTCGTGGGCGCATGCTGGAGCGAAGATGTTGCCGGGTCAAACGGCGTGGGGACCGTCCTGACAATGGAGGAGCCGCTCCAGATTTATGGGTGTGAACATTTCTGCGTCAATTCGCGCAGATGGTCTTGCTCGGGAGCCCCGATTCACAACGCTGAGGGCGAAATGATCGGGGCCATTGATATGACCGGCCCTTATGAAAAGGCCAACCCCCATACTCTGGGAATGGTTGTGGCTTCGGCACATGCGATAGAGAACGAATTCCGCTACAGAAAAGCCCTGGCGGGAATTCAGGAAGCGCACAGCTTTCAAAAAACGGTCATTTCATCGATCCCTGAAATAATCATCGCCATCGACAACGATGGAATCATTTCTCTTATGAATAATAATGCCGGGAAAATATTCGGCGCGAGTCCACAAAGGTTTATCGGCAGGAGACTGGGAGAGCTTTGGAGCAGGAATCCCAACATCATTCAACTCATAGCCGGCAATGAATCCCTCACCGACGTGGAGGTGCGGCTATCTTTGAAGAACTCCCTGGCAGACTTTACCCTGACCTGCAATCCAATCCTTTCCACGAACAAGGTAACCGGAAAGATAATCATTCTCAATGAGATCAAGCGGGCCAGAACTCTTGCTGCGAGAATGATGGGGGCTAAGGCCAAGTTTCACTTCGAGGACATCATCGGGCGCAACGCCGGGTTTCTCGAAACGTTGAGGCAGGCCCAGATAGCTTCCCGGATAAACTCCAACGTTCTTCTGTTGGGCGAAAGCGGTACGGGCAAGGATATTTTTGCTCAGGCCATTCACAACACCAGCAGCAGAAGGGATGGACCCTACGTAGCCATTAACTGCGCTACGATCCCGAGGGACCTGATTACCAGCGAACTTTTCGGCTATTCCGAGGGAGCTTTCACCGGTTCGAGGAAAGGGGGGAGCCAGGGCAAGTTCGAATTGGCCGACGGCGGCACGATATTTCTCGACGAGATAGGGGAAACACCCCTGGAGGTGCAGGCCGCGCTTCTGCGGGTCATAGAGGATAAATCCATAATCAAGATCGGCGGCACGAAGGTCACGACCGTGAACGTGAGGATAATTGCCGCAACAAACAAAGAACTGAAAGAAGAGGTCAGGAAGGGGAAATTCAGGGAAGACCTCTACTACCGTTCCAACGTATTCACGATCCGCCTGGTCCCGCTCAGAGAAAGAATAGAGGACATCCCGCTGCTGGTGGACTCCTTCATGAAGAGCATCAGTAGGTCGATGGGCAAAGAGATCGTGAGCATTGACCCCATGGTGCTGGAATATTTCATTAACTACCGGTGGCCGGGAAACGTGAGAGAGTTGCAAAATGTTCTGGAAAGAATGATCAATATCGCGCACACATCGAAACTGACGGTAGATCTTCTACCAAGTGAGATTATCGATTCGCTGTCGCCGGAAAATGCGGAAGAAGATATCGAATCGGTCGACAGGATGGAGCGTGAACTGATCCTGAGGTTGCTAAGGTCGAACCTCACCAGGAAGAATATCGCCAAGAAACTGGGCATTTCGAGAAGCACTCTGTACCGCAAGCTGGATAAATACGAGTTCGGCAAATAACAAACGCGATGTTGCCACCCTGGGGCCCTTGTGCGAAAGCGCCGGACCAGGGAGAGGGCGGTGGCCTGGCCGGCCGGGATTAACATTCAAATCTTCGGCGCTGCCCTGGGAGGCCATGTTGGCTGCGGCTCCCAGCCGCCGAAGCGAAATGTTCTGATACATGGAAAGAGTAGGTGAAAATACACTATGTTACTACTTGTCCAGCAGTGATTGTTGTTGCACTATGCAAGGAGAGAAAGACTAAAGTTCCGGGGGCAGGGAGGGAGTGCAAGATGCAAACAACTGCGAGAGTTCTTATTGTCGACGACGAAACGGATTTCCTGCTCATCATAGGTCAGTACCTGGAGGCGAAAGGCGTCGATTTCGAACTTGCCGATAGCGTAGCGCAGGCTCGGAAGCACCTGGGGGATTCCCGTTTCGATATGGTAATCTCGGATTTTAATATGCCCGGCGAATCAGGTTTTGATCTTTTCCGTTTCATTTCATCCCGCTATCCGGGGTTGAGATTTGTGTTGATGAGCGGATGCACGGATTCGGGTTTGAAACGGAAAGCCCGGAAAATGGGAATCTGTGGATATCTCGAGAAACCGTTTGCCATGTATGACCTCATGAAACTCATAAACAACTACGTTCCAATCGTCGGTCGAGACGAAGTTTGCGTCAGCGCATCCTGACTGGCTCCGCTGGAAATGGCCGTTTGTGGCTTACCCGATCCTGAACAACGATCCCGTCTTGCAGTCATCACGCGACCGTACCTTCTGATTACCCAATTCCATAAATACGCATATGGTCCCGGCGGAAAACCGTGGGCAGGTTTGACTGCCACCCGGATTATTAGTGCTCCCCGATTTCCAAAAACCTTTGTCCCGCTAAAATCCCCTCAAGAAAATCGTCAATCTTGCCGAACGAAGTATAGATATCCACAAAAAAGCTTAGCCGGCAGGGACCGGTGAGTTGTTGACTCTTGCGTCTACTGCTCGAAACGAGGAAAAACGCATGCTTCAAAAAGGTCCGGGAGATCGAACCCCGCCTGGTTTTTTCTCAAGTCTCAGCGACAAGGAACGAATCAGGCTATGCAATATCGGAACGACTCGAACGATTGCCGAAGCCGAGCTTTTGTTCAAAAAGGGTTCGCCTGACAAAACCATATATTGCGTTCTGAGCGGGGCATTAACAGTTGAATCCCGCGATCCGGATGGTCCGGGCTGCAGGTTCGAAGCAGGAGACCTCATTGGAGAGACCGGTCTTTCAAGCCAGGGCGGCAGAATATCATCCGTTGTCGCCGAAGAACCGTCGTCCGTATTTTGTTTGAGTCCAGCCGCGTTCGAGACGCTTGGGATCGAAACTCAAACGGCAATTCTTAAAATACTTCATGACTCGGCGCTTTCAAGCGTGGAGGTACTCAGGCGACAGAAAGATTCCGCGCAACTTCGAGAAGCCTCTTTAACGAGGTATATCAAAAAGTTCCGAAAACCTCTGGGAAAGTACGAACAGTCGGAAATAATCGTAAATATAGTGAAAAACATTCCACGGCTCCCCCTGCACATCACGCAACTGATCGAACTGCTCGCAGGCCAGAGGGCTTCGGCAAAGGAAGTGGCTGCGCTAGCAAAACAAGATCCCTCCCTGGTGGTGGACATCCTCAAGACGATAAACTCCCCCAGGTACGCCCTCCAGACGGAAATAACGGATGTTTCCTACGCGATTACATACCTGGGATTCAACGAAGTATATCAGATCGCCATATCCCGCGGCCTGATGAAGTCGATACCGGATTCGGACGAGTTCCGGGAGGTTTACCGCCACTCGCTTTTCCTCTCCTGCGTGGCATCCGAGCTATGCCAGTCGTACGACAAGAACAGGGCGGCGCTTCTCAGCACGATCGGCCTGCTGCATGATATCGGAGAAACGGTGGTTCTCCTTCTGCGGAAGCAAAATCCCAAATGGTCGCTTTTCATCGAGATGCTGGACTCCTCCAAGTTAGGGGCTATGCTTCTGAGACAGTGGAACATCCCCAAACAGATCTGCCAGACAATAGAATACCAGGCCTACCCGGCCTTCTGTCATCCCTTGGAGATCCCATCGGACCAGAGGGTAAATATCGCCCTTCTCTATGTTGCCCACGCCGCCTGCGACTATCTGAACAAAGGGACAGGCGACGCCTTCGACGATCACCCCTACCTGGATCGCTATCTGCGCCTGCTCAGGTTTGATTCCCGTGGGATCGATCAGATCGCAAAGCAAAATATCCTCCAAGGCCTGACGGCAAAATATCACCGTTTACCTGATTTTGTACAAAAGCGCCTCTCTTTGAGCCGCATTTCGGAAAACATTTGAGGAATTGAGGAATTAAAGAATTAAGGCATTGAGGAATTATTGTCCCTCAATCCCTCAATCCCTCAATCCTTCAATCCTTCCATTCCTCAATCCCTCAATTCTTCAATCCCTTTATCCCGCCATTTCCTTCTGACGATCCATTATGTATCGAACCTTGGATTCGATCAGCGGGCCGTTTTCTGTTGTTTCCTGCTCATCTAAATCGAAATCGAGGCTTGTGTGGCTGTGAATCGAGAGGAGTCCCAACCCGGCGGCCAGTGCCTCTCGAACCCATGCGGCCCATGAATCGAGCGCATCGGGGTCTCCCTCGATCAGGCTCCTGAGCGTGACGTTCGTTTCAAGCCCGGCCATCGCGCGGTCTCCGTTAATTTCATCAACCAGCGCTTCGTCCAGTTTCGGACGCCTCACAAGCACCGATTCTACGATCACCTCCAGGTAGACCGAAAAAGGGTCCCACCCAGCAATATCGGGATTGCAGACCGCGCACCGGCCAACGTCGTGCGTGATTTTATTGTTCTCGGCAAAAAGGTTCTGCCGGGCTATTTCCTTGAAATGGGAAACGGTGTAGAGCAGAGAATCGTTTCGTACGTGGTTGCGGCTCAAATCAGGACCTCCCTTTAGCATGTCAACGTTTCATCGCAGCGTGCTGTCGAGCAATCCAAATACTGAATATCCGAAATAATGGCAAGGGATCTCAAACATCCGGAACGTCGATACCCTTTCGCCGCGCCGCGCCGGAGATTCGGAATCCGGATATTATTGAAAAAAAAACCATTATGGTTAAAATAGCGCAGGCACAAGCTATTCGGGACTTGATTGTTTCCCCTTTCCGAACCGGAAGCTGCAGGTGTCTCATCCGGTAGTTCCGGAAGATAATGTTGCATTGCGTTCAAGAAAACCCAGTATAGTAAGCGGGGCATCTTATCACTTGCCGGAGCAACGAAAGTTCCCGGCCTTTTGTTTGGATGGAAAGCGGATGCTGCAAAAAACTCTGCGGGTTCAGCAGGGCCTTGAAACGATAAACGGCCAATCGGCCGCCTTTCGCGGCTTGGTTGATCGAGGGACGATCAGCGAGCCGGACCTGGAAAAAATCCTTCGGGAGTCTGACGGAGCAGTAAACCGCATCGAAGAGTCGATATTAAGTCTGGGCGTCCCAAAACATGAAATCCTGCTTTGCCTGAGCGAATATTATCGTCTTCCGTTCGTAGAATTTAAGGAGAACCTGCCGGCAGCCGGCGCAGTATTAGAGCGACTCGATCTGGAGGAACTCAAGCGCGATCTTTGGTTCCCGCTTTCAGTGGGGATGGAGGAGGCCCGGATAGCAGCATGCAGTCCTTACGACCCCGAACTCCTTGAAAAGATCAAAGAAACGCTCGGCGCCCTTTCGATCCGCTTCATAGTGGCCCTTCCGTCCGATCTCACCCGTATGATCGAGCACGTTCAGGACATCAATCCGGGTTTCCCGCCTTGCGCTGGAAGGACCCCCCTGGCCAGGATTCGCACCAGGCTTGCAAGCGACCGGACGGTCCTGGCCTGGTACAGAACTTCCATGGCAAAGGGACGAACGGGCCTGGCGCTCATGCGAACGGGGATTTCCTTTATCGCCATCAGTCTCACTTTGCTGAAGATCTTCGGATTCGGCTACCTGAGCATCATACAGGCGCCTCTGCTCTTGGCGGGTATCATCATGGCCGCGGACGGCCTGAGCTGGTATCTACCCACAAGGAAGCTGGAACCGAGTGAAACCCGCTACCTGCCCACGAAGTCCACCTTCGGGACCACAATTGTCGAGCTGAAATCGACCGAAGAAGGCCCGATGCTGACGAGGTCCCAACCGATCGAGGGCGCAGAACAGCTTCGAACCAGGTGGAACAGGCTCTCTCCGGTTATGAGGCGCCGATTCTTCGCAAACGACAGGACCGACCTGGCTGAAGAGAGGACTTTCCTTGCGGCCTACAGAGTAAGGATGGCAAGGGCCCGGACCGGCCTGGCCTTCACCAGGACCGGCAACTCCTTTGCCGGCCTGGGCATCCTGCTTATCAGGCAGTTTCCTCTCGGCCTGTGGACGATCTTTTATGCCGGCCTGATCTTAACGGGCCTGGTTATGTTTCTGGAAGGCGCCCGATGGTACTTCCCCGGCCGGCGCGCGGGGGTTGAAAGCTCGAAGACTATACGCCAAATCGAGGAGAGCACTTCGATATGGGATTTCATGTTCCGCGCTTTCAGCCGGATCGATGACATGCCGCCCAAACTGATGGTCAAGGGGACACACGCTCCGGGCATCTGGGGGACAACCGGCCTCGCCCTGGAACGCACGCTCCTCGCCGAAAGGCGCAACGTCAAGTCAAGGCTTCGAACCACGCTGGCAAGGTCGAGGACCGGTCTCTCATTCATCAGAACGGGAACAAGCATCTTTTCCGTCGGCTTGGGTCTGCTGGTTTATTTCGGCTGGGGTAATATTCTATGGACCCTCTTCGATTTCCTGCTGATGCTTGCCGGCCTGATTTTGATTATCGACGGCCTCCACTGGCACTTATCGGCCGAGCGGACCAAAAGACAACTGCCTTATTGCTTCGAAGACCTGGAGATCCGCATGCCTGATTACGGCAAGCCGACCGCCTTCTGGAAAAAGGTGATATTTAGCTATGATGACAACGTGTGTAGCTGAAGCCATGGAGGATTTTCAGGCCCTGGTGGATTTGGGGACCCTTACCGCAGGTCAACTGCGCTCTGCAGGGGAGGCGGCACAGGCCAGGGACGTGGAAGTAGAGGAGATCCTCCGCTACGATCTCGGCGTTCCACGCCGCAAACTGGTGGAAGCCCTTGCCCTGCGTTACTGCTGCGAATGGGTTGAGTACGACGAAAGACTTCCGGTCCCCCCTGAGCTTCTTGCCGGGCTTGATCCGGCGAGGCCTTGCTCGAACCGGTGGTTTCCCGTCGCATTGGACGGCGACACCGTGGTCATAGCGGCCCGCAATCCCGGCGATCCCCTGATCGCCGAGGAGGTCGCAGAGTGTTTGAAAGTCGAAAAACTTCGTTTCCACGTGGCCCTTGCTGAAGATATCTCCTATTTCATAGAGGATTTTCTGAACTCCCATCCGAGCCATCTTGTAGGAAACGAAAGAACGGCCCTTGCGCTCTGGCGCAATACAATGGCCCGGTGGAGAACGAAGCTGGCCGGCTATCGGACGGATTTCGCCAAGGTAAGGACCCAATTGAGCCTCCTTCGGGGAGGCCTGACGATGATAGTAATCGGAAGAACGCTCCTGCGCAGCGGCAAAGCAATCAACCTGGCTCCCCTCTGCTGGGCTATGATGGGCGTTGGCCTGCTGCTTATTTTTCTCGGACTTCTAAGTTATCACAGGGTCAAAAAGTCCATGTTCCGCCCCCCGAAGCATGAGACGCTCGTGGAAGTCACGGCGGCAAGCCTGCACTTTTTGGAAAACTACCAGTTTGCCGAAAGGGGAAACCCCGGCGAGAATGACGGAAAGACGATGCTGGCCCGGCTTTCGGATATGGCGCATCGCACCGTGACAATCATTGAGCCCTCATATGACAACAAGCCGCGCTCGCAGCTCGCGCACGAGAGGAACCTTTTCGCGGCCCAGCGTACCATAGCGGCATGTTACCGCACCATTTACTCCCGGGCCAGGACCGGTCTTTCTTTCATTCGCACCGGGGTCTCCTTTGCAAGCGTCGGGGTTGGCCTGATTACCTATTATGGTCTGAGTTTGCTAAACATAGTCGATGCATTTATAATTCTAGCTGGCCTGCTGATGGTCGTTGACGGTATATTGTGGTCTTGGCCGGTGAGAAAAGAAAACTACGAGGCCCTGAAGTGCGCGGTGTCTTTCTAGCTCATTTCCATCCCGTTTTTTCGACGCTGAAAAAATCCTTCTACGCACTGGCGCTCCACGAGGCGCATATGCTGACTGCATTCGTAAGCGTTCAGCATGATTTCTTACCACGAAGCTTGCCCCGGACTCCGATCACGGGATGAAACCTTCTCGCGGAGCGTCGGGATCTCGGCTGCGGCCCCACAGCCGGATTTTGTACCTTCGCGTGGAGGGGACGTCTAACTTATGAGAGCCGTATTTCCCAGCGAACCATTGCAGCAAACCCGTACGATGGAAAATTTATGAAGCTGGTCCACAAAATAACGGTCGTCAATTTCATCAATATTTTGTTGATAGCCCTGACAGGCTTCTTTGCCTACCGCAGCCTCGACCAGGTGCTGACAAAGCTGAGGTTCATGGAAATAGCCGAAGACCTCAATTCCTCCTTTCTCGAGATGAGGCTCGCAGAAAAGAATTACTTTCTGTACGGAGACAGATCGGCCCTTCCGGAAATCGAAAAGAAAATGAGCGCGGTCTTTTACGCCATCGAAGCTTCCAGGCCGGATATCCTTCGAGCAATCGGCGAGGGCAAAACAGTCCAACTGGAATCGAGCCTTGCTAAATACCGGCAGGCCCTCGAGAAGTCCCAGGTAGGCGACATGGCCGTGCAGGCCAATGTTCGGGAGGCCGGCCAAAAGCTGGGGGAATTTACGAATTATCTCACAGTCACTGAGAGAGCAGAGGTGGGCCGAATCATCGCGGGCTCAAAGAGGGGACTCTTTTTCTCTCTGGCGCTCATCCTCCTTTCCGCGGTCGGCATCACCCACATTATGTCCTTCAGGGTCCTGAGTTCTCTCAAACGCATAGAAAAGGCCACGTGTTTCATATCCGACGGCGATTTCAGCAAAATTGAACCGGACACATCCCCTGATGAATGCGGCCTCGCTATTTCTGCGCTCGTTTCGATGGCTCAAGAGCTCCGGAACCGGGAAGAGCAGATCATCGAGGCAAGGAAACTGGCTTCAATAGGGATACTTATCGCAGGCGTCGCTCACGAGGTCGGAAATCCGCTCAATAATATCTCAATGCTGGCGCAAAACTTTATCGACCTCTATGATGGCATGGGCCGTGACGAACATATCGAATACGTGAAAAGAGTCGAGGAGGAAGCCGAGCGCATTCAGCGGATAGTAAAAGACCTGCTCGATTTTGCCAAACCCAAGAAACCCGACCTCAAAGAGGCCTTCGTCAATAATGTGGTCAATAAGAGCATGCGCCTTGTCCATAACATGATCTGTATATGCAACATCGATGCACAGCTTGACCTGGGAAATGATCTACCTTCAGTCTATATAGATGAACACCAGATTCAGGGGGTACTGATTAACCTGCTCACCAATGCGCTTCACGCTGCATCGCCCGGTGACCGGCTGCGCATTTCAACCCGGTTTAACTCCAACACCAACCGATTGGAAGTGGAGGTGGAGGATACCGGGAAAGGAATAGCCCCCGAAATGCTGCCCCACATCTTCGATCCTTTCTTTACCACGAAAGGGGCAAGCGGAACCGGACTGGGTTTATTTGTCAGCTATGGAATCATCAAGAATCATAAAGGTGACTTGAGGGTGAGAAGCGAGCCCGGGGTAGGGACCTGCTTCACGATAGAACTCCCCGTTTACAAACAGACCGATAGGAGCGAACAATGTCTGGTTTCAGGGTTATAGTGATTGACGACGAGAGGATTGTTGGACAGATGATTAAAGCTTCCATGGAGCCGGACGGCTACAAAGTGGAGACCTTTCTGAATGCGGAACCCGCATTTGCGCGGCTCAGAGAGGAAAAATTCGACGTGGTGATCACTGACCTGAAGATGAAAGGTATCGATGGGATGGAAGTACTGCGGACAATCAAGACCGCATACCCGGAGATCAAAGTTGTAATGATAACAGCCTTCGCGAGCCTGGATTCCGCGGTTGAAGCCATGAAGAGCAAAGTAGACGGTTTTTTCGCCAAACCGGTGAAGATAAAAGATCTGAAAGAATGCGTCCAAAAGCTTCTGAATCCAGTCGATATGACGGCGTGATAAAAGCGGCGGGACCCCGCGCAGGGACCGCCAAGCTTCCTATTTTTTATATCTATCCTTAACTTTCTCCTCGAAGGAGGGGAAAATCGCTACTTCACCGTACAGGGACGGCTTGGCGCCCGCCCCCGTACGGCATATGAAACACTGCCGGCCGGCAGCCTGAAAATATTGACCTTACCAACGTTTCTGAGGATATTCGATGAATGGGAACGGTATTCCGGAAGCAGTTAGCCATGTCCCTCTCGGGCACCCTGAAACCATGAAAAGGCGTGTAGGGCGGGCTGAGCGGCAGCGAAGCCCACCAGAACTTTCCGAGACAGCTTTAACAACACGATCGACTCCGAGGATTAGCTCCTGTCTTGTCTTTGGTCTCTTGTCTTCCTGTGAATCCTGTGAATCCTGTCAGAGGCTTCAGTACGTTCCAACGCGTGAGGAAAGATAATCTTCAAGTCTAACGAATCGGTACCCTTGATTTTTGAGCTTCCGGACTATTTCGGGTAGCGCCTCACCCGTATGGTATCCACGTCCATTTATGTGGAAGATCAGAATACTTCCCGGCTGGACTTTCGATAAGACCCAAGCGGACATCTTCTCGGCCGTAAGGTTCCTGGCAGGATCTCCACTGGGGAAAGACCAGTGAACGACAGCGTATCCTAAACTCTCCACGAGGTCCAGGGTCTTGGGACTATAGTTTCCGGCAGGAAATCTGAAAAAAATGGGTCTGCTTCCCGTAATGTCTTCAATTATTTTTTGATTCTCGATTACCTCCACGTATATTTTACTCGCTGGTAATGTTTCCATATGGTTAATGTGACTAAGAGAGTGATTTTGTATACTAATCAGATTATTTTTTGCTAATTCAGCCAGGTCGGAAAAATTTCTTTTCGCAAACTTACCACTCACAAATATAGTAAATGGGAGTTTTTCATCGAGCAGGTAGTTAAGAATCTTGACATCGAGGTAAGATGGTGTTTTGGTTTCACAACCATCAAACGTGAGACATACGACCTTTTCTTTTGTTCCAAGGTTTGTTATTACCTCACCGGCACATGGGACGGTCAGTACTAACAGTAGAATGCAAGCGATCAGAATCTCTATATAGTACTGATGCTTACCTGTGCGTGAGCAATTCAAACCTTCTCTCCCTTCAAGAACCTCATGAGTGTGATCAAAATTATGGCGAAACTCTTCTTCGAGGTGTTGCCTGGTTTGCAATCACCATCTTCTTTAACACAGACCAGCGCAATTTCCCAGGCCGATGGCTTCGTGGAATCCTTCCTCGCGACCTGATATAACTCCATGCTCCGCCAGGTTAAGTGCTTCGTCTCAGCGATGTCCTCCGCCACCGCCTCTGCCACCACCTCCGAAACCGCCTCCGGAACCGCCTTCAGATCCGCCGCGATATCCTCCGCCGGTAGAGAAACGCTCTGAAGGAGCGCTGCCGAGCGACCGGCCGCTATAAGAAGGGGACGCGGAATCGGCGTCATGGTTTAATCCGGGACTGGACGAGAACCTGTCCATATCCCGCACCGATCTTGAAGATGTGAGGTCGCGCGATGCCGATGTGACTCCCGTGTTTGCCGTTGCGTTTGCGCTGGAGCGTGTAGTCGCGCTGATCCTGCTTACCGTGCCATTCGCATTTGTTACATGATTAGTAATGCAGTGGTTGTGGTGGTGCCTGTTGAAATCGGCCAGGATGAAAAAGCCTCCGAACCCGTATCCGTCCCACCAGAATTGGTCGGGGACCCAGTCATACAGGTAGGTGTATTCCCAGGGGGGCGGATAATAGGTCACGACAGGAGGCTCATTAGCGTAATAGTAATCGTCGACAACATAGGGTTCCACATATTCGGAAACCGTCGGAGGTGGAGCGACGGAGCTTGACTGGTATCCGGAACCGGACTCATAATTGTATTTTTGGCTGGCCACTTTGACCGGAAGATTCATTGCGATGCTGACTTTATCCACTATGCCGGCGGCATCGGTTCCTGAAACTCGCAAATTCCCCGAAGACGCCGATCTTGCGGCGCTATCCCTGACCTCGGCAATGATGTCGGGCGTCATCGGATAGTCGGCAATCCATCCATTTCGAGGCGTGATGTTGATCGAAACCAGATAGTGTTCTGCAGCCGCTTCATCTTTCGACGAGGTTAAATTAAGGGCAGTGGCCAACTCTACGGCAAATTCGCCTTCCCGCACCAGGGGTTGTTCAATAGGTGGGGGCCCGGAGGGTGAACTTTTTGCGTTCACCGAGGCAGTATACGGAGCCGAAACCAGACTTGCGGTAAAAAATATTAGCAGTATTGTTTTCATCCAGGTACTCCTTCGCGACAGACGCGTATTCATTGATTATCCATCACAAATATAAGTATTCTGAGCACCTGTCGCATTTATAAGAAATATATGGAAACAATAATACTAGCTGAAATAAATCGTAAGTAATGGATAAAAACTATGATTGTTATGTTCGGGGATTTTCACGCTTCGCGAGGTATCCTGGCCTCCCCGTGTTTCCGGATGGACGACGATCAATGAGTATTGATTGCCGGGACTGTGAGAAACTTGAGAGAGGATGGGATTTTAGGATGGGAACAAACAAAAACGGGGCAATTGTGCCCGGGGAAACAAATCCACGTCTAATTGAAAGACCCAACCGGATCAACTTGCAACCTGGTAAGGACATTCATGTGAAGATAAGTCTATCGGGATTTGAACCCGAAAAGTGATTCCTTTGCCGGGATTGTCGGAAATCTCTATATGACCCTGGTGGGCCTCGACGATCTTCTTGACAATAGCGAGCCCCAGGCCGGTGCCTTCCTTCTTGCTGGTATAGAAAGGGGAAAAGATTTCCTGCCTTTTATCGGGCGGAATGCCGCAGCCGTAATCAATCACATTTATCAAGAGATTTTCGCCCTTTGTTTCACATCCGATTATAACGTCCTCGCCCTCTTGTGAAGCTTGTATAGCGTTCGTCAGAAGGTTTATGAGCACCTGCTTCATCCTCATGAAGTCCAGGCAGGCTAAGGCAGGAACACCGGAATCGAGGCGGCTGCAAAGGTTTATTTTCCTCTCTTTAGCCATTGGGGCAACTAATGCGAGGCACTCAGCCACAAGCTGGCCGATATCGCCCTTTGAACATTCGAGTTCCAACGGGCGTGAAAAATCAAGCATACTCTTGACCATGTTTTCCATCCGCTGGGTTTCCTTGACAACGATTTCCAGCAGGTTTTGGACGGGGCTGCCAATGTTTATGCGTTTTTGAGCCAGGCATGCAAAGCCACCGATTGCGATAAGCGGGGTTTTCATATCGTGGGCTACAGCGGCCATCGCCCTCCCCATTGCAGCCAGACTCTCGGATTCCCGCAAATCCTTTTCTGCTTTTTCACGCTGGATGATCTTCCACATTCCATCCGTCAGGAGGGTGACCTGCCGGGCATCTGAGAGGTCATATTCCGTCGCTTTGTTTCCTACGCCTGCAATTGCCACAATACGGTCATTTTCGAATACCGGGACGATCATGATACGGGCAACAGTGAGGTTAGTTGCAGGGAAAGCTCCGAAGCCGGGATCGGGACCCGGATAGTCGTTTATGACTACAACTCTTCTTTCTCGTATCGCATCTGCGAAAACATCGGCTCTTCCAACCTCGATTTGCATGGGAGATTCCCCGGCAGATCCCTGCGAGGGGGTCTCCTGCCAGCTATGAATAGTCAAAACCGTCTCGGCTTCGTCAAGAAATCCAACCCAGCCGACTTCACTTTTCGTAAGCCTCACCAACTGTTCCAAGGCGAATCTGGCGGTCTGATAAGTTGAGGAATCAGTCATTTGGCTTAACTGCCACAATGCCTCGAGGCGCGCTTCATCAAATCGCCGCATCTCCTCGACCTGCTTGCGCTCCGAAATCTCTGCCCTCAGTGCCTCCTCCCTCAGCTTGCGCACAGTGATGTTCATAGCGGCATGGACCACATTGGTTACTTTCCCGGAAGAGTCCTTGATAGGGTTGGAGGAAACCATCCACGTCCTCCCATCGGCTTTTGCTATCTCACCTTCGTGAGGTTCCCCTGTCTGCAGGGCCTTGATTGCTGTGCACCCCGGGCAAGGTTCCGACAGACCATGGATAGCTTCGTAACACTTTTTCCCTCTCAGCTCCTCGGGCGTCAGGCTGAAGACGTACTCTGTCGCTGAATTTGTCCAGATCACCCGCATCTCCGGGTCAAGGTACTCAACAGCCACGTATCTCAAGCTGTCCAGGATTGCCGCTTTCTCCTGCTCCGATTTCCTAAGGGCGTCCTCGGCCCTCTTTCGGGCGGTAATATCGGTGCCGACGCCAAGTACTCCGCACACTTTACCCTCTTCATCAAAGAGAGCTCTATTGGCCCACATGACCCAGACCCGATCACCGTTCTTGCGCACATTCTCATTCTCAAACCTTGCATAGAGATCGGGATTATGGGCGACGCCCTCTATAAGCGCCCTGACGTCCTGTCCGGCTGAATTCGTTTCAGGCACAATGGTGCCGATGATATGGCGTCCGAGGATCTCCGCCTCGGTAAAGTCGAAAAATTTCTGGGCAAATTCATTGACAAAAGTGATCGTCCCGTCAAGATCCAGCTTTGTGATGCTACAGTTGGCATTTTCCACCAGCTCCCGGTATTTTTCCTCACTTCTGCGAAGCGCTTGTTCCCGTTTGCCGATCTCATCGGCCATGGCATTAAAAGAAGAGGAGAGGTCCTCAAGTTCTACCGAGCCCTTGAAGTCAAACCGTTGGATCAACTCCCCCCGTCCAAGGGCCATAGCGTAATCACGAAGCCGCCTGATCGGGTCGGCAATGCTATGTGAGAGGAAAAATGCAAATACAAAGAGAACCGCCGTAAGGAGCAGGGATAGGCTTGACAGATGTATGGTCTGCGATCTGATGGGCTCCATCAGTTCACTCTTAGACCGGCTGACGCATACGACCCAGTTGCTGAAAAGACCCGGAGAACAGGTCACGACCCGCTCCTCTCCAGTGCAAAGGCTCGGGAAGATACCGGTCAGTTCCTTGCCTTCCAGGGCTTGTCTGATGGCCGGGCGTTTCTTCAGTAGATCTCTATCCTCCCAGTTCCACTTTGTTCGGGGGTATCGATAGACTGCCACGCCGGTGCTGTCGGAAATTGTGATTGCCCCGTCGTCCGACAGGTCAAGGGATAGGACATGCCCCAGCCTGTCGGCGGAAACTCCTGCGGCGACTATGCCCAGCAGCTCGCCTTCTTTTCCCCTGACAGCCCGGCTTATAGTGAAGATGGGCTCACCAGTAGCCTGTGAGAGTATAAGATCACTTACCACCCATTTTTTGCCGGAGATGATCTTCCGTACATAATTGCGCGAGCTGAGGTCCGTGCCGATATCGGAGCCCAGGCTGGATGCGATGACGTGGCCCGTAGGGTCCAGCCAGAAGAAGCTGTGAACGGCAGAATACTCGGCCCTGTTTGTTTCAAGTATCCGGTTCATCTGGTCTACCGGAAGGGACTGAGGCATAATGAAGTTTACGCCGATGGAGAGCTCCTGATGGAGCACATCCTGAACGAACATATTGAGTGTGCCCGCCACTGCCCGGGCCATCTCCAGATTGCCCCGGAACTCGCCTGCCCGCCTGCTCTGAAATCGTTCATACAGATATCCGGCCTGAAGCAAAAGGGCCGCAACAAACATGGTAAGCACGAGACAGTACAATTTGCTCCGAATGGTAGGGAGCCATCGCTTAAGAAGCACAATCAATCCTGCGTAGACGTCAAATGTTGATGGATTTTCTCGATTCCTCGAAACTTGCCGGATATGCGGCGCTTATAACATTTATTCGGGACGGAGAAAAGGGATATGCCCGGGCGGAAGGCAAGATTATGAGTAAGCAAGCCTTCGATCTTTGAAAAGTAACACAAATGTAACAATGACGATCCGGTCTAACATGTTTTGATGCACACCTGACCTTTCAACCAACTGCATAGCCGTTTTTTGCTCTGTTTTGCCAGGAGGAATTAACCGGGAATTCTCAGGGTTTCCATTGCATGAGGCGCCAGGCAAAATGCAAACGCAATGGCAATTCCCTATTGGCCATGTCTGTCCAGTCTGCGGCATATTCCTTGCCTCACCCTGGCTTCAGCTTCTGTCATATCCCGGGCAAAGGCCGGTCTTGACGGAATAATCGTACGTAAGAAAACTTCATGTTTCGCTTTCTATAATTTCTCCTGGCCGGCCGGCCGGCCGGCTGAGCTTCGTTGCCCCTTTGAGGCAAACAGATCGCAATCCGAAAAAATGGCGCAGTCAGCTTCTATGGCCACAGCGGAGATTACGTCCTTTCTTCGGATGGCATTAGGCATGGAAATCGGATTTGGTGGTTCAACCGGTGATCGCTTCTGTTATTGGTTACAAAAAAGGGAAAGGCCATAAGGGATTTCCTTATGGCCTTTTGAAAACAGAGGAGACTCACAGAACCGATGAGACTGAGATAGACTTTTCCACCACTAACGGGATTACAGCTCGAGCATTGGAATCAACTTGGCCACAGGAGTTTCAGAATCCGTTCGAGTTCAGCGTGGAGATAATTTCAGAGCGCGAGTATGAACTGAGCACGATAAGATCAACTTGATTTTCTCTTTTCAGCGTCCACCTTTCCCTGGGAATTTGAGCTTCAGCACGATTTGTGTGTCATGTCCAAGTTCGGTTTCTAAGAGTTCCCTGTACAAATGTGGAGACGGGCACACCTTCAAGTTCAGTTTCCGGCAGCCATTCACCCTTCCTGGAATACGCCAGCCTTTGTGCAGGCAGAATGCAAAGCAGCTTCAAAATCAACGAGGTCAAAGGGCTTCTTCAGGAACGTTTCGAATTCCACTCGATCCAGATCTTCAGCTATAGCTTGGAAATCGTATTCAGAAAGAACAATCGCAGCGGTCTCGGGAGCAATGAGCTTGAGCTTTTCAATAAGAGAGGGACCATTCGCATCCGGAAGATGATATTCAAGAATCACAACATGAGGAGGAACTTTTTGAGCAAGATTAAGCGCTTGACTGGCAGTTGAACAACTGTCAAAGGCATATCCAGCCCGGTCCAGGAATTTTTCCAAAGAGCGTCTCAACGAAGCGTCATCTTCGACAAGGAGCACAAGATTTTCAACACGCACATTCGCCTCCGCTGTATTGCTTAAAGCAAGCAGCGTGCCACCGCAGCAGGACCATCAAGATTGAGGCCAGACGCGCACTTAGAGGAGCGGCTCTTTGGTGAGGGGTAAGCCGTATTTGGATAATATTCTACACCTTTTCAGGCTATTGATCTCCGGAATGCCTGGGGTGCTTTGAAAAAAGCAATTAATTCACACTGTTGTATCTAATATGTAGAATATTGTTCATGACGGGAAGCTATTGGAGTATTTTGTTCAATCGCAGCAGTGCGAACAGAGCAATTGGTGCTCGCGCATTATTTGGTGTGATGACCGTCCTGCCCCCTGACGGCCCGTTCAGCAGGCAACCGTTTAATTCTCTCCGCCTCCTCGACTCTTTGAAATTGCGCCGGGAAAACTGACCTGCGCAGTCTTGACTCCCGGTCTCCATCTCCTTACATGCACTTCCAGAACAATTCACGTTGCAAATCCGTACAATTACTCAACTACAGGGAGAGAAATCATGGAAAGAACCGTGACCATGCACGGGAATCCGCTCACGTTGGCGGGAACCGCATTGAAGGTAGGTAATAAAGCCCCGGATTTCAAGGTGGTGGATAACAGTCTCGCCAAGACTGGCCTCACTTCCTATAAGGGCAAGGTAGTGGTCATTTCGGCGGTGCCCTCTCTGGACACTCCCGTCTGCGATGTCGAAACACGCCGCTTCAACGTGGAAGCGGGGAAATTAGGCGATGATGTAGCCGTGCTCACCATCAGCATGGATCTTCCCTTTGCCCAGAAAAGGTGGTGCGGGGCTGCCGGAGTCTCTCATGTGACGACCTTGTCCGACTACATGGACGCAAATTTCGGCTTGGCCTACGGAGTACTGATCGCAGACCTCCGTCTGCTGGCGAGGGCCGTTTTCGTGATCGACAGGAGCAACACGATCAGGCATATCGAGATCGTAAGCGAAATCACGCAAGAACCCGACTACCAGGCTTGTCTGGAAGCGGTTGGGGCTTGCCTGAAGCAGCCGGGGTAGGTTTTATCGGGCAAGTGGGGCTGATTTATTTGGTACTCACGCTATTCACGGATGTGGGGAGGTACCGTGTACTCTCCCCACATGCCGTTTATATATTCTGCTCGCCTTCTTTGGGGATCTTCTTTTGTTCCTCTTCTTCCCCGGAACCTCCAATCGCCTTCTTGAATTCGCTGATGCCTTTTCCGAGACCGCTTCCGAGTTCGGGCAGCTTTTTGCCGCCGACCAAAATGACAACGCCAAGGAGCATGAGGAGCATTTCAGTTGGATTTAACACATTGTACCTCCATCTCTGTTATCTTAACTGCCTCGCAATGCAAACCGACCAAAAGGGAGTTTACTCCAAAACAGGTGATTAGAATACACCCAAAATCAAACATGGATAACCCGGCGAATCTTTCTTCCTGCCTTTCACCACTCGCTCATGCTGCAGGGAGGCATAAGTTTGTGGGAGATTACAGATAGAACTTTGCGGGCGTGTGACGGGGAGATGTTTTTTGGGTTAAAGATCCGCGCATGCCGCAATCTCCAAATTATGAACACCTTAAATCTATTCTGTGGAAAATGGTGAGGAACCCCGCACAACAAAAACCATATTGCAAATCAATACCCTTCCAAGGCACTCGGTATAATTTCCCGCCGGTATCTTCAGACGCGCTTCCGTGATAGCGGCCTGCGGCAATTTTTTGTCTTCATTGAAATGTCGTTTTTTTGCCACGCGATTGAAACACGCTCCTGGTAGCCTCTCCTGCAGCTCTTCAGGAAGGATCTGACTAACCCGCTTGTTTTTGCAGGAACCAGAACGACTGGGGGTTTTTCCCTATTCCCGGTTTTTCTTTGGCCTGCAGGGGGACTCAATCCGGAAGAGCGTCTTTTTTCTCAATTTAGATGAAGAAAAGCCAAACCCATCGTGAGGTGGGGACGGAAAGCCTGCGGGTCCTGCTTTAGCCGGATGGCCGGGTTGCCTCTTCGAACGGCAACTCGGCTTTTTCTTTGGATAGCCCTCCGGGTTGCGGCATCAAAAGAGTCAGAAACAGAAGCCGAGCTGGAATGCTTCTGTTTCGGGGTTTTTGTTCTGGTCTCAGAGTGTGTCCGGGGTTCATCCGAGAGGGGGTGAGGGCGAGAACCGGGCAGTTTTTTCCAGTTGACGGCAGTTTTTTAGAAAATCTGCTGTAATCTGTGGTCTCAAACGCGAAAGAGTCTGCTGAAACTCAAGAGGAGGTAAGATCATGAAAAGAAGAGATTTTTTAAAATACGGTTCGACCGGCATAGCCGGCTTAGCCCTTGGTGGATTGACACGAACGCCGCTTTTCAGAATCGGCAATGTTTTTGCCTGCTCGGAAAATGCATGGAAATTCGGCGTCATGGGGGACACTCAGTGGACCCTGCACGACGGCAACGGCAACTCCTACACCACCGGCAACGCGCCTGATACCTTGCTGAACCCAAACTCCGTGGCTGTTTCGATAATCAACCAGGTCGATGCGCAGTTCATAAATCTTGGGGTTAAGTTTGTGATCCAGGTAGGCGACCTGACGGACTGTGGCACGACGGCCGGCATTGTAACCCGCGCCCTTGCCGCTCAGACCAATTTGTACCCCAAGAATATCGGCTTCTTCCCGGTCCGCGGCAACCACGAGACCTACGGCGGCGAGTATGGCGACCTGAACTTATACGCTATTCCGGCTATCCAGGAAAACTTCCCGCAGACCCGCGGCGTTGGGACCACATGGGATGCTTTCAACTTCAACAGCCCGACCTCCGTCGGCACTGACCTCGACGGCATAAGCTATTCCTTCGATTTCGGCCGCCAGGGCGGTAGCGCACGTTTCCTCATGCTCGACACGTGGGCTACGCAGAACAGCAACCCCCAAAGCGCCTCGGCCACCACCGGCATCGTTAACGCAGATGGTTACTCCTACGGTTACACCGTCCAGCAGCAGCAGGCATGGATCAGTAAGCAACTCGATAAAATGACTCGAGGCACCGAACACGCTTTCGTCTTCACGCACCAGCCGCTCATGGCCGAGAGCCACCAGGATACGATGTTCAACGGCTACACGAATGCTAACCCGACATGGCAGAACGCTTACTACTCCAGCGTCATGAAAAATGGCGTCAGGTATTGCATCGCCGGTCACGACCACATACATCAGCGATCCATTATCGCCAGCCCTGATGGCAACTCGAAAGTCCAGGAGCTTATTTGTGCTTCCTGCAGCAGCAAATTCTACACGCCAACAGCCTTGAACGACCCCGACTGGTTCGGCCAGAAGAACCGTGAGACCTCTGATTCCCAGGAATTGTTCACAGTAGGCTTTTACGTCTTCACCGTGGATGGCCCTCTCGTAACAGTGGATTTCTATTCGGACGACAACGGCCAGTGGGGTTCGAACGGAAGCTACCCGTCCGGGGGATCGGGTGCAGGAACACTAATCACCCCCACTTTCGATTTCGTCAAGAAGGAGACCTGGGGTTACAGCCTGAACGGAGCGGAATACCTCGTAAATGAAGGATCAGGCGGCACGACGACGCAGATCAAATTCGGCAAAACGACTGCCCAACTCTTTAAAAGCAGCACTGCCACGGACTATACCGCGCGAACCCTTACCAAGACCGTGGACACCTGGTGGGCGAATAATCCCGGCCGAGGCGCCATCAGCGATGCACTGACCATGACCGGTGTAATGGATGTGGGCGCCGTTATGAGCGGCGTTCCGACCGATACGTTCACTTTATCCATGTCGTACGATTGCCCGGAAACGCTGAGACGCGAACACCTCAACCATGGGCGCATGATTACATTGAGTACTATTAATGAGAGCGGCCACTGGGTGAACGCGGTGGACGAAAACATCGGCGGCGCCAAAAACTTCGTTTTTGGCCCCTGGAACGCGTCCTACCCGCTTGGCACGTACGGTGTTGACACTACAACAAAGACCGCCTGGGCGGTCCTCAATTACAACGGTGATTTCGCCGTCGTCCAGTCAGGACGATAGCTGTAACTCACAGGCGCGGGGCGATAATGACCCGCCCTGACGGAGCGGCAACTCGACATACGGCAAAGCCCGGGCGTTTACGTCCGGGCTTTTTTGCGGGCGGCGAGGGACTATGCCGTTTCTGACGGTGAGAAAATGAGCCACATTGGGCGGCAGAAAGTGTTGAGCACTGAAATTTTTTCACGCAAAGCTTCCGGCTTAAGCCGGTAAGTGGAGTGACCGGATTATGCGCAGAAGAAAGAAGAAGCAAACTGATGTCGGGAAATCTCCTGCAGAACCCGCCCCGGTCCCGGCTTTTGCCGGGGTGGCGTCATGCCGGCGGAAACCGGGTCCCGCTTTGACGCGTTTATGATTTGAATCGATTCATCCCGCTTATCGAAGACGATATTATATTGGAGAGACAGGAGCGGCAAGCGCGATACAATCATTTGGATGGATTTCCAAGGGCGGTTCGGTGTTAAAAATGTGGACCAATTCTGTGAATACGTCTTGAGAGGCAGGCTGGTTGATACTTTGAGGATTGCCAGCTGTTTTTCGGCTGATGATTTCGCAATAAATATCCATAATCTGCGTCTTTAATTCCCGGATTATATCTTCCTCATCCGGGTTATTCTCAACCGCGATGTAAAAATTACACAGCCACTCGATCTGATTGTAGAAATAGATTAGCTCCGGGGTAGGGTTCATAGGTCTAATCCTCTACCTTTCGCGTAATCAAAAATATTGTTTTTGTAAATAAGGTCCATAACGTATTTGTCGGGCAGGTGTACGGTATGTTTCACTTACATAGCTAAAAAGCCGGCAGTTTCCGAAAGTGGATGGCGAATCGAACCTCTGTGAACCGGCGATACTTTAGAATGGATTAACGGGATTAAACGGATTGAAAGGCGGCACGGATGGTGCTGCGCCCTAGAAGGAGAAAAAAATGACCCCCCAAATGTTGGTCCTGTAAGTTCAAGTACTTGCCGTGACGGGCACCGAAAGTATCCAGCTCAAAGCTGCGGAGGTGGTTGGAATCCCGATGGTGCTTGTAGGCAGCATTATCGTGTGCGGATCCCTTCGGGTGTTGCTCCGGCTTTTATCGCCCTCCTGGCATGGTTAGTCTCGGACTTTCGGATTCCAGTCCTTTGCTAAACGTTGCGCCTCAGCTATCTGGGCAGGCGCCATATGTTCGGCGAGTTCGTCTCGGGACTTTTTGGCTTCCGAATCGCCCTGCGCTGCCGATAGGTTAAGCCACATGTAAGCCTGGACGAAGTCCTGAGGAACGCCGTCTCCCCGCGCATAATGCAATCCCAGGTTACGTTGCGCCAGAGAAAGTCCCTGGTCCGCCGCCATCCGAAACCACTTTGCAGCCTCGGCATAGTTACTCGCTACGCCCAGACCCTTATCGTACATTGCTCCCAGATTCAGTTGCGCGTCGGCATTTCCCTGGTCCGCCGCCTTGCGATACCACTTCAATGCTTCGGAGTAGTCCTGTGGAAGGCCCTGGCCCCTGGCGTAGAGGGCTCCCAGACTACGTTGCGCATCAGAGGCCCCCTTGTCCGCCGCTTGAGCCCACCACATTGCAGCCTCGGCGTAATTCTGTGGAACGCCCTGGCCGCCGGCGTACATCACTCCCAGATTATATTGCGCGCCGGCATTTCCCTGCGCGGCAGCCTTGCGGAACCACTTCGCCGCCTCTGCGTAGTCCTTCGGCACGCCTTCACCACGGTAATACATGGAACCCAGAGCAAATTGAGCAACAGCATTCCCTTGCTCCGCCAAAGCTTTAAACTCTCTATGAGCCTTGGCATAATCGCCTGTATCGTAAGCCGCTTTACCCTCTTCGAAATCTGCGTGAGCGGTGGCAGCGAATCCGAGCAGTAAAGCCACAAAAAGCAGAAATTTGAATCTTATCATTTGCGCCTCATCGATCCGGTGGGCATCAAGCAGCACAGGATTGTCCAGCGAGTTGCTTCGGCCACCCGAGACAGGAAGAGCGACTCAAAAGTCCTATGACAACACGTGCCCAATTATTAATCCCTTTATCAGCCGCCTACTTATTACACCGCTCCTCGATCTTCTTCAAGTGGTTCACAGATAGATCTAAAATGCTCCAGAGCCGGTTCCCACGGACTCAATGGTCTTTATCCAATTATTGGGGATCAGGGAAGATCACGAATTTATCGAGGTTTTATCGGTGTAAATCAATCTGCCGTCTTCTTTTTCCGAAGTACCGTCGGCTTCGCTCTGCCTGCTGCGGCATTCTCAGCAAGGAGATCACCCACGGTCTTTTCAAATGGGCTTTGTGGCTCCCAACCCCTATGCTTCCTGAATTTTGCTCGATGAACCAATCCCAGGTCTCCTTGAGTCCTTCCTCAAGCGGTGTTGCTGGATTGTATCCGATCGTTTTTCCTGCCAGCGAAATATCCATGATGCGTCTCGGAAATCCTGACGGTTTGGTCGAATCAAAGGACGAACGGAAATCCGGAAATCCATGCAAAGCTTCCACGAGTTCCCGTATGGTTACGCCCTTTCCACTCCCCAGGTTTATGTGCAAGTGAATGCGACATCGGCCATACACCTGACACCATCCAACTTATAGGGCCAGAGGATGTCACCGGGTGCAGCTCCGGGGAACTTCTCCAGGTTGTCTTTACAGAGTTTCGGGGAGGGAGGTGTCATGGTTATCCTTTCAGCCTGGCGAGAATAATCCACTCACAACAGCCGATTAAAAGTCCGTCAGCGATGGGCTTACCCAATGGTTGCCGAAGTGGAAACGCAATGCCTGGAAGACTGCAAGCAAGCAGCCAGTCAAAAATATGGCTCTCTGACAGCAACTTGACCAGCTATGCCGGAAGCATCAGGTGGAATGGGAGTGGGTCAAGGGCCACGCCGGGCACCCCGACAATGAACGCTGTGACGAACTGGCAAGGCAGGCTATTAAGGGGCAATCCCTTTGAAATTTAGACGAATGCGAGAAAGGCCACATCATGTTTCATTTCTTTCACACCGGCTTGTTTACTGGAGACCCAGATGCAACTTCGGATGTCATGCGCCTCGTTTCCACACTTGTCGTTGAACAGGAATCCGGAGATGCTCGTGAGAGGCAATTTTTCGATGCAGCCCAGGGGCCTTATCAGAGAATTGAAGTTCTCAAAATTAGTTTCCTGATGAACAGAAGCCTCAATCCGGGCCGGCTATGTACCTCGCAGCCTTTGTAAGCCGAAATAAAAGGATCGTTCAACAATTTGCCGCGAGAAACTGATTGTCGGCCGGAGATTACCGATCAGATTCAGCAGAGAAATTGAGAATATACACCCCCCTTTTCAAACACCACGATAAAACCTCCTTATGCCCAATTCCACAGGGTATTTGCAGAATAAGAGTCCGCTGTCAGGAAAAATGATCCTCACTTTGCCTCGGATTCAACCCGGAATTCACAGTCCGACAGGGGCACAAGTCGCTTTGGGAATCGTATCGGCAAGGACGCTGTTCTTCGTGCAAAAAGCTGAGAGCGGATTCCAGCCGCGATTTCGGCCGGTCGTTTTCCGCCCATGCGCATCGGCCATTTTCATCGATTCGATTTTTCGAGCGCATAGCGGAATAAGACCGGTTGTCATTTATATGACGGAATGGTCCGGGCACAACGTGTCAGAGAACTGCCCCATTATTCCATGGCCACCTGAGCAGAACGCAAAAGGCGGCGGCTCAGTTCAACCTAAAAAGTTGTGGAAGCTGCGCGGCATGGGCGCCCGGATTCGAACTGTGCCGGATCTCATTCCAAGGCATAGTTTTTGCGTTACCCAGCGGGCAGCTTGGAAAACCGGGGGCAAGCCGCCACTTAAAGTGCGCGCTAAGCGGCGTAGTTTGGGGAAAGTTCATTAATGGCTGAATGGAGTGCTCATGAAGAAGTCAAGGGCTGTCATCACTGGAATAACAGGAATGGTGGGCTCGCACTTGGCCGATTTCCTTCTGGAAAAAACCGACTGGGACATATACGGAATGTGCCGCTGGCGGAGCCCTCTGGGTAACGTCGAACACCTGTTGGACAGGGCCAATCGGAAGGAACGGGTTCATTTCGTCTATGGCGATCTGGGCGATTACATATCGCTGCAAAACGCTATTGAGCAGTCAAAGCCTGATTATGTATTTCACTTAGCGGCCCAGAGCTATCCCGCCACCAGTTTTACCTCCCCGATCCAGACCCTCGACACAAATATCCTGGGTACCGAACGAATCCTGGAGGCCATCAGAAGATGTAAGGGTATCGATCCGGTTATCCACGTCTGCTCTTCTTCGGAGGTATTCGGCAGGGTGCCTCGCGAGAAACTCCCGATAGGCGAGGAGTGCTCCTTTCACCCAGCCTCGCCTTACGCCATTTCTAAGATAGGAACCGACATGGTCGGGCGGTTCCATGCGGAAGCTTATGGGCAAAAAGTTGTTACCACCCGCATGTTCACCCACACCGGTCCCAGGCGTGGCGACGTTTTTGCCGAGTCTTCCTTTGCAAAGCAAATCGCAATGATCGAGCGGGGGATAATCCCGCCAGTGGTAAAGACCGGAAATCTCGAGTCCCTGAGGACATGGTCGGACGTGCGGGATGCGGTGAGGGCCTACTACCTGCTCGTTACCGCAAATCCTGTCGCCGGCGAATATTACAACATCGGTGGGACTTATTCCTGCACGGTTGGCGAGATGCTCAAGCATCTCTTATCCATATCCACCCATGGCAATGTCATACGGATAGAGACGGAAGAAGCCAGGCTTCGCCCCCTCGATGCCGATCTGCAGGTGCCCGATACGAGCAAGTTCAGGCGGCACACCGGCTGGGCGCCCGAAATAGCCTTCGAAAAAACGATGCTGGACCTGCTCGATTATTGGCGCGAGAGAGTGATGGCCGGCAAGAGTTTTTTAACCCGATAATCGATAAACCGGATCAGTTGCCTCCGGGAGAAGAGCCATCCACAGGCACATAACCAAGGGTTTAAGATGACCTTACCAACTATGCTTGACGTCAACCTGAATTTGTATCAGATGATGTATCTCATTCGCAAATCCGAAGAAACGATCCGGAAATACTATCCTGACGACAACATGAAAACCCCCATGCACATGTCCATGGGGGAAGAGGCTATTGTCACCGGTGTGGTGCATGCCTTAAACCCCGCTGATCAGGTCTTGGGAACCTTTCGCAGTCATGCCCTGTATTTGGCGAAGACGGGCGAAACGGACCGGTTCTTTGCCGAAATGTATGGCAAGGCCACGGGAATGGCTAATGGGAAATCGGGGTCCATGCACCTGAGTGCGCTGGACAAGGGGCTATTATGCTGTTCGGCCATCGTTGCCAGTTCAATACCGGTTGCAATGGGTGCGGCGTTTGCAAACAAATATCTGAAAAACGGAAAGAGGGTGGCCGTCTTTTTCGGCGACGGGGCAATAGATGAAGGGGTGTTCTGGGAGACACTCAATTTTGCCTGCCTCAAGAAACTGCGCATCCTTTTCATATGTGAAGACAATGGATTTGCGGTGCATACCCCCCATAGCTGCCGCCATGGATTCCGATCTCTGCGCGAATTGATTGCCGGGTTCGACTGCAATGTCTTTGAGGAAAAATCCACCGATCCTGAGGTCATTTACTCCATTGCCCGAAGGGCCCTGGCCACAATGGAAGAGAACGGCAAGCCGTGCTTTCTGAAGCTTCATTATTACAGATATCTGGAACATGTCGGGATAAATGAGGATTTTGATGCCGGTTACCGATCCAGGAAAGATTATTTGCAATGGTTGGAGATTGATCCCATTGCCTTGCAGAAGAAAAAACTCCAAACCATCGGCGTCCCGACACAGAAGCTTCTCGATATCGAGAAGACAATAGAGGAGCAGATCGAGCGCAGCATCGACTATGCGCAACAATCTGTTTTCGCTGACGTTGAAGAGCTCCATAAAGGAGTATTCACATGGGCATGATCACTTACTGCGAAGCACTCAATCAGGGCATGATTCAGGAAATGGAACGGGACTCCAGAGTTTTCGTGTACGGTACCGGGGTACCCGATCATAAGAATATTTTTGGATCGACAGTCAATATTCTGGAAAAATTCGGTCCGGAGCGCTGCTTTGACACACCCATCGCCGAGGACTCCATGACCGGCCTTGGACTTGGCGCCGCAATAAACGGCCTTCGCCCCATTCATGTGCACATAAGGGTCGATTTTCTTCTGCTTGCCATGAATCAACTGGCAAACCTCGTGTCCAGCTTTTGCTATGGTGTGGGCGGAAAGGTGGGCGTCCCGCTCGTCATACGCGCCATCGTAGGACGTGGCTGGGGGCAGGGTTTCCAGCACAGCAAAAGCATGCATGCCACTTTTGCCCATGTTCCGGGCCTGAAAGTTGTCTGCCCTACAACTCCATCGGATGCCAAGGGACTCATGATTGCGGCAATTCGCGACAACAACCCGGTGCTTCTGTTCGAGCATCGCTGGCTCTACTGGCAAAAGGGCGAGGTGCCCGAGGAGGAGTACGAAATTCCCATCGGAAAGGGCAGTATCGTCAGAAAGGGAAAAGACATCACCGTGGTGGCTACGTCCTGGATGAATGTTGAAGCGCTGCATGCCGCCGAAATACTGGCCAGAAATGGTGTCGAAGTGGAGATCGTGGACCCTCGGACGATCACACCGCTTGACGAGCAAATCATTGTCGATTCCGTGAACAGGACCGGACATTGCATTGTTGCGGACAACGACTGGGTTTTTTGCGGGTTCAGTTCCGAGGTCGCGGCCGTGGTTTCGGAGAAATGTTTTGGTAACCTCAAAGCTCCCGTCAGGCGCATCGGCTTTGCGCATACGCCCTGTCCTACAGCCAGGCATCTCGAAAATGAATTTTATCCAAACGCCAAAAAGTTAGTCCGCCAAGTGGAAAACGTGCTTGGCCTGCGTGAAATCGACCTGTCCAACGAAGTCTTCTATAGTCATGAAAAGCGCTTCAAAGGGCCGTTCTGAACCACAGGAGTCAACCCACATGCCGGTAGTCACGCTTGATGATTTTGTCCGCTCCTTTGCCGCTTCTCCGGAGGAGTTCTCCAATACCTGTCGCAGGGCCATCCAGGATTGTGATTTTCGATACGAAAGACTGGACACGAAGAGCCGTGACGAAGTCATCCTCTGCGTCCTGAAGAAGATCGCCGCCGACACGCAGGTAATCGGTACGCCCGAGCGAACCGGCGTATGGGAAAACGGGTGGGCGGAAAACCTCCATGCCTTCGTTGCCGGCAATTACAACCTGGACGCGCTCATTCCCAAGTTTATCAGGGAAAACCAGCCGATTCGCTATGACGGCGACTACATAATGCCCACCAATCCGAGGTTCGAGTACGATTATATGACCGTGTTCCGCATCTGGCTCTTTCAGAAATATTTCTCCAAGTGCCCGACTATATATGAGTTCGGATGCGGGTCCGGTCTTAACCTCGTGCTTCTCGCGTCACTGTTCCCCGACAGGGAATTGCACGGCCTCGACTATGTCCAGTCTCCGGTAGACCTGGTGAACATCATTGGCAAAGCTCACAACTGGCATATGTCAGGCCACCTCTTCGACATGGTCAACCCTGATGAATGTCTCACAATCGCCGAGCGCAGCGCCGTGTTTACCTTCGGCGCGCTGGAACAGCTAGCAGGCAGGACAGAAAACTTCGTTCAGTACCTGCTGCGCGGGAAACCGGCAATTTGCCTTCATGTCGAGCCAACAATCGAGCTGTACGACGAGAATGTCCTCTTTGATTACCTCGCACTTCAATTCCATCGCAAACGCGGATATTCGGAAAACCTGCTGCCGCGCATTCAGCAGCTTGAGTCGGAAGGCAAGGCAGAGATACTGGGAGTCAAGCGACTCAATTTCGGCAGCCTCTTCATGGAAGGCTACACCTATATCGTCTGGCGACCGGTGTAAGGAGGAACAAATGGATCTCGGTCTTTCCGGTAAATACGCTCTCGTTACGGGCGGCAGTCGTGGCATAGGCCGCAGTATTGCACTGAGTCTTGCCGGGGAAGGGTGTCACGTTGCCGTTTGCGCCAGGGAGCAGGAGCGGCTTGGCCAAACCGTGGCCGAAATGCAAAGCATGAATGTGGAGGTATTGGGCATACAAACTGATATGACCGGTCCCGGCGAAATTAAACGCATGATGCAAACAATTCATGACGCGTGGGGCACGCTCCATATCCTGGTCAACAACGTCGGCGGCGGCGGCCGTTGGGGCACCGATGCGATAGAGGAGAATCCGGATGAAGTGTGGCTGGAGGTCTTCAATAAAAATGCCATGGCGGCTGTCCGTTGTACAATGGCTGCCATACCGTGGATGAAACGGCAGCGCTGGGGGCGCGTTGTCACCATAACTTCCATCTACGGAAGGGAAGGCGGCGGCCGTCCCTGGTTCAATATTGCCAAGGCGGCTCAGACCAGCCTGATGAAGTGCCTCGGGCTTAACCGTGATCTGGTTCAACAAGGGATAACCTTCAATAGTGTGGCTCCTGGTCCGATCATGATAAAGGAGACCGGGTGGGATCGTGAACGGCTCCGCGACCCGGAAGGCTTTGCCCGGATGGCGCGGGAAGAGTTCACAATGGGTCGGCTCGGCACCCCGGAAGAGGTGGCAAATGTCGTCACCTTTCTTTGCTCCGAAAAAGCATCTCTTGTCAATGGAGCCTCAGTTGTCGTCGATGGTGGAGAAAGCAGGGCTTTTTAGAAGTTTAAACACTGAGGCAATGATCACGCCTCTCAATATGATGAAGGTTAGCCATGAAGGTGCTTTTTGCAATAGCGGAGCTTGATTTCGCGGACCACATTGCCATCGCCTATCTGTCGGCTATTGCGAGACAAAATGGCTGCCAAACCTACCTATCCATTCTCGACACCAACAATTTTCAGGAGGACGTCGGGCGTATAAGGCCTGATGTCATTGCCTACTCGGCCAATGTGATCGGTTTTGAAGCTATTGTGGAGGCTCATTTGCTGGCCTCGGCCAGGCATCATTTCACCTCCATTCTAGGTGGCCCTCAGGCTACCTTTTCTCCTGAAACATTTGAAAAAAGCGGAATGGATGCGTACTGCATCGGAGAAGGGGAGTACGCTTTTTCTGATTTCCTTACTCGCCTGAAGTGGTCCGAGCCATTCGACGACATCCCGAATTTGATCACAAAGACCGGGAGAAATCCTGTTCGTGATCTTGTTAGAGACCTTGACGACCTCCCCTTTCCAGACAGGGACCTAACCCTCTCATCCACTTTTCTGAAAACGACTCCCAAAAAAACGTTCTATGCAACTCGTGGATGCCCGTTCAAATGCTCCTACTGTTGTAATAACCTGTACCATGAACTCTATCGTGGCAAAGGTACTTTTGTCAGGCGTTTTTCCGTTGATCGCATCCTATCCGAAATAGAGTATGTCAAGAGTCGTTATCGGACAGGTTTTATCAAGTTCGGGGATGATTGTTTTGTGTTGAAGGCGGACGCATGGGTGGAAGAGTTTTCCGAACAGTATCCAAAGCGAATCGGAATTCCGTTCAATTGCTTCCTTCGGATCGATACCATTACGGAAAGGCTGCTACATTTATTGAAGAAGGCTGGCTGTCATTCTGTCCACCTTTCTATCGACAGCGCTTCTAAACACGTTCGGGAGAACGTTTTAAAGCGACGGATGTGTACCAACGATTTCCTGCCGATTCTAAAGATGATCAACTCCTATGGCATCAATACATGGGTGAATTACATGCTTGCGGCGCCCGAGTCCAGTTTGGAGGATGACATTGAAACAATCAAAATGAGCAAGGAAGGAAAGGTTACTTATCCCGCTTATTCCACGACAGTCCCTATGTACGGGACTGAATTGTACAATTATTGTGTCGAGCGTAAGCTGATCGATCCGGTCAACCACAAATCCGATATGACCGGATGTACTGAAAAAAGCAATATTTCCAGTTTCACGGACCGCGAGAGAGATATCAGGTTTAACATCTACCTGCTGGGTGCAGTTATCTCGAAACTTCCTTTTCCCTTGGATCGGTTTGCTATACAGCTCATCCAAATCATACGCCCAAATAAGCTTTTCAGAAGAATGCGTCAGATTATGTACAAACACTATATCGAAAATAAAATCTTCAAACTTCCAGCCTAGCAAAGGCGGCGCACCGATGATATCCGGCAGTATTTCAACGAGTTTCAAGAACACTAATGCACTCATAACCGGAGGGACCGGGCTCATCGGTCGTCAGGTTGTCAAAATGCTCTGCGATGCCGGCGCTCATGTCAGGGTCGTATCCCTTGACAGACTGAATGTTGACAATCGGGCCGAGCATGTGCTGGGAGACCTGACCGATTTCAGCCTTTGCCGCGACCTGACGAAGGACATGGATTTCGTTTTTCACCTTGCGGGCATCAAAGGCTCCATCACGGTTACCAAGTCCAGGCCGGCAAGCTTTTTCGTTCCGCTACTCATGTTCAATACCAATGTACTGGAGGCGTGCAGGATCAATAAGGTGCGCAAGGTGGTGTATACCAGTTCGATCGGCGCCTATTCAAGCGCTGAAATTTTTCGCGAGGATGAGAACCTCGACGGCACCCCAATGGATATGTTTCCCGGATGGGCCAAGCGCATGGCCGAGCTGCAGATAAAGGCATATCGGGAAGAGTACGGGCTTGAAAATTTCGCCGTGGTCAGGCCATGCAATGTCTATGGGCCAGGCGACAACTTCGATCCCGAAAACGCTATGGTTATACCCACTCTCATGTACCGCATCTTCAAGCGGGAGGACCCGGTTGTCATTTGGGGAGACGGGAGTGCCGTAAGGGACTTCGCCTTCAGCCGCGACGTCGCGGAGGGTGTCGTTTTGGCGCTCTACCACGGCACAGGGGGAGGCTTTGTAAATCTTGGCAGCGGTATGGGAGTAAGAATCAGGGAATTGGTGGAAACCCTGCATTCCTTCCTTCCCTTCAATTATGAATTCGACGCGAGTAAACCGTCGGGCTTTCCCAGACGTGTCATGGACATTTCCCGTGCGCGTGAGCTGATAGGGTACAACCCGGCTACATCCCTGATCGGCGGCCTGAAGGAAACGTGGGAATGGTTCGTCGAAAACCAGGACGAGTATCTCAAAAAGAAAAACTATTTCAAGGAGTGAGCTCAAGCATGTTCAGCGGGAAGAACGTATTGGTTGCCGGCGGCGCGGGGTTCGTGGGGTTAAACCTCATCAAGCGTTTACTGTCCATGGGTGCCCATGTGAGAGCAACTATTCATCGCAAGTCACCCGTCCTGGTCGATGAGAGAATCGACTATGTGGCCTGCGACCTCCTTTCGATGGAGGACTGCCGGAAGGCGGCGAGCGGGATGGACTACGTATTCATGTGTGCCGCAAACACTTCGGGCGCTGCGGTAATAGCCGCTACGCCGCTGGTTCACGTCACGCCGAACATAATTATGAATGCCCAGATACTTGAAGCTTCCTATTTCGCCGGGGTACGGAAGTTCACTTTCATCAGCAGCAATGCCGCATATCCCCCCACAGGCGACAGACATGTCATCGAGGACGAGATGTTCGACGGCGAACCCTATGATATTTACTTCGGTGTCGCCTGGATGAAGCGATATACCGAAATTCTCTGCCGGCTTTATTCTCAGAAGTTGAAAAAGACCATGCCGGCAATCGTTGTGCGCCCCTCTAATATCTACGGCCCTTATGACGACTTCGACCCGGCAACATCACACGTAATGGCCGCCACCATCAGGAAGGTCGTTGAACGGCACAGTCCCATCAAGGTGTGGGGAACCGGCAATGACGTACGGGATCTGATCTATATCGACGATTTCATAGATGCGCTGATTCTGGCTGCGGAAAGGCTCGACACCTACGATCCCGTCAATATCGGGTTCGGCAAGGGACACAGCATTAAAGAACTGCTCGGTATTTTGCTGGAAATCGAGAAGTGCCGGGACCTCCCGATAGAATATGACTCTTCGAAGCCTTCGATGATACCGATCCGGCTTATTGACGTCGGGAAGGCCGAAAAGTTGCTTGGTTTCAGAGCCCGCATCGATGTTTACGAAGGAATGGCCAGGACTGTCGACTGGTACAGAGAAAACACCAATGGGAAGAGGTGAGACAAATGGAAGTTATCCAAACAACCTGCTCCTCTTTCTTACAGGTTTCCAGCGCTTTGCGGTTCAGATAGAGGAGGACAAGATCAAAAACCTCGGTCTTAACCACGAAAGACCGAACGCGATGCATGCCCTTGCCGGCCGCGCAATGGAAATCCTTGCAGGCCCGGTTTCGGGATACGACGACTTCAGCCGGCTGCTCCATGAGACTTGGTTGTGCAAACGAGGCATATCAACCAAGGTTTCGACCGAAGAAATAGATGAGATTTACCGTGCCGGGATCGACGCAGGAGCCCTCGGAGGGAAGATACTTGGCGCGGGCGGGGGCGGCTTCATCCTCTTCCAGGTCAGGGCTGAAAACAGGACGATGGTCCTTCGATCTCTGTCAAACCTCCTGCATGTTCCGTTTCGTTTCGATACACTGGGTACCCAACTGATTTACTACAGGGAAGGGCAGGGTGATTTGGAAATGGCACAACCTCGCTGGCAGACTCTTTCCTCGCGGACCATCCTGGACCTGCCTCCATGGTTCTCGGTGATTCAGGACTCAATAATGCTGTCCAGCGGGAGGACCGTTGACGATTTCTATCGCATCGCCGCCCCGGACTACGTGCTGGTGACGGCGGTAAATCAGGAAGGGGCCGTTCTCTTTGAGCTGCAATATAAGCAGTGTCTGGGCAGGAGCATATTGACATCTCCAGCGGGGGGAGTGGAGCCAAATGAGACGCCGATTGCGGCCGCGAAGCGCGAACTGATGGAGGAGACGGGGTATGCGGCGAAAACGTGGAAGTATATGGGTGGCTTCACGGTGGATGGGACCCGGGGAATCTGCAAGGCCCACATGTTTTTAGCCACCGGATTAGAACAATCCGGCACGGCGCGTCCGGATGATATGGAACAGTGCGAGGTCGTATTTCTCACCCGGCGCGAAATAAGAGAAGCCTTTCGGAACAGGGAAATTACTCTCCTGCCCGACATAGCGATTCTATCCATGGCCACGAGCGATTTATTCTCGGATTTTTTTGAGGAGTGCCGGGAATGAAGGCAATTATTCTCGCCGGCGGATTGGGCCCCCGTTTTGGCGACCTTCTCGGCGGCCTTCCAAAATCAATGGCCCCCGTTAACGGCAAACCGCTCCTCGAAATTGCTTTGCATGGAATGACAACCCGATCAACCCGCAACGGGCGGTCTTAGTACTTATCAGAGTAGTAAATTATTGAGCAACCTTCGCCCTCCAGCTTAAAGGGCACATGGATTAATCCGTGGAGAGCCTCTTTTACTGCCTGCTGCTTTTCGGAAGGAACATAAAAGAGCAGGAAACCGGATGCTCCCGCGCCCAGCAGCTTGCCTCCCAGCGCCCCGCTCTTCATGGCTCTCTCATAGATCGTATCGATTGTGTCATTGGAGATCGCCTTGCTGATCGAGCGTTTCAGCATCCAGTTTTCATAGAGCAATCTGCCGAAGTCATCCAGATCCCCATTTACCAGGAGGGAACAACCCTGCTCTACGAGTGAACGCATCCTGCACAGCACATCTTTTTTCTGCTCCAGGTTGGCTATGACCTCGCCGGCAATTTCGGAAGCAAGACGGCTGGTGCTGCTGTAAAAGAGCATCAGCCTTTGTTCTAAGTCAGCAATCCTGGAAGAGGAGACGATCACGGGTTCGACTCTGATCTGCCCGCCGGGTGAGAACCGGATAATATTCAATCCGCCATACGCCGCCGCTACCTGATCCTGTGATCCCACATGTTCTTTCAAAATGCCCTGTTCCAATTGGATAGCATTGAGCGCCAGCTCATGCTTTCCGATCATTTCATGGCGAACGGCTTTGAGGGCTCGAATTAATCCGACGGCGAATGTCGAACTCGATCCCATCCCTGATCTCGCCGGCAGATCCCCGTTGTGATGGATCTCCAGGCAGTCTCCGTTTACTTTGTCCAGCCCGATGAAACGGATACCTTCCCGGACCGCGGGATGCAGTATCTCGGCTACCGAACCGGCATTTTCGATATGCGACCAGACGACTCTGAATTTGACATTGAAATAGGCAGGGAAGACACGGCACGAGATGTAGCAGTACTTGTCGATGCTCGTCGACAGTACTGCCCCCTCTTCTCGGGAGTACCAAGTGGGATAGTCGGTACCACCTCCAAAGAAGGAAATCCGATACGGAGTTTTTGTAATGACCATCATTGGTGCCCCTAAGCCTCGGTTAGACGATTAAAAGCTTGATCGATCTGGCATCCGGCGTGCCTTAAATAAGGTCATCCGGCAAACGAGTACCTCCAATATTTTCACGCGACCCTTTATAATGGGTCCCGAGGCGTCATTACCGCGAAGGCGGGAATCCAGTCTAAATGCAGATCGTGCTGTACAGATCTCTCCACTCAGGATTAACTTAGGACCTGATTTACTTAAACAAGTCCAAGTAATTTCAACCACAAAATAAAGCAATTCTTATGCCACACTCTCCCATATTACATGTTTTCTATCCCTCGGAGTGTACTGTGTGGACTGGGAGATTACATCAGAATCGAGTCAAAGTAAGCTGCCTCTGTATCTTCTTCAAAACACGAATTCCTACATCTAGTCGGGTCCCATGCAACATCTCTAATGATTATGCCGACTCTGTTTTTTGGTGAATTGATAACTAAAAATTCATTACGGTTAGTCAGCCAGTTCTTTATCTCATGCAAATAGTTAAGTTCATTGGTGGTTAGAATTATAGCACCGTGATCAGGAATATATTGGATCATGTATTCTAATTCGTTTATATACGTATCAGGAAAGAGATCGGGTAGGAAATGTATCAGGTCATATTTCTCGTAGAGCTTCACGGTTTCACTTAAACGATTGAAAGACGAATTGATATCTCCGGAAAGAAAATGGAATCTGCCTTTGAATCCTAATGTATTATCAAGGAATTGTATCACTGAATTAATCCTAGCACCTGAAGACTCATTATAGCAACAGTCTATTCCTATGTAGGTTATGCATGGATATATAAAAGGGACGACTAGCGATGGGAACCCGGCGAGAATCAAATAATCGACGAAAGTCTGCGGTTTGAATGAATGCGTGTACCACGCGAGCAGGAACATGGAAGGCCAGGCATTACTATTCACGGCTTCTTCACCAAAAGACCCGACAATCAATGATTTCACAGGACTGTACTTCATATCCCTGAATAGTTCGGCTTTGGTGATCCCCTTCCGCGTTCCGGCACTTTGAGGCAGGCATCGATCAGTCGGAACATAGACCTCAAGCTCCCTATCTGCCATGCCCCAATCTGCCGTATTTGTTTCGAGAGTTTTGCTGACTGTTTGAGGATTCTTTTCCTGAATGGTCTGTACGCGGGTCTCCTTCTTAATATCCATTTCATAACAATATATTCCCAGATGGCTCAAGATAGCTGAAGGGTATCTCTGATTGATTCTAAGGCCCAGCTCTATATCGGACCATCCCCATTTGCCCAATCCTTCATCGATTCCACGACATTCATGGAAAAGGCGGCGTCTCATGACGAAGGCGCCCATGCCTGAGTTCAGTCCTGAATCAAAAATTTCGATTCGAAACTTCCAGGAATTGTGAAATAGAAAATCGTCAATTGCGTCGATATCCGGCTCTCTTGCCAGAAACTGCCAGGGAATGAATTTCCGGTGAATCTGCATGAGAGTCCTGTCTATGTCGATCGGGGCTTTGGTTTTGTGCTGCAAAAGGTCCGTCAGGTTTTTCATGCTCGCTCGGGAGAACAGAATGTCTGCCGGCATGCACATTATGAAATTCCCCTCCGCCCTCCTTATGGCTGCATTGACGGAAAGACTATTGTTAAAGCAGGTGTTGACCGGGTTAAGAGGCTCCGCGATTTCAGGGGGCACATAGACGAAATGGACAATGTGCCTCGCTTCAGGACTCAGCTTTATGGCGTCGCCAAGCTTCTGCTCGCTGTTCCAGTCACAGACGACAACTTCCATGAGGCCAAGCAAGTCCAGCTCTGCGGCGTTTTTGGCCATATGGTTGAGCGCAGTCTCAATCCGGTAGCGAAAGTTTCCTCCGTAATCGTCGTTTCTTCCTGCGATGCATATGGAAAGCAGTTTCCTTCCGGCGGTCCTGCCGTGATCATCTTCTTTGGAAACAGGTTCTCGCATCAGAAAGCCTTTGGACACAAGGTCCGGTCATTAGTGAAATGGCAAGAAAAACCCATATTATCTTGGCTCGGTTTAGGCCACAAAAAGGAGCAACGCAGGATTTATGCCATCTGTAACACCGGGGAAGGGTCAGGGACA
>CAVUGX010000040.1:0-15262 GCA_963741035.1 uncultured delta proteobacterium
AACACGAGTCTGTAATTTTCCAAACATTACACTATGTAATTTATGGTATTCTAACAAGTCAGACTTCTGTACATAATAATTTGGATCTCTGATCAGTGTCGAAAGTTCTGATGTGTGTGTTCTGAAGTAGGTATAATAGAGCGCAGTCTCGAAGACAGTCCTCATTGCCGCCGCAGCCGGCTTATACAGCGCAAGACCTGTCAACGCCGCTACATTAAATCCTGCCACTTGCATTTCTCTTATAAAAGATAGCGCCGGATTACCTCTATCGGAGTTTTCAAACTGCCTAGACCAGATAGCGAGGCGTAGGTTCGCTTGTGCTATAGCGTCGAGGATGTGCTCTGCACTCAAAAATTAGGAGACATTCCCGTTCCAATCAATACTACCAAGCGCCTCTTTCAACTTCCCTCGTGGCATAGTTGGTTCCTATTCTACCTATTTTCCATTATTCCTTTGAGGTACTTATCGTGGTATCTGATAGGGGATATAGAATCAATAAAGAGTTGGAACTGTGTCTCACCCTTCACCTTAAGGAGTTCTTCTAGCATTTGCCTAAGCGTTAGTGCGTCCTTTTTGTCAAAAAGGTATTCAGCTATATTGGGCTCTCGTGTAATAAGCAATTCAAGGAGGGCATCTTTTGAGATGCGCCTCCTTTTTACAGCCTCTACCGCTTTGCTGACAAGTTCTTTATAAAGGACCAGATCTTCTGAATTGAAGTTGCTTTGAGCATTAGAGGTTAAGCCCCCTCGCATCAAGAGAATCACTTGTCGAACGGCTCTTCCAACCTCGGGCAAAACGTCATCTCCAGATATGAACGCATTAGCGACTTCCTCTATCTCGATAGTTGTGAGATCGGACCCAAAAAGGGAAGAAAATAGTAGTCGAAATGTACGCTCACGTGTTTTAGTTTTCATGGCTGATACCCCGTTCATATTCGTTTGACGAATTCAATTGCGATCTGCATTACGTTCCAGAATGCTTTAGAACTCCAGGGTTTGCTGCTTGTCCAAACAAAATCTTTCCCATCCATAGGCTCTGAAAAGGCTTTGTATTTTTTCAGTGTGTCTGTCATGCAGTTTCCAGTAAATCTGGGGTTACTCCGGATTTCAGCCTCTTCAGACGGCACCCCTTTGCGGCCAACATGATTAAAAATGATGTGGGGGGTAGGGCCTGGGCTACCTATTTTTTTGGCATCAATGAATTGTAGCATTAGACCAATTCCACGGACTGAATACCGCTGGGGAACCACTGGGATCAAGACATGGTCGGAATTCCTCAGTGAAGTCTTAGTAAAAATAGATCCAGCTGGATGACAATCTATAAACACGAGATCATAGATGCTACGGCATTCTCGGATAAACTTGACGAAGCGTGTCTCGAAAATTTCGAGTTGCTTCTCAGTGTAGCCCATTGCCAAGTACATCAGATTAAGCGTGGATGGGACAATGTGCAATAGCGAATCTCCGTTCTTGTACAGTGGGTATGCTAATTCTCGAACACTGGGTGGAGATTCACCGTCAGGTATTTGGAGCCGGTAAGGATCTAGATCAGCATCGCTATCTAAAAGTACAGAGATTATGGTTTTACGTGCCTTCTCCAGCTGGAAATATTTCCGCGCAGGAATAAACGCTTGGGATAGATTAAACTGAGGGTCGTAGTCGATTAGAAGCACTTTTCTTTGTACCCGATCTATTTCATAGCGCCCCAGGATACCACCTAAATGCATTGCCACAGTGGTTTTGCCTACTCCGCCTTTCATGTTCATCACAGTGACGACCTTTCCCATCCTATTCTCCATGGTGCAAGGCGGTTAAAATGAGGCGTTTACTTGCACATCTGCATATTTAAGTTTACAAGAAATTTCCATTTTTAGCCACCGAATAAAGCCGAAGGAACGAAGGAAAGGGGTCAAGTCACCTGATGACCCATTGGTATCCAAAATAGTTCATTCTGAGGCGTATTGAGGAAATAAATAAAAAGGCGGGTCAGACCGCAAAGTCTTTCCCGCCTTGATCTTCGAGATGGGCCGCCAGGGTCTCGAACCCCGAACCTCCTGATTAAGAGTCAGCTGCTCTACCGTTGAGCTAGCGGCCCGAAAGCAATTCTCACTGGTACGCCCGGCAGGATTCGAACCTGCGGCCTGCGGATTCGAAGTCCGACGCTCTATCCACCTGAGCTACGGGCGCTTCCAGGAAACATGCATGATACCAAAGGGCCTTGCCTGAGTCAACCTAGAAACGACACCTAGAAACGACACCCGGAAACGAAAGTCTGCGCGGTGAATATGTCGTGGCAAAGTCCGAGGAGTTTTCAGTTTTTAGTTTTTAGTTGGTAAAGAAAGGCCGCGTTTTTCGCATAACGTGAAAAGGTCTTTATCTACATCTACGAACCGCCATTGCCACGGTTCCTTATTATCATTTGCCAATTGATGCGCCGCCGCGTCAGGCAAGCGCCGCCGTGGAAGACGGCGCTACCGAACGGACTCAAACGCATGTGTTCGAGATGTTGGAGCAATCTTCTTCGTTGCGGACCGTTAAAACCCAGCCCCGCGGTCCCACCGCCCGCAATACTCGCTGCAATGAAAGGCAAAATCGGTTAACATAGATAGTTTGAAAGTCTCATGTCTTCATATTGGCTGAGCAAACCTCGAGGGGTGTGGAAAAATTCGGAAGGGGGAAGCGGGCGATAGTTATGGCCTTTGTGGATCAGGAAGTTCGCAGGCTGCTGGGAAAGGGCATTCACCATTACGGGCTTATAGAAAACGGGGACAGAATCGCCGTAGGGGTCTCCGGAGGAAAAGACAGCATGCTCCTTCTGTGGCTGCTTCGCGAGAGGCTTCGGCGCATTCCGATCAGCTACGAACTCATAGCCGTCCACGTGGATCCCGGGTTCGATACTGAATCGGCGGACCGGCTGGAGGCGTTTTTCACACAAGAGGGATTCGGGTACGAAATCATTCGAACCGATCACGGTCCCAGGGCGCACGGGCCGGAAAATCGCGAAAACCCATGCTTTCTTTGCGCGCGGCTGAGGCGGTTCGTGCTTTTCGGGAAAGCGCGCGAGCTCGGCTGCCCGAAGATCGCGCTGGGCCATAACCAGGACGACATGATCGAAACCTTTTTCATAAATATATGCTACGGGGCTCAGGTTGCGGGCATGGTCCCGAAACAGGAGTTTTTCGGCGGCGAAATAACTCTCATACGTCCTCTTGCGCTGGTGCCGGCGCAGAGCATACTGAAGGTCTGCGGGAACCTCGGTTTGCCCATCCTGCCGTCAAAGTGTCCTTCCGCCCTGAAGAACAAAAGGATGGAAATTCACAACATGCTGGACGGCCTTTTCAGGAAAAATTCCAAAGTCCGGGGCAATATTTACCACGCAATGAGCAACGTCAATCTCGAATACCTGCCGCCCGGACTCCCGGCAAGGGGCAAGCGCGGACCGGCCCCGGGGCGCGATGAGTGAGACGTCTTTCTCAGATGGAAAGAGACGAATGAACCAGCAGATAAGAGGCGAAGGCAAAACGTTTTTTATAATCGACGGAAGCTCATACATCTACAGGGCATTCTACGCGATCCGGCGGCTTACCAACTCGAAAGGAATGGCGACCCAGGCCGTTTACGGGTTTATCACGATGTTGCTCAAAGTGCTCCGCGAGCGCAAGCCCGATTATATCTGCGTGGTTTTCGACGCGCCCGGGCGAAATTTTCGGCATGATTTATCCGATGCCTATAAGGCTACTCGCCAGGCAACTCCGGAGGAACTGGGGCCGCAAGTCCCGTACATCAAGAAAGCTGTGCAATACTTCGGGGTGCCTCAAATGGAACTTGAAGGCTACGAAGCCGACGATCTGATTGCCACACTCACCCACTGGGCTTCGGCGCGCGGCCTGGAGATCGTAGTGGTTTCGGCGGACAAGGACCTTCACCAGCTTATTCAGGACCCGGTGGTAAGGCAATGGGACCCCCAAAACGACCGGCTTTTTACGGAGAAAGTCGTTCAGGAGCGGTTCGGAGTGACCCCCGGGCAAATGGTTGATTACCTCTCGCTGGTTGGCGACACAACGGATAATATCCCGGGCGTCAAAGGGGTAGGGGAGAAGACTGCAACCCAATTGCTCCAGCGATGGGGTTCGCTCGACGGGATTTACGCCCACATCGACGAGATATCTCCCGACTCGGTGCGAAAGAAGCTTATCGCAGACAGGCAGAGCGCCTGTCTCTCGCGCGAGTTGGTCACGCTGAAGCTCGATGTCGTCATACACAAGGGCCTGGAGGAGTTTGAGCCCGCGCCTCCCATGCGGCGCGAAATGTTCGGTCTCTGTGAAGAACTGGAGTTCAGAACGGTTCTCGATATGCTCAAGCGGGAATGGACGGAGCCCGGCGAAGTGAAGCCTACCGCCCCGCGGCAGCAGCGGACAAGGGCCGACCGGGTAATCCGGACCCGCGAAGAGTTGGCCGAACTGGTCGCAATCGCGCAGACAAAATCGCTGATATCAATTGAGACCGAGACCACCTCTCAGGACGCCATGAATGCCGCTCTCGTTTCAATCGCGCTCTGCTGGGACGATAACCTCGCCTGGTATATTCCCGTCGGTCACGCCCCCGAATGCGGCATCCAGCTCACAGCGGCCGAAGCGCTCCAGGGGCTCGAGCCGGTCCTGAGCGCCAGGACACCCGCCAAAGCCGGGCACGACCTCAAGTTTCAATGGACGGTGCTCAAAAGGTACGGAATCGAGCTCGAGGCAATGGTTTTCGACACCATGATAGCAAGCTATCTGCTCGATCCCGGAGGACAGACACACGGGCTCGAACGCGTTAGCGCCGAGCACCTGGGCGAGACAATATGTTCGTACGAGGAGATTACCGGTAGAGGGAAAAGCCAGGTAAGTTTTGCCGAAATCGACTTCGATGCGGCCTCCGGTTACGCATGCGGTGACGTCGAGGCCTGCTGGCGCCTGGTCCCGGTTCTACGCCGGAAGCTTGAAGAAAACAAGCTGATGGAGCTTTATGAATCAATCGAGCTGCCGCTTACCGAAGTGCTTGCGCGCATGGAGTACAGGGGAATACTGGTCGATTCGGAAAAGCTGGAGGAACTTTCGACCGAGTTCGAGAAGGCGCTGGATCAGAAAGCCGCGCTCATCTACCAGTTGGCAGGCGAGGAGTTCAATATACAGTCCCCCAAACAGTTGGGATACATCCTTTTCGACAAACTTGGACTTCGGGTGGTCAAAAAGACAAAAAGCGGCCCGTCGACCGACACCAGCGTTCTGGAAGAGCTTTCCCCGGAGCATCCGGTCGCCGAGCAGGTGCTCAGCTACCGCACCATCTCAAAGCTAAAAGGTACCTATGCGGACGCCCTGCCTAAGCTGGTTCGTCCCGATACCGGCCGCATCCATACCTCTTTCAATCAGGCTGTGACGGCAACGGGACGCCTGAGCAGCTCGAACCCCAACCTTCAGAACATTCCGATCCGCAGCGACGAGGGCCGACGAATTCGTCAAGCCTTCATATCCGCGCCCGGGTATATGCTCATGTCGGCGGATTATTCGCAGATCGAACTTCGCGTGCTTGCCCATTACAGCGGTGACGAGAGTCTCATAGAGGCCTTTCGGGTCGATGAGGACGTGCACAGCCGGACTGCCGCGGAAATATTCGGCGTCTCGGTGAAGCAGGTTAGCGCCGAGATGCGAAGGCAGGCCAAAATGATAAACTTCGGTATTGCATACGGGATGAGCCCTTTCGGCCTGTCTCAGAGGCTTCGCATCAGCACCAAAACGGCGAAGGCGGCTATCGACCGCTATTTTGAACGCTACAGTGGCGTTCGGCGCTTCATCGATGAAGTTGTCCGCAAGGCGCGCGACCTCGGGTATGCCGAGACTCTTCTCGGGCGCAGGCGGGCCATACCCGAGCTTCAGAGCCGAAATTTCACCATACGCCAGTTGGGTGAACGCCTGGCTATCAATACGCCGATTCAGGGCACCTCGGCTGACCTGATCAAGAAGGCGATGATAGATATCAATCTGGAGATCAAAAAGGAGAAGCTCGGAGTAAAAATGCTCCTTCAGGTGCATGACGAGCTGCTTTTCGAGGTCCCCCGCCAGGAAAGGGAGCCGGCTGATCAGCTCATCCGGCGGAAAATGGAATCAGTCCAGGTTCTCGACGTGCCGCTGAAAGTGGAGATCGGCTGGGGGGCCAACTGGACCGAAGCTCACGCGTGAATCGATACCAGGTTGCCTTCCCAAGACCGGGCGCGGATAAATCCCGTCCCTATTGAATTGTCGCGCGGTTCCTTCGTAGGGGAGGGCTTTACGCCCTCCCGAAGCACTGCCGGATGCCAAAAACAAAAGGCCGCCCTCATCGGATGGAGGCGGCCTTTGTTATACGGAAAAAAAGGAAGCTTCTAGCTGGTCTTGGTCTTGTCCAGTTCGCTTTTGAGTCTTTCGACTTCCTGCTTATATCTTTCGGCTTCCTCTTTGAGTCGCATATCGCTTGTGGGTTCCGTGGTTTCCCTGGTTTTCGAGAACGGGAGCTTGTCTTTCACCTCGTCGTAGCCAAGATATGCGGCCATCAGCCCGCCTAACAGCAGGACGAGAGGAATTGCACCTCCGATGACGGCGAAAACTTCCCTATACCAGACCAGGATGCCCAAAAAGCCGAGAAACGCCGCGGCAACACCACCCGCAAAAACCTTCATGTTCTACCTCCTCCTTCGGTTGGTTCGCGATTAGTTATGAAAATTCTTCTGCAACTTTCGAAAATTGAGTCTCAGACAACATTTTCTGTCAAGGCAAACGGAAAATTCAAGATAGCACCGGCACCTGAATAATGCAAGGGGAAATTGCCTATATAAAGCGGCAATTTGTGGGCTCAAGCCGGTGAAGCTGAGTTGCGAAATTACCTTCCCGCTTTTCTGTTGACTCTTTATCCCTCGGATAAGTATAAGTAAAGATTCCAGAATGATTCCAGGGATAATGTTTGGGAAGATATGGCATCTATAAGATGTCCATCCGGGAACAGCGAATTAAACTCCGGCGGTTTTTGATGCGGAAAAGGGTTTTCTGAGGCCGGAAAAATTCCGTGTCAAATGATCCGGACCGAAACCAGTTGAACTCCACGCTGCGGAGTAGGCGGGCTCCGGCCTGACTTGTCCGCTCGTGAAAAGGATATAGCACAGATAATGTTCGATGCGCATCTAAATGGTGTAGAAAAACCCGGCCGCTACATAGGACTCGAAACAAACGCTTACCGCAAGAGCTTCGAGAGCGCTTCGGTGCGCTTCGCTCTTGCATTTCCGGATGTCTATGAGATCGGCTTGAGCCATCTGGGACTCCAGTTGCTTTATCATCAGTTGAATCAGGCCCCGGGAGTGATGGCGGACAGGGTCTATGCGCCGTGGCCCGATTACGAAGAAAAACTGAGGAACGCCGGTGAGCCGCTGAGAGCGATAGAGAGCGAGCGTGCTATTGCGGAGTTCGATTTCCTGGGCGTAAGCCTTCAGTACGAACTCAGCTACTCAAACATACTCACTATTCTCGATCTTGCCCACATTCCGCTTTATTCCGGCCAAAGGACCGCCGCGCATCCTTTTGTCATAGGTGGCGGTCCCTGTGCATTCAATCCCGAGCCGCTGGCTGATTTCTTCGATTTTTTCGTTCTGGGCGAAGCCGAAGAGGTTCTTCCCGAAATCACCGATGTTTACAGGGATTGGAAACGCGGCGCCAGCCGGTCCAGGGAGGATTTTCTCATTGAGATCAGGAAGATCGCCGGAGTTTATATCCCCTCCTTTTTCGATGTCTCCTACGGCGCAGACGGTATTATATCTGCCGTCGTTCCGCGCTTTTCTGACTACACTCATGTCAGAAAAAGGGTCGTCTCCGACCTCGACCGAAGCTGCCCGATTCCGGAAAACCCGCTGGTGCCCCTCATCGATATCGTTCACAACCGGCTGAGGATCGAAATTGCGCGGGGCTGCACGCGCGGTTGCCGTTTTTGCCAGGCGAGCTACGTCTACCGGCCGGTCAGGGAACGTCATCCCTTATACGTGTTTGCTGCGGCAAAAAAGGCGCTTGCTTCGAGCGGTTTTGAAGACATTTCGCTGCTCTCCTTCAGTACCGGGGATTATTGCCAGATACAGGATTTGCTGGGTGCGCTCGTAAAGGAACTCGAACCCGCAAAAGTTGCTGTCTCTCTTCCTTCGATGCGCGTTGGGACGCTTACTCCCGAACTGATGGAGCACATCAAAAAGGTTCGCAAAACAGGGTTTACCCTGGCCCCCGAAGCCGGGAGCGAGCGTCTCAGGCGTATTATAAACAAGGCAATACGCGACGAGGATCTGCTCAGTGCGGCCGAAGGCGCTTTCGATCTGGGCTGGAAGCTCATAAAACTCTACTTCATGATGGGTCTGCCGGGCGAATCCGAGGCCGACCGTGACGCCATTGTGGACCTGTGCCTCAGGGTGTGGGAAAAAGGAAAGAGGACGAGATCTTCCGTAAATATCTCAATATCCACTTTCGTTCCCAAACCCATGACCCCGTTTCAGTGGTCGTCGCAAATGCCGGGGGCACAGATTGAAGACTGCCTGCGAATGTTTAAGGAGCGGCTGAGGAAGCCCGGTCTGAGGCTGAAGTGGAATATGCCCGGCAATAGCATTTTTGAAGGGGTATTCGCGCGGGGTGACAGGCGGCTTGGGGCTGCGCTCAAACGCGCATGGGAGTTGGGAGCAAGGTTTGACGGCTGGAGCGACTGGTTCAGGGAAGACCTGTGGCGCCGCGCTCTTGCTGAAACCGGGCTTAGCGCCGCATTCTATGCCGAACGCCGCAGGGATCGTGATGAAATCCTCCCTTGGGATCATCTTTCGGCGGGTGTTTCGCGGGAATATCTATGGAACGAATTCAAGAAGGCAACGGCGGAAGAGTTTACCCCTGACTGCCGGCAGGGCGATTGCGGAGTGTGCGGCGTTTGCGATCACAAGACCATTTCTCCTCTTATCCATAAAGAACCTGTCAGGGAATTGAAATCGGAGGAGTTGCCGGACACCCGGGGTGAGTCTTCCGCGGATAGTGAATTTCTCTACAGAGTGATTTATTCAAGGCTGGGAAAAACGCGTTTTTTCGGGCAACTGGAGATGGCTCTGGCCTTCGAGAGGGCCATAAGGCGGGCAGGTCTTCCGGCCGCCTTCAGCAAGGGCCATCATCCGCATCTCAGGATTTCATTCGGCGAGGCCCTGCCGCTCGGAATGGAGACCATAATTGCCGAGGCTTACGTCGCGCTGAGCGAAAATATTGACGCTGCGCTGATTCGCGAGCGTTTGAACCTGCATTTCGATGGTGTGATCAAAATCAGCGTGGTGAGCCGGATCGACAAAAAACCGGACTTCGGCTACCCGTGCAGGGCTGTTTATTATGTCTCCGGGTTGAATCCGTTCGTTTTGCGAAATCTTTTGGAGGCGTGGCCAAAGTGCGGCGACAATGAGCTCACCAAGAAGACTAAAAGGGGCCAGGCGACGTCACGCGTTGGGCAGGTTCTTCTCGATATGCGAAAAGCCGGAGAAAACTCCCTTGAAATGGATATCTACGAAACACCGGGCTTGTGCTTCAGGCCTATGGCGATTCTTCAAAATTTGGCAGGCGCTCGGGCCCAGAGCCTGGAGAACTGCCTGATCTGCAAAATCGCCTCATACCGCCTGGAAGTTCGCGAGGGGAACGATAATGTCCGCCGAACTCATAATTAACAGCAATGCTTTTGAAACCCGCGTGGCGCTTGTTGAAAACGGGCAGGTCGCCGAGCTCTACGTTGAGCGGAGCTCGGACCGTGGGATTGCCGGAAACGTTTACAGGGGACGAGTCGTGAGGGTCTTGCCGGGTATGCAGGCGGCCTTCGTGGACATCAATCTCGATAAGGCCGCGTTTTTATACGTGAGCGATATCTATCGGCCTATGGGCGATGTCGAGCAGGCCCTCCTGTCGTCCTGCGAAACCGAATCCGGGGATGAGAAGGAAGATGAGGATACGGAAAATGGCGGTCGGGAATATGGCGGACTGAATTTTCGCCCGAGCTATAACGGCATTCCAATTGAGGACCGGCTTCAGGAGGGGCAGGACATCCTCGTGCAAGTGGCCAAGGAGCCTATCGGGAGCAAGGGAGCCAGAATAACGACTCATATAACGCTGCCCGGCAGAAACCTTGTTTTCATGCCGACGATGGACCATGTGGGCGTTTCGCGCAGAATTGAGGATGAAAACGAGCGAAAGCGACTCCGCGAGATAATGTGTGAAATAAAACCGCCTTACTGCGGTTTTATCGTCCGCACCGTCGCTGAGGGAGCCGAAAGAGAGAAACTCCAGTCGGAGTCCGATTTCGTTGTGAAACTTTGGCAGAGCATTCAGCGCAGGTCCGAAAACGCTCCTGTGCCTTCGGTGATATATCAGGAGCTGGATATAACCCTTCGTGCGGTTCGCGACCTTTTCACCAAGGAAGTCGACCGGCTCGTAATCGACTCGGAGGCCGAATACCGAAAAATTTTGAATTTTACCGAGACCTTCATGCCCTCACTGCAAAATGAGGTGGAACTCTATGAAGGCGATGAGCCTATTTTCGACGCATATGGGATCGAAATGGAAATCCAGAGGGCTTTGAGCAAGAAAATCTGGCTCAAGTCGGGCGGATATATCGTGATCGAATCTACCGAGGCGCTCACTGCCATAGACGTGAACACGGGCAGATATGTCGGCAAGCGCAATCTGGAAGAGACAATACTGAAGACCAACCTGGAAGCCGTCAAGGAGATTGCTTACCAGTTGAGGCTTCGAAATCTTGGCGGGATCATAATAATCGATTTTATCGATATGGAGAAAGAAGCCAACCGGGAGAAGGTCTGGAATGCCCTGCGGGACGCCACCTACAAGGACAAGAGCAAATCCAACATCCTGCATATGTCTGAGCTCGGTCTTATCGAAATGACGAGAAAGCGGACAAAGGAGAGCATCGGGCAAGTGCTGTGCGAGCCCTGCTCCTATTGCGATGGAGAAGGATATCTCAAATCCAAGCAAACCGTCTGTTATGAGGTTTTGAGAGAGCTTGAACGGCAGAGAAAAGATTTCTACGGCAGGAATGTCCTTGTTATGGCGCATCCGGAGGTTGCAGCCATGTTTTGCGACGAAGAACGGGCGGCCCTGGAACGGGTCGAAGAGAGAATGCACGCACTTGTCTCAGTAAAAGCGGACTCGAACCTCCATCTCGAAAATTACGACATCGCCCTGTTGGAGAGTGAGTAATTCTGCAAATCAGGAGCCATAAGCCGATGAAGTGGAATGTCTCAAACGAGCTGTACAAGGAAGCCTGCGAATTGATGCCGGGAGGCGTGAACAGCCCGGTTCGATCGGGCAGGGCAGTGGGCTTTGACCCTGTTTTTATAAAAAAGGCTGACGGGTGCCGCATTACCGATGAAGACGGCAATGTCTACATCGACTATGTGGGATCATGGGGACCCCTCATCCTTGGCCATTCGCATCCGGAAGTAACGGCGGCCCTGAGGAATGCCGCCGATAAGGGTACTTCGTACGGGATTCCCACACGAATCGAAATAGACATGGCCAGGAAAGTGGTCGAGACGGTCCCGTCCATAGAAATGGTCAGGATGGTGAATTCGGGGACCGAGGCGGCCATGAGCGCCATCAGGCTTGCCCGGGGATATACGGGGCGCAAAAAGATAATAAAATTCAACGGCTGCTATCACGGACATGCGGACTCGCTTCTCGTCAAGTCCGGCTCCGGCCTCCTTACCTTCGGTATTCCGGGAACCCCCGGGGTCCCTGAGGAAATCGTCCAGCACACCGTATCGCTGCCTTACAATGACCTGGATACGGTGCGGGAAGTCATGGAGCGCGCGGGGGAAGAGGTTGCGGCGATCATTGTGGAGCCGGTTGCGGCGAATATGGGAGTCGTGCTGCCCAAAGCGGGGTACCTCGAGGGGTTGAGGCGGATCTGCACCGAATATGGTTCGCTGCTTATCTTCGATGAAGTCATTACCGGCTTCAGGCTGGCTCCCGGCGGGGCGCAGCAGCTTTTCGGGATAATGCCCGATCTGACCTGCCTCGGGAAAATAATAGGCGGTGGCCTTCCGGTGGGCGCTTATGGAGGCAGGAAAGAGATAATGGAGCGCGTGGCCCCCAGCGGCGATGTTTACCAGGCTGGAACGCTTTCCGGAAACCCGTTGGCTATGAGCGCCGGGTTGGCGGTGCTCAACGTGCTGAGCCGCGGTGGGATTTATGAACAAATTGAAAAACAAAATGGATATCTGTGCGCGGGACTGCATGAAGCAGCCGGCTCAGCCGGCGTTCCCGTGAGGCTCAACAGTATTGCCTCACTTGGGTGCGGGTTTTTTACAAAAGAACCTGTTTGCGATCTTGAAAGCGCGGCGAAATCCGATACCGAAGCTTACGGTGTGTTTTTCCGTGAAATGCTCAAAAGGGGTGTATACCTTGCCCCCTCTCAGTTCGAGGCCTTTTTTGTCAGCGCCGCTCATCGAAAGGAAGATCTGGACCACACTATCCAGGCTGCGTTCGAGGCCCTGAGGGTCGTCAGGCAAAATTGCACACTGAAATAGAAATGGTTTGACTGAAATAGCCTTGTGTGATAGGTACGCTCGTGAACATTTGCACGAAAATACAATGAAAAAAGACGACAAGAAAACACTCATGCAGGCAGTAATGGCCAGCACCATCGGGTATCAGGTGGCCTTTGCGCCCTTTATCGGCATTGGGTTTGGGATTTTCCTGGATTCGAAGCTAGGGACCTTTCCCTATCTGACAATCATATTCCTGATCATCGGAATAGCCGCCGGGGCCCTTAACTATTATCGTTTCGCAAAACAGCAGCAACAAGAGGACAAGGATCGGAAGAAATAGTGAGGGAATGTGTCGAGAGCGAAACGCTCCTCCTGCGAATTGAAGTTGTCTCCGCCATCTTGCTGTTCGTTTTTACGTTTGCCGCACTGGTTTGGTTCTCAGGAAAAATCGCGCTGGATATTCTTCTGGGCGGAGGTATCGTGATTATTAGCTTCCAGGTTCTCAAACGGCAGCTCAGGCGCTTCCTGCAGAACCCTGATAATCTTCTTCCCCGCAGGGTTGGCAAGTTTACCGGCTATTACGTTCGATATGTTGCGACCCTTCTTTCGATCTTCTTGGTGTTGTATCTGAGACTGGCCACTCCCATTCCGTTTCTGGTCGGCCTTTCCATCATGGTTTTAAGTATCGTTATGGTTGGGGTATTTGAATTTATTATGATGAAAAAGGGAGAGAGTTAAGCTTATGGAACATCCTATCCTTTTCATAAACCTTCTTCTCGAAAAGCTCGGTATACATGTGCCGGAACTGCCTCACGGTTTTTTTACCGGAAGCCTTACAGACAATTTGCTGCAACCACATGTAACATATACGTGGGTAGTCATGGTTGTTGTGGTGGCTTTGAGCGCTTTGGCTGTCCGCAGCGTCAAGATGGTTCCCGAGGGCGGACAGAATTTTTTCGAAATGGTGGTTACGGGCATTGAGGAATTCATGGTCGGGGTTACAGGAGAAGAAGGCCGCTTCATGTTTCCACTCATCGCGAGCCTCGGTTTTTTCATTCTTTGCAGCAACTACCTGGGAATGATTCCCGGGTTTTACTCCCCTACGGCCAATCTGAACACAACCGCGGCCTGTGCGCTGATTGTCGTCGTGATGACCCACGTACTTGGAGTCAAGTTCCACGGGATCAAGTACATAAAACATTTTACCGGTCCCGTATGGTGGCTCGTTCCACTTATGTTCCCAATTGAAATAGTTGGACATATCGCGAGACTCTTTAGTCTCTCAATCCGTCTTTTCGGAAACGTATTTGGAGAGGAACTGGTCCTTGGTATCCTCTTTTTTCTGGCGGGGCTCTATCTTGCGCCTCTGCCGATGATGCTTCTCGGGCTTTTCACCGGCTTTATACAGGCTTTCATTTTCTGCCTGCTTGCCATGATGTACTTTGCCGGCTCAATAGAGCACGCGCACTAAACAGGCGATAACGAGGAAGGAAGGCCACGTTCGCATATCTTTTATTCATTCAACCAAAAAACTAGGAGGATTTGTTTCATGAAGAAAATTGGGTTGTTCACTACACTATTGGTCCTGGGTCTTTCCTGTGCAGCTTTCGCCGCCGATGGCGACGCGAAATCATCGGCGGTTCAGTTTTTCCTCTATTCCGCCGTTGCAGCCGGCTTGGCAATAGCCATTGCGGCCCACGGATGCGGCATCGGCCAGGGTATGGCGGTCAGAGGCGCTGTCGAGGGTATCGCACGCAATCCCGAGTCATCCGGTAAAGTAACCGTTACCATGCTGATCGGTCTGGCCATGATCGAGTCCCTCTCGATTTACGCGCTCGTTGTCGCGTTGATCCTGATCTACGCCAACCCGATATCTTCGTCGATTGCTACTTTTGTAGGTCTGTCCAAGTAGAGCTTTAAGAAATTCGGATTCGGCAGAGGGCAAGTGGTCCGACCGGTTGCTCTCTGCCGCTTCCCCAGCGGCAGACCTTTTTTTTGGACTGTAATGTGAATAATATCACATAATTAAGGCTGCCGTCCCTTATTTTTGTATCTGAGGTCATAAAAATGAAATTTGCCAAAATCCCTATGGCGACAATCGTCAGGCTCTCAATTTATATGCGCAACCTCATGGACCTGCTCGATAGCGACGTGGACGTCATATCCTCTGAGCGCCTGGCAAAGCAGTGTGGTGTAAATCCGGCCCAAATTCGAAAAGATCTGGCCTACTTTGGAGAATTTGGAGTCAGGGGGGTGGGATACCGGGTAAACGACCTTGCAAATCAGATCAAGGACATTCTCGGCTTAAACCGCCCGTGGAACCTCGCAATGGTGGGACTTGGCAATCTTGGATCGGCTCTTATGCGTCATGGGAACTTCATAAAACACGGATACGTCTTTACGGCGGCTTTCGATAGCGATCTACAGAAGATCGGGAAAAGACTTCCCAATGGACTTGTCATTAATCACGTCAGCGAACTGGAAGACGTGGTAAAAGAGCGGGAAGTTCATGTCGGCATTATTGCCACTCCGGCCAACGAGGCCCAAAGCGTTGCCAATCAACTGGTGCTGGCCGGGATAAACGGAATTCTCAACTTTGCTCCCGTACAGATTCAAGTTCCTGATTGCTGTCATGTTGAAAATGTAGATTTTACGATAAAGCTCGATTCTATCGCATATCACCTTTCGTTCGGAGATT
>CAVUGX010000041.1:0-13357 GCA_963741035.1 uncultured delta proteobacterium
CATGATCTGCCGGTATTGCGCGGAGTGGTGAACGCAAGTGCAAAAAAGTTACATTCTTTGCCACAATTTTGACCTTTACACGGAAATGGAGAAAGAATATAAGCTCCCTTGCCAAACAGAGGAGTATTTAGTCCAATAAAAACAAATATATATGGTGAATATGCCATATTTTGGCATATTCGTTGCTTCCCCGTGTTAGCGGGTTTTGCGCGCGGCTTTGACCCTTTGGCAGGAACGAAACAGTCACTTTGAACCTATTATGATACCTTCAAGCTCAACTGCCGAATGGCTGCTTGAAAAAGTGGAGATTGAAAATGCAGTATCCTGTTTTTCGCACCAATAAGAATTTCTTCTTCGACAATTCACCGCCTCATCCGCATAGAGGATGGACTTTAAAGGCTTTCCAGGATTTTTGCAGAGAAGAAATGCTCGATGCTGGATTCGACCTGAGCCGCAAAATTCAGTGCCGATACGACCCCAGAAGTGGGAACGTCGTGTTTTGGCAGGAACCTGAGGAATTCGATTTTTTCCCGTACAGCGAAAATTGAGATTATCGGCCGCTTATGGAGGATTTAATCCGTGTGTAAACGTGTGCGGGAGTCAGCACATTAAAAAGGGGCAAAACATTCTTATTGAGAAAGCGAGTTTTGCGCCGACGTCGTCATCGACAGCCTGACCGGGTTATCGGGTGGAGGCTGAGCCGCTGCCCTTTTCGCGGCCAAGCCTGCGCGGTCCCGCTTCCAAATGGATTCCTTCTCGGGCTTGTAGATGGCAGATGATCTGAAAGAGGTTGTCCGCACGAGGGTTGCACTTCGGTCCGAACGTGCGCATAAGGCTTTTAGCTGGTATGTGGGTGGTTTTAGATAATTGCCCGAAGCCGACAGCCGCGTTGATAGAGTCGCGCAGGATCTCCTTGCCTGTCTCTACGTCACCGGCAAGCATAGTGTCGATGCCTTCTTTGAGAATGGTTTGCGAAAATTAGCATCTTTCCGTGCACGTTCCGGCAAAGTTGTTCTAATGCCTCTTGTAAACGCCATGGGTGGCGCCTCGCACCGGGACCGTTCGGACTTGGTACCGGACTTACCGAAAACCTCCGGGAGGCTTTTAGAGAAAAGGGGGATAGAAAGGCTAACCCATGTGTTCTATCAACGCCTGTCCGAACTCGGAACATTTGACCTCTTTTGCGCCCCTCATCTGCCGGGCAAGATCATAAGTCACGATTCTGTCCCCGATTGTCCGCTGGATGGCTTGTCTTATCAGCTCCGCCGCTTCGTTCCATCCCATGTGCTCAAACATCATGACACCTGAAAGGATCAACGAGCCAGGGTTTACCTTGTCCAGGCCGGCATACCTGGGGGCTGTCCCGTGCGTAGCCTCGAAGACCGCCGCGTCGTCCCCGATATTTGCGCCGGGGGCCATTCCCAACCCGCCGACCTGCGCCGCAAGGGCGTCTGAGAGATAATCTCCGTTCAGGTTTGTAGTTGCGATTACGCTGTATTCCTCGGGCCTCAGCAGCACCTGCTGGAACATTGAATCCGTGATGCGTTCTTTTATGACGACGGCGCCGTTGGGGGTCCTGCCCCCGAACTTGAGCTGTACATCGGCTTCGGTGACAGTCCGGTCGCCGAATTCTTCCTGCGCCACTTCATAGCCCCATGTGCGGAAGGCCCCTTCGGTGAACTTCATGATATTTCCCTTATGGACAAGAGTCACGGAAGGACAGCCTCGTTCGATTGCGTAGGAGACGGCGCGCCGCACGAGCCTCTTGGTCCCGGCGGGACTGATCGGCTTTATCCCGATCCCGGAGCTTTCGGGGAGTGAAACCTTAAAATTATCCAGAAGAAACTGAGTCAGCTTCTTTGCCTCCTCAGATCCGGATGCCCATTCGATTCCGGCGTAAACGTCCTCCGTATTCTCTCTGAAGATGGTCATATTGACTTTTTCGGGGTGGCGAACCGGTGAGGGCAGACCTGGAATATATCTCACCGGGCGAATGCAGGCATAGAGATCCAGGAGCTGCCTCAGAGCTACGTTGAGGCTCCGAAAGCCGGTCCCGACCGGGGTGGTGAGAGGGCCCTTAATGGCGACAACGCTTTTCCTGATCAGTTCGATGGTCTCCCGGGGTAACGCAGCGCCTGTTTCTTTAGCGGCCCTTTCACCTGCAAGAAGTTCGAACCAGTGAATCTTTCTTTCCCCGGAATATGCTCTAAGAACTGCGGCCTCAAACACCGGCCTTGCCGCAGCCCAGATGTCCGGCCCCGTTCCGTCACCCTCGATAAAGCCAATGTTTGGCTTCGACGGGACACGAACGTTCTTATGCGCATCCAGGGTGATCCATTCACCGCTGAAATTCGTCTGTTTCATGCACACTCCCTTTTACTTCATAAAGGCAAGAAGCACCCACTCTCCGGCTGTTTTCGCGCCGGTAAGCTTGAGGCCCCTTTTTTCATATTCGGCGCAAACCTCATCGGCCTGTTCCACAAGAATTCCGCTCAGCGCCAGCCGGCCCTCATCTGTCAATTTTGATGCAATAGTTTCAGACATCCTTATCAGAGGCATTGACTGAATGTTTGAAATAACCACGTCGAAGGAGCCCTTTATCTCTTCCGGGCTGGCGCGTAAGACCTCGATTTTGCCAGACAGCCCGTTCAGTACAATGTTTTCTTCGGCCACCTCTATAGCTTCGGGATCGTTGTCGATTCCTACGACTTTGCTGAACCCGAGCAGGGCAGCGCCTATCGCCAGTATCCCGGACCCGGTCCCGACATCGAGCAGGCGCTGGGACCCGCCTCGCGGAGCGTCGGGATCAGGGTCGGTGCTGCCTTCGACGGCGCTCGAAGTCCCGCTTTTAGACAAAGGGGGGCCGTCCGAATCCCGGACCGCGTTCAAGTCCGACTCCAGGCAATCTTCGAGCCATTCGAGACAGAGGCGAGTGGTCTCATGGTGGCCGGTTCCGAACGCTCGCCCCGGATCGATTCGAATTACCAGACGATCCGGATCGGCAGGTACGGGTTCCCAGGTAGGTGATACGAGAAACCGCCTCCCTACCCGCAGCGGCTTGAAATGCGCCTTCCAGGTCTGCGACCAGTCTTCGTCGGCTATTTGGGACAGGGCGAGTCCGATCCGGGCCTCCTGCGACCCTGCCGAAGTGGATCGGATGATCTGCTTGAGCAGTTCCTCCTGTTCGGCAAAACGGGCCGAATCAAGATAGATGCGGATGCCCCCGGAAATGAATTCCACGCTTACCCCGAAAATTTCGGCAAATTCCACCGCCAGGATATCCGCCGTTTCAGCCCCGCATGTCACATCTACTTGCGTCCAGCTCTTCGTCACCAATTCCCCGATTATGAAAAATTTTGAGTTATTAGTTATGAGTTTTTAGTCACCACTCAAAACAAAAAACTCAAAACAAAAGAGTCCTCATGCAACCGCTACGCACTTTACCTCAACCATCACGCCCCTGGGGAGCCCCTTTACTTCAACAACGGCTCTGGCGGGCTTGTGGCCGGAAAAATATCCTTCATATATCTTGTTAAAAACCGCGAACTGCGAAATATCGGTTATAAAGACGTCCACGGCAACAACTTTTTCGAGGCCAGTCCCCGAGGCGATAAGAATCTGCTTCAGGTTCTCCAGTGACTGCCGGGCCTGGTCAGAGAAGCCTCCGGTCACGATTTCACCTGTTTCCGGATCTATCGGGATCTGTCCGCTCACGAAAACAAAACCATTGGCGCGGATCGCCTGAGAATAAGGCCCTATAGCGGCCGGAGCCTTCGACGTTTGAACTGCCTCCACCTTCATTGCGTCCTCCTTTATAAATTCGCGAAAATTGCAATTCTTGACGATAAATTAAAATAATCCTCTCTCAGGTTCAAATAAATAGCCACAGTGAGCGGGACGTTTTGCCATTTTGCTCAAACTCTCCGAAGCCGGGTTGACACCGGGGCATGGTTTCCCCATCTTGAACCAATGGTAAAATACTCATCGGGGGTCCTGCCGCAATGGCTTTTGACTTAAGATGGTTCAATGTTTTTGTGGGGTGGACTGGGAAGCCCACCCCACAGTTTATTCGGTTTGTTCTTAAGTCGACAGCGTCGGGGTCCTTCCGGCGGGATTCAAATCGAGACCGTGGGATGCAGTCAGAATGCCCAAGATCCTTCTTTCAGGCGCTACGGGCTTCGTAGGGGGCCGACTCCTCCACACTCTTTCAGAGCGTGGACTTATGCCAAGATGCATGGTCCGGTCTGCGGACAGATTCGAGAAGATTTACCCGGGCTATGACTGCGCAGACCTGGTCGAAGCGGACCTGCTGGCCCCACGGAGTCTCGATCCGGCTTTCGAAGGGATCGATATCGCCTATTACCTTGTTCATTCCATGGGCGGGCGAAGCTTCGTCCAGACAGCCAGGTTCGCTGAACGCGACAGGCAGGCTGCAACCAATTTCGTACTGGCGGCCGAGCGTGCGGGAGTTCGAAGAGTCATCTATCTTGGAGGGCTCGGCGAAGTAGCGGATAACCTTTCCAAACATCTCGCGAGCAGGCAGGAAGTTGCCGAAATTCTGAAATCGGGCGCCTTTAAGACCACCATCCTTCGGGCAGCCAATATCATAGGAGCCGGAGGCGCTCCGTTCGAAATGCTCAGGCATATGGTCGAACGGCTGCCGGTCATTTTCGCCCCCCGGTGGGTGGACACACGGTGTCAGCCCATAGACATAAACGATGCCATCGCCTACCTGGCGGGGTGCATGGATAAGCCTGAAACGGAAAATGCGGAATTTGACATTGGAGGACCGGGAATTATCACGTACCGCGATATGATGACCATTTACGCCGGCGTTCGCGGATTGAAACGGGCAATCGTTTCGGCTCCCTTTCTTACCCCTGTCCTGTCTTCGATCTGGATCGGCATGTTTACTCCCGTCCCAGCCGGGGTGGCCCGTCCGCTTCTGGAAGGTTTGAAAAACGAAGTGATCTGCCGGGAGAACCGGATCAGGGGAGTCATTGCGCTGCGCCTTACCCCACTGGAAGTATCCATCTGCAATGCCCTGCAGGAAGCAAGCGAGGGGCCGGGAAAGTTAAAGTCCCGGCAGTCATGTTTCCTGGGCGGCGAATACTTCATTGCCTCAGGCAAAACGGATGAGCAAGGTAACCCATAAAAGCCCTATGAGATAAGATATCGCCACATCGCTTGACCAGTGGGCGGCAAGAGCAACCCTCGCAATCCATCCGATGATAAGAAGCAAAGAACAGACAATCAATATAGCCCAGCGAAGCTTTCCCGATGTTTTGACTATCGCCAGAACAGCCAAGAATCCAACCGTCGATATATAATTTAGAGCAAAGATGGATGGAAAGGCCGATCCCGACAGCGACCCTGCGACGTGAACTAAATCGGGCGTTGGACGCGGTTGGGCGATAATCGGTCCCAGCACCTTCCCCAGCAACCGCAATCCTATGAAGCTGACCACGGACAGCGACGCTGCCCGCCATCCTGCGACCACCAGGGAAATAAGGAACGTAATGCTTATCAATATCAGGACCGAAGGCATTTCGGCTGTCGATGACAACCATTTGGCCCATTCGCTGGATTCCGGCAGCAATGATTGCACCAGCCGGGTACAACCTACATCACCAGGAAGAAATGGCAGGTATTTTACGGCCAGTGTGAGCAGGGCGGCTAAACCGAACAGAGCCAGCCATATCAAATCTTTCTTTTTCATCCTGGATTCCTTAAGGGAGTTTTTAGTCTCGAGTCTCTAGTTTTGAGTTCTTATTCAAAGCTAAAAACTGGTGATGTTGCAACTAATGATTAACCATTTAGCAGGGCAAAATCAGGAAAAAATTCTAATAAAGACGAATTTTATCCACCACAGTGCCCCAATGTTCCTCCGTTCAATACCTTATCCTGGTCAAAGTTCATGCAGCAACTCCAATCAATTCCATGCGCTGCGAAGGAGACGATCTCGACAGCCGTTGGGCCGCAACGGCCGGACCCCTGCGCTTGGCGTCCGGATAACGAGTTATCCGGGCCACCCCCAGATCTCAATGCTTTGCAAGGTGGTTTCATCCCCGGATCAAAGGCTGCCCCGGACTTGATCCAGGGTCCGGGGCAGGTTTCGCGGCCTGCGCATAGTGTTATTGTACAACAAGATCGGGAAGATTCTCAGGATTTGGAAATATTTACTGTAGTGTAGCGTTTCGCAAATATCTTAACGCTTTTGCGGGTCTTGAAATTTTCTTAAGTTTTCTAAGAAGTTGCCGAATTTACGGACAGCAGTTATGGAGAATCCGTGGACGATCCATACTTGCCGATCTCGGCTACATATCTATTCCATCGGTAATCCATCGTGTTCCAGTTAAGCCGGTCAGGTCTGTGAGAATCATTATCTGATTTAATCCGATGAACGTTTCAAAAAATAGGGAGAGATTTATGAAATCAGTTGTCAGCGCGACGGTAGTGTTTCTGTGCATGGTTGTACTTCTCGGTGTGGTTCCGGTGCTTGCGCAGCAGACGCCGGAAGAACTTGCGAAGGAATCCGAGCAGGCCTGTGTCGCCAGCGCCTCGGTTAAGCCTACACCCGAGATGATAGTAGAAAACGTTAACAAAGCTGCCGCGCTTCTGGAAAAAGAGGGCAAGGCGGCTTTCCCCAGGTTCAAGGGAAAAGACAGCGAGTTCATCTTTGCGGGCACCTACATTTGGATACATGACGCAGCGGGCATTATGCGGATGCACCCGATTGTATACAAACTGGAAGGCAAGAGCATCATAGATTTCAAGGATGCCAACGGGAAACTCTTCTTCACCGTCATGAACGAAGTCGCCAAGGCGAAAGGCACGGGCTGGGTGGATTATATGTGGCCCAAGCCGGGAGATAAGACGCCCGTCCAAAAAGTCTCCTATGTGAAGATGGTCAAAGCGGACGGGGAGGACCTCATAGTCGGCTGCGGCGTATACGACATGAGTCCGGAAGATGTCCGGAAAGTACTGGGGAAATAACGTGATTTTGAATTCCAACCCGGGGGTGGGCGGTGAAGCTAAGATCTGCAAGTATCAGCCTTAACAAGAAACTATTCGGTTTTGTTGCCTTGACCTCCTTTCTGGTTCTAGCTGCTCTGGGAGTGGGGCTTTATTACTATTCGAATATTGAACAAGCCAATCTGATGAAGGAAAACGTTGGTAAGACCGTGGAGAAGATGCTTGCCACCCGGGGGGCCGAAAAAACCTATCTTCAGTTTTTTACAGCCGAGCTAAAGAGCGAGTTTGGCGCAAGGGCGGCGGAGGTAAGTGAAGGAATCGAAAAGCTCGAGGCGGCGAGGGTAAGCGAACATGGGAAGAAACTCATTCTCTCAATGGAAGCCGAGTTCGGCAGCTACCGGAAGCTGTTCTACGAGATCGATGAGGTCCATGGCCGTCAGAACAGCTTGAAGGAGGAGATGGTCAAGCCTCTGCGCGATTCAGACGAGCTTTTGCGTGGCATACAGCGAGACATCGAAATGCGGCAGACGGAGCTCCAGATGGAGGGGGATACCCTCAGCGCCCGTGAATACGCCATGCAGAACCTTGTGAAGGATTGTAAGGACGCGTTTCTTCAACTTCAGAATCTGCAACTTCAATATCTTATCAGCGGGGACCAGAAATTTATCGAGCAATACAAAGCTATCGCCAGCGGAAATGTGTTGGCATATCTGACCGCTCTGGAGCAATTCGCCTCCGCGTTCAAAAATAATTCCTGGGTGAAAGCCGCCGGCAGTGTCAGGGAATCTCTGGGCAAGTTCCAGGGCTACGTCGAGCATTCTCAAAACCTGTATCAAAATGAGGCTGAAAAGCTGCGCAAACTTAATGAAAACGGTGCGAACATTCTGGCGACAGCCGGTACCCTGTTCGTTGAGGTAGACAATTCCATGGCGGGCCTGAAGGCTACGGCCCTCAAGATGGTATCGGGAATCATTTTCTGCGCGCTTCTGCTTTTCTGGGGTTTATCCGTTTTACTCGTCAGGTCTATCGCCAGGCCGATCAACAATGCAATCGCGGGATTGACCGAAGTTGCCGAACTGGTGGGCGCCGCTTCCGGCGAAGTCTCCAACGCCAGCCAGGAACTGGCCGAAGGCTCGTCGAAGCAGGCTGCGGCCGTCGAACAGACCTCTTCGTCTCTTGAAGAGATGTCTTCGATGACCAAGCAGAACGCCGAGAATGCCGATCAGGCAAACCGCCTCATGGTGGAATCAAAAGGAACCATCGAACAGGCAAATCGCTCGATGGATGCCCTGACGACTTCCATGAGAGAAATTTCCGTGGCGAGTGAGCAGACCCAGAAGATTATAAAAACCATAGATGAGGTTGCTTTCCAGACTAATCTGCTGGCCCTCAATGCAGCCGTGGAAGCCGCTCGTGCCGGTGAGGCCGGGGCGGGTTTCGCCGTTGTGGCCGAAGAGGTCAGGAATCTGGCCAGGCGCACCGCAGACGCTGCAAAAGATACCGCGATCCTGATCGAATCGACGGTCAAGAAAGTGCAGACCGGCAGCGCCCTGGTTGCAAAGACAAACGACGAGTTCCTCCGTGTATCGAGCAGCACATCGAAAGTGGGCGGGTTGGTCGGGGAGATCGCCGCAGCCTCGCGGGAACAAACCCAGGGGATCGACCAGATAAACAGGGCGGTCGGCGAGATGGACAAGGTGGTCCAGCAAAACGCCGGCAATGCAGAGGATTCGGCTTCGGCCTCCGCCGAGATGAACGCACAAAGTCAGCGTATGACGGGATTGGTTAGCGAACTGAAGGCCCTTGTCAGCGGATACAAAGGCGGTGAGGCGGTAAACGGAAGCGCGGAAATTAAAATGCCGAAAAAGGCCAAAGGCGCTCCCGTCGTTTCCGGGAAAGACGACGGAACGGCGCGGTTGAGTTATGCGGAAACGGAGACATCGATGTCCTCGGAGGTGATTACCTTTTGATTATTCTTCAATGAATCCAGAGACATTAAAGCTTGGCCGGTGGGCACGATGAAAGTCCGTGCCCACCCTGCATTTATTCGCATTATCAGCGGCCCTGTTCCAAGCGGTCCAACACTTGTCTGACTTTAGCCGCAAGCTCATCTGTGCCGAAAGGTTTCTGAATGAAATCCACTCCTTCGTTCAGAATGCCACGATGTGCTATCACGTCGGCGGTATAGCCCGACATATACAGGGACTTGAGGTTCGGCCTGAAGGCGCCAAGCTGTTCTGCCAGTGCCCGGCCGTTCATCTCCGGCATCACCACGTCTGTGATCAGCAGGTGGAGTTCACCAGGATGCTCCCCGGCAAGATGAATAGCAAGTACCGGAGTCCGTGCCGTAAGGACCGTATAGCCCAGCTTTTCGAGAATCATCTTGCTGAGGTTCAGGATCGCTTCATCGTCCTCGACCAGCAGGATGGTTTCCGTACCTGTCCGGGGCTTATCGGCCGATTCTTTAGAGGGGACTTGTGCGATTGGAGTCTCTAACCGAGGCAGGTAGATATTAAACGTGGTCCCTTTCCCCGGTTCACTGGCAACATAGATAAAACCGTCATTTTGTTTGACGATGCCGTAAACCGTGGACAGTCCCAGCCCGGTTCCCTTGCCCAGTTCCTTGGTGGTAAAAAAAGGTTCGAAGATATTCTCGCGGACTTCCTTGCTCATACCATCGCCGTTGTCGCTCACGGACAGCAGGACGTATTCACCGGGAACGAATTCGGGGGTCTCGGCCCTGTTGGAATCTTCGATCACGACGTTCTCGGTTCTCATTGTTATTGCGCCCACTCCGGAAATGGCATCGCGGGCATTGACCACGAGATTGGCCAAAATCTGGTCCACCTGGGAGGGATCGATTTTGACTTTCCAGAGGTCGAGTTCCGGTACCCAGAGCAGGTCGATATCCTCGCCGATGAGCCGCCGAAGCATCTTGAGCATGCTTGAGATCGTATCGTTTAAATCGAGTGTTTTAGGAACGGCGGTCTGTTTGCGGGCAAAGGCCAGCAGTTGCCGGGTCAGGTCCGCTGAACGCAGGCCCGCCTTGAGGATCTCCTGGAGGTCGTGCCGGAGTTTGTCAGAGGCAATGTCCTGTTCGATGGCCATTTCCGCCCGGCCGATGATCACGCCGAGCATGTTGTTGAAATCGTGCGCCACGCCGCCGGCCAGCCGCCCTACCGACTCCATCTTCTGTGCCTGGAACAGTTGTTCCTCGAGTTTTTTTCTTTCTTTCTCCCCCCGCTTGTATTTCGTGATATCGCGAAATGTGACCACGGCCCCCACAATCTTATCATCTTCAATAATAGGCGCGCTGCTGTATCTGACCGGAAAACCCGTCCCATCCTTTCTCCAGAATACTTCTTCGGCTAGCTGACGGAATTTGCCGTACCTGAAAGCTTGAACAATCGGACAATCCTCTTCAGGGTACGTCTCTCCATCTTCTCTGGTGTGATGGTAAAGTTCATGGCCTCTGCGGCCGATGAGTTCATCGGTCGTATACCCCAACATCCTGGTGGCGGCAGGGTTGACAAAGGTGTGTCTTCCCTCCGGACATAATCCCAGAATCCCTTCTCCTGCCGAATTCAAGATAAGCTCGTTGCGGCGCCTGAGCCGTTCAACCGTTTCTTCTGCCTGTTTGCGTTCGGAAATTTCCTGATACAACCGTTCGTTAGAAGCTTTGACGGCGGTCAATACCTCCTTGATGCCGCTTAGGTCCCTTGCGATGCAGACGCTGCCGAGAGTCTCGTTTCGGTCGTCTTTCAGCAAGCCAATGGAAATTTCAAATGGGATAATGCTGCCATCCTTTCTCTCCATTCTCATTTCCCATTTCCTGACCGAGCCGTCCCTGCGCAGGCTTACAAGCATTTTTTCGAGCTCGTCTTTATCGGCGTACAGATCAAACGGAGACTTCCTTTTCATTTCTTCAAAGGCATAGCCGTAGAGATCTTCCGCCATTTTGTTCGACCTGATAAACTTTCCATGTTTATCTACAATTCCGATGGCGTCGGGCGAATTATCCAAGATGTTCTCGAGGTAGGCATTGGTTTGCCTGATCTCCTCTTCCATCAACTTGCGCCGCGTAATATCCGCATAAGTTCCGAGCACACCGGTCACCCGGCCGTCCCGGTCATACATGGGCACCTTGCTGGTGATCAGCCAGGCCTGAGAACCATCCGGCCTGATTTGCGGTTCTTCATAGTTGATCTTGGGCCTGCCGGTCTCCACCACCTCGCGATCATCGGCAACATATCGGTCAGCATTTACTGCAGAGGCGGTCTCGTAAGAGGTCTTGCCCACAAGCTCGCCTGGATCATTATAGCCGCAATCCAGCGCGAAGGGTTTGTTGCAGCCGACAAAAACCAGGTTCTGATCTTTCCAGAACACTCTCTGTGGGATGTTGTCCAAGACTGACCGGAGCATCTGGCGCGAATTGAACAGCTCGTCCTGCGCGCGCCTGCGCTCCAACAGCTCTCTTTGTAAGAGCCCGGTACGCTGTATGACCCGCGCTTTCAGAGTCCGATTCCACAATATGACCCCCGTGAGAATCAACGCCATGACGAAAAGCCCGGCGGAAAGAACACCCCAGAACACCCTGCCGTTAAAGATTGGTTCAGTCTCGATAGCAATCCACTTCCTGGTAATGACATCACGATCTTCGTCGGTTATGGATGACAACCCTTTATCTAAAATCCGGTTGAGAACAGGCCAGTCCTTCCTTGAAGCAAAGCGCAATTGATATGTAAAGTCGGTATTGCCGGCAACACGAAGATTTGTGATTTTCGCTTTTTCTATGTCGTAGGATGCACGCGATAGCTCAACGACCATTGCATCAGCTTCACCAAAGGATACCTTGATGAGTCCGATCAGTTCATCTTTGACCGGATAAATATCCAAATAGCCGTAATTGGTTCTCAAGAACTCGTGAACCGCACTACCTTCAGAGCACACAATCTTCAACCCTGTCATTTTCTCGAGGGTTAAAGCTCCCTCCATATTTTTTCTAACAACGATCATGTTGGGCAGTTCAATGTAGGGAGTTGAAAACAGAAGGTACTCTGATCGCTCAGGGGTTTTCTGAGCTGCGAAAATCATATCAATGTCGTTATTCCTGGCCGCCTGCATGACCTCGTCCCAAGTCTTGTAATACACCAGTTCAAATTTGCAGTTGAGATGACGCTCCACAAGTCTTATGTAGTCAATGGACAGTCCTTTGTAATCTCCCTGTGTTTCGCCGCACAATACTTGAGGAGGAATTTCGGTTATACCGATCCGTATCGAGGCAGAATGTCCCGACAACCACGCTTGCTCTTCGGGCGTGAGGAGGTCTTTCCGGTTAGCCTCGTTCTGCTGTGCAGCAACACGAAGGCTAAGGCCAAAAAGGATAACGACCGATATTGAGCACAGGATCAATCTTAGGCGGCTCATATTAGGCTTTCCGTAAATAGGTTGGTCGCATATCAGACAACTGATATGGCGTTCGATGTAACTCGAACACAGAAGGATCTCTGTCCCATGTCCAGCTTTGTATTATACTATGCCCTCGGGCTGAAGAATATACTATGTCAATCGAATCGTCACTACTGCAGGGTAGAAATGCACGGTGAATTTGTCCTGGCGAAGTTCCAAAAATAATTCATCTCCCCATGGTGGCGCGCCTTCCACGGCGGCGTTCTTCGTATCGCGCAAAAGGGCCTTTATGTAAGAACCGCCAACGCCATGGTTCCTTTTCATCATTTACCAATTGATGCGCTGCCGTGGAAGACGGCGCTACCGTCAAGCACCTACCGAATCGGCGCCGTCTCGTCTTGAAGTCGCCTGACAAACTGTATCCGACCCTAAATCGAGGAATTGAAAGATTGAGGGATTAAAAACGGATTGCAGGATTGAGGCATCGAATTCCATAATCCCCTTAAATCCTGCCTTAGTCCGGCACCTTGCGGGGGGGGGCTTTTCATGACAGCCGGTGACCGAAAAGAACAAAAAAAGGCAGGGTCATTTCTGAATCTGCCTTCTTGAAATAGATGCCTGCGTCAAGTTTTCATAAAGATTCAAGCAGTCGGGTTGGTCCTCTTTCGTTTGCTCCTGGTAGATTTTCCTTTTTGCCAGTTCATCTTATTCGGGTTGCCAGTCCTGATAGGGTACGTGAATCTTGGAATGTAATTCTTCCAGGCGTCCGCTGGATGCAAGGGCCTTCAGTGAGCCGGAGACTATCTTGTCGGCCTCATCCCCATTCTCTCCTTTTTGAACAAGGACAACGTCATCAAAGGATGTATAGAACTCCCTGTGGATGTCCTTTAGCTTGACCTGCTTCAGTACGAAGTCCGCTTCTTCCTGTGCGTGTATGCACGCATCGACCCGCTTTTTATCAACCTTTTCCATC
>CAVUGX010000042.1:0-143560 GCA_963741035.1 uncultured delta proteobacterium
CCCCTCCTCCACGCCACGGCCTCAACTAAATCTTGACAATTCCTGTGATCATCTTAATAGCGTAAGCATCAATTAAGAGATTGCTCCGGCGTGATTTAATGGGAAGATTGAACCTGAACCCCGTCGGGCCAACCATTAACCCGGGAGAGAACAAAATGAAAAAGATCGCTCTTGGTCCGCAGACTCTTATTTATCCAATGCCGGCTTTTCTTATCGGCGCCAATGTCGGTGAAAAGCCCAACTTCATGACCGCCGCATGGAGCGGTATCGCGGCCAGTACGCCTCCGATGATCACAGTCGCCCTGCAGCATCACCGGCACACCCTGAAAGGAATAAAGGAAAACGGCGCCTTCTCCGTGAATGTGCCGAGCGCGGAGCAGGTGAAGGAAACGGACTACTGCGGCATTGTCTCGGGGAGCACAAAAGCGGACAAGGTAAAAGACTGCAATTTCACCGTGTTCTACGGTAAGCTGAAAAACGTCCCGCTGATCGAACAGTGCCCGGTCAACCTTGAGTGCAAGGCCGTCCATATTCTTACTCTCGGCTCTCATTCCCTGGTGATCGGCCAGATCGAGGAGGTCCACTTATCCGAAGACTGCATGACGGATGGGGAGCCAGACCCGGCGAAAATCGACCCGATCATGTACGTAACAGGGGCGAATAAAGCCTACTACAGGATCGGCGAAAGAGTCGGAGCAGCCTTCAAAATCGGCATGGACATCAAGAAATCGAAGTCTTGATACCTCATAAAACACATTACCGGCGAGCAGGCCGGGAGCCTCCCGGGAGCGCACGGTAGAGAAGGTCTCGAACGCGCGCGCTAAACTCACCTGCTCGCAAGCGCGGCGGATTTGCCGTTATTATCCGGGCAGCCGGGCCTTTTAATCCAACGGCAACGGCCGGAAGGGCTGCCGTTAATTGCATTCAGTCCACAATCTTCGCTTAAAAATGGTGTTGCGTTCAAATCGGGTGCTAAAGATCAACCTCGCCCCCCCGAGCAGATTGCAGGATTTTGCAAGTTGTCGGTCGGGAGGGCATACAGCGCTGCGCTCCCCCTCCCCTGCGAAAGAACCGTGTGACAATGCTGCAGGGCGAGATCAATCCTCGCCCGGTCTTGAACGCAACCGCTTTAAAATGGTGTATCAGGCCGTTTCCTTCTGCAAAATCACGACTTCCACCTGGCCTTCCAGGGCCTTTTTGAATTTTTTTGCGTCGTCTTCCGAACCCACGATCGCCCCGTAGTGCATCGGGATGGCGATCTTCGGATTGATCGCCTTCGCAGCCTGCACGGCTTCAACTGCTGTCATGACGTAAGTCCCGGATACGGGCAGAAAGGCGATATCCACGTTAAGCTTGTTCATCTCCGGAATGAAATCAGTATCGCCCGCGTGATAATAGCGCACACCATCGAGATTGATTACAAACGAGAGCATGCCGGCGGCTTTGGGGTGGAATTCCTTATTGGTGTTATAGGCGGGCCCGACTTCGATCTCAACGCCTTTAACGGTCAGCCTGTCGCCGGGCGCAGCCACCTTTATCTCGCTCCTGATTTTCTTATCGCTCTTGAGTTTATTGGCTGAAGCCGAATCGGTGACAATGACAGAATCACTTTTTTGGATTTTTGCCAAATCATCGGGAGAATTGTGATCGAAATGCTCATGGCTGATCAGGATAAGGTCAGCGGGTTTGGTGTCCAAAATCTGAAAGGGGTCGACCATAACAACCGTGCTTCCGTCGATGCGGATCGCATCGTGGCCAAGCCAGTGGATTTTTTTCACCGCTTCCTTAAGGTCCATGTTTTCCTCCTTTTGCAGCTATGCAGTCAGGTGCGCAACACTCAACTCGAAAAGGCATTGTGTCCATCCGGGAATACTCCATGCCTGCCATGCCTGAGGCAAGGCATGAATTCCCCTTTTTTCCCCCATGAGGAAGAAGGGGGCTTCAAACCCATCGAACATGCAACTGCCGCCCACTCGGGAGTTGTACCGGGTTTCCGGACGTAAAAGCAGCCTATACTATAGGAGTTCGCTGCCCGCAAAACAATCTTCAGCCGCGGAGGCGAAAGCAAAATATTCCGTCACATCCCCGGCCGGGCTCCAGGACAGGCTCTCGCCGCTGCACCCGACTTCCGTCTTGCACCATGTTTGCGTTCTGGGGTAATGTGGTCGCACCAGGTGTTCAAGATAAATTGTCCAATATCCGTAACTCTCAGGCGAATTTTGCAGTGATTCAGCGCTTTTTGAACAGGCTTTTGAATAATCGGCTAAGGGATTTCGAAATTGCTCATCATGCCGAATTCCCAGCGCAGCCCCCTGTTTTGGGAAAGCTTTCTTCTCCACTTCCGCCAGCCATCGAAAACGCGCTCCTCAAACTCGGAATATCCTCTCTTTACAGTCACCAGGCCATAGCCCTCGAACACATCCGGTCGGGACGGCATACCGTTGTGGCCACACCGACATCGAGCGGCAAATCGCTTATATACAACCTGGCTGTTGCCGAGGCGCTGATTCGGGACCCGGGCCAGCGCGCACTCTATCTTTTTCCCATAAAGGCGCTTACACGTGACCAGTTAGACTCCTTGCAACAGTTCTTTGAAGCACTTCGAGACGCCGAAGCGGGTTGTTGCTTTACGTCCTGCATTTATGACGGAGACACCATCCCGTACCAGAGGGCCAGAATCCGGCAGCACCATCCCGATGTTCTTCTTACCAACCCGGATATGCTCCATTACGCTCTTTTGGCTTACCACCATAAGTGGGAGGAGTTCTGGAAAAAACTGCGCTACGTGATCATCGACGAGATGCACACCTATCGCGGGATCTTCGGCAGCCACGTCGCCCAGGTATTCCGGAGGCTCCGCAGGATTTGCCGCCACTACGGGAGCAGCCCCCGGTTCATCCTGCTTTCGGCAACCATCGGAAACCCGGACGAGCTTGCAGCTCGTCTTACGGGAGTTTCCGGGGATGAGGTAGCGGTTGTCAGCGGAGTGAGTGGAGCGCCTCAGGCAAAGCGGCATTTCGTCTTCCTGCGCCCGGAGGAGAGCAGCATCGGGCACGCAGGGGGCATGGCGGCGCGCCTTATCGTTCAGGCGGCCAAGGGGGGTCTCAAGACAATCGCTTTTACGCAGTCCAGGAAGTTGACCGAGTTGGTTCATATGAGTGTGTTGGAGTTGGACCGCGGACTCGGCAATAAGGTCAGCTCTTACAGGGCCGGATTTCTGCCCGAGGAGAGGCGCATAATCGAACAGAAGCTGGCCAGCGGATCGCTTTGCGCAGTCATATCCACAAGCGCCCTGGAGCTTGGTATCGATATAGGGGGGCTGGACCTGTGCATTTTGGTCGGGTATCCCGGGACCGTCATGACTACCTGGCAGCGGGGAGGACGGGTGGGAAGGAGTGGGCGCGAATCGGCCATAGTGCTGATTCCGGACCAGGATGCACTCGATCAGTACATCGTGAATCACCCGGACCGGTTCCTCGAGAGCAGTTATGAAATTGCGGTAATAGACCCGTTCAATCCTGAAATTTTGAAGGCCCATTTGCCGTGTGCGGCCGCCGAACTGCCTATAAACTCATCGGATGAGGATTTTTCCGAAGAAAAGGTCAAAAAAGCGCTGAACGAGCTTACTTCATGCGGACGCCTGCTCCAGACGCTGGAAGGAGACCAGTGGATATGCGCCACCACGCAGCCGCACCGCCTTATAGACATACGCTCCGTGGGCGCGTCTTATACGATCATCAAGGCAAGCAAAGGCCAGACTTCTCCGCTTGGGAAAAACGACGGCATCCGCGCGCTTAAGGAATGCCATCCGGGGGCAGTCTACCTGCATCGGGGAGAAACCTACACAGTCGAATCGCTCGATCTCGAAAAGAAGGTGATTTACGCCGCCCCGGCGAATGTGCCTTATTTTACGCGGGCTGTCAGCTCAAAGGAAACTGAGATACTGGAGAGGATGGCGACCAAGCCCGCCGGAAATTTCATCATCTGCATGGGCCGGTTGCGGGTTACCGAGAGCATAACGTCTTTTGAGATCCGGAGGCTTTTCTCTCACGTCCTTCTTTCGAAAAACCCGCTCGATTTACCGCCGCAAACTTTCGAGACAGTCGGCTTCTGGATCGAAATCGAACCTATCCTGGCTTCCAAAATCAGGAAGGCCGGCTTGGATTTCATGGGTGGAATTCACGCGATCGAACATGCGCTCATCAGTATGTTTCCGCTTTTTGCCGTGTGCGACCGCAATGACATTGGCGGGATTTCGATCCCGTTGCACCCCCAGCTAGAAAAGGGCGCCATTTTCGTCTACGACGGCTATCCGGGAGGAATCGGACTGGCCGCGCGCGGGTACGAAATAATCCTGCCCCTGATCGAAAGGACAAAGGAGCTTATCGCATCGTGCGGCTGCTTACAGGGATGTCCCGCGTGCATTCACTCGCCAAAGTGCGGCTCGGGGAACAAACCCCTGGACAAGGCGGCTGCCCTCGAGCTTCTGAGATATCTTTCCGGGGAGAAGGACCTGGGGGACAACAGCATCGAGTGTGAAGAGACGGTTGTTGAAGCCGCCTGTGCTCCCGTCAAAACGGGACAGTCCTGCCGGGACCACCGCATAGGGTTTTTCGACCTCGAAACCCAGAAGCTGGCGGGCGAGGTGGGCGGATGGCAGAACACGCACCTGATGCGTGTATCGGTTGCCGTCCTGTATGAAGCTCCGGCTGATACATTCAAGGTCTACCGGGAGCCCGAAATCGAGCAACTCATAGAAGACCTCAAACGGCTCGACCTCGTTGTCGGGTTCAACATCTCACGGTTCGATTACCGGGTCCTTGGGGCCTACACGCCTTTCAGCCTGGAGAGGCTGCCCACCTTCGACATCCTGGGCGAGATTCATAAAGGGCTTGGTTTTCGCTTGAGCCTGGGACATCTTGCGGAAAGGACGCTGGGACGCCCGAAAGGAGGGGACGGTCTTCAGGCCGTCAGGTGGTTCCGTGAAGGCGAGTGGGAAAATCTCATAAGCTATTGCACTGAGGACGTTGTTATAACGCGCGATCTTTTCTATCATGGCCTGGAAAAGGGCTATCTCGTCTACAGCGATAAGAGCAGCCGCATGCTCCGGATTCCGACTCCGTGGAAAATAGATGACATCGTGTCCGCCTGGAAGTAAAAGGCCGGCAAAGCCTTGCCCCAACTACGCACACTAACATTATCAGGATATCAAGGGGTGACTTTCCCCTTGATTTAGATTACCTTGTCAAGGTTCGAACACCCGAGTGCATGGCACGCAGGCGACCGGGACCCATGAGCCTTTGAGCGCAACTTCTATGGGCCTTTTGAAATGAGCGACCATAATAATAGTATCATATTGCCGAAGGAAACCGGGCAACTCCTGGACCCGGAGCAATGTAAAAGGGAATGGTACGCACTCTATGTGCAGGTAAACCACGAGAAGGAAGTCGTAAAGAGGCTGGAGCAGAAAGAGGTGTGCTGCTTTCTGCCGCTGATGGAAACCTGGAGCAAGAGGCTGGACCGCAGGAAAAAAGTACACCTTCCACTCTTTCCGGGCTACATATTCGTTAACGTCCATCTGGACGGCTACGCAAACATAAACATCGTCAAGACCCCGGGGGCGCTCAACCTTCTGCGCAACTCCGAAGGCCCTCTTTCAATTCCCTCCTATCAAGTCGAAAACCTTCAGACCATTATCAATTCAACTCAACCGCTGAAAATCCATACTTATCTGAAAGAAGGAGAGTGCATTAGGGTTGCGCGAGGCCCCCTTGCCGGTTGCGTCGGCATTCTCAACAGGTTGGATCTCAAAAGAGGCAGGCTGATCGTAAGTGTAGACATAATCAAGAAGTCGGTAAGCGTCGAGTTGGACATAGAGGACGTTGAGCCCACTGCGCCCGCAACCTTAAAGCAGGGGGCCTGACGGATCTGCTACCCCTCGTTATGCCCATTCTTCATAATCCCCAGAGCTTTTATTTTTCTGTGCAGGTGAGTGCGTTCAAGCCCGACTCGGGCGGCGGTAAGTGAGATATTCCAGCCGTTTTCTTCCAGCTTTCTCAGCAGGTAGTCACGCTCGAAAGATAAACGCGCCTCTTCCAGGGTCGGGTAGTGGAAGTAGGCTGTCTCGCCGTTTTCTTTCTGAAGCACATTTCTGAAATCCGCAGGCAGGTCGTTCGGCCCGATCACCTGGCCCGCAGTCATGATAATGAGTCTTTCGATGAAATTCCTCAGCTCCCGAATGTTTCCGGGCCAGGAGTACTCCTGGAGAATAGGATATATGATCGGATCGATCTTTTTTTTGCCGAGAGCGCTCTCGCTTGCGATCTCTTCGGCGAAGTTTTCGACCAAAAGGGAAATGTCCTCCAGCCGATCTCTGAGGGGCGGCACGAAGATCGGAATCACATTGAGCCGATAGTACAGGTCCTGCCGAAACCTGCCCGCCTCTATTTCCTTCTGGAGGTCTTTATTGGTTGCGGCAACTATCCTCACGTCCACTTCCACCGGATGAGACCCGCCGACCCGCTCGAAAACCTGTTCCTGGATAATTCGAAGGATTTTGGCCTGCGTCCTGTGGCTCATGTCCCCGATCTCGTCAAGGAAGAGCGTACCTCCGTTTGCCGAGTCGAATTTTCCCTTGCGCTTTTCATAAGCGCCGGTGAAAGCGCCTTTCTCATGGCCAAAGAGCTCGCTTTCGATCAGCTCTTCCGGAATCGCGGCGCAATTTACTTCTACCATCGGACGCATGCTGCGGCGGCTGAGAAGATGAAGCATCCGGGCAGCCAGTTCCTTGCCCGTTCCGTTTTCTCCTGTAATGAGCACGGTAGCGTTGGTGGGGGCAGCGCGCTGAATCTGTTCGCGAAGATTGCTAACGGCCGCGCTTTCACCGATTATCCTGCGGTCTGATTTTTTGCGCAGAAACCGATTCTCTTCTTCCAGGCGGGAAAACTCGATAGCGTTTTGAATCGAAACCAGGACACGATCGATCGAGAGCGGCTTTTCTACGAAATCGAAAGCGCCCATACGGGTGGCCTTTACTGCGGTTTCTATGTTCCCGTGGCCCGAGATGATTATCACGGGAATGAGCGGATAGATCTTTTTTATTTGGTCAAGCACAGTCATGCCGTCGATGCCGGGCATCCATATATCCAGGAGGATGAGGTCCGGCGGGTCTTTCTTAGCCCTTTCCAAGCCTTCCTCGCCGCTGGCAGCCAGGACCACCCCATAGCCCTCGTCCTGCAAAATTCCGCTAAGGGACTGCAGAATGCTCACCTCATCATCGACGATCAATATCTTTTGTTTCATATTACCTTTTCCTGCGGTCTCCATCGGGCAATAGGCCAACCCGGCGATTCCACGGTGGCGCGCGGCCGTAGAAGACGGCGCTACCGATTCTTCGGCGGGGCAATAGGCTAACCCGGCAATTCCACGGTGAACACGGTCCCGCGCGGCTCGTTTCCGCGCACCCGGATGAAACCGTTATGGTCGGCGATAATGCTCGAGACTATGGCAAGCCCGAGGCCGGTTCCCTTTTCCTTGGTCGAATAATATGGTTCGAAGACCCTGAGCCTGTTTTCGGGGGCGATTCCGTGCCCGGTGTCGGCACATTCCAGCCGGGCGATCTTAAGGGCCGGGTCGTATGAGAGCCGGATCGAGATTTCTCCTGTGTTCTGGCCGATGGCATGCACCGAGTTGTCGAGCAGGTTGATGATTACCTGCCTGAACTGGTCACGGTCAAGTCGAAGCGCCGGCATATTTTCGTCTTTGTCCAGGTGGAATAAAATGCTTGTGAAGTTATGCCTGTAGAGGCCAAGTCCCTCCTCGACAATTTCGAAAAGGCTGCACGGCTCCAGCTTCGCCCTTGGCAGCCGCGCAAACCGTGAGAACTCGTTTACCAGGCTTTTCATGTGATCGACCTGCTGGATTATCGTGCGCGTGCATTCGTCGAAAATGGACCCGTCGCCCTCGACCAGTTCGGGATATTTGCGTCTTAGCCTTTGGGCTGAAAGCTGAATGGGGGTCAACGGGTTCTTGATCTCGTGAGCGATGCGGCGGGCCACCTCGCGCCAGGCTGCCATCCGCTGGGCCTTTTCCAATTCGGTGAAATCGTCAAGAACTACGACTATACCCATGAACTGGTCAAGGTCGTCGCGCAGGACGGACACTTTTATGAAAAGCGACATGGGAGACCCGGCCACCTTGATCTGAGCAGGTCGTTCAAGATATGCATGGCGGCCGTCCCTGTAGGATGTAATGAAAGATTTTACGATCTCGAGGTGGGACTGGTCGAGAAAGTCAGTGTAATGCCTGCCTCTTGCCTCCTCTGCCCTGATCCCGAAAATGACCTCGGCCGAATTATTCATAGTCGTGATCTTACCGTCGGAATCCACACTGACCACGCCTGCCGCGATATTTTTGAGCACTATCTCCATGTAGCGTCTGCGGTCTTCGAGCTCGACATTTGTGCTCTGAAGCGCATTATAGGCGCGGTCGAGTTTCTTGCGGCCCTCGCTCAGGTCCTCGATCATGGTGTTGAACGAGGCCATAAGCATTCCGATTTCATCCTGTCTGTCGGGGTCCAGGCGCACATCCAGGTCCCCTTCGGCGATCCGCTGTGTTGCCGTGAGGAGCTTCTGGATAGGTCCTGTGAGGTTTTTCGCAAGATAGAAACCGAACCAGACCGCTGCAAATATCGCCAGCATGGTGACGATCGAAAAGGTTATGAAATGGCTCTTCTTGAGAGGCTGGTGAAGCATCTTAAGCTGCAGATAATTTTCATACCCGGCGGTAATCGATCCCAGTTTCTGTCCAAGCTGCCCGGGAAGAAACCGCAGAACCATAAGGACCGAACCATCCCCCGTCAGGTCTTTCAGGGGGAAACGCGCGGCTATGGCGTTCTGTACGCCCTTGGGGAAACTGATTATTTTTGAAGCTGCGCCGCTCTCTTTTTGGAAACTGCCTACCAGGAAGGTGGTATCGATTTCCTGGGCGGCATTCTGCCTGAAGCTCCACCTCAGGTCTCCGTTAGAGTTGAAGACATAAGCGGCGTCGATTCTGGCGGCGAAAAGGAAGCCAACGCCGGGATCGAAAGAAGCCTTTTCTTTTTGCTGGGTTATCATCCGAGCGGCTTCCGGAACCAGAGCGCGGCATTCGGAGACAAGATTGGTCCTTTCGCGTTCCAGGTATTCCTTGGCGAGCAGGACTGAATTCGCCAGTGATTCCTCGACCCTGGAGCTAAACCAGTGATCCAGACTCGAGAAGATGAACTGGCTGGCAAACCAGAAAAGGGGGACTGCCGGAATGAGCGTAAGGGCTACAGATGCGGCGACAAGCCTGGTTTTGAGCTTGGAGCCGAGGATGTTTCTTTTCCGCTCGAAAATAAGTTTTATGAAATTGCGCAGTACGAGATAGGCGAGCAGCAAAAGGAGGAGCACGTTCAGATTGATAAAAATAACAAGCAGTATGTTGCCGAAAAGGGGCGCGTCTGATGGAGGCTGAAAGAACCAGCCTTCAAAGAGGCCAAGAGTCAGAATCAGGATGAAAGCCGCGCAGACGAGTATTCGTTCCCAGAAGCGGCGCCTTTCCGTGGACTTGGCATCCGCGGCATTCGTGGCTCGTTTCAGTAAAGAAATTCGACTGTGTACCATTCAGTCTCGAAATCCCAAAGTGACACCCAGAAAAGGATGTATCGGAAAAAGAGTGGAAGCCCCACTTTTGAAAGCTCAGCTTTTACATTAAGATAATAATCCTGATCTTTAGTAAGCCAGCACGTCGGGATTACAGGAAGGTTGTCCACCGTGCTCATCCATTTTTTTGCTTCATCGAAGTTCCTGGTTACCAGTATTTTTTGCGGATGCTCCGGCAGCTCCACCTGAAATTCATTGTTCAGGCGGTTGTATCGGATTGTATGCTGGAGGGTAAAATCGGCAACCTTTGACTTCACGAGAAAAATTGAGGGCTTTTCTACACTCACCAGGATTCTGAAGGTGGTTGGGACCCCATTTAATATAGCCTCTTCCATATCGGAATTAAAACAATCGATCAGGCGAAAACTGGCTTCCAGGTTCTTCCCATTTTTATCGATTACAATTTTTGAAATCTCAGCCTTATTAGGGGCGGCAACGCACACGGAAGGGCATGCAGCCAGAACCGTGAGAAGAAAAAGGAAGAAAAATTTCCAGACAGCGCAAGATTTCACATCTTTTCCAGCAACGTGGCAGGCAATCCCACCAACCTGTGATTTCAGCCGCAATTGAAACTGGGCGCTCTTGAAGCATTTCAGTGGATTCTAGCGGACGAAGTGCCTGAATACAAGCGAAATGAGGAAGAAGACGATTTGGGCTGAGCGGCAAGATTAGTTTATAAGGGAGCAGATCCGAAATCTCACAATGGATATCGATCTCCGCACCTGGCGCGGCGCGGGAACCTCAATTTCGGATTGTTTTCGATTGCAAATTGACAATGGTCGATAGATTGTTTTATAACGTTGGCTCATCATCACCAGAGAAATTCCCTGGAGTGAGCAGAGGCACAGCAGCCTATTTCATGAGAGGAGCTAACTTGATGGCCGGCAACATCATTGAAGTCACAGACAGCAGTTTCGAGCAGGAGGTACTCCAGTCCGATTTGCCAGTCCTGGTAGATTTTTGGGCTCCGTGGTGCGGTCCCTGTCGCGCAATCGCCCCAGTAGTTGAGGAACTTTCAACCGATTACGAATCAAAGCTCAAGGTGGCAAAGTGCAACGTTGACGATAACCCCAAAGTGCCAGGGAAATATGGAATTCGCGCGATCCCCACTCTGATAATTTTCAAAAGCGGGAATGTGAGCGAGCAGATCACCGGGGCCGTCGCAAAATCACAGATTACTGCGGCGATCGATAAGGTAGTGGGCTAGACGCCCGCCTTATTCCTCGGCGGAGAGCATTTCGATTCCCTCCGAAAAAAGTCTCCTCAGTTATATGGCAGACAATAAGATTTACGATACTATCATCATCGGCGGCGGGCCGGCTGGACTTACAGCCGGCCTCTATGCCGCCAGGGCCCGCCTGGACGCGGTTTTGCTCGAGCGTATGGGATTCGGCGGCCAGTTGCTCACTTATGAAAAAGTGGAGAACTATCCGGGTTTCCCGGAGGGCATAGGCGCGTTCGGCCTCGCCGAACTGATAAGCGCACAGGCGTTGCGGTTTGGACTTGAAGTCAGAAACGCCGAAGTCGTGGGTCTTGACTTCAGCGGTGCGATAAAGAAGATCATTCTAACCAACGGGACGATTGAGACAAAAACAATAATCCTAGCATCCGGGGCTTCTCCCACCAGACTCGGCGCAAGAGGAGAAATCGAGCTGACAGGCCGAGGAGTATCGTACTGCGCGGTTTGCGATGCTCCATTTTTCCGAGACCAGGAGGTCGCGGTAGTAGGCGGTGGAGATACGGCGATCGAAGAGGCCCTATATCTCACAAAGTTCGCCAGCAGGGTGCATGTTGTCCACAGGCGGGAAAAACTCCGGGCCACACCAGTTATTCAAGAAAAAGCCTTTCAGAACGAAAAAATTTCATTTATCCTCAGTAATGTGGTAGATGAGATCCAAGGTGGACCAGAAGGCGTTGCGGGGTTGGCGCTACGGGACATCACGAATTCGAAGCTTTGGGATTTGCCTGTTTCCGGGGTCTTCGTTTTCGTCGGAATAAAGCCGAATTCTGAATTTATCCCTCCGGAAATAGAGCGCAATCCTTCCGGTTTCATTTACACGGACCAGGAAATGGCTACAGCCGTTCCGGGTGTTTTTGCCGCAGGGGATATACGCGTTAAGGAACTGCGTCAGATCGTGACCGCAGTGGGGGATGGGGCGACGGCGGCTTTCAATGCGGGCCGCTATGTGGAGAACAATCTTTGACCTTCGTGACAAGGGGGTTTTTTTATGATTTCCATCTCTAAGGGAGTCTTTCGCCCATTGTGCCTGGCTTTGCTGGTCATTGGCCTTTTGGCTCTCAACGGATGCGCAGGCACCACTCTAGGCAATCTAAGAGAGTTCTATTTCGGCGACCTCTTCTCGAAAAAACCATCGACCATCGACAAGACTGCGGAACAGCTTGCTCTTTCGGGCATGTCGCGGCTTGAGAAAAAGGAATACGAGAAGGCGGCCGACGACTTTAAGAAACTCAAAGAACACTATCCCTACAGCAAATACGCGATCCTCGCCGACTTGAAGCTTGGCGACGCCTACTTCTATGACAAAAAGTACAGCGAAGCAGCGTTGGCTTACGAGGAATTCGTACGTCTCCATCCCCGCAACGAAGTGATACCATATGTTCTTTACCAGCTTGGGATGAGCCATTTTCTGACTTTCAGCAACGTTGACCGGGACCCTGAAGAGACTCAAACGGCCATGCAGGCTTTCGAGAAAGTTATTCAGAACTTCCCGAAATCGGAATACGCGGCGAAGTCCGAAAAGCAGATAATGGAGTGCAAAAAGCGCGTGATATCCCATATGTTCGGGGTAGCCAAGCTTTACTACATCAATAAGCGCTATGCCGCCGCAAAGACGCGCCTGGACGCCATGGTACAGAAATACCCCCAGGCGATCGCCGATCTCGGGTATGGCCCCCATGTCGAAAAAATGATTGCCAAATGTGAAAAGGAAGTGGCCAAGGGCGAACAGAAACCTGACATTTTTACTCGGGCTGGATTCTAGATTATTTTCCTCCTGGAAACTTCGGGGCAATTCTTTGACGGGAGAAGGGGCGAGGGCGATCGCAATGTTGGATCGGACAGTGACTTGGGAGAGATTGCCTAACCCGACGCACACCACAACGCGTACTTGAGGAGCAGAGGGTCCTTCAAGGCCCCTGCTTTGAAGTTCTGGTGGGCTGCGCTGCCGCTTAGCCCACACCCTACGGTTCTCACCGGGTGTTTTCATGGTTTCAGGGTGGCCCGAAGGGGCATGAAAAGCTCTTAAGAAAAAGGCGGGAAGGGACTTTTTTGACGTCGAAGAATCGGGCGGGGAACCGGAATGAAATAATTCCGTGCATAGTGTTGATTTCGGCTCTCTCCAGTGACTATAATTTAACGTGGATCCCTTACCGGAATTTTGTACAAAATTTGTTGACAAACGGGATAGCTTTCCTGCATGTTTAACTTGAATCGAAGAGGAACCTGCCGTTTTACCCCCGGAGTGCTGCAGGCGAAGGATCGATATTTAGATTTATCGGCTTGATTTGATCGCCGCAATTTCCATTCCCTGAAACCTGTGCCCCATGTCCTCTGGAACAGATGTAAGGTCTCTTAACCGGAAAGAAAAATCAATTTAGATTCTTAAGTACCTTTATTGGAGAACAGCCCATGCCTGACGCATCAGCACCCTCAGTGGAGACTGCTAATAACAAAGATACCGTGCGCGACCGTCGCAACGAGATGAACCTTGTTGAGCTGAAAAACAGAAACATTCGGGAACTTATGACTATCGCAAAGGCTTATAACATCGACGGTGCGAGCTCGATGCGAAAGCAGGAGTTGATATTTGCGCTCCTTCAGGCCCAGGCGGAAATGAGCGGCCTCATCTACGGCGAAGGTGTGCTGGAGATTCTTCCCGACGGCTTCGGATTTCTAAGAAGCCAGAATTACAACTACCTGCCGGGACCCGATGACATTTACGTTTCGCCTTCTCAGATACGCCGGTTCAATCTGCGCACGGGAGACAGCATTTCCGGACAGATCCGGCCTCCGAAGGACAATGAACGCTACTTTGCCCTGCTCAAGGTCGAGGCCGTCAACTACGAGGACCCGGAGATAGCTCGGGACAAAATCCTTTTCGACAACCTGACCCCTCTTTATCCGGACCGCAGGATCATGCTCGAAACGACAGCCGACAACCTATCGACTCGGGTCATGGACCTGCTTACACCGATCGGCTCCGGGCAGCGCGGCCTCATAGTGGCCCAACCCAGAACCGGGAAGACCATGCTCCTCCAGAACATCGCCAACGCCACTGCCTCCAACCATAAGGACGCATACCTTATAGTGCTGCTCATTGACGAGCGGCCGGAAGAAGTCACGGATATGCAGCGGAACGTCAAGGCCGAGGTGGTGAGTTCGACCTTCGACGAACCTCCCCAGCGGCATGTGCAGGTTGCCGAAATGGTGATCGAGAAGGCCAAACGCCTCGTAGAACACAAGAAAGACGTGGTCATTCTGCTTGACAGCATAACCAGGCTTGCCCGCGCCTACAACAGCGTGGTACCGCCCAGCGGTAAGATTTTGTCCGGCGGTCTTGATTCCAATGCGCTTCATCGCCCGAAACGATTCTTCGGGGCGGCGCGCAACGTCGAACAGGGAGGCAGCCTCACGATTATCGCCACTGCTCTGATCGATACCGGAAGTCGTATGGATGAAGTCATCTTCGAAGAATTCAAGGGCACCGGTAATATGGAAATCGTGCTCGACCGCAAGCTGGCCGACCGTCGCATATTCCCGGCAATCGACATAAACAAGTCCGGGACCCGCAAAGAGGAGTTGCTCATCCTGCCCGAGGACCTGAACCGCATCTGGATTTTACGAAAACTCCTGTCGCCTCTGAACCCGATAGACGCGATGGAGTTCTTGCTCGACAAAATGCAGGGCACGAAGAACAATGCGGATTTTTTGGCCTCGATGAACAGGTAGAGCGCGGGAGACCCGGAAACGACCGGCAATGAAATTAATTGTCAAATCCGCAATTCGATATATAATATGTAGTTCTTGCGTTTATCAGATTCAAGGAAGGAACATAGATGAAGGATAACATTCATCCGCAGTATAACCAGACGGTAATTAAGTGTGCGTGCGGCAACGAAATCCCCACCGGTTCCACCAAGAAGGAAATCCGGGTGGAAATTTGCTCAAAGTGCCATCCCTTTTACACAGGCAAACAGAAGCTGGTCGATTCGGCCGGGCGCATTGAAAGATTCCGCCGAAAATATGAAAAATTCCAGAAGCCCGAGGGCAAGGAATAATCTTGGGTCCGGCTTCCGGCCTAGGAGTTCCGGGACTGCTCTCCAAGGTGGAATTTACATTTACCCGCTTTGATTCTTCGGCTTGCGGGCGCAAAAGAACCGGCTTATTACCGGTTCTTTATTTTTGGGCCGGATGTTTCAGGATCGACTGACCCGTTCCGAGGCAATGGATCGATGTTCGACAGGCTGGAAAGCGTAGTACACAAATTTCAGAAGCTCGAAGAGGATATGGGCAACCCGGACCTGCTGAGCAATCAGAAAGAGTACCAGCAGGTTGCAAAGGAGCGCTCCGAACTCGCCCCTATTGTGGAGAAGTACGCGCACTACAAAAAGTTAAAAGAGCAGGTGCAGGAAAACCAGGCTCTTCTGGAGCGGGAAGAGGACCCGGAAATGCGCGAGATGATCCGGGATGAAATTGGCAGCCTCAAAGACCAGCTCGAGCAGACCGAAAATGAGATTAAGCTCATGCTGATCCCCAAGGACCCCTTTGACGACAAAAACGTCATACTCGAAATCCGGGCTGGGACCGGAGGTGAGGAGGCGGCTCTTTTCGCTGCGGACCTTTTCCGGATGTATACACGCTACGCCGAGATTCGCAGGTGGAAAGTCGAAATCCTGGAGTCAAACCCGACAGGCATCGGAGGGTTCAAGGAAATAATCGCCTCCATCAATGGTAAGGGCGCTTTCAGCAGGATGAAGTTCGAGCGCGGAGTTCACCGGGTGCAGCGAATCCCTGTTACGGAAAGCCAGGGAAGGATTCATACATCCGCGGTAACTGTGGCCGTACTTCCGGAGGCCGAGGAAGTCGACGTCTTTATAGACCCCAACGATATCCGCGTGGATGTGTTTCGTTCGTCGGGCCCCGGAGGCCAGAGCGTCAACACGACCGATTCGGCTGTTCGCATTACCCACGTCCCGACCGGCCTGGTCGTAATCTGTCAGGACGAAAAATCGCAGCACAAAAACAAGGCCAAGGCGCTAAAGGTGCTCCGCGCCCGTCTGCTCGACTCGATGCAGCGCGAACAGGAAGCCAAAATAGCCCAGGACCGCAAAAGCCAGGTGGGAACGGGAGACCGCAGCGAAAGGATCCGTACCTACAACTTTCCTCAAAACAGGGTATCCGACCACCGAATAAATTTGACCCTCTACAAGCTGGACGCAATATTGACCGGCATGCTCGACGACCTCATAGACCCTCTCAACAATTATTTCCAGGCCGAAGCCCTCAAAGGCGCGGCATAACTACCACTTAGCCCGTATACTTGTCAAAATTTCAAGAATTTGCGCGTTGGTAGTACAGGGTGAAGTTTAATGGACAAAGCGCGAACCCGCGATTTGTGCGCGCGCCGATGTCGAGGAAGGTGCTGTAAGGCTGCTTGACGGATTAGCCCACGATTGCGGGAATCACAACTACCGGCGTGCAGAGAGCTTATCGAACTCGACCTAGTGTATGGATGTTCTTCTTTTCCTTCCGATGCTTCCTTTGTTCTTTTCAATGACGGCCTTCACCATGGCAGCGATCTCAGCGCCTGTCAGCGCGTCCTTGAGAAGGAAGTGGTCCGCCCCGTATTTTTCTGCAATTTTGCGGTATTCGGGAAGGTCATAGCTTGTGAAGATGCTAATGACCAGGTTCGGATGGTGGCCTTTGATTTCCCGGGTCAACTCGAGGCCGTTTTTTCCCGGCAGCCGGATGTCCATGAAGACCATATCCGGTGGAGTCTGACCGATTTTTGTGAGAGCATCGGACCCGTCAACAGATTCATCGACGGACAGTGACGGGATGTACATCTTGAGGATTTCTTTAAAGGAACGTCTGAAAAAATCGTTGTTTTCCACGATTAGTACGGATGACATTTTCTGCCTCCTCCTTTTGCCCCCCCAGGCAACATGATCAGGCGCAGTTCAGCTTGTTTGCCTTGCCGCAGAAGATATTCTCAAAAGAGGGATGGGTAAATACAGGATTTCATGTATTTGTTACAGTTCCGAGACATTATATTTCCCCAATCAATGGTGATGGCGCAATACACATATCTGTTTTTACTCGGAAATTCGCTTGCAGTGCTCATCAAATCGTGAAGGAAAATACCGCGAGAGTCGCATCCGGCTTTTAATGGTCAATCCGAAGATTTTTCCGGGGGGATGGTCCCGGGGTTTTCCTCTCCCAGCGGGCCGAAGGTCATAAAACATATAGATTTCAGTAGGATAAAAAAAGAAGCTATGATTGACTTTAGAGTTCCATTTGCTATACTGAGCCGAAAATGAACTGTATCTGGAAGACTATCCATTTGCGCTGAAAAAGACACAGAGGGGAAATACTTTGCGCCAGACGAAATTCATATTCATTACCGGTGGCGTTTTGTCTTCGCTTGGCAAAGGCCTCGCAGCCGCCTCTATCGGGGCTTTGCTTGAGAGCAGAGGTCTTAGCGTATCGCTTCAGAAGCTCGATCCTTACATAAACGTCGATCCGGGGACTATGAATCCTTTCCAGCACGGCGAGGTCTTCGTTACGGACGACGGCGCCGAGACGGACCTGGATTTGGGTCACTATGAGCGGTTTACTCACGCACAGCTCGGCAAGAAAAACAACTTCACGTCCGGCAGCATTTACTATTCGGTCATAACGAAAGAGAGGCGCGGGGAGTACCTGGGCGGGACCGTACAGGTTATCCCGCATATTACGGATGAGATAAAGTCATGCATTCGCGGTTCCAGCGATCATGTGGACGTTGTTATAGTGGAAATCGGCGGGACCGTCGGAGACATCGAGAGCCTCCCGTTTCTTGAAGCAATCCGCCAGTTTCGAAACGATGCGGGCAGGGAGAACGCCCTTTTCATTCACGTAACGCTCGTCCCCTATCTGGCGACCTCAGGCGAAGTGAAGACCAAACCCACGCAGCACAGTGTAAAGGAGCTGCGCAGCATCGGCATTCAACCCGATATACTGCTGTGCAGGACCGAAAAGCAGCTCTCTGCCGATATAAAGGCCAAAATCGCCAATTTCTGCAACGTGGACACCGATGGCGTTATAACGGCAAAAGACGTTGAGTGCATCTACGAGGTCCCTCTGCTTTTCCACCAGGAAGGGCTGGATGAAAAGATTGTGAAGCTTCTGAACATCTGGACGCGGGCCCCTGTCCTCGATGACTGGGAAAAGCTGGTCAGCGGGATGAAAAACCCGCTGTACGAGGTGCGCATTGCGATTGTCGGGAAATACATCGACCTCAAGGAATCCTACAAGAGCCTCAATGAAGCGCTCGTTCACGGGGCCGCCGCCCACGGAATCAAGCTCCATCTTGACTATGTGGACTCGGAAAACGTGGAAAAAGACGGCGGGGAGGAATTGATCGAGGGGGTCGACGGGGTCCTGGTGCCCGGCGGCTTCGGCCAGCGCGGGATCGAGGGCAAAATCAAGGCGATTCGCTATGCGCGCGAGAACCGCATTCCTTTCCTTGGCATCTGCCTCGGCATGCAGCTTGCCACTGTTGAGTTCTCCCGCAACGTCGCGGGGCTTGAAAAAGCTCACAGCATGGAGTTCGACAAGCACTCGCCCCATCCCGTGATATACCTTATGCGGGAATGGTTCGATTATAAGAGCAATACGATCATACGACGCGACGAAGATTTCAACTACGGCGGGACTATGCGTCTGGGCGCCTATCCATGCGTTCTAGATCCCGGCACCTTCGCCGCCGAGGCCTACCAGGCGGTCGAGATTTCCGAGCGGCATCGGCACCGCTATGAGTTCAACAACAAATACAGGGAAATCCTGGCGAAGCACGGAATGCTTTTTACGGGTCTGTCTCCCGACAAGAATCTCGTCGAGGTGATAGAGCTTCCGGATCATCCGTGGTTTCTCGGGTGCCAGTTCCATCCGGAGTTCAAGTCTCGTCCGATGGAACCTCATCCCCTGTTCAAGGCTTTCACGGGCAAGGCCCTCGATGAAGCCCGGCGAAAGAACCCCGAAGCGTTCGCTAAACGTTGTTAGGTGGGCGCCGTGGACTTTGAAGTCTTCGGCCAGAAGATCGGGCGCAACCGTCTGTTTTTAATCGGCGGCCCGTGCGTAATCGAGAGCGAGGAAATCGCCTGCCTGGTGGCCTGCTTTCTGAAGGAGACCTGCGAGCGGCTCAAGATTCCTTTCGTCTTCAAAAGCTCCTATGACAAGGCGAACAGGACCTCGGCGCTATCTTATCGTGGTCCGGGTCTCGACAAGGGTCTGGACATTCTCGCCAAAATCCGTGACAAATATCGGATACCCGTACTTACCGACATCCATTCGCCAGCCGATGTCGAGCCGGTCTCCCGGGTTGTCGATATCCTGCAGATACCCGCGTTTCTCGCTCGCCAGACGGACCTTGTCATGGCCGCCGGCCGGGCCGGGAAGCCGGTAAACCTTAAAAAAGCGCAATTTCTTTCACCATACGAAATGGGTCAGGTTATAAACAAAGTTAGAGAAACCGGAAACGAGCGCATTCTTTTAACCGAGCGCGGCTCCCAGTTCGGCTATAACAATCTGGTGGTCGATATGCGCTCCATTCAGATAATGGCGGATTTCGACTGCCCGGTCGTATTTGACGCAACGCACAGCGTTCAGCTTCCGGGCGCTCAGGGGACGTCATCGGGTGGAGAGCGGCGTTTCGTCCCTGCCCTTGCGCGCGCGGCGGTGGCAGCCGGAGCGCACGGGATCTTCATCGAAACTCATCCTGAACCGGACAAAGCCCTCTGCGACGGCCCGAATTCTCTTCAGTTGGAAGAAACGGCCGGGCTCCTCGAAAGCCTTGTCCGCATATTCGATATCGTGAGCGGAAAAGATGGCTGATTCGAATCCCGTGACGTTGGAAATTGAAGACGAATTAAAAAAGAGGATTTCCCGCATCCGGATGATGATCTTCGACGTCGATGGGGTCCTGACCGACGGGCGGATCATCTATATGGACGACGGCTCCGAAATGAAGGAGTTCGACGTTCAGGACGGACACGGAATAAAACTGCTTCAGCGGGCAGGGATCGATGTGGCGCTGATTTCGGGCCGGGCCTGCCGGGCGGTCGAACAGCGCGCCATTGGTCTTGGAATCGCCAGGGTATACCAGGGGGCAAAGGTCAAGATTGAAGCATACGAGCAGCTTCTATCCGATACGGGCCTCAAGGAGCACGAAACCGGCTTTATGGGGGACGACCTGATAGACATTCCCGTGATGCGCCGGGCCGGGTTTTCGGTGGCGGTCCCCAACGGAGCGCCGCACATCTTCCCCTACGCTCATTACATAACAAAGGCGAGCGGCGGGCGCGGGGCGGCAAGGGAGGTTTGTGAAATGATCCTCCAGGTCCAGGGTCTGTGGGAAAGCGTAATGAAGCGGTACCTGGCCGACTAGGCCCCGCTCTTTCTTAAAAGAACCCGGTTTTCGGCGTCTTTGCCATACCCGGTTTTCTCCGAGTTTCCAGAGCCTTACGTAATAACACTTTACTGTCAATACCACCCATGTTAAAGTCGCTGGTGTAGTGTAATCCTTTAATTTGATTAAATATTTTAACTAGCAACAACCTGCGGCAAATTTTTTTTCTTTTTGATCCTGTTTGGTTGGCGTGGATTAGCCGATATTGTATTTGAATGGAGTCGGGAGGAAGCGGAATTTGTAAAAAGATCGGGCTATGCCCTGAGGGCCTCATTGGCTTTCATGGCAAAAAGCCTGATGCCTGTCATCTTTTCCGCTTATTAACAGAGATTCTCCTGACGAAAAGTATTTTGTAAAAAAGACGGCAAACCGGGCGTTGCGATAGATTGACAAACTGAACGATATTGAACGACCCAACGATCCAACGCGCTGAACAGATTCTGCCGGTGAACCCGATATTTTCCCGCGGGATGGCAGGCAATGCGTTAAGAGCGCTTCGAAAAAGAGCCTCGGGAAAGGCTGGCAAGGCAGAGGAATGAGTTCCAAGGGCAAACTCGCGCAGTTTTTCGTTGTCGTAGTCATCATAGGACTGAGTCTGTTCCTTGCTGCCGGTATCTGGAAGGGAAAATCGAGTAAGGTGCAGCAGGAGGTGCAGCAGGAGAGTCCGGCCGACGCCGAAATGAAATTGACCGACATGGAATTCACCGAGATGCAGGAGGGCAAGAGGTTCTGGACCCTGCGCGCCTCGGAGGCGAAGTATTTTCAGGACCAGCAGAAAACTCTGCTTCAGGCGGTGCGCCTGACTTTCTACACGGAAAAGGACGAAGAGATCCACGTCCAGAGCCGTGAAGGGGTGCTCCACACCGAGACTAAGGACATCGAGCTTATGGGTGATGTCCGGGCAGAGCTGCCGAATCAATATGTGGCTACGATGCCAACGGCGAATTACAGTCACGCGGAGGGAATCGTAAAATCTGACGACCCCGTGCATGTATCCGGTCCAGGGTTGGAGTTGGACGGCAACAGGTGGACGTACAAGATGGCCGACCACGTCGCCAAGGTGAACGGCAACGTCGTAGTCTCTCTGATTGTGAAAAATCTCAGAATGGAAAGATAGCCCTATCGGCCCATGCCGAAATATCGAGGAACAGTATGAGGAAAATCAAAACACTGATAGTGCCGGCCTGTTTGTTTGCGGCCTTTTCCATTTCATTGTTTATCTGCTGTCCACTATCCTGCGCGGCGGAGAAAGCGGAGAAAAAAGCGCCGATGGATGTAAACGATCAGTTGGCCAAAAGTGATGCGCCGATTCACATCACCGCCGACAGGATGGAATCAAATCAGTCAGAGAAGGAGCAAAAGACCATCACCTTCGATGGCCATGTTTTCGTTCAGCAGGAAGATATGAATATTACGTCGAACCATCTCAAAGTGTTTCTGCTGCCGGGGGAGAAGGTGGAGAAGGCTCCTGATGCGGCGGAGCCAACCGCTTCGCAGAAAATAGACTATATAGTATTTGAAGGTGATGTTAAAGTTACTTCAAAGGACCGTGTTGCAACGGCTGATAAGGCTATTTTCTACCAAAAGGAACAAAAGGTAACGTTGCACGGCCGACCTGTTGTCACACAGGGGCAGGACCGGGTCGAGGGAAATCTGATAACGATCTATCTCCAGCAGAGTCTCAGTATTGTTGAAGGCGGGAGCGGAGCTCCGGTTCAGGCTGTGCTCTTTCCGGAAAAAAAGGAATAACGGTGCCAGCCGAGCCTAAAAGACTTATTGTCGAGGACCTGGTTAAAACTTATCAGGGGCGTTGCGTAGTCGATCATGTCAGCCTGGAATTGCATGAGGCGCGAATTGTAGGGCTGCTCGGGCCAAACGGCGCCGGGAAGACGACGACGTTTTACAGCATTGTAGGCATAATCCGTCCGGACAGCGGCGCCATATATTTGAATGGAGAGGACATAATCGGCCAGCCGATGTACTTGAGGGCCAGGAAAGGGGTAACCTACCTGTCTCAGGAGCCCTCGGTCTTTCGGAAACTGACCGTGGAACAGAATATAATGGCCATCCTCGAAACCCTCAAGATAGGCAGGGAAGAGAGGGAGGCTAGGCTCAAAGAACTTCTTGGCGAGCTGCGGATAGCCCATCTCGCCAGAAATAAAGCCGACAGGCTCTCGGGTGGCGAGCGCAGACGCGTGGAAATCACCCGCGCCCTGGTAACGCAGCCCAACTTTATTCTGCTCGATGAACCGTTTGCGGGAATAGACCCGCTCGCGGTGACGGAAATCCAGGGGCTCATCAGGGCGCTCAAGGCAAAAGGCATAGGCGTTTTGATTTCGGATCACAACGTGCGGGAAACGCTCAAAGTCTGTGATTGGGCTTATATAATGCACGAAGGACGCATCCTGGAGAAGGGCGACCCGGTCACTATCGCGCAAAGCGATCTTGCCAGGCGCACCTATCTGGGGGATCAGTTCAGTTTGTAAACGGATTAATCTATGGCGTTGGAACTAAGACAGCAATTAAAGCTAAGCCAGCAGCTCATAATGACGCCGCAGTTGCAGCAGGCGATCAAGCTGTTGCAGCTTTCTCGGCTGGAACTACTGGAAACGATCCATCAGGAACTCGAAACAAACCCTCTGCTCGAAGAATCCCTCGAAGAGCTCCCCACCGAACAGGACGCCGAACTCGAGACCCTAACCACCGAAGAGACTCCCTTCCAGGAGGTCCAGCTTTCCGAGAAAATGCGGGAAGACTTCGACTGGGAAGGCTACTTGGAGGAATATAATACAAGCACTCCCGTTCTAGTCGAAACCGACCCGAACCAGGAGTGGCCAAGCTTCGACAGCAGGCTGACCGAGGCCACAACGCTGGAAGACCACCTTGTCTGGCAGATCCGGCTTTCCGACTTCACGGATGAGGAGCGGCAGATCGGCACGTGCATACTCGGAAATCTTAACGGAGACGGGTATCTGGATGCCACGATCGAAGAGATCGTTGAGATGAGCGGGGCAGATCCCTGCAAGGTTGAAGAAGTCCTGGGCAAGATTCAGAACCTCGATCCGATCGGCGTTGCCGCAAGGGACCTCAGGGAATGCCTGCTCGTTCAGGCAAAAAACCTCGAGGTCGAGGACCAGCTTGTTGTAAAGATCATTGAAGACCACCTGCACTACCTGGAAACGAAGAATTATGCCGCCCTCGTTCGCGCCCTCAAGCGCAGCCCCGAGGATGTGAAGGCTGCGGTCGAAATAATACTCGGGCTGGATCCGAGACCGGGGAGCGCCTTCAACAAAGAGAACATCGAATACATCAGCCCGGATATCTACGTTTTCAAGGTCGATGATGAATGGGTGATATTGCTCAACGAAGATGGAATGCCCAAATTGAGGGTCAGCGCCTATTACAAGGACGCTCTGGGAGAGGGTGACTCGCTGCCCAGCGAAACCAGAGACTATATTCAGACAAAGTTGCGTTCTGCGGCGTGGCTCATCAAGAGCATTCATCAGAGACAACGCACCCTTTACAAAGTATCCCAGAGTATAGTGAGACTTCAGGGCGACTTCTTTGAAAAGGGGGTAGCCCACCTCAAGCCGATGGTTCTCCGGGACATTGCTGAAGACGTCGGGATGCATGAATCGACTATAAGCCGGGTCACCGCCAACAAATATATGCACACGCCGCACGGAATTTTTGAGTTGAAATATTTCTTTAACAGTTCGATAAATAGTGTCCGGGGCGAAGCGGTGGCCTCGGAAAGCGTGAAGGAGCGGATACGACAGCTTGTGCGGGAGGAGGATTCCTCAAAACCCTACAGCGATCAGGAGATAGTTGACATACTGGAAAAGGAAAATATCAGCATAGCCCGGCGTACGGTGGCCAAATACCGTGAGATGCTGGGGATTCTGCCATCCAACAGAAGAAGGAAATCTTCCTGGGGCGCCTGAGAAACCTTTTGCCGTTGCTGTTATTCCACGAGGATAATGATGCAGATCAAATTATCGTTCCGACACATCGAGCCTTCAGATCCTCTGAAACTTTATGTTGAGGATAAGCTTTCAAGAGTAAAGAAATACCTGGAAGAACCGATAGAAGCTCATGTTGTGCTCAGGGTGGAAAAATTCCGCCACATTGCTGAGGTTTCGATTGAGGCCTCCGGCCTGCGGCTAAACAGCGCCGAAGAAACCGGTGACATGTATTCAAGCATCGACCTGCTGGTGGACAGCATCGAGGCACAGGCTGCCAGGAAGTTGAAGGAAAAGGTCAGGAGGCGCAGATCGGGCGGCGGATCCAAAGAGTCAGCCGGCCTGGTTGAATCTGCGAACCAGGCGACTGCGGGCCTGGAAGAGCCTCGTGTGATCAGAGCCGAGCAGGTTTACGCAAAGCCGATGCACCTTGACGAAGCTGTAATGGAGTTGAACCTGTCGACCGGCGAGTTCATGGTATTTACCAACCGGAGCACAAACCGGGTAAATGTTCTATATAAAAGGAAAGATGGCAATCTTGGCCTGATCGAAACGGTCGGGTAATCGCCTTTTTCGTAAACCTTTCAAGTATGTTTTTGGGTTGATTTGAACTTTCCGGGCAAGGGTTCAAACCCGCGGTTTTAGCTTTTACATATTCTTTCCCGGTTGCTCTTGAGGAGTTGAGATATCATCATGCAGAATCCCGGCGGCAGAGGAAATTTAATGAAAATTCTCGACATTCTTGCAAAGGATTCCATTGTTCCCGAGCTCAAAGGGAGGACTAAGAAGCAGGTTCTGGAAGAGTTGATCGAAGCCGTAAAACAAAATAAGCCCGATATCGACCGGGACAGCCTGATGAAAGTTCTGCTTGAAAGAGAGAGGTTGGGCAGCACAGGAATCGGGGAGGGAATTGCCATTCCCCACGGGAAGTTGAGAGACATCGACGATCTGGTCCTCTCATTCGGTCGTTCCAGCGAAGGCATCGATTTCGAATCCATGGACGGAAAGCCGGTTCACCTCTTCTTCCTGCTCGTAGCGCCCGAGACTTGCGCGGGAGTACATCTGAGGGCATTGGCAAAGATCGCCAGGCTGCTCAAAAACGGGACCGTTCGAAAAAGGCTTGCAAAAGTCGATAATCGGGAAGATATCTTTTCAATCATTCAGCAGGAAGATGAGGATTTCTAGCCTGGCCTTTTTCCTTCGAGGAGGGCCGCATGGCCTCCTCCGTTCCCACCCTGTTCTACGGCGCGCCCCCAGTTTGATATATGCCGGATTTCGATTTACAGGAACTGGAGATGACTGAAAGAAAGCCCCATGTAATAGTTGTCAGCGGACTTTCCGGATCCGGCAAGAGCACCGCGATCAAAGCTTTTGAGGATATTGATTATTTTTGCATCGACAACCTGCCCGTGCCTCTGCTGGGGAGTTTTCTGATGCTGTGCGAACGTGACATGCCGGACCTGAGCCGGATCGCGCTCGGTATAGACATCAGGGAGCGCAAGTTCCTCAGAAACTACAACCAGATATTTTCGCTCCTGGAAGATGCCGGGTACAGGTTCGAAATCATTTTTCTCGAAGCCGACGATGAAATACTCCAGCGAAGATACAGCCAGACGCGAAGAATCCACCCCGCGGCGCCTTCCGAGCATCAGTTGCTCCAGGCGATCAATGTTGAGCGGCAGCAGTTGCGAGCGCTTCGCAGCCGAGCCACCAGGATCATCGACACGGGAACTCTTACGGTCCATGAACTGAAGCGGCTCATCACAGGGTCCTATTCCTATGCCGGGAAAAACGAACAGCTCAGCATACAGATACTCTCTTTCGGATACAAATACGGTATTCCGCTTGAAGCCGATCTGGTGATGGACGTGAGATTTCTTCCGAACCCCTACTTCATAGAAAGTCTGAAGGAGCTCGACGGCACTTCAGCCGATGTCCGGTCCTGGGTATTGGAGCGGCCCGCCGTGCAGGAGTTTCTCTCAGATTATTGCGCCCTGCTGCTGAAACTTTTGCCTTCCTACATCGAGGAAGGGAAGCGGTATCTCACAATAGCTTTCGGATGCACCGGAGGCAAGCATCGTTCGGTTGTCATCGCTGAGGGAATTGCTGACAGGTTGAAGCAGAATAGTTACTATGTAAGCGTATTTCATAGAGACATCCATCTGGAATGAGAGGATTAAATTGGGCCGGGAAGTCGAAACAGAACTCATAGGAGTTATAGCCACATCTCACTGCAGGCTTGCAGAAGAGATGGTCGCTGCCGCCGAGATGATCGTGGGTCCTCTTCAGAACTGCAAGGCCATCTGCTTCAAACCGGCTCAGCCAGTCGATGAATTGATCAAGCTCATGGGGGATTCAATAAAAGAGGTGGACCAGGGAAAGGGGGTTCTGATTCTGACCGACCTTTTCGGCGGCACACCCGCAAATATCAGTTTGTCTTTCCAGGGGCCGAGCGTGGAGGTTGTCTGCGGCATGAATCTTCCCATGCTGATCAAGCTTGCCGGGTGCCGGACCGGATACAGTCTGGGCGAAGCCGCTTCACTCGTGAAGCAGTACGGGCAGCGGCATATATCTCTTGCGAGCGAGGTGCTTTCCCGCTCCATTAAGACAGCGTCTACATCTTAGCAGTCGAGTTCATAAATTCGGCAACGCATCGGGCAGGGATAAAATCCCGCCCGGTATTTACCGGTTTTGATTAAAACTTGCAGTCGTATTTATGAAACACAGCAACTTAGTGGATAAAAATTGGACCTCGAAATTACTGTCTCACCTCTGGTAGAATCCGACATTCCCTCAATCCTGGAAATCGAAAACGATAGCCAGCCGGAGCCATGGACAGAGAAAGCCTTTGCGAGGAAATCGACCGGGCTAATTCGCGCATGTTGGTGGCGCGGTTGGCGACGGGCTCCGCCGCCGGCTCACCCTCTCCGGAAATTGCGGGATATATCTGCTTCTGGTCGGTTGCAGGCGAGATTCAAATCCTCAATATTGCGGTGCGCAAGACCTTGAGACGGCAGGGGATCGCTCGAAAGCTGATTGAAATCGCGATTCGGGCCGCACGGGAGGACAACTGCCGGATACATCACCCTGGAGGTCCGAAAGAGCAATCTTGCGGCGCGGAAACTCTATGAGACTTTAGGTTTCAAAGTAGTTGGAGAGCGGCCTGGTTACTACGGAGCACAGAAGGAATCGGCTGTACTGATGGAAATTGAAATGACAGGCAGAGAAGTCACGGTGGATTGATGGGGAAGATGATTTTCACTGCGCCGGCATATTGAAGAGTTCGCCCTGAAGGCTGCCTGGTTATAATAAAAAATGGAGAAGGGAACTTTCCTCATGCGTTTTGACCAGTTTCAATCAGATGCTCTAACCAGAAACCTTGACCTGACAAACATCAGCGTAGTCATTCCAGAGTCTTTTCATGCCCTGGAGGTTGTAGTTAAAGGATATGCGGGCAAGGAAAAACAGGCCCGTGAGCTCCTTTTGGAGTACCATCACACGTACAGGAACTGGCATTTTGTCGTGCAGGAAACACAAAGATACGCCATCGGCAATTTGCGCCTCTATCGAAGCAGCCCGCTGAGCGGCATAGTGATATATCTGCTCTCGAACATCCTTCTAGATGCCTTGAAACGATCCGAACAGTTCGAAATCCGGAACCTGGCCGCCGACCACCTTCTCTCTTACTGGGTAAAGCTCACGGAGGAAATGCCCGAAGAGCTTGCAAAACCGGCCCAGCCCGAAGGGATTTGCGAAATGGACAGCTCCTGCCACCAGGGCATTCTGAGGAGCTTTTTCCTTGAACTCTCAAAACTTCCCGATGCTTCCTTTGAGTTCCTGATGCGCAGTTTTTATCCCCCGAAACGCATCGCGGCCAGACTGCTCAATATTTGGCATAACGACTCTTCATTCGTCGAACTGAGAGCTTTTCTGGAGAGGTTTTTCAGGAATACATACGATTTCTGGCTGAGCAGGGAGGACCCCTGTTCGTGGCTGGATAAGCAGGGAGAGGAAAACTACCCGAAGGCGTCCTGGTTCGAGGAATGCCAACCCCTCGGTCACGAGCTTCTACGCAAAAGGATGCAAGTCTTCGAGACCGAGGTTGTGCCCGAGCCGAGCCATCGCAGAGCCGTCGAAGTGCTGACCGGCATGACCGATTTCCACGATATCATCCAACTCTATTTCCATTTGCCCGAAAAGATCGACAAAAAGAAGGAGCAATTCTCCCAGGCCGGCCAGATCAGCATGCTGATCCGGTTCAAGGTCCTGGAGGTAAAAGGGCTCGAGGCCATTCAGGAGGACGTGCTCCGGGAAATAAATTTCGAGATCGGCAGGTGGATACGGGAGGAACCCAGAGATCAACTGGAAACGCTGCTCGATCACATATTGAGGGTCCTCGAGATTTCGCTTCATAACTATCCACAGGCGGCGCTCCAAATCATCCGTACGATGGGTCTGGAAATTATGGCGACAGACCAAAGGCATCTGATCAATTTCTTCCTGAGGCGAATCGTACGGTTGGGGTTTCAGTCCCCGATGCTTGGGCAGGTGAGCAGCCAGTGGCAGATATCCGTAAACCCGGCCCACCTTTCGAACGTAAGAGTCTGGCTGGACATAATAAAAGCCGAGCCGCTACGATCGAAGGCTCTTCTTTCCGCCCTCATAGTGGACCTGTCTCTGGGCGGAATTTTCGTCCGGGACACGGACCTTTTCCAGAAGGACGTCTCCCAGTTGCTCAACTCTCCTGTCCGGCCCGTTTACAACCTGGTAAAGCAACTCGCCAAGCTGTTTCCGGTCTATTTCAGCCAGATCGGAGCCGAGGGACTGCTCAGGCAAGTCTCAACCGATATTGATGAGATCACCGGCAGGAGCGACAGGCTTATCCATTTTTTGAGAAAGCAAAGCCACGTAGAAAGCAATAACGTTATCGTGGTCTTCATACAGGGGATAATCGAATACTGGCGGACAATGGATAAGAACCATCTGGCAGGACTGGTTCCGGACGAGGTCTATTTTGACATCCCTGAATCCGGGCCGCTGGTTGATGACATCCACAGGATTTTCCAACACCTGTTCGGCGGCAGGACGATAAACCGGATTCAGGACCTGCTCGATCTGTCCGAAGACGAGGCCAAAGCTCTCATAGGCCAGGTCCCGGAAGTTCCCGAAAAGGAGCGCTCGCGCGCCTTTCTCATGATCCAGTTCTATCAGCTTCTCAACGAAAAATATGCCCTGAGCTTCAAGGATATCCGTATTCATCTCCAGCGTGCGAAAACCGTTGGCCTGCCCGATCCGGGAAAACTGCTCGCGGCACTCGATAACGGCGACAGACCCCTGTTGCTTAACGCCATTCTGGATTATCTCGGTGAACTGCAGGAAGTCATCCTGACCCCCGGTGAACTGAAGATAATGGAAAATATTTACTACAAGCGTCATATCGCCGTAGACATACCCTCGATGTATGGATCTTACAACGAACCGCGCTTCGATGCCCTCGGCCTGACATTTCGCCTCGAAAACCTCGCTAATGTACTGTTTGAAGAGATCATACTTTCGATCAACCTGAGTTTCATCACAAGGGCAACCTTTCGCCGGATCGCCCATTTCATTCCGCTTTTCATGAAAGCGCTGGAGATTGACGGGATTTCGTCCAGCCGGCTCGAGAGCCAGAGGGAGCTTTTCATTAAAGCCCTTGAGGTGCCCCGGTTCTCGCATTCACAGTACATGGATATCTTCAGGGGTTTCTCCGAGGCCATCAAGCAGATAATTCAGACCCATTACGAATCGATTCATGATGAAAACCTCGAACTCATAATTAAGCAACTCCGGCCCGACAAGCTGATCCAGAGGTACCAAAGAGAAGGTGAAGCCTCCGCCGAAAGAATCCAGCGGGTCTCGGAGAGCTTTCTTCGCGATCTGATCGCAAGGACTTTCGGACTCCAGTATTTCGACCACTTCATTGCCAGCATACTTACCACGCTGGCAACGCAACGCGAGGGGCTGAGCGTACAAAACCTGGACCTTCTCCTGAGCTACGATCCGGAGAGGACCGTATGCCACCTTTATCATCCGAATATGGAGACGCTCGATTCCATCTACATGGGGAGCAAGGGGCACATTTTGGCCAATCTCCACTCGATGGGAATCAAGGTCCCGCCGGGGTTCGTGATAACTACCGAGTATTTCCGGTGCAGGCCCGTGATAGAGAGTTTCGGGCAGTCCAGGGAGGATTTCGAAAAACGGGTGATGGAAATGGTGGCGTGCATGGAGGTTGAAACGGGCCGAAAATTCGGCCTTCCCGGCAACTCCCTACTTTTCTCGGTGCGGAGCGGTTCGGCGGTTTCGATGCCTGGAATGATGAACACGTTTCTCAACGTAGGGATAAACGAGCAAATAGTCGAAGGCTTGATAGAGCAAACCGGGGAGGCCTGGTTCGCCTGGGATAACTACAGGCGTTTTGTCCAGTCCTGGGGGATGTCGTTCGGAATTCCGCGAGACGAATTCAATACCGCGATGAACCGGTACAAGAAAAAGTATGGCAGGTCCGTTAAACGGGAATTCTCCCCCGATGAAATCAGGATGGTTGCCCAGGCATACCGGGAAGTTCTGAAGGCCCATAATATCGAATTTGCCGAATCCCCGCAGGAACAACTCTTCACGGCCGTTCGGCAGGTCGTGGAATCATGGGAATCACAAAAGGCCAAGACCTACCGGGAGATCATGATGCTCTCCGATAACTGGGGCACGGCCGTAACGATCCAGGCCATGGTGTTCGGAAACCTGGACACTCAATCAGGGGCCGGGGTCATGTTTACCCACGATCCGAGGACCTCCGAGGACAAGGTTGAACCGGTCGGCGACTTCACATGGGGAAACCAGGGAGAAGACGTAGTGGGAGGCCTCGTCAAAACACTGCCGCTTTCCGAAAAACAAAAACTAAGGGAGGGTGAACGCAAAGAGACTTCGCTCGAAGTCCTTTTTCCGCGCGTCTACAAAAGATTGTCGGATATAGCCAAAAAGCTGGTTTATGAAAACCACTGGGCGCCTCAGGAAGTGGAGTTTACATTCCAGGGGGCGGGCGAAGAGGGCGTAAATGTCCTGCAGGCCCGCAACATGGCCCCCCGGATAAAACGCAGCTATCCGGTTTTCAAAAAGACTGACGACCTCCATGCAAGGTATCTGGGGAGCGGTATCGGAGTTAGCGGCGGCGCCATATCGGGAGTTGCCGCCTTTGACCTGGAATCTATTCAGCGCATCAAAAAAGAGTATCCCGGCAAAACGGTAATCCTGATCCGCTCCGATACGGTCCCTGACGACATACACGAGATTTCAGTTGCGGACGGGGTTCTCACGGGCAAGGGGGGTGCTACCTCGCACGCAGCCATCGTAGCCCACCGGCTTGAGAAAACATGCGTAGTCGGTGTAAGCCGAATGGTGGTCCGTGACTCGGAGAAGACGTGCGAAATCAACGGCCACCCGGTTACAACGGGCGAGTCGATAAGCATCGACGGCAGGAGCGGAGCGATTTACTCGGGAATGCTGGAGGTAGAGCAGATAGACCTTTCAGCCAGCACGGATTATGAATAGTGAGCAGTGAACAGTGAACAGAGACTGCCATCCGGTCAATTCGACGCCATTGAACTCCCGGGTGCTGTCCGGTACCCGTGTCTGAGACTTCGATCTCAATAACCGTAGCCGATCTCGTCGAATTCACTTACTCCCCACTCCCCGTTATCGCACTGCATGCATTGGGTCTCTATGCATAATTCGCTGCCGCTTGGATACTGTTTATCTTCATGGACGCAATCACTTTTCTCCATTTTGGTTCCTCCCCATCCGGCACAATGCGAGCCGAACCCCGGTTCTCAAATCCCCGGGGCTACAGGTTCGCAAGCATCGCCTCCCTCAACTCGACTTCGAACTCATTTGGACCCCAATGCCCTTCGTTGCATTGTATGCACTGGTCCCCGATGCAATTCACACTGCCATGCGGGTAGATCTTGTCGTTGAACTCGCAACTTGCCTTTTCCATGCTTGTGATCCTTTCTATCCCTGCGGGCGCTGGCGCCCTTCAGTTCCGCGTCTGTGATGTTCTCCTGCATTCTCTAAAGATAGGTACAAAAAAACCGCATTCACTCCGTGAACCGTTAACAGAACATCAATTCAACCTTATCTTAATTCTACGGAAGTCCGGAATTGCAGAGCCAAACTCCGGGGGCAAAGATGTCGGTCGGGCTTGCAGGAAAGCCGTTCAAGGAGGATTAAAATGAATTTTCAGGATGGGATTGATTCCGCACAGCAGCGAGAATACGGGGACTTATCGTGGGATACTTTTTCGGAATCCTTTGAGGACTCGCTCCTGAGGCTGGAGGAAATGATAGACGACGTATCGGACCTGAGGCAGGTTTGCCGGGATGAATGGTGTGAGGCCAATGAATGCCTTCTGGGAGAGGCCACCGTTGCCGCATTTGCAATCAGCGAGCCTCACTGGGCATCGGACGAAGACTCGAAAAAACTTCGAGACCTGAAGAGAAAAATTCACGATCTTCATCTCAACCGCAAACCCGTTGTTCACTAGCAAGAGGCGCTCGCCCTGCCCGCTCAAGGTGAGCGCGTATTCCATACGCGACAGGTTTGAAATTTGGTTTAACTCCGGACCAGGGGCCGGAGCGGCAAAAATCGATCTGTGGGGCTGCGGAGCTTTGCTTTTTGCCCGAAAGGGGTGCAGGCTCCAGAATAGTTTTTGACAATGGCCCGTCCATCGTTAATATTAAAAGACCGCAATGCACAATCCAGCACACATAAGCTTTCGATTTGAATTCTCCCTGGAACTCGATTGCGATCTTGGTATATTATCTTCCGGACTGGTTTTCTAAACGATGTTTTTCCTGTTTCACCTTCTTTGAGCGTGGAGGCCATGATGGGCGAGGAAACGATGGTGGCGAGCAAACTTGGCATTAATGGCCTTGGGAGAATTGCAAAACTCTCAATCTGGCACCATGTGGAACGAAAATACTTCTCGGAGATCGTGGTCAATATAGGCCGGGAGGTAGGGACAAGACTAGCTGACATAGCGCATTTCCTGGAGAAGGATTCCACTTATGGGAATTTGCACAATTTTCTCTATGGCGCAAGGGCCGGGAGGGTCATTGAAGATCTCGATGAGAAGTCGGGCAGCTTTGCGGTAAACGGAATAAAGACGACTTTTCTGCGTAGCGCCAGGAATCCGGCCCATATCGACTGGCGCAAACACGGGGTTGACCTGGTCGTGGACGCCACGGGTGCTTTCGTCGATCCGACCGCAGCGCCCGATGACCCGAAGGGGTCCGTGCGCGGCCATTTTGCTTCGGGAGCAAGGAAAGTTATCGTATCCGCTCCCTTCAAAATAAAAGACAAGGGCCGGGAAATGCCCCCTGACGTCGTAACTACGGTCATGGGCATTAACGATTCGGACTACGATCCCAAAAGACACCTGATTGTATCGAACGCCTCCTGCACTACCACTTGTCTCGCATACATGGTGAAGCCGCTGCTGGATTATTTCGGTGCGGAGCGCATCCTTTCGGCGGCCATGACCACCGTTCACGCGGCCACCAGCTCCCAATCCGTGCTGGACCGCGCGCCGAAAGCCAAAGCCACTGACCTGAGAAAGTCTCGTTCGACCTTCAACAACATCATTTTGACCAGCACGGGGGCGGCCAAAGCGCTGGGGTTGGTTATCCCGGAGATGAAAAGAATAGGTCTCATAGCCGAATCAGTGCGGGTCCCCCTGACGACCGGGTCGCTCATAATCCTGGCGGTGATGATTCAGGACGAGAGCATGACCAGTCCGATCAGCCGCCAGTTGGTAAATGACATTTACAAAAATGCCGTTTCCCATTTCCCCGAGGGCTACCTGGTTTTTTCCGAGGAACAGAACGTATCCTCCGACATTATCGGGACTCCCCGGGCCGCAGCGGTTATCGAGGGCTATGAGAATCACACGCGCACATCGGCCGTTCGCATAGACGTCGAGCGCCTGGCCTCCGCGTTCAAGTACCTGGAGTCAAACGGGGAAAGCAATTCGGCTTCGCTGGACCTTGGAATGATTGAGAAAAAGGAAGTGGAAGGGCGGCATCGGCAACAAAGATTTATCGAAGTCCCGGTCACTCAGACTGTAATTTACGGCTGGTACGACAACGAGCTTGGAAGCTACACCAACATGCTCGGGGACCGCACCGTCAGCATAGCCAGGCTCATGGAACACAGCAGTCACGATCCGATTGCCACAAGAGTATAGATCTCCACGTCCTGCAGTGGTTCCGGAAAAGCTCTTGCATTTTAAAGGGATTTGGCTTAGCCTCTTTATCGTTTCTTGAAACTGCTCGTAATAACTCATATAATCGGGCTTTTCCGATATAAGCTCTTTCCCCTTTAGGAGAGTCTGCGTGATAGTAAGCCACTGGATGTCAACCGATCTTGTAACGATCGGGAAGGAAGCCTCCATTCAGGAAGCGATGGCCCTGATGAAACGGGAGTCCATACGGCATTTGCCGGTTGTGGATAAGCAGATGAAGTTGCTGGGATGGATTACGGACGCGGACTTGAGGGGGGTTCTGATTGCCTCGATGCTCGAAGAGCTGACTATCGAGGATGTGATGATTCGAAAACCGTTTACGGTCCATCCGGAGATGCTGCTGGAAGAGGCTGCGCGCATTCTGTTGGAAAAGCGTGTCGGCGGCCTGCCCATCGTCAAGGATGGCACGCTGGTCGGCGTAATAACAACTGTCGACGTTCTTTCCGCATTTATCACTTTCCTGGGACTTTTCGCTGATTCCACGCGGCTGGACATCAAGGTTTCCGGCTCTCCCAATCCTCTTCCGGAGATAACCCGAATCGTAAGGCTGCACGGGGCCGAGATTATCAGCGTCTGCCACCTGCCTTTCGAAGAAGGACCCGAGTATTCCTATTCCATTCGACTCAAGAAAACCGACGTAAAGCCGATCATTGCCGACCTCGAGGAGCACGGAATCGACGTAATGTCCTACCTTGACATGTAGCTCTGATTTTCTTGGAGCATTCAACCGTCTTGGGCCAACCGGGAAATAATACGGGCCAGAAGAGCTGTTCGAGGAACGAGGCTGGCCAGTTCGATTCGTTCCCGATCGCCGCACATATCGTAAGTAAGCGGCCCGAGGCCGTCCAGAGTCGCGACTCCCAGCGTAGCGGTAAAGCACCCATCCGAGCCTCCGTATTCTTCAATCGGGTGTAGTTCAAAACCGATTTTGCCTGCCTCTTCTGTCGCCAGCCTCAGGAGCAGCTCGGAGGCGGGGTTTGGCTCAAGGGGCGGCCGGGTGAGCTTCCCCTCAACTTCTGTGCGAATACCGGGGAAAAAAGGCGTGCCGGCGACCGCTTTCACGAGATCCTCTATTTGTGCCATCTGCGCTGAATGCCGGACCCGTACATCTATAACGGCCAGAGCTTCGGCTGCTGTGACCTGCCGTGAACGACCGCCGCTGACCAGATTAACTGAAACTTTAACTCCGGCTATGTGATCGCTCAAAGATTCGAGCGCAAGGATTTTCAGAGCAAGTTCTCGGCAGGCGTTTATCCCGTCCGAATCGGGCTTGAGCACATGAGCTGCTCTGCCAAGAATTCTCAGTTTGAAGGAGCCCAGTCCCCATCGGCGCACTCCAACCGATTGCGGCTCGGATGAGGGCTCCATGACCAGGACCCAGGAAGATCGGCGGGCAATGTCCTCAATATAGGGGCGGCCGCGAATGCTCCCGACTTCCTCATCACCCGTCAGGAATATGGTTATCGGGGGCACGTCGGAATCGAGGTCACGCAGTACCTTAAGGGCATAGAGCATTTGAACGATACCGCCCTTTATATCACCCACACCTGGCCCGTAGGCCAGTCCACCTTCGATCCGGAAAGGATTCCCGGCTGCGGTTCCGGCAGGAAAGACCGTATCAAGATGCGCGGAAAGGAAAAGGGTTTTATTCCCCTTTCCCGGCCGGTCTGCCAACAGATGGTTTCCGAAATCCGTCTCGGGAACGGTCCGGGTTTTGAACCCCAGGCCCTCCAGTTCTTCGGCCAGGATGCGGCCGCATTCATCGATTCCTTCTTTGCAGAAAGTCCCGCTGTCGATATTGACAAGGTGCTCGAGCAGCGACAGCATTTTATCCTGTTGCCCCTGGAGACGGTCAATCAGGTCGTTCATAGCTTCACCCCTCAAACCGGATACCCCGCCGCTGCGAGAATATTAACTTTGCGAAGCTGTCGCAAAAAGTACTTTTGGGCACAGCAGTCACCCGGCATCTCTGATATAATGCGGAAATATACGGGTGCATGAGTGAAATGTAAACTTGCCTCATGGCGCTAACCTGGAAGCAGCGTTTTTTGCGATCCAGTGGCTGGCGCGCGCAAAACGTTCAGATCGGGGGAGTTCAGGAAGATGAGCACATCTCGCAGGGAACGGCTTTTGAAGGAGCTTCAGATAGGCTGCGGCAGGGCCCGGCCGGTTAGAGCCCCGCGCGGGACCGAGCTGCACTGCAAGGGATGGCAACAGGAGGCGGCACTGAGGATGCTGTGCAACAACCTGGACCCCGAGTGCGGCGAGCGGCCGGACGAGCTGATCGTATACGGTGGAACAGGGCGGGCGGCCAGAAACTGGAACTGCTTCGATGCATTGGTGCGCAGCCTTCTGGAACTGGAAAATGATGAGACTCTTCTTGTTCAATCCGGGAAACCTGTCGGCGTTCTAAGCACACATCGCTGGGCGCCGCGCGTGCTGATCGCCAATTCGAATCTGGTGCCCCGCTGGGCCGACTGGGATCACTTCAACGAGTTGGAGAAAAAAGGTCTTATTATGTACGGTCAAATGACCGCCGGGTCCTGGATCTACATCGGAACGCAAGGTATCCTCCAGGGGACCTATGAAACCCTTGCCACTCTTGCTCAAAAACACTGGAACTCCACCCTCGAGGGAAGAATTGTCGTCAGTGGCGGCCTCGGCGGCATGGGAGGCGCGCAGCCGCTCGCGGTCACCATGAACGGGGGCGTCATGGTCTGCGTCGAAGTGGACCGGAGCAGGATCGAGCGACGTCTTGCAACCCGTTATCTGGATGTTATGACCGAAGATATCGGGGAAGCCGTCCGGATTGGCAGAGATGCGGCAAAAAGAAGACAGCCCCTGTCGATCGGCCTTCTCGCAAATGCGGCGGAGGCGCTCCACAAAATGGTGGATATGGGCTTTACCCCCGATGTTGTAACCGACCAGACGAGCGCGCACGATGAACTGAACGGTTATGTGCCATCGGGTATTCCTTACGAAGAAGCTTTGGAACTTAGAAAATCCAATCCGGACCTCTACATGGACATGGCCCTGAATTCAATGGCCGTTCACTGCCGGGCTATTCTGGATATGCGGCAGCGGGGCGCCGTCGCTTTCGATTACGGAAATAACCTGCGCAGCCAGGCGTACAGGGCGGGGGTAAAAAACGCGTTCGATTATCCCGGATTTGTCCCGGCATATATTCGTCCGCTTTTCTGCGAGGGGGAAGGTCCGTTCCGCTGGGCCGCCCTCTCCGGCGATCCACAAGACATAGTAGTTACAGACAACGCTCTCACAGAAGCTTTTCCGCACAAGGAACGGATGGTCCGATGGCTCAAGCTGGCCAGGCAAAAGGTCGCGCATATGGGGCTCCCGGCCCGCATCTGCTGGCTAGGTTACGGAGAGCGGGATAAGGCTGGAAAGATTTTCAACGATCTTGTCCGCGATGGAAAGGTCAAGGCCCCTATCGTTATAGGCAGAGATCACCTTGACTGCGGTTCGGTTGCATCCCCTAACCGCGAGACCGAAGCCATGAAGGATGGTTCCGACATCGTGGCCGACTGGGCACTGTTGAATGCGATGGTAAATGTCGCTTCAGGGGCAAGTTGGGTCTCCTTCCATGATGGAGGCGGCGTGGGAATCGGCTACGCCCTGCATGCCGGGCAGGTGACGGTTGTGGACGGGACCGAGGAGGGGGAACTGCGGGCACTGAGCGTTCTTCGAAACGACCCTGCAACGGGTATCATCCGGCATGCGGATGCGGGATACGAGCGCGCTGTGGAGATCGCCGGCGAGCGGAGAATAAAGCTCCCGATGATAAATATGTTCAAATAGCCGGGGTGAGGCGACATGACCCGAAAGCTTTTCAGGAATGGAAGAATTTTTACTCCCGCCGACAAAGGGTCGCCTCTTTGCGGAAAGCACCAGGGGGATGTTATCCATTTCGCCAAAGGGGCTATCTACACAGAGGGCGGCGCGATCGCTGCCATCGGGCATGAGAACGAGGTACTGGCGGCCCTTTCCTCCCGCCAGGTGGATATGGAAGTGGACTGCCTCGGGCGCTGCATAATTCCCGGTTTTGTCGACCCCCATACGCACATGTGTTTTGCAGCACGCAGAGAGGAAGAATTCGTTCTGCGCCTCGAAGGGATGGATTACCTGGAAATACTCGAAGGCGGAGGCGGCATACTTTCCTCGGTTCGGGCCGTGCGAGAGGCATCCGAGGATGAACTCTTCTTAATGACCCGCAGGCATGCCGAATCCGCGCTCAGGTTTGGAACGACAACCTTGGAGATCAAAAGCGGATACGGACTCGATACCGAATCCGAGCTGAAGATGCTCCGGGTAATAGAGCGAATCGGGCGCGAACTGCCCGTCGATGTAGTTCCCACCTTTCTTGGGGCCCATGCAATACCGGAAGAGTATGCAGGGGCTGCGGACAGGTATATGGATCTTATCGTTTCCGAAATGATTCCCGCTGTCTCAGAACAGGACATGGCTCGTTTTTGCGACGTCTTTTGTGAAAAGAGCGTCTTTACAGTAGACCAGAGCCGCCGGATTCTGGAGGCAGCACGCAAAGCCGGAATGGGAGTCAAGATCCATGCCGACGAGGTCTGCGATCTTGGCGGCGCGGCATTGGCTGCGGATCTGCGCGCCACATCCGCCGAACACCTTCTGCGAGCCTCAGAGGAGAACATCCGCGCCATGGCCGGAGCAGGCGTCATCGGAATACTTCTGCCGGCCACCGCCTATTGCCTGCGAAAAGAGTATGCGCCTGCCAGGAAAATGGTGGAACTCGGCTTGCCAATCGCCATTGCCACCGATTGCAATCCGGGCACAAGTTATACGGAGTCCATGCCCTTCGTGTTCGGTCTTTCGGTGCTGGGCATGCGTCTTTCGGTATCGGAAGCCCTTGTAGCCTCAACTCTCAATGCGGCTTATTCCATTGGGATGTCCGATCGGACGGGGAGTCTGGATGCGGGCAAGAGCGCAGATTTCATCATCCTGGACGGCGACAGCCCGGCCATAGTGGCCTACCACGCCGGGGTATCGCCTGTAATGCGAGTCTATAAGCGAGCTGAACTTGTCGGCGAGGTTGAGTCCCAGGGATTGACTGGGTGAAGAAGTTTTTCATGTTATAATGGCTTTTATTCTGCTGCACTAATCGTTGTTCCGGGAGGTGATTTTGGTAATGGAAACCAAAAGGCGTGAACTGGAAGCGCTCATGAAGGATATGGGAGGTGTGCTGGTCGCCTTCTCGGGGGGCGTCGACAGCTCGGTACTGCTGGCAGTAGCCCATAAAGCCCTGGGGGACTCGGCGGTGGCCGCCACCGGCACATCGGCGCTCGTCCCTGCACACGACCTGGAGTTCGCGAGGGCAATCTCTTCACGGCTGGGCGTGCGCTGGATCACTTTGGAAAGCGGCGAACTTGACGATCAACACTTTAGGGACAACCCCAGTAATCGATGCTATTTCTGCAAAAAGAGTCTATTTACACGATTCCTTGCGCGGGCGTCCGAAGAAGGCCTGCCTTTTGTCATCGAAGGCAGCAACACCGACGATCTGACTGAGATCAGGCCGGGCATGGCGGCGCTGCGTGAACTGGGCATACGTTCGCCTTTCCTGGAGGTGGGTATCGGTAAGGAGATGATCCGCCGCCTCGCGAAGCATTACGGCCTGCCGAACTGGGACAAACCTTCCTCAGCCTGTCTTGCTTCAAGAATTCCATACGGAGAACTTATAACCCCCGAGCGTCTCCAGCGCATCGATCACAGTGAAGCAGCGCTGCGCGGCATGGGATTTCGCCAGTTGCGCGTCCGGGACCACGGAACGATCGCCAGAGTTGAAATCGCTCCGGATGAAATGGGGAGGCTGCTCGAACATGGGCTGCGGGAGGCAGTTGTGGCAGCCTGCAAAAGCGCAGGCTACACGTACGTCACAATCGATCTGCAGGGATATCGGACCGGCGCCATGCACGAAGCCGTGACGGAAAATGAGCTGACGATCCAAGATATCAAGGCGTGAAAAGATATCTCTTTCGGCAACAATGCCACTACCGGATTGATTGCCATTAATGGAAGCAGAGAAAATGGACTTATCGGAAGCCTTGAGGGCCGGATTGAACCGCAGAAGTCCCGCTATTGACTGGCTTGTCCCGCTTCTTGAAGCAGAAGGCGAGGAGGAACGGCTTCTTCTCCAGGCAGCCGACAGTCTGAGAGCTGAAACTATGGGGGAGACCGTTCATCTCAGAGGCATTATAGAGTTTTCGAACTACTGCAGAAAAAACTGCGGATACTGTGGTTTGAGAAGGGATAATCGCAAGCTTGCAAGATACAGGCTGACTCGCGAAGAGATCATGGAGGCCGCAATAAAGGCCTGGCAGATCGGTTATAGAACCATTGTACTTCAGTCGGGAGAGGATTTGTATTTTAGTACGGAATTAATGGCCGATATCATTCGTGAAATAAAATCCAGGACAGAACTTGCCATAACCTTGAGCATGGGAGAACGTGACAAGAGCACTTATTCGGTGTGGAGGGAAGCCGGCGCGGACCGGTATCTGCTGAGGATTGAAACGACTGACGAGAAAATCTTTAAAAAACTGCATCCCGATGATGACCTCAATGAAAGAAAGCGATGCCTTTTTGTGCTCAAAGAACTCGGCTTCCAGTTGGGAAGCGGGGTCATGGTGGGACTCCCCGGGCAGGACGCTCAAAGCCTTGCCGAAGACGTGATCTGGATGCACGAACTCGGGGTAGAGATGGTTGGCATAGGACCTTTCATAGTTCATCCCGAGACCCCTTTGAAAGATGAGAAGGGTGGAACCCTCGGGCAAGCTTTGAGGCTTGTGGCTGTTTTGAGGCTGGTATTTCCTTATGCCCATATCCCCGCGACAACTGCTATGGGCAGCCTTGATCCCATTGGCAGAGAAAAAGCCCTGCAAGCGGGGGCGAATGTTATGATGCCCAACATCACCCCCACCAAAGTGCGGCCTCTCTATGAACTCTACCCTAACAAAATATGCCTGGATGAAAATGCCGACAGGTGTTTTGCCTGTGTCGCAGCCAGGATTTTCTCGCTCAATCGGACGATCGGCACCGGCCCCGGGCACGTAATCAGGGATTTGGCGCGGGGCTAACCACATATACGTGTTTTTATCGGTTCTTAGCCGATCAGCCCAAAACTACAACGCATCGGCGCGGTTCAGGCGTCAATTCCATCGAATAAGATGCTCGATAGATAGCGTTCACCCGCATCGGGCAGGACGACGACAATTAATTTATCTTTGTTTGCCGGCAGAGATGCCGATCGCACGGCCGCTGCCATCGCCGCACCGCTGGAGATTCCGCACGTGATTCCCTCTTCCCTGTGCAGACGCCTCGCCATTTCCACGGACTCATCGTTTGATGCCGTGGCTATCTCGTCGACTAAACTCAGATCCAGAACGTCAGGTTTAAATCCGGCGCCAAGACCCTGGATTTTGTGAGGACCGGGCTTCGGTGTTTCCCCGTTGCGTATAGCGGTCAGCACAGGTGAATGAATCGGCTCAACGGCAACCGACCAGATGGGTTTCCCTTTTATCCCCTTAATATACCGGTTTACTCCGGTAATAGTTCCGCCGGTCCCTATCCCCGATATCAAGATGTCGATGCGGCCGTCGGTATCGTCCCAAATCTCAGGGCCGGTAGTCTTGAAATGAATTTCCGGATTGGCCGGATTCTTGAACTGCTGAGGCATATAGTATTTTTGAGGGTCGCCGGCCAGAATCTCTTCTGCTTTGGCTATGGCCCCTGCTATGCCTTTGGCGCCTTCGGTCAGGATCAATTCCGCCCCATATGCCTTGAGCATACGCCGGCGTTCGAGGGACATGGTTTCAGGCATGGTTAGAACCAATGGGTATTGTCTGGCTGCACAGACAAACGCCAGGGCGATCCCTGTATTGCCGCTTGTCGGTTCGATCACGGTTACATCCCTTTGGCCTTGTTTCAGCTTTCCCTGCTGTTCGGCAGCCCAGATCATCGACGCCCCAATCCGGCACTTTACCGAATAGGAGGGGTTGCGTCCTTCGATCTTTGCCAGCACGATCCCGGGCAACCCTGCCGTGATTCGATTGATGCGGACCAGCGGCGTTCGGCCGATGCTCAGGCTATTGTCATCAAATACCTGTCCCATGTTGATTCTCCTTTTTCAATAGAGTGAATATGGCCGGTTTGGCGCCGAATCGAGCACCCGCCGCCCGCCCCGGGAAAACCGAGGCCGTCGTTCCGGGATGAACCTGTCAGTGCCGCACAGCACGGAGTTCCCCGACCCTTGCGGCGAGGACCTCGGCTGCGCGGTCTATTTCCTTTACCGTGGTAAACCTGCCAAGGCTAAAGCGCACAGCGCCAAAGCCCTGTTCCGGTGATATCTCCATGGCCTTAAGCACCCCGGACAGCTCGGCACTGCCGTCATGGCAGGCTGACCCGGTTGAGGCGGCGATCTCAGGGGTCTTCGCCAGGAGATCCGCTCCTACTACCCCGCGAAAGCTGACGTTCAGGGTGTTCGGGAGCCGCTCCGCCGGGTGGCCGTTCAAAATCACGCCGTCCACCAGTTCGCGCAACCTGTTGTGGAAATGCTCCCGCAGGGAGAGGATGCGCTCGCCGTCGGCGGCGAGGCGCTGTGCGGCCAACTCTGCCGCCTTGCCCAGCGCCACGATATAAGGAACATTTTCAGTACCTGCCCGAAGGCCCCTTTCGTGCCCGGCTCCGTGAAGGTAGGGTCCGATTTTCGTCCCACGTCTAATGAAGAGAGCGCCAATTCCTTTGGGGGCATAAAGCTTGTGGCCGGCTACCGTCAGGAGGTCCACCCGCAGGCCGTCTACCGGCGTCGGGATTTTCCCCACCGACTGGGCTGCATCGGTATGAAACAGGATACCCTTTTCACGGGCGATTTCTCCGATCTCGGCCAGCGGCTGAATCGTCCCGACCTCATTATTGGCATGCATGACGCTGATGAGAATAGTTTTGCCTGTGACGGCCCGGCGCACCGTCTCCGGGTCAACGCGGCCGGTACCGGAAACCGGCAGAAAGGTTGCCGTGAAGCCCTGCCCCTCCAGCCAGTGCAGGGGATTCAGAACCGCAGGATGTTCGATCGCAGTGGAAATAATGTGGTTCCCTCGATCTCTGTTGGCAAAAACGGCGCCGATGAGGGCCTGGTTGTTGGACTCGGTACCGCCGCCGGTGAAGATCACATCCATTGGATCACAGCCAAGCAGGGCCGCTACCTTCTTCCGCGCCAGTTCCACAGCTTCCCTGGCCTTTTTCCCGTAAGGGTGGCTGCTGGAAGGATTGCCGAATACCTCAGTCAGGTAAGGGAGAAGTTCTTCGACTACGGCAGGATCTGTGGGGGTGGTGGCGTTGTAATCGAGATAGATGGGTTGCATGTGGACCTCCAGATGGCGCGTATCCATAAAGTCTGTCAAGTAGATATACTAACCACCGGGAAAGAATCGACAAGGCACCGCCGGGATCAATGTTTTCGATCCAGATCCTCGATCAAGTCGCTTACGTCTTCCAATCCAACCGAGAGCCTGATCAGGTTATCCGTGATCCCCAGCATTTCCCTTTCCAAAGGCGGGATCGAAGCATGAGACATCTTTACCGGATAAGAGAGAATCGATTCCACTCCTCCCAAACTTACAGCCACGGACCAGACCTTCACTTTCTTCATGATCTGCTTCGCCTGTTCGACTGTTTCGGTCTTAAAGGAAAGTACCGCACCGAAACCGGAAGCCTGCGACTTGATGATTTTATGTCCGGGATGATCGGGCAACCCGGGATAATACACATCAGTTACCCAGGCTTGCTGCTGCAACCAGTGGGCGATTTCCGTCGCCGATTTCTGCTGCAACTCCATCCGCGCTTTCAGCGTTTTAATACCTCTCAACAACAGCCAGCAGTCCTGCGGCCCCAAAATGGCGCCGAAACCGGTTTGGACAGAATATATCTGAGAGGCCAATTCGTCGGATTTTGTAATTACTGCTCCCCCGATCACGTCGCTGTGGCCACCGAGAAATTTAGTAGCGCTGTGCACTACGATGTCCAACCCCAGGTCGAGCGGCCGCTGAAAATAGGGCGACATGAACGTATTGTCGATCATGGTAATCAGCCCATGTTTCCGGGCTATCGCGGTTGCTCCGAGGAGGTCGGTGACTTTGAGCAGGGGATTGGACGGGCTTTCCAGAAAGAGCAACCGGCTATTGGGCCTGATGGCTTTCTCGATGTCTTCCAGCCTGCTCATATCCACAAAAGTGGTCGCTATACCGAACTTATTGAAAAAACTGGTCAAAATCCGATAAGATCCCCCGTAAATGTCCGCCGTGGCTATCACATGGTCACCCTGCTCCAAGATCGCCAGGCTCGAAGAAGTGGCCGCCATTCCCGAGGAGAAAGCGTAGGCGTGCGTGCCGTTTTCCAATGACGCCAATGTCTTTTCCAGGGCTTCCCTGGTAGGATTGCCGGAACGGGAGTATGCATATTTACCGGGATTGTCGACATCGAACTGGTGGTAAGTCGATGCCTGATAAATAGGTATACTCAAAGCACCGGTATGGGGGTCAACTTCATTTTCGTTGTGCAGTATCCGCGTACCGTACTTCATGAGTAAAACTCCAATCTTTCCATTGCCTGGTCCATTTCCGGCGTATCTCACCTGGAGATTACAAATATGCCGGTTTGCGCAAATATATTCGGGAGCCTGCAAAGACGCCCCCTGTTTCCAATGTACTCGCAGCGCTCGATAGTAATGCCCTTGTCCCGGCAGAATATGAAAAAATCGGAGATACTCAGAAAGTGAAGATTTGGCGTTTCATACCATTGGTACGGCAGGGAGCCCGTGACAGGCGCCCGGCCCTTGAAGAACAATTGTAATCTTGCGCTGTAATGGGCAAAATTGGGAAACCCGACGATTACCTTCTTTCCCACCCTCAGGGAATCCGCGAGCACGGTTTCTACGTGCACGACCTGCTGTAAACACTGGTTGAGAATCACATAATCGAACGAACCATTCGGATAATCGAAAAGCCCCGAGTCAATATCACCGTGAAATACGTTCAAACCCCGGGCCACGCATGTGTATATGGCCTGCTCGTCGATCTCTATGCCCTGGCCGTGCGCAGCCCGATCCTTTATCAGCATACAGAGAAGCTCTCCGGCGCCGCACCCGAGGTCTAGGACCGAAGAGCCGGTGGCAATGAGTTCCGAAATAATCCGGTGGTCCAGCCGGGCAGATTCAGATTGCATATTCGGTCATTACCTCGTACCCGTTGTAGACCTTCTTCAGGAAGTGGGTAATCAAGTGAGTTTGTTCCTCTATCTCGAGCAGAAAGGCATCGTGCCCATAGGTGGAATCGATTTCGCAGTAGCTGGCTTCGATGCCGGCAAGTTTGCAGGCCCTTACGATTTCCCTGGTCTGGTAGGCAGGATAGAGCCAGTCGGACTTGAAGGCAATCACAAGGACCTTCGAATCGGTTGCCCTCAACAATTCGTGGAGGGACCGGCCTTCGGCGGCATCGAAGTTGTCCATTGCCTTGGTGAGGTAGAGGTAAGAGTTTGCATCGAACCTTTTCACGAAGTTTTCGCCGTGATAGTGGAGATATCCTTCCACCTCGAAGTCGGGGTTGAACTTGAAAGTCTCGATGCTGTCTTTGCGCTGCCTCCCGAACTTTTCGTGCATCGAGGCATCGCTCATATAGGTGATGTGGCCGACCATCCTGGCGACCGACAATCCCCTGGCCGGAAGCGGCCCACCATAGTAGTTTCCCGACTTCCAGTGAATGTCGGCCATTATGGCCTGCCGGCCCACTTCGTTAAAGGCGATCTGCTGGGGCGAGTGCTTAATCGCCGTTGAGATGGGGATAACGCTGCGCACACGCTGCGGGTAGCGGGTCAGCCATGAGAGCACCTGCATGCCGCCCATCGACCCGCCCGAGACGCTCAGAAGCTTTTCGATCTTGAAGTAATCGACGAGGAGTTTCTGGCAGTTCACCATGTCGTGAATCGATATGAGCGGGAAACTCAGGCCGTATGGTCTTCCCGTCGCGGGGTTGATGCTCGAAGGCCCCGTAGTCCCCTGACAGCCCCCCAGAATATTTGAGCATATAACGAAATATTTATCGGTATCGAATCCTTTTGCGGGACCAATCAAACTGTCCCACCATCCCGGCTTTCTTGCCCCCCGGTGAAAGCCCGCAGCGTTGGCATCTCCCGAGAGAGCGTGGACGATCAGGATCGCATTGGTACGGTCGCGGTTGAGTTCGCCGTAAGTTTCGTAGGCAATCGTGACCGTTTCGAGACTTTGCCCGCACTCGAGTAAAAGCCCTCCCGGTGGGGAAAACGTTATGGTTTTCGTTTCAACGATACCTATGCTATCTCTTTGACTCACTTCATCTTCTCCAAAAAACCGCTATTTTTTGAATAGCCGGGTTCGTAACGTATCTCTCCTGTATATCTATGAGTATTCTTGCATATTACTTGTCTTCGCCTGCCTTCTCAAGCGCCTGGGCAACGTCGTTTATTATGTCTCGAACATTTTCCAGGCCTATCGAGAGCCGGATATAATCTTCAGTGGCGCCGGTGGCTTCCTGCTCCTCTTTGGTAAGCTGCTGGTGGGTGGTTGAAGCAGGATGGATAACCAGGCTTTTTGCATCTCCTATGTTGGCAAGGTGCGAAAGCAGTTTCACGGAATTGATGAATTTTTTCCCGGCCTCGAGTCCGCCTTTTATTCCAAAACCGACTAGCGCTCCATAACGCCCGTTGAAATATTTCTTTGCAACCGGATAGTTCGGCTTGTCCTCGAGACCAGGGTAATTCACCCAGTTTACCAGCGGGTGGCCTCTGAGAAACTGCGCTACCTGCAGCGCATTCTCGGAATGCCTCTCCTGCCTCAGGACCAATGTCTCGAGTCCCTGGATAAAAAGAAAGGCGTTAAACGGGCTCATAGCCGGTCCAAGGTCGCGGAGCCATTGCACTCGAGTCCTTATTATGAACGCCACATTCCCCAAGCCGGGGAAATCCCCGAAAACGTCCCAGAATTTAAGGCCGTGATAGCTGGGGTCCGGTTCAGTGAATTCGGGAAACTTGCCGTTTCCCCAGTTGAATTTCCCGCCGTCCACAATCAATCCGCCGATCGAGGTCCCATGGCCGCCGACAAATTTTGTCGCGGAAAGGACGCTGATGTCTGCTCCAAAATCGAACGGGCGCATAAGGCCTATGCCGACCGTGTTATCGACGAAGAAAGGCACCCCTGCATCATGAGCAATTTTTGCAATTGCCTCAAAGTCGGGCACGTCCAGTTTGGGATTGCCGACAGCTTCGGCATAGACAACGCGAGTAGCGCTCGTCAGGGCTCCTTTGATTTCGTCGAGGTCTGCGGAATTAACGAACTTTACTCTGCGCCCCAACTTGGGAAAAGTGTAGTGAAAGAGCTGGTAAGTTCCGCCGTAGAGGTTGGCAGCCGAGAGAATTTCATCTCCGGGTTGAGTAACTGCAAGAAGAGCCAAAGTCACCGCAGCCTGGCCGCTCGCAACCGCCAGCGCTCCGCTTCCGCCCTCGATCATGGCGATGCGCTTTTCCAGGACATCGTTGGTCGGATTCATGATCCGGGAATAGATATTGCCGAATTCTCTCAGAGCAAAAAGATTTGCGGCATGATCCGTACTCTTGAACACATAAGAAGTGGTCTGGTAGATCGGAACCGCCCTCGCACCCGTGGTGGGGTCGGCAACCTGTCCGCCGTGCAACCCAATCGTGTCCAGCCCCCATCCTCCATTTTCCGCTTGCGCCATTAGTGTCTCCCTTGATTAGAAATAATTTAAGAAGAAGAGCAGTAACCGGTCAAATGTTGTAAGTCAGCACTGGTTTTTTGAGCATCTGCCTTTCGACCATCTCCGCGAGCGTAAAGGATTCAAGTGCTGCGAGCATTTTTTCGGTCACCTCGGACCAGACGCCCCGAACAAGGCAGTCCTCGGAGCGTTGACACAGCATGGGGTTTTCAGTGCATTCGGTCAGGCACATCGATCCTTCCAGCACGAGCAGGATGTCTTTTACGGTAATTTCCCGGGGCGGCCTCGCCAACGTATGCCCGCCCTGGGAACCGCGGACCGAATGGACAAGCCCTGCGTTTTTGAGGAGGGGAATAAGGTTGGAGAGGTACTTTTCCGAGATCTCCTGCCGCGCTGCGATATCTTTCAAAGTAACCGGTCCGTCTCCTTCATGGAGGGCAAGATCGAGCATGAGACGAACGCCGTATCTGCCTCTAGTCGATAATTTCATTGACCTTCTCCAGATAAGCTACAATTTCCATTGAATTAGTTGACTATTTCTCACAAAACAATACCTCCGTCAAGAGTTTATTTCAGGATCGTCTCCTGTGAAGCATTTCGCGATGCGCGGAAGTATTGATTCTTTTACCGGGTATCCTTAACCTGAATGCGTAAGATCTATTGATAACCGCATGACCACTTTCTCATAATTTAAGTACTTAGACCTGACATTTTTTGCTCCCATCTCGTTTTAGTTTGTTGATTGAACTGTGAAAGCCGATCGATGCCGCGGCAGAGCGCGCTGTGAACACTGTTCGAGTCAAAAGCAGGAGGTGGCGATGTGGGAAACGGGGCGAAAAGTCTCGATTGTCATGGTTGACGATGACAAGGACGACTGCTTTATCATAAAAGAAGCGCTGGATGAAAGCGAACTGGACCACTCTCTGACTATAATCGGGTCCGGTCAGGAGCTGATGGACTATCTACGTGGTCGTGGAAAATACGAGGGACTCGGACTCCAATTCCCCGATCTGATTTTGCTGGACCTGTATATGCCCGATCTCAACGGCAGGGATGTGCTCAGTGAAATAAGAAAAGACGCTGACCTCAGGAACCTGTCGGTGGTGGTGCTAACCGATTCGACCAACTGGTCCGAGTTGCTGGAATGCTACCAGTTGGGCGCAACGGCTGTTTTCACAAAGGGAAAGTGGTTGGAAACATTCGCGGAGATCATAAAAATTTCCGGTCCCTACTGGTTTAAATTCGTGACCGTCCAACTCGGGCATATCCCCCGTGAATTAAACTCCGGGGTCGGTGTTTGGGACCGCTGAAGCAATTCAGCCAACCGGGACTGGGTAACTTTCCGCGAAGTGAGAAATCGAATGTAAATGCCGGTCGATGAGCCGGGGTTGTCAGCGGGGATGCAGGCTGTTATTAATCGCCCACATCCCCGCTGCCGATCGGTCAACCGGTTTCCCGGAGTAGGCCGCATCGAGCCCAATTCGAGATATGGAAACTCTTCCTCGCGGCAATCGGACCCCGGTTATTTTCCCTTCGATAACTCAAAAGGCCAGCCCGTAATCCCGCCCTCGATAAACCACACTCGGTCGTAGCCGGCACCATTGAGAATCCGCTGTGCCTCGTAAGCACGCATACTGATTCCGCAGTAGATCAGGATGTCTTCGTTATTCGGCAGTTCATGGAACCTGGCGCGAAAGTCCGCAAGCGGAATGTTCAACACATTCGGGTAAGGAATGCGAATCTTCTCGAATTCTTTGGACGTGCGCACATCCACAATAGTCAGGTTATCCCCTCTTTCAATGCGCGCCTTGGCTTCGGCGGGAGCAATCCCTTGCGCTATGCCGTCGAGCTTGTTCAGGAGGAGATGAGCGGCCCCCGCAATAGCGTCGATCGGGGAGGAATACGGAGGCGCATAGCCTAGATCGATACCTGCGATCTGATCCACGGTAGCGCCGAAGAAAAGGGCGCTTGCAGCAATGTCAAGCCGTTTGGAGGCGTCGCCCCTTCCCACCACCTGGAAGCCGAGGAGCTTTCGCGAACGTCGTGAGGCCACCATTTTGATTACAAGGGCTTTACTCTCGGGAACGTAGTGAGGTCTGTCGGGTCCAGCCCAGATAGCCGTTTCGATTTCAGGGTCCAGTTCCCTCGCCTGCTTCTCCGTCAGCCCGGTGCGGCCCAGGGTAAAATCGAACGCCCTGCACAGGCCCGTTGCCGTAACTCCTGCAAATTGCGCAGGCCGGCCTGCAATGTGGTCCGCAATCGTTCTCCCGTGCTTATTGGAAGTGGAACCGAGCGGCACGAAAAATGAAGCCCTGGTAATGGGATCAACGTAGTGGTTGACCACACAATCTCCACCCGCATATATATCGGGATCGCTTGTCCGGCAGTAGCTGTCGATGAGAATGCCTCCTTTGGCAGCGCAGGCAATGCCGGATTCTCGGGCCAGCTCATCGTTGGGGAGCACCCCGACGCCGATGATCACAAGGTCTGCGGGCAGGGTTCGCTTGTCTGTTATGACCGAGGCAACCTTTCCATCGCCTTCCAGAGCAATCACTTTTTCGCCGAGCGCAAGTTGGACCCCCTTCTGCCGGAGATGCTTGGCGGCAAGGCGGGCCATCTCCGGGTCAAGGAACTGGGGCATTATCTGATCGAACAACTCAACCATCGTGACATCAAGTCCGCGCGTCCGCAGGGCTTCGGCCATCTCGACACCGACGTACCCGGCCCCTACGATCACCGCCTTCTTCAGCCCCTCCGTGCCGATGCAGCCCGCCATTTTCCTGGCATCGTCCAAGTGGCGCATAAACCAGACATTTTCGAGTTCCAGGCCGGAAAAGGGCGGTTTGCATGGCCTGCCGCCGGTTGCCAGAACGAGCTTGTCGTAGGGGAGATTCTCTTCTTTTCCGGAATCCAGATTCCGGACACGCACTCGCTTCCCTTTCCGGTCAATTTCGACCGCCTCGGTCCGGGTGAGCGTCTTGAAGCCTTTGACCTTCTCAAAGTAGGCCACGTCGCGCACGGCTCCGTATGGGGTCTCGACCAGCGCTTCGATTTTCGGGTACATCCCTTCAACAAAATATGGAAGACCGCAGGCGCCGTAAGAAACAATAGGGCCTCTGTCTACCATCGTAACCTCGGCATCAGGTAACAGGCGTTTTAGACGCGATGCCGCCTTCGGCCCGCACGCCACGCCACCTACGATCAGAACGCTTAACGGCTTTCCCACTGTGGACTCCTTTAGGCTAACGCTGAGAGGGGGATATGTTCTGTTAGTACACCGCACAAGACCAATTTCAACGCCATAATAACTTAAGTGAATAGCGTGTTCAACTGCGACCGGGTCTTGAACATGCGTTCCATGCGGATTTCGTTCCCGTGCAGGTCGTACCCGTCAGGGTAAGGGGCACGCGGCCGGCTGAGCCGAAGCCACGTCCTTACGGTTCCACCAGCCTCCCCCAAGCGCCATGAACAGGGCAGCGGTATCGGAGTAACGGTTTGCCTGGGCCTGCGCAAGATTTATCAGGGCCTGCTGATAGCTCTGTTCAGCCGAGAGCAGCGCCAGATAGTTAACATAGCCGAGTTCCAACTGCCTGCGTGTAAGATCGAGGGTCCGCTTTGTCGCGCGTTCTGCGGCGGCGGCGGCCTTCAAGGCGTCGGCGTCGGCCTGCAGCGCATGGAGCGTATCCGCCACGTTCTGGAAGGCGTTTAAGGCAGTGCTGCGGTACTGCGCCGCAGCCTGGTCCACGCCGGCTTCGGCAGCCCGTTGTTTGTGCAGTAGAGTGCCTGCGTCGAAAATAGTCTGCGTCACGCCGCTGGTGATACTATAGAAAGTGTTGCCGGGAACGAACAGTTGGCCGATCTGGGTTGAACTTCCACCCATAGCGCCGGTGATGCTGATCTGCGGCAACCTGTTGGCTACAGCGACTCCAACTTGTGCGCATGCGGAATGCCACTGCTCCTCGGCCGCACGCATGTCCGGGCGTTGCTCCACAAGCTTCGAAGGCAGGCTGACCGGCAGTTCCTGCGGGAGGTGCAGAGAGGCCAAGTCGAATTTTTCCTCCAATTCCTCGCTGGGAAATCGGCCCGCAAGGGCCGCCAACAGGTCGCGCGTTTGCGCCAGTTGCTTTTCCAGAGGCGGCAAGGTTGCCTCGACCTGGGCAAGCGCAGCCTCCTGCGCAGCCACGTCGAGCCCCGCGATATACCCCAGCGCGAGATGCCGGCGCTGTATTTCGAGCAGCTTCTTTGCGATTTCGATGATACTTTTCGTTGAGTTTATCTGAGCGCGCAGCGTGGCTTCCTGGACGGCTGCGGTCACAACGTTGGAAGTCAGCGTGAGGTAAGCAGCTTCGAGCTGGAAGCGCTGAGACTCGGCCTGGGCTTCTAGCGATTCCACCTGCCGCCGGTTGAGGCCGAACACGTCAGGAGTGTAGCTAACGGTCAACTGGGCGGTGTAGAGCGTGAAGTACTCAGCACCGGAAGTCAGCAAGGGAGTTATTGTTTCAAGCGGCTGTTTCTGAGGGTTGGCCGAACCGTTGGCCTGGACGGTTGGATAATAAAAACCCTTTTGAGCGGCGACGTTCTCCCGCGCCTGACGCAGCGCCGCCTTTGCCGCATCAAGTGTCGGGTTGGCCTTGATCGACTTTTCAATCAGCGCGTTGAGCTGCGGCGACTCGAACAGTGCCCACCACTGTTGCGGAACCTCCATATCCTTGACGAACCGCTGTTCTTCGCCGCCCAGCACATTGGGCGTCGAGGCCGTGGCAGCAAGCGGCTTGGGCGTATAGCTGTCTACGGCCGGCGCTTTGGGGCGTTGGAAATCGGGTCCAACTGCACAGCCCGCGACCAGGAGCGAAAGTGAAAACGCGGCAATGCAGCAAAGGTATTTTGCAGACATTTTAAAGTTCCTCCTGCTTCCTCATGAACAGCATTCTGAGCGGGGGTAGGATCACCAGCAACATGATCGGGCCGATTAGCATGCCCCCCACGACCACGGCCGCCAGGGGACGCTGCACCTGGCTGCCGATGCCGGTGGAAAGGGCCGCGGGCAACAAGGCTATGCAAGGAGATAGCGCCGTCATGAGCATCGGCCGCATACGCTCCTGCGCCGCATGGAACATGGCTTCGGTACGGCTCAGGGTGGTGCGGGCCAGCCGAAGCTTATTGTAGTGAGTTATCAATAGGATGCTGTTCATGACCGAGACCCCGAACAAAGATACGAAACCGATGGCGGCGGAGATGCTGAAGTCGAGGCCGCTGATAAGGAGCGACAGCACACCGCCTGCGATTGCAAAAGGTATTCCGGCCAAGACCAGGAGGCTGTCGAGCATCGAATTGAACAGGCCGTAGAGCATCGCCATGATCAGGATGAGACTGATCGGTACGATGACCTCCAGCCGCTTCGCCGCCTGTTCAAGTTCCTCGAACTCACCGGCCCATTCGATACGATACCCAATCGGCAGCTTCACATTCTTCGTGATACGCGTTTGCGCTTCGGCGACGGTGCTTCCGAGATCGCGTCCCCGAACACTGAACTTGATGGGGATAAAGCGCTGATTGCGTTCGTGATAGATATAGGATGCGCCCGTATCGAGAGATATTTCGGCGACTTCGCTCAGCGGAATATAGGCATTTCCGCTACTCGTTTGATAGGCGACCTTGATGCTTCGCACCGCGTCGATGCTGTCGCGAAATTCGGGCGCCAGGCGAACGGTCAGGTTGAATTGCCGGTCGCCCTCCAGGACCGTACTCGCTGTCGTGCCGCCAAGGGCGGTTTGCACCACAGTGTTCAGATCTCCGGCGTTTAGGCCGTAGCGCGCAGCCTTTGCACGATCAACCTTGATATTCAGGTTCGGCTGTCCAAGGACTCGAAATATGCCGAGGTCCTCCACCCCTTTGATCCGGCCCATTTCACTCTGCACCTGGACCGCGATCTGCTCCAGGACCGCCAGGTCGGGGCCCACGATCTTGACCGAGTTGGCGCCCTTTACTCCCGACAGGCCCTCTTCAATGTTGTCCTGTATATACTGGGAGAAATTGAAGTCAACACCGGTAAATTCCCTGGAGAACTCCTGCTGCAATTCTTCTACCAGTTTTTCCTTGGTCAGACCCGGGGACCACTCCTCGAACGGCTTTAGAGGCACGAAGAATTCGGCATTGTAGAAACCGGCCGCGTCGCTGCCGTCGTCGGGCCGGCCGTGCTGAGACACCACGGTGATTACTTCCGGGTGGTTCAGGAGGATCTCCCGCATCTTGGTTACCGCCGGCATGGCGGCTTCCAGCGATATGGTCGGCGGCATCGACGCACGAATCCAGAGGTTGCCTTCCTCCAGGGCCGGCAGAAACTCTGTCCCGAGCCGCGGGACCAGAAACCCGACCGCCACCAGAAACAGGAGTCCGATCGCGACGACGATTTTCCGGTTGGCAAGCCCCCAGCGCAGGACTGGAGTATAGGCCGAACGCAGCGCCCTCACCACAATCGTTTCAGTTTCCTTGACTTTATCCGGGAGCAGGTATGAGGCCAGTACCGGCGATATCGTAAAAGTAGCTATCAACGCACCAATCAGAGCATACCCGTAGGTCCTGGCCATGGGACCGAAAATCTGGCCCTCGACCCCCTGCATGGTGAAAAGCGGAATGAATGCCGCAACCGTTATCATGGTCGAGAAGTATATCGCTCTATCCACCTGCTTGGCGCTCAAGTAGATGATGCGCAGCCGATCGGTCCATGCCCGGCCGGTACCCAGGTCGTAGCCCTTGGTAGGATCCTCCCCGAACTGCCCCTCGGCAAGAACTTCGAGAAGCCTTTTCCTTTCTTCCTTTTTCGCCTGCAGGGTCCGGAATATGTTCTCAACCATTATAACGGCTGAATCCACTATGATGCCGAAGTCGACGGCGCCAACGGACAAGAGGTTCGCATCTTCCCCTCGCAGCACCATAATGATGACCGTGAAAAGCAGCGCGAAGGGAATATTTGCGCCTACGATCACGGCGCTGCGCAGACTGCCCAGAAAGATCCATTGAATAAAGAAGACCAGCAGGCAGCCGAAGATGAGATTGTGCAGGACGGTATTAGTGGTAACCGAAACGAGCCAGCCGCGGTCATAAAAGGGAACCATCCTGACCCCCGGAGGCAGCGTCCCGTCGCTGTTGATCTTCTCTACTTCCGCCTTGACCCGGGCCAGCACCTCTTTTGTATGCTGTGTCCGGTTCATGACGACGATGGCCGCGACCACGTCGTCATCCTTATCGCGGCCGCACTTTCCGAGCCTCGGCACGTGCCCGACATAGACCTTTGCAACGTCTTTTACCATGACGGGAATGCCGTTGGATTGCGTCAGTACGATATTCTGAATGTCATCGACTTTCCAGCCTTGGGCCAAATCGGTGGCGCCGCCGCTGTCGATAAGACCGACTCCGCGGATGTTCACGGACTGCTGGCCGATATTGATCGTTCGCCCGCCCACGTTGACATTGGCGTTGCCGATGGCGGCGACCAACTGGGGAAGGGTGATATTGTAGGCCTCAAGTTTGCGGAGATCGGCTTCGACTTCGAATTCCTTGGTCGTACCTCCCCAGGTGTTGACCTGGACCACTCCAGGGACCGTGAGCAGGCGGCGCTGCAGTATCCAGTCCTGGATTGTGCGAAGATTGGTCAGGCCGAAATTCGGGGGACCAACCACCTCGTAGCGGAAAATCTCACCTACCAGGCTCGATCCCTGGATAGTGGGCTGAACATTATTGGGAAGACTGACCCTTTGCTGCAGGCTTAGCGCAGCCTGTGTGTAGGCAAAGAAGTAGTCTACTCCGTATTTGAACGTGACGCTGACAAAGGAGAGGCCGTAGAACGAGGTGGAGCGGATGGTATCGACTCCCGGCGTGGAGGCAAGCCCGACCTCCATCGGTGTCGTGTAGTAGCGCTCCATCTCCTCGGCCGACAAACCGGCTACCTGGGCGGTAATCTCCAGGATCACGGGCGCCGGGTTCGGATAAGCCTCGATATTAAGCTTCCTGTAAGCAAGGATTCCGCCGCCGAGAAGAACCAGCAGGCACAGCAGGATAATCGGACGGCGGGTCAGTGCGAACGTTAGAACCGACTTAAGCATGGGTTACCTCTTTATTGCCTGCCGCACGTTATTCGCTGGGCGGGGAGGCAATCTGCTTCCTTACGAATAACAACCGGAGCGGCGGTACGATCAGCAGCAACATGACCGGGCCGATAAGCATCCCTCCCACAACCACGGCCGCCAGGGGACGCTGCACCTGGCTGCCGATGCCGGTGGAAAGGGCCGCGGGCAGCAAGGCAATGCAAGGAGAGAGCGCCGTCATGAGCATGGGCCGCATACGCTCCTGCGCCGCATGGAACATAGCTTCGGCGCGGCTCAGGGTGGTGCGGGTCATCCGGAGCTTATTGTAATGAGTAATCAATAGAATGCTGTTCATGACCGAAACCCCTAACAGCGAAACGAAACCGATGGCGGCGGAGATGCTGAAGTCGAGGCCGCTGATATAGAGCGACAGCACGCCGCCTGCGATGGCGAAAGGTATTCCGGCCAACACCAGCACGCTGTCAAGCAGCGAGTTGAACAGGCCGTAGAGCATCGCTAATATCAAGATGAGACTTATGGGTACAATGACCTCAAGGCGTTTGGCCGCGTCCTGAAGTTCCTCGAACTCGCCGGCCCACTCGATCCGATATCCATTCGGCAGCTTCACGTTCTGCGCAATGCGCCACTGGGCTTCGGCGACGGTGCTTCCAAGGTCGCGTCCCCGAACACTGAACTTGATGGGGATAAAGCGCTGATTGCGTTCGTGATAAATATAGGATGCGCCCGTATCGAGAGATATGTCGGCGAGTTCGCTCAGCGGGATATAGGCATTTCCGCTGCTCGTTTGATAGCCGACCTTGATATTGCGCACCGCGTCGATGTTGCCACGATACTCCGGCTTCAGGCGAACGGTCAGGTTGAACTGCCGGTCGCTCTCCAGAACCGTGGTCGCCACAGTTCCGCCCAGGGCGGTTTGCACCACGGTGTTCAGATCTCCGGCATTGAGGCCGTAGCGGGCAGCCTTTGCGCGATCGACCTTGATGTTCAGGTTCGGCTGTCCAAGGACTCGAAATATGCCGAGGTCCTCCACACCTCTAATCCGGTCCATCTGGCGCGAGACTTCGCCCGCGATCTCCTCCAGAACCGCCAGGTCGGGGCCTATGATCTTGACGGAGTTGGCGCCCTTGACACCCGACAGGCCTTCTTCGACGTTGGTCTGAATGTACTGCGAGAAGTCGAAGGTGATGCCGATGAGTTCCCTGGAGAACTCCGCCTTCAACTCTTCAACCAATTTTTCCTTGGTCATGCCCGAGGGCCATTGGTCGAACGGCTTCAGAAAGACGAATATCTCGGCATCGCCGAACCCGCCGGTGTCGCTGCCGTTGTCCGGCCTGCCATGCTGGGAGACCACGGTGTTTACTTCCGGATGACGCAGGAGAATCTCGCGAATCTTTGTCACCGTGGGCATGGCCGCTTCGAGCGATATAGTCGGCGGCATCGCCGCATGAATATCGAGATTGCCCTCCTCAAGGGCGGGAAGGAACTCGGTGCCCAGCCGCGGGATCAGAAGACCGACCGCTGCCAGAAACAGGAGCCCGATCGCGACGACGATCTTCCGATTGGCAAGTCCCCAGCGCAGGACCGGAATATAGGCCGAACGCAGTACCCTCACTACGATCGTTTCAGTTTCCTTGACTCTATCGGGGAGCAGGTATGAGGCCAGTACCGGCGATATCGTAAAAGTAGCTATCAACGCGCCAACCAGCGCATACCCGTAGGTCCTGGCCATGGGACCGAAAATCTGGCCCTCGACCCCCTGCATGGTAAAAAGCGGAATGAATGCCGCAACCGTTATCATGGTCGAGAAATATATCGCTCTATCCACCTGCATGGCGCTCAAGTAGATCATGCGCAGCCGATCGGTCCATGCCCGGCCTTTGGTCGGATCTTCCCCGAACTGCCCCTCGGCAAGACCTTCGAGAAGCCTTTTCCTTTCTTCCTCATTCGCCTGCAGGCTCCGGAATATGTTCTCAACCATAATGACGGCTGAATCCACTATGATGCCGAAGTCAACGGCGCCAATGGACAACAGGTTCGCATCTTCTCCCCGCAGCACCATAATGATGACCGTGAAGAGCAGCGCGAAAGGAATATTTGCACCTATGATCAGGGCGCTGCGCAGACTGCCCAGAAAGATCCACTGGATAAAGAAAACCAGCAGACAGCCGAAGACGAGATTGTGCAGGACAGTGTTGGTGGTTATCGAGACGAGCCAACCCCGGTCATAAAAGGGAACTATTCTGACTCCAGGAGGCAGGGTCCCGTCGCTGTTGATTTTTTCTACTTCCGCCTTGACCCTGGCCAGCACGTCTTTTGTCTGCAGCGTCCGGTTCATCACCACGATGGCCGTCACCACGTCGTCGTCCTTATCGCGGCCGCACTTGCCAAGGCTCGGCACCTGACCTACATAGACCTTGGCGACGTCTTTAACGAGCACCGGAACGCCGTTCGATTGGGTGAGAACGATATTTTGAATATCGTCCACCTTCCAGCCCCGGGTCAAATCGGTGGCGCCGCCGCTGTCGATCAGGCCGACGCCGCGAATGTTCACCGACTGCTGGCCGATATTGATCGTTCGCCCGCCGACGTTGATATTTGCGTTGCCGATGGCGGCGACCAACTGGGGAATGGTGATATTGTAGGCCTCAAGTTTGTTGAGATCGGCTTCGACTTCGAATTCCTTGGTCCTTCCCCCCCACGCGTTCACCTGGACCACTCCGGGGACCGTAAGCAGGCGGCGTTGCAGGACCCAGTCCTGGATTGTACGAAGATTGGTCAGGCCGAAATTCGGGGGACCGACCACCTGGTAGCGGAAAATCTCGCCGACCAGGCTCGATTCCTGGATCGACGGCTGAACATTATTTGGCAGACTGACCCTTTGCTGCATGCTGAGCGCAGCCTGCGTGTAGGCAAAGTAGTACTCAACGCCGTATTTGAAAGTAACGCGGACAAAGGAGAGGCCGTAGTAGGATGTCGAGCGGATGGTATCGACTCCCGGCGTGGCGGCGAGTCCGACTTCCAGCGGGATTGTGTAGTAGCGCTCCATCTCCTCCGCGGACTGGCCGGCGGCCTGAGCGCTAATTTCAAGGATCACAGGGGCCGGGTTGGGGTAAGCCTCGATGTTAAGCTGCCTGTAAGCAAGGATTCCGCCACCGATAAGAACCAGCAGGCCCAGCAGTATGATCGGACGGCGGGTCAGCGCGAATGTTAGAACCGACTTCAGCATGGGTTATCTCGACCTTTCATTTGGTCGCATTTATCAGGGCGTTGCTCAGGAACAGCGCCCCTTCAGTGGCCGTCAGTTCTCCGGGCTGCAGGCCGTCGACGATCTGATCGAAGCCGTCCTGCTGCATGCCGAGTTTCACGCTGCGTTTGGTAAAGGTCCGGCGGTCGGTGGTGACCCAAACGGTCATCGTGCCGTCGCCCTCCCGGACTACGCCACCGGCCGGGACTGCAGTTGAGCGCACCGAATCCCCCGTGCGGATCACAAAGGTGGCAAACATTCCCGGCCTCAGTTCGTGCTTGGGATCACGGATTTCCGAGCGTACCAGGAGCCTGTGGGTAGTAGGATCGACGGTGGCCCCGATGGTGGAAATCTTGCCTTCGAACACCCGGTCGGGATAGGCCATCACCTTGACCTTGACCTCCTGGCCTACATGGAAGAGCGGGCTGTCGCTCTCGATGACGTATGCCAGCATCCACATGGTCGAGATGTCGGCAACCGAGTAGGGGGCCGGGACCGACCCAGGCTGCACAAGGAGTCCGGGCGCTGCATTGCGGGCAGTTATCCGGCCGCTTATCGGGCTCGGCACGACCATAACCGGGTCGATTTTGCGCTTCGCCACAATTTGATCGACCTCCGCTTCAGTCTTTCCGAACAAACGGACAGCATTGCGGGCGGCCTTGAGAGCGCCCTCCGCACTTTGCTGATCGGAGGTCGCCTGCTCCAGGTCTTTCTGAGATATGCCTTCGGTCTCATAGAGTTTTTTGGCGCGCGCCAGGGTTTTAGTGGTCAACTCAAGCGTTGCGGCGGCTGCTATCAGGGACGACTCCGCTTGACCTAGGTCCGGGCTGTCTATCGTATAGAGCTTTTGGCCTTTGGCCACTTCATCGCCCAATTTTGCAAACAGGCCTACGATTTTCCCCTGGTAGGGGGAAAAGACCTGGACCGTCATGTCCTGGTTGAAGTCGATACTGCCGACCGCTTCGCGCTGAATAACGAAAGTGCGTTCTCCAACCTGCTCGACCTTGACCGATTTGGCTTGTGTCTCGTTCAACTCGACTGTTTTCGGGGCAGCAGCATCCCCCGGCGCACCCCCGGCGCCTTCGGTGTCCTGCCCCGGTTTGGGCCGGCGGTCCGAATGTCCCGAAAGGTACACGCCGGCCGTAACAATCAGAATCACGACCACAAAAGCCACTGCTGCCAGGATAGTTTTCTTGCTGATTCCCATGGTATACCTCTGACTATGACTGATGCCGGATATCAGAAGCCGGATAAGTGAACGCCCTACAGGCGGTTCCCCCTTTTCCACAAGGCGGCAGGGGGATATTCCCCACCCGGAATTTAACGGTAGTTCATTACTCTAAGTTCATCTTAGGAGGAGTAAGAGCCAAAGATCGGCGGGGCGCGAATGCGCGGGCTTGAAATGACGATTTTGCAGGGAATGCCCAATGTGAAAAGCGGGCAGGAATCGGAAAGGGTTGCGATATGCCTCCGGACCGCTTCCGGGTTCACATCGCCGCTGAGATCACAGACTCTGCCTGTATCCAAAGGAGGCGCGCGGACAGCAAAAGCACCCGGATCCACATGAACCACGCCGCGCATGTACCAGACCACAACCTCTCCGGTTGCGGAGTTTTTCCAAAGGATGTCGGGTGATCCGTCTCGGTCGAAATCGCTTATATCTATTATATTCCAGGGAGGAGGAAGAGTTTCCAGGGTCTCGGTACCTAAGTGGAGCACCCCTTGCATGTACCAGACAATCGTTTCTCCGGTCGCCGAATTTCTCCATACGATGTCAGGGTTTCCGTCCCCGTTGAAATCCCCGACCCCCACGATGGTCCAGGGGCTGCCCATCCTGGCCACGGTGTCCTGCCCGACGACGACCGACCCGTTGAGGTACCAGACCCGCACATCACCGGTTGAGGCGTCCCAAACCAGAATTTCAGGGATTCCATCTCCATTGAAATCTCCCACCCCCACTACATCCCAGGCCGAACCAGGCGCAGACTCAAGCTGCTGTTCGGAAACAAGGGCGCCTCCATGCATATACCAGAAGGCCAAATCCCCGGTTGCCTGATTTTTCCAGAGAATCCCCTGGATTTCGCCCCCGTCGAAATCTCCGGTCCCTGCAATGCTCCAGTCCGGGCCCTCTACGAGGCCGGCCACGGCGAAAGGAGGAAATATTACCGCCGCAATCAGAAGGACCCAAAATGAGATGAGGCAGCACTTTTTCATGCTTTGGATTTTTCCTGTCTCGAAAAGACATCCTTTCACGCGGAGACACGGAGACGCGAAGAAGTCGTAGCGAGACATGAATAATTGTTACGAAAAGACTTGATGGGTTGCGCTTCGCTCCACCCATCCTACAGGCTACTACAGGCTACAGGCTTAGCCCACCCTACGGACCTATGGGCCTTTTCATAGTTTCAGGGTGTCCCAAAGGGACAATGAATAACTGTCTTAAAGCCTCCACGGTAAAAGAATATTTTGTCCACAAAGCACATTGCTGTCAAGAAAATCAAGTATAATCATAGAATACGAAAATATGAAAGAAAATGAGCGGTTGACTCACTATTCACCGCCGGTAACTTAAATGCAACCGAAGGCCGTATACCTCAGGCGGACCGCGGTCCCTGTTGCAGCCTGGGCTCCGGAAATAATTATCATAAGCCGTGTGCGGTTATCGTTCGCATAACGGTTTGGGTCTAAATCGTCCGTTAAAAACAGCCTCCCGAATTTTATATCCCACCTGCTGACGGGCCGTTCTCCCGGGAGCCGGCAATAAAGCATCCCCCTATACAACCCGGATCGACGGTTAGTCCACGCTAACCATCAGTAGTTACTCCAAACTGAGTATGTCTTCGATCACATTGATGGGGGGTCCATAAAAGGATGACTTCCCGAAGAACATATTGGATGCCATTCTCTAATGGACCCTTCTCCAACCTTTCCTCACAGCACGAGAGCCGACAACACGGCTTCGAGGGCAACCCGCGCAAGCGCACTACCCCAATCCGACCCGCCTGCAGATATTACCGGCAAGCCTGCCGCAATGGATCTGCCTTCCTGCAGATACCCCAACTCACACAAACTCTTGAGGATGTCGTATTGAGATATCCGCTGCGGGTCATAGACGATCAACACATTTCCCGTAGTGGGATTCGGCCTTACATCGTTAATCCCCTGATAATGAACAAGCCTGTCCTTGAGCTCCTGCGCTTTTGCCCAGGAGCCCTTTACACCGGGGATGCCGAGTCTCATGCGGCCATCGATTGCATGAAAATAATTTGTTGAGATCATGGCGCTTCCTCCTTTCCTCGTATAATCCGAAATCGCACACTTCCTATGTGAGCGGATTTCAACGTCTTCGTCACCACCGCGTTGCAGACCACGGGCATAAACGCACCGCGCCGCACGTTGGCTACGATTGATGAAAAACATTCAAGAGAAGAAAGGATCTAATCGAACGCTTCCGGAGAAGCAGTTGATACGCCTTTCACCTTCCCGCTTTTGTTGGTTCTTGTGGGAGCGGTCAGGTGAGGCGATGGGGAGGGTAATTCAAGCCTATCGCAGCACTAAGACAGCTTCCACACAGTTATTGGCCAGCCACAATCGGGAGGTTGGCCTTCGTTCTCTTTCATATGCTCCTATTCCTTTAAAACGTTACCGGATAGGCCGGGAGAAATAAAAAAAACCTCTTTCCCTCAGCCATAAGCGGGGAAGCGGCTCAAGCCACCATTGTGCTCGGTGGTCTATCGCTTAATCCAACATTCCCCACTCGTCCAAGTTTTAGCACCGTGAGCCGTAAGAAGCGCTTTTGCCTCAGCCACCTTAGGTAAACCCTTAATCCGGGAGTGCCTGCTCTACCCTTGAATTCCGCATCTTTGGATGCTTGTGGGCAGTGGCCTGTGTGCTCACGGGAGCCTCACCTACCGAGGATCGATCTACTGTCGGTCACTCTTCAATCCTCTTAGTTAAATCCATTCAAAATGGATGTCAAGGGTAAAATCACCTGCCGAGTTACAAAAAATCTCACCTTTAAAAAAATCGCTTGGCACGGCGGGAGATATTAGATAGTGTCCTCACGGAAAAGCTTCCGGCCTCCAAGCTCTTTCCGATTAAAGCCCCCGGGAAGGAAGCCTCTGTCAATTCGCCCCGTGACTGGCGTAACGTGTTGTTTCAGGGTATGCAATGGCTCAAACCGAAGCTCGAAGAATCAACTTTGTCTGGCTCAGGCTCGGCGTTCTCGTCGTGATAATAGGGGGGCTTTCCTGCTTCCTCTACAAATTCGACTTCGTTTCTCTTTTCGTATGCAAACAGGAGATGATCGGATTTCTGGATTCTCTGGGCCCCTGGCGCGATCCCGGCTTCATTGCGCTCCAGGCTGTACAGGTCATCATAGCGCCCATCCCCGGGGAGATCACGGGAATACTCGGCGGGTATTTATACGGCCCTGTGAGCGGAACATTACTGTCCACGATCGGGTTGACAATAGGGTCATACGTTGCTTTTCTCCTGGCCAGAGTTTTCGGAAAGCCTCTGGCAGAAAAGATCGTTCCTCAGGACATAATGAAAAGGTTCGATTATCTTTTGCAAAGCAAAGGGTCGTTTCTTGTTTTCTTACTTTTCTTCGTACCGGGGGTCCCCAAAGATTATTTCTGCTATATTTTCGGACTGAGCACCATTTCCACTGCGCAGTATATGGTGCTGTCAACCGTCGGCAGACTTTTCGGGACAATTTTGCTCTCGCTGGAAGGCAGTACTCTCAAGGACGAACAATACTGGATGTTTTGGATCCTCGCCGCGGTGGGAGTGGTATCCGGAGCGCTCGCCGTTATCTTTAGGAAAAGATTTGAGAAAGTTTTCAGGCGCCTTAGCGTCGCCAATCGGGAAGAGCCATTAACTTCGACCAATATAAATCCTCTCTAAAAATTCAAGTTTCAAGTTCAAGCTCTTAAGTCTTAGCAACTTGGATTTCAAAAATCGAACGTCAAGACTCAGTACTTAGACCTTTCCAGTTCGCGATATCGTAGGGAATGAAAAGCGGCACGGACTTCTATAGATATCGATTATGGTTATCGATCGAAACGAACGCCGGATTCGGCGCACGGGGTCAGGAAGAACTCCGGACATCGGCACGGGAGGAAACCATGCAATATGCGCTTACTGAAGAACAGGTGTGGCTGCAAACAATGGTGAGGCGCCTTGCAAAAGAGAAGGTCAGCCCGGGGGCACGCGACCGCGATGAAGCGGAAGAATTCGACTGGGATATGGTGGAACTTCTACGCGAAAACGGCCTCTACGGAACCGATTTCCCCGAGATCCATGGGGGCTCCGAAGCTGGAATGCTGGCTCTTGGCCTGGCGATAAAAGAACTGTCCAAAGCGGACGCATCTTGCGGCCTTCTTTTGGCGGACCATGAACTCGGCTCTCTTCCAATCCTTCTTGCAGCAAACGAGTCGCAAAGACAAAGATATCTGCCGCAACTGGCTACGGGAAAGCGTCTTGCAGCTTTTGCCCTGACCGAACCCTCTGCAGGCTCTGACGTTGCCCAGCTTCGCTGCCGCGCAAAAAAAGAGGGTGATTCCTATGTTCTGAACGGGACTAAGAACTTTATCACTAATGGCGGGGTGGCTGAGATAATCACCGTTTATACAGTTACGGACCCCGACAAGCCCACCCATAGAAATGCCGGGGTCTTTATTGTGGAAAAAGGGACCCCCGGGTTTTCAATTGGCCGCAAGGAAAAGAAAATGGGGCTCCGCTGGTCGGACACGGTTGAGCTGGTTTTCGACGACTGCAGGGTCCCTCGGGAAAACCTGCTCGGAGAAGAAGGGCTGGGGTTCCAGATTATGATGAAGACACTCGATTTTTCCAGGCCTGCGGTAGGCGCGCAAGCCCTTGGCATTGCAGCCGGGGCACTTGAATATGCGATCGCGTACGCAAAGGAGCGCCAGGCTTTTGGGAAAGCGATCATAGAACATCAGGGCATTGCTTTCAAGCTGGCGGACATGGCAATGCGCACGGAGGCTGCAAGGCAGTTGCTTTACAAAACCTGCGCCCTGTTTCAAGAACAGCCCAAGGACCTGAGCCGACTCGGTCCGGAACTTATCCGGATGGGTTCCATGGCCAAGTGTGTATGCGCTGATGTGGCTATGTGGGTCACTACCGAGGCGGTGCAGGTACTCGGCGGTTATGGGTACATCAGGGAATTTCCGGTCGAAAGGATGATGCGCGACGCCAAAATTACTCAGATTTACGAGGGGACAAATGAGATTCAACGTCTGGTCATAGCAAGAACCCTGTAATGCTGAGTGAATGCGCTGCAAAGACAAGAAAAGGGAATTGGAACGAGGCGGCCCCTTCAAGGGTTAACGCTGATTTTTAGGCGTCACCAGCCCATGGCTCAGACTCACTGGCCCAACCCCGGACTTCACAAATTCGCAAATTGCTTTTTTCCATTGACTTCCTCGGGCGCCTTAATAAACTTCAGGCGGGCGCAGAAGCTTTTTGGGACGAAATTAGAAATCCGGCATGCGTCGATATACAGGTGCAACTTATTCCTGTTGATATTGAACAATCTACGAGGCGTTCGCCGATTGGGACCGTCTCAAAAATGAGACGAGAAGAAGCCTGGTTTCTAAGAGTCCGGTACGCCGGGCTTTTTTCGTGGCGGATGGTCGATGCCGCACTTTAACGCAACACAGGGGGAGATTTCATCTATGGGGAAATTATTCAAATGGATCTTGATGGTCCTGCTTGGGTGCTTTGGAAATGGCTGTTTTTTGGCAGTTGCCGTGCTTGCCGACTCACAGACTCCAAACATCTTTTTTGCCGAAACCAATTATAATTTTGGGGAATTTTCCGAAACGGCGCCGTTCTCCCATGACTTCATTGTGAAAAACAACGGTAAAGCTACTCTCAATATAAACGACGTTAAGCCCAGTTGAGGCTGCACGGTTGCCCGTTTTGACCGGGCGATCCCCCCCGGTGGGGAGGGAAAAGTGACTTTGGAGTTGAAACTGAAAGGGTTCCAGGGATATGTCAAAAAGAGCGCGTCCGTTTTGAGCGATGACCCCGCAAACCCTCGGGTGGTCCTGGCCGTGGAGGGGATCGTCAAGCCTCTGATCGAGGTTTTGCCGGAGAAAACCGTCTATTTTCAGGGACTGTCCGATAGTGTCGCAGAAAAGACCATCGATCTCGTTACGACCTCGAAGCAGTTCCATATCCAGAAAATTGACGACGATTTGAACAAGAAAGCCGTATTCAAGCTTGAAACCGTAGAGGACGGAAAACATTACCGGCTCAAAATCTCGAATAACACGCTCGGAGGAAACTACAGGGGGTCCATTACTCTTCATACCGACTTTGCAGAAAAACCTGAGCTTACCGTCTGGGTAAACGGTTCCATAGAAGGAGAGATTGGAATCAGGCCAAAAGTTCTGGTCGTGGGAAGGTTGTCCCCCGATCAAGGGGTGGTTTCCGGAAAGATTCTCGTCCTCGATAATAAGAATAGAGCCTTCAAGATAGTCAGATGCACATACGACGAACGAGTCCTTCATGTGACACAGATGCCGTTTCCGAGCGGACCCGGATTCAGCCTGGAGGTAACCCCCAACATGAAGAACATACCCCCTGGCGACCGGATTCAGACTGTATTGACAGTTGAAACGGATGCGCCTTCGGATGAAAAGCAGGAAGTACAGATCCAGGCAATCAATCTGACGGAAAAGCATAAGTGAGGCCTGGTTTAGAAATACTAAACGTTTTTATTGAAGCCCTGGACAATCTTACTTATAATTGCGCTCGAGTTTCGGGGCGCGGAAGTTTCATAAAAGATCGCGATCCTGCGGGCCGGATCTTTTGTAATTTGGCCTGATTAATCCTTCAGGGAGTTTGCCTTCAGGGGAGACTCCCTTTTTTACTTAGACACAGGATGGTGGCGGGAAATGAGCAGTATAACTGGAAAAAGGGTATTTTTGTCCTGCTTTCTGGCCGCTTTTCTGAGCGGCTTTGTATTGTGCGGCAGTTCTGCCCCGGCAAATCAGAAAGCGGCTCCGGACCAGTCTGAAAGACGAACGGCCCTGGTCATCGGCAACGCCGGCTATGCATCGGGACCGCTTCGAAATCCCATCAATGATGCCCGTGCCATGGCAAAGGCGCTAGGCGATCTATCCTTCGACGTTACCCTGAAGGAAAACCTGGATCAGAAACAAATGAAGCGCGAGATTCAGGCTTTCGGGGAGAAGCTCCAGAAGGGGGGGGTCGGCCTTTTCTATTACGCCGGACACGGGATTCAGGTGAATGGGCATAACTACCTTCTCCCCGTAGGGGCGGCAATCGAGCATGAAAAGCAGGTCGAATACGAGGCGGTGGATATGGGCGCAGTACTGAGCGAAATGGACTACGCCCACAACCGGCTAAACATAGTCATCATGGATGCTTGTCGAGACAATCCGTTTGCCCGAAGTTTCCGCTCCATTTCTCAAGGGCTTGCCTCGGTGGATGCTCCGACCGGTACGCTGGTCGCCTATGCGACTGCGCCGGGTTCTGTGGCCAACGATGGCCAGGGAGATAACGGCGTCTATACGGGAGAACTCATCCGGGCCATGGTTCAGCCAGGGCTCAAGATCGAGGACGTATTCAAGCAGGTGCGCTCGGCGGTGCGCGAGGCCACCGGAGGCAGACAGGTGCCATGGGAATCTTCCTCCCTGGAAGGCGATTTTTACTTCATTTCTCCACTGCCGCAGTCTCCCGTGCAGACAGCCTCAATTCCGCCGAAGCCTGCTCCTCAGGGAGCACCGGAGCGCTCCGCATCCGGGCAGGCTCAGGAATCCACCCCACGCGGCGAACCCATCAAGAGCGTCAAAACCTGGAAAGAGCCTGTTACAGGGCTGGTGTTCGTATGGATTCCGGGAGGATGCTTTCTCATGGGCAGTCCGCAAAGCGAGCAAAATCGATCGGAAGACGAGGGGCCGGTCCACGAGGTCTGTGTCGATGGCTTCTGGATGGGTAAGACGGTGGTTACAAACGCCCAGTTCAGACAATTCTACAAAGATCACGACAGCACGAACTACGCGGGCCATTCGCTCAACGGAGAAAGTCAGCCCGCGGTAATCGTGAGCTGGCACGACGCCAATAACTTTACGCAATGGCTCACCGGCCAGAACGGCGGACAATACAATTTCCGGCTGCCAACCGAAGCGGAGTGGGAATACGCATGCCGGGCCGGTTCCGATTCCTCCCGGTATTGGGGTGAGGACAGCTCCAGGGCCTGTATCTATGAAAACGTCGCCGATTATACGGCCGAAAAACAGCTCGGCATTAAATCGCCTCACGAATGCGATGACGGCTACGCGGCCACCGCGCCCGTAGGTACTTTCCAGCCGAACGCTTTCGGTCTGTACGATATGCTGGGCAACGTACTGGAATGGTGCTCGGATGTTTATAGCGTGGATTCATATGTGCGGCACGACAGGAACAATCCGCAAAATACCGATGAGAGCATGGGACGGAGCCGAGTGATTCGAGGCGGGTGCTGGCATGGTTCTGCGAGCGCCACCCGGTGCGCTATTCGCAGAAGCGGTCTGCCCGACGGCACGGACAACGATCTCGGGTTCCGGATAGTGCGCGAGCCTTAACAAATCCCATATTTTTCTACTTTTCCTGAATCCGGATTTCAAACGGGGGGTGACGAAATGAAAGTTGTCGGAATCAATGGAAGTGCGAGAAAAGACGGGAACACTGCCATTTTGATCAATTATGTCTTCAGGGAACTCGAAAAAGAAGGCATCGAAACGGAGATGGTGCAGCTCTCAGGTAAGGATATCCGCGGCTGCAAGGCGTGTTTCAAGTGCTTCGAAAAAAAAGACGGCCACTGTGCGGTTGATAATGATTATTTGAACGAGTGTATCGACAAGATGTCCCAGGCCGATGGAATAATACTGGGTTCTCCTACTTATTTCACCGATGTAAGCACTGAGATGAAGGCCGTGATCGACCGAGCCGGCCTCGTGGCCAAGGCAAACGGTGACATGTTCAAGCGCAAGGTCGGGGCGGCGGTCGTCGCCGTTCGCCGTGCAGGCTCAATCCACGTATTTGATTCCATGAATCATTTTTTCCTGATCAACGAAATGATCGTACCCGGGTCAACCTACTGGAACATGGGATTCGGGCTGGAGAAAGGAGACGTGGAAAAAGACGGCGAAGGGGTTGAAACGATGAAGGCACTGGGACACAATATGGCCTGGCTGCTCAAAAAGATAAAGTCATAGAAGGGATGCAGGACATCTCACGGGTGGTCGACTCAAAGCCCCGCCAGGTATCCGGCGCCCGATTTCGGGGAAAAACAACATGAAATTCAGCATGACATTGATCTTGTCAGCCGCTCTTGTGCTGCTATGCTTCAAGCCTGTTTCGTCCCTCGCAGCCGAAGGCTCTTCTTCAGCCAAAGACACTTCGGGGCGCTCTTCCGATCCCGAGGTGATATTTCGCTGGGCTTTCGCAGCCACATCGGGACAAGATACACAGCGAAGCATGCTGCCGGTAACCCAGGACATGGCCCTCAAATCCGGCGACCAACTGAAGATGATGGTGGAACTGGAGCGAAGGTGTTTCGTATACATTTTCCACCACAACCAGCAAGATGGCGTCAAGATGCTCTTTCCGTATGCTCTCCAGCAGTTCGAAGACGATTATCAGCCCAATCGCAGATATTATATCCCGCGCGGAGATGCCTGGTTCAGGCTGGATAAGAATCCCGGCCGGGAGGAATTCTACCTGATAGCCTCCGCAAAGCGGTTGGATGAGCTGGAAAAAGCTTATCTGCGGTATAATTCCGCCGAGCCCGCTTCCAAAGCCGAGACAGCCAGGGCGCTTGTCGATCAGATAAAAGAACTCGGAAGGGAGCACCGCGAGCTGACTTCGCCCGCCGAGCGGCCGGTTCCCATCGGAGGCGCTTTGAGAAGTGTCGAAAAAGTTGAAGACCCCAACCGGTTCGACATTGCAGCTTTTGCCGACGAGGTCCTCTCAAGTGGGTTCGTGGCCAGGACTTATACGATTGAGCACAAGTAGCCGAAAGTGGAGCCGGGGTTATGTGGTTGCGGCTTTCGTTGCGCTCGGCATTGTCCAACTGCTTTTCCAACTGTTTCCCGGAGTGTTCGAAACCTGGAATTCACAGGTTTTCGACAGATTTTTCCTCATCCGCTCCTCGATTGGCGCATTCAGACCACCTTACGACGGGACCGTTATACACGTTGACATAAACGATACCGCCGTCCAGCAGCTAAAAACCTATTATCTGACCCGATCCCAGTACGCCCGGGTAATTCGAAACCTCGCAGGGATGCGCGTAGCGGCCCAGGCATACGATCTGATTTTTGCCGCCGGCACCAACCAGGCGGACGATCAGGCGATAATCGGAGCTACTCGCGAGGCGGGAAACGTCTACTTCGGCATGGCCCTGGCCCTGGGGTCCCGGAGTGACGCGCGCTCCGGCGCCATAGCCCCGGAAATCCGCGAGTATCTCGATCACACGAAGTGGAACGTTAAAGTGGAGGGGGGGACGCAGGATCTCTATACAGGGACGAAGCCGCTCATCACTTTTCCGCCTCTTGCAGAAGTTTCCGAAGGAATAGGGTTTCTCAGTCTGCAAACAGACCGGGACGGAGTGATTCGCAGGGTACCCCTGCTCGTCAGATATGAAGGCGGGTTTTACCCCAGTCTGCCGTTCCGCCTCGTTTGCGGCTATCTTGGAGTCGGGCCTGAGAATATTACGATAAAGCGCGGCAGCTATATCCGGCTGGAGGGCGCAAAGTCGCCCGGAGGCGTGGCCCGCAACTTCGTCATCCCGATAGATAAAAACGGCGCCATGATAATCAACTTTGTCGGGCCGTGGGAGGACATGCGCCATTACAATTTCGCGCAGATCCTTGCCGCATCAGGAGACCGGGACTCATTCCAGAAGTGGACCGAAGAACTCGAGGGAAAGATAGCCGTAGTGTCCGACGTCTCAACGGGCGCCACCGATCTTGGAGCGGTACCGGTGGATATAAACCTCCCGCTTAGCGGGCTGCATGCCAACGTTATCCAGACGATCCTTTCCGGGGCATTTTTATCTGAAATAAGCCGTGGCGCAATGCTGGCTGTCGAGCTGGCGATGGTTGCAGCCATTTTCCTTTTGTCGCTGCGTTTGTCCGTCGTCTTTTTCAGTGCCGGGGCTGTTCTGCTCATGATCGGCTACGTGGCTGGAGCGCTTTTCCTTTTCCTCTCGCATGGGCTGATGCTCAACATCGTTCGCCCGGTGATCTCGGGCGCCGCCGCCGCTTCGTTCATCATGGCTTACCGATATTTTCGGGACTCGAGGGAAAAGGAGGCCCTGCGAAGGTCTTTCGAGTCCTATTTCCCGCCCTCGGTTGTAAAAAGGATTCTGGCCGATCCGACAATGATAAGCAGAGGGCAAAGAAAAGAGCTGACCATACTTTTCAGTGACATCAAGGATTTCACTGCACACTCGGCTTCCTATTCGCCCGACAGGATTCGCGGCTTTTTGAACGAATATTTCGAAACTATGGTGGATGTTGTCTTCACATACAGTGGAACGGTCGATAAGTACATTGGAGACGGTCTGATGGTCTTTTTCGGAGACCCTGAACCGGCGCCGGACCACGCCCTGAGATCGGTCCAGGCGGCAATCGAGATGCAGAAGAGGGCGCTCGAGCTGAGCGCAAAGTGGGCCGTGGAAGGCGGTTTCCCGTTGCGAGTGCGGATCGGAATCAATACGGGAGAGGTTATTGTCGGCAACATGGGGTCTTCCAGGCGGTTGTCATACACCGTGCTAGGTTCCGCAGTAAATCTGGCTAAGAGATTGGAATCGAGCGCGCCTGTTGAAGGCATTCTCATTTCCCAGAGGACCCGCGACCTGATCGAACCTTTTATTTCCAGCCGGTTCTTCGGAGAGATCCAGGTAAAAGGAGTGGGAGTCCCCGTCCGGACCTATGTAGTCGCGGCTGAATGACCTGAAACGGGCTGACCGTTGTCGGAGCGGTCCTTGCCTGCGATCATATCGCAGATCATTTTTCATTAAACTATTTTTCCGCTGCATCCGATTTATCCATTGCTGAGGAGTCTGCTGAAGGTTGGCCTATTTTTAGAAACCGGCAAATCCGACTCTCAGGCTGAACATTAACCTGGTGTTCCACGCGGGGAAAAGGGAGATTCACATTCGCATGGATTCTCATGGCTTGAGGCAATATGCCCTGGAACGGGCAACCGGATTCATAGAAGTTTTCTCTTTCCCACGACTGCTGGGAACAGTTATTATCCTTCTGGCTGTTAGCGGCGTTAGCGGATGCATTGCGACACGGCTGCAGGACTCGTCCAAAAGGCCGGTGGAGACAGGCATGGAGGTATTCGTCCGTGCCGAAATCGCACAGCACACCATGGACCGTATTTGCGTATTACCCTTCAGCTCACCGCCCGAGATGGCGGCAGTATCATACCCGCTTACGTCTGCGTTTCAGGCCAGACTTGTCCAAAGGGGCCCTTTCAGGTTAATCAAGAACCTGCCCTATGAGGTCAAGTCCGATACGGAAGCCTTATGGTATGCCAGAAGCGAGGGATGCGAACTCGTGATGATCCCGTCGTTGCTTTACGCGATGGATGGAACGGGGGCTATGCCTACAAAGCTTGTAGTCCGCACCCGGATACTGGACGCACGCACGTGTGCAGTCCTTTGGGATATCAAACAGAGCGCGTGCTCAGGGCCGGGTCCCGATGTCGATCTTGTCTGGACTACGTTCGTTGGCGACCCCGCCCAGAGGTGCAATGTGTTGGCCGATTGTCTGGCGCAACGGTTTGCCGAATATCTGGTTCAGCCTCTCCTCGTGAAAGAGAAGCAGTAACCAGCGTGACTTGCTGTATTGACGCAATAAGATTGAGTTCAGTGAGGCGGTTATGAGCGTAGATACGGGAGGGATCCAGCCGGTGGCAAGCGGGCCCTGGGTTGCCACGGAGTTCTATCAGAAAGAGACCCAGTCAGTCGCGCCGGTCGCCAAGGCTGAAGATGCCAATGCCTCAAGGGCCGGGGCGGACAGAGCAAACAGTGGCAACAACCTTCCTTTGCCGGACGCGGAATTTTCGGCGGAAATCGCCCAGCAGGTGCAAACTTTCCTGCAGGAAAACCTGGGGATCGAGCTCAATTTTGTGGTGGGTGCGGACGGCAAGACTGTCGTTCAGGTTTTGGACAGCAGCTCCGGCAAGGTAATCCGCCATATACCACCGGAAAAGGTTCCCCGCTTTCGCGATAAGATGGAAAAACTTCGGGGTATTCTATTTGATGGCAAGGCTTAGGGCCTTGTGGTAGATCAGGGATAATGACACCACAATCAAAGATTGCCGTGCGGGTCCTTGTGGCCGACGACGACGAGATTTTCCAGGAGATCCTGGCTGAAACGGTCGAGAACGCGGGAGCCACGGTTGAGCTTGCTCCCGATGGCGTGGCCGCTCTCGAACAACTGTCAGCCGGCGATTTCGATATCCTTGTTTCCGACCTGAACATGCCGAGGATGGATGGTTTGACCCTGCTCAAACAGGTGAGAACTCTATATCCGCATATTCTGTGCATTATGATAACCGGATTCGGAAGCCTGGAGTCGGCGATCCAAGCCTTGCGTCTTGGAGCCTACGACTATATTCAGAAGCCGTTCATGGTTGAGCAGGTGGCCGTTACGATCCGAAACTCCGTCGAACGGGTCAATAACTATAAAGAGAGGGCTGACCTGCTCAGGGAAATAGACTATCTGCACGAGAAGATATATTTGCTTCAGGGGAAACGCTATTCGGAGTGCAAGGTTTACGACAGCTCCGGCAATCTGCTGAAAGGACCGCTACTGTCGAATCTGCCCGGATTTCGGCCCGAGGCTTTTCTGGAAAAACCACAGGGCAATCCGAACAGGGCGATTGCGGCCCTCGAGATGCTTAAGGGTCTCAAGCGGGACGGCATTATCTCGGATTCGGAACTCCTCAGACTCAAACAGCTCATCATCAACAGAATAGAGTCCGGCAGACTATGAAAATTTTGATCGTGGAAGACGATGTAATGCTCGGTGAGCTTCTGCAGGAATGCCTGCAGCGTCTGGAACACGAGCGAGTGCGGGTTTGCCTTACAGGACAGGAAGCCTTCGGCGTGCTCAATGAGGAAGTATTCGATTGCGCGTTTGTGGACCTGCGCCTGCCGGACATAGACGGGCTTCGGCTTCTCACAGAGATAAAAGAGCGGGACCATGGTCTTCCGGTCGTAATGATGAGTGGCTTTCCGACCATGGACCACACGATTGAGGCTATGCGCAAAGGGGCGTCGGATTTCCTTACCAAGCCGTTCACGCTCCAGGATGTAGCCCTCACGCTGCAGCGCATCATGAAGGAACGACAACTTCTGCTGCACAATCTCAGCCTTCAGCTCGAAATCCAGGCCCGCAAGGAACTTGAAGGGGTAAACCGCGAACTCGAGAGCAGGGTCAACGAGCAAATCAGGCTGTTTCATATCTCCAAGGAGATAGACGAAATCCGTTCGAGCGAGGATCTTTATCCTCGAATCGTCCAACTCGCCTCTTCTCTCGAATCGGTCGAAAAAGTAAGTTTTTTCCTGGTGCCCCAGGACAGGAGCAGCCTTGTAAGTATGGCCAGTTGCGGATGGGAACCCGACGATTGCTGGCCTCAAAGATTAGGGCTCTCGGACAACTGGATGCACGAATTGCTCGGCAACGGCGCAAGTCATGTTGTAATTGGCCCCAACCAGATCCAAGGCTCCTTTGAGAACGCGCCCCAGACAGACAGGACACTTTCCTGCTGGCCGATGCGCATCCGGGGAGAACCATTCGGCGTGCTGATGGCATTTCACAGGCAAGGCTGCCCCACGCTGCCTTCAGAAGAAATGCGGCTTTTTGATTTCCTGATCCGGAAGGCTGCTTTCGCCATAGAGAATATGGCGCTCTACGAAAGCCTGATCAGCAACTTTTACGGCATTTTGAAGTCGCTTGTGAATGCTCTGGAAGCCAAAGATCTTTATACGGGCAAACATTCCGAAAGAGTGACCCGCTACGCAATCGAGGTAGCCAGAATCCTCGGCTGCTCAGGGGCTCAACTCGAGTCCGTGCAGACTGTGGGCTATCTTCACGATATAGGCAAAATAGGAATTGCCGACAGTATACTGAACAAACCCGGCCCCCTGAGTGTGGATGAGTACGAAACCGTAAAGAAACATCCCGTGATTGGGGAATCGATTGTATCCGAGCTGGGGTTGAGCCATGAGGAAAGATCGATAATTAGGCATCATCATGAGAGGTGGGATGGCGCCGGGTACCCGGACGGCCTTTCCAGTGAGGATATTCCGCTGCTCGCAAGAATAGTGAGCGTTGTCGACGCATTTGACGCAATGACGTCAAAACGTGCCTATCGCAATGCCATGTTGCACGAGGAATCCATTGCCGAGTTGCTGAAAAACCGTGGCAAGCAGTTCGATCCCTCCGCCATCGACGCATTCCTGGAAGTCGTGAAAAAGCCCAGGACCTGAAGAAGAAGGCTGAGACTGCCCTTTAACACGGACTAACAGGCAAACGAAAAGTATGGCTAACGCGAAACCATTGGAAACTGAAAAGCTCTTTATCGAAAAATGCATCCATGCTTTGCACGAAAAAGACAGATCGAATTACTCGGGCAAATTCGTCCAGGGGTTTGTGCATAATATCAACGGCCCACTTCAGAACCTGACCATGCTGACAGAGATGCTGACATCGGGTTTGGAGCTTCAGGATCGTATATTCGGAAGTAGTTGCGGGGAAAACGAAAAATGGTCCGAGCTTCTGGGCAAGCAGCAAAAACGGCTGGGACAGATGCGCGAACAGATCTCAAATCTGGCCGAAGATTTGCGCGAGTTTATGCAACTTTATGAAATCGAGCGGTACGGGACCGAAATAGACATCAATGCTCTTCTGAAGAGGATGGCCAAAGTTTTCCGGTCGGATCTCTTCTTCAAACACCATGTTAAATCCGAGTTGCGCCTGGCGAAAAACCTCCCCCACATAAAAGTCCTCGGACGCGACATGGTTCCCGCCATATTCCACCTCTTCCAAAACGCCGTTATGGCAATGAAGGAATCGTCAAAGAAAGAACTGGTCGTTGAAACCTCCATGCACGAAGGGCAGATATCGGTCAGAATAACCGATTCGGGTTGCGGGCTGGGAAAAGAGCAGCATCCCGAAGTTTTTTTCGACCTGTTCGAAACGAGATGGCGCAATGACGACAGCGACGCCTCTTCAAAAAGCCGCCACCTGGGATTTGGACTATATGCGGCAAGGCAGCTCCTCCTGCCTCACGGGTTTACCGTTCTCCTTGAAAGAATGGACGAGGGAACCTCAGCTCTCATTCGCATACCCGTGGGAACCAAACCGGCATAAAATTCCACCTGCCGGAAAATCTTTCCCTGATTGCGTCTGAGAGAACTCTCGGAAGTCAGAGTTCGAAAATGAAGAGGTTGGTTTTCCATGCGAGCCTGCGAGCTTTCGATTTTTACTTTTCAAACTCCGTCTTTTGGCAAAGTATTTGCTTAACATTCTTTACGACTCGGAATCTTTTTGCCGGACGGGAGGTCGCCGTATGATAATAAATGAAATCCTCAATCAGCAGGCAATACAAGAGGGCCAGCAGTCAACCGGGCCAAAGACCGTCAGTTCCGATAACGCTTTCTCAACGCTTCTGCAGAACGAGATATCTGGACCGCAGTCAGAGGCCGCTGCCGGTAGCGCAGTTTACGGACCCGGGGCCGTACCCGATCCCTTGGGAATTCAGGCCCTGATCTCGAATTCAGCGCAGTCACCCGAACTGTCTCAGGCGATTTCCGCGCTCGATAGCACCCTGACACAGTTGGACTCTTTAAAAGATGCGCTCCAGCAAAATATGTCGCCGAAGCAAATCAACTCCCTTATCGAACAGATCAACGCGCAAACCGCCGGTCTGGACGAGAAGATGAGCGGTCTTCCCGCAGATCATCAGTTGAGGGACATGGCCGAAGAGTTGAAGGTTACAGGGTATATGGAATCGCTTAAGTGGAAGCGCGGAGACTATTTGTAGAAAAAACGGCATTGAAAAAGAGCTTACGCGGCACTGTGCGATTTATGGATAATCCCGGGTCGCTCGCAACAACCAACTAATAAAGGCTAAAATGAAAGGGACAGCATTTCTCATCGTCTTGCTCATTTCCGGTCTCGTCCTTGCGTTCGGGCGGGCGGGCACTGCTTTTAATCCGGACGCGGCCGGGTCATTATCAAGAACTCAAACCCTGGAAAATCGCACGAGTCAACCTCGCCAGCTCATGGCCGATCGCACCGAGACGAAAGATCGCATTATATACGGTACCGATCCCGAAATGGAACGGGCCATGGACGAACAGCAGAGGGCGGAAAAGGAAAAGGAAGAAAAAGCCTGGAATATGCTGCAACATATGAATATCTATAAAGATAACGGGAAAAAAACCCGTCCAACCCAGCCGGGCGATACCCCGCCACAGTAAGACGGCGCTGCTTAGCCAGCGATTGTACTACTCATATTACTGTATTTCTCCACGAAAAATACACTGAAGGCCCCACTGTTTATCGGGCGCGAAGACCTTAAAAAGAGCAAACTATCGGTGCGCCCTTGATCTGGGAAATTCTCCCATTTCTTTTTTTGCTTAATTCCAATTCATCTCAAACCGAGGTTTACTCATGAATCAAAACGATCAGGGAACTAATGGCTTCCCTTGGTCCAAATGGATGGAATCGTCGGCAAACTTCTGGCTCTCCGCCGCTCAAAGCTGGCAGGAAATGTCCACATCACTTGCTGATGTTTCCCGGTCCGAGGAATACATGCATGTTTCGCTCGCAATCTGGCGGGCTTTTCAGCCTCTTTGGACAGGCGCTCAATATTCCGAAGCAAAAGAATCCTCTGCGCCTCCTTTCGATCTATTGCAGGCTCTTATGCGTGTGATGGGTTCCGGAGGGCTTAGCGAGGAGGTGGTCAAGTGGCTCTGGGACAAGGGAGAGGCCACGGGCCGCAGCGTCGAAGAACTCCAGCGCGAAGCTGTCAAAGCATGGACCGGCTTTCATGAAAAAGAAATTCAGCCCCTGCTCAAAATCCCCCAGGTGGGACTCACGCGGGTTCATCAGGAAAAAATCAACCGGTTTGCGGACAAGTTCAATACGTATCAGGCAGCCGTCATGGAATTTCGAATGCTGCTCGCGGTCCCAATGGAAAAGTCGTTTATCGAAATGAGGGAGCGACTCGACAAGCTCAGAGAACAAGGAGAGCTGGCGGATGACTTTAAAGTCTACTATGGAATGTGGATAAAAGTCCTCGAGGGTCATTACATGTCGCTCTTCAAAACGGAGGAATACAGCAAGGCCCTTTCCCGGCTGCTCGATGAGACCGCCGCTTTCAAAATAACGGGAAATGATGTGCTGACGGAATACCTTGAATTTTTGCCGATTCCCACCAACAGGGAGATGGACGAGGTCTACAAGGAACTCTATACGCTGAAAAAGCAGACCAGACAGGCTAACAAGAAAATCAGCAATCTGGAAGCCGCGCTGACAAAAAAGGATGCCCAATGAACACCTTCGGAATGCCTGTAAACGATATAATGAGCAAGTGGCTCAAAGGCCTCGAACAGTCTCGCGAGCGCATTCTCAAATCCAAAGATGTGCTGCTCGGCACACTCGACACGGAAATCGGCAAAACACCTTATGACGTAGTGTACGAGGAGGACCGCATCAAGCTGAAACATTACCGGCCGACCGCGGAGAAACAGGTCAATACGCCGCTGCTGATGGTCTATGCGCTGATCAATCGTGAGACTATGCTCGATCTGCAGCCGGGAAGGAGTGTCGTACAGAATTTCCTGAATATGGGAATCGATGTTTACATGATCGACTGGGGCTATCCTGCCCGAAAGGACCGCTACCTGACGATTGACGACCATGTGAACGGATATCTGGACAATGTCGTCGAGTTTATAAGAGATCGCCACGGCCTGCCCAAAATCAACCTGATGGGAATTTGCATGGGCGGAACATTTGCGATCATCTATTCGGCCCTGCACCCGGAGAAGATACAGAACCTCATTACTACCGTGACCCCGAGCAATTTCGAGACCGACCAGGGGCTTTTACATATCTGGACCAAGGGATTGGACTTGGGGAGAATAATCGATGCCTACGGCAATATGCCGGGGGACCTTTTGAATCTGGGCTTTCTTCTCCTCAACCCGGCCCGGTTGGTGATCGACAAGTACATCGGTTTTTTTGAAAACATCGACAACAAGGACTTCATCGAAAACTTCGTCCGTATGGAAAAGTGGATTTTCGACAGTCCGGACGTTCCAGGGGAAACCATCCGGCAGTTCGTCGAGGATTGCTACCAAAAAAATCTGCTGATTCAGAGCAAGATGGAAGTCGGGGGGCGTCTGGTCGAACTGAAAAATGTCACCATGCCTCTAATCAATATCTACGGCAAATACGACCACCTCGTCCCGCCGGGCGCCTGCAACCTGCTCACCAGTAAGGTGGGGAGCAGCGACACCGAGGACCTTTGCCTCGAAACCGGACATATCGGAATTTACGTAAGCTCCAAATTTCAGAGACAATTCACGCCCAAGATAGTCCAATGGCTAACAGATAGAGAACCCGCGCTCAAGCCGAAGACCCATGAAAGAGGGCCTGAAGCCGAAGCGGAGCCTGTGTCCGAATCGCAACCTGCTCCCGCTGCTGATTTGAAATCTTTGTCGCCACTGGATGCTGAACCTGGAGTGACAAAGGTGGTCCGGAAAGCCGAGCTTGTATCGAAGGACCAACCGAAGCAAAAGCCGAAGACCCGTAAAGCAGTGTCAGAAGTTCCGCCGAAAAAGAAAAAAGTCCCCATAGAAACCGCCGCATGAAAAGGAGCAATCAAGCCGCGGAGGGCAAGAAGGGCCGTTGAAAAAAATGATCATTCCCCCTCCAGCGCATCTTCTATTACTATTTCGAGCTCGGCGAGGACCAGTTCTTTGACGGACAGTGCCTGGACTTCCGGCATGGCCGCCATGACGAGCGAGGGGTCGGGTTTGAGGCTTAGACCCGTTTTTGCGCAAACATGGTTGACCAGGCGCACGGCCATGAGCAGCGAGTCTGAGCCGTCGAATTCCTCGTCATGATGACGTTTTGCCACATCGCAGTAAACCTGCGGAATACTCCATTCATTCATCAAGGTGTATCCCTGCACGACGTGCATGGAATCAAGTATCTCCAGGATGAAAGGCTCCGAGAGCGCGATATCCTTATTTTCAGACCTAATCGTTTCGAAAACCCTGAGCAGAAGCAGCTTCCCTATATCGTGGAATAGACCCGCGAGAAAACCTTCATCCGCCAGTTCCGGATATCCGGTTTTGCGCAACAGCCATTGAGAACCCTTGGCGGTTGCCAGCGCGTGTTTCCACAGGACCTGGAGGTACTGACCTATGACCGGGTCATGCGAGAGATAGTAATCCTTCTGACTGCATGCAATCAGGCAGTTATACACCTGGTTGACGCCAAGGCGCATGATGGACTCTCGTATCGTGCGGACCCTGTTCAAACCTGCAAAAAATGCCGAGTTGGCAAGCTTGAGCATCTGGCCGGCCAAGGCCTGGTCCTTGGCGATGATTGCCGCAATCTCGTTGATTGAACTGTTTTCGTCAGCCATTTTTTTGTGCAGTTCATGAGCCACCGCCGGAAATACCGGAAGGTTCATCGTCTCCGAGGCTGCGTATTCTTCTACTATGTCCAATAATGAGCTGTTGTTTTTCTGCATGATCATTGCTCTTTGCCTAAAAGGCGTCTTAGTTCGTTGACTGGCCTTGGTTTGCCCACATGCGGGAGACACCTGAAAATCTCCTGCAGGGTAGTCACTCCGTCAGCGGCTTTCATAATTCCATCTTCGAACAGGGTTACGAAACCTGATGTCTCTATGCCGATCTTTCTTATATCGCAGGATGGTTTTTTATTGAGGACGGCGTCCTTGACAGGTTCGTTTAAAACGAGAACTTCAAATATGCCCACCCGCCCCTTGTAGCCGGTGAAACGGCACTCGGAACACCCGCGACCCGCTTTGAAGCTGATGCCTTTTAGGTCGTTTATGGTGTAGCCGAGCCGGCGAATGTCGTCAGGTTGAGGCATATAATTCTCTGCGCAGTTGGGGCATACTCGCCTCAAAAGTCTTTGAGCGACCACGCAGGTCACCGCTGAAGAGACCAGAAACGCTTCGAGGTTCATATTCAATAGACGGATGAGCCCCCCGATGCTGTCTTGCGCGAGAAACGTACTGAGCACCTTATGTCCGGTCAGGGAAGCCCGAATGCAGGTCTCCGCTGAAAAGCGGTCGCCTGTCTCTCCAATTACAATAACGTCGGGGTCCTGCTTGACCACGTGCTTGAGACTTTCCTCAAAGGTCAGGTCTATTTTGGGGTCTATCGGGCATTGAGCTATCCCGTCGATAAGGTTCTCAACCGGGTCCTCGAAGGTTATGATGCTGGTATTCACATTTTCGAGATAGTTAATTGAGCTGTAGAGGGTGGTCGTTTTCCCGGACCCCGCCGGGCCTGTTACAAGGATAACCCCGCAAGGAATATCCAGCGCGTCGAATTTGAACCTATCGAGCATCTTCGGATACATCCCGATTTCATTCAGACTCAGGAGCGGACCTTTTCTTCCCAGCAGCCTCAGGACGATTTTCTCACCCCATACGGTCACATAAAAAGAGACCCTGATGTCCAGGGAAGCCCCGGTCCGCGGGTCCTCGAATTCTATCCTACTATCCTGATGTCCCCTTTCAGCTATGTCGGCCTTTGACATGATTTTGAGCCGGCTCGTTATCGCAGGCCCCATCTGCAGGGAGAGGTCCCTGTGGTGGATCAGGACCCCGTCGAGGCGAAACCGGACGCGGACCCTATCTTTCATAGGCTCGATATGGACGTCGCTGACATTGCCGCTTGCAGCCTCCTCAAGCAGCGTGTTTACCACTCCGACTACTGATTTCTCGTCGGGCTGACTCATTTTGACTGCTTCGAGTTCGAGGATTTTCGTTATTTCGCGAAAGTCGGATTTCGAACAGATAACCTGTCTAACTTTGCCAAAAACCTTTTCTGCCGCTTCGAGGCTCTCGCGGTTCATGGGGTCTATAAATGCGACCGTTACTTTTCCATCTGCACGGCCAATCGGCAGGCATTGATGAAGAGAATACCAGTTGAGTGGAACTTTTCTCAGCAGGTGAGCGTCCAGGCGGGAGCTGTCAAGCTCATAATACGGCAGCCCCAACTGATAGGAAAGCACCTCGAGCAGGCTCCGCTCTTCAATTAACCCGCCTTCGACCAGCACCTCACCGATTGTCTGCGTTGAAGAAGATTCTTTCTGCAGTTGAATCGCGGTTTCAAGATCATGGTTCGTGATGAGCCCGAGTTCAACGAGAAGCCCGCCGACCTTGCTGGCCGACAGGGTATCGTGGAGCTGTTCGGGAGTAACATATTTAAGCTCTTGCAAGACCTGCGCGAGTGTCTTGTCTCCCGTCAGCTTCGAATGAACTCTTTTCGCATAATTCAACTGTTTCTCATCGAGATACCCTTTTTTGATCAGCATCTCGTATATCACGCTGGACTGTTCTTTCCTGTCGGAGCCCGGTTCGGAGCCGCCTGTCTGGATAGTGGACTGGTCTGCGCCAATGAATTTCAAAACTTTTTGGTTCTCCACCTGCAAGCCCTCGGTTGGATGGTTGCAAAAAAGGACACTCGTTATCGTCTCGCCTGAAAGTAGAATCGGAACCTTCAACCAAAGACTTTAGCGGATTTATGGATCGACTGATCGGGGAAGTAACGCCTCATTCTATGACCCTAAACTCAAGTGACAGGCAGTTCGGACTGCTTTCAGCTATTGCGTACGGGATAGTGGAACCGGCGCGGCTCATCGCTCACGCAAAGGATTTCCGCCGGCTGCTCCCATCCGCAGAGGTAGCCGCAACGCTTCTTTTCTCCATCACCATTCTGCCCTCCCGGCCATGAGGACTTGCTTTTCCTGAAGAACACCGGCTAAAATATCATCTTTCATCGGTCGCGAGGCCTGAAATCCGGCTTCTCATCGCGATCTTCGAGCGCGTGTCTCAGTGAAAAACCAACCTCTTGACAGCATCGTGAACATATGCAAAAGGACGCAGCAGAAGGATCAAAAAACCGTTCGAGGGGCGTCCGAAAAGACGGTTGATAAAGAATATCCATTTCGAGTTTGCCTGGCGGCCGGCGCAGGTGGGGTAACGGTAGAAGCTCATGTACAGAGACAAAAAGGTCGTCGTGGTAATGCCGGCCTACAACGCTGAAAAGACATTACGGCAGACCCATTCTGAGGTGCTGGCCCAGGACTGCGTCGATTTGATTGTCGTGGTGGATGACGTCAGTCATGACAGGACAATTGAAGTCGCCAGGGGCCTTCCCAAGACCAGGGTGTACGCCCACGAGATCAACATCGGCTATGGCGGGAACCAAAAGACCTGTTATGCGCACGCACTGGAAGAAGGGGCCGACATCGTCATCATGGTCCATCCCGACTACCAGTACACTCCGAAACTCATTCCGGCTTTTGTTTCAATGATCGGAAACGAACTCTACCATTGCGTCCTTGGTTCGAGGATTCTCGGGGGCTACGCCCTCAAAGGGGGCATGCCCCTGTGGAAGTATGTAGCCAACAGGACCCTCACCTTTGCCGAGAATCTTCTTATGGGCGCTAAGCTTTCAGAGTATCATACGGGCTATCGGGGCTTTTCTCGGGAATTGCTCGAAAAGGTCCCCTTCCATGCGAATTCGGACGATTTTGTTTTCGACAACCAGATGATAGCCCAGATCCTGTGGCTTGGATATACGGTTGCAGAAGTAAGCTGCCCGACCAGGTATTTTGAAGAGGCGTCCTCCATCAACTTCATGCGAAGTGTAACATATGGTGTCGGTTGCCTCAAAACGGCGTGTGAGTATCGCCTGGCGAAAATTAAACTTATAAACTCGAGGCTTTTTCAGGACAACCACGATTAAGCCGATATACCTTCATATGCCCGGGCCTTGCCCGGTGTAACCGTCAGGTGGGGGACGCGTTGTTGAACAGGTCCCCTTTTTAGAGGGGGTACTCTGAGCAGTTACCTTCTGTGACCTCAGTTTGGCGCAAGTGGTGTTTGGAATGGAAGAACCGATCAAAACAATGAGCAACACCAGGCGAAGGACACTTATCAAAGCGTTCGTACTGCTGGTTCTGGCAGGACTTTCGATTGGGCTCGTGGAATTTTCATCCTTAAAGGCACACCTCAAACCCGAGCACCTCCAGAGAATCATAAGTGAAGCCGGTCTCATGGGTCCGGCCATTCTTACGATCTCTTGCACGGTCGGCACTTGTCTTTTAGTCCCCTTGATGGTTTTTGTCGGGGTCGGCGCTGCCTTGTTCGGGCCTTTTTGGGGTTTTGCCTGGGTGTGGCCGGGAGTCATTGCGGGCTCCTCGATCTCCTTTCTGATTGCCCGAACGCTGGGAAGGAACCTGGTTTCCTCACTTTTCGGAGCCCGGCTGAGAAAATATGACTGCCTGATTGAAAACAATGGCTTTAAATCCGTCCTTCTCCTTCGCCTGATGTTTGTGCCCGCCCTTATTAACTTCGCTATGGGACTGACGAAAGTCCGCTTTTGGGACTATTTTTTCGCCACTGCCCTGGGTGAAGCGATCACCGTTTCCGTGTTCATTTTTTTTATCGGTATGATAAGGGAGATTTACCTTTCAGGGGACTGGAGCCAACTCTTTTCCTCCAAAATGGCTCTGGCCTTGGGGTTCCTGATTGCGCTCGCGCTCATCGCGAAATGGGTGCAGAAGAAATGCGAAAGAGGGTCCGCGCCGGTTCCAGGAAATCCATCGGTCTCTATCCGGCGAATGTGAACAGGAGACCCGGCATTGGACAGGCGCTACATCTCTAAAAATTGGATTCCCCTTCTAACCTTGGCGGTTCTATTGGCAACCATCGTCATGGTTATGATCGTTCGACTTCAAGCGGCTCCGGTACCGCTGGAGCGTGATGAAGGTGAGTATGCCCTCATGGGCCAGCTTATCCTGGACGGGGCACCGCCCTACCTTGAGGCGGCAAATATGAAGCTTCCCGGCACATATTACGCCTATTCAGCAATTCTTGCAGTATTCGGGCAGACGGTCACAGCCATCCACATGGGCCTCATGATTGTCAATCTGCTCTCGACAGTTATGCTGTTCTTTATTGCACGCCGCTTGCTCGGCTTTGTGAGTGCGGCCCTGGCCGGGGCAGCCTTCATCATCATGTCCGCAGACACTTCCGTACTTGGTCTTTTTGCTCATGCGACACAGTTTGTGGTGATGTTCGCCCTTGCGGGGACATGGCTGTTACTGGAAAGCTCGGGATCAAAACATAGAATGCCCATTTTGGGGGGCGCTGGTCTTTGTTTCGGACTGGCATTTCTCATGAAGCAGTCCGGGGCTTTTTTCGCGCTGTTCGGTTTCCTCTGGTTATTATACGGAGCTTTGCGCCAGAGGCCCATCGCGTGGAAGCGTTCCCTGCTCGAATCCGCAACAATGGCCGGTGGGATTCTCATCCCTTATGCAGTGGTTTTGGCCCTGATGGCTGCCCAGGGCGTGCTTGGCAGATTCTGGTTCTGGACGTTTGACTACGCTCGCGCCTACGTATCCGAAATGGACCTGAAAAGAGGGATCGCAATCTTTGAGTCCGCCATAATCCCCATAATTCAGAGCAACCCGGTAATATGGTCCATGGCGCTTGCGGGCATGATCGGCATCTGGCTCACCCGGACCGGACGAAAGGTTGCACCCTTTGTGCTCGTGTTCTTCCTGTTCTCGTTTCTGGCAGTATGCCCGGGTTTCTACTTTCGCGGGCACTACTTCGTGCAGCTCCTGCCGGCAGTGGCGCTTGGTGCGGCCGCAGCCTTGCGGGCGCTGGAGAGGTTTGTCGCCCGATATACGAGTAAGTCTGAGGTCGTGGAGTTTGCAGTACTTGTCGCAGTCGTGGCGTTTTCGCTGACTGGACCGGTTTCCACTCAACATGCTCTTTCCAAATCGACTCCGGACCAGTTCAGCCGCGCGGTTTACGGCGCGAACCCATTTCCCGAATCGGTAAAGATTGCCGAGTATCTCAAGAATAACACCCGGCCCGGAGATCGCATTGCGGTCCTGGGATCTGAGCCGCAGATATGCTTCTATGCCCATCGCAGGCCCGCTACCGAGCATATCTACATGTACGGGTTGATGGAATCCCAGCCGCTTGCTCTGCGCATGCAGGAAGAAATGATTGCGCAGGTGGAGAAGAGCGAGCCGCCATTTCTCGTGGTCGCAACGGTTTGGACTTCCTGGCTTCGGCAGCCCAAATCCGAGAAAAAGCTGTTTACCTGGATGGACAGCTATATAAACCATTACTACCGCCCGGTCCTGGTGGCCGATATCCATCCCTACGATACCCTTTGGCTCCTGGATAAAGAGGCGGAGTCCTTCACACTGGGGCCCGGCGCCAGTCAGTTGATGGTCTTCAAAAGGAAAGCCGCTGAGTGAGGGATGCGCCCTATGACAACGAAATCGCAACACCTGCTGATTTACCTTTTTCTGACGGCAGCCACACTGATAGCATTCTGGCAGGTCAATCAATGCGATTTCGTCGACTTTGACGATCCTTCATATGTAACTGAAAACACTCATATAAGACATGGTATTACGACGGAGGCAATTGGGTGGGCATTCACGACCGGTTATTCCTCAAACTGGCATCCCGTGACGTGGATATCCCACATGCTCGATGTCGAACTCTTTGGATTAAAACCGCGATGGCATCATCTCACTAATCTTTTATTCCACATTGCAAATACACTGTTACTATTTTTCGTTTTTCACCGGATGACAAAAGCGACCTGGCAAAGCGCTTTCGTGGCGGCTTTGTTTGCGCTTCACCCTCTCCACGTGGAATCCGTAGTCTGGGTGGCCGAACGAAAAGATGTTCTTTCCACTTTTTTCTGGATGCTCACCATGGGCGCGTATGTCCATTATGTCGAGCATCCGCGATTTAGAAGTTACCTGGCCGTTTTTGCCTTTTTTGCTTTGGGCCTGATGGCAAAACCCATGCTGGTAACCCTGCCCTTTGTCCTGCTCCTTCTAGACTACTGGCCCCTGCAGCGGCTGCAGGAAGCGAGAAGCGAGAAGCGAGGAGCGGGAAGCGAAAATACCAACTTGAAGGCTGAGCCGCGGTTCGCAAATAAGAGAAAAGGAAAATCGAGCGGAAAGCAGCAAGCGCAGGCGATAGTGCAAGATGCAAAACCGCCGGAGAAAAGATATCAGTGGGCATTGGTTCGTCCTCTGCTAGTCGAAAAAATGCCTTTTTTTGCCCTGGCGGCCATCTCAAGTATCGTAACATTCATCGCTCAGCAAAAGGGAGGCTCGGTTGCTTCTCTCGATGTAATTCCGCCGGGCGTTCGTATTGCCAATGCCTTTGTTTCCTATATCATCTATCTCGGAAAGACGATCTGGCCGGAGAATCTTGCCGTTTTATATCTTCATCCGGGGTGGTGGCCGTTATGGCAGGTCCTGGGCGCGGTTTTTCTCCTTGTTGCCATAACCCTGATCGTCATCCTGGAGGCAAAGAGGTTTCCATACCTGGCAACGGGGTGGCTGTGGTTTGCCGTTACGCTAGTGCCTGTCATAGGGATTGTGCAGGTCGGCCTGCAGGCCCTGGCCGACCGCTATACTTATATCCCGCTCATCGGCTTGTTCATCATGGCGGCATGGGGTATTCCAGAACTCTTGAAGAATTGGCGCTACCGAAAAGAAGCCCTTACTGCTTTGTCGGCATTGATCCTCATATGCCTGTTCATCTTGACATGGATACAGACCGGCTATTGGCGGAGTAATATCACGCTGTTTGGTCATGCCCTGGAAGCCACCAGTGATAATTATGTTATTCAGGAGAACCGGGGCATCGCGTACGCCAAACTTGGCGACTACGGGCGGGCTGTGGAGGATTATGACGGGGCCATCAAGATCAATCCCCGATGTGCGGAGGTTTACTATAACCGGGGCGCCGCGTACGCCAAACTCGGCGACTACAGGCGGGCTGTCGAGGATTATGACAGGGCCATCGAAATCGATCCGGAATGTGCGTTGGCCTATGTTTACCGCGGTGCGGCCTACATCGAACTTGCCAACCCGGAGCAGGCGCTCTCGGACTATGACAGGGCCATCGCACTCGATCCTGCAAATCCTGACGGCTATGCCAACAGGGGTGGTGCCTATGCCAAGCTCGGCAATTACCGGCAGGCTGTTTCGGATTTTGACAGGGCCAGCGAGATAAACCCAGAATACGCCTGGGCTTACAATGGCCGAGGGGCCTCCTATGCCAAACTCGGGAACCGCAGCCAGGCAATTTCGGATTATGATAAGGCCATCGAGATAAAGCCTGAGTATGCAGAGGCTCACTATAACCGTGGTGTTTTGTATCAGGGCCTTGTCAACTACAGACAGGCAATTTCGGATTATGACAAGGCCATAGAGGTCAAGGCTGATTACATCGAGGCTTATGCGAATCGTGGCGCAGCCTACGCCGTACTTGGCAATAACAGGCAGGCAATTTCGGATTATGACAGAGCAATTGAAATAGATCCTAAATATGCAAAAGCATACTATAACCGTGGTGTTGCCTATGGCGAACTTGGAAACCTGACCCAGGCTGTTTCAGATTACAACATGGCTATCCAAATGAATCGTGAATACGCTGAAGCCTATAATAACCGCGGTGTTGCCTATGCTAAACTCGGCAACCACGAACACGCTATCGATGATTTTAAGACAGCGGCTAGACTTAACAATGAAGATGCAAAGAAATCTCTAAGAAGTATAGGACTCGACTGGTAGCAATCGTTTATATACATGAAAGTTACTTTGTGTTAAGAATGAAACAAATTATATGGATTTATATTTTTTTGGCTACCGCTACATTCATAGCGTTCTGGCAGGTCAATCAATGCGATTTCATTAACTATGACGATCCTTCATACGTAACTGAAAACATTCATATCCGGCATGGTATTTCGACGGAGGCAATTCGATGGGCATTCACGACCGGTTATTCCTCAAACTGGCATCCCGTGACATGGATATCCCACATGCTCGATGTCGAACTCTTTGGATTAAAGCCACGATGGCACCATCTTACTAATTTATTATTCCACATTGCAAATACACTGTTGCTGTTTTTCGTTTTTCACCGAATGACCAAAGCGACCTGGCAAAGCGCTTTCGTGGCGGCTTTGTTTGCGCTTCATCCTCTCCACGTGGAATCCGTAGCCTGGGTTGCCGAACGAAAGGATGTTCTTTCCACTTTTTTCTGGGTGCTCACCATGGTGGCGTATGTCCATTATGTCGAGCATCCGGGATTTAGAAGTTACCTGGCTGTTTTTGCCTTTTTTGCTTTGGGCTTGATGGCGAAACCCATGCTGGTAACCCTGCCTTTTGTCCTGCTCCTTCTGGACTACTGGCCTCTGCGGCGACTGCAGGAAGCGGGGAGCGGGGGGCGCCAGGCGCAGGTAATAGTGCAAGATGCAAAACCGGCGGATCGAAGATATCAGTGGGCATTGGTTCGTCCCTTGCTGATTGAAAAAATGCCCTTTTTTGCCCTGGCGGCCCTTTCAAGCGTCGCAACATTCATCGCTCAGCGAAAGGGAGGCGCGGTTGCTTCCCTCGAGGTAATTCCGCCGGGCGAACGTATCGCCAATGCCTTTGTTTCTTATATCATCTACATTGGAAAGACGATCCGGCCGGAGAATCTTGCCGTTTTATATCCTCATCCGGGGTGGCGGCCATTATGGCAGGTCCCGGGCGCGGTCCTTCTCCTTATTGCTGTAACCCTGATCGTCATCCGGGAGGCAAAGAAGTTTCCGTACCTGGCAACGGGGTGGCTGTGGTTCGCGGGTACGCTTGTGCCGGTCATAGGAATTGTGCAGGTCGGCCGGCAGGCCCTTGCCGACCGCTATACTTATGTCCCGCTCATCGGTTTGTTCATCATGGCGGCATGGGGTATCCCGGAACTCTTGAAGAACTGGCGCTACCGTAAAGAAGCGCTTGCTGCATCCTCGGCATTGATCTTCGCATACCTTTTCATCTTTACGTGGACACAGGCAGGGTACTGGCGAGACAGCATGACTCTGTACGACCATGCACTGGAAGTTACCAGTCACAACGATATTGTCCTTATTAACCGAGGTGTTGCCTATGCCAAACTTGGCAACCGCAGCCAGGCGATTTCGGATTATGACGAGGCCATCGAGATCGACCCTGGAAATGCAGAGGCTTATTACAACCGGGGCATTGAATATGATGAACTTGGCAACCACCTGCAGGCGATAGAAGATTACGACCGCGCTATAAATAGGAATCCATCATATGCGGAGGCTTATTATAACCGGGGTGTCACCTATGGCAAACTCGGCGATCACAGGCGGGCGATAGAAGATTTCGGCAGGGCCATCGAGGCCGGTCCTGAACGTGCGGAGCCTTATTATAACCGGGGTTTTGCGTACGGGGAACTTGGAGACTTCCCAAAAGCGATTGAAAATTACGACAGGGCCATTGAGATCGATTCTGAAAATGCAGAGGCCTATAACAGCCGAGGTGTTGCCTATGGAAAACTCGGCGACCAGAGGCAGGCAATTTCGGATTATGAAAGGGCCATCGGAATCAGTCCCGGATTTGCGAAGGCCTTTAATAACAGGGGTTTTGCCTACGACGGCCTGGGCAATCACAAGCAGGCTATCGAGGATTATAACAAAGCCATCGAGATAAATCCCGACTTTGTGAAGGCATATTATAACCGGGGTGTTGCCTATAGCGAACTTGGAAACCATGGGCAGGCGGTTGAAGACATGAAAACAGCGGCAAGGCTTAACAACGAAGATGCCAAGAGCCTTTTGAGGAGCCATGGGATAAACTGGTGAGCTAAATCGGTCAAGGAGTGATACCAAGTTGCGTTCAAGACTTGGCGGGGATAAACCCCGCCCCTACGGCATTATCGCACGGTTCTAACGTAGGGGAGGGGGAGCGCAGCGCTGTATGCCCTCCTGATCGACAACTCGCAAAATCCTGTAATCTGCTCGGGGGGCTAAGTTGATCTTTAGCGCCCAACTTGAACGCAACTCGGTATGAATTGTTCCATAGACCGGAGTGGTTCGCCTGGGACAGCGATTGATTTTACCCGTTCACTGCGTATCCGGTCCGGAGCAGACTCTACTCCTCTGCGCTTTTTTATTTCATTTTTTTGGAACATACGATCGGCTCGGTTATGCTGAGAAACAAACAAGTCCTGCTTATTTACCTTTTTCTGACGCTTGCTTCTATTATGGCTTTTTGGCAGGTCAATAGGTGCGATTTCATCAGTTATGACGATCCTACGTACATAACTGAGAACATGCATATTCGGCATGGCATCACGATAGAGTCAATTCGGTGGGCATTCACAACCTATTACGCTTCAAACTGGCATCCCTTGACATGGATGTCCCACATGCTCGATGTTCAACTCTTTGGATTAAATCCGAGATGGCATCATCTGATTAATCTTTTTTTCCACATTGCAAATACACTATTGCTCTTTTATCTTTTTAACCGGATGACCAAAGCACCCTGGAAGAGCGCTTTCGTAGCGGCGTTGTTTGCGCTCCATCCCCTTCATGTGGAATCCGTAGCATGGGTGGCCGAGAGAAAAGATGTTCTGTCCACTTTCTTCTGGATGCTCACCATGGTCGCGTATATCCATTATATCGAGCACCGGCGGCTTAAGAATTACCTGGCTGTTTTTGCCTTTTTTGCTTTAGGCTTGATGGCCAAGCCGATGCTGGTGACCCTGCCCTTCGTGCTGCTCCTCCTGGACTACTGGCCTTTGCGGCGACTGCAGCGGCTGCAGGAAGCGGGGAGCGGGAAGCGGGGAGCAGGAAGCGAAAGCAAAAATACCATCGTGGAGGCCGAGCCGGTTTTCGGGAATAAAAGAAAAGGAAAATCGGGCGAAAAGCAGCTAGTGCAGACGATAGTGCAGGATGCGAAGCCGGCAGATCGAAGATATCAGTGGGCATCGGTTCGTCCTCTGCTAATCGAAAAAATCCCCTTTTTTGCCCTGGCAGCTCTCTCATGTATCGTTACATACGCAGCTCAGAAAAACGGAGGATCGGTTGTATCTTTCGAGACGATCCAACCGGCTGCACGTATCGCCAATGCCTCGGTTTCCTATATCATCTACATAGGAAAGACCATCTGGCCGAACGATCTTGCCGTTTATTATCCTTACCCGGGGTCGTGGCCGCTCCGGCAGGTCCTCGGCGCAGCTCTGCTCCTTATCGCCGTAACCTTTGCGGCCATTTGGCAGGCAGAAAGACTTCCGTACCTGGCATTCGGGTGGCTGTGGTTTGCAGGTACGCTTGTGCCTGTAATAGGAATTGTGCAGGTCGGCGCTCAAGCCATGGCCGACCGCTATACGTATATCCCGCTGATCGGGTTGTTCATCGTGGCGGCGTGGGGCGTTCCGGATCTCCGGCAAAAATGGCGCTACCGCAAAGAAGCGCTTTTTACACTATCGGTGTTAATCCTTCCATGCCTTTTCTTTGTTACATGGAGACAGGTCGGGTACTGGAACAATAGCATTGCGTTATACGATCATGCCCTGAGTGTCACCAGTCCCAATGACGCTATTCTCAACAACCGGGGAGTTGCCTATGGCCAATCAGGCAATCTCAGGCAGGCGATTTCAGATTATGACAGGGCCATTGAGATAAACCATGGAAACCCCGAAATCTATAATAACCGGGGTATTGCTTACGGCAAGCTGGGCAACCACGGGCAGGCGATCGAGGATTTTGACAGGGCTATCGAGCTCAATCCCGAACAGGCTGAAGCATATTTCAATCGGGGAGTCGCCTATGATAAACTTAGCCGCCACAGGCGAGCGATTGAGGATTTCGACAGGGTCATCAAGATCGATCCCACGCACGTCGAGGCCAGTTTTAACCGGGGTGTCGCCTATGGCGAACTTGGCAACCACAGCCAGGCGATTGAGGATTTTGACAGGGTCATCGGGATCGATCCCGAAGATGGAAGGGCGTATTTCAACCGGGCTGTCGCCTATGGCGAACTTGGCGACCGCAGCCGGGCGATTGAGGACCTGAAAACAGCGGCAAGACTTAACAACGAAGATGCCAAGGACTTTCTACGAACCGAGGGGATAAGGTGGTAGCAGCTTTTCACGTCCCTTCGGGACACCCTGAAACCATGAAAAGAACCGGCGCTACGAAAAAGACAGTCTTTCACGCGGAGACGCGGAGACGCAGAGGGGCTCGAAGCTCGGTGGACACAGTGGACAGGGATCGACACGGATAAATCGGAAGATACAGGCATGGGTTTGCACGTTGGTCTTGCGGCACTAGTGTTGAAGATTTGCCGCGATTTCCTCCTGCATGGCTTCGATTACAGAAATCGGCTCGGCCGCGTCGCGGATTGGGCGGCCGACCACAACGTAATCCGCTCCTCCTCCGATTGCCTGGCCGGCTGTTACGATACGTTTTTGATCGTCTTGTCCGGATCCGGTTCCGGCTGGGCGAATTCCGGGAGTTATTATAAGGAAATCGCTCCCCAGTTCCCTCCTGAGGCGCCCGGCTTCGACACCAGAGGCCACTATCCCATCTGCCCCGGAGTCTATCGCCCGCCGCGCCCGAGAGAGAACCAAGTCCTCCACTTTGCATTGGAGGCCGAAAAATCCCTCCATATCTTCCCGGCCGAAACTGGTGAGTACCGTTACGGCAAGGATTTTCACCTCGGCTCCAGCCTGGACGGCCGCCGATACGATCGGCTCGTTTCCATGCACCGTGGCAAATGTGACGCCTTTGCCCCTGAGCTGCCCGACAGCAAGCTTGACGGTCTGCGGGATGTCGTAGAACTTCAAATCGAGCATTACCCTGTGCCCGCGTTCGGCTATCCACCGAACTACGGGAAACCCGTCTGCGAGAAATAACTGCAGCCCTATTTTATAGAACCGTATATGGCTTTCCAGGCGTTCAACGAGTTTTTTTGCCTCGCCGGCTGAGTCCACATCGAGTGCAAAGATGATTCTTTCATTTAGAGGGACACTCTTTGGCTGCATCGGTCATCCTTTTTTCTCTGTTTTGACGGTTTTTCTTGCCTATTTCCAGCACTATGTCAAAGATAAAATTCCGTAAACATTTTCAGCATAATCCCGGCCACATCTTACCTGAAGTGGCGAGGATGAGAGATTTTCTTCACGCTTTCGCTTTTTCGCGTGAAACTTGGCATTTTTCATTGGGCGGGGCACTGCGCAGCGGGTTGAGGAAATTCATGAGGGTGATTATTGGAATCTTGAATAAATCGCCTTGATTGGAGATACTTATGCTGGGGCCGGATTTGGCCGGCCGGGTCGTAAAAATGATATAGTCGCCGGAAGCATCACTTCGGAATCGGGGTTAGAGTGCTGATTTCATTAATTGGAATGTCGGGTTCGGGAAAATCGTACTGGTCGGAAAAGCTCTCCAGGCAGGGATTCAAGCTGTTTTGCCTGGACGCTCTTATTGCTCAAGAACTCTCCGCCGAACTCGAGCAGGAGGACGGAAGCATCCTGAGCCTCGGAGAATGGATGGGATTCCCCTTTCAGGGTGGCTACCAGAGAAGAGAGGACCTCTATCTTTCCTCCGAAAAGCAACTGATGGCCGAAACCCTCGATTGGATCGATGCAAACGTCTGCACCGGCTTGCATGAAGAAAATGTCGTGCTGGATACCACCGGGAGCGTGATATATACCGGAGACGATATACTCAAAAGGCTCAAGTCGCTCACAACGGTCGTCAACTGCACGATTCCCGCCGTAATCAGGGAAGCAATGCTCAAGCAATACCTGTCAAATCCCCGGCCCGTGCTGTGGAGAGGACTGTTCAGCATCGGACCCGGCGAAAGCATCGAGCAGGCGCTTTTTCGCTCCTATAACGCGCTGCTCGATTCGCGGCAGGTCATCTACCACGAACTGGCGGACATCGAGATAGACTACTTCACGCGCAACAGCCCCGATTTCAAGATTTCCGATTTCCTGGAGATTGCGGGCAAAATCTGCAAAAACGTCCACTGCGTGCATGAATGACATCCCTGGTTTCAACTGAAAAAATAAGGGCCGTTGTCTTCCACCAGGGGGCGCTCGGAGATTTCCTCATTGCGGCCGGCGCGATAGCAGAGCTCGCCCGGGCCTTTGGCGAGGGTGCGCGTGTCGACTTCTGGTCAAAACCGGAGCACGTGTCTCTGCTGGAAGGAAAGGGCTTCCCGGGAGAATGCCGCTCACTTGACGGCCCCCTCATCGCCTGCCTCCTCCAGGACAGCCTCTGGCGCAGCGCCGCCCTTCCCGATTTCCTTCTCGAGGCCAATCAGGTATTCATCTTCGGGCAGACCGGATCGCGCATCATGGCCGAGAGGCTCTCACGACGCCTTTCCGCACATGTCAGCTTCATCCAATCTTTCCCTGCGGCAAGCGAGTCCGGCGCTCATGTCTCCCATTTCCTGCGAAGGCAATTAAACGACCTCGGATGGCCTATTGCCGGAAATCCCCTTTACCTCTCAGTTCCTGCTTCCGAGAAACTGGCCGCCATGGATTTTCTTCGCAGACTCGGGATTTCTTCTCAGCCGGTTTTCATTCATCCGGGGAGCGGCGGCAGGGGCAAAGTCTGGCCGCTGAGAAACTGGCACGGCCTGCTTGACTGGATTCGAAGCAAAACGCCCTTCCAGGCCCTCCTGTCCATCGGGCCGGCCGATCACTATATGGATGAATTCTCCGGGGCAATGCGGGAAGCCGGGGTCCCTATCGTAAGCGGGCTAACGCCGGTGAGGCTTTCTGCCCTGTTGTCATTGTGCGGGATGTACATCGGGAGCGATTCCGGAGTAAGCCACCTCGCGGCTGCGGTTGGAATACCCGCTGTCGCCGTTTTCGGGCCGACCGACCCCCGCGTGTGGGCGCCGCGGGGAAGGAACGCGGTAGTTGTGAAAAGGACCTGGCACGAAGAGGATGTTTTTACCTGGGCGCCTTCGGACAGGCCTGATTTTCAAGACAACGAAATCGCCGGTTTGGTTTTAGTGAATAGTGAATAGTGAATAGTGATTAGTGATTAGTGATTAGTGAGTGGTGAATGGTGAATGGTGAAAAGAAAGAGCCGGATTGGTTCCTGTTTTGTCCTCGGCCTGTTGTGTTCCTGTTAATCCTGTCTAAATCCGGCTTGGATGTTGTTGCGTTTTGATTTTCCCTGCGTTCCGTCGTACCGGCGAAAATCGGGAGCCTCTGCGGTAGAGAGGCACACCTCGCTCACTCGTATCCCCTTGTAATCGCCAAATGGATCTTCTTCGTTCAGTCGCATATGTTTTGTTCTCGGCAGATGGATACTTGGCAAAAGCTAGCGTCTAACAACTAATCCGCGATAGTACTGATTTGCGGATAATATTAATTATATGGAAATGAGTACGTGGGCAAATAAACAATATAAATATATCCACCCATCACTTTTTTCTATTTGTCTGTATATTTCTTCTTGACACTATTTGATATTCATAATAAGTAGGGCGCGTAAATCGCTCGTTGACTGCGAAATTAAAAACCCAACCTCACTTTCATTACTTGCCTATATGGAGTGGTGTATCCGTTGCAAATGCAGCCTAATATGATAATCGGCCATCGGTAGGATTGCCTTCTGTTTTTCATGATCCGGGGAAGATGTCCTTGACTTGACGAATAAAGAAGTCAAAATGCCCACCAGTAAAACTTTTCGCGGCATAGTGTGTTCAATTTTAGCCATCCTTGTTTTTATACACACCACTCCGCTCTACGCGCAGGATTCCGGCGGGAACGGCGGGCCCGCTTCCTCGCAGGATTTGGGCTTGTCGGCCGCGGGACCGACCATGATTTCTTCCACCGGGGCCGCTACATACAGCATCCCAATCGAAGTCCCGGTGGGCAGAGGGGGCATGGCTCCCAATCTTTCCATTACATATAACAGCTACCAGGGCAACGGTTGGATAGGCGTCGGCTTCCTGCTCGACATGGGGGCGATCCAGAGGTCGAGCAAAACACCCGGAGGGTTGCGGTATAACTCGTCGGACCTGTTCGTCGCGACGGCGAACGGCAGCGTTTCAAACCTGGTCCCCAGGACCGACCCCGCGTGGGGCGGAGCCGGCCATTATCAAAACCAAATCGACGGGGCGTTTTTGAATTATTATTTCAATGCTTCCGCCGGTGGGGCAGCCGGGAGTTGGCAGGTGAAGGACAAAAACGGCACGGTATACTATTACGGGTCAAGCGCCAATTCCCAACTCGCAAACTACTACGGTGTTTTCGAATGGCTTCTCGACAGGGTGCAGGACGTAAACGGAAACTACATGTCCGTGACCTACTGGCAGGATTCTGCAAATAATCAGGTTTATCTTCAGGAGATAGACTACACAGGAAACACCAACGGCCTTTCCCCGACCAACCGGGTTGTTTTCACGACCGTCCCAAGGTCCGACCTCCCGGTATCCTACAGCAGCTACACCGCCGTAACCACGGCATACCTCCTGAGCACCATAAGCGTTTACGAAAATGGGGACGGATATTGGGCTCTGGCCAGACAATACCAGTTGAGTTACGCCAATAGCCCATCGTCCTCAGCGCGCTCCCTTTTGCAGACTGTGACGCAAATCGGAAGCGACGGGACAAGCCTTCCGCCCGTAAATTTCACGTGGAGCGCGAATACGCCCGGTCTTGGCTCCCAATGGGGGCTGAAGGATGTTGATGGCGCACCGCACAATTACCAGGCGGTTGACCTCAACGGAGACGGAATGGCCGATGTAATTTATGAAACCTATAGCGGCGGATTGCCGTCCCAGTTTCGGGCGCTTTTGAGCAACGGGAGCGGGAGTGGCTTTTCCGGGGACACTCTTTGGGGTGCGAGAAAGTCCTCTTACGACTATCTTAGCACACAGTATTTTCAGATGGCTGACCTTAACGGGAATGGTCTTCCCGACCTCATTTACATTGACAGTAACCACTACATACACGTGCTGGCGAATACAGGATCGGGCTTTCAGCCTGATAACGCCACCGGCACCGGATTTAAAGCAAGTCGAGGAACAGGCTCATGGTTTAAGATGGCCGATGTTACTGGTGACGGCATTCCTGACCTCGTCTATGACAATGGCGCTGAGTTTTGCGTGATCCCGGGGAATGGAAACGGAGGCTTCACCACCGGTTTCTCGGCCGCCAGGAGCGCGGCATACCACTCCGGGAGTGACTTCCTGGTAGCCGACGTGAATGGAGACGGGCTGTCGGACATAGTCTATCTCGACCAGTCGCTACGAATACATGTTCTTCTCAGCACCGGAGCGGGGTTCCAAGCGGACGCCGTCTGGGGACAACTTAATCCTGCAGCAGAGGACTCGTCCGCATCCTTTAACACGTATTTCCTGGCCGATATTAACGGCGACGGGCTTGCCGACCTCGTATACAGCAGTTGGGACCAAAATTCAAACAAGGGTCACGGTTACGGTTACGTTTACCTGCTCAAGAGCAGGGGGCGCCTGAATCCCAATGATGGGCTGGGATTTGAACCTCAGGTATACCTGGGCATCCTGAATGCGAGCCCTTATTTCCAACTGGCCGACCTCAACGGCGATGGGCTCCCGGATCTAGCCTATGTGCCCGCCACGTCCTCGCCCTCGTATCTTGACGTCTGGTTGAACAACGGGCCCGGGTTTACCGCACAGTCCGCATGGACATCAGGAAAGCTTCCGGGTTACCCCGCCTTCGGCGACTTCAATGGAGACGGGATTTCGGATATGATTACCCAGTCGACTGCCGGTTATTTCGGCGTGCAGCCGGCTAATGGTCCTACTCCCGATCTTATCACCAACATCACTAACGGGGTCGGGGGATCGTACGCGATAGCTTATCTCCCCTCATCGAATTGGCAAAATAACCGAATGCTCCCCTACATTTTCCAGACGGTTCGGACCATTACGGCAAACGACGGAAACAGGGTTGTCTCGACCTCAACTTTTTCATACTCCGGCGGCTACTATGACAAGGCCAGCAAAGAGTTTCGCGGCTTCGGCACGGTCACAAAAACACTGAACGACGGGACTTCGATCGTGAGCACGTTTGATACGGACGACGTGTACAAGGGCCTTATGACCGGTCAGACGATCATCGGCCCGGACGGAACGTCCATGGTGCTGACCAATACATACAACGACAGTCCCCCTGCTCCCGGAACGCATTTCCCCTGGCTGGCCCGAACCAATACAGTTGAATATAATGCCGACGGCAGTGCCTATCAGTCGACTTCGACCTTTTTTACATATGACGGGTACGGCAACTTGCTGACAAGGGACCAGAAGGACAACGTCAGCGCAGCAGAGCGCTACGACCAGATAGACTATGTCGCGTATGACACGGTCAATTGGCTGCTCGCGAGGCCGGCAGATGTCATTACCAAGCCGAGTCCGGGCGGCGCGGTCCTTTCCAAGACTTCATTTACTTATTGCACCGGGGCCAATCTCGCGCAGTCCAAGACCTTCTGGCTCGACGGAATAAACGATCCCGTCATCAGTTACGGCTACGACAGTTATGGAAACATTACGAGCCAAACCGACCCGCGGGGGTACACCACCTCGACTGCTTACGATCCCACCGGGACCCTGCCGCAGACTGTCACCAATGCTTTAGGGCAGCAGGTGACGATCACCTATGATTACAAATACGGGAAGCCGTTGCAAAAGACCGATCCGAACGGGAATACCACCAATTATTCCTACGACTCCTTCGGAAGACTGAGCACGGTGGTAGGCCCGTATGACTCCAGCCAGCTTCCAACCAGGATCTACTCATACAATAACCTGGGCGGGGGAGTCGGAGCGCAGAACAACGGGCAGAACGTTACGGTAAAATCACTCAAGCAGACGGGCATGAATAACTACTATACAAAGATCACGTATTTCGACGGGTTTGGAAGGGGGATCTCCACCCGCTCGGACGGACCCGGCCAGACCACGATCGGCGTAGACACCCAATATGATACAAACGGCAGGATCTACCAGAAATCTTACCCATACTTTGTGGGCGGCAGCGGTAACCAGGTCCAATACACATACGACGGCCTCGGAAGGCTGACCAAGGCAGCATACCCGGACAATACGTTTACAACAGCAGCCTACTCCCAGACCCTCACCACATACACCGACCGTAACGGAAACCAGAAGGTCCAGCAGCGGGACGCTTTCGGAAGGACCACGCAAGTCACCGAATCCCTGAGTCAGACTCTCAGCTTCAATACCACCTATCAGTATGACGCTCTGGGAAACCTGCTTCAGGTAACCGACGCACAAAAAAATATCACCTCCATTGCCTATGACTCTCTTTCCAGAAAAATCCAGATGACCGATCCGTCCATGGGAGAGTGGCAATACGGCTATGACGGCAATGGAAACCTCACCAGCCAGACGGATGCAAAAGGCCAGACGATCGGTTTCCAATACGACGGCTTGAGCAGGCTCTGGTGCAAGACGTATCCCAGCGGGGCGACCATTTCATACTCCTATGACGACACGTCGAGCTACTCCTGGTACGGCACTCTATCCCCCAACTATGGAATAGGAAAACTAGCCGGAGTCGTCGATAATGCATCCCAGAATTCCTCCGGCACGACTCAATTTTTTTACGATAAGCAGGGCCGCACAACGCAGGTTTTAAGAACAATCGACGGCAACCAGTATAGCACTCAGTTCCAATATGACCAGCTCGGGCACGTAATCAATATCGCCTACCCGGACGGCGACCAGGTGAATTACGGATATGACGGGGCGGGAAACATGTCCGCGGTATCGAACAGCGCCTCCGTGCCCTACGCCTCCTTTTCCGGCTACAATGCGCTCGGGCAGGTCGGGCAGATCGCTTTCCAAAACAACGCGATCACATCTTTCTCCTACTACCCGTTGAATAACAGGCTGCAGGAGCTTAGCACCACGGCTCCGGGAAGCGGGAAGGTCCAGGATTTCACCTACGGCTACGACAATAACGGCAATATCCTGTCCGTCACTGACAATGTAACTTCAGCCAACAGCCAGACGTTTTCGTACGATGGACTGAACAGGCTGGTAACAGCCCAGAGCCAGTCATACGACACCATAAACATCAGCTACGACATGATCGGAAACATCCAGACGAATGCGGAAAGCGGCAACCTGGCCGACCGGAACGGCGAGGCGCTCACCTACGATTTCGACAACCGGGTAACGGGCATCAACGGCACCTCGTTTGTCTACGACTACACGGGAGCGCGGGTGAAGAAAACGACCGGCGCGTCTATCACAACCTACGTCAGTAAGCTCTTCGACATCACCAACGGGACGATAACCAAGCACATCTTTGCGGGCGGAACGAGAATCGCGTCCAAGAGCGGTAATAGTACATATTACTATCACCCGGACCACCTCGGAAGCCTCAGCATTGCCACCGACAGCGGCGGGAACCAGGCGCAGGCCGTTACCTACTATCCGTTCGGAGAGGTCCGGACCAATACCGGGACAGTAGATCTCCCCTACAAGTTCACAGGCCACGAACTCGATCCCGAAACCGGTCTTTACTACTGCGGGGCCAGGTACTACGACTCGGCGCAGGGGCGGTTTATAAGCCCGGACACCATCGTGCAGTCGCCAGGTAACCCTCAGAGTTTGAATCGGTATGCTTATGCCGGAAACAATCCGTTGGCATTTGTGGACCCGACAGGGCACGGGTTTTTTAGTTTCCTTGATGATTTCTTTGCCGCGCTCTTCGGCGCCGCAGTAACAGCGCTTACCTGGGGGGCGGCAGGTCCGGTCGTCGCGGGCATGCTTGGAGGCATGGTAGCGGGTGGTTCAGGTTCAGCAATGCAAGGGGCCAGCCTTGTTGGCATCCTACAAGGGGCATTCATGGGCGCCATGGGAGGAGCAATGGCCGGTAGCGCTTTCACTGCTGGCGTCCCGTGGCCGGTAATGGCTGCGGGAGGACTGGCCCTCGCGGGTGGGACCGGCGGTGTGAAGGGATTGGAGAGTTTTGCGGCGGGGTTTGCGGGTTGCCTTGCCGGGGGTGCGCTTGGCGATTATTTGAACAAAGCCATTAATTCGAATGTAGCGCAGGCAGCGGACTATCAGTCGAATATGAGCCAGACAAGAGATATGGACAAAGGAGACCTTCCCCAACTCAAGGAAGGACCTGAATGGAGATCCGCTGATTCAGTTAAAGCGGAATCTGATTCCTACTCCATGGGCATGCATGATTATGCGGGAGGCGTGTGGAATGCGTGGAATGCAGGTGACCCTATCTATGCTTGGTTAGGACAGGGAGTCTCGATACAGGCTGAGAATGTAAATATTCTCCCAACTGCCTTAACGGTGACTGCTAACGGAATGTCTCAGAGTTTATGGCTTGGACCATTGGAAGTACATGAGTTCAACTTTTCTACATTTACAAGCGAACCGTATGCGTGGACCATTTCCGCATCCACATCGAAATGGGGCGTAATCTACTACAAAATCCAGTCAACTTGGGTGCCGGGTATGCCTCCGAATCCTTGATGCAAAGAGAAAGGATGTTTTTCCAGTGAAAAAATACAGGATTGTGGTGTTTTTGTTAGCCCTCCTTTCCATGGGGAGCACCGCTCTCGGTGGTGAAGAACTGCAATTTGAAATCACTAAGGACAAGATTGATTTGGTCCAGATATGGATACTACCTGACGGGCACTATTCCGTCGATGTGGAACTGAAGCCGGAATATCGCACGGAATTTTCGACTCTGACTGGAACAAATCTGGGGAAGCGGCTGGCGATTGTGGTGTCAGGCCAAGTTCTAATGAATCCTATCATTAAGTCCAAGATCGATTCTGGCAGAATTGGAGCCGGGGTACTGGACTCGCCAGAGCAAGCCTTAAAAATTGCAGCGCAGTTGCTTGAGACTTCAGGGGCCAAAGGGGGCGGACTCAAGAAGTAAGTGCGGGGCCGCCAGATAAGGGTCAGAATTTTTGCGTACCGGATTGTACCCAATGCTGCTGCTCTAAACTTTGAGTGGGATGAGGGGTCGGACCAAGCTAAGTACATGACACAACTTGGGTATTGCCGCTGCCGTCTTAGGTAAGTGTATGAATTTACACGACTAGTACTTCAAAAATGACCAGGGTTTTGCCGGTTTAAGTCGTGTTGGAGGGTAACAGGGGTCCTCGATAACGAACATGCTGGAGAGCGCCAATACCAATCATACTTCCTTTTCCGGCTGCAATGTTCCCGGAGAGGTTGGCGGGACTGCTTTTCAAAACGGGGTGAGCACGAGCTTTGCCTACGAGCAGGCAATCAACCGCCTCCACGAGATGAGCACAGCAGACCCTGGCAGCGGGACTATCCAGGATTTTTCCTATAACCACGACTCGAACGGGAAGATCAGAGGCGCCAACGACAATGTCATCCCGAGCAACGGCCAGACTTTTACCTATGACTTCCTGAACAGGCTCGTGGCCTCCCAAGGCGCATACGGCCCGAGCGGGCAGACGATCGGCGTAGATACCAAATACGACGTAAACGGCAGGCCCTGGGAGAAGTCTCTCCCTTACTTTGTGGGAAATGAGGCGGCAAGGTACATCCAATACGCCTACGATTGCCTTGGAAGGCCGACCCGGACATCGTACCCGGACGGAACATATACCACAGTGGCCTACTCCCAGGCCCTCACCACATACACGGACCGTAACGGGAACCAGAAGGCCGTGCAGCAGGACCCCTTCGGAAGAACCACGCAAGTCACCGAATTCCTGAGTCAGACCGTCAGCTTCAACACGACCTATCAGTACGACGCGCTCGGGAACCTGCTCCTGGTAACCGATACATACGGCAATACGACCCCCATTGCCTATGACTCTCTTTCCAGAAAAATTCAGATGACCGACCCTGCCATGGGGCAGTGGCACTATTACTACGATAATAACGGCAACCTGACAAAGCAGATCGACGCAAAAAACCAACCGATCGCTTTCCAGTACGATTCGCTGAATAGGCCGGTGCTCAAAGAATATCCGGACCAGACCAATGTTTCGTATACCTATGACGAGACCTGGTCAACCGATGCGGTGGGAAGGCTTACCACTGTCGTCGATAATTCCGGCGCCACGCAATTTTTCTACGATAACCTGGGCCGGACCAGCCAGGTGACAAGGACAATCGACAGCGTTCAATATAACACGGGAATGATGTACGATTCGCTTAGCCACATCACGCAGATCGCCTACCCGGACGGGGATACGGCGAATTACTCATATGACGGGGCGGGAAACATGTCCGCGGTATCGAACAGCGCCTCCGTGCCCTACGCCTCCTTTTCCGGCTACAATGCGCTTGGGCAGGTCGGGCAGATCGCTTTCCAAAACAACGCGATCACCTCTCTCTCCTACTACCCGTCCAATAACAGGCTGCAGACGATGAGCACCACTACTCCGGTCAACGGCACGGTGCAAAGTCTCGCCTACGGCTACGACAATAACGGCAATGTCCTGTCGATCACTGACAATGTAACTTCGGCCAATAGCCAGACTTTTACCTACGATGGCCTGAACAGGCTGGTAACAGCCCAGAGCCAGGCATACAACACCATAAACATCAGCTATGACCTGATCGGAAACATCCAGACCAATGCGGACAGCGGCAACCCGGCCGACCGGACCAGCGAAGCGCTCACCTACGATTACGACAACCGGGTAACGGGCATCGGCGCAACCTCATTTGTCTACGACTACACGGGAGCACGGGTAAAGAAGACGACGGGCGCGTCCATCACCACCTACGTCAGTAGGCTCTTCGACATCACCAACGGGACGGTAACCAAGCACATTTTTGCGGGCGGAACGAGAATCGCGTCCAAGAGCGGCAGCAGTATATATTACTACCACCCCGACCACCTCGGAAGCCTCAGCATCGCCACCGACGGAAGCGGAACCCAGAGGCAGGCAGTTACCTACTATCCCTTCGGAGAGGTCCGGACCAATACCGGGACGGTGGATCTCCCCTACAAGTTCACCGGGCACGAACTCGATCCCGAAACCGGCCTCTACTATTGCGGGGCAAGATACTACGATGCGCCGCAGGGGCGGTTTATAACCCCGGATACGATCGTGCAGTCACCGGGAGATCCGCAGACGCTTAACAGATATGCTTATGCGAGAAACAACCCATTACTCTATACCGATCCCTCCGGCCACGCCTTCGGGATTGATGACCTTATAATAGGAATAATTATAGGCGCAGCGTTGGGCGCAACTATATCAGCAATAACAGGCGCGAACATCGCACTAGGCGCGTTAACGGGGGCAATATCCGGTGCGGCCTTCGCTCTCGCGGGCGGGGCCATTGAGTCTTGGGGCCTTATTCAGCAAGTAGAGGCGGGAAATCAATTGGCTATTGCCGAGGCCTCAGCCATACACTTTGCCGCTGGAGCCGCTTCCGGAGCGATAAATGCTGCAATCACGGGCGGCAATGTAGGCCTGAGTTCCTTGACGTCAGGGATTTCCGAGGGGATTTCGTACGCTGTAGGAGCCGGGCTTGGGATGATGCCGGGGACCACCACCGGCTGGTACTTTAAATTGGCCCCTGAACAACAATTCTTCGCTGGTCTTGCCGTTCGCACTGGCGTTGGGGCTTTAGTTGGCGGCGCGACAGCAGAGTTGGCCGGTGGAGAATTCATCCAGGGCATGGGGCAGGGAGCGTGGACGGCGGCATATGGGTTCATTTTTAACGAAACTTTAGACGCCTTCGGCAAAGGTATGGCTACTGGGAGCGATGCAGAACTTAGCCAGGCGCTCAACGCTAATGCATCTTGTGGTGACTGGCATGTAATGGGATATGTTCAGACGATCCCATTCGCACCGCTATGTTGGTGCTACTGGTTATACTACGGACCTGGCTGCCCTGCACTCTGGGGCGGGGATTATCTTACACTTCCGTCGACCCCTGGAACGATGGTTTACACAGGCGGAGGTGGGTTAAAATGGGGAGAGGCATGCGAGTTCTGCCCAAAACCACCGCCACCACAGTAGATGCCTCGGTATATAAGGGTTTTCAAAATCGCTGCTGCCTGATTATTGGGTCAGACACAGCCTGACTGGAGGACAAATTATGCTATTGACTGCCATGCGCTTAATAATTGTCTTTACTTATGTACTCTTAAGCGTCACTTCGTCCTACGGTGAAGAAGCACTAGATCCGTATAAATTAGAAAGATCTCTACGGTATCCAAATAGCTACGATATTCACGTTCATACCATTGGACCTTATAACATATGGCAAATAGATTACAAAGTTAATTTACTTTATCCATCGAAGGATATTCTCGCTTTCTATGACGACCATCTAGGCGTACTGGGTTGGACTCCATTCGCAGAGGAAAATTATGAAGCGAGTTATAGAGTCTGGCAAACCTTTATCGACGATACAAAAAAAGGGTCTCCTAGGGTACATCAGTTAATCGCCAAGTGGAGAAAAGAGGGTACGCTTATATTTGTAGGCATTAGATATTATTCATCTAATGTTGAAGCTAATAAATCGTCTCCTGATAGTGACGTTGAGGAAGTGTTCATGCAAATTATGCCTTTCATTCCCATACCTCCTCTACCTCGTACAGATTCCGGAAATTAGGGCAAGGAATAGGGGGTCGGGCCGAACTAAGCACCTATCACAACTGGGATATTGCCGTTGCCGACTTAGGTAAGTATTTGAATTTACACGACCAGTGCTTCAAAAATGGTTAGATTTTCGCCGGTTTAAGCCGTGTTGGAGAGTAACAGGGGATCTCAATAATGAACATCACGAACAGCGCCTCCGTGCCCTACGCCTCCTTTTCCGGCTACAATGCGCTCGGGCAGCCCGGACAGGTTTCATTCCAGAACGGCGCAACCAGCTCTTTCACCTACTACTCGTCAAATAACAGGCTGCAGACGATGAGCACCACTACTCCGGTCAACGGCACGGTGCAAAGTCTCGCCTACGGCTACGACAATAACGGCAATGTCCGGTCCATTTCCGATTCCGTCACTCCGGCCAACAGCCAGACATTTACCTACGATGGGCTGAACAGGCTGATAACGGCCCAGAGCCAGTCTTACAACACCATAAACATCACCTACGACCTGATCGGAAACATCCAGACCAATGCGGACAGCGGCAACCCGGCCGACCGGAGCAGCGAGGCGCTTACCTACGATTTCGACAACCGGGTAACGGGCATCAACGGCACTTCATTTGTGTACGACTACACGGGAGCACGGGTAAAGAAGACGACGGGCGCGTCCATCACCACCTACGTCAGTAGGCTCTTCGACATCACCAACGGGACGGTAACCAAGCACATTTTTGCAGGCGGAAGGAGAATCGCGTCCAAGAGCGGCAACAGCATATATTACTATCACCCCGACCACCTCGGAAGCCTCAGCATAGCCACCGACGGCAGCGGAACCCCGAGGCAGGCTGTTACCTACTATCCTTTCGGAGAGGTCCGGACCAACACCGGGACCGTAGATCTTCCCTATAAGTTCACCGGGCACGAACTCGATCCCGAGACCGGTCTATACTACTGCGGGGCAAGGTACTACGATGCGCCACAGGGGCGGTTTATAACCCCGGATACGATCGTGCAGTCGCCGGGAGATCCGCAGAGTCTTAACAGGTATAGTTATTGCCGCAATAATCCGCTGCTATATACTGACCCGAGCGGACATTTTTTTGGCATTGATGACCTAATCGAGATCGGGCTTATTATTTGGAGCGCTGTCTCGTCCAGCGTCATAGGCGCGATGGCAGCCGGCGCGGCTCTCGGGGCCACGATTTCGGCCATATGCGGGGGTAATCCACTGACCGGCGCTCTTGCTGGAGCTATTTCCGGGGCACTCTTTTTTGGCGCGGGGGAACTGATCGGTGGGCTGAACCTTGTAACGCCGGGTGGGTACTTTACGGACACAACGGCCCTCTTGGAGGGGGCTCTGATCCATGCTGGGGCTGGCGCAGCCTCCGGAGCGATGGGCGCGGCCATTAGCGGCGGAAATGTGGGTCTTGGGGCGTTGACAGGAGGGCTTTCGGCGGGAGCTGCTGAAGGCGTAGGAGGTGCACTTTCGGGAACGCACTGGTTTTCAAGTCTGCAACCTGAAGACAAATTTTTTGCCGGGCTCGTTTCGCGGGTTGGGGTTGGGGCCGTGACAGGTGGAATTGCTTCAGAGATGGCCGGGGGTAGATTCTTGCAAGGCATGGGGCAAGGTGCATGGACGGCAGCTTATGGGTTTATATTTAATGGGCTATTTCACTACTATAGCCTTACGGTTCTATTTGTAACCACTTCAATAGACCCTGCAACGATGCAAACCTCTTTGTCGGTTTCGCCGAATACTGTGGCTGGTGCTTCCACGGATTATTATGTGGGCGACGCCCCTAACGCAACCGCATGGGAAGGTGGCTTAGGTTGGAGGAACGGTGGCGTTGGAGTTTACATTAACTCGGATAATGGAGGGTGGGGCATAGTATTTCATCTCGGCTGGAGCCAGCCGACTACGCTTGCTCCTGTGAATATCACGGCACCCGATCCTCGTCCAAGTATGCCTTCTACCGGTGGCCCTTGAATCCGTTGTTTCATGAGAGTAGGAGTATCAAACGATGCCAGAACAGTATGCTATAGTTCACATTGCAATCGCTATATCTATAATAATCGAACAGGTGTGCTTCATGTTGTTCTCCAAGTATCCATATAGCTATGGTATACCTATTATTTCATATACTGTTGCCCGACAAGATATATGTAAGTATAATGATATCAATGAACAACTAACATTTCTCGAAACGCTGCTAAGTCATTCTGATCAATATGTGAGTAGTATTCGTATTAACTCCAAAGAGATATATATTAGAGGCAGATTCAAGGGTTTTGCTCTTTATGGAGGACTATGGCTCATCGGTGCCAATGTGTACCTTCGAGATGTATGGAGGGTCACCATCAGAGTAGGCGTCTTTACATCTCTTCTATTGGTTTACCTCCTCGTAGAGTTCTGCATTCTCGGTTCACCCGCTATAATAGCCATGGCTCTGCTGGTGATATCATTGGCAATTGCTGCCAAGGTTGCAGAATACCGTATATTTCGCGACTACCTCACTGACCGCTTGGCCATAGAGCCATGAGGGAGCCGAAGAAAGGAACCAAAGGGCCTTGAAACGTCGGTCATTGGGTACGACCCCGTGGCAACGTATATGGATTGGCTTGACGCCAAAATGACACAGTGGAAAAAGGGATAGGCCAGACTAATGGAAATAACGTGGTCAAATAAAAACGACGAAATAGAAAAGGGTCGCCCATTACGGCGGATCGAATATCGGATGGCGGCCGATGCCGACAAAAGCCGCATTCCTATGAAGCGAGCGAAGTGGTTTGCCCTTGTGGGTGCCTTGTGTTTTCTGGTCCAGGGGTGTGCTACTGCCAACAAGCCGCTGACAGTCAAGAACATGGAAGCGGTCACCTCGATAAAGGTGGTTCGGACCGGGTACCCCGGGTATCTCATGGAGACTGCCGGCTCTCAAGCGGCGGCATTTACCGGTGTCATGTTCGGGGCGATTGGCGGGGCGGTGGGCGGGGGAATATCTGCCTCTATGCAGGCGAAAAGCGGGAAGGAACTTGCCGAGAAATACTGCTTGCCCGATGTCAACGAGCTAATCACAGAGCGATTTGTTGAACGGGTCCGAACCGATCTCCCGGTCTGGCCCAAGCTGGAGGTGATAGAAACCCCGGTCGAAAAGGAGTATAAACCGGGCCCTGGCTACGTTTTGATGATAAAGGGGGGTGTCGTCAACGTAAACTCCACGGCTTACGGTTTCAGCATGGGCGCTACTGCCAGTATGACCGGTCCCGGCCAAGATGTGGTCTGGGAACGGGGCTACCTTTACAAATCCACTGATTTTTCGAGAAAACGCTCTATCGAGAGTCTCGAAGCCGACAACTGCAAACTGCTCAAGGACGAGGTGGACTTTGCAGTCGACCAGATAGTATCTGAGTTTATACGGCATCTAAAAGGGGGCACCTCTACCGGAAAGCCTTCGGCAAATCAGCCGCCGCTGGAAGATCAAAACGTTCCGGCTGAGGCTCCGAGTGCCACCTGAGGCAGGGGCGAAAAATTTTGCTTCCAAAACGGATTGGGCCGCGAGAACTGACTAAAATTACGCGACAGTCATTGAAAATCATGGCTTGCATGGGGCTTAGAAGCGCATTTTTAGGGTCGAAACCGGTCATCTAACGCAGACCGGGCAAAAGCGGTTGCAAAGAGGCGGAGCCAAGCTACTAAGTTAAATTTTAACCATTAGGCCGAGGGCCGACACATGACTCCAACCAGGGTAGCGGCAGTATTGATAATGCTGATGGCGGGCATATTGGGCGTGTTTTTGATTTCCGCCCGGGCAATCACCTACGAATATGACGGCCAGAATCGAGTGACCGCGCTTTATCTCGACGACGGCACCTGGATTCAGTACACCTACGATGCGAACGGGAACCGGACGGCGAAAACTTATTATAATCAATTCTTCGCTCTCATGGCATCTTCGGGGGCCGGAGGGACCGTGTCGCCGCCCTCTGCAAGCGTTATTTACGGCGCCAACCAGACCTTTACCATTTCACCTGCCACCGGATATTACATCACAGATGTCAGCGTCGATGGCGCATCCGTGGGCGTAGTAACAAGCTATACTTTCACTAATGTCACGGCATCCCATGTAATCCAGGCCTCCTTTGCCATCTATACATACCCTATCACCACCTCTGTCATCGGAGGAGGGGGTTCGATCAGTCCGTCTTCGGCTACGGTAAACTACGGCGCCGGCCAAGCCTTCGCCATTACGCCGTCCACAGGATATTACATTACAAATGTCATCGTTGACGGCAGTTCCGTTGGGGCCGTAGCCGGCTATACTTTTACCAACGTCACGGCAGCCGCATACAATCGAGGCCTCTTTTGCGATCGACACATATTCTATAACAACGTCCGCCCTCGGCAGCGGAGGAATCAGCCCGACGTCGGCTATCGTGGATTTCGGCGGCGGCCAGACATTTGCCATTACACCGGCCCAAGGTTTTGTTCTTATCGATGTGCAGGTGGATGGAGTGTCCCGGGGGCCGATTTCGAGCTACACTTTCACCAATGTTTCCGCAAACCACACTTTGTCTGCGAACTTCACCCAGAACGGACCTGTCAAGAATACGCGCACGAATATAACCTATCCGAGTCTCCAGGCCGCCTACAACGCTGCCTCGAACGGAGACATTATTTTAATCCAGAACGTCGAGCTTACAGAGAATTTTAATGCAAACCAGAATATATGGGTGACCATAAACGGCGGCTACAACAGCGACTATAGCGCGAATCCAGGTACGACCACAATCAAGGGAGCGCCTGTGATAAGCAGCGGTACGGTTATTATGGAAAACATTGTGATTTCGAATTGAAACCATTGACTGGCTTCACGTGGGAGGGAACAATGAAGAAGGCGATCATGCTTTTGCTGGTTCTTATGTTTAGTGCTACTTTGCTGTACGCCGGTTCCGGAAATTTAGTCGTTAACGGCATGATCGGCGCCGGCAATACGAACCCTAATTATAGTGTGGATGTAATTGGAGATGTAAACGTAACGGGAACCTACAGGATCAACGGCGTAAGCCTGCCAAGCGCTCTGACCGGCGCTGTCTCCGGCCTGACGATAACTAACGACGCCACAAATCCATTACACCAAGATCGATGTGACGGCTAACGTAATCGGGACCGTTGTCCCGTCAGGCACGATGGGCATTGACTGTACGACAAGCGGCCAGCCTGCCGGAAACGACCTCGACACCGGAAACCGGGTCGCCTACACCTGGTACTACATATGGGTGATCTATAACGGCACGACGATGGCCGGCCTGGCCTCGACCTCCATGACCGCCCCGACAATGCCGGCGAACTATACGACCGCCTACCAAAGGCTCGTAGGAGTCGCCAAAACGGATGCAAACGGTTATTTCATCCCGTTCGTGCAGCAGGGAAATCACTTCATATATGACGCAAGTATGGGTGTCTCAGGCGGGGCAACGATCCAGAACTGGACGGTCCAGAACTGTTCGTTCTATATCCCACCGATATCAACAAGGGGGTCGTTCCAGGTCGGCATTGGCACAACGTCGTCAGCCATCAGTGCCTTCCTTCGCAAGAATGGTTCAACCTCCGGCGGTCACTCCATGGGCATTGCTGGAGGTACTGACACTTGGTCCGTGGTAAATGACTTTGTAGATACAGATTCATCCCAATCCGTTCAGATCAGTATTAACAACATTGCCAGTTCAGGAGGCGGATGGTGGTTGAATGTCAACGGTTTCGATCTGAACCTTTAGATGGTAATTAGTGATTAGTGAATAGTGATTAGTGAATGGTGGATAGTGATTAGTGATTAGTGAATGGTGAATAGAAAGAACCGTATTAGGACTTATTTTAACTGCGGCCTGTTGTGTTCCTGTTAATCCTGTAAATCCTGTAAATCCTGTCAAAGGTCCTGTTTGCAGGAGGGCAATGAATAGTGAGTAGTGAGCAGTGAACAGAGAGAACCGGATTGGCTCCTGTTTTGACTCGGCCTGTTATGTTCCTGTTAATCATGTAAATCCTGTCATAGGTCTTTATTGGAGAGTGCGGGGGGAAAATCTGAGTTGGTGGGCCGGTAGCTGGTGAGAGCTGTTCATTCGTTTCAGGAAAAGAGAAAAACAAGGACTTCCGCGCCGGGGTCTAGACCTTCCACGTGTTCGGGAATGATCACATATCCGTCGGCGCGGGCCAGTATGCCGATCGCCCCGGATTTGCCGAATATTGGTGAGGCATCCGGATCTCCCCCGGTACCACGTGAAAGAGAAACCGGAAAATAATCGGTCCTGCCGTGCACCGAAGGGATCTGCCGGTTGAGGACAGCCCTGAGAGTTCGCGCCGGGGGAAGTTCCGTTTGCGTCATACCCTGGAGCTTCCACAGACTGGGAAGCACGAATGCCTGGCAGGTGATCAATGCGGATACGGGCTGGCCCGGAAGTCCCCAGAAAAGCGCGCCGCCTGCCCGCCCAAAGATCGTCGGCTTTCCGGGCCGAATTGCAACCCCGTGCACAAGAAGTTCCGATTCGGGCAGAGCGGACAGGACTCTGGCCGTGTAATCCCGGACCCCGACAGAGCTGCCGCCCGAAAGGACGATCACGTCATGGTCCACAATGGCCTCGCGGCAGACCAAGACTTGATCTTCAAGCCTGTCGCAAACCATCTCGCGCATCCCGATCCGCCCGCCGGCGGATTCAATCAGGGCCGCAAGGCTGAAGCTGTTTATATCCCTCACCTTTCCCGGCGGCAGAGGGCGATTCTCAACCGGAACTAATTCGTCTCCCGTCGATATCAATGCCACGCGCGGGGCCCTGATAACCTCCACCTCGACTATCCCAAGGGCTGCCAGGACCCCGATATCCTGTGGGCGAAGCATGGCGCCTTTTCTAAAGAGCGCCTCGCCGGGCGCGATATCTTCCCCGGCCTTGAGCACGTTTTCACCGGGCGCCACGGGCCTCGTAACCTCGATTGCGGTATTGTCGAGCGGGGCAGTGTATTCGACCATCACCACCGCGTCGGCGCCCTCGGGAAGCATCCCGCCGGTCGGGACGTCCACGGCCTTTCCCGGCATGACCCGGACCCCCGGCGCCTCACCCATGACCACTTCGCCCGATGTTTCCAAAAGAGCGGGCAGGCTTTCCGATGCGCCAAAAGTGTCTCGCGCGCGCACGGCATACCCGTCCATCGTCGCCCGAGCGAAATGGGGTACCGGCTCGGTTGCCGCGATATCCGAAGCAAGCCTCCTCCCGCAGGCGCGCGCGAGGGAAACCTGCTCGGGCGGGAGCGGTTTGACGCAGTCCAGGATCGACAAGACCTCGCCGGCGGTTTTGACTTTGAGAAACCGGGTCATCAGATCTCAACACCTCGTCGAAAAGTCGGGATTTTTCCGGTGCGCAAAAAAAGCTCAACCCAAGTAAGCCGCCCGGATTCACATGAATGGACGCAACCTGATGCCAGGCGAAATGCCCGCCGGAACGGTACAAGCGAATTGTATACATGAACACGGCCGGCGTAAAGCAGGTCGAGAGCCTTCGGCCGCAAATCCCCGAATTCGGCGAACTGCGCTTCGAGCGGGGGCGGCTTATAAGGGCGAGGTTTATCCCTGGGCAAACGAGTACCTACAGCACGAGAAAGGACGATACCTGTCTGCTGTGAATTCGCCCTGGGAGCTTTTAGAATTTCTTGGCGTTAAAGTTACATAAAAAAGGATTTTCGCGCGAATGCCTCAATCTCCGGACAGACATCAGTATGGCAGATTTTATGTAACCCTTGCAGGGTAAAACCTGTTTGTGCGCATTCATACCCAGGGTGACGTTCCGCGAGGCGCGAGACTGACGCTGGGCTGACTTATTGAGCCCTTTGGGGCAAAAATCCAAGTCTCAGGTACTCGTTTGCCGGATGAACCTAAAAAAAGCCCGGATGGAGGTCGTCCATCCGGGCTCCGGTCAGCTCAGGCCAACCGATCTGTTACTAGAAGTTCCATTGCAACCGAGCGCCCAGTTTCCAGGAGTCGGTATTAGCGGGTGTCAGGTATTTAGCCGCATTGATCTGGGTAACACCAGTTCCAAAAAAACTAACAACTTGAGTCGCTCCGGTTCCGGTTACAACTGGTGTTGGCACCGGCAGCGGACAGAAAGCAGGGTCCGCGAACAGGTATGCGCCAACCAGTGTCAACGTCAGATTGTCCACGACCTTCTGGTCAACATAGAAGTTTAATTCGTTGCCTATGGTGCTGGACATCTGGTACGCAGTAGCGCCGTATAATCCTGTTTTCAAGGACGCGGGCCCCGAAATATGAAATAAACTGCTTTGGTCGAAAGCGACCGGGACGGCATCCGGTGTCCCCCAGTACCAGTAAGAAGCGCTCAGCTTCGTACCCGGGCAAAGCTGGTATGACGTACCCGCGTTAATCGTATACAAATTGCTCGGGAAGCCGTAGCCTCTCCAGTACATTGTGCCGGCCAGACCACCGGCTCCGGGGCCGCCTGACTCAATTGTGCCTGCGCCTATGCCTTCTTTGTATCCGCGTTCGATGTACACATCGTCGCCCAACACGCCGCCGCCGATGATTTCAGAGCTGTACTTCGCAGTGGCGAGCGGATACGTGAACCATGAAACATCCGTGCTGGTCATCATCCTGAAGGGCGCAATTTCAGACCCCGGCAATTCCCCGCCCGGTTGAACTTTGATTATCGCGCCGTCAAGTGATCTTGCAGTTACAGCTTTTGTGCCGGTGTTAAACGCGGGGCTGCTGCTACCTATTCCGTTGGAGCCCACGTTGCTCGAGAACTCAGGGCCGGAGGTTACGAAACCACCCACGTTAAAGGTGAAAGGAGTACAGAAGTAGGTCAAACCGGCATCGATCATATACCCGTGGTAATCGGACTCGCTTAAAGTCCCGTCGGTACGGGGCGAGAATTTACCTTTATTAGTACCTGTCGTTATCAGCTTGCCAAGAGTCTCAATCGGGATCGGATTTAAGTAACTGACACTTCCCAGGTTCTGCACAAAATTGACATACCCGAGCAGCCAATCTGTTTTATAGGTAACATTTACGCCTAAGTCGAACAGGTTGTTTTGCGAAATGTTTTGAAAATTGGGAAGAAAACCGTTATTCGAAAACCCGGTGTAAGCCGTTACCGGGGTGTTAAGGGTCGTAGGATCGAAGCTCGTGGTGGTCTGGTGCCCGTCCTGAAACAACCCTACAACAGTCGCCTTCCACGGGGCGCAGGAAAAGTCGACCGCCCCGAAAACGGTATCGAGGTTCAAACTCTGATTCGTGTAAGCGAGAAACGTATTGTCAAAGCCACTGGTAGACGACATGGGAGGCGAACCACTGCCGTACCTTCTCTCAGCACCGTACTGGCCGCCGATGTACCCCACGGTTACACGGAAGGGATCGAGCTTGGTAACAAACACAGCCGCCGAAAAGTCGTCGTCCAGTATCCACGAATCCAATAGAGTAATGGTCTGGATACCGATAATACTGGTGGTGGGAATCCGGGGAACGTTGAACTGTAAGTACGCGTTCTTTACCTCTATCGAGGTGCTGTCGGCGCCGATCTGGCCACCGCCGTTCTGCCCCGTCCTCTGACCCAGGGCGGAAGCACCGACGCCGGGATCGCCCCAGGTCGTATCACCCACTTCGAATTTCGTTACCACCTTGAGGTTTGGACTGCCCTGGAAGGTGAAGTAGAGGCGAAGGCGCTGGTCTATATAGCGCCTGTTGTCATTGGCGTTCCAATAGCCGTTTGGCTTGCCCGGGACAGCGGTGCTGTACGCCTGAGGCGCGAAGTTTCCGTAGTAGCCCCCCTCCTCCGTTCCGCTCATATTACCATCGCTCGAGTTGATGCGAAAACGGAACTGACCGCCGTACAGGAATTCAACATCCGCGACTGCCGGCATGGCGACGGACAACACCATCACGGCCGCGGCGAAAATTAGCACATACTTCTTCATGGTCTCTCCTCCTCAGAAGCTGACGCGATATGCGCACTCTTTCCTTACTTAGCCCCATCCTATTGATATTAAAAGTGAATTCCACCTCCCTTCCATTTGTTAAAGGTTCATGGCTTGCCCCTATACGTAATTGCGGAAAATTCTACTTTGGAATTCGAAGAAATGTCAACAAAAAAGCTCTTTTAGTAAAGAAAAACCAATTTTTGTAAAGTTACATACTTTTTGTTTCATATTGTGCCGAAAAATAACAAAAGACTTGATATGAGCACCGAGGCTGATTTATTGTACGGCTCCGGGGAAAATCGAACCTATGTGTGCTAAAATTTTCGAAAACGCCTGAAAATTGAAGATTTTTGCGGTAATGGCTTCCAACATCATACATGGTCCCCGAGATTCGCAATCAGAACCGTATGTGTTTCAAATAAATACAATTTACCCGAAGGAGACTGGCATGTTCAACAGAAAAACCGTGACCTTTTTTGCATTCTTCTTGCTCTTTTCAGGGTGCGTGGCGCCTTGTATGGCCGCCCCCTCAGGGGAGACGGTGCCGGTGAAGGTAGCGATTCTGCCTTTCACCATGAACACGCCGGCAGGTCTTAATTATCTCCAGAGCGGGGTCCGCGACATGCTTTCTTCCCGGCTTTCGTGGCAGGGCAAGGTCCAGGTTGTGGACAAGACCGAAACGGACAGGGTCGCCAAGGGAGCAAAGGAAATATCGCAGGCCGAAGCCCTGCGGGTCGCAGCCGGCCTCAAGGCGGATTATGTTCTGTACGGGAGCATCACCAGCACGGGCCAATCGGTTAGTATAGACGCGAAAATGGCGCCGGTTTCGGGCAAAACGGAACCCGTCTCCTTCTTTGCCCAGACAAAGAACCTGGATGACGTCATGCCCCAGGTAAACCTGTTTGCCCAACAGATAAATCAAAAGGTTTTCGGAAAACCTGAGGAGAAGACCCAGAAGGCATCGGCGGACGCCGAAGCGCAGGCTACCCGCAATCCCGAATTGCTCCTTCCTGGCGCTGTCGCGTCAGGAGACAAGATATCCTACCTCAACCCCAATTTCGTCGAGGTTACCGCTGAAGGCTCCCTCAGGCAGCCTGGAATGTGGAGGAGCCAGGACCTTCAAGGTGGGGTGCTCGGTATGGATATCGGCGATGTTGACGGTGACGGGAAGTCCGAAATCGTTACAATCCAGATGAGAAAGCTGATCGTGTACAAAAAGGAAAATCAGGGCCTGCAGGCAGTGGCCACATTCGAAGGGACCACTCTCGATCGTTTTATATGGGTTAGCGTGGCGGACGTGAACCGTGACGGAAAAGCGTTAATATTTTTGACGAACCTGCGGACAAAGGACTCCGCCAGAGCCCAGAACTACGACACGGCCAAAGACTCCCCCGAACAGTTCGTCGATGTTTCTTCCTATGTGTTGAGCCTTTCCGGCAGCAAGCTCCAGGTGGTCGCTCAGAACGTCCCCTATTATCTGAACGCGATTCATCTCGGGCGGCGAGGAAAAATCGTTATCGGGCAAAAGCAGGGAGACAAGTACACATCAGCCTTTTACGGGGGCGTATTTGAAATGCAGCTTCGAGGCAGCTCGCTTGTTCAGGGGCCTGAGGTCAGCGCGCCGAAAGAGGCTAATGTCTTCAATTTCGTAAAGGCCAACCTCAAGGGCGACGGGTCCGAGCAAATTGTAATGCTCGACGATTCTCATAAGCTGCGCATCCTCTCCGGTAATGACCAGATTTGGAGAGGCACCGGTATCTTTGGGGCCACGACCAACGCATTCGAATCCAAGGTCGAGGACCGCCGGTTTTCAATGGTGGACTTTTATGCCATTCCTTCCCCTGTCCTGATTACCGACCTGCGCCAGAACGGCATTCCTGAAGTGGTGCTGAACCGAAATACCACCTCTTTCGACAAATGGCTGCCGAGTTCCATGAAGTATTATGACCAGGGAGAGATCGTATCCCTTTCATGGGATAATATGGGACTGGTCGAAAACTGGAAGACGAGGGAACTAAACGGGCAGGTTACGGCATTGCGTATCGGAGACATCGAGGGGGACGGCAGGAAGCAACTGGTGATAAGCATGGTATATGCGAAAGACCTGCTCAAACTCTACGATTCGAGAAGCGTCATCTTTACCTATGATTTGAACGTGAAAGCCGGGCCTGCCAAACCGGCCCCGGACGAGAGGGAAACCGTCCCGCTGCAGCCTGCAAAGTCGACGACGGGCAAGTCCGGGAGTTGATCGGAGCGGTGCGGTCTTCAACAAAAACAGAACCATTCGAATAACGATCGTTTTTGAATTGAGCGAAAGGCAAAATCCTCCAGTCCCGGAGGATTTTGTCTTTTACGGGTCCGGGTGAACGTGCTTATGCCGTTGGATTTCCTTTCGTGACTGCAATGCTCTGGGTATATGAGCTCAAAGGAAGCGGGCGGCCCCGAAGTGTCCCTCCGGACGGCCTCGAGGGGATCTGGCCCGAGCCGCCCTTCTATTACCTTTTTTACAGAAAGCAATCGCTGGAACCCGTTCTGGAGTGGCTGGAATCGCATCCCGAGTGGCGTCTGACATCTCGATACAGTTTGCCCTATGATAGATGGCAGGACATTTCCGCCCTTCAAATCAGCCTGGGATCTTTCGTCATCCGGCTTGCGACAGGCCCGGCGGACAAGCCCGATATCCCCGGCGGGATCGCAATCCGCCTGGACCCGGGAATTGTTTTCGGTTCGGGCCTTCATCCCACGACCCAAGGGTGCCTGCTTGCGATATCCGAGATTTTCAAGTCCAATGAGATTCATACAGCGGTTGATCTGGGAACCGGGACCGGAATCCTTGCGGTCGCCTGTGCCCTGGCGGGAGCAAAATCCGTCCTGGCGATTGACCGCAATCCTTCCGCGCTGAAGATATCTTCGAAAAACGCTCAGACAAACGGAGTTTCGGAGCAGATCACGTTTATCGAGGCTGACCGGCTGGGGGTTATAGATATCCGGCCTGACCTTCTCATTATGAACCTGGAATGGAGCATTCTCGAGGGTTTCCTGGCAGCGGGAGAGTGGAGGAACGCCGGGCGGATCGTCCTGGCCGGATTCCTGGAAAGCAAACTTGAGCCGATCGAAAGATTCGTCCGGCCCCATTTCCTCGTAGAAACCCTGATCGTGCGGGAAGGATGGCCCACAGTTACGCTGGCCCGTGCCGAAGCAGCTCCACAGCAGCCCTGATCCGTTCGGCGACCTCGCGCATTTCCCCTTCGTCCGCGTACCGGTGTCTTGGCCAGAAAAAACCTTTCAGACCGTCTTTCTTTTTCCTCGGGACCACGTGTACATGAAGGTGGGGGACGCTCTGGCTGATCTTATTGTTGATTGCGACAAAAGTTCCCTCGGCGTTCATGCTTTCTTCGACCGCGCGGCACAGAAGCTTTGCGTCCGAAAAAAGCGGTCCGGTCAGGTGGTCCGGCAGGTCCGTCAGTGTCTCGTGATGGGCCCTGGGGACCAGCAGACAGTGACCGGGAAAGAGCGGGCGATAGTCCAGAAAGGCCATGCAGGATTCATCATCGAGCACTATGGGAGCGAGCAGTTCGCCCGAAACGATCCGGCAGAATTTGCAGGTTTTTATCTCCGGCATAAGTCACTGTTCACGTGTCGTGGGTCGCGAGTCACGGCCTTTGGCCCCGCGACTCTCCACTTTCGACGTTCCCTCGAAAACCATCTGGAGAACGTCATGAAGGGAACGGACGCCTATGCTGCGGGCATCCATTTCCTGAGAAAGCTGCTCCGAGTTGCTCCGGGGCATCAGGTAGGATGCAAACCCGAGCTTGGAGGCCTCCGCCACACGGAGCGCACTGTGTCCGACACCCCTTACCTCACCGGCAAGCCCCACCTCGCCCCAGACCACCAGGTCCTGTGGAAGCGGCCTGTCGAGATAGCTGCTCATCAGCGCGGTGGTCATTGCCAGATCGGCAGCGGGTTCCACGAGCCGCACGCCGCCCGCCACATTTATGAACACGTCCTGCTGCGCAAAGTTGAACCCGAGCTTTTTTTCCAGCACGGCGAGCAAGAGGGAGAGGCGGTTTGTGTCAACACCCATGCTGGTGCGGCGCGGCTGCATCCAGCCCGTCGCACTGACCAGGGCCTGAAGCTCGACAAGAATCGGCCGCGTGCCCTCCACCGAACAGGCCACAACGGAGCCGGAGACACCCTTGGGGCGCTCGGCCAAAAGCAACTGGGAAGGATTGGGGACCTCCTCCAGGCCGCTTTCTTTCATTTCGAAAACCCCGACCTCGTTAGTCGAGCCGTAACGGTTCTTGACCGCCCGAAGCAGCCGGAAAGTGTGGGTCCTGTCCCCTTCGAGGTATAGAACCGTGTCCACCAGGTGCTCAAGGGTTCGCGGACCGGCGATGGCGCCCTCCTTTGTAACGTGGCCGATTACGAAAATGCTGATCCCGGCCTCTTTGCCCGTCCTCATAAGCCTCGATGCGCATTCCCGAACCTGGCTGATAGACCCCGGCGCAACGTCCAGCGCACTGGTGTACATGGTCTGGATGGAGTCCACAGCTACGACCAGCGGCGGATTCTTCTCTATTTCATCGAGCACGGCTTCCAGTGAAGTTTCTGAAAAGATGAACAGGTCGGGTGAACTGACTCCGAGCCTCTGAGCGCGGGATTTCAACTGCTGCGGGCTCTCTTCGCCCGAGACATAGAGGACGGGACCTCCCCTGGTCATCATCGAAAGCGCCTGGAGAAGAAGGGTGGATTTTCCGATGCCGGGATCGCCGGCCAGCAGAACGATAGAACCCTTTGTCAGGCCGCCCCCCAACACCCGGTCCCACTCGCCGATGCCCGTGTGGAAGCGGACCTCGCCGTCGGACCGGATTTCATCGAGGCTGACCGGATGAGTCGAAAGCGTTTTCGCAATTTTCGAGGCCAATTTCGCGGCCCTGCCAGGCGCCACCTCCTCGATGAAGCTGTCCCAATTTTGGCATTCGGGACATTTGCCCATCCATTTCGGGCTTACATAGCCGCATTGCTGGCAACGGTAGATCAATTTCTGCTCAGCCATTTTCCACCTTCTCTCCTGGGCGCTGACGATTCGCACCGGCAAAAAAACGGGCATCTCCACGACGAACAATATTATCAGCTTCGCGGGAGATTTGAAATAATTCCCGTGCCCGCGGAAGGGAGATCGGCACTGCCCCCGCAGGCATGGAGGACGGCATGCTTGCGATGTTCAGTGTAGGTTATTGACTACACTAAAGTAGTCAAATGACAACAGGTGTCTCCAATGGCCTGCATGCAGCCGGGTCGAAAACGCTGTCCTGAAGCGCCAGTTCAGATTTCTTCCATTATGGCACGATTCTGGAAGGGAGATTTTTCGGATAGCTGGTATAATCAAGCCAACCCGGTTAAAAGCCGCTCTCCGGCTCTGCGGAGGCATTAAAGCTACCCGCGGGGTGTCGAGACTGAAATCGCCGGGGTGGAAAGCCTGGAAAAAACCTTTCTAACTTTCTAACAGGATATTAACTACTCAGGGCCCTGGGCCTGCCGCTGTTGACTTAATTGAGGAACTCAATTATTGTCTGAGATTAATTCCTGTTTTATTGGGCATTATGAAGAACTTACTGCATATTTCGGGATGGCTGGTCGAGGGAACAAAAATGAGGCTGACAATTTTCTCCCGAGTGATGATTGCCCAGAGCACGCTTGTGTTGCTCGTTCTGGTCATAAGCGTTTTTGCCGTTGGCAAGCTCCGCCTCGTTTCGCAACTCAATACGGAGGCCCTCACGGTTGATTCCGCCTGCATCAGCGAGGAGAAGAGGCTTCTGAAATCGTTTCTCGACGAGATGCGCAATTCTGAAAAATACCTGCTGATGCGCGACAATTCGTTTCGCGATGAATACGAAAACAATAAGAATGATTTCAGCGATTCGATGCGCAAGATAAGTTATATTGTAGACACCGAGCGCGAAAAAACGCTCATAGGCCAGATCGGGGCGCTCCACGAAAGCTATGAGCAGGAAAGCGATCTGACCAATTTTGGGGAACAGGGATCGGAAGCGACAAAAGCCAATCTGAGCGAGGGCATAATAGAGAGAATCAATGAGCTTATTCGGCTGCGGGATCAGGCAGCCTCTTCAAAGACTGCGAGGGCTGGGGCTCATGCGGCATCGGCTGCCGAGGTTATGTTCTGGCTGACGGTATTCGGAATTGCAGGCGCCCTGATAACGGCTTACCTATATGCGCGCGGAATAAGCCGCCCCTTGAGTCAGCTTGCGCGTGAGATGCGGCGCATAGGGCGGGGCGAATTTTACCATACGGCTCATGTCAATGGCCCCAGAGAGGTCGGCGAACTGGCCCGATCCTTCAATCTGATGGCCGAGGAACTTGAACACCTCGATCGTCTGAAAGCAGATTTTACGGCTCATGTTTCGCACGAACTGCGCACGCCTCTAACGGCTATCCGGGAAGGTACGGCGCTATTGCTCGAAGGAATACCCGGGCCACTTACTAAAAACCAGAGTGAAATACTGGAGGTAGTCCGAAATCATAGCCAGCGCCTGTTCCAGAGCATTTCGTCCATCCTCGATCTGTCCAAAATGGAGGCCGAGATGATGGATTACGAATTCACCCTGTGCGACTTGAGAACATTAATCAACAAGGCCATAGAATCCGTGGATTTGATTGCACGAAAACGCGACATTAAGTTACAGACGAAAATAAAGGGGCCAATTCCAATGTTTATGGCGGACGAGCGCAGGATTCAACAGGTCCTTGACAATCTTTTGAGCAATGCTTTGAGGTTTTCTCCGGTAGGAGGCGAGATCCGAGTGGAGGCCCTCGCTGTGCAGAGCGATCAACAGCAGGATCGCGCAGTTGAAATACGAATCTCGGACGATGGCCCCGGCATTCCGGCGGCAGAGGTCCAGAATGTTTTCAAACACTTTTATCAAAGTAAGAATCAAAAGGCTAAAGGGCAGCATGGAACCGGTCTGGGCCTGGCAATCGCCCGGCATATCGTTGAAGCCCATAAAGGCAGGATCTGGGCCGAAAGCGAAATCGGGTGCGGAGCGACCTTCCACGTCCTTTTACCGATCCGTTTGGATGTAGACACTAACATGCAATATTCGACATTAGCAAAGAGAGCGATTAATGCGTAGCAACTCACAAGTTCTGTCCATTGCGGCTGTTTTCCTGATCCTCGCCCTGATCGCCGGGTGCGAAGCATCGAAGGCTCCGATCATTCAGCAAGTAATCGAGCCGCCACCCTTATTTGCTCCCCAGACCACGATGAAAACCGGTGACTATACAGTCTTTTTAACAGAAAACACCGAAGCGCTCAAAGCCTGCCAGGACCCCGACAAATGCACTATGGCGCTTTTCAACCTGGCCTTCGTTCACTCATATTCGAAAAGTCCCTATTATGATCCTCGAAAGGCCCTGAAGTACATCGAAGATCTGAACACGGCCGCTCCGGAAAGCCTGTGGACTTACCAGGCCAATGTCTGGAAAGGCCTGATCGAAAAGAATATGCAAATGCAAAAGAAAATGCTCAGGAAGCGCCCGGCGCGTGGAGAATCCAAGGCAAAAGAAGCTGCCGAACCGGAGGCGGAGGAATCGGCCCGGCAGCCGGAACCCTCCCAGGAACCCGATTGGGGAATGGACCGGCAGCGCCTTGAAGATGAGATCAAGTCCAGAGATGAGACCATAAAAGAACTGAACAGACAAATTCGAAAATCACATCAAATTGACATTGAAATTGAAAAAAAGGAACGTGGGCTTCTGTATTGATAGAAGTAAGTCAAAGAGCTAAGGAATTAAGACTCACTAATGACTACTGAGAAAATTCTTGCTGTTGATGACGATCCCGGGTTGTTGACTCTGATGAAAGCTCGTCTGGAGTCGGCCCAATACGAGGTCACCGTTGCGTCCGGGGGCGAGGAAGCGCTTGTACATGCCAGCGAGAGTGTATTCAGCGCGGCTATCCTCGACTTGAAGATGGAGGAGATGGACGGCATCGCCCTGATGGAACAACTGTTGAAGATCCAGCCTTATCTTCCAGTGATCATACTCACAGCCTATGGCACCATCGAGCGAGCGGTAGAGGCCACCAAGAAGGGCGCCTACGACTTCCTGACCAAACCTTTCGAGGCCAAGGACCTTTTGTACCGCCTCGAAAAAGCCCTCGAAGTCGGCCGGTTGAAAGTAGAGGTGGACAGGCTCCGGCACATGGTCAAACAGAGGTATCAGTTTGACAACATTATCGCTTCGAGCGAAAAGATGCAGCACATCCTGAACCAGGTTGCCCAGATCGCCTCAACGGATTCCACCGTCTGCCTCTATGGAGAGAGCGGCACCGGCAAGGAGTTGATGGCAAAGGCCATACACCTGAGCAGCCCCCGTTCAAAGGGCCCCTTCGTAGCCATAAATTGCGGAGCTATCCCTGAAGGTCTCCTGGAAAGCGAGCTTTTCGGACACGTCAAAGGAGCATTTACCAGTGCTGACGCGCCGAAAAAGGGGTTGTTCCAAATGGCCGAAGGCGGCACCCTGTTCATGGATGAGATCGCCGAACTCCCCACGACGCTTCAGGTCAAGCTATTGCGGGTCTTCCAGGACCGCGAGTTCTATGCGGTCGGCGGGACCAAGCCGGTAAAGATCGATATCCGCCTGGTCGTTGCAACAAATCGCGATCTTTGGAAAGCCATTCAGGATGGCAACTTCCGGGAGGATTTATATTACCGCATTCATGTAATACCGATCTTTCTGCCGCCGCTGCGCGAACGGATAGAAGATGTGCCTCTGCTGGCCAATCATTTCCTCCAGCATTTCAACCGTGAGATGAACAAGAACATTCAGGGGCTTTCGCCCGAGGTCATGCAGCAGATGATGCTCTACAGTTGGCCCGGAAACGTTCGCGAACTCTCCAATGTAGTTGAAAGAGCCGTGGCCCTTTCGGTCCATACCGTTTTAACGCCTGAATCCCTGTTCCTCGGGGGAGGTGAAACGCATGCGACCAACAAAAAGCTCATGCCCCTCGACGATGCAAGAGAAGAACACGATAAGGCCTACCTGACCCAGGTGCTCACGGAGACCGGCGGAAACGTTTCCAGAGCCGCCGCCCTGGCGGGCAGGTACCGGGCCGAATTCTATAAACTGATGCGAAAATACGGAATCAACCCTGGCGATTTCAAAGGCAATACCGGTCAATAAGACTACCCCGCCGGCAGCGACGTCCTCTACGGAGGCGTTTTTCCTATCGCGGTAGCGCCGTCTTCCACGGCGCCGCCGGTCGAAGTCAAGGCGCACCCCGCCAGTGACGGCTCTCAGGCTAAAACTGCCCACGATCCGGACATTTTGAGCTGTCAGCAAAACCTCTCCTCATTGTTGTAGGTTTATGTCTCTGATTTCCTTCGCAGTGTAGTTAAAATCCTACGAAACCGCATGGCCGGGGACAGCGCAGATCGGCCACCAACACAGCAATCATACTTGGCATAATCGATGCATATACAGTTGGCATACGAGGTTGGGTCCAGGTTGAATTTTAGACCCGGTTGTGAACAAAGATTTGATTGATTCATTGGACTTAACATTAATAAAGGAGGCAATTATGTCAACGGCGATTCTTAATCGCTTAACATATGTCTCAGTGGTTATTTATCTTGTGTACATTCTTATAGATGGCTGGAAGAGACTGGTCTTTATTTCCTAAGGAAAACGTACCTTCCGGACAAAAGGAACTGCCATGAATAGAGTATTATTAGTAGATGACGACGAAGACCTCCTGTTTCTTATCGGTGAATACCTGGACGCATTTGGAATTGAATTCGATTTGGCTGAAAGTGCTGCTCACGCTCGCAAGCGCCTGAAATATCGCGAATATGACCTCGTCGTTTCGGATCTCAATATGCCGGGCGAATCGGGCTTCGATCTGTTTCGTTCCGTGTCGTCAAGATACCCGGGGCTCCCCTTCATACTAATGAGCGGAAACCGTGATCCACGCTTGAGGCGTGAAGCCATAAGCATGGGAATTTGCGAGTTTTTGGACAAGCCATTCCATTTAAGTGATTTGAAACGGATCATTACCGATTCGGCCTGCGTAAAACCAGGTGCAATGGGAGCGCCTGCCGCATAAAGCTGAAACAATCACAGCTTTTCGTTTCAGGTCAGAGGGGTACGATTTTTCGAAGTTGGCCGGGGGAAAAAGATATTTGCAGTCAGGGGGAATTTAAGTGGGGGGTATGCGAATACTCAAGTGCTGTAGTTGACGAGATGCAAAGGAAGTAGGCAGGCAAAGATCTGACAACAGTTCGCCATTACGTCTCCTCCGCGCTCCGCCTCACCGTTAGCCCAGGAGTATTTACGGAGCAAGGTGGCACCAAAAGGGGCCGACTCAAAAATGAGCCGGCCCCTTGAATTTTCTGGAGGCGGCAAGCGGATTTGAACCGCTGTATAACGGTTTTGCAGACCGCTCCCTTGCCACTTGGGTATGCCGCCATAAGCAAGCTTCAGAATGTACTTAAAAAAAGAAACCAAGTCAAGCCGCAATGTTGCGGCACCACGGTGAATCTGCCCCGGCGAAGTCCCAAAAATAAATCATCTCCCCATGGCGGCGTTCTTCGTATCGCGCAAAAGGGTCTTTACGTACGAATCACCGTCGCCATGGTTCCTTTTCATCTTCATCATTTGCCGATTGATGCGCCGCTGTGGAAGGCGGCGCTACCGTACGGATTCAAATGCGTGACTCCGGCGAACTTGCCACCCCGAAGAGGCCGCCCGGCACGGCCCGATCGTCGGGCTGTCATATCAGCCCCGAGCCGGCTTAAATGCCGAAGGGCCCGCGTAGCACCCGGAGGTGTCCAGTTCCTCCTCGATTCGAAGCAGTTGATTGTACTTTGCGAGCCGGTCGGATCTCGAGAGCGATCCACTCTTTATTTGGCCGCTTCCAACGGCTACGGCAAGGTCGGCGATCGTGGTATCCTCGGTCTCACCCGAGCGGTGTGAAATTACTGTCGTGTAACCCGCCCGGTGGGCCATGTTTATCGCCTGCATGGTCTCGGTAATTGTGCCGATCTGGTTGAGCTTTATCAGGACGGAGTTGGCGATTCCTTCCGTAATGCCTCTTGACAGTATTTTGGTGTTGGTCACGAAAATATCGTCTCCGACCAGTTGGAGATTCGATCCGAGTTTTTGGGTGAGCGCCTTCCAGCCATCCCAGTCGCTTTCAGCCAGTCCGTCCTCGATGGAAATTATCGGGTAGCGGTCCGCCCATGCGCTGTAGAATTCAACCATCTCCAGCGCGCTTTTACAGGGCTTTGCCTCGGCCTTGAGTTCATAGGCGCCGTTTTCATAAAACTCGCTCGCAGCGGGGTCCAGAGCGATATAAATATCATCGCCCGGCCTGTATCCGGCGGCCTCGATCGCCTGCATGATGACTTCCATCGCCTCTTCGTTCGAGCGCAGGTGCGGGGCGAACCCGCCTTCGTCCCCCACCGACGTATTCAGGCCCTTGGACTTGAGCACCTTCCTGAGATGGTGAAAAGTCTCCGCCCCCATCCGCAAGGCCTCACGAAAGCTGGGCGCTCCGACGGGCACAATCATGAACTCCTGGATATCGAGGTTGTTATCCGCGTGAGCGCCGCCGTTCAGCACGTTCATCATGGGCACCGGCAAAAGATAAGCTGAAACGCCTCCCAGGTAGCGATAGAGCGGCAGCTCGGATTCAGCGGCCGCGGCCTTGGCAACGGCCACGCTGACAGATAGAATGGAGTTTGCTCCGAGGCGGCTTTTGTTTTCCGTCCCGTCCAAATCTATCATGAACTGGTCGATCCCGCTCTGATCGATTGCCTCAAAGCCGATGATCTTCGGTCCGATCTCATCGTTTACGTTCTGCACGGCTTTGAGGACGCCCTTTCCCAGGTAGCGGTCCGGATCGCCGTCGCGCAGCTCGATAGCCTCCCTGGAGCCGGTAGAGGCGCCCGAAGGAACGGCAGCCGTCCCCAGATAGCCGCTGTCCAGGAGCACTTCGGCTTCGATAGTCGGATTTCCGCGTGAATCCAGAATCTCTCTGGCTTTAACGGAAAGAATCTCACTCATGTTCTTCCTCCTAAGAAAGACTGATATTAGACAGTTTGCGCAGCTCCGTGTGCGCTGCATATCCCTATAAATAGCAACAGGGCGCCCAATGTCGAGCATATAATTGGAAATCGGCAAAAAAACGTCCATCCTGCAAACGAGCACCTTGATAGTTTGCACGCGAAGCCGCTAAGAAGAACAACGGCAAGATACAGCCTGGACAGCGGGTTTTGCAGGTTTCCAGGCAAACATGCACCTGTGTTGTTTCGACACGGAGCTTCATGCTAAAAGGGCACACTGAACGGGTTCCGGCTCAAATGCCCTGCCGGAATGACGAAATGTGAGATTTGCCCGGACCGGGAAGTTTTTACCGATATGCATGTTTTGGGCGACAGCCCATTTTATGCCCACCAAGCCGAATCGGCACATGATAAACTGGTGGGCACGTAAAAACTGTGCCTACCCTACATGGCTGCGTAGACTGCCCCCGAGATTTAACCGGGTCGAGATGGCGCCGGCCTGAGCCCGTCCACCCTCGATGCCTTTGTTTGCTCTGAACGTCAAAACTATATTGACCGTATTGACTGATTACTAGTAGAGTATAGAGTTTGCATAAAATTCTAAACAGAAAGGACCAGCGAATGGCATCCGTTCTTACCGCCGGCGAATTGCGAAAGGGCACAAAGCTCGAAATAGACGGAGAGCCTTACCTTATCGTGGACTTTGAATTTTCAAAGCCCGGAAAGGGCCAGGCCCTCTACCGCTGCCGGCTCAAAAACATGATTACCGGCGTGGCGTTGGACCGCACATACCGCTCGGGCGATAAATTCAACGCCGCCGACCTCGAAGAGCAGGGGATGCAGTATCTTTACAACGACGGCGAGAATTATCATCTGATGAACACGTCAAGCTACGAGCAACTCGAAATGTCGGCCGAGGCCGTCGGGGACGCCTCCAGCTTTCTTACCGAAAATCTGGTCGTGAACGTGCTCCTGTTCCAGGGCAGGCCGATCGGGCTGACCCTTCCTAATTTCGTGGAACTCAAAATCGTTAAATCCGACCCCGGAATCAAGGGCGATACGGCATCCGGGGCGACCAAACCGGCCACCCTCGAAACCGGCCATATCATCCAGGTCCCTCTTTTCGTCGAAGAAGGGGAAACCGTCAGGATCGATACGAGGACAGGCCAGTACGTGGAGCGCGTCAAGACCTGATGGAAAGCGATGAAAGAGAGGTCCTTTCCGGCAAGAGGCGCTTTCTCCGGTTTCGCTGCCTGGTAGTACGGCTGATTCGGGACTATTTCGAAAGCGAAGGTTTCCTGGAAGTCCAGACACCCTTACTCACAGGCGCTCCGGCCCCCGAGGTCCACATCAGGCCAATCCCGGCCGGTTCCGGGCGATTTCTATCGACCAGCCCGGAACTTCACATGAAACGGCTGCTCGCCGCGGGATTCGAAAAAATCTGCCAGATAACACACGCATTCCGGGACGGCGAGCGTGGCAGGCTCCATCACCCCGAGTTCACGATCCTGGAGTGGTACCGCTCCGGGGCGACTTATAAGGACTTGCAGGAAGACTGTCAAAAGCTGGTGCGAAGCGTGTGCGGAGCGATTGCGCCGGAGTCGGGCTTCCATTTCAAAGGCGCCCGACTCGATTTCGAGGACCGTTGGGAGCGCTATGCCGTCCGGGAGGCGTTCAGAAAGTTTGCCGGATGGGACCCCGGTTCCGACCCTGACCAGGACCGCTTCGACCTGGAGATGGTGCAAAAAGTCGAGCCGAATCTGGGTTTCCCCGCCCCCTGCATACTGGAAGATTACCCTCGAAGCCAGGCGGCCCTCGCTCGTATAAAATCGGGAGATCCCGAGGTAGCGGAAAGATTCGAGCTGTTCTGGGCGGGAGTCGAACTTGCCAACGGATTCAGCGAACTGACCGACCCCGAGGAACAAAGGACCCGCTTCGAAGGAACAATCGCAAAGAAGGAACAACTGGAGGGAATCAGGTATCCCCTGCCGGGCGCCTTCCTGGAAAGCCTGCGCCACCTGGGCCCCTGTGCCGGAATCGCCTTCGGGGTGGACCGGTTCGTAATGCTCCTCTCAGGCGCCGAAGGCATCGACGATGTCGTAGCTTTCACGCCGGAAATGGCGTGATCCGGGCTGCCGGGCGGTGGGACCGCCGACCGGAGTAACCGCCACCGGAGACAGCGGCGAAACCGGCCGGCGGCCCCGCCTCCCGTCATGGCCGCCTGGCCATAATTTTCAGGGAAACCATGTCCTCATAGGTGAAATCCGGGCGGCGGCACGCAAAAAAGGTGTTGTTGTGGTAGAGCGGCTCAGCACCGATATCGAACGGCGAGATTGAGACAGCCCTGTCCCACATGGGGGTGGAGGGGATGGGCGAGTATTCCGCTATATGTGGCCGCACGCCGCTTTGCCGGACAGTGCGTATGGCTTCCGCGACTTCTGCGGTGGTCTGGCCGGGCAGCCCGCAAAGCAGGTAAACTCCGATATCATCTCCCGAAAAGCCCGCTTCAAAAAGGTTCTCCACCGCCTGTAGATACATCCCGGTATTGACCTTGCCGCCCCATTGCCTGCTCTTGCCGTCATCCGTGGTTTCGAGCCCGAGCCTGATCGTTTTGAACCCGGCCGCATGCAGCAAGGCGCACCAGTCCCTGGAGAGCGCCCGGATATGGAGAGCGTTCGGCGCGTGGAACCGGACCGCGGGGCCGTCTCTAACGATTTTCTCGAGCGCCGGCCTGAGCGTATATTCAGCATCGAGCAGCAGCGCGTCATCGTAGAATGCAAAATCGCTTACCCCGAAACGATAATGGTCCCTCGCGATTTCATCATAGATGCGATCGGCCCCGAGTCGCGCGCGCTCCGGCTGCAGGATTGCCGAAGCACAGAAAGGGCACCGGAAGGGGCAGCCGATCCCGGTGAGAACCGGGGCGTAATCGAGTCCACCTTTCAACAGGTCGAGGGCCGGAAACGGCCACGCCTTGAAGTCGCCCCACACGCTCGCGTTTCGTAACGGGAAGCCTGTCAGATCCGAAATCATTTTCGGCAAACTCGATACGCCCGCCGTAATTACGAGGTCCGCCCCGCTGTGCCTTTCGGCATGGCCGGTACAGAGACCGGCATATATACCGCCAAGCCACACCGGCACCCCGGGAAAAATTTCGCGCACGATGCGGACCGCCTCCAAAACTCCGGGATACCAGTAGGTCATTATCGACGTGACCCAGATCAGATCCGGCTTTTCGATTTCCAGAAGCTTCCGGCGAAAACTCTCCGGGTGAATTCCGTGACGGTAGAAATATCTTGGAGAGTCAGAGTAAGGGGCCGGTTTTTGGAGTTGCATCCTGGGGTACTTGCCGGTCCCGAATTTTTTATCCCTTCCGGGCAGTATTTCCGGATGAGAGTTCGTGAAGGGGTCCCGCCGGTCCAGGCAGTCGATCAGTTCCACCCCGCAGCCCCCCTCTCTTAAAAGGGATGCAAGCACAAGCAGGCCCATCGGCTTCGACCACAGGTCGTGGGCCGCAAAATCAGTGATCCATGGATTTATCAGCAAGACAAAAGGTGCTTTTGACATTCTATTTCAACCCTGACGATTCCCTTTTTACTTGAGTTCGCCCCAATAAAATACAATAAGTGAACGGTTAATTCCATTTTCCCATTTCCAATCCACTGACCCGAATCGATTGCAGGAGTTCAAAACGGAATGCAGATCGTCGCTCCCATCCGGGTAATAAGAAGCTACACTCAGAAGTTGCGCGGCAAGCCCTCAGACGTCTTCCCGCTGCTGTGCCCGGTTCGAGAAAGAGAATGGGCTGAAGGCTGGGACCCTCTGACAGTTTATTCGACCTCCGGATTTGCCGAAAACGGCTGTATCTTTACGACGGGGGAAGAAAATCCGGAATCGTACTGGGTGATCACCGATTTTGACCCTGGACGCCACAGCCTGGAGATAGTGAAATTCACGCCCGGCATGACCGTCTCCAGGATAACCATCTCCCTTGCGGAAAATGAATCCGGAAACACCGACGCCGAAGTATCGTACGCGTACACGGCAATAAGCCGGGAGGGGGAAGAATTCGTCAAAGACTATTCGCAGGAGTTTTTCGACGGATTCATGCAATTTTCGGAATCTGCCCTGAATAATTTCCTGGACAAGCGCAAGCGGAAAGAAAATGGCGGGGACTGATTCCGGAGCAACGGCCGGATTGATCTAACTGTTTTTCATATCTCCCGGCAACCCTGATGGAGTCTCTCGGGATGTATATTCCGTTGGCCAAGGTCCAGGGAAATGATCCATGGTCCGGCCGAAGCCGCCCGATAGTCGGCATCCAAACCCGACAGACAAAAAAATACGGCAGCCTATTTCTTCTCCGATGGACTTCTTTGTTCCAACTGGTAGCGCACCGTTACACGATCGGAGCACGAAGGCGCCAGCTTGATCGAAGGCGGGGAAAGCACTATCTGTGAGGTTGCAGACCCCGATTTGGACAGGCTCTCAAGCCGCACCGGCGAAGTGTAAACCGTGCTTACCTTTTCAAGGGTCTTGCTCCCGCCGACCACCTTCACCGTTTCCGGATCGACGCTCACCCGCGCCAGCGTGGCATTTTCAGGCAAGTGGCCGGCCCAGTCAACCTGGATAGGGAGATCCTTAGTGGCCGGTATATCCAGGGTCACATCTATTATGGCCGGATTTATCTTATTGAGGGAAACGCCGGGAGGCAGAATAATATCATCCTGAGTAATAGTGAAGGTATTGCGGCCTTCGGCGGCTTTGCTCAGGTCCACTCGCACTCCTACCTGCCCGGGCCCGAGCGATTTTATGAGGGCGCTCGAACCGAAGAGCTGGAGCCTGGCTTCATCGACCGAGGTGTCCAGAATATCATAATTTGCGGGCCTGTTGACGTATTCGATGGGCACGTTAAGGGCCACGATAGTATCCTGGCTCCGTGTAAAGCCGAACCATATCCCGCCCATTATCAGCAGGGAAACACAACTGGCTGCTGCCAGCTTCAGCCTTTCCCGCTCGCGCTGTCGAGCGGGGCTGATTTCGGGAAAATTGAGATGTTTTTTCAAAGCCCTGGCGAGCATCTCGCTATTGAGCATAAGGGTCAGGGCGCCGTCTTTGGCCACGTTCACGCTGCCGCGCTCCTCAGACACCACGACAACGAGCGCATCGGCGGCCTCCGAAAGCCCTGCAGCCGCCCTGTGCCTTGTCCCGAACTCAGAGGGAAGGTCCTGCCTGTGAGACAGCGGCAGAAGGACTCCCACTTCGGTCACCTGCTCGCCCCTGATTATTGCGGCCCCGTCATGCACAGGGCCCTTGGGCCAGAAGATGCTTATCAGCATTTCGTTTGAGACCTGGCCGTTCCACGGAATTCCACCGTGGATTACCTCGCCGAGGTCCTGATTGCCGGGGAAGACGATCAGCGCCCCGATTCGCTTTTTCGCCATCTGGAAAACGCTTTCGGTTATGACATCAATCGGGGTGCGCTGTTCTCTGGTTGGAAATCCCCACAGGAATGTTTTTATGTTGCGCACCTGCAGGACAGAGCGGATTTCATTGCGGAACACCACGATTATGATAATGGCCGCGGCCGCAGTTATGCCGCGTATTGCCCAACTGGTGAGAATCAGGCCGAGGCTGGCCGCAACTTCCTGAGCCAGCCACAGGGAAGTGATGCCGACAAGGACCCGAAAAGCATTAGTACCCTGAAACAGGACATACACCCGCAGAAGAATATAGCTGTTTATCAATATATCGACTATATCCTGCCAGCGAACGGATGATAAGAATGCGAGAAAACGGCTCATGCGAAAGCCCTGGTCTTTAGTCTGTTATGCTGAATCGAAGTACGTCGAAAACGCGTCCGTTCTGGTCTATTATCTCTACCCGCCAGGGTCCCTTATCAGTTTCGCGAAGCTGGATGACGCTGTAGGTCGACCACTTTGACGGATAGAGGCGCAACCTTGTCTGGGTGCTCAATTCGTCACGGCGAAACCATCTGTGATAGATTACGGTATGCTGCGGTACCGGATCGAACGAGGTATAACAGCAAACCTGGCCCGAAGAGACGGAGAATACGAGACCGGGGTTAACCGGGGTCAGGTTCTCGACGCGCTCGCTCATCAGCGCCTGCTTCAGCGTGAGCTTTTGCCCCCCCTCGGCGCCGGCCGGCGCTTCCTGGGCCACGGCCGGGGAAAGGCCCCAAGTAAAGCAAAAAATTGCCAGAAATAATACTGCAAAAACTCTCATGGAGTTTTCTCCAGGAAATTGCGCAGGGACAAAATTGTCATTGACGGGATTTTGCCTTGTTGACTGACAAAGGCTTCAGTGAAAAGAAAGCAAGTCCGGTACGTGTTGACCCTGCCCGTATCATCCATAATGTTGTCTGAGATCCGCAGATGCAGATAGCCATTCGCCTTGGAGCTAAAAATATCACGCCTCCCATTTTCGTCAAGGTCAATCGTCAGGGGAACGACGGGGTGCGCGGTGAAGGGAAGACGGCAGATCGGAGGAATACACGGTATGAACAGACGTTATCCTGAACGGCCATACGCGGGAGTGGGAGCAATCGTGTTCCGGGGAACGGAGGTCCTGCTGATAAAAAGGGGCAGCCCTCCCGCACTGGGCAAGTGGTCGATTCCCGGAGGACTCGTCGAATTGGGCGAGAGCATGGAGGCTGCGGTCCGCAGAGAGGTTTTGGAAGAGGTCGGACTCGAAGTAAAGGTAATCGACCTCGTGGCCGCGCTTGACCGCGTCATTTTGGACCCAAACGGCCGGATCGAGTACCACTACATTCTTCTGGATTTTCTCTGCGAGGTCGTATCAGGGCATCCTGAGGCCGCAACGGACGCGGAAGAGTGCCGTTTTGTAGCGCTGGAAGACATCTGCCTCTACGACATGACCAGAGGGACTGAAGAGGTCATCAAACGGGCGTTCGAAAAGGCTAAAAGTTGGGGGATTCCGGTTTATACTGTCTGAGGCGGCGTTCGCCGCCCCCAATTTCCAGGTCCGGAAGGTGGGGAAATTATTATGCCCGGAGTCACTGTCTCTTGTGCTACGACAAGGAGCACGGCGATCACAAGAACGTGGACGAGAACAGCATCCCAAACATTTTGTTCAGCACAGAATACATACTTCCTATAGAATAATCGGTATCCTCCTAGTCCGGGCAGTTGAGTCAGGTTAGGAAGCGTAGTATAATATCATCATGGCTGAAGTACGAAGTGGTTGCATCGACCGCTGCTGATTTGGTGAGTGGCCAAAAATTGCAATATAAAGGAGAGTCATGACTACAGAGAGGCTCATCGAAGAGGCCCTTTCGCTTCCTGTCGAAGAGCGGGCGCTTATCGCCGATTCACTTTTGCGTAGCCTCAATGCCCCTGATGCTGCCATAGATGCAAAATGGATGGAAGTGGCAATAAGAAGGCGTGAAGAACTCCGCACCGGCAAAGTGAAGCCTATCTCCAGTGATGAGGTGTTTTCCGAGATTGCCGAGCGGTTTGCCAAGTGAATCTTGTTTTCCATCCCGAAGCCAGAGCGGAATTCCTTTCTGCCATCGACTTCTATGAGGCCTGCAGGTCAGGACTTGGATATGATTTCGCAGCTGAAATTCGGTTGACAATAGAAACTATTCGCAACTTCCCTAAAGCTTGGCCTGTTTTCGAAGGCGATATTCGACGGTCACTGATCCGACGTTTCCCATATGGCATAATCTATACTGAAGAAGACAATGTCATCCTCGTTCTTGCCGTGATGCATTTACATCGAGATCCTGAGTACTGGAAACATCGGCTTTAGGTCTTGCCGCTCTGAGCCATTCCAGCCCGTGGGCTAAGCGCAGCGCACAGCCCTCCGACTTTTCGGAACAGCTTTTCACATCCCTTTGGGACACCCTGAAACCACGAAAAGTCGTAGGGCGAGTGGAGTGAAGCGCAACGCACCAGAACTTTTCGAGATAGACAGGATTAACAACATGATCGGCGCCGATGATTTGCCCCTGTTTTGCCTTTGGCCTGTCATGCTCCTGTCAATCCTGTAAATCCTGTCAAAGGTCATTTTCAGTACAGTCGGAGATCTTAAAATGCATGCCATTACGGCCGTTGGACCTGAAGACCGGCTATAACAGGCAGCCTCAGGATGAGGACCTGGAGCGTTTTACCGTTGGACTTGCGTTTTGAAGTCAAATCCCGCAGACTACTTTTTCAAGGGTGTTTCCCGACGAGTGCCGTCCGAGTTTCGACAGCAGGGATGGAGGCCTACCTTGAGAGTGCATTCGACAATCAAAGAATCGATGTAAGAAATCGATCCCGGGACAGGAGCTAAATACCTATGTATGATGCGCGCAGTCTGTATGAAAAGAAGCTTACCAGTCCCGAGGAAGCGGTCAGTGAAATCAAGAGCGGGACCGCGCTGTCTTTCGGAATGGCAGCGGGCCAGCCGCCTGCCCTTCTGGGAGCCATAGCGTCGCGAATTCGCAGCGGAGATCTGGGGGACCTTCGAATCTATTACAAACTGGCCATGAAACACGCCGCGGAGACGGTCCTGGCTGACGACGTGCTGCACGCCGTCCACCCCTGCCCCCTGTTCATGACCGAAGTGGACAGGCATATCGCAGAACAGCAAAGACACTACGGCAAGAAAATCCTGAGCTATGTGCCGGCCTATTTTTATCAAGTTCCGAGGCTCCTCACGGAATTCATTCCCATCGACACTTTCGTTATTACGGTCTCGCCCATGGACAATGCGGGCTATTTCAGCCTCGGCACCAACAATGACTATGCTTCGGCGGTAATCCGCTCATGCGGGACGTGCCTTTTTGAGGTGAACAGGAATATGCCGCGGGTTTTCGGAGAATCCCTGGTCCACGTCTCCGAGGTGGACAAGATCGTGGAAAACCACGTTCCGCTTCTGGAGGCAGCCGCACACCCCATACTGCCCGAAGACGATCTCATCGGAAAGGCCGTTTCGGAGTTGATCCCGGACGGAGCTACGATCCAACTTGGAATCGGCGGAATTCCCAATGCGGTCTGCCGCTATCTGAAGGACCACAAGGACCTCGGTATCCATACGGAGATGTTTAACCCCGGGATGGCCGACCTCATCAAGTGCGGCGCCGCAAATGGAAGACGAAAGACGCTGCATCGATGGAAGCACGTATTTACTTTTGCCCTGGGTGACCGCAGCCTCTACGAACTCATGCACGACAACCCGGCCATGGAGAGCTATTCCTCTTCCCATGTGAATCATCCATCCGTGATTGCTCAAAATGCAAACATGGTCTCAGTCAATTCGGCCCTTGAAATTGACCTCTACGGGCAGATCAGCGCTGAGTCGATGGGGTGGCATGAGTTCAGCGGGACCGGCGGGGCGCTCGATTTCATGCGAGGGGCATTCGATTCGCCCGGCGGCAAGTCTATCCTGGCGCTCTATTCCACTGCAAAGCACGGCGCCGTGTCACGAATCGTGCCGCACCTTACGAGTCTTGTCACAGACCCCAGGATGGACACCGAGTTCGTGATCACCGAGTATGGTGTCGTCAATCTCAAAGGCAAGTCGACAAGGGAAAGGGCTTTGAGCCTCATCAGCATCGCAGATCCCAAATTCAGAGACGAACTGACGGAAGAAGCACGAAAGAGCGTCCTGATTTAGGGTTTCCATAGCCGTCACGCCGGGTCTTGAACGCAACTCGGTATAAGGTATTTCAAACCAAGTAAAATCAAGGCTTCGCACGGGAAAAAATCAATGTTGAAGGATAGCGGTTGAAAATCCGCCTGAATGAATTAGAATCATTTAGAATCAATCTGAATGAAGGAGCATGCGAATGCCTAAAACGATAACTTTGCGGTTGAGCGATGAGACCTACGAAAAATTTAATCGCGCTGCCACAGAGGACAAGCGCAGCATCGCCAACCTGATAGAGGCCCTGGCCTTGAGAAAGCTTGATGAGGATAGCTTAGCCGACGATTTTGAAATGCAGGAAATATTCTCAAATGCCCAACTGCTTAAGAAGCTCGAAAAAGGCCATAGCGATGCAACCATGAAAAAAGGCAGGATGGTTGGGTAACTTCAAGATATTCGAGACCGATCAATTTCTTCAGGACCTGTCACAGGATTTCAAGGGGCAGGGCGAAAGGATCGCCAAGAAACTCAGGGAATACGTCTACCCTCAACTCAGGGACAATCCCCATTTTGGAAAGAACATCAAGAAACTGAAGAACTACCAGCCTGAGACATGGCGTTATAGAATTGGCGATTATCGTTTCTTCTATGAAATCGACACAGAAGAGAACATAGTTTACATGGTGGCTGTCGATTCGCGCAAGGACGGCTATAGATGAGCATTGGCCGCCTACTGCATTATTGGAGGAATGGGCCTCTTCCAGAATAACTTCGAAGCGCGGGGCCATAATTGTGGCGGCGCTTGATAACGTAGTGTCGATCTGAGCCTGTTGGAACTGAAGCTCCCGATAGTAGCATGCCCCGTAGGCCGCGAGCAGCGCAAACGCGTAACCGGCAAGAACTGCGCCGAGTCTCCAGAGACGGTACATACTTGCTTTCCTTTGTCTGAGGTCTCCAGTGTCTGCCTGTCCCGCCAAACGTGATAATCTGCGGTGCAACTGCGCATCGGGATCAAAATGCCGAAGGGGAAGCAGCCGGATAAAATGTAGATGTTTATAACCCCGCATTATGCAGAAGTTTCAGATGACATTTCTCCACACAAAAGGGATAGCTTGTTTGGCCCTGCTTGGAGAGCGATCGATAGCTACAGCCGACTGTTCAAGTTTTCCGGATACGAGACGCATCCACCTTGCTGTCTGCTGCCGATCAGGGATTCTACGGCTTCACGTATGCGAACCCTTCGTGTTGCAATCGAATCAGCTCAACAATTCCTGCTGGAACCACTTCACAGAAATCAAGAAGCTCCGTACGGTTAATTCCAAACATGGAAAGCGCATTGTTGCATACCATAAACCGAACACCCTTTTGAGCCAGAGCTTCGGCTTGCTGGGCGTAATCCGCCGAGACAGCTTTCCGAAGCAGTTTGACGGCACTGCTGTTCACAACAATGCGCACGTCCGTTTCACTATCTTTGACGGCTTTGAGAAAGTTTTCAGCATTTCCAATAGCAAGCATAAGCCTGCCCTTCTCCTCAATGTCCACATGAATTACCGCTTTCATGTCCATGGATTTAGCTCCTCATCGTGAGTTCCCCGCACGGCTACTTGCAACTTCAATTCCTTATCCGGTATCTTACCCTGAATAACGCATCAACTTGACTATCTGCGATGCCGAACCGCATTTTGAGGCGGATCGTGCCCGGAAAAAATCCTTAAACATCCCGATAGACCGCAAAATCATATGATTTCCCAATCAAACACGCAAGTGAAACGCCAAAGGCACGTGTTCCTGCAATTTCAGGACTCACCTCCTCCCGCAGTTGGTGAGCTAGTGGTAGCTGTGGATTCGCACAAAGACAGCTAGAGATGAACATTGGCCGCCCTCGACCTGGCAACGGTTCTCCAAGATCCATGCTCTTGCTGGATTGTAATATTTTTGCAAATGCTCACTCAACCGCTTATAATCTAATTGCTATCGTACGATGAGAGCGTGATGTGCTAAGGAAGGTCGAAGATTATGGTTCCGGTTGGCCATCCTCCTATAATTCACGGTCTGTAGACAGATGAGTCCAACCGTATTTCGATACCAGGATTTCCGGTTTCACTTCTTTTCTCGTGAAGAGCCACGCATACATATTCATGTTGCCTGTGGTCACGGTGAGGCCAAGTTCTGGATCGAACCGGACATCGCGTTGGCGAGGAACATTGGATTAAAGGAACCCGAACTACGGCTTTTGCTCAGTGTCATTGAGGAGCGTATCGATGAAATCAAGAGTGCCTGGGAGGCTCATTTCGGACGTTGAGGTCAGCAACATCTCAAAGCACGGCCTATGGATTCTCTTCGGAGAAGAGGAATTGTTCCTGCCATTTCAGGATTTTCCGTGGTTCGAGGCCGCTCCTGTTTCTGCCATACTCAGGTTAGAGATCCTAGGGCCAGAGCATTTATATTGGCCGGACCTGGATGTTGATCTGACAATCGAGTCCATCAAACATCCGGAGAAATATCCTCTTGTTTCCAAACTAATGCCGGACAGGCCAATAAGCCAATAAACAACCGCTGAACTGCCGTAGCGTACCGCGCATATCGTTGCCTTCCATCCGAGCTCACCAGTAACAGGCGCTGTCCTGGCGCAAGTCGAAGCTAACATTTCATAAGCTCTGAAGACGTGAAGGGTCAGGAGCACGGCAGGCGCGGACTCGATATCGCCTTTGTCCGGATCGCGCAACGTGCCGACGTCATATTAACAGATTGACGCTGTCCCTGAGCGTGCAGTATATTCGGCCCCGGTCGGCAGTTCACCCAGGCGTCGCCGCCCCGCGAGGGGTGCTAAACCTGCCTCGACAACCCATTCCACCGGACACCTTATCCCGTGCCGCGTCGGAAGACGGCGACCACCGACACTTTCCCTCCCGGATCGGCACGCTTCACGAGGATAAGCTATGTCCAGAACACTCCTGCCCTTTCATTCGGAAGACATTTCCGCCCTGGCGCGGTCCCTCAAGGGCCAACTCGCCAATTGCGAGCCTTTGCCGAGCCATCTCGAACTTTTGAACATTTTGGTGCGAGCCAACGGCTACCGGAATTTTCAGCATTACCGGGCACAACTTTCCGCCCGGGACCAGTTGGAGAGCCGCTCGCCCGCGCCGGAACCGGAGCCCGTCGACTTCGTCCGCGTGAAGCGGTTGCTGCGGATGTTCGATTCCGGGGGAAAGCTCGCGCGATGGCCCTCGAAGCGCAGCCAGCAGGAACTCTGCCTGTGGGTCATCTGGTCGAAACTGCCTGCCCGGCAGATCTTCACAGAAAAAGAGATCAAACGGATGCTAAACGACAATCACCTTTTCGGCGACCATGCCCTGTTGCGAAGGTGGCTCTGCGATTACGGCATGATGAGCAGGACCAGGGACGGCCGTGAATACCGCCGGGTTGAAAAGCGCCCGCCTGCCGAGGCGCTCGAACTCATCCGCCAACTTCGGCCGGTTTAAGCCGGATAGGATTGAAAAAACTCTCGGTGAAGAGCGTGGAACGGCATCTCGCAACAAGCTGCTTTCTTATCGAGGAGCACGAAGGAGACGCCGGGAGGCACGAAAGAAAATCTTAAAAACCTCGAAAAAAAGGGCTTCACGATTTCAGGGCACACTCTGCCGCCTGCTTTCGTGATTTTCGTGCCTTCCTGGTTTCGTGATTTTGACGAGTGGCGCGGATAACTCGTAATTTCGGTGCCTGGAGCCTCAAAAATCCACCCAATCTTTGTTGTAATGTTTTACAACACCCATAGGTGTTGGTATCATCACCAACATGAATGCTGAACTCATGCTTGGCGAACGCCACGTTATTTCCGAAGACGCTTTCGTGGAAATGGTGGTATGGCGCCTGCCATTACCTTTAGCAGGCAGCAAACGCGCCTTCAAATATCGACTCGCTTTGGTGGTAAATTGCCGCTGTGTTTTGCGCTACAACAACGAGCACGGCAAGGGTGATCACAAGCACGTTGGCGAGAGCAGCATCCCGTACATTTTCACCACACCTCAAGTCTTGCTCGTCGATTTCTGGAATGATGCAGACAGTCGGAGGCCTTAAAATGCGTACCATTACATTGGTAGTGTCTTCTCGTGAGTCAACCGACCAGCGCTTCCTGCGCTCATTCGAGGGAGAACCTCAGGGAACTTTCATAAGCTTCGATTCTCCCGCGCTTCTTTTGAAGGTGCTGACACGAAAGCGTTGGGAGTTGCTCAAACTCATGACCGGCGCGGGATCAATAGCGATTCGC
>CAVUGX010000043.1:0-94257 GCA_963741035.1 uncultured delta proteobacterium
ACGGCGGCGATCTGCCGTCTAACTTGTCAAACGGGTGCAAAACAACTTCTCGAGTTCCTCGCGCAAAGAACCGGGTTTAAATCCGAGAGTCATGGCCCTGGTGATTTCAAGCGAAACATCCGGCGGGCGGGGAGCGGGCATTTTGACGCTTTTTTGCGCGCATGGAGAAAGCCGGGCATCGTGTATCCCGAGTACATCCCGCAGCAGTTTTCCAAAATCAAAGCGGGAGATGCGCTCTAAACCGCCTACGTGCAGAATGCCTTTCGTTTTTGAGAGCCCGAGCAAAATCCCCCGTGCGGCATCCGCCGCGCTCACCGGCGTCCTGTGTTCATCCGTAAAGAGGTCGATATTCCGGCCATTCTTCATATCCTCTATCATGGGCTGAATGAAACTGGCCGCGCCCGGTCCGGCGTCGCCGAACATGAGCGCCACGCGGCAGACCAATGCGAGGGGGTGCCTGTCCAGGACAGACCTTTCGGCTTCCGCTTTCTGTTCGCCATAAATACAGACCGGGCAGACCGGATCGTTCTCCTTATATGGGGGCTTCAGACCGTCAAAGACCAAGTCGGATGAGATAAAAACAAATGGTATGCCGAGGTCTGCGCAAAGGGAGGCGAGATTGACACTGGCTTCAACATTGATACGGTGGGATTCTTCAGGATTCAACTGGCAAAAATTCGGTTTGGATTGGGCGGCTGAATGAATTACTGCGTCAGGACGAATTTCCACAAGATTTTTCTTCATCTCGCTTAGGCGGGTCAGATCGGTTTGCCGAAGGTCTACTCCCTGGATCTGGTTCTGATTGCGGCGGACAAGGCCATATACGTTCCATCGGCCATGTGCCGCGCGGCATAAATTCCAGCCCAGCAAGCCGCTCGCGCCTGTAACAAGAAGTTTTCTCATTAAGAGCCTTACCTGCTTGGGAGCGCTGCAAGCGACTTCACCTGCGCCGGCGCCCTGGAATTCGTGAGACATTCGAATCCAAGGGTGCTCGAAGCAGGTACAAAAAAGCTATGAACGATTCGAGATTCAAATCCTTGGTGTAAATTTCGACAGATCATTGATGCCAAGCTTTTTCTCTATCTCACCCACCGAGTGCACTATTTTTTCAAATCCTTCTTTTCCGAAAAGCTCGTTTTCCTTGTCCTCGAATTTTTCGCCCAACTCATCAAACTCCCGGGGCGTCACTATCGAGCGAAAAGCAGGGAAAAGCACCGTATCTTCCCGGGCTGCGTGGGGACGGTACATGGTAATGAACTCCTGCATGGCCGGAGCCACCTCATGCTTTTTTGCATGCGGGCCTTTCTTTTTAAGCAAGGGGGTCGCTTCATAGATTTGCCGCACGGCCGCAGACGATTCTTCCTTCTCTTGGGGAGCTTTGAGCTCCTCGGGTCCCGATAATTTCAAAATGGTGTCGGTCAGGCGTCGTCCCGCCTGGTGCTGCGCCAAAAGCACCTGAACGAGATCGTTAAACTTTCCCGCTTTTTGAAAACGTGGAAAGATCTCATCTTCTTCGAGCTTTTCATGGTAGTCCTCGACGAAGCGGCGGATAATGCCGGCTGAATCCGCGATAACTCCGGCCGGCAGTTCCTTTAGCGCTTTAATGCGGCTTATCGCCTCCTCGTAGATCAGCAGCACACGGCGCAAAACTCCGTGCTCACGCATGAGATCTTCCACGGGGTTGACCTCGGATTCTTTTTCTTTGCCCTCTTTTTTCCCGGCAGCTAAAACCGGCAGAGCGATACCCGCAGCCAGACCGCCGGTGAGGTACAAAAAACGACGTCGTGACGTAAGTGTTCCCGTATACATCGACTACTCCTCCTTTAACGTTGATTACGAAAAGGCGCGATTTCCCATCGCTGCCGGCCCCTTCAGTCAGAACAGCGTGGACTGCTTCGGCTTCATCGCGAACCGGGGTCACATTATGCAGAGTTACGCCCACTCGGGCAAGGGTAATCGCATTTTGTTCCCACGCTCTACCGGATGGGACTTTTGGCTGCGAACTGCAGGGTGTGCTCAACGCCTCTCGGCATAAAGATCAATTCAGATGTCCACCCCGTCCACAAGGTCTGGAAATGGCTTGACCGGTCACGAGGCAAGTAAGGATTTCGAAAGATATTTCCAAAAAAATCTACCTGTTTTGCGCGAGCGCTTCACTATGACCCGGTGCAACACGGAAGCACCACCGGAGGCGAGCATCTTGAAGCCGCTATCTGATCGAAACGATTAACAAATGTTGAGAACTCGCGGGCGGGCTTTATGCCCGCCCTCAGGAGAGCGGAAGCCGGTTGCTGGCGGGCCTGAAATTCTAGAAATCGGATTCATTTTCTTTGAAGGGAATGATCTGGGCCGGAGCAAGTTCTTGGTTTCGAACATGCGCTGCGTTGCCGCCTGATTTCCCGCGATTGAAGGGGGCAGGTTCCCTCGATATCCTGCCGTTGAAGATCGTTTTCTTGCTTTTCGAGTTCGAAAACGCACCGGTGGTACGGAGATTATCTGTATCTTTCCCCACAGAGCTCTGTTTTGAAGAACCATTAACCAACCTTTCAAGTTCCTGCACAAAACCCATCATCTGTTCGGCCTGCGCGCTCATTTCCTCCGAGGTTGCAGCCGACTCCTGAGCATTCGCCGCGCTTTGCTGGACGACCTTGTCAATCTCAGCCACGGCCTTGCTTATCTGGTCTATCCCCTCAGCCTGCTCGCCGGAAGCCGAGGCCATTTGGCCTACCAGTCCGGCAACTTGAACCGCGCCACCGACAACTTTTGAAAAATCCCCGCCTGTTTTTTCAACAATCCGGGAGCCTTCATTTATCTTGACCACGGTGGCCTGGATTAGTTCAGAGGTATTCTTTGCAGCCTCCGCCGCCCGCATTGCCAGGTTTCTCACCTCATCGGCCACCACCGCAAACCCGGCCCCGGCTTCTCCGGCCCTGGCGGCTTCAACCGCTGCGTTGAGCGCCAGCAGGTTGGTCTGAAAGGCAATCTCGTCAATGGTTTTAATTATTTTGGAAGTTTGCTCGCTCGCCTTCGATATCTCGGACATTGACGCCATCAACCTTGTCATCGAGCCGCTCGCTTCGGTTACAGTCGTCCCGTTTTCGGTCATGAGCACATTAGCCTGTTTTGCATGCTCTGCGCTCTGCCTGGTCATCGAGGACATCTCTTCCAATGAGGATGAGGTCTGTTCTATCGATGCGGCTTCTTCTGAGGCGCCTTCGGCCATTTGCTGGCTGGTTTCCGAGATATGGCCTGCGGCGTCGGACACCTGTTCAGCGCCGCCCAAAAGCCCATTGATTACTTCCTTCAGCGGTTTGGTAATTGCCCGCGTAAGAAACCAGGAGAGGAAGATTCCAATCAGGAGCCCCCCACCAGCGCCGGCCGTCAGAAGGAACACGGCCTGACTGACGTTGCGGTTCATTTCGTTCACGAACTCCGCTCTCGCCTTGTCGCACACCTCCTGTAAGGCCCTGGCGGCATTGACCATTCTTTTGTCGGCTGTTGCTTTCCTCTCGTCGACTTCCGCCAGCTTGGCAAGGCCACCCGAATATGCCAGAATGGCAGCGCTGACTTTGTCTATCTGGGCGATATTGGCCTGCTGCTTTAAACTGGAGCGCATGTCCTTTGCGATATCGAGAACCTGCGTTATCCGTTTTTCCGCTTCAGTTCTGTGCTTCGCATCCCCGGAGGCGACGTATTCCTTTTCAAATGATCTGGCTTCCAGGAACACCGTTGCCATTCGGTTCGCATCCTCCATCTTGTTTCTCTTATCATTGATTTGTACGCGCGAATCGCTGTCGCCGGTTTTTTTCAGCAGTTCATCCAACTGAGATTTTTGATCGGCAAGAATCGCTTGCACCTCCGAGAGCACCTCAAGGGACCTGGAGCCCATGTCGGCAACCGCTTCATCCTGGGCTTTCCTGCCGGCCACATAATCATGAAAGGCGGCGATATACTTGTTCATTTCTTCGAGGCTATGCTCTTGCGCCTTCTTTTCTTCCGGGGAGACATTACGGCCTGCGCTCTGTTCCGCCTTTTTCCGGAAATCCGCTGCCAGGGCCTCAACATTCTTTACATATTCGAAGTCTCCGCGTATCACGAAATTCTTCTCATGCCGCCTGGCTTCCAGTATGGTTTTTATCTGCTCATTGGCAATATCGGCCTTATGCCAGTTGTTCACGACTATTCTCAATGCGCCCAGCCCTACGCATGCAACGACCAGAAGCAGGATGCAAAGCATCCCGAACCCACCGGATATTTTGGTCCCAAGCTTTACATTCGATATTCTCTTCAGCATAAGGTCCTTCTCCTGCGTAGCTTAACTGGTTCGACCGGATTGCGAAATTTGATATTCCAAGGCAGATTTTCCGTTTTCCTATCAGACGGCAAAATGCCGGAAACTCTTTACGGAAATCTTACAACGCAACGTGAAATAAATGAGTCGTTGAAAATAGTTGCGGGTATTTGCACTCAGGTGGTTCTTATGAACGGAATTATGATACGGCAAATGTACTATGGCGGACTGGGCAAATTGCCTACCAAATGAGTGCGGAAGAACGGGCGGGGGAAATATTTATGAATTAAAATAACTGCAACATATCTGATTTGAAATTGTATACAAAAACAAATGAGCAGCTTTGGATAGTTTAAAATTGCAATGCATATAACGGATCAAACCAACACGCTAAACACATCTGGTAATTTTCTTTGATAATTTAATTCTTCTCAGAACTTTGTAGCTGTTGATGAATTACTGCCTGCAACCCTTATTGCCAGGCAGTCGTACAAAACACGCTCTCCCTGGTAGGTTGTTTCTCCGCGCTTCAGAATGCGCCATCCGCCGTTTTGGAAGACGCCTTCGGAGGCAAGGCGCTCGATCAGCCGGGGGGCCGCATCGAGATATTCCACAAGCTGGGGGTCTTGAGCGAGCACGACGTGTTTGAGACCCGGGCCGGATATAATTGTTACAGGTTCCAGAACAAGGCTTGCAAGGTCATAGGCTGGAATTGACGCAACGATCTGCCTGGCCTGCAGTTGAATCATGCGCGCCCGCGTGTCCGGGCCCACTGTTTCCCTGCTGGTGCTGATCATATCGAGCAGATGATCGCGGACTTCGTTCAGTTCTTTGGCCGCGTGCAGTTTTTCGAAGCCGGGATAAGATTTTAGTGCCTTGGCCAGCATGGATACTTCTCGCAAATAGTGGTTGCGCTGGTTTTCGGGCACGAGATACAAAGCGATAATCGATACGGGATTTCCGTCCGGGGCTCCGTATTCAATGCCTGTAGGGCTCCACCCGACGACGCAGATGAGGTCCTCTTCAAACGGCACGCGTACATGGGGACTGGCCCAGCCGTTGCCAAGCGCCGATGTCGTCGAACGCTCCTTTGCCATGACGAGCCCGACCACATCGATGCCGGTGGGAAGAGACGGAATCGCTTCGATAATATGAGCAAGAAATTGCAGTGCGTCATCTTTATTATTGTCAGGCAGTTCTATCAATCGTCCTTCTTGAAGTGCGTCAAGTAAGGTATCCATAATCACTCACCTCCATAATGATTGAAAAACCATGTCTTTATAATGTGCGTCAACACGGAGTATGAAAAAAGGAAGGCAGCAATCCAGGCCCAGTAGATAGGAGGCAGGGGGACCATTCCCAGGCTCTCCGCAAAGGGTGAATACGGCAACCATGCGCCGATGCCCATAATGGTCAAGGTTGTCATGGTCAGGTGCAGGGAAGCGCGGCTCCCGAAGAAGGGGACCCTTCTGGTCCTTATGATATGCACGATCAGTGTCTGAGTAAGGAGCGATTCTACGAACCACCCGGTTTGGAACAGACTTGCCAGGGCTTCTTTTTGCTGCGCTCCCGTGGCTGGATCGACATAGGCGCTGCAATGAAAAAAGTACCACATCAGCATGAAGGTGGCATAGTCGAAAATGGAACTCACAGGTCCGATAAAGACCATGAAGAGCTTAACCGTATTGATGTTCCATTTGAGAGGCTTAACGATCAGTTCTTCATCCACATTGTCTGTGGGAATTCCAGTCTGGGAAAAATCATAGAGGAGGTTGTTCGTCAAGACCTGAACGGGGAGCATTGGAAGGAACGGCAAGAGGTAACTTGCTCCAACAACGCTGAACATGTTTCCAAAATTGGAACTCGCGCCCATCCGGATATACTTTACGATATTTGCAAAGACTTTTCTGCCTTCGATAATCCCCTCTTCAAGCACAAGGAGATTTTTTTCGAGAAGCACGATGTCAGCGGCTTCCTTGGCAACGTCAACCCCGGAATCAACGGAAATCCCGACATCAGCGGCTTTGAGGGCAGGCGCATCGTTAACCCCGTCTCCCATGAATCCCACCACCCGGCCGCTGCTGCGCAGTTCCCGGACAATCTGCTCCTTCTGGGCCGGCGTAACTTTCACGAAGACATCCACATCCAGCACGGCCCGTGAATACTCAACCGGCGACAGTTGTGAGAGTTGAGCGCCGGTAATGATCTGTTTTGGTTCCACGCCGACATCACGGCAGACCTTGCGGGTGACAAGGCCGTTGTCGCCGGTAATGACCTTTACCTCGACGCCGGCCTGCCTCAAAAGCTCGATGGCCTTGCCGGCCGATTCCTTGGGCGGATCGACGAAAGCGATATACCCCAAAAGGATCAGTTCGCTTTCATCCGCCACGGTGTAGGTGGTTCTTGTACGCGGGAATTCGCGATAGGCAATACCCAGCACCCGATAGCCGTCCTTGTTCAGTCGTTCGACTTCCTCGAAAAGGTCCTCCTGAATCATATCGATCAGGGGATACACTTCGTCGCCTATCTGATATTGGTTGCAGCAGGTGTAGATCTCTTCGACCGCACCTTTGCATATCAAAACGTGATCGCCCTCGTAATCGACGACGACCGACATGCGCCGCCGCTGGAAATCAAAGGGCAGTTCGTCCACCAGGGTGCAGTACTGTTCGGCATCCAGATCGGAATGATCGACCACGGCCCTGTCGAGCAGATTGCGGAGGCCGGTCTGATAATAGCTGTTGAGATAGGCATAATTCAAAACGTCGCCGCTTATGTTTCCGGTGATGTCCACATGCCGTTCGAGGATCACCTTGTCCTGGGTAAGGGTCCCCGTCTTATCCGTGCACAGCACATCTATGGCGCCTAAGTTCTGGATGGAGGGCAGACGCTTGACGATGACCTTTTTCTTGGCCATTGTCAGCGCGCCCTTGGCAAGGTTCACCGTCACGATCATCGGCAGCATCTCCGGGGTAAGACCCACGGCTACCGCCAGGCCAAACAGGAGGGCTTCCACCCAATCGCCCTTGGTCATGCCCACGATAACAAACACCGCGCAAACCAGGACCACCATGAATCGGATCATGAGCCATGTGAAAGACCGCACTCCTTTATCGAAACTGGTTTCTTCACGGCGCTCGGTCAGCCGCTCCGAGATGGAGCCGAAAATTGTCCGCGTCCCGGTGTTCACGACTACACCGCGGGCTGTGCCGCTGGTGACGCTGGTTCCCAGAAAGCAGGCGTTGGTTAGTTCCAAAGCCGTGCGGTCGGAAACGCGCCTGGCGGAAATCGTTTTCTCGACCGCCATGGACTCCCCGGTGAGCGCCGATTGGCTCACGAAGAAATCCTTCGCTGTGAGCAGCCGCAAGTCAGCCGGAACGATTGAGCCGGCATGCAGGAGGACGATATCGCCCGGCACGACTTCCGATATGCGGATTTCCTTTTCCTCGCAGTCGCGCAAAACCGTAGTTCGTGACTGCACACGCTTTCCGAGCATCTCGACGGTATTAGTTGAACGGCGATCCAGGATATAAGAAAGCCCGACGCTCAGGAAAACCATCGCGCTCACTATAATCGCCGATTTGATCTCTCCGATAGCGCCGGAAATCACTGCAATGATCAATAACTGAACGACCAGAGGGCTGCTGCACCTCTGGAGGATGTCGGCCCAGAAACCCATACGCCTGGTATGTGAGAGTTCGTTTGGACCGTACTCGTCCAGACGCTTCTCAGCCTCATCCGAACTCAGGCCGCGCAAACCGGTATCAAGCGCGGCCAGCGCCTCCCGGGCCGGGAGAACGCAAAGGTCGATCAATCGACGCTCTTGTTCGGAAACTTCCTGCGTCATTTTTGAAACGGGAGAGCCGGCGCGAAAAACCTTGGCGGACTTTTCGATCAATTCCCTGATCATAGCGCCGCCTCCCCAGACTTTTTGCCAATGGGATGGACCGGCAGGAAGATAATGAGCCGCTTACACATGCGGTTTGCTAGACGAAAGCTTTTGCTGATTGCATACATGAAGATGCCCTCAAATCAAATGAACTGAATTACTGCCTTCCGGCAACGCAGAGTTTGCCGGGCCAATTGATTTGGGGTCCATAACAGGATAACTTCCGGAGCCTGTACCGGATGCTATTCTCTAATGGACCCTTATCCAGCGCGTGACTTCTCGGAGTCGGATCAAGCCATAAAGCAAGATACGCCCGTCCGGGTCAACTAATCACGGCAGAAAAGGCTACCACGGGGAAGTCAGAGGCCGGCCGGACAATTTCTAAAGAAGGGAAAATAAGACGCCTCTTACCTTCCGCCTTTACCATTGATACATAATGGAAGAAGCGGCCAGGTGAGGCGATACGGCAGGAGAAAAGGCTATCGTCTCACAGGGGCAACTTCCATACGAGATAAACGGCAACCGTCGCTACTGGGAGGTTGGCCGTCTTCTTGCTTCATATACCATCCTTCTCTCAGGGGTAATCGAAAGGCCATGCAGAAATAAAAAAACCCTTTCCCAATGGCCGTGAGCAGGGAAGGGGCACCACGCGCAGACGAACTGTCGCTAAACCTATTTCCCCACTCGTCCAAGCTTCAGCACCGCATGCCGTAAGAGGCGTCATCGCCTCAGCCACCTTAGGTAAACCCTTAATCCGGGAGTGCCTGTTCTACCCTTTAGCCGCATCTTTGGATGCTTCTGGGCAGTGGCCTGTGTGCAATGCGGGAGCCTCGCCTACCGAGGATTCCACCGACAATAAAGTGCCCAGTACTACTCTTCACATGCTTTTGTCAAACAAAAAATAATTTTTCCCCTCAACCGCGTCAAGCAAAACTTGAGCTAAAATTGAGCGTGTTATGCACTCTTGAAGGAATAGTTTCCCAAGCAGATGGTAAAGAACGCCGATATGGGATAAGTAAAGCCCGGGTTGGCGGCTCGTGTTGCGCAAGAAGTTAAACTAAACAAACAATGAATATTGAAGCCATGGAATATGCCAAGGTCCCAATGGCAGCCATAATAGCTTCGGGGCTCACACTATTCCGGGGTTTTGGCCTTGGCCCTCCGCTATGCCCGCCTTTGCCCTGTTTTCCCCATCGAGATTCCCACAGCCCTGACAGCTATCGTCCATTGGGACAATGCAATGGGGCAGCACGACGCGGGGGTGTCTATCGATTCCGGTGGGCCGTTGCTGGGGGGCCGGAAAATAAACTGTAGGATTTTGGAACCTTCAGGTATAATTTGCATACAGAACAGCCTCACGCGTGGAACGATATGTACAGAAAATATTTCGGCATGAAAAGATCGCCTTTTTCCATTGCGCCCGACCCGCGCTATCTCTACATGAGCGATCAGCATCGGGAGGCCTTGGCTCATTTGCTCTATGGCATAAGGAGCGACGGGGGGTTCGTACTGCTTACTGGCGAGGTTGGCACGGGCAAGACAACCATCTGCCGGCGCCTTCTCGAAACGCTCACTAGAAATATCGTAGTAGCCTTCATCATACATCCTTCGCTTTCTGTCGCGGAACTGCTTGCAGCAGTGTGCGACGAATTCGGCATCGACTATCCGAAGAAAACGAATATTAAGGGCCTGGTTGACCGGATAAACAACTTTCTGCTGGATTTAAACGCCAGACGCAAAAAAGCAATTGTTATTATTGACGAGGCCCAGAATCTCAGCAATGAAGTTCTGGAGGAAATCCGGCTCCTCACCAATCTTGAGACAAACGAACGGAAGCTTCTTCAGATAATTCTTATTGGCCAGCCTGAGCTGAAAGACAAGCTGGCAAAACCGGAGTTGAGCCAACTCGCCCAGCGCATCGTGGCTCGCTGCCACCTGGGGCCACTGTCAAAGGACGAAGTCATCAATTACGTGAATCACAGACTCGAGGTTGCCCGGGGGAGAAGCGATCTTTTTTCAGACGACGTATTGAACGGTATATACAAGTATAGCGGCGGGATCCCAAGGTTGATAAACTTGATTTGCGACCGCGCGCTCCTTGGCGCTTTTGTCCAGGAAAAGGAAAAAGTGGACGGAGCCACACTAGCGAAAGCCGCCAGCGAGGTGCTTGGAGTTAATTTGCCCGCGACAAACGGAAAATTGAAAGCCGCATTGTTGGCTGGAATAGTATTCTTTACCGGGCTGTGCCTTCTGTACTATTTTTTCAATGGATTTGAATCCGTGAGTACCCCCGATAATGATGAGAGCAGCCATATGTCGGGCGTATCGAAGCCTTTGCCGACAATACCTCAGCCCCCTGGGGCAAACGCATCCGGGACCGAGCCGGGCAAGCCGGACGCGACTCAACCCGGAGTCGTATCGAAGCCTTTGCCGGCAATACCGCAGCCCCCCGAGGCGAACGCATCCGGTACCGGGCCGGGCAAGCCGGATGCGACTCAACCTGGAGTCGTATCGGATATGGATGGGAAAACCGTGGAGCAAGAACAGGGCGCCGGGGCGCCTAGGCCTCGCGACTGATTTCGCATCTACATTTTACTCTCGAAGAAGATGGCTTGAGAATATTGGCACTAGTTTTGCATTACATGTCTGTCAATTATAAGCCCAAATCAGAATATGCGCCATGGACCGGCAAAGCCCGGTTTTAGCGCTGAATTTCAACAGGGTTAACAATGTCGTACATACTGGATGCATTGAAAAAATCTGAAGAGGCGCGAGGACCGCGAAAGACTCGTGGACTCCTTGACGTACCCATCAGGTCTTCGCAGATTCGCAAACGCTCCCGTCGCTGGCCATATCTTATCGCGTTCATCATGCTTCTAAATGCCGGTCTATTTGTTTCCTGGCTGCACCCATGGCAAGGGGGCGGAAATATGGATGTTTCCAACAGCCGCGTCACAGGTGGGCCAACTCCGGAAACTCGCCCTCAGGCGATCCCGGTAACGCAGCCTGCACGCCTAACGCAGGCAGTTGAGAAGCAGGTAGACGCACAAAGTCAATCCGCCGAGGCGGCGCTGAATCCTCCAGCCACTGAAGGTCCAAAGGCTGCCCCCCAGGCGGCGCTGAATCCTCCAGCCACTGAAGGTCCAAAGGCTGCCCCCCAGGCGGCGCTGAATCCTCCAGCCACTGAAGGTCCAAAGGCTGCCCCCCAGGCAGCGCTGAATCCTCCCGCCTCTGAAGGTCCAAAGGCTGCCCCTCCGGGACCCGGTGTGGAAAGGGAAGGGGAACGAAGCACAACGGAAAACGCGGGTCAGACTTCAAATTCAGTCGAACCCTCAAAAACCGCTTCTGTGAGTCCGACGGTGAATGGAACGCAAAGCATCCAGGAGACTGCTAAGGATCAGCAAGTGGTTGAAAGTAACGTACCCCCCAAAGACCCGGGGGCAATGCATAGTACGAAAACCCAGCCTGTCCCTGCTAATCCGGCGCCGGTCAAATTGCCTTCCGCAACTCCCGGCGCATCTAAAGCAACTTCTACCGCTGTAAAGAAACCCGTTAGCCCGAAACTGCCGCAAAGCCCTGGAGATGCCGGAACAAAACAGGTTCTCAAGACGGCAAAAGCGGAACCGATCGTCAAAAATCCGTCGGCACGCTCTGAACAATCTCTTCAGCCCGGGGCAGGCAGTGAAATCGTTGCAGATCTGCAGGGCTTGTCCAAACCGGCCGCGCGTCCGGAGCCCAAGTGGCACGAACTGGCTCCGCAAGTCAAGGACGCTATTCCGAACATGTCTGTTTCAATGCTCGTCTACTCTCGAAAACCTGCGGAGAGATGGATAAACGTAAACGGAGCCAAAAGAAAGGAAGGGCAGGAGATCTCCTCAGGTCTAAAAGTGGAGGAGATCACTCCGGATGGGGCAATTTTCAGCTATATGGGTCAACGTTTCTATAAAGGCGTCGTCGGAGACTGAAAACCCGGACCGACCATCACGGTGAGCAGTAAGACCCCACGCATCGCAAGGCTACGGGAAAACAGTGAATGGTGAAGAACCGGCCGGTTCACTGCTAACTGTTCACTGTTCTTATTTCAGGCAAACAAACCTATTATATTAGCCTGCAGCTCGCTTGTCTTTTGCATCCGGGCTCGGTCTCGATCTCTGCCGATCAGGTCCAATTCGCTCTGAAGTTGAACCGTAGCCGGATCGTCAAAAGACTTGCCTTCCCGGTGGGCCTCTATCATTGTCCTGTAAATGGAGATCATCCGGCCGATTAGTTCTACCGCATATTCTCTACCCTGCACTTTGAGGGTGCGCATACCCAGGTGCATGTAGTCCCAAAGTTCTTCTCCATTAATGACAAAGGCAACGTTTGGATTGCGCCTTATGCTGGAGTTGATTGCCTCGATTTCTTCGTTGTCGACGGAACGCTGCCGAAGCACTTTGCGCCGTTGCTCATCCGTTAGCATGCAAAACCTGAAACAACTGCCGCTCCGGTCCGGCCAGCCTTCATACTCGTCTATTTCGTTTCCGTCCTCGTCTCGATACATGCGTTTTATATAGCTGTCGCTGATCAATTCATGGAAGAGGCAGTTTCCGACCCCGCCGACGCACCTGTTGCCGTGTATCAACACCTCGGTTGCAAGTCCGAGCTTATCGGCGGATTCCTTGAATGCTTTCAGTTTGGGGATTGTATCGATCTCGGTGGAGGCAACGATCTGCGTGGCGCCGAATTCTTTGTAACGGGCCATTTCCGCCGCCGTACGGATATTGCACCCGACGCTTGCATGGATGACCAGCCCCGGGAAATTATCTCTGACGAGCTGCATGATGCCGCTCGTTTTTACTATAACTCCTTCGGCGCCCCAGGATGCGTATTTGGCGATCTTTGAGAGCACGAGAGTCCATTTCTCAGGTGGAATCTCAGCGTTTATGGCAATCCGAACCTTCCCGCCAAATTGGCCGGCGATTTCAATTGCTTCATGTATATGAGAGTCTTCGAGCTCCCAGACGCACTTTCGCCTGCTGAATCCTTTTGAGCCAACGTAAACAGCGTCGGCCCCCGAGGCAAACGCTTCATCAACCATCTGCAGACTACCGCCTGGCGCCAGCAGTTCGTTCATTTTATGACCTCGCGGGAAGGGGGCATTGCAAGGGAAAATCCGATTAGCGGTTTGAACTATACCCTTAATTTAAATACTGCCGAACCCGGAGTCCATGATCGTATGAGCTCACCACTTCCCGGTTTCATATTTTCATGGCGGGTTGGACCATCGGGTGCTCCGGCTCTTCGCTTTCACCAGATATTATATTTAACCATTTCAAAAGTCCGCGGTCCAGAATTTCTTCGGCCCTCCGCGCATCGATCCGATATTTTTCCGGGATGAATGCGACCGTTGGGGCATAGACTCCGGCTTCGCGGGCAAGAAAGGGGCATTGTTCCAGCAGTTCGTCGGAGAACTTTACCAGGAAGGAAAAAAACCTGGCAAGCATCATGCGGCAGTCCCGGATCGGCACATTCTCGGCGGTACAGCAACCGGCGAAAATCCGAAGCCCCAAAAAACCCGCATCCCTTCCGAGGTCCGCGGGGCGGATTCCCTCTTTTTTCAGAAATGGCAGAGGAGCTATCAGCGTCATTATCAGCGGCGGACCTGAGGAGTCCCAATTAGCGTTTTTTATCTCTCTAAGCACGTCCAACAGGCGCTCGGCCTCCGGATCGAATTGCCTTGTCACGATCTTTCCGGACAATTCCCCCAGTCTCCTGAAAACTTCCTCCCCTAAGTCGTTGCGCACGAGGACGACGCACCCGCGATCCCGGCAAAAATCGGTCTGAAGCGCGCTTGGATCGGCCTCCTCCGGGCTGTCAACATAAAGTACCCCGACCCTCTTGAAATCGGATGCCCTGGCGTGGTTAACCTCCTCCAGCCATTTTCTTGCGTGCTCCTCAAAAAGATGATCCAGCAAATCGATTTCGTCCTGATTGATAAAAGCCACCTCCGAGGCCTGGACAATGTCGTCGACTGCCACCACCTGAAGCATGTGGCGCGAATAGTCGAAGGGTTCGTGGGGAGCTTTCCACTGCTCGAAAGTCAGGATCTGCAGCTCCTGTTTCAGTGCGTCCGGGAGCCTGTCTATGCCTTCAATCCCGGTAAGGTTCTCCCTGGGGATAATCATGGTCTTACAGCCCGCCGCATAGGCCGTTTCCAGTTTTACCCCCATTCCGCCAATGCCTGTAATGCGCCCCTGAGTATCGATTTCTCCGGTTACGGCTACGTCGCGGCGAATTTTTCGCCCACCGAAAAGCGAAGCCAGCGCAAGGGCTATCGGAGCCCCGGCTGAAGGTCCGTCCTTTTTGGTCGAGCCGCCCATAAAGTGCAGGTGTACCGGAATTGACATATCCGCCGTATCCAGCCCCAGTTGTTCTGATAGGTGCAGGATGGCTGTCGAGGCAACCTTGCGGCTCTCGTCCATCACGCGCTCGATATTTCCAGTAGTGTGAACCATGCTCAGGTAGGAAGCAGCCCCATTTCTATCCCGGCCGATCCGCACCGGGGTAGCCTGGATCGGAATGAGCGAGCCGACGCCCATCTCCATGTTGACCCCGAGCCCCATCGCCTCGCCGACGCGGTCATCTTCATTAATAAAGCGCTGGCGATTGGGCATGTCCAGATGTTTATGTATCTTCACAAAGTTAATTTTTGCTGAGTTCTTGCCCTCGGCCATTATCTCCTTCCGCTGGATCCGGAGAAAAAGTGTTCGGATTATTCTCTCAAGGTCGCGAACACCCGCCTCGGAGGTGTAGTCGCGGATGAGGTGACGCAGAATCTCGCTTTCCTCATCGGGGTCGAAAAGGATTTCATTTTGACCGATCAGGTAACGCTCCCGGATACGATGGACTAGAAACTCCCTGGCAATGGCTATTTTCTCATCCACACTGTATCTGTCCAGATAAATGACCTCGCAGCGGTTTAGGATTGCAGACGGGACCGTGTCGACCGTGTTGGCGGTAAGTATGAAATGGCAGTTCGACAGATCTATATCTACGGTGCTCTGGGTGTACTTGTCGTGGAAAAGGTGGTTCTGTTCCGGGTCGAGTATCTCCAACAAGGTCGCGATTGCGAACTTTTCCGTCTTGTCAGCCTCGTCCATTATAAACATCCCGTTCATCACACCCATTTTTACAAGGCCCTGCACTATTGGGCCCGGTTTTGAGCCTTCGTAAGTGAACCCGTAGCCCCGGATGTCTGCTTCGTCCTTCATGCCGCCCAGTGAAATCTTGTGGTACGGAATGCCGAGATTACGGGCAATTGAAATCGCAAGAGACGTCTTGCCTACTCCCGGAGGCCCTACAAAAAGCAGGGCGCTCCCGGTCCTGTGCCAGTTCTTCTTCTCGGATTCCCTGAAATGCTGGTAGCGCCAGATCAGGTTGGCAAAAAAATCGGATATTATTTCCTTTGGTGTCTTCAGACCGTAATGAGAACGGTTGAGTCCTTCGTCGAATTCTTCCGGAGATACCCAGATCTTCTTTATTTTTCCCCAGGGAATTGCGAGCAGGGTTTCGATCAGTTCCGTGTACTTCGCTCCGCTCTGTCCAGCCGCATTCATCTTGTTCTTTTCGATCAGCTCAATTACAGCTTGCGGTACATCAGAGTCGGTTCGAGCCTCATCTATGCGCTCCTTGAGTGTCTTTGTCTGAGTCTGAGGCCCCGGTTCTGTTCTGTGCTGGGGAAACATCGGCTGCTGCTCCTTTGGGTCGATAGTGTCTCCTGGTTCCACGAATTCCTCCAGATTCTTTTTGAAAGTTTCGAAAAGCTGAGGAAGAGATTTGCCCTGATCCAAATTTGCCTCAAGGTCCAGTTCATTGAAAAGCGACTGTACACCCCAGCGTTTCCTGAACCTTTTGAACAGCTCCATTCCTTCGCTCAAGTCACGGTGAATCGTACCGGCAAACAACCGCAAAACCTTTCTCAGGCTTGCGCTTGTTCTTGAGAGAGGTTGTCCGCGAATGCTGCTGCGGTATAAATTGCTCAGGACCCTGACCTTCACTTCGAGATCCAGATCCGGAAAAAGATCGATAAGAAGCCGCATGGGCAGCTCTGCGATGTGCCTTGCGTGTGCTACAGCCATTCGCCCAAGCCTGAAATCGCACTTCTCATTGCGCCCCGCCAGATCCAGCAGCTCGGCATAATTCTTCCCCTTTATACCGTTAAGGGGATTGTTCAGAACTTCCCGAAACGCCTGGTAGCCTTTCGGGTCCTTTTGCCTCCATACTGCGGCAAACTCGATATCGGAGCGGATAATGTCAAGCTCGCTTGCGTTGGGGAAAACAAGATGCTCGAAATGATGCCGCAAAAGAAACTCGCAGAACCCGAGCATCCTGCGTTCTTCCCTGTTTCCATCCGGACCTCTGAACTCAGGACGAACCGAAAGGACAAACGCCAGGTAGTCGAACAACTTCTCATGAATCAGAATAGTCCAGCTCCGCCCTTGCCGCAAGAGCAGGGTCGGCATTACCACTCTATTTTCCTCGTCCTCCAGGCGGCGGAAGAAAATCGACTGGCGCAGATCGGCAAGCTGTACAAGACTCACCCCTCTATCATTTCTGAAGTAAGGTATGACAGCCTGGCTCAATACGGTCTGCAGAGTCTGAAATACTCTGTTTATAGACTTATCGGTTGGTATCGGGATAGTATTCAGAACCTTGTGGTCCAACTCAATAGGGAGCATCGGTAACCCTCCTTGGCACCGTGAGCGCAAAGCCACGAAAAATATATCTCAAAGCAATATAGACACACGGCCTCCTACTATCCAGTACTCGCCGAACCAAAGGCAATAATCAGTCGCATTTTGCAACTTATCATTTACGGCAATAGTTCTCAATTGAAAGGGACTGGAAATGCAAAGGCCCTGTAATAATTAAATAATTATAAATATCTATAAGGTTTGTCCCTGTTTGGCCGCAAAAAGCGTGAAAGGAGATTGGGGAAGCCGCGCAGGGTTTAACTCTGTGAGGGGCGGGGGCACAAACTTTGATCTCTGTGGCGGGATGGCTTGCCCGCTGAATACGCCCTCTTTTCCCCCGCCGGGATGGTCCGGCCGCGGGCAAATCCACACTGGTGTAATCGACCCGCGCCGCTGGAAGGCGCGGGAGATCATCTCGAAACAAGAGATGGAGGGCATGCCATGGCCGTTTTTGCCCGGAAGGCCTCCTTAAACTTCGCTCATCAAGCCGGGCAATGACGGCAGAGGGGGACAAAAACTTTCCTTGTGCTTATCAAATTATAAGACGGTCGGAAAAACAGTTCTCCACCGAAAGAAAGGTGGGGGTTTTTGAAGCGGAGGAATTCGGGAATGCGCGGACTGATCGTTAGTTTTTGAAAAGGTGACACTGGCTTCCGGCACGTATTATTGCCGCCGCGCATAATATCATGCCGGTCTGTGAAAGGAGAGATGATGATAGCGCTTCTGTTTCTGGGCGCAGCCCTGGCGACACTACCCCCGGCGCCCCATTGGGGGGGTCTCAATACAGACACAGCGAATGCGTTGAAAGCTGAAGGCATCCGGCAAGAGACGTATGAGCATCTTGCTGCGGGAGAGGTCCTCACGGAGCAGAGGCCGGTCCCTGCCGGGAAGACAGGGGTGCATCTGGCGTCTTTCGGCATTGTGCGCGGTCCTGCCGACAGGCTGTGGAACGCCGTCACAGATTGCAGCCGAACGCCCGGATTTATGCCGCACATAGACTCCTGCGCGCTTGTCCAGCCCGACCATGCATTGCTGCCGAACCAAAGATGGGAAGAACTGGGGCTGAGCTTCCGTATCCTGTTTTTCAAAAAAACCGCCAGGATCGTAAACGAGGCTACAATGGAGGCGCCTAACTTTCTAGGCTGGAAGCAGGTAGGCGGGGATGGGAAAGAAAACCAGGGCTATTACCGGATCATCACCATCGCAGCCGATACGCAGCTTGTAGTCTTCGATACCCTGTGTGATCCGGGGGCCTCCGTACCGGGTTTTGTCAAGAACTGGATCATTAAAAACAGTATGCCGGGGGTCATAGAGGGGCTGCGCCAGCGGGTTGAGGCGCAGGAAAGACATCATGTCTCTTGAGTAGATTGTCAAGTCCTTCTCCCGATTCACCCGTCGGCGGCTTTTCTGCAGGTTTGCAAATCAGCCCTTCCCGAGTTCTGCGGATCGCTTCGAGGCTGCTTCCACGCACTCCATCAAAGCGCCTCTCACGGAATATGATTCCAGGACCTGGAGACCGTAAATCGTTGTTCCCCCCGGAGATGTAATCATGTCCTTGAGTTCCGCGGGGTGCTTTCCCGTCATCTCGAGCATCATGGAAGTCCCGATAACTGTCTGAACCACCAGTTCACGCGCGGTTTGCCTGGGCAGTCCCATGAAAACCCCCGCATCGATCAGTGCCTCGATTGCGAGCAGAACGTATGCCGGCCCGCTTCCACTAAGACCGGTAACGGTGTCCATAAGCTTGTCCTCCACTTCGACCGCTTTGCCGACAGCGCGGAAAAGAGCCATGCTCAACTCCATCTGCGCAGCCGAAACCGCCTTGCCACGCGAAAGAGCGGAAACCCCTTTCTGTACCAGGGCCGGAGCGTTGGGCATGACGCGGACCACCGGGGTCCCTTCGGGCAGGCGTCCCTCTAGCAATGAAAGCGAAATTCCAGCCGCGATGGATATGACGAGCGGCTTGTGTGAGAGGTGATCTCCCAGAGTGTCGAGCACCCCGGAGATAACCTGCGGTTTTACGGCCAGCACGATAATGCCGCTGGATTCGGTAAGCTCGCCGATGCTCCGGCATCCTTTTATTCCGAACTCTTTCTCCAGGTATTCAATCCGGGATGGGATCACATCGTATGCAAAAATTCTTTCGGCGCTAAACAGGGAAGCGGAGATAAGACCCCTGATTAATGCCTCCCCCATGTTTCCCCCGCCTATGAACCCGACGCTTTGGTCACCGAACATCATTATTCCTCCATGGTTTCATTCTGCAGGCAGCGCTCATCCCCGGACCGAGTCCACCGGATCGAGTCCGGGACAGGCTGACCGCTTAAGCAATAGCAGACTGATTTCCCGTTAGCAAGGAAAGACCTCCGGGAAAGGCCTCCGGATTTTAAGTGCACAAAGCCTCATGGCGGTCAAACCACTCCATGCGACGGGTTGTCTTCCGGCGAGATATACTTATTTTTTTGTAAAATCTTCAATAATTTTATATCTGTGTACGAAATGGCAGGATACCGAAAGCTATTATTGCACACAGAGATGAAGGGAAGACCATGGATTTATTCTCCAAAGTAAGCCGGACAGCCGGAAAACACTCCCCGCTCGAAGAAGAAATTCGGAAGATGCCTATTCCCGTCAGCTCCGTTTTCATTGGAAAAGATGGCAAAATAAGGCCTGCCGCTTTCAGGGAAACCGATATGACCCTTACATGCAAGGGGTATGACAGGATTGCAGAGGTCTTTCCGAAAACGATCGCAAAGAGCGGGAACACCATAGTGGAGGCCGTTGCCGCAGATGAATCCTACAGACCCGGGGGGAAAAGAGTCGCCGTGCTCTTTTCGGGCGGTCCGGCGGCAGGGGGGCATAACGTGCTCGCCGGTCTTTCAGCGGTGCTCGGAAACGACAACTCGCTTTTCGGGATACGAAGGGGACCAAAAGGCCTGATCAAAGGAGACCTCTTCGAAATAAGCAAAGAAAACATCAGGTCCATCATCAACATAGGCGGGTTTGATTTTCTCGGGACCGACAGGACCAAGATCAAGAGCCCCGAGCAGTTTGAAAAGGTCAAGCGGACAGTTGTCGAAAACAGACTCGACGGCCTGGTAGTGATCGGGGGCGACGATTCCAACACGAATGCGGCATTCATTGCGGAGTACCTGGAGGCCGAGGGGATCGATTGCAGCGTGATCGGAATCCCCAAAACGATCGATGGCGACATGGCGGCCGGGAAGTATCTGCCCATTTCGTTCGGCTTCGATACGGCCACCAAGATATTCTCCGAACTCGTGGGAAATCTGAACCAGGATGCCGCATCGGCTGTGAAATATTACCATTTTGTGAAACTGATGGGGCGAACAGCCAGCAAGATAACCCTTGAAGTGGCTCTCCAGACCAAGCCCGCGATTACGCTCATCTCTGAGGAAATCGCCGAGAAAAACATGTCCCTGGACGACATTGTCGATTACATAGTCCGGATCATTACCCAGCGCCGCGTTAAAGGCATAAACCACGGCGTTATTCTCGTCCCGGAGGGGCTGGTGGAGTTCATTCCGGAGATGAAGCGGCTTATAGGCGAGTTGAATAAAGTGCTTGCCGAATATGAGAAGGATATAGCGGACCTGCCCTCGCTTGAGCACAAGCGGGAGTTTCTTTTGCCGCGTTTGACGGCCCAATCGGCGCAGTTGATGGCCGCCCTTCCGCCCCATCTTCAGGAGATGCTCATCCTTGACCGCGACGATCATGGGAACGTGAAGGTCTCGCAAATCGAGACCGAAAAATTGTTGATCGAAAAGATCCGCTATCGAATATCGGAGATGAAACGTCACGCGGACCGGTTCTTTGGGGATGGAGAAGGCAGACTCAAAGCCACTCCCGAACAGGTGGAAGACTTCAAAAAGGTCACTCTGTCAACCCAGTCTCATTTTCTTGGATATGAGGGCAGAAGCTCGAAGCCCACCAGGTTTGACGCCGCGTTTACGTTCCTTCTCGGTTTGACGGCCGGTTCTCTCGTGCTCGCCGGAAAAACGGGCTACATGGCCGCTATAACCGATTTTGACAAGGGCGGGCGAGTGCTCGGCCTGCCGCTGGCGGGACTGATCACGGTCGAGATGCGAAAGGGAAAAGAGGAGTTCGTTATCGAGAAGTCACTTGTCAGGTTGGAATCGCCATCTTTCAAAATCTTTGCCCAAAACCGGGATAAATGGGCACAGGAAGATCTCTTCAGCAGCCCCGGGGCCATCCAGTACTGGGGGCCGACCAGCAGACAGATCCCGATCATCGTGGCGCTTGACCAGGGCTACCCTGATTTTGACAGCTTCAACCTGGGTGAGGAAAAACAGATCGACATCGGGTGAGTTGTTCAGGTGCGTTGATATCACGGTTTTCAAGAACCCTTTATATTGTTGCGCCCCTTACAATTCGACTCGTCGGAACCTATATTAACTCTGTTTATTCGTTGATTTTTGTTTCTGTTCGGCAACGCTTTTCGGGTATCAGATAACTTATTGTTAATTTCCTCCGGCCAATATGATGTGGAAAAATATATGAGAATGAAATTGTTGAGAATACCTGCTATGTTGCTTGTTTTGACGTGCTTGTCGGCTTGCCCGGTTCCCGCCCTGTTCGCGCAGAATACCCCCGACGAAGGCCAAATGTTTCCCGAACTCAAGCTCTCAATTCCCGAAAATATGGAGCAGAGGGAATACCTCCATGTCGATCGGGACCCGTTTCTGCTCACCGATGTCGATTGCGAAATATTGATCGTTGAAGTTTTCAGCTTGTACTGTCCTTACTGTCAGAGAGAAGCGCCCAATGTTAAATGTCTCTACGATGTGATTTCGGCCAACCCTGAAATAAAACGGCGCGTCAAAGTTCTTGGAATTGGCGCAGGGAATTCCTTATTCGAGGTATTCGCGTTCGGAGAACGTTACGGGATAGAGTTTCCTCTCATCCCGGACTCGGATTATACTGTACATAAAATGTTGGGCCAGGTTCGAACTCCCTATTTCCTGGTGCTTTGGAAGAAGCCTACCGGCTGGCTTGTCGTATATTCCAGAGTGGGCGGCATCGGAGACCCGCGGGCTTTTCTGGATCAGATATGCGCGAAGACCAGTAACGGCCCCGGGAAATAGGCTTTCATATTTGAAGAGGTTTTTGTATGAGCAAAATATACCTTTTTTCGTCAACTCTTCTTGCTACCCTTATGGTGTGCGCTACGGTTTTTGCCCTGTCCGAGCAATACCAGGGAATGATCTATAACCCCGGCCGGCTTAAGCCGATTGACAGCCTGACCACCTTGAAAGCAGGGGACAAGGCGCCGGATTTCACTCTGCCGTCCCTTTCCGGTGAACCGGTTACGCTTAGCGCCTTCGCGGGAAAGAAAAATATCGTCATATCCTTTGTGCCTGCTGCATGGACGCCGGTTTGCTCGGACCAGTGGCCGGGCTACAATGCGTTGCGGGCCATGTTCGAAGCAAGAAACGCTGTGATGCTTGGGATCACGGTTGACAATATCCCGACTCTTTTTGCCTGGACAAAGGAAATGGGCGAGGTCTGGTTTCCGGTGCTCTCTGATTTCTGGCCCCACGGTGAAGTAGCCAGCAGATACGGAGTGCTCCGCTCGGCCGGTGTTACCGAGCGAGCGCTTTTCGTAATCGACCGGAAGGGTATAATACGGTACATCGACGTTCACGACATAAACGAGAGACCGAAAATGGAAACGCTGATGGCCGAACTTGACAAACTGAATAAGTGAAACGGAGGAAGACAATGGGCAGCAAGAAAAGGCGATTGGTCCGGGGAGAATGCCCCCAGTGCGCGTGCGGAGACGTATCATTCATCCCGCCGGAGGAACTCAAAGAGAAATATTCCGGCCCTGAAGACCAGATCGAGATTTTGTGCCCGGCCTGCGGGACCAAAATCAAGGGTCACCTGGAGCCTGAGGAGAAAAAGTAGTAGAAGAACGTTGAAACCAGATCCCACCATGAGAGGAGACAAAAATGAACACACCGAAAGCTTGCCCGGGATGGGAAAGATTTAAGACGCTGTCGTCTTTCGAATGTAGCTGCCCGGAGTGCGGTAAAGAAATGGAAATTTTCTCCGATGAGTTCGATAAGGAATCTATCTGCAAAGGTTGCCATCAGAAAATCGATTTCACCAAGTGCACTCTCCAAGGTTCGGGAAAATCCGTCTGAGACCAGGTTGAATTCAAAGTCCCCCCTGTTCACCTCAGTCTCTCTTCAGGTGCTGAGAAAAGACAGGGGGGAATATCCTTCCGTAAGAGTATTGGCTCCAGTTTTGTCTTTGGTCTGCAGTATTCCTGTGAATCCCGTCAAAGGTCTTTTTGAAGCAGGACCAATCACCTCGAAACGCATTTCGTCCACCCCATCGAAATTATAAAAGCGAATGCTTAGTAAATAAGAGTCTATAACTCATATTTAGGAAGTTCTGCTTTATTGCCGCTTTCTATTTCTGAAAGGAGTTCGAGTGCCTAATCGTCTTGCGGGTGAAAAAAGCCCCTACCTTTTGCAGCACGCCGAAAACCCGGTCGATTGGTATCCATGGGGAGAAGAGGCTTTCCTTAAAGCAAGCCGGGAAGACAAGCCGATTTTCCTTTCAATAGGATATGCCACCTGTCACTGGTGCCACGTTATGGAGCACGAGTCCTTCGAGGATGAGGAAGTTGCGGATTTGCTCAACCGGAGCTTCGTTCCGATAAAGGTGGATCGCGAGGAGCGCCCGGACATCGACCAGGTTTACATGACCGTGTGCCAGGCGACCACAGGTGGAGGAGGGTGGCCGCTGTCCATTTTTATGCGTCCGGACAGGAAACCTTTTTTCGCCGGGACCTATTTTCCCAAGAGAAGCCGGATGGGAATGTCGGGTTTAATGGAAATTGCAGGCAAAATTGCCGAGCTCTGGGCAGACGGGCGGGAGCAACTCGACAGGATAAGCGAAGAAATAACTCGCGCGCTTGAGCCGAAGAGGCCGGAGCACGTGAAGCAGCTTCCCGGTCTTGAGCTGATGGAGAGGACCTGGCGGGAGTTGGCCAGGTCTTTTGACCCTGTTTGGGGCGGATTCGGAGGCGCCCCCAAGTTCCCGAACCCTCATAATCTCAATTTCCTTATGCGATGGCACAACCGAAATCCCGGCTCCAATGCCATTCAAATGGTTGAAAAAACGCTCTTGTCCATGCGCTCAGGCGGGATATTCGACCAGATCGGCTTCGGTTTTCACAGGTATACGGTCGACGAAAAATGGCTCGTTCCGCATTTTGAAAAAATGCTCTATGACCAGGCGTTGCTGGGGCTTGCGTATACCGATGCGTTTCTCGCAACGAATGAGCAACGGTATGCAAAAGTGGTAAGGGAAATTTTCGAATATGTAACTCGCGAGATGCAAAGCCCCGAAGGGGGCTTTTACTGCGCGCAAGACGCGGACAGTGAAGGAAAAGAAGGAATTTTCTTTACCTGGACACCGGCGCAGGTTGCTGATATCATTGGCAAAGATGTTGGAGACATCTTTTGCCGGGCATACGGTATCACCCCTCAGGGGAATTTTGAAGAAGGGATGAGCATCCCGCATATTGAGAAGCCTTTTGAGTATGTCGCGCGCGACATGAGCATGGATCTTGCGGAATTGGAGAAGATTCTCGAAGATGGCCGCAAGAAGCTTTTGGAGGTCCGCGAAAAGCGGGTGCCTCCATTAAAGGACGATAAAATCCTCGTCGCCTGGAACGGGCTGATGATAGCTGCATTGGCCAGGGGTTCGCAGGCATCGGGAGAAATGTCCCATGCCCGTGCCGCGGCTGGTGCGGCCGATTTCATCCTGCAAAAAATGCTGACCCCGAATGGCCGGCTCTACCGCAGGTACCGGCAAGGCGAGCTCGCAAATCCGGGGTATGTCGACGATTATGCTTTCCTGATCTGGGGTCTTCTTGATCTTTATGAAACCATTTTCGACGTCAGGTATCTTTCCGAAGCTGTGCGCCTTCAGGAAGATATGTCCCGGATTTTCGGGGACCCTGACGGAGGCTTTTATTACACGGGAAACGACAGTGAGGAGATGATCCTCAGGGAGAAGGCAGTTTATGATGGGGCGCTGCCCTCGAGCAATTCCGTCGCGGCAATGAATCTGCTGCGGCTTGGCAGGATGACCGGAAACCCTGAATTCGAAAAACAGGCCGACCTGCTGATCAGGTCTTTTTCCAAGCAGGTTGCGGTTCTGCCTGGCGCTTTCACGCACTTCATGCAAGCGCTCGATTTTGCGCTCGGCCCCGCGCGCGAGATACTTATCGCTGGGGATATCTCATCTTCGGCAACAAAGGAGATGATAAACAGAGTTCACCGGATCTATTGCCCCAACCGGGTGTTGATGCTCAAAGACAGCGGAAAAAGCGGAGAGGAATTGTCGAAAATCGCGCCATTTACCGAGCCGATAACTTCAAGCAGCGGTCCGGCCGCGTATATATGCGAAAACTTCAGTTGCCGAAATCCTGTCGGGAGCGCCTCCGAGCTGGAGTCTATGCTCCGGGGCAGTTGAGCAGCGTAAACCGTTTGTCCGGGTTGGAACTCTTATGGCGTGATTATGGCGCCATATGGTAGAAAAGAGGCGCGATTCCGGCGCGATTACCAAAACTTGTCCGGATGTTAAGTGGTTGAATTACCGACTAAAATAGTTGTGCGGAGCTATGGCACGCATATTGCTCTACTTAGTGTCGAAAAGAGAAACCAACTCTTTCCTCCTCAAAAGCTAACCGGTTCTAGCCCCTCCGGTTAGCTTTTTTAATTTGTTAGGTACATAGTGAAGTGAACCTTACGAGGAGTGGTGAAATGGGAAAAACTCTGCTCGGGATCTTCGCCTCGCCCAGAAAACTGGGAAACTGCGACCTTTTCATAAAAGATATTTTCCAACATCTGGGGGAAGGTTGGGAGCTGAAGCTGGCGTGCCTTCCCGATCTGGCCGTAAAGCCCTGTCGAGCCTGCTACCAATGCCTTTTCGGTGAGATGAAGTGCCCTCAGCAGGATGACTTTCTCGCGGTCCTGGATGCCCTTGCCGAAGCTGACGCATACGTGGTCGCCGCTCCTGCCTATCTTCTGTCGGCAAACGGGAGCCTTAAGAAATTCATGGACCGTGGGCTTCAATTCTATGCATTTGTCGACCGGCTATGGGGCAAGCCTGCCGTGGGGGTGGCAATTGCCGGGATCGAAGGTATGGAGGGGAGCACCAAGCGCGACGTGGAGAGCTTTATAAAGCTGACAATGGGCGATCTGCGCGGGTCGGCCGTGATTTACGGGGCGCTTCCCGGCGAGGCTCTGCTCTCTTCGGCAAACAGGGAACTGGCTGAAAAGCTCGCCAAAGCCATATTGGACCCTGCCGAACGAATCAGCCCCGCCGTTTCGGTTTGCCCGCTCTGCGGCAGCGACACGTTCAGGTTCTTGCCGGACGGGCGCGCCAGATGCATGCTATGCTCAGCTTCCGGCCCCTGGGAATGGGAAAACGGATCGTTGCGGTTTGACTTAAATGCCGGGGGACATCCGCTTTTTCTCTGCAAGGATGACGTAATCCGTCATGCAGAGTGGCTCCGGGGAATGAAGGAAAAATTCATCGAACGAAAAAAAGAGTTGAAGGGGGTCGTCAAACAATATCTTGGGGTGGGGACATATATCGGTGGGAAGCAGAGAGCGGTGAGCAGCGAGCAGTGAGGTACGCGATTGTCAAACCCCATCTTCCTGCCGTTTTCCATGTGCGCCATGATCTCCTCAAAAACTGAAGAGGAGGTCAGTTATGGAAGGGAGAAAGGCTCCCGAACTTGCTGAAAAGTGCCGGCTCCGGCAAGCTCGGTTGGACGAGTGTAAAAGCAGCGGCCCCAACCAAGCCGGATATTGCCGTCTTCACAACCTCGATTCAAGAAATTTGCAGTACTGGATGATTTTAACAGTTTTGATCTTTACAGATATCGCCACCGATTAAACCTCCTGGAAAGTCGGCTTTGCCCGAACGCTCACAATTGCAAAGAATGCTGGTGTCCCTGCGTCCACCAAAAAAAGGTTTCAGGTTATTCGAATAAGAATCCGATACTTACCAAAGCAGCGGTTAACCAAAGGTGGTTTTCGGCGGCCGCATGCATCGTGGGACATTAGTAACTTTGACTGTGAGGGATGGTGGAGGATCAGGAATGAAGTGGAGAATATTTTTCCTTAGTATTTTGGTCTTGGCGGCTGTGACAACGACAGATGTCGGTACCGTTGGCGCAGGGGAGAAGGCATATGTAGGCACATCAAAATGCAAAGAGTGCCACGAAGAAATCTATAAGAATTTTTGTTCAACCGCACGCAAGGCAAGCTCTTTCGCAAGCGTGCGGATTATGAGCGAGCAGCTTACCGAGGCAGAGCTTAAGGAATGTTACGGTTGCCACACTACCGGTTACGGTAAGCCTGGTGGTTTTATAAGCGTCGAAAAGACCCCCGACCTTGCCAATGCAGGTTGTGAAGTGTGTCACGGGCCAGGGAGTGAGCACGTCGAATCTGGAGGCGATCCCGGACTCATCATCGGGAAGGGGAAAATCTCACTGAAAGAAAACTGTGGACTCTGCCACAATTCTCAACGCGTCGGGACCTTCGGTTATCGTCCCGTTCTCCATTCCGGCGCTCATTAGAGGAGGCAAAATGAGAGTTTCGATGCAGTCGGGAAGAGGCAAGCTCTATTTATATATTTGGATCTCTACAATCATGCTGCTTGCCTTCAGTGTACTTATCGGAGCAATTCTATCTCGACAGTATAACAGATTGTTCAACGACGTAGAAACTCAAGCTATCGGCAGAACAAATACAATTTACGCAGTCATTAAAGAGTCAATGGAACAAGGGCGTGATACATCAACACGTAGTCTGATTGAAGATTTCGGAAAAAATTATAAGGATGCGGATTTTCATCTCGTAAACTGGAGAGGGAAAATAACTTATTCGACCAATAAAAAAGCCGAGAAGCTTATGATCGCTCATTTGGGCGCGCAGGATCTTTTGAACTTCGGATTGGAGCTCAAAAACGATGCTGAAAATATCCTTTATGAAAATCCAGAAGTAAAAAAAGTGGTCAGCGGCGCTCTCAAAAATGAGCTGCCGGGAGAAGGTGAAGGGAAGTTTTTCAAAGTGAACGGCGATTGGTCTTATGTGAGAATCACCACGATTTTAAACAGGGCGGATTGTCAACATTGCCATGGACATCAGAAACAGGTTATCGGTGCTTCAGTTCTGGTTCAAAGCTGCGCAAGCTTTTTCCGGGGGTTTTATCAGGATGCTTTTGTCATCGCCGGTATTTGCGGGATCACGATGGCGGTCATCTTGTTCGCCCTCCGGATTGTGATCGCCAGATATGTCATTCGGCCAATCGGATTAATCGCCCAAAGGGTTGGAGAATCCTCGGATCTGGTCGCTTCGGCATCCGGGCAGATTGCATCGGCCAGCCAAGTTCTGGCCGAAGGGTCTTCCGAGCAGGCGGCCGCGATTCAGGAAACATCTTCGGCCCTTGAAGAAATGTCTTCCATGACCAAGCAGAATGCGGATAATGCCAATCAGGCCAACACGCTAATGATGCGAACCGCCCAGGTGGTTTCAACGGCCAATCAGTCGATGGAGAGACTCACTGCCTCCATGCTCGAAACTTCCAGGGCGAGTGAACAAACCTCAAAGATCGTCAAAACGATTGACGATATTGCATTCCAGACAAATCTGCTGGCGCTCAATGCCGCCGTGGAAGCAGCACGGGCAGGCGTGGCGGGAGCAGGATTCGCGGTTGTCGCTGACGAGGTTAGAAACCTGGCAATGAGAGCTGCTGAAGCTGCAAAAAATACCACCGCCCTTATCGAAGGTACAGTCAAGAAAATCAAGGAAGGCTCGGAACTGGTGGAAAAGACCGGTAACGAGTTTCGAAAGGTGGCGCTAAGCGTCGAAAGATCCAGTGAGTTAGTCGGCGAAATCTCTGTCGCCTCCCAGGAGCAAGCTCACGGTATAGAGCAGGTGAACATTGCTGTGAGCGAGATGGATAACGTTGTCCAGCAAAATGTCGCCTACGCCGAAGAATCGGCTTCGGCCTCTGAGGAAATGAACACACAAGCCTTTCAAATGAAGGAATATGTGGGCGACCTAAAATCTCTGGTCAATGGCTCAAAAGGCCATGAGGTTGTGAAAAGCACTGCATCGAGGGACAGCGAAATATTGGAAAATAAAACTGACAGGAATCCACCAGGAATTTTCAAAGGGCATCAGACCAAGAGGAATGGTCATTCCTCGAAGGTGACGGAAGGGCCCTAGCCCCGCCTTAGCCCAGTTCCAGAAGGGAGAAACGCGACCTGCGCAGGGAACAAGCCGTGCCGGTCCTCCAGGAATTTAAAGCCTGGATGGACAAACGCGCCTTAGCCGGACGCCGCCCGAGGGGTTGCTCGGCCAGGCAGCGTTAATGCCGCGGCCACCCTCTACAGCCTCATTGAAACGGACAAAGTCTGCGGACTTGAGGCCTACCGGTATCTGCGGTTTTTGTTCGAAAAAATTCCCTACGCTCAAACCGGACAGGACTACAAATCCCTGTTACCCCAGAGTCCGACTCCCGGGCGCCTCTCACTGTTTATGGCCGGCCAACAGTCGCCGGCACAGCCGAACAGCCTCCACAAGGTTCTGACAGTTTTGATGACATTGCCACCGATTCAACCTTCTGAAAAGTTGGCTTTGCCCGAACGCTTACATAGATCCCAGTGCAACGTCTTTATGATTCACTGCTCACCGCCCTCCGCTTTTTCTGCTTCCTGCTTCCCGCATTTTCTGCTCACTGTTCACTGTCTTGTCCCTTGAATTTGCTTTTTTCTTTTTCAATCTCTTGCAGCTTTTGTATGGCGTAATTGTACGCAAAGGGGTTTTTGGCGCCGTCACGTAAATTTTGGAAATTTTTCTCTTCGGCTTTGAGCTTTTCGTATTCCTCTTTCTTCTTGTTTACCTGAGCCTGCTTTTGGTTTTTTTCTAAGTCTTCGGCCTCTTTAGCCTTTTCTTCTTCCTGGGAACGGTAGAAGCTATCGTCTTTTTCAGCGCCCTCCCTTTGAGGTGTCGCGTATTTCATTTCCTGCACATTTTCTGTGCCCGAGGGTTTTTGATCGCTGATGTGGGGGTTTCCCTCCTCATCCGTCCAGATATAGGCGGATTTTTGCCCCATCAGCGCACAAGCACAAATCAGAATACCTAAGAGGAGAATTATCTTCTTAATGGACCTGCCCCTTTGCACGGTTCGCCACTCTCCGCTTTGTCCCTGCTTTTTCTATTCACTATTCACTATTCTGATAGATGCCGGATTTATTTATTTTGTTGACGACTTCTTCGAGACTTGTGGGTTCCTCGATTACATGTTCCTTTAATCGCCTTGAGGGTTCGCTGTCGAGGGTCTCGACGGCAATGCCGTCGATAGCTTCGTCCGCTTCCTGCAGCTCAGGAGGACATTGCTCAGGGAAACCCCGCTGGGCGCCCGCGTCGACAAGGGGAGAATAATAAGGCGCCTCCCGGACCGATTCGGGTGTGGGCCGGAAAACATCCGCCGGGGAAGCAAAGGAGGTCAGCCTGTCGATATAATCTTTTACATATCCCTCCGTTGTAAACATCCCGTCGCTCCTCCCGGTCTGGATCGCGCTTTCGATCTGGGCGAGCTTGTTTTCACGGATCAAATTGCGAATGGCGGAAGTGCCCTTCATTATGGAGAGCAGCGGGACTCTGAAACCCGCCCTCTGATGGAATTCAAGCCGCTGGACCAAGAGCCAGGTCAAGGTCGAGGCAAGCTGAGTCCGGACTGCCTCCTGCGCTTCGGGCGGAAAGGAGTTGAAAATCCGGTAGAGGGCATCTTCCGAGTTGCTCGCGTGGAGTGAAGCTATGACGAGATGGCCCGATTCGGCGGCGTTCAGGGCAAGTCTCATTGTCTTGGTCTCCCGAAGCTCGCCGACAACTATGACATCGGGGTCTTCTCTCAATACGTCGATCAGCCCCTGTTCAAACGACGGCATATGCGTACCGAGTTCCCGCTGTTCTACAAAGGACATGGCCGAACTGAACCGGTACTCGATGGGGTCTTCCAGTGTTACTACATGTACCGTCTTCTCCCTGTTGATTTCATCTACTATGGCTGCAATCGTGGTCGTCTTTCCCGAGCCCGTGGCGCCGCAAACCAGCACTAACCCGGCGCGCACCCCGGCTATCTGCTGTATTGACGGGTGAAGATTGATGCCGGGAATACTGGGTATCGTGCCGGGCAAGATCCTGACCGCGATGCTGAGTCCGCGGATAGTGTTGAAGACATTTATGCGGAGCCGTACGTGGCTGACCGACATGGCAAGATCGACCGACGACCGGCGCCTTAGTATCTTCAACTGCCAGGGTGTCAGGAGGCCGCTCACCAGGCGGTCGACCTGCTCGTGCGACCACCTGATGCCTCTCTCAAAACTAACGAGTCCATGTTTTCGAAAAACAACGGGGTGGCCGCCGGTTATGTGCACGTCGGAGTATCCTTCGCCAACGGCGGTGAGCATCAGGTTGTCAAATCGTTCCATTTAGATTGTTCCAGTCTGCGGGTTTGATTCAGTGAGCAGTGGAAATTTTACTGCTCACTGCCCTGATACCGTCCAGGTTACCATCATAGCGTGTCACAAAGTACGGGTGTGAAATAATCGGCGCTTCATGCGTGATTGCCGGCGGAACGTTTGTGTCAAATTGTTATTGCCACTGTTACCCGTTGCATCAAAATTCAATACGGAGTCACTATTTAACTTCGGAATTTTTCAATAATAAATTAAATATTAGTCATTAGCCGGTGAAAACCATCTTCCAAGAATCAGAGAAGCCGAGCCCGGCCGCGATGAGCGTGCCTTCCATTTTAAACTCTGCCCCCTGTGCCGGTAGCTTGCCGGAGAATCAGCATCAGTGTCCAGTTTATGCTGATGTACGCCTCGCAACAAGTTGAGATCAAGACCGGGTATAAACCCAGCCCCCACAGCATTGTCGCGCTGCTACATTCGCAGGGGAGGGCTGACATCCCGGAGCACCATACTTGCGCGCAACGTGGGTGCGCGACAGGGAAACAGCCGAGGCCTCGCTGCTTCAGATGACGTTCGTGAAGTTCGGGCAAATGTCTTGTCGGACCGCTTGAGTCATAGCAATCCTTGCAGGTTTGGTGTTTCATGAGCGATCGCCAGCGGAACGCCTCGCGTCAAATTATTATTACCATATTACCTATCGTGTCAAACTTCGATACAGTTCATGTGCGTCAAGGACACCCTGTAACCATGAAAAGACCCGTAAAACCTGTAGGGTAAGCGGGAGCGCAGCCCGCCAAAACTTTTCGGAAAAGAATTAACAACACGCTTTGTTCCTGCTTTTTCTGCTCACTGTTCCTCGCGAAGCGATAGAACCAAAAGGAATTATTTTCTTTTGCTTTTTCTATTCACTATTCACTGCTCACTATTGACTATTTAAATGGTAAAGAGTCAGTTCCATTTTTCCGATTAAATACTCAAAGTTGGTAGCCGGCATGGTGCTGTTTTTCGTCGAGCTTCTTTGAAACCAACGCCGGGATTGATAAGAGGTTTAGTGGAAAGGACAGGAGTTGCTCACCCCCCTGGAAACCGGCGCTGGTCGAGAATAAGGATGTTATTTTTGAACTGCCGGTATTGGGCGTTGAGGCAAAGGTATAGGGCATGAAATTATCGAAGAAAGATTCGCCTGGTTTTACCATGATCGAAGTCATAGCGGTGCTCGTGATCCTGGGCATAATTTCCGCCGTTGTGATAGCCAAAGTATCCTCCGTCATCGCCCAATACAACCTGGATTCCGAGGCGGACGTCATAAAGGGACATCTTCGTTACGCCCAGGCGCTATCCATGAATAGTACCGTGAATTGGGGGATAACCTTTTCGAGTGGAAGTTACACCATTTTCACCAATCCAAGCTCTACCGTAGCGCTGCCTGGAACAAGTAATACCGCCGCCCTCGCCACTGCGAACTTACCATCAGGGATGACAATCTCAACCGGAACGGTTTCCTTTGACTCCTGGGGGACGCCTTATACGGACATTCACGCTACCAGTTTGCAAACGGGTGGACCGCAATCCTACACTTTATCCCTGGGGAACAATTCGGTGGCCATTCTAATCTGGGACGACACCGGGCTTATTCCATGAAGACACCATACCCATCGAAATGCAGATCACTCGGTTTTACTCTTATAGAGGTGATAGTAACGATTGTAATTGCCGCTGTCATGGCGCATATGCTCTTCACATTGTCTTTTACATTTCTTAAGATGAGCGCTAATCAGGTTAGCGCTATCCAAAACAATATGGCCTTTTTTCAGGTAATGGAAAATATGGTTGCAGATTATAAAGCTAAAATGTCTTCCACTACCGATACCAGTCCATTATCAACTTTTAGTACAAGTGTTACGGCTAATGCTACAACAACATATTATGGACAAACCTACACTCTTGTCAATAACACTCCGTGTTATGCTACATACAATGGAAGTGGGGCTGAAACATCGTGCGTAAGTTCTCCTGTTCCTGCACCTCCGAGCACACTCAAGATCCAGATTTCAAATGGGACTATGACTCTGACATCACTTTTCACGCAATGATTTTACGTGAAAGGAAAGAATAAAGTGAAAAACAAAGCCGGTTTTACTCTTATCGAACTTATTGTTACATTGGTTATTATTGGTATCGTAGCTGCCATTGCCGGCCTTGGGGTCCCGATGTATGCCCGAAGTTATCTGTTTGTGCGGAATAACTCGGCTATAAGCCAGAAAGCCCAAATAGCCCTGGTAAGGATAGGGCGGGAGCTTGTCGATTTGCAGTCCATTACCTCAACCAGTTCATCCCCTACGAGTATTACGTACACCAGGCTGTCCACCAGCCAGGCTATAATGACCCAGACTCTCGCGTATAATTCAACGAACAAAACGATCACGCTGCTCAGCACGGGCGGACCGTTTTCCGAATCTGCCAATACTTTGCTCGATAATGTGACTGCTTTTACGTTGTCTTATTATGCGGGGAGTTCGGCGTGGGTTAGCGGGACCAGCAGCCTCAACCTGCTCTCCACTATTGCGATAAGTATCACGGAGACGGGCACCGGCGTGTATGGCAGTAGCTCTACGACAACTTTTACGACTACCGTCAGTCCGCGTAATAATGGGAACACAGGCGGCGTAGCTCCGCCTACTCCCTCGACCCAACCGGCTTTCACCAAGAATTGCTTCGTCGCAACCGCCGCTTACGGGCAGGTGGACCATCCCACGGTCGTGCTGCTGAGGGAATTCAGGGACCGGTTTCTTCAGAAGTGCTATTTGGGCAGGTGTTTCATCGATGCGTACTATAAAGTCGGACCGTCTTTGGCGGACGTGATCCGAAATCGTCCATGGGCCTGTTTTGCAACACGTGTGTTGCTGTCGCCCGTTGCGGGAATGGTTCTTTTGATGATGTACTTTCCGGCATCGATTCCGGTGATTTTCATCATTTCCTGGGGCAGCTTTTATTTCATGCGTCGTAAATGTTTAAGACTCAAGGATCGATAGGCATGCTGAAGGATCAAAAAGGGTCGGTACTCATCGCAGCTATCGTGACCATAGCCGTCATGGGAATCCTGATGGCCGCCATGACTGCATTTCTACCGACGTCCAGTTGGGGTCCGTCAAATAGTTATGCTTCCAAAAAGGCTTATTATATGGCCGAATCAGGCTATAGATACGCATCCTCTCAGTTTATCCATGCGAGCACTGGAACCAGCGCGGCAGCACAAGCCGCTAAGTTTGCGGAACTTAATACGCTTAATGGTTTACAGGGTGCATCAGCGGTGAACGTTAAAGCCGGGAGCGGATCGGCCGGCAAATTCGCGCTGACCGTCACACCTTATTTCTTGACCTTCAGTAACGGCTACTCTTCCACGAGCAGTTCTTTGTCGGTGGCGCTGCAATATCCAGGTACGGCGCCTGCCACAGCCTACCAGCTACCCGCCGCCTCCGGTGCATTGGACGTTAGCACTACTACTATACCATCGGTAGTAACCTACACCAACTGCTCATCGACTAAAATCGGCTTTTCATTGACGATATCAAGCCTTCCCAATTCGGTTTTGGCTTATAACAGCGTCCGATATGCAACACAACCAACGAGCGCAGCTACGGTTCAGAAGGGCGGCAATCTTACTTTGACTAATGCAGGGCCATTTCCATCAACAAATGGAACTTTTAGAACAAAGACCGGCGTTGTATATGCCTACCAATCTAAATCAGGAAATACTCTCCAGAATATAACTTTTAGCGACAGCAGTAATCCGGGTACTAATATGCCACTGACGGTTGCTGCGACCGATTATATAGTATCCAACGAATATGTTCAGATAGCTTCTACCGGAACGGTATCCTCAGGAAGCGCCACATTATCGGATACGGTAAATTATTATGTACCCCTTGGATTTGTCCAGACCCCGAGCACTGGTTCTTCCTCTCCCTCGCCGCCAACATTGACAGGCAGTCCTGATACAATGAACTCTGCCACCGACCCCGGTTTTGCCGGCGTGGTTTCGGGAGCAGCTGCGTTTAATGTTAGCGATCCTAATAATTCCGGTAATAAATATTTGCAGATGACTTCAGTAAGTGGAGATACTGCGTATGAGAATGATATCGGACTCGGCAGCAATAGTGGATCTCTGGCACTGTTGCCTCTAAACAGTTCACTTTTAAATAGCCTCAGTTCTGCATGGAACAATGGGAATCATTATTATGAGGCACAGGTAAAGGTTAGCACTTATCAAACTAACTATAATAACCTGCCTAATTACCTGGCTGGAATTAATTTTGGGTTGAAACAATCCGGAAGCTCATATTATGGTTATGGAATTTCATTTGCTTACTTTCCATCTGGTGCTACTACTAGTAAGAGTAATATGGATGGTATACCCGCTGGACTGTTGCCCAATAATAACTTAACAGGCCAACAAATGATTTTGTTATGGGAAAACACGCAGAATAACGGGTTCCAGTGGATCGCCTACCAGACGCTGCCATCCCCCATTTCTAACGGCAGCACTAACCCGGGTATCGAGAATTGGACCACTCTGTTGGTAAGTATTAACGAGATAGATACGGGAAGCGGATCACCATACAATTTGATCAGGGCCTACTACGGAACTGTCACGAACCAGGGGACTGGTCAAAATACTATCCCGACCGACAATAACAGCGGTTCAGATCCACTATGGGGTGCCACCCCAAGTCCCAACTGGGTGCCTCTCGATGCAACGGCAACGCACTGGACAACCGGCTGTAACGGTGGAAGCTGCGATAATTACACGCTTGTAAACTGGACCGCTGTCAATTCCAGTTCAACCGCCAATCTCGCCCCGTCCTCCGTCTTACCAAGCGGAGACAGTGCGGAGACAGGCTGCGTTATTCAGGACTCCACATTTACAACGGGAGCTTCCGGCTCCCTTACCAGCCCGGTGATCGCTTTGCACGTGGCAGGGAGCTACGGTTGCAGCGGTATTATTATCTTTGGCTCTTGTAATAGTATCAATATCGGTTTTGATGATTTTGCTATTGGAGCACTGGGTGGAAATAATTATACAATAGGTTTTACATCACCGATTGAGCAATGAAATGTCGTGAGCGTTCACCGCAATAACTCATACCAATAATCCGCAGATGAGCAAAGATGTTTCAAAGAGAAATGAAAAAACTTATGCCGTGATTGGGGCCGCAATGACGATTCATGGCGAGTGGGAACATAGTTTTCCGGAGTCTGTTTAGCAGGAATCACTGGGAAGGCAGCTTGCGGCTCGCAGAATTCCGTGCGAGCGGGAATACCTTATGCCCGTGTTCTATCGGAGGTATTCTCTCCCAAAATCATCTGCGCTAATCTGCGACATCTGCGGATAAAGAGTCACGATAGTCTGCGGTTGATTCAAGTCCTGGTGAACCGGTATGAAATATCAGCCTAATTTGGTTTCACATGTTCATCCGTGGCGGATTGTTCCTGCCCCGTGAGGCGCCTGCCGCTCCAGACCGTCGGCGTTACCTCGTGCCATTCGAGGCCTTCGATTTTAGGCTGTTCGCGGCGGACGAGGACCATCCTGTCCTTTTGAGTCATTTTTCCCACCCACGGGGTATAACTCTCGGGTTTTCCATTGGTGAGCTGGATATGACGGTATATTTTCAGGTCGTCATCGGGCATCCATATAGGCTCGAATCCAAGAACGTATTTCCATTCACTGTGCGGGTTGTTGTAAAATATATTGTAGAAAGCATCCATACTATCGTTGTAGAGTATCCCTCCCGGTTCCGGGAGCCATTCTCTTTGCTCTGTGTCGGACATGTTCGGCCATGGGACTCCGGTCATGGCGGTCCAACGGCTGCCGCGGTCGTTGCTCAGCCCCAGAAAAAGCGAAAGGCAGACCGCAACTACCACCACCAGCCTGCGGGGGTCGAACTCCCCTATGTGTCTTTCCATTACCCCTTCAATTTCCGCTGCTGTCCAAAAAGCAACTGCGGGCCAACCCCAGTCACTCCAGAACCGCACGGCGACAAAACCCAATACCCAGCACAAAACGCCAAGGATGAATACGGGATTGTCCACGCAGTCATTGTTCCATTGCCCGCGCGCGGTTCTCCATAGCAACATGGCCGCAACCACTGCGACTGCAAATGGAGCGCCGTCAAAGGGTTGAAACTCGGACACGAGCTGTCTTTGGAAATCGATATGTCCCATCGCCTGCAATGCGTGGTAGATCATCTGGTGCAGGAAAGTCAGGGGGCTGCCGGTAAAAGTCGCCCCCAGTAGTATGCCCGCCACCACGGCCGCAGCCATGAGGGCCGAGACCCTCCACTGCCTGGCCAGGCCAAGCGCGCATATAGGCAGGACAAGCAAGTACCATGTGCCGTGGATCCATGTGCTCAAGGCGGATACGACCGCAAAAACAGCCAATTCGGCAATGGGTGCTTTCTTGTCCCGGATCTTTGTCCATAAAAAACAGAACACCACGACCAGAAACATGCTGAAGATAAAGGGCCTTCCAAATAAAAGGCGACTCACCGTCCCAAGGGAAAATACCGAAAATATCAGCAGCGATAAAATCCAGGCCTCGGGACGTTTGAACAAAAAGACCGGGGGGACCACAAAAAGGAGAAACAAAAACAGGACGGAAAAATTGAGCAGCAGCGTGGAATCGGGCCGCGTTAGCCTGGAGACCTGTTTTAGAATTAAGTGCCACCCTGGATGACTGTCCATGGTGATCTCTTCGCGCACAACCAGGATGTCCTGCCATTCTTTGCCGGAAATCACCTTGGCGACGTGCCTCAGGGCATCGTCAACGGGTGAGAACCCGTGACCCAAAATCTGCAGGCAAGTTAAGAGGAGTGCGGCAAGGCAAATGAGGAGAACGGCCGACCTGAGGACTTTTTCAAGGGCTTTAAGACTGACATCATTTATGGGCGCCGATATTGAAAGCTGTGCGCCGCTTATGGGCGAAATACTCAGATTTCTGACTCTTGATCGGACTCCGTGAGACGGATAATCATTCAAGTCGCGTGAACCTCCCGAATTTCACAAACTCTTGGATCGACGCAATTCAGTTGGAGGATCGTTCCGGACCGGGGAAGTTTCCGTGCCGGGCGCGGCCAACGAGTTGGCCGCGCCCGAGGCTGGAGGTGGTGACTGCCCCGAGTCCCGCTCTCGCCCGCTACCCGCCTTATCGCCCGTCAGTTCAGAGCACCTGATACAACAGGCTGTAGACTCCACCAGAGAGCAACGAACATGGCCCGGCGGCTATGGGACCAGGACCACCGACTTTGTGTTACCGGAAGTGGGCATCGTCGCACCGGGGGTAGTGGGTACAACAGAAATGTTGATAGCAACATTGCCCGTGCCCGCCGTATAAGTGGCGTTGTAATCTCCAAGATTCGTATAATTAGTACCAGTGGTGAGTGCAGTCACCAAGGCGGCTGAAGTGGTGATGGCTGTCCCCCCGTTGATCAACGAATTTGCATACACCATGGCGACATTGGAAGCCGCTGCGGCCGCTGCACCCTGAGCAGCCGTGGAGGCTGCCGATGCCTGCATGCTCATGTATTTGGGAATGGCCACTGCGGCCAAAATACCCAAAATCACCAACACGGCGATGATTTCGATCAACGTAAAACCTTTTTGATTCCTCAATACACTCTTCCTCTTTTTCATTTCTCCGCTCCTCTGAACATGAAATCAATATAAAGCTGCGCAGTAATATTCCCCATTTACATTTATGGAGAAGCACATTTCGTACCAACAACCCACGCGGGCGTTGATCCCGCTGGTTTTCTTTCCGGCTGTCACTTGTTTACCAACTTCATCAAGTCCCACATGGGGAGGAAAATTGCAAAAGCAAAGAAACCGACGACACCTGCAAGACCAACGATCAGAACCGGCCCGATCGCCTCGGAGAGCCTTTTTACGGAGTAGGCGACCTCATCGTCGTAGTGTGCCGAGATTTCCCGGAGCATTCCGTCCAGGTTGCCGGACTCCTCCCCTATGGCGACCATGTTTATCACCATCGGGGTGAAATACTTGGAGGAACTCAGTGGGCCGGCTATTCCCCGGCCTTCTTCGACACGCCCGCGGATGCGGTCGAACTGCCGGCCGATTGCAGTATTGCCGATTGTTCCGGAAAGGATATTCAATGAGTCGAGCACGGGAACACCGCTCGATTGGAGTATTGCGAAGATGCTGGAAAAGCGGGACATCGCGGTCTTGACAAAAAGCGGCCCCAAAATGGGTATTTTCAGGACCATGGAATCCTTGAGGAACCTTCCCCGCTCGGTTTTTTTGACGCAGTAAACCAGCCCAATCACAAGGCCCGCTATCCCCGCGACCAGCAAATACCAGTAAGCGGTGATTAAATGGTTGAGCAGCATGCAGACCAGGGTCGGCCAGGGCAGTTCGAGATTTGCGCTCTGAAAAACCGTGGCGAACTTGGGGACAACAAAGGTGAGGAGGAAAAAGAAAGCGCCGACAAGGGCTATGACAACGGTCGCGGGATATTGCAGGGCCGACTTTATGTCGGACTTCACCCGGTTCTCGTGTTCGATAATATAGGTCAGCCGGGTGAGCACCTCCGGCAGCGCGCCGCTGGACTCGCCGGCGCGGACCATGCTGCAGTAGAGGTTGGAAAATGTCTTATGTTTTCGGAACGCGTCGTAAAGTGTGGCGCCTTCCTTGATGTCGGCAGACATTGTTGCAGTGATCTTCTTAAGCTTTTTGTTCGGACTCTGGTTTTCAAGCACCTGCAGGAGCTGCAGGATGGGCACCCCGGCCTGGAGAAGGGTTCGAAACTGTTTCGTGAAGAGGATAAGCTCCGGTGGACGGACGACGCTCAGTTTTTCGTCAATCGAGGAAAGGGCAGTGCCCTGTGATTGTGATGCCTTTGCTTCGGTCACGCCGGCGGGGATAAGCCCCCGGTCCGCCAGGATGTTCTGCGCCATTTCGGCCGAATCGGCTTCGATAGTGCCCGACAGGGTCTTGCCGGATTCGTTGATGGCCTGGTACGCAAACTTTTGCACGTTGCACTAACTCCAAAAAAGCAAAGACCTCTCACCGCAGAGGCGCAGAGAAAAACCCTGGATAGCAATACCTCACCACCAATAACGGTATATTGCCGGAATCTCTTCAAAGATTTTTTATTAGGGATTTAAGAAAGACACTTCACCGCAGAGTCGTTCGACAATTCCAAAAAACCAGCAGCTTACTTCGAGGGGCTGCGGTCGATCTTTAGAGCGCGCAGAGAAAAACTACAGACGGAAGTACCTCTTTATTCTTTCAAGCCCAGGACAACTCGTTTAATTCCATCCTTGAGCAGCGGTACATCTCGCGAAGCGTCGAGACTTCTCATTTGATCCGCCAACCTTGAGATATGTAAGAAGCTGCGCTTCGTGAATCGGCAGGAGCACCTCGACTGCCTTGATCTCTACGACAACAGAGTTCGACACGAGTAAATCGAGGCGATAACCGCAATCGAGTCTGGCTTCTTTAAAAACAACCGGCAATGGTTTCTGTCGTTCAAAGCAAACCGCACGCAGCCCCAATTCATGGCAGAGACATTCCTCATACGCGGACTCCAAAAGACCGGCTCCCAAAGCTCGGTGCACCTCGACAGCCGCCCCAATGATCTCTTTTGTCAGTTCATTGAATGGCATTTTTTCTCTGTGCTCTCTAAAGATAGACCGTAGCCCCTCGTAGTAGGCCACCGGATTTTTGGAATTGTCGAACGGCTCTGCGGTGAATTGCTTTTCGTTCTTTGTTTTTCAGACCATAACAGCCGATGCGGCCTCCTCGAGAGTGGTTATGCCACGAAGGACCTTGTTCGCGGCATCAGCTTTCAGGGTCTGGAGCTTTCCCGCTTCCTGGGCGGCCCGGGCGATCTCCTGCGCCGGCTTTCTGCGCAGGATCATGTCCTGCACCATCTCGTCATTCACTAGAATTTCGAAAATGCCCGTCCTGCCCTTATGCCCGGTATTGTTGCAGTTGAAACAGCCCCTGCCCCGCATGAAGTTTGCCTCCTTCCAATCATAGATCCCAAAGTGCTCGAGGGCTTTTTCCGGCGGCGTGTAGGGCTCCTTGCAAAATGGGCAGACGGTGCGCACCAGGCGCTGCGCAAAGGAGACGAGGAGCACCGAGGAGACGAGGAAAGGCTCGATTCCCATGTCAATGAGGCGGGTTATGGCGCCGGCGGCATCGTTTGTATGAATGGTGCTAAGGAGCCTGTGACCGGTGAGAGCCGCTTGAACTGCGATCGCCGCCGTCTCGCGGTCCCGGATTTCTCCGACCATGATAACGTCCGGGTCCTGGCGAAGGACCGAGCGGAGCCCGCTGGCGAAAGTCATGCCGGCCTTGGTGTTGAGCTGAACCTGTCTGATCCTTTCGACCCGGTATTCGACGGGGTCTTCAAGAGTTATGATATTGGTGTCGGGCTGGTTCACTTCCCGCAAAATAGCGTACAGGCTGGTGCTCTTGCCGCTCCCGGTCGGTCCGGTGCTAAGGATCATGCCGTAGGGCTTGCGGATCGCGCCGTGGATCTTTTCCCTGTCGGGTTCCGACATGCCGAGTTTGTCGAGTGTGTAGTGCCGGGCGTTCATATCGAGCAGGCGGAGCACCATGTTTTCACCGTGAATAGTCGGGAGGGTGGATGCCCGGATGTTGATTTCGCGGTTGTCCATCCTGACTGTAAAACGCCCGTCCTGCGGGACCCTTAGCACGGCAATGTCCATGCCGGCAAGGATTTTGGCCCTTGATATGATCGGGAGCAGCATGGACTTGGGGGGAGCGGGCGCGTCGTGGAGCTTTCCGTCTATTCGGAACCGCACCGAAGCGCTGTCCTTTTCGGGACTCAAGTGAATGTCGCTCGCCCCGTCCCTGACGGCCTGGGCTATTACGGAGTTAACCAGGCTCACGACCGGGGCCTGCTGTATCATGTCCATCAGGGACCCGACCTGGATTTCCTCGGCAGCCACCGCAGCAGTGGCGGATTCGGGTTCGGACCTGACCTGCATCTCCTCCAGGCTGCCCATGACCTCACCGAGGCTGCTGTGCATTCCGTAGATGGTGTTGCGAAGCTGGTTCAACATGCGTTCGGAACAGATAACCGGTTCGATCTCCCGGCCCGTAAGGGTCTCGATCATATCCAGGGTCTCGATGTTGGTTGGATCTGTCATGGCGATGGTAAGGACCCGACCGCTCCTCTTTAGAGGCACGCAGTTAAACTTGAGCGACATGTCGGACGAGAGAACGCCGGCAATCTGCATATCTATGGGATATTGCGCGGGGGTATATTCTTTCAGATTCAACTGGCGGCACAGCAGGTCTATGATGTTCGGCTCATCCACGAGCCCTTGCCGGGTCAGGTATTGTCCCAGCATGAGGCCGGTTTTTTTACTTGCGGCCAGGGCCTCCTGAAGCTGCTCTTCGGTAAGCAGCCCGGCCTTCACGATCATTTCCCCGAGTCTTTCCCTTTTCTTCACGGCTGCACCGGCAAATTAGAATTTCGCATAGAAAAATGTTCCCTTATCCCGTCCGTCAACAATTCTACTTCCCGATGACAGTTGAGGCGGCAATGCCTTCATGGCGGCCGCAGCCGCTTGCTCATCGCGGCAGCACCCGCCAAGGAATATCCCGAACCTCAGGCCTTCGCGCCTGTTCCAGTGGGGAACAAGCTTGAGGGGCAGAGAGTCCCGTGAATACTTCCGAACAAGATCATAGCCTTCCTGGAGCGTTGAGGCCACCGCAACTTGAACCAGCATACCTTTCTTCGGAGGAGGCACTGTGGCGGGTGCAGGAAAAGTGATAACCTGGTTTATCGGCAGTTTATCGATATTCTTGAGGCCGCGGTTTGCCTGAGCCACGACCCTCTGAAGCCGGGCATCGTGAGAGCCGTAAACTCTCCGCAACATCTGGTTCAAATTTTCCCCGTGAGTTACGACAATCCGGCCAAGCATGGCGGGCGGGCCTTCGGCTAAAGGGGCGGGAGTCACGGGGACCGGAACGCTATCGCTTTGAGCTGCCACGGGTTCAGGAACCGCAGGCGCAGATTCGAGCATTGTCTCGGAAGCCGGCACCTCGCCGGGATCGTTTGCAGATTTGTCCTGTGGGGGAGGGGGCTTTTCTACGGCCGGGACCGTCATTTCCGTGCCGTGCACCGTTGCCCCGGCCGGTTGCGGTTCGTCCTGAGAAGAGGTTGTCTGCGGCTTTAGCGATCCTGGAATGATCGAGTGCACAATGTTTCCCGGTCCGAATCGCAGCAGGATCGCGGCAACCAGAACGATCGCTCCCGATGCCGCGGCCCACCGCCATCTTGCCGGGCGCACGGGAAAAGCCATCCGCGCGCACCAGTTAACCAGTCTCCATCCCGCCTTTTTCCGGTTTTGAATTATCATCGTCAGCATAGCGCGGTGGCACAGGTGGATGATTTTCCGAGGATAACCGCCTGTTGCCCTGTATGCCGCAAAGTAGCCGGGTAGACTGAAGAGGTCGGGAAGCTTGTAGCCTTCCTTCGCCTGGTTGAGCCGGAAGCGGATCATTGACCTGGTTTCACCGAAATCGAGAGGCCCGAGATAATGAATCAGGTTAATTCGATCGGTAAAGTTGGGGTAAGCCGAAAGGACTTCCTGGAACTCCTGTTGCGCAAAAATGACGATCTGGAGCAGCTTGTATTCGTTCATCTCGAAGTTCAAAAGCTCCCGCAAAATTTCGACAAAAAAGGCGGCGATCTTCTGACCCTCGTCCACAATGAGCGCCACGATCTTCTGTTCTTCAACACCTTTTTGGAAAAGATATTTCTGTATATTGTCCTTCAGCTTCCACTCGCTGGTCTCGCTTCCTGCGGGAGGCAACCCGAAAAGTTCATTGAGCGCTGACAGGCACTCGATTGGGTTTTTGAAATCGGGGTCGAGTATCAGGTGGGTTTCTATTCCTTCGTCTTCGGAAAACTTGCGGATAAGCTGCCGGCTGAGCGTTGTCTTCCCCGTGCCAACCTCGCCCATGACGACATTTAGCCCGCGGCGCATGCGAACCGCGATCTCCAGCTTCTGAAGACAGGAAACGTGCTTGCGGGACTGAAAGAAGAACTCAGGGTCCGGCGAGTTGGAGAAAGGCTCTTTGACCAGCCCGAGAACTTTGAAATAATTCATTTCAACACTCCAGTGAATGGTGAATAGTGAATAGAAAAAGCGAAAGAAAATAATTCCTTTTGGCTCTATCACTTTGCGAGGAGCAGTGGGTGGCACACGTGCACCCGCCGCCGAACCTGTTCACTCAATTCGCCTTTTTTCCCTTTCCTCTTCACTGCCCACTGCCCTTGCTGTTCTTATCTGTTCACTATTCACCATTCACTATTCACTATTCACTATTCAGCTCCGGAAGGAGGTGGGGCGTTATAAAAATGAGCGTGTCCTCCAGGTCCTCCGTGTGTCCGTCCGATCTGAAAAGCGCGCCCAGAATAGGCAGATCCTTGAGTCCAGGCATGCCCACATTCGATTTGGTCGTCGTATTCTGAGTAAGACCGGCGATCACGATCGTCTCGCCATTTCTGCAGATAAGGGTCGTCCGGGTCTGTTTTTTGTCGATGACCGGATTGCCGGAAACCTCGTGCGTGAAGTCCACCTCGTCGTTTGTTACGAGTATCTGGAGTTTGAGATAGTCGTCGGAGATGACATGCGGTGTTATCTCGAGTCTCAAGACGGCATCTACGAACTGGACCTCCGTGCCTCCCAGGGAGGTGGTCGAAACATAGGGGACCTTTTGGCCGTTCTCGGTATATGCCATTTGGTTGTCGAGCGTCGATACCGACGGGGTGGAGAGGATTTTCAGCAAGCTTTTCGACTGAAGGGCCGTGAGCTGCATATCCAATATATTCCCCGCGATTTTCCCGTACAATAGACCGAGACTGCCGCTTCCCGCCGCCAGCTGGGTCGCGGTGATGTTGGCGGGAAAATTCATTCCAAACCCTTGGCCGCTGATGCCCGTTACGCCTGTCTGGGGATTATAAGTATCCGTGGTGACGCCTGTGGTCGCATTAGTTGTCACCGTGCCGTTTGTACCTCCCGGTGTCACGCCGATATTTCCGGGTTTATAGAACCCGCCCCATTGAATGCCGAGCTCCAAGGCGGTTTGTTTTGAGGTCTGCACAATTATCGATTCTATATTGATCTGCCGGCCCGGCGTGTCCACTTGCCTGACAATTTCGGTTATTTTCTTCAGGTCGTCGCTGATCGCGTTGACAAGAAGAGCATTCGTGTGCTCGTGAACTGTAATCGACCCTCTCGCCTGGCCCTTATCATCCTTTGTAAGGTAATCTTTGAGCTTCTCCTGGAGCTTCACGGGGTCGGCGTACCGCAACGGCAGGATCTTGAGCACCAGTGGCTCGTAGGCGATCCGGTTCAAGTCCTGGCTCCTCAGCTTCTCGATCTGCGTCCCGAGCCTGACTTCGTTTTCCTTGTCTGCGACCGACATGACGCGAATGAGGTCCCCTTCCCATGCCCAGGTGAGGGAATTGACCCTTAATACCCCAAGAAAAGCCTCGTCCCATGGGATGTTCTCGATATCGACGCTGATGTTTCCCTTGACGCTGTCGTTCATGATTATATTCTGGTTTACGGACCTGGCCAGGGCACGCAGGACCACGACCAGATCGGCATTGTGCATTCGAACGTACACCTTCTGCTTTGACAGTTGCCTTTCCGGCGTTTGAGCCTTCGCATGCTCCGGAACGGCTCGTTTGACACTTTCGGGGAGTTCGATCTCCTGCTTCTCGGCGGTAGGCGAATGTCCTTTTGATTCCTCAGCCATCGCCTTCCAATCCCTGGGCGGCACTTCCGGCTTGACCTGCTTGGGTGCGGGAGGTTGGGCGCAGGAAATCATGGAAAACATCAGCAGTGCCCCAAAAATGGCGGCCCATGCCATCCGCTTACTCCTCCTCATAGGGAAAGCCGTGAGAGCCCCTCGCATATAGTATTCTCCCCCCTCCTCACGTTCTTCGGTTGTGGATTGCCTCTGCCGGCTCGAATTCGCCTTGGTTAGAATATCTGACCGGTATAAGGTACGGAGAGCTTCCCCTGTTTTTCCTTACCCTCCAATACCACTACCCCCGGGGCGATGGCGCTGACGATATAGCCCCCCGACTGCAGCATCTCGCCCACTTCGTATTCCATGCCGTTGATGACGGCAAGCCGCTTTGTGCCCGTGTCAATAAAGCCGGTGTAAGAAAAATTCGAGTCCCGTGCCTGCCCCTGTCCTGACTCTGCCGCGGCCGCCAGGCTTTTCCCGATGAAAGGGTCTTTCGACCACGCGGTATCCGCCAGCTCCAGAATAAGTTTTTCGGTCTTTGTAAGGTCCTCTTTGCTCATCTCTTCGGAAATCTTTGTTGTCAGTTCACGCAATTCGGTGAGTCTGGCCTGAGATGATGAAGATACATCGGCTTTGCCTGAAAAGGGCGACGGAACAAAAGATATGAGAGCGATAAGAATAACCACCACCATCAGTGCAACGATTATCTTTTCCCGCTTGTTCACCGATCTTCCTTTCAAGCAGCTAAATAGAGTTATTTTTTTAATGCAATCTTCATTTTCAGATTGTACTCCTTGTACCCGGAAACGTCCTGCACCCGCACCTCATCGAGACTGTTCACGTAGGAAAGATTTCTAAGATCGAGCAGGAAACCTCGAAAAGCGAAAAAGTCGCCGCGTGCGGCAACATTGACAATAAGCAGGTTGGAGCCGCCCGCCAAAGATGTGGGGTCCGGAATCACCGAAATGGTTTCGATATTTGATTTTTTCGCTACCTCACGAAGTATTTCCGCGATGTGGTCCACCTGGCCCTGAGCGAGTCCATCCCTGGGTACAGGCGCCTCGGATACAGCCTTGAGACGGGTCTTGGCCAGCAGTTCGCTATATATGGGAAACAACAACTTCTGTTCCTCGAGCCGGCCCTTGGCTTCGGTAATTTCGCTGCCCAGCTTTCGGATGGACATTTGAGAGGGATAATTGGCAATCATCATTAAAACGACAATTGCCGCCGAATAAAGCACAATCCGTGATAAAACCTCTTTGGGGACCCGGATGGGTTTACCGTTTTTCATAACGACAACTCTCTCATACCAGGCCAATTGTCAGCATGAACCGGAGTACCTCGCCTTCGTCCTGGTAGAACTCAATTTTGCTCGACTGCACCGCCGGGTCCGCAAAAATAGCTGAAAAACCCAGCCGCATCAGGTACCGCGTAAGAGTAGCCTCCAGTACAAGACGATCTCCCCTGACTATGCCATCGAGGATTAGCGTCTTCTGAGCTTCTTTGGCTGGTGACCCGGCGGCAGCCCCCCTGGCCTGTTGGGCCGGAGCGCCGGCAAGGTCCATTGTTATGCTGATGAGGCGCACATTTTCGGGAGTAAGGGCAGACAGTTCGCTTAGCACCGCCATGGGCATGAAGCCCCTGCTCAACTCTCTCAGGCTCTGGATATGGGATTTGGCCTTAGCCTCGGTCTGGATTATCATATTCTGATCGACCGGAGGGTTGTACCGCGCCAACTGCTGTTGGAGGTTCGCGAGTTCGTGTTTCCTTGTCTCAATGATACGCCCTTGCCACATGTACACTCCTGCAAGGATGCACATTATGAAAAATGAGGCTAGCGCTATACCCCGATTGATAAAGCCGATTTTTTCCGATTCCTGCTTTTCCGAGTAAGTAAAAAGCAGGTTGGGCGTGCGGGCGTTCGAGAGGGCCAGGCCGAGCGCAGAGGAATAGGCGAGCCTCTCGTTTACTGAAGCAGGAAGGATCACGTTGCTCTGGAAGTTCACCTCGGGAGAGAGGGGATCAAGGACTTCGCCCTGGAGGCCAAGCTGGTCTCCAATGTATTTACTGAGCCTTTCCCAATTTCGAAGGACCCCTGAGATATAAATCTTGCTCACACTGACGGGGTCGGCAGTTTTCGAATGATGGTGAAGAGTCATTTCGATCTGCCTCGCCAGCCTTTCGACAGCAGGGCCGACAGCCTGGAAGACTTCCTCCTCTTCCTGGCCGTCCATGAGCCTATGACCTGAATCAGAGCCGAGGCTGACAAGCAGGTTACGGGCACGATCCCGTTCGGGATTGCCGACCCTGTCGGGGGGAGCGGCCGTTTCCTCCGGACGGGCTCCGGGTGGCAGGGCGTCGCTTGGCGGGATCGAGCCGAGCGGCGTACCCGTGGACTTCATAAGACACTCGGCCATACTGTTCAGGCCGGTTTTTATCGCGCGCGTTAAAATGAGATTTCCATTCGAGAAGATATGGATGCGCGAAATATCGTCCTCGATATGAAGGCAGGCGACAGAGTCATTTGAACCCGGCATCCATCCGGTTTGGAACAGGTTCTGAGTAACAAAAGGGTTTAAAGTTATTCCTGAAAGTGGCAGACCGCTGTTTGAAAAAATATCCTTTATCTTCCGGGCCTCCTCGGCTGGAATGATGTAGGCGCGGATCAGCAGCTTTGTAACCCCTTTTTCCCGGACCTCGCCCTGGACATCGAAATCAAAGACCGACTTGTCGTCGAAGTCAACCTCCTTTTTCATTGTCCAGTAGACGGCATTGAAAATCTGTTTCTTGGATACTTTCGGGACTCGAAGGTGACGAATCTCCTCGTGCGAAGAAGGTGCAAGCGCCCAGAGACTATAGTTTCTCGATGAGTTCACGAAATCGAGAACGGCGTATCTAAGAAACTCACCGAAATTTGAGGAATCTTGTGATGGGCAGGTTACCGAACGAAGGTCCAGGAGTTGTGCCTTTCGATCCGACCCCGCGCTGACTTTAACCAGCCTTACCTCACCAGGACCAAAATCGATTCCGACCACGACCCGCTTGCGAGCCGGAAATGGATTCTTTATTATAGGCATCCATCTGTGAGAGACCCCGGCAGCATTGATCTGCTCGTGGCCGGCAGTGCGGGGCTGCGAGGCAGAGGAATTGCCGCGAATCACTTCGAGCAGCCTTTCGGTCGAAGAAATCTCATCCATTTTCGACGAGTCTTTACGCATGGTTTTCCGATCGATCCAGGAAAGTCCCGGATAGCTCTTTAGTGTTTAGAATGTTTGGGATTTGTCGAGAGCTACCCACCACATCATATCGGCTGTTTTTTCTTTGATGGCAATCATACTTAAAGCGCACAGATTCATCAATTGATTTTCCTGAAAGCAATAGTGATGGAGCCGGAGTTACGGTCAATAAGTCTTTAATTCTGGTCCCGGACCCTCTTTATGGTTGCCTCATCCGGAGTGTTCCGGGAACCCCCGGGCTTCTCAAGGGCGGGCCTTCCCTGGTAATAGCAATGACCACCTGTAACCATCTTTTAACTTGCATCTCACAAAACCGTCATAGAAGACTTCTATACTCTCGCCATTTCACAATAAGAAAAAATTAGTACGGAACGCCTCTATTCAACTGAAAAGCAGGAGCTTGAATCTTATGGAAGATATCGGCGGTGCAGTGGAAGCATTTTGCAGGCATGATGGAAACAGCCGAAAATCGTTGTGGGCAAAGCGTTTCAAGTCTTTGCTCATCAAGCGCGTACTGCCGGTCAAACGGCTAAACGACCTCCGTTGGCGGGTTAATTCGCTGCCAAACGAGACGGCAATTCCGGATCGCATCCTTGAAGTGCTTGGCGTCACCTATGAGATTTCTGCAAACGATCTAGCCAGGACGCCTTCTGAAGGGCCCCTGGTAGTGGTTGCCAATCATCCCTTTGGCGCAATTGAAGGCTTGATTCTCGCCTCGATCCTGCTGAAGACGAGAGGCGATACCAAGGTCATGGCCAATTATTTGCTGAGCGGCCTGGTGGGAGTTCGTGAACTCAACGAATTGATGATTTACGTAGATCCTTTCGAAAGGCGGGGGTCTACGGCGCATAACCTAAAGCCTTTGAGAGAGGCCATCGAGTGGGTTCGGGGCGGACGGGCTCTGGGAATCTTTCCGGCTGGAGAGGTTTCCCACATGCACTTGAGCAGCATGAGCGTCATTGACCGGAAATGGAACCAGTCGGTAGCCCGGATTGTCAGGAAGACCAGGGCGAACGTGCTTCCGGTCTACTTCGAAGGCCACAACAGTCCGCTCTTTTGCGGGCTCGGTCTTGTGCATCCTCTGCTTCGTACGTTGATGATACCGGGAGAGAACCTCAAAAAGCGGCCCCGGATGGTGCGGGCCCATGTCGGCAAACCGGTCCCTTTCAAGAGGTTGGCTGAACTCGATGATTCGGCAATAATGGATTACCTGCGCTTAAGGACTTACAATCTGCAGAATCGCACATGCGAAAAGCATCGGCGCCTGTTTTTCCAGCCGTCAATTAATGGCGCCTCAAGCTATCGCGCGGTTGCAAGAGCGAAAGAGACCGGCTCGATAGCCTCAGAAATCCGCCGTTTGCCTCCCGAACAGCTCCTTTTTTCCTCCAGGGACTTCGATGTAGTAAGCGCCTCTGCCGCACAAATCCCAAACGCGCTTCACGAAATCGGCCGCCTGCGGGAAATCACCTTTCGAAAAGCAGGCGAGGGGACCGGGAACGCCATCGATATCGACCGCTTTGATGACTTTTATCAGCACATAATTCTCTGGGACCGGGAGCACGATCAAATTGCCGGGGCATACCGGCTTGGCCGCGCTGATGCAATCCTGAATGAGCGCGGTTTTAAGGGCCTGTATACAAGCACTCTTTTTGAATACAGGGACGGGCTGACCCCCGTATTCGGTTCGGCCCTCGAGTTAGGCAGATCTTTTGTCCGTCCCGAGCATCAGAAGACATATCAGCCCCTTATGCTTCTGTGGTCGGGGATCGGACGCTTTGTCGCAAGCCATCCCCAATACCGGTTTCTATTCGGGGCGGTAAGCATAAACAATGAATATCTCGGTGTCTCCCGTAAGCTGATGGTGGAATTCCTTAGAGAGGGCCATACACATTCAGATCTGGCAAGATTCGTGCGGGCCAGGAATGCCCCGCCGTCGATGAGGAAAAAGAACCGGGGACTGGCCTATTCGATGGTTCATGACATCCAGGATTTTTCGGAATTGATATCGGACATCGAGCATGACGGAACCGGCATTCCCATACTGCTGAAGCATTATATGAAACTAGGCGGAAAGTTTCTGGGTTTCAGCGTTGACCCGAAGTTCAACAATGCGCTCGATGCCCTCGTATTGGTCGATTTGGTTAGAGCCGATCCTCGAATCCTGGGGCGCTACATGGGACAGCAGGGGGTGGTTTCTTTTCGACGCTTCAACGGAGCCGGACCAGGGTCAGGGTGCGGCAGCGCCGATTGCGACTTGCCGGACGACAAGTGCGCATGATTCGAGAGGGATTGATTCGGATTAGTTCATTGATAAGGGGAAAGAGAAATGCGCTGGGATCTTCTTGCACTCTTTGGGGTCGTGCTTGGTTTCCTGCTTATCATCGGAGGATTGGACACGTTGGTGGCATGGCGTGCCTGGTTCCTGGGCATAAGCGGTCTGGTATTGTTCCTGCCGGGTATAATCCGAATCTGTCTGCGAATCAGGCGTTTGCTGACTAGCGATAGTTTAACGGAAGACAAGAATTAAGGCCGCAACCGCCAGTGCAGTCCCTTCATGCAAACTGGCGGTTCCACCGAGGCAAACCGCAAAAACCGTCTACACCTCAGGTTTTTGGAGATGAAACGGGGTGGCCTGTTCGAATTGGTGGGCTATCCGTAAAATCAGTTCCTCCCGGAAATGAGGCCCGAGAATCTGAAGCCCGATCGGCAGCTTTTCCGAAGTGAAACCGCATGGCACGGAAATCCCCGGTATTCCAGCCAGGCTTGCCGGGAGCGTAAATACGTCGCTCAGGTACATCTGGAGGGGATCATCGAATTTTTCCCCTATCCTGAATGCCGGTATTGGTGAGACGGGAGCCAATATCGCGTCGCATTTTTCGAACGCGTCCAGGAAATCCTGCCTTATGAGCGTCCTGACCTGGGACGCTTTCCTGTAGTAAGCATCGTAATAGCCGGCCGACAGTACGTATGTGCCCAGCATGATGCGGCGCTTGACCTCTGGGCCGAACCCCTGTGAGCGGCTTTTGCTGTACATCTCGATGAGGTTCCCGGCGTCCTTGGCCCGATGCCCGTATTTTACGCCGTCATAGCGCGCCAGATTCGAGGAGGCTTCCGCCGGGGCGATTATGTAGTAAGCCGCAATGCCGTATTCGGTGTGCGGCAGGGAAATATCGACAGTTTGCGCGCCGAGGTCCCGGCAGGTAGAGATTGCGTCGCGCACAGCCTGTGCAACTTCCGGAGCGGTTCCCTCGATGAAATACTCACGGGGAATCCCGAGGCGCAGACCCCTTATCGGTTCTTTCAGGGCGGCCCTGTAATCGGGAACGGGCAGTTCGACGGAAGTGGATTCCCCGGGATCGTACCCGGCGATTGCCTGGAGCATTATGGCGGCATCCTCCACGTCCTTTGTTATCGGCCCGATCTGGTCCAAGGAAGAGGCAAAAGCCACCAGCCCGAAGCGCGAAACCCGGCCATACGTGGGTTTTATGCCCACAACGCCGCAGAACGAGGCCGGCTGCCGGATAGAGCCTCCGGTGTCGGTCCCGAGCGCCCCGGCGCACAGCCCTGCGGCCACCGCAGCGGCCGAACCTCCGCTCGATCCGCCTGGAACGCGGTCCAGGTCCCACGGATTGTGGGTCTTTACGAAGGCGGAATTCTCCGTGGATGATCCCATGGCGAATTCGTCCATGTTTGTCTTTCCGATAAAAATAGCACCCGCATGCCTGAGCTTTTCCGTAACCGTAGCGTCATAGGGGGCAACGAATCCTTCAAGGATACGCGAGCCGCAGGTGGTAGCAGATCCCTGGATACAGATCACGTCTTTTATGGCGATCGGCACACCTGCCAGTGGTGATGCCGAATAATTCTTCGCTCCGGAGTCGAAAAGCTTTGCTTCCTCCAGGGCTTGTTCTGCCATTGTGCTCAGATAGGCGTTTACCTTCGGGTCGATTGTACGAATTCGATCGAGAAATGCGGAGACCGTTTCTACAGCTCCGATTTTTCCGCCTTGCAGAAGGTCGTGTATCTCATGAATCGAAAGTGAGTGGATTTGCATTTGAACCGGCCTTTTCTGGCTAAAGTATCTTGGGTACCACAAAGTTGACGCCGTCAGTCCCCGGAGCGTTGGCCAGGGCCTCTTTGCGGTCCAGGGGACACTTGACTACATCCGGGCGAAAGACATTCTGCAACTGGATGGCGTGGGTCGTGGGCTCAACGTTTTTTGTGTCGAGTTCATTTAGCTTATCCATGTATCCGAGAATACCGTTCATCTGGCCGGTCATCCGTTCTTCTTCCGACTCGGAGAGTTCCAGCCTTGCCAGCAGAGCGACGTGTCGAACCTCTTGTCTGGTTATCCTTGTTTCCATTTCGTTTCCTTTATCTCGGGCCGAAGGGCCGGCCTCAGTTTTTTCCATTTCAACCTGCAAGAAAATTTTCCATTGTCCGGCAGTCTTTGAAGGCGGCCAGAACTTCCGGCAAACCCTGAATGCGGGTCTTTTGCAGCAGATCGTACGTAAGAGAGTGCACCCGCGTTTCCTCGGCGTCCTGCTCGGCGACTGTGGAATCGAATCGCTGGAGAAATTTGGCAAACCGGACAACGTGAATGAGTTCATGAATGACTATGTAAGCGGTCAGCGGAAAAAGTCCGATTTGCCTGTCTCGCTCGACCGCCCTGCGGATCACATGGTCCTGGACGCAGATTTTGAAAAAATCGCCCGGTTCGCTCCCCCGCGTCCTGTCGCCGGGACGCATCAAATATCGCCGGATTTGGGCAAAAGCAATATCCGTGACTTCCTCTTCGTCGAGGTCTTTCAGGCTCTGAATATCATAGCGGTACCTTTTCCATTCGGAGGTGGATATCTTGTAAGAATCGCTTATAAGCTCTTCCGAAACGGAGATGGCCTGCGCCAGGATACCGATTTCTTGTGCCTCGAAAGGAAGGCGTATCATCTACGCTGCTCCGGTAATATTTTTTACTCAACCGCCGAAACTCCGGCGCGTTTCCTTTATGTACAAAACTTCCTTGCTCAGTTCAACTGATTCCGAAGTATTTTCGCCGAGGATGCGAAGTCGACCCACTCTAAAAACTGAGGGCGGGGATGAAACCCCGCCCTTCAAGAGAAGCCGCTTTATTCGGACCGAGATAGGTCAATGATGCTCATGGACATAGAATGGCCATTTGTGGAAAAACCACTCGTTCCAAAGAAGAGGAATAATATACCAGAAATTCCAGATAAGAGACTCGCCGGTGAGGTATCTTTCGGCAAGCTCTCCTTGCATATGATGGATTCCCAGTCCCCAGTACCCAAAATTTATTACATAGTAGAAAACATAACCTATAACCATCAAGACTAAAACACCGAACGTCCTGAACCAGAATGCGCCCCATGAATCCTTATCGGCCATTGGCGCCATATCATCGAAGTAATGGTGCCAGGCCAGGAATGGAATCAGTGTAAACCCTGCTATTTCCGCAGCGTGATACCAGAAAAAGCGAGCAGGATTACCGGCGTCAGCGGCGGGGAGGTGATGGGTGAGTTCCTCCATGTTTACCCAGGTGGGTATCAGCTTAACGCAGAGCGAGGCAAGCAGGTAGGCGAGTACAAAATTGCAGATGAAAGAAATTATTCCCTTCCATGGCTGGGGAAGCTTTATCAGGGACCACGGCTTCATTCGCCACACGTTAGGGGTCATGAACAAGACTATGATCATCCATTCCCACCAGCCGAATACCCAGTGTACGTGACCTGTGCCCGCAAGACCGCTCCACCATGGGCGACCCAGAGCGTTTGCTATGCCGAAGCTTGATTCCCACACCGCTCCCCAGAAAGGTACAATGAGGACAGTGTAGAAGAAAAGAGTCAACAGCGAAGCCCAGCCGAGTTCAGCAAAGCCTGCCTGGGGCTGAGTGAGATCGCTCGGGCGCACGGGCCATTTCCCAAAAAGAATGGTAACGAAAGGGTATGAGTAAAACCCTATGAGAACAAATGTAACAACGGCCCGTTCGGCAAATCTGCGACTCGGCTCTATAAACGCTGCGAGATCGAGCGAAGCTTTGCCCTTAATCGGTCCGGCGGCTAAAACCACTTCCATGCCGGACTGGCTCAGAAAATTGAAACCCAGCCCCAATACCCTGTAGAAAACAACATGAATGACGAACCAGACTATAATGAGATTCATTATTGTCTGGACAACGCCTCTTAGCGGCGGGGAAAGGTCCTGAAAAGGCCAGTCGCCAAAGAACATGTGTTGCCAGAGGCCTACAAGGATCATCATTGCGAGGTACATAACGAAAGGGTATGGGAAAGATCCCACAGGACCTCTGGGATCACTGAAAATGTACCATGTAAACCATGCGACCAGAAGAAATACGATGTTCGAGATGATGCCGGTGGCCGGCTGACCCCAGCGGGGTTTCAGAACGTCTGCCATATTACCCTCCTCCTTGGATAAATGCTATGCACTGCCTTTTAGAAGTGCCCCTAACCTCGGCATTCTGAAACCATCTCACCTCCCTTCCGGCTTGCAGGTTATCGGTCCATGGCGGACCGCATTCCCGGCAAACGGTTCACAACATCTTTGGAAAAGATTGGTGCGGGTACGGAAAGGAAAGATCAAGACCGGGGCGGGGGCATGCGCTATAAGTTCTCTAGGGTGTTGAGGATTCCCGCCTGGCGATCAGATACAATATCCCTGGGTGAGCTTTTCCCGGAGCCGATCAGATAGGAGACTAACACAGAGCTATTATGAGCAGGACAGATTACCGAAATGCGGAACTCAGGGATTCACACAGTTTTTACTACTCCAAATAGGGTTAAACGGTCAAGAAGAAATCGTTTGACAATATTTCGGCAATTTGGTTAAGTTCCGTTGATGGGTGTCCCAGCGTGACCTGTTCGCATCGATTTCCTTGCTCGATTCATGCCTTCCATTGCTCTCTTGCCTTATTTGTCCGGTCCGCCCTCCAGTTCGGCAGTCGTCTCCTGGCCGGTGCCAGGCATTTGTTGCTTCCGCACTTCTTTTTTGGATCATCGCCTTATATTTATATGAGTATCTGTATTATTTCCTGTTCTTTTGCTATTGAACTTTGTTTTCGTAACGCACAAGGTGGAGCGGCTTTCCAGTTGAATCTGTTTTGAACGGGACCCTCTTTCATCGCTTTCAGGAGGTAAAAAAATGGGAAAAAAAATTCTTTCCGAATCAGCACTTGAGAGCATGGAAAAAGAATACTCCGAGTGGCTGGAGGAATACACGAAGGCCCTCCGGAAAATGCCGGAACGGTTCAGCCGATTTTCCACAGTTTCCGACCTGGAGGTTAAGCCGCTTTACACTCCTCTCGACATTGGAAACAGGGACTTCTTCGACGATATCGGTTTTCCAGGTAAATACCCTTTCACCAGGGGCGTGCAGAGTACCATGTATCGGGCCCGGCTCTGGACCATGCGCATGTTCGCGGGACTCGGCACCTCCGAAGACACGAACAAGCGGTTTCACTACCTGATTAATCACGGCGAAACCGGCCTTAGCACCGCTTTCGACTTCCCCACTCTTATGGGATACGATACCGATTCGCCTCTTGCGCGGGGCGAGTGCGGCAAATGCGGCGTGGCAATCGACACCCTTGAGGACATGCAGCGGTTGTTTGAAAACATCAATCTGGAAGAAGTCACCGCTTCGATGACGATCAACCCGCCGGCTTCGATAATATGGGCCATGTATATCGCCAACGCCGAGAACGAGGGCTACTCGCGCAAGAAGCTGGGCGGCACCATTCAGAACGACTGCCTGAAGGAATTCATAGCGCAGAAGACGCTCATGCTTCCTCCCGAGCCGAGCCTTAGACTGGTAACGGACACCGTTGAGTTCGGAACCAGAGAGGTTCCCCGCTGGAACACCATCAGTATAAGCGGATACCACATCAGGGAAGCCGGATCGACTGCCGTTCAGGAACTTGCCTTCACGATTTACGACGGCATCACCTATGTTGAGGAAGCAGTCAGGAGGGGACTCAAAGTCGACGAATTCGCGTGCAGGCTCTCCTTCTTCTGGAATTCCCATATCGACTTCTTCGAAGAAATAGCCAAGATGCGTGCGAGCCGGCGTATATGGGCTCGTATAATGAAAGAGCGCTTTGGGGCACTGGATCCCAGGTCGATGCTGATGCGTTTCCACACCCAGACGGCCGGATGTTCGCTCACCTCCCAGGAACCGTATAACAACGTCATCCGAACCACCACTGAAGCCCTCGCGGCGATTCTCGGCGGCACCCAGTCTTTACATACCAATTCGCTCGATGAGGTCTACATGATTCCAAGCGAGGAGGCGGTGCTTATCGCTTTGCGCACGCAGCAGATACTGGGTGACGAATGCGGAGTCACCAACGTGATAGATCCGCTGGCAGGCTCCTACTTCGTCGAGGCCCTTACCGATAAGATGGAAGAAGAAGCCAACGCTTATATCCGCAAGCTCGATGAAATGGGCGGGATGGTTTTGGCCATAGAACGCGACTACCCGCAGATGGAAATCGCCGATGCGGCTTTCCATTTCCAGCAGCAGGTCGAGTCCGGAGAAAAGATCATAATCGGGGTGAATAAATATCCCTCCGACCGGCCGGAGCTGGAATTCGTGCTGAAGATAGACGACGAAATCGAACGGATGCAGGTCGAGCGCACAAACCTGTTCAAGGAAAAGCGCGATAAAGTCAGGCTCCGCAAAGCAATGGACGAGTTGAGGCGCAGATGCGAAGGTCCGCCGTGCTGGGAGAACAACGTCATGCCTGCACTCATCGAGGCGGTCCGGGCGGGGGCCACAGAACAGGAATGCTGCGATCTTTACAGGGAAGTTTTTGGAATTTATACCGATCCCGGGACTTTCTAGCTGAGGCTGATGCAATCGAATTGTCTTCACTTTTGTTAAGGAGGAAGGTTTCCATGGAAAAAGAAAGGAAACTTCGTATATTGGTTGCCAAGCCAGGTCTGGACGGCCACGACCGCGGCGCTCGCGTAGTAGCCCGTGCCCTTCGTGATGCCGGGTTCGAGGTCATCTATACCGGTTGTCATCAGACGCCGGAGCAGATCGTAAGCGCGGCCATCCAGGAGGACGTGGACCTGATCGGGCTAAGCATTCTGTCGGGGGCGCACACGTATTCTTTTCCCCGCATAATCGAGGTCTTAAGGGAAAACAATGCAGATGATATATCTGTGATAGGAGGAGGCATATTCCCTCTCGAGGATATCGCCAAGCTCAAAGGGATCGGTATAAAGGAAATCTTCGAACCAGGGGCAAAACTTAAGGATATCACGGACTGGGTGAGAGCAAACATCAAGGCGCGCAGAGGGGTTGTTCTGAAAAGATAGGCACACCGGAGCGGCGGGCGGCCTCCCCGATCATTAAGTTTCAGTTGCTGGATGAATTCATTCCGCTGCTTACTGCAGGGTTTAGCGCATGGACATAATAGAACAGATCGTTTCCGGCGATGTAAGAGCCACAGCTCGTCTTCTTCGCGACATCGACGATGAGATTGCTTCGGCCAGGGATATACTCAGGGAACTCTATCCCTATACGGGGAAGGCCTTCGTTATCGGTTTGACCGGTTCTCCCGGGGTCGGCAAGAGCGCTCTCGTCGACCAGCTCGCTATCTACTATCGCAAGGCCGGGAAAACAGTCGGGATTCTAGCGGTCGATCCGACAAGCCCGTTTACCGGGGGGGCCATACTCGGCGACCGCATACGCATGCAGCGGCATTTTCTCGACCCGGGGGTTTTCATCCGGAGCCTCGCCACCCGGGGTCATTTTGGCGGCCTCACCAAGTCCACCAATGATATGGTTAACGTCCTGGATGCGGCGGGTAAGGACATAATCATTGTCGAAACTGTGGGCGTTGGTCAGGACGAGGTGGAAATTGCAAACAGCGCCCACACGACCATACTCGTTACAGTGCCGGGAATGGGGGATGACATTCAGGCGATCAAGGCCGGTATCATGGAAATCGGCAATATCTTCGTTGTGAACAAAGCCGAGCGCGAAGGTTCCCGCAAGACCGTGCGGGAACTGCTGAACCTGATCGGGCTGGGCGCCAGAAGGCGTAACGGGGGAGACTGGGAACCTCCGGTCGTGGAAACCGAGGCTATCAAATCCAAGGGGATTGAACAGCTCTACGAAGCAATAGAAAAGCACAGGGCGCACCTGCTGGCCACTCACGCCGAAAAGTGGCGGGAGGTTCTGGAGAAGCGCGCCAAGATCCAACTCATGGGCGTCCTCAAGGACCAGGCGTTCAGGACTATCCTGGACCGGATCGAAAATCGCGGGGACTCCGTCGATGAAATGGTCCGCAAGATAGTCGATAAGGAATCTGATCCCTATACAATCGTGCAGGAGATCATCGGGAAAGAGATGGGGTAGAGTTCTGCATAAATGCGAGTCGTCGATATTGCCCTGGAATATCTGCAGTCTCAACTATGTAGTTGACATAAAAAACCGGCGGTCCCCAAAGACCGCCGGTTTCGTCTTTATTTAGCGCGATAAAAAAAGAGCTGCGCTTTCTTACTTCAAAAGTGGCACGATCAGCAGCGCGACAATGTTGACGACCTTGATCATCGGGTTGATTGCCGGGCCGGCCGTATCTTTGTACGGGTCGCCTACGGTGTCGCCGGTAACCGCTGCTTTGTGAGCTTCCGAACCCTTGCCGCCGTACATGCCGTCTTCGATGAACTTCTTTGCATTATCCCAGGCGCCGCCGCCGCTCGTCATCGCTATGGCCTGGAACAGACCGGTGACGATCGAGCCGATGAGCACGCCGCCGAGGGCCTCTTTACCTAACCCGAATCCGACAATGATCGGTGCGGCTACCGGGATGAGCGCGGGAAGCATCATCTGCTTGATGGCGCTCTTGGTGACGATGTCAACGCACTTGCCATATTCGGGTTTTGTCGTCCCTTCCATGATGCCGGGGAGTTCGCGGAACTGGCGGCGAACTTCCTCTACAACCCCGCCTGCAGCCTTACCAACCGCTTCCATCAGGAGCGAGCCGTAGAAGTAGGGCAGAAGGCCGCCTATGAAAAGGCCGACGATGACCAGCGGGTTCGAGAGGTCGAACACGACATGGCCGGGGACCGAACGGGAGTATTCGGCGAAAAGGACCAGGGCGGCAAGAGCGGCCGAACCGATCGCGTAACCCTTCGTAACGGCCTTGGTGGTGTTGCCTACCGCATCCAGGGGATCGGTTACCTCGCGGACGCTGTCGGGAAGTTCAGCCATTTCGGCGATGCCGCCCGCGTTGTCCGTGATCGGGCCGTAGGAGTCGATGGCGACAACGATGCCTGTCATGGAGAGCATCGCAACGGCGGAAAGAGCGATTGCGAAAAGACCGCCGGTGGGATTGCCGGCGAAACCGCCGCCGAGCTGATAGGCCCACAGGATGGCGCCGCAGATTACGAGCGCAGGGGCGGCGGTGGACTTCATGCTGACCGCCAGGCCGGCGATAACGTTGGTTCCATGGCCGGTAGCGCTGGCAGCCGCAATGTGCTTAACCGGGTTGAAGCTCTTGGATGTAAAATATTCGGTGATCATAACGATCGCGCCGGTCAAGACGAGACCGATGAGCGCGCAAGTGAAAACGCTCACTGCCGTGAAGCCGCCGGTCTTTAAGTTCGGCAGCTTCAAAAACCAGTCAGAGGCGAAATAAAAGGCCACCGCAGCCAGGATACCTGCGACCGCGAGACCCTTATAGAGTGCACCCATTATGTATTCGTTCTTGCCAAGGCGCACGAAGTAGGTGCCGATGATCGAAGCAACGATCGAGATGCCTCCGATGAGAAGGGGGAATTCCACCCAGGGGCTGTCGGCGCCAAAAACGGTTTTCGCCAGCAGCATTGCGGCGACCAGCGTAACTGTGTAGGTCTCGTAGAGGTCTGCCGCCATGCCTGCGCAGTCGCCGACATTGTCGCCGACGTTGTCAGCGATGACCGCTGCGTTTCTTGGATCGTCCTCAGGGATTCCGGCTTCCACTTTTCCGACCAGGTCGGCCCCGACGTCAGCAGCCTTGGTGTAGATGCCGCCCGCGATACGAGCGAAAACGCTCATGAGTGAGCATCCAAAGCCGAGGCCGATAAGGGCGTGGAAGACTTCGTCAATTTTGTCCGCAGGGACCATCGATTTGGCCACAAGGTAGTAGCCGGTAATGCCGAGAAGTCCCAGGCCGACGACCATGATCCCTGTAACCGACCCGCCTTTGAAAGCGACCGAAAGGGCTGCGCTCAATCCTCGTTTTGCGGCTTCCGTCGTACGCACATTGGCTTTTACGGATACCATCATGCCGATGTAACCCGCAAGGGCCGAACCGCAAACGCCGATGAGAAATCCGATCGAGGTCCATTTGCCAAGGTAGAGCAGTACTATGGCAAGCACCACCGCGACAATGGCGACTGTCTTGTATTCCCTGTTCAGAAATGCCGTGGCGCCTTCCCGGATAGCTTCCGAGATCGCTTGCATCTTTTCGGAACCGGCGCTTTGCTTGGAAACCCACGCAGCGGTCACCAGAGCATAGATTACGCCGAGACCACCACATGCAAGGGCAAACATGGCGATCACACTTGCGTTCATTTAATCCTCCTAGTTGAATTGTTTTTGATTCAGTTCACAAACTTGAGGGGCGGACGCCGCCCCTCGAACATTAGCCTCATTTTCCAGAATTACGCTTTCATATGATAATCTAATGGTAATCTAATCTCGAACCGCGTGAATCGCGGTTTCGGAATGAAAATCACCAGTATTTGAAAAGGGTAGCTTTTTTTACGCGGGTTGTTCCGTCTCATTCCAGCAGGTATTTATAGAACCGGATCTAATCTGACTAACCGAGGAGGAACGGACCTGAGGCGGATTCTGACTCGCACTACGTAGACATATTCTCCAAAAACCTTCCAGAGTTTTGTCTGAGTACTGAAGGACCATAAAATATACTGGTTTCCCACGCGCGACAAACCTAATTGATGGTCGTCGGCTTGTCAAGAGAAAGTAACCTTTTCGAAATAAAGAAGACGGTTTAAGGCTGGGCTCGACTTGGTCCCGGTCTTTAACCGGCATAGCCGCTTTTTGCTATGACCTTCCATCAAATCTCAACCTCATCCCCGGGTTCGGGCATCAAGACCTCGAGATCCTTGACTTCTGCACTCACACGCAAAATGTCATCCCGCCTCTCACGCCGTTCCTGACGCTGGATGTGCACCAGGGCCAGCGAGCGGGCTTTCGCCTTTCGAGCGAAGCCGATGCAGCTATTGATGCTTGCGTGTCCCGGGACATTCGTTTCCAGGCGGAAAGCCTCGTGAATCACAAGATCGGCGGCGCGCGCGAGCGAGAGCGTTTCATCGGTTGAAAGTCCGTCCCCGCTGTAGGATACCGATTTGCCTCCCTTTTCGATGCGGACGGCCAAGTCTCTTTGAGGATGCCCATTTACGGCGGTTTGCCACGTAACACCTGCGGCTTCGACAACATCTCCCGGTTCGACCGTCAGATAGCGGATATCGTAGGCAAACCTGTCCGCGACAGACGAATAGGCCAGCTTAAGCACCCGGGGCACTATTTCGTCTATTGCTTGCTGGCCCAGGATAAAGAGAGGCTTTGTACGCTTCATTTCCCAGAAACGAGTAAGCATGGCGGGCAGGCCGAAGAAATGATCCCCGTGAAAATGCGATATCCAGATTGCGTCAAGATCGTCCGCATCCGTGCAACTTTTCCAGAATGGGGGAGGGGAAGTGAAGCCGCAGTCCAATAGGATCGAACTTTTATTGAGGCGCTCTGTCCCCCTGACCCATATGGACGTGTTTGGAAGGTCCTCGTCGAAAGCTTCACCGACCCCGATGAATTTTATTCGCACTGTTTTCCTCTTCGCACCCGGGTTATTCGACTTTCATATATAATTTAGTACAGGTATTTAGATTCAGCAAAAGGGGTTTGTTCCGGAAGACCGCGTGTCTTACATTATCCGGGCAGTCGATTGTACTGTGCCGGATTGCGAAGGACGGGTTCATTGTAATTAATGTGAGTATACTTTCATAATGGAGAGAGCCTATGGCGGCAAAAAGCGAATTTGAACTGATTTTTGAGAAGGAAATTCCCGAGCTGAAGGGCCTCGTCCGGTTTTACCGGCACATCCGGACCGGCGCCGAATTGCTTTCGATAATAAACGAGGAAGATAATAAAGTATTCGGCATCTGCTTTCGCACGCCGCCGCCCGACTCGAGCGGGGTCGCACATATCCTGGAACACTCGGTCCTTTGCGGTTCAAGGAAATACCCGGTGAAGGAGCCCTTCATCGAGCTGGTGAAAGGTTCACTCAAGACATTTCTCAATGCCTTCACATATCCTGACAAAACCTGCTATCCCGTGGCCAGCCAGAACGTCCAGGATTTCTACAACCTGGTCGACGTCTATCTGGATGCGGTTTTCTATCCGCGCTTGACGCCTTTTGTCCTCCAGCAGGAAGGATGGCATTACGAACTCGATGACCCTGAAGGTCCACTGACAATCAAGGGAGTCGTCTACAACGAGATGAAGGGGGTCTATTCCTCGCCCGACAGTATGCTCTCGGAGATATCCCAGCAGTCTCTTTTCCCGGACACGACATACGGGCTGGATTCGGGCGGAGACCCGCGGGTAATCCCCAGCCTGAGCTTCCAACAGTTCAAGTCATTCCACGAGAGATTCTGCCACCCTTCAAACGCAAGGATATATTTTTACGGCAACGACGACCCTGACCGAAGGTTGGAAATAATTCATGAATACCTCAAGGACTTCAACCGGACCGAGCCCGAATCCGGTGTCCCCCTTCAAGGGTCCAAGACCGAGCCGGTCCGGATCGTCAGATCGTTTGCGGTGGGTGAAGACGAGGCTGCGGGGGGAGAGCCCAAAAGCATGGTGACGGTAAACTGGCTTCTTCCGGAAACAACCGACCCCAGCCTCAATCTTGGTTTCCAAATCCTCGAGTACGTTCTTCTCGGCATGCCCGGGTCCCCGCTGAAGAAGGCCCTGATCGAATCCGGGCTGGGCGAAGACATTGCTGGAGGGGGCCTTGAGACCGAACTGCGTCAACTCTACTTCTCTACCGGTCTCAAGGGAATCCGCGCTGAAGATGCCGACAAGGTCGAAAAGCTTATCCTCGAAACTCTATCTTCTCTCACGCAGAAGGGTATCGACCCTGCAACAGTCGAAGCGGGGGTGAACACGATTGAATTCCGGCTCCGCGAAAATAACTATGGCAATTTTCCGCAGGGGTTGGCGATCATGCTGCGCTCACTGTCCGCCTGGCTCTATGATGCCGATCCGACCTCTCTATTGGCCTTTGAATCGTCTCTGAACCAAGTAAAGCAAAATCTGAAATCGGGCGGTTTTTTGGAAGGCCTCATTGACCGGCACCTTCTTGGAAACCCGCATCGGACTGTTGTTTTGCTGCAACCGGAGCCAGGACTTGGGGCAAAGGAACTTGAAGAGGAAGCCAAAAAGCTTGCGGGAATCAAGAATTCGCTTTCTCATGATGAAATCCACCGGGTAATCGAAAACGCCAAAACGTTGAAGGGTATGCAGTCGAGTCCGGATTCACCGGAAGCATTGGCCACCATCCCCGTACTCAGGGTTTCCGATCTGGACAGGCGCAACAAAATAATTCCCGTGGAACCGATGTCTGTCGAAGGCGCGTCCGGGTTTTACCACGATCTTTTTACAAGCGGCGTAACTTACCTGGACGTTGGATTCAATCTTCAGGCACTCCCTCGGGAGTATCTGCCCTATGCGCCTCTTTTCGGCCGGGCTCTCCTCGAGATGGGGACGGCCTTTCAGGATTTTGTATCCCTTTCCCAAAAAATCAGCCGCAAGACAGGCGGCATTCGCTCAGAGGTGTTCACCTCCGCCGTGATCGGTGACAGCGCCCCGGCCACATGGCTTTTTTTGCGGGGCAAGAGCATGATTCCGCAGGTCGGCGATCTTGTCGATATCCTTGCGGAAGTGCTCGGCTCCGTTAAACTGGATGACAGGGAAAGGTTCCGTCAAATCGTGTTGGCGGAAAAGGCTAAACAGGAAAGAAAAATTGTTCCCAACGGCCATCAGGCAGTCAATCAGCGTATCCGCGCTCACTTCAACCAGGCGGACTGGGTGAAGGAGTTGACCGACGGAATAAGTTATTTCCTTTTCCTGGGAGAGCTTGCCAGGGAGATCGATGAAAACTGGAGCAAAGTGGTTTCAGATTTGGAAGAGGTCCGCAGACTGCTCGCCAGTCGTTCAAACATGGCTTTCAATTTGACGAGTGAAAGGAAAGACTTCCACCCTGTCGAGCTTGCATTGCGTAATTTTCTCAGTGCCATTCCGGACCGACCGACAGCGATAGAGTCATGGCAGCCCCGGCTTTTCCCTGAATTCGAAGGGATAATTATCCCTTCGCAGGTAAACTACGTTGGAAAAGGCGCGGACCTCTACCGGGCGGGCTACGAACTGCACGGTTCGAGCAAGGTCATAACCGGCTATCTTCGCACTTCCTGGCTTTGGGAAAAGGTGCGGGTCCAGGGAGGCGCCTACGGAGGGTTCTGCCTCTTCGACCGTATATCCGGCGTCTTCACCTTTGTTTCCTACCGCGACCCGAACCTGCTCAAAACTATTGAAAACTTCGACGGTACCGCGAATTTCCTGCGCACAGCCGATCTTTCCGACGATGAAGTCCGCAAGGCTATAATCGGAGCGATCGGTGAACTCGATTCCTACATGCTGCCGGATATGAAAGGATATGTTTCGATGCTGCGCCACCTCACCGGCGACTCCGAGGAAGTCCGCCTGAGGATGCGCGACCAGATATTGGGGACTACCGCAAAAGATTTCAGGGCCTTTGCGGAGGCACTCGAAAAGGTGAACAGGGACGGAATTGTCAAAGTACTGGGGGCACAGGCAGCCATCGACTCCGCTCTGGCCGAACGCCCCCGGTGGCTGAACACTTTCCGGCTATTGTAAGAGTTTTTAGTTTTTAGTTTTGAGTTTTGTGAGTCTTGAAGAGTTTTGAGTTTTTGAGTGTAAAACCAAAAGATGCTGTGATCCATGCCCAGCTCAAAACTCAAAACTCCTCGGGTCTTTTATAGCTTCTCCGGCTTGCAAAGGTTTCCCGCATCAGCGGCAGCCCGTCCGCAATTGCCGCAGACGTATTTCGGATTGCGCACCAGTTCTTTGTACTCCTTCAAGTTAGATTCGACAAAACCGATATTCTGAAGATAGCACAGGTGCTCCTCATGACTCGGATGTGGCATTTTTTTCTCAGCCATTTTATTTTTCCTCATAATTGGTATTATAGAAATAAGCAAGCCCAAGCTTTTCGATTGCGCGGCCGAACTCACAGTACCTTTCCCGGAAGAAAACATCTCGTGCCGCACCGCCAATAACCTCTGGAGGTTGCACAGTTAAATTAAAATAAGAATAGTCTCGAAGCTGAACAAGCGGGTTGGGGTTCCGGTGATTTTGCTGCTGAAGATACTATTTCCGGGCATGCGCCGCGCTTCTCAGCTCGCGCCCGAGTCCCCTCCGCCTATAATAGCGTTCAATTGGTTTATGAGGTTTTCCTGGGACTTCGAGCATTTATCGCACGAACTCAGGTGGTCCAAAAACGCGGTGATGTTCCAACCTTCGTAGGTTTTTATCCCCAATTCGATGGGGTCCTTCCCGCAAAGCAGGTTAAGCATAGTAAGCTCCCGTATATATGTTCAAATTGTCTATACCGCAAATGAGCCGGATGCGGAATAAAAAAGCGATCCCTGCATAGGGGTTTCCATTTGCTATAAGTTTTTGCATACTTTTTCGGTAGTCTTTACTCCTTAACCATTTTCTTCAACTTTTCGTTTTGACATTCAAATCGAACCAGATATTTTGTGTGGTGAACCCGATCCGAAAAGAGGGAAGCGCTCACCACGAAAAGCAGATAGGCAGGCAGGAAATTGCTGTCCGAGAGACTTAAAAAAATCATCCGTGATTCCGGTTTGACGCTCGGGCAATTTGCCCAAAAAACCGGAGTTTCCAAAAACACGTTGATAAACTACCGCGACGGAGTAACTTCTCCTTCTGCAGAGTTTCTGGAGTCTGTTTGCCGGGAGTTTTCGACTGATCCATGCTGGTTGCTCCTGGGCGAGCAAGCCGCCGGGACCGGATTAGTAGCGGGCAAATCGGCAATTGAGGAAATCACGTGCTATTCCCTCATTCCACTCCTGGAATCGCGTGTGACAGCCGGGCCGCAAGGAGAAATCCTTTACGGCGAAATCTCTGACCATCTCCCTTTCAAGAAATGCTGGATCGAAAAGTTGGCGGGAAAAAGCTCGGAACGGCATAGGAGTCTTTTCCTGATGCGAGTCAGGGGAGATTCGATGTCGCCAATTATAAACCAGGGAGAGATAGTTCTGGTGGACGGCAGCGATGCTGAGCGCCTCGCGGTGCTCGCGGGGCGCATATACCTGGTAATTCTGCCCGACGGGACCACGGCTCTCAAAAGATTAGTCCTGAGCTCGAATGTGAGCGGCCTCAAGCTGGTTTGCCTATCCGACAACACCGCAGACTATCGTCCGTTCGAATTTGCCCTGGATTCGGAAAGAAAACTTAAGTCGTATGTGTTGGGGCGGGTGCGGTGGGCAGGGAAAGAGTTTGAATGACCGGAAAGGGGGGGGAATGGCTACTGCGAATTATACCGAAAAAGAAGCGGCATCCATTAGAAATGAGCTGCTAAAGGCCTATCTGGAGCCGCTCTTTATGATCAACGGTCAGCGGGAAGCGAGGATTAATTACATAGACTGCTTTTCCGGACCCTGGCAGAAGGCAAAGCAGGACCCGGAAGATACTTCAGTAGCCATCTCTCTCGGCATTATGGAGAAGTGCCACAATGATTTATCGGAAAAATTCCGGAAAGACGTTCACTTTCGCGCGTTATTCATTGAAGGCGACAAAAACTCTTTTGGCCGGCTCGAGAGCTTTCTGAAATCCGAATCCTGGGGTGGTGTCGATACCTTTTGCCTCAAGGGTGATTTCTACGATCTGCGGGAGGAAATATTGTCGTGGTGCGGTAATCGGGATTTGAGCATTTTCTTCGTCGATACGACGGTATTGAGGCATATGGCGATTCAAACCCTGCAACCTCTTCTGGGAAGAGCATCTTCCGAGTTTCTCATCAGTTCCAGCTTTGGTTCCATCCTTCGAGGCAATGCTCAAACGAGCTTTGAGGAGCAATTAAAGTCAGTTTTCGGCGAGGTGCCGGATACTTCGCATATCGCGCCGGAAGAAAAGGAAAGATTCTTGCTCGACCTGTATTGCCGGGAACTTAGAGTTTCTGCGTCTACATTGGAAGGGCAAACTCCGCGTTGCGCACATATGAGGCTCCCGAATCCAAAAAAAGACCGCGCAGCTCATGATCTTGTCTATCTGAGCTGGGATGCGCCGGGCATAGTAACTTTCATGGAAGCCTCCGAACAACTGGAAATTGAACGGAGGAAGGAAGGCGCCCTGGCAAGTCAATCCAAAAAAATCAAGCGCAGCGGTCAGCTCGAGCTTTTTTCAGCGGACAAATTGGTTGGAGAAGAACCGGCGGCCGATCCGGGAAAAGTAAAAGAGTACTGGCTGACCAGACTGTCAAAGACTCCTGAACGGTTCGGGGTTGCCGAGTTCGCCGACATGATGGAAGAAACCGGTTGGTTTATGAGCGATTTTCAAAAGGCGTTTTTAGAGCTGGAACGCGAAGGAAAGGTCAAAAACCTCGCCTCTACCGGCATGCGAACCGAAAACCCCGTTCATTATTGGGCAAATGGAAATCGGGGCGAGCTTCTGGTAAAGGTGTGAGAGCGCACTTGCACCCAGGCCTGCCATGTCCGTACTGTGCAGGAAAAGTGCGCGCTGGATGTTGCCGGGTTAGGAACCTCCCTGTGCTCTTGGGGGCCGCGATGAGACGCAGGTCCCCAAATTCCGATTCAGAACAAAACCTGCAGCACAGAGTCTGTCCTAAGGAGCTGGTTGCCGATTGCCAGCGTTTGCTCCCTGCCTATTCTGCCGGTCTTTTGGAGCGAATGGAGACGCTGAACTGCCCCGAACACTCCGTTGACAGCAGACGGCGTATCGAGATCGTTGTTCATCGCCGTTTCGAATGAAACTTTCATCTCCACGGTCAGCTCGCTTACAGCCTTGTCATTTATGGTCTTTTCAACACCGGCTCCCCGCAGCAGGTCCGCGGCCATTTCTCTCAGGGCCTCCAGCTTCGAACGTGCTTTGTGGGCTTGATCCATGTTCAAGTCGATCCTTTTACGGTAATGCCTCGACATCAGATAAAAGCGGATTTGCTCCCAGGAAAAACCCTTATCGACGAGATCTTCCGGGTAAACTATATTGTGGAGGCTCTTCGACATTTTCTTCCCGCCGACCAGGACATGCTGGCCGTGCAGCCAGTAGCGCGACAACTCTTTACCTGAGACCGATTCCATGACGGCAATATTGTAATCGTGATGCCTGTACAGGTTGTCTATGCCTCCGCAGAATATGTCCAGGGAATAGCCCATGGTTTCGGATATCATAGCCGGGTCCTGAATGTTCCATGAAGGCCTACCCTTGCCTATCTCCGTGTCCCAGCAAACCTTATCCCTGTTCTTGCACCCATGCCATAGGATGAAATCGCCAAGGTTCCATCTGCGTCCGGGGTAGGTGTCCTGTTTGAACCGTTTTCTGGTTTTTGGCCATTTGCTCATGTCCAGCCGAAACAGTTTGCCGAAGCCCTCAAACTTGAGAGGATCGAAGAAAATATCGGCTTTGTACCGGTAGGCGCAACCGTTCTCGAGCAGCTCGCGGATCAGGTGGGCAGCCTGCTCCACGCTTGTGGACGACCGCGGGATCTTCGCGGGCAATTCGATCCTGAGCCTCCGCGCTTCGTCGATAAATCGCGTGGCTATTTCCCCGGTAAGTTCGCCGACTGTCACGCCGCGCTCCTGAGCTTCCTCGATGGCCTTGTCTTCTACATCCGTTAAATTTATGCCGCGTTTGACCTCATATCCCAGGTAATTCAGGTATCTCTGAAGAAGATCCTGCCAGATAAAAGTGCGGTAATTTCCGATATGAGGCGGGGCGTATATGGATGGACCGCAACTAAACATCTTGACCACACGGCCGTCTCTTGGTTGAAAAGGTTCTTTTTGACGACTCATCGTATTGTAGAGCTGGAGCATCGATCCTGGTCCCCTTCCAATTGAGAATTTAGAGCGATTCTGCATTTTTTTAATCCGTGGTTCTCGGTCCATCACCGGTTCACTCATTTACCTGCTCTTTTTCCAACTCAGCCTCGCTTCTCTCCAGTTTTGTCACCAGGACCTTTCGGACCCTGCGCCCCTCCATGTCAACAACTTCGAAACTGTAGCCGCAGCACTCGAAGCGGTCGGATACAGCCGGGACGCGTTTAAGTTGAGCCATGGTAAAGCCGCCCAGGGTCTGAAAGCGCCCGGCCCGCTCACCGGGCAGTTTGCGGATGTGCAAAAAGTACTTCAGCTCGTCAACAGGCAGCGTGCCTTCCACCAGCCACTCGCCTTCCGCCTGCTGGATTATCGGCGCCTCCTCGGGTTCCTCTGCCGAGGGAATGTCACCGACTATGGCCTCCAGAATATCCGTCAGGGTTATAATTCCTTCTATCGTCCCGTATTCATCGACAACAAGGGCCAATTGCTGGCCCGATTCCCTGAAGCGTTCCAGGACTTTGAGCGCGTGGGCGCCCTCGTGGACGTAGAGCGGTTTGTGCATCAATGCCTTGAGGTCAAGAGCCCTTCCGCTCAAGCAACTGGTGGCGATGTCACGAACATGGATGACCCCCTTGATGTTTCCCGGCTTCTGGCCGACGGGAAACCTTGAGTAAGGTCTTTGGGTGATTTTTCGCCTCGTCTTCTCCGGCGGGTCGTTTACGTCGAGCCACACGACTTTGTTGCGCGGAGTCATCATGACCCCCACGCGGCGGTCTCCCAGCCGGAAGATTCGCTCGACCATATCCTGCTCGGCTTCTTCAAATATACCGGCAACCGTAGCCTGCCCGATCAGCATGCGGATTTCCTCTTCGGTTACCGGCGCCTCCTTGGAAGGCCCGAACCTGAACAGGCGCAGCACGGAATCCGTCGAAATGCTCAGGACTTGGATGACGGGTGAAGTCATTCTCAAAAGTCTTGCCATCGGCTTTGCAATAGCCGCCGCTATAGCCTCGGGGGCGAATACAGCGATCCTTTTCGGAACGAGTTCGGCCAGGAGCGACAAGTAGGTGATTACTCCGACAACGAGCACCATGGCAATAGATCCGCTATAGCGCCCGATGTATGGGAGCGAGGAAAGCGTTTGAGCCAGACGGCCGGCAAGGCTCGCACCGCCGAAAGCCCCGCTTAGAACGCCTATAAGCGTGATCCCGATCTGCACGGTTGCCAGGAAGCGATGCGGGTTGCGGGCCAGCTCAAGGGCCACGCGGGCATTTGAATTCCCCTCCTCGGCCCGCCTCTCCAGCCGTGTTTTATTCGACGAGACTACGGCAAGCTCCGACATGGCCAAAAGGCCGTTTGTCACAATGAGGAGTAGAACTATGATTATGTAGACAATGCCCAGAAACATTTTTTCTCCGATTGGCTCAGTATTCCTGAACACCTCAACCTACATACTCAAATTCAGTTGTTGAGGAATTCAGAAATTGAGGGTGTCATTAAAATCCTCGCTTTCCGCCCTTTATGTAAAGAGCATCGTTAAAAGCAGACCTTCAGGGAGAGGATTATCAGTTTCCGGCGGCCCCAACGAGTGGATTACCCAACCGCGGAACCAAAGAGGCGGGTCGATCCCCGCCTCCAGCAGACATAATCCGACGCAATCCGGATCAGACCCGGCGGCACGTCAAGCCATGGATACAGAGCTTGCCTGTGCTCCCTTGTCTCCGGTTTTTTCAATAAATGTTACCTCCACGCCTACCGTCAGAACCGCAAATTTCCCATCCAGCACCGCGTTTTCATGAAAGTAGACCTCCCGGCCTTCATGCGTTACCAGGAACCCATAGCCTTCTTCCGGGAATATCCTCGCCACCCTTGCCATCGGCTTCTCAAAGTGGGTTTTCACCTCGCCCCTTTGCTTTTCCGCGTATTCTTTAACGCGCCGTTGGGCGGCTTCGAAGGAATTTATTATTGCAGCATGAAGGTCTTCGTCCGGTTCACGTTTGACGATCAACTCACCGCCCGGTACGGTTATATCGATCCTGACGTTATAAGTCATTCCGCTGCGCTGACTGCGGTGAGGCATGTCCACTTTCACCCGGCACCCGATGATCCGGTCATAGAACTTATCGAGTTTTGAGGCTTTGTCACGGATGAGATCTTCGGTTTCATCATTGATGCGCACGTCACGAGCGCTGATTTCAAGCGGTAATTTCATAAGTTTTATCCCCCTTACAATCTTTATAAATTCGTCCGGGTCATCAGGAAAGGTCCATTTACCAGTCTAAGTGGCCCCGACGCAACGATTTTTTAATTTATTTCAGTTTCGGCCGGTCCGCTACGGGTGATCGTCCTATTGTTTGAGTTTCGAGGTGATCCGGCTCCCTGATTCCAGTGTCCTGTGAACCGGACACCGGTCGGCGATTTCGAGCATTTTCTGCGCAGCCGCCTGGTCAAGATCCCCCTGCAATTCGATTTCTCTTTCTATGAAATCTATTTTGCTCTTGGGATCTTCGCAATCCTGACAGTCTTCTGCATGGATCTTCTGATGCCTAAGTCTCACGATAACGGCTTCCAGTGGCAGTTTCTTATGGTCCGCATACATCCTGAGGGTCATCCCCGTGCAGGCGCCGAGGGCCGATACCAGCAGGTCGTAGGGCGTTGGCCCCGAATTGGCCCCCCCCGCCGAGATGGGTTCGTCGGCTACCAAGTGGTGCCCGTTGGCTATGATTTCGGTCCGAAAGCCGGTCTTGCCCGTGCGGGCTACTATCCGGTTATCTGACAATTCGAGCTGGGGATATTCTTTCTCAGAAATCTTGAGATATTTCGAGACCCAGGCCCCGAGCACGGAACCCACGTATAGGCTGTCTTCCCGGTTGGAGAGTAGATGGTCGGCTTTGTCCAGTGAAATAAAGCTCTTCGGGTGCCTGGCCGCCGTAAAAATCTTTGCGGCGTTATCGATTGATACGATCCGGTCCAGCGGAGAATGGAAGATCAGAAGAGGTCTTCTTAGATTGCGTATGGCCTCATCCATGCAATTTTGCTTCAAATCTTCGATAAACTGCTTCCTGATTTTGAAATCTCTGCCGGAAATATTGATTGCAGTCTCGCCGTCTTTTTCGAGCTTCTCTAGCCATGGGCCATCAATGAAGGGGAATAATCCATCGAGTTGGGCAGGTGCGGCAATGGTCGAAACCGCTTCGGCCGAAGGGATTTTTTCAGCCGCCTGAATAACCGCCGCCCCGCCAAGCGAATGACCTATGAGAAGCCTGGGCGCCTCGTAGGCTTCTTTTAAAAAGTCGGCCGCTGAGATGAGGTCCGCCACGTTGGTAGAGAAATTCGTTTCGGAAAAATCCCCCTCACTTTCACCAATGCCGGTAAAATCGAACCTCAGGACAGCTATCCCATTCATGGACAGCGCCCGGTCGATATTTACGACCGCGTTGAGGTTCTTGGTGCAGGTGAAGCAATGGGCAAAGATGGCAAAAGCTGTTGGTTTCTCATCGAGCGGCAGGTCCAGACGCGCGGCGAGCCGTTTCCCATCGGGGTTCTTAAAGTAGAGCTTCTGAAATTGCATGACTCTCCTTCGTTCTGGCCGGGCGATGAGATCGCCCCGGATATTGACTTTAATCATTCTGCCATGTTCCGCAATCGGAAGAAGATGGAAGTGGGCACCTGAACATTATGGATTTTAAGACAAATTTCCTTGCGGAAAGGGAAAAAATTCACTAGAATGCCGCTGGCTTGATAGTTCGTTTTTCTTTCAGTACATTGACAGGCTGTTTTCGTGGGTTTAGCTGGCGTTCATCCGGAAAGGGCACAGGCAGTTTCCGCCAAGGTGTAAATCCTGAAAAATCTTCTCCGGCCGGAAACTGGTTGGCGAGGCAAAAACAAAAGGAGGATAGCCCGGAATGAAAAAAGGAAAGTTAGTCTCGTGTTTGGTCATCGCGGCTGTATTCATGTTTTCGGCTGCGCTGCTGGCATTGGCACAGCAGAAGGCGCCTGATGAGATAACCATTAAATCTCCGCTTTGGCCCACTCCGACCAAGGCGCCCGTGAAGTTCGACCACAAGAAGCATGCGCAGGACTACAAGGTTGCCTGCAATCAGTGCCATCATGTCTATAAAGACGGCCAGAATACATGGAAAGAAGGCGACCCGGTTCAAACATGCGAAAAATGCCACACTGAAGCCACTATCCAGGGCGAGGGGAAACTTCCCCCGGATCAAAAGAAACTCAACCTCAAACTCGCATTTCACACTAATTGTATACCTTGCCACAAGAAGGCAAAGACTGAAAAGCCGGATTCTAAGGCCCCGATTACCTGCGCCGGGTGCCATCCGAGCGAGAAGGGCCAGTAGGAATAAAAATAGTCCTTTGCCGGTTACCGACATGAGAAAGGCCTGCGCTGCGCGGGCCTTTTTTTTAGTACTTTAGCACCAGCAGCAATGATACCGCCGGATATGAGTTGGGCGGCAGGGGGGCAATTTAACGGAGCGGCTAACGACAAAGCCGCTTGCTCTAGAAGAGTCAAGCGGCTTGCTTTCAGGATGGGACCAAATTCTTTGTCAGGTTCAGACCAGCCTGGCTATACTTCCTCGACGGTGATCGCGCTCTGTTCGCACACTTCCACACAGCTTTCGCAACCCAGGCACTCATCCTCGTTTACAGGTTCGGCCTTGCCATCGACCAGTTCGTATACATCGACGGGGCAAACATCTACGCATTCAGCGTCGCCGGTGCACTTGTCCTTGTCAACTGTTACTTTAAAGCCCATTTTTACCTCCAGTTGAGTTTTGAGAAGTAGAGCACAATTGCATCAGGAATTATTCTTAACTCCATTGCTTCCAGTGCGTGCAGCACTGTTTCGTACCCTCATACAAAGTTAAAGTCAAGACGGAAATCGAAAATAAATCCCGGCTAGTTCGAGCAAAAAACACGCCTCATCAGGGCAGGCGCCAAGAGCTGATGTCCAGCAACGAGCGGCCATGCGTGAAATAAAACACAAAACGCGTCCGCAATCCTTTTACAACGCTTTTGTGAGTGTGCAAAGAAAAAAGAACGAGCCCGAGCAGGTGAGTGGGTAAAAGCGCAGAGGTGTTGGTTGGCGGGGCAGGAGCGAGGCTGAGCCCCGCCCCTGCGAACAGGCGAATGGGTAGAATCGGTTGACCGATTTTACCCATTCACCTGCTTAGATCGATTTAGCGTATTGATTTCCGGTCTAAACGCAGCCGGTCGGTTTGGGCAACCCGGCCATCTTGCATGCGCCCTTACCCGGTCCCGAGGGAAAAAGCTCATAGATGTACTTGAGCTTGTATCCGGTAACCTTGGTGAGGATGCGGACCATCGGAGCTATCCCGTGCTTTCTGTAGTAATCCTGGAGCACGTGAATAACCTGCCAGTGCTCATCGGTGAGTTCGGTGATGCCCTCGGAAGTCTTAACGTATTCAACCCACTCTGTGGTCCATGTGTCGAAGCTGGCAATGAAGCCATCCTCGTCTACCTCAAAAGTCTTTCCTTTGAATTCAATCTGGGACATTAAATTTCTCCTTCAATAGAGCGTGGGAAAGCTCTGCGATTCCGGCCGAACCCGGTCCAATCCGGAATCTGCAGAAAATGATGTTTTAAGCCTCTTATATGATCCCGCGGCGGTTATCATTGCATCAGCCCAATTGCCGTTTCCGGCCGCGTGCAGATGCGAATAGGCCGCAAGAACGTTCTTATAACATATGCCGTCCCAGCCTGACACGATTCCGTGCCCCTTCTTCAACCTGAAGACGAAGGGGTAGGAGCCAGGGTCAAGCCGGTCGGCAATTCTCGAATAATGGAATTCATGTCCCCGAATAGTCGTTCCTTTTGGGAAAAAAGGATTGGCGTTGACGCACTCCATAACCGTATAGCCGTGACCCTGCGGTTTTGTCCCAAGAATTACCTCGAAGGGAAATACACCCACCATCGGATGGAGTTTTTCCCCGTGACGAATTCCGCGGCACAGAAACATCAGGCCGCCGCATTCCGCATAGACAGGCAAGCCGGCCTCCACGGCGGATTTGACAGAGTCCCGGAACACCTCGTTGGCGGCAAGCTTGTCCAGATGGGTTTCCGGAAATCCACCGCCAATATAGAGTGCATCGACTTCGGGCAAAGGCGCGTTCTCCAGGCTGGAAATCCAGACAACAGACGCACCTCTGTCTTCAAGAGCTTCAAAGTTCTCCGGGTAGTAAAACTGAAACGCGGAATCCCGGATTACACCGATCTTAACCGAACCACTGCTCGTCTCGGGCGCCGCAGCCGGCATCGGGCCAGCCAGGGCAGGCGCGGAAGTCGCTAATTTCCAGAGCCCATCGAGATCGAGGTATTCACTCATTTTAGCTGCCGCAATCGAAAGGGAGCCCGAGATGTCCTCGGCTTCCTCGGGTGGAACCAGTCCGAGATGGCGCTCGGGGAAAAAGTCGCGGGCTTGCCGTGGGACCACGCCCAGGACCGGAACCCCGCACCACTGCTCGATTGATTCCCTGAGTACCTTCTCATGGCGTTTTCCGGCCACCTGGTTCAAAATGACACCAGCGATATTTACATCGGCATCGAGCTTCTGGCACCCCAGTACCATGGCGGCGGCCGTGCGCGTCACCTTTGTCGCGTCCAAAACGAGGACAATCGGGCAACTGAGAAGTTTGGCAAGCTCGGCGGTCGAATAACTGCCGTTTGCGTCGACCCCGTCATAGAGCCCCCGATTTCCCTCGATCAGGCTGCCGTCCCCCTTTGCCGAGCGCATCACAAACGACTGTACGATCTGCTCCGGGCTCATGAGAAACGGGTCCAGATTATAGCAGGGGCCGCCCGAAGCCGCGCTCAACCATCCCGCGTCAATATAATCGGGTCCCTTCTTGAAGGTGACGATACGCAGCCCGAGGTGGCGTTTCCATGCAGCGCAGAGTCCCACTGAGACAACTGTCTTTCCTGCACCCCCGCGCATGGCCGCCACAATCAGCCGCGCTCTGTTAAATTCCATACCCCATCCAAAAAGGTCATAGGTCATATAAATCCATTTGGACTTATATGACCTATTATAGTGTTCTAAAACTTGAACTGAGTGGTCGTTCTCCAGGTCGTCATGGCAAGACGGTAATCGTCAATGTGCTCATGGCTGAACTCAAGACCTGTCCGTGCAAAGAAACGCTCCCAGCCGATCCGTTTGATCCATTCGCCAATCCGCTCGTAACGACGCCCGCCCGCGGCGTAAGCCTCGACGATCGTCTTGACCGTCTGAACCGTGGTGGGCCATCTGGGCGGTTCGTTGGGAATGAAGGGCACAGCCAGCTTGGAGAACATCGGGGGCGATTTCACGTTGGAGACCTTGCCGCCCACCCAAATAGCGATCCCGTCGCCCTCGCCGTCTGCCAGGGGCAGAGCAGGACACATGGTGTAGCAGTTACCGCAGAACATGCACCGGTTGTTGTTGATTTCGACGCTCTTCATTTCGCCGACCTTTTTAGGCTTGATTGCAGCCGTAGGGCATGCGGCAACTACCAGTGGAATTTCGCACACGTTCTGGACGCGTTCATTCTCGACGAAGGGCGGCTTCCTGTGAACGCCCAGAATTGCGATATCCGAGCAGTGAACGGCGCCGCACATGTTGAGGCAGCACGCCAGGGCGATGCGAATCTGCGCGGGCAGCTTGTGGCTGCCGAAATACTCGAACAGCTCGTCCATAACGGCCTTAACGACACCGGAGGCATCGATGGCGGGGGTATGGCAGTGTGCCCAACCCTGTGTGTGGACGATATTGGTGATGCTGCTTCCGGTCCCGCCAACGGGGAACCAGTTGCCTCGGGCGCGCAGTGCGGCCAGGAGCGGCTGGAGCTTTGTTTTGTCGCTCACCAGGAACTCGACGTTGTTTCTGGTAGTCCAGCGCAGGTATCCGCCGCAGAACTTATCGGCCAGATCGCACAACTCAAGGATATATTCGGTGCTGACAAGACGCGCCGACCCAATGCGAACCGAGTAGACTTCGGCGCCGGATTCAGCCACGTGCACCAGGACGCCCGGCTCAAGAATTTCGTGGTATTTCCATTTACCGAAATTCTCTTTGATAACGGGCGGGAAGAACTTGTCATATCTTGGGGGACCAATGTCGGTAATACGGTCTTTCATGAGATTGTTCGGATCAAAAGCCATCTTTTGCACCTCCTAAGCTTGATGCCGTTGACGGAACGCAGCGCCATCATGCTCCCAGCCGCCGGGAACAGTCGCCGGATCGTAGAAAATGTAGGGGTTGAACCGCGGGGTATTAACCATGCGCGGATCTGGTTCCAGCTCGACTGCCTTGAGAAGCTCGCGCATGCTGAGGCGCTGAATCGTCTCTCCAAGGCGTTCGCGGTTCTTGCCTTCTTCCATCCACCAATCCCACAGTTTTTCGACGAAACCCTTGAACTCGGTGTAGGGAGACTCCATCTTCATAAACGGAATAACAACGCTCGACATCTGCGCGCCGTCAAGAATAGGAGCCTTGGCGCCAAGCAGAATCGTTGCGCCCAGGTCAAGGCCCGGCCTCAAAGCGCGCGGCATCACCCGAATACAGTGCATGCAGCGAACGCAGTCTTCATTGTAAATCTTGAGTGCTCCGTCATACTCCATGCAGCCGGTCGGGCAAAGATCGACTACTTCGGCCTTAATGTCGAAATCCTTGCGCTTGCCGCCGCCTCCGGCATGGGGAGAAAGTTCGCCACCAACATAGGCTTTGACCGCAGCCTGGTCAATGCGGATTTCGTCGCGCCAGGTCCCGATAATGGAACAGTCGGAACGTGCGATGGCCGCAACGCAGTCCATCGGGCAGCCGGACGCCTTGAACTTGAACTTGTAGGGGAACATCGGCCGATGAAGAGCGTCCTGGAATTCCTGGGTAATGTCGTAAATAATGTCCTGAGTGTTGATGCATGACCACTCGCAACGGGACATGCCCAGGCAGCTTTCCGGGGTTCTCATATTGGAGCCCGAACCGCCGAGGTCCATTTCGAGCTCATGGGTCAGTTCGTAGAAAAGAGGCTCGAGCTGGTCGGTCGTGGTGCCGAGCAGAACAATGTCACCCGTTGAACCGTGCATGTTGGTCAGCCCGCTGCCGCGCGCATCCCACAACTGGCAAATCTTGCGCAGAACTTCCGTGTTGTAGTACTTGCTTGCAGGCTGGTTTACGCGCACTGTGTGGAAGTGCGCAACACTGGGGAAAAGGTCGGGCCGGTCGCAGTAGCGGCCGATAACACCCCCGCCGTAGCCGAGGACGCCAACTATACCGCCGTGTTTCCAGTGGCCTTCCTTGTCCCTGAAAGACATCTCCATCAGGCCAAGCCAGTCCTCACACATTTTGTTGCCTTTGGCCGCCATTCTCTTAACGTCAGTTACGAAGCTCGGCCAGGGGCCCTTATCGAGCTCGTCAAGCATAGGGGTTGCATGTTTCAGTGCCATTCGTTTACCTCCGTTAGTGTGTCTCTTCATCTGTCACTTGTACACATTTTGACACGGAATTCGATCCGTTAGCTTCTTCTCACCTCCCTTTCAAAGAACATATTCATACTTATTAAAAAGAATGCCTCAAGTTTCGGTCTTCATTCAAATTCGCGACTGGAAGACTCATCGGCGGGTCGGGGAAGGCAGGGTCTTAGTTCATTCCCTCTTCTTCTTTCGCTACATCGCCTTCGCTGGGGAGCATGTACATGGTCGTGCTGCCGCTCGACCAATACTTGAGCTTCCCTTCGCTCACCAGCTCGTTTATGATTTTCTTGGCCGCCATCATCTTGATTTCGGGGACGGCCTTGCAAAGGTCGTTAAAATAGAGTTTGGTCTTCTTCTGCTGTTTTACCCACTCAATAATTTTTTGCTTTGCATCTTCGCTCATTCGTTTGCTCTCCTGTTAGTCGCCTTTGTTTGAACAAAACGGGACGATGCTCTCATCCTCGGTTAAGGTCGGAAAAATTGCGCCGGTCGCGAAAAGCGCCGGAAAACCAACGCTTAACTATCCGGTGGCCTCTTGTCAATAAAGGAAAACGATTTATTCAACAGTACCCGGTTGTTGGCGAAAAAATCAACGGCGCGAGCTCGAGTGCTTGAGCATGAGCTTTTCAACGGGGAAGCCGTGAGTTAGAATGTCTCGATTGGCACGGTTCGCGGTGCGTGGACAATAGGTATCGGGACTGCACTCATCAGCGAAAAGCACCGGGGATCGGAGATTTTCCGCTTCTCTTTGCTCGAACCTCGTTCATATACTCCAAAGAAAGAGAAAATACAATGACAAATACCTCCAAGGAAACAGACGCCAAACTCAACCTGTACATCAAATTCTTAAAAGAGAGGCTTTTCTTCGAACCAGCCTCGGAAACCTTGCACTATAATCTCGGACTGGCCTACACCCATAAGGGTCTTATCGATGAAGCCATCTCGGAATTCAAGCAGTCCCTCGAATGCAACCCGAATCTGGCCCAGGCCTATGTGAACCTGGGCGGCCTCTATATGACAGCCGAGGCCGACCCTGCAAAAAGCATAGAGGCGAACCTCAAGGCATTGGAACTTGACCCGGATCTTGCCCCTGCTCACAGCAACCTGGCCTTTGGCTATCTACGAGGCGGGCAGCCGGAAAAGGCAATCCTCCACGGCCAAAAAGCACTCGAACTCATACCCGACTCTCCGCAGGCTTATCAACTGCTTGCCACCGCGTATCTGCAAGCGGGTCAGGCTGAAGCCTCAGCCGAGCTTTCGATGAAAATGATCGAGGCGGACGGCTCGTTTGCGGCAGCACATTTCAACCTTGCTACCGCTCTGCGCGCACTGGGCAAAGACCGGCAGGCCGATGAACATGCCAAAAAAGCCAAAGAACTGGGGTACCAAAGCGAATAAGTCCTACAAGAACGATAGGACATATTCTTTTTTTGCTCCGACATCAGTGCCCAATTTTTGAGGAAACGATGCAAATAACAAAAAATAGCTTTGTTGTCATAGAATACAGTCTGCGCCTGGATGACGGTTGGTTTGTGAAAGGCGAAAATGCCCCGGCGTCTATGAATTTCATCGCAGGATACGGCCAAATTCTTCCAGCCCTGGAAAATGGGCTGATCGGGCTCGAGCAGGGGGCGCAGGCAGAGCTTAAGATCCCCGCCCGGGAGGGCTTCGGCGATCGCGACGAGGGGCTGGTGAGGACCATGTCCCTTTCAGAATTTCCCGCCGGCCGCGGTCTGGAGCCCGGCAGGTGGGCGACAGCCAAGAACGAAGCTACCGGGGCACAATACAGCTATCTTGTCTGCGAAAAAACGGATTCGACCATTACGGTGGACTACAACCATCCTCTGGCGGGAAAAGACCTCAATTACAGTCTCCGGGTGGTGCTGGTGAGGCTGGCGCTGGCCGACGAATTGGAATATGTACGCCCGTGCGAACATGGGCAGGCGGCCTCACAGGAAGATTAGCCTGTTTTCGTGTGCCCGGTCGCCGCAGCAGAGGCGCAAGCCCGTGCGAAGGCGTATCGATCACTCTGCTTCGAAAAGTTCTTTCACGCGGAGACGCGGAGACGCAGAGAAAAGATGCGCACGGATAAATCGGAAGACACAGGCATGGGTTTGCGCGTTCGCAGCGCCGGGTCTTTTCATGGTTTCAGGGTGACCCGAAGGGACATAAAAAGCTGCTACGTTCCTTTTTCATATCCAATAAAGTGCCCTTTGCGTCTAAGATCGAGGGATCCGGATCAGATGGAAAACTCGATCGTTACATCTTGCGGTGATTCATACATCGCTCACCGTTCGTGGCTTCTTTTTTGCATGCAGACAATGAGGGCGCCTGATTCTTTAATGCGAGCAGCATTTATCAGCCAGCCTATTTATATGCGGCCGGACAGGTGATATAAGAGCCTTTCTTTGTGGACTGTCCGCGATTTTGTCTGCCGGTACAGCGGTCCTATAACCTGACATAAGGATAAAAACTATGGGGAGAAGTGCTCTGATTGTCATGGCCGCCTGTTTGCTGTCGATGAGCGCATCGGGCGCGCGGGCGGATGTAACCGTTAGTGAACAACGGGTGACAGTCCCTGCAGAAAAGCGGGTGACCGGAGGGCCCGAAGGGTGGAGGGCAACCCCCCATTATCGCGTCAACAAAGCCGCGGCCGCTCCCGGGGGCGCCCGACCGGAATACATAACCGGCCAGGGTTACGAGCCTGCCCAGATTCTGGCTGCTTATGGGATAAGCGGTACTGGAGCCGGGCAGACTGTCGCCATTGTCGATGCGTGCGGGAGTCCCGGTATTGCCGCCGATCTGGCGGCGTTTAATTCAGCCTATGGTTTGCCGGCCGCAACTTTGAATATTATCCCCGTAAGCGGGACGTATAATGACTGTTCCGGTGGCAACGCCACCAGTTGGGCTTTCGAAACGAGCCTGGATGTCGAATGGGTGCATGCGCTTGCGCCCGAAGCAACGATCGATCTTGTGGTCGCGTCAAGCGACTACTTCTCGGACCTGTTCACCGCCGTCCAGTATGCGGGGCAGAGTCTGCATGCCCAGGTCGTGAGCATGAGCTGGGGCGGCACGGAATTTTCCTATGAAAGGTATTTCGGTTACATATTCGAAAATCCCGGAACGGTGTTCGTTGCATCAGGCGGGGACGCCGGGTCCGGGACCGAGTACCCTGCCACCTCCCCGGACGTAGTGGCTGTGGGCGGCACGAGCCTTTATCTTCAACCGGGGACCGGAACGCTCAAGTGGCCTGAGGTCGCCTGGGAAGACTCCGGGGGCGGACCGAGTCAATTTGAGGCCAAGCCCCGTTACCAGACCGCGTTTGGCATCCCCGGCACCGCCAAACGCTGCATTCCGGATGTGGCTTTTGCCGGCGACCCTTATACAGGCGTTCTGGTATATGACAGCAATTACGATCCTTCTTCCGGGAACGTGTGGATAGTCGGCGGCACCAGCCTGTCGGCCCAATGCTGGGCGGCAATTATAGCCCTTGCCGATCAGGGCCGCGCCGCCGCCAAGCTCGCACCCTTGACGGACGGCCACAACGCCCTCTACCAACTGGCCGGAACCAGAAAGAGGTATAATCGCCACGGTTTTTATCGCGACATTACCTGGGGATACAACGGAAATTATGCCGCGACGAGAGGCTACGACTTTGTTACCGGCCTTGGCTCTCCACTGGCCGGCGCTCTTATTCCGAACCTGGCAATCTGGCAATAATGAACTAATAAGACCGCTCCGGCGCCCGCGCGTCAAGAGCGGTTCAATACTTTGGAACCAAGGAGGCAACGATGAGGTTGACATTCCTGATTGCTATGGTCAGCGGTCTGTTCCTGGTGAGCGCATCGGGCTTGTGCGCGGGAAATCTGCCGGGCGCCCCCGAAGGGTGGGCGGCAACTCCGTCACTGCACGTCAAAGGCCACGGGGGGCCTGTCAAGAATATGCAACCGGATTTAATAACCGGCTACGGTTACCTCCCTGCACAGATTAAGGCTGCCTATGGGATAAACGGTACCGGCGCCGGACAGACGATCGCCATTGTCGATGCTTATGGAAGCCCGACTATATACGAGGACCTGTCGGCCTTCTGCCGGACATACAAGTTGCCGCAGGCAAATTTGCAAGTTCACTATATGGGGACCACGGGGTCTGACGCCAACTGGGCCCTGGAAACGAGCCTGGATGTCGAATGGGCGCATGCGCTTGCCCCCGGCGCAGTAATTTTGCTTGTAGTAGCTCAATCCGCCAGCGCTACCGATTTGTTTGCCGCCGTCCAGTATGCGGGACAGAATGCTCAGGTCGTCAGCATGAGCTGGGGCGGCGATGAGTTTTCCGATGAAGCCAGCTTAGACAGCGCTTTGCAACACCCCGGAACAGTATTTGTTGCGGCGAGCGGTGACTCGGGGTCCGGGGCCCAGTACCCGGCAGCGTCCCCGAACGTAGTGGCTGCGGGCGGCACGACTCTTTACCTCAAGCCGAACACCGGAGTGCTCAAGTTCCCCGAAACGGCATGGGAGGGGTCAGGCGGCGGCATCAGCCAATACGAGTTTATTCCTTCTTACCAAGCCATGTTGGGCATCGGAGGCGCTAACCGCTGCATCCCGGATGTGGCTTTTGCCGCCGACCCCAATACGGGTGTGTGGGTTTATGACCAGGGCTGGTCTGTCGTGGGCGGCACCAGTGTAGCGGCGCCCTGTTGGGCCGCGGTCGTGGCCCTTGTCAATCAGGCGCGCGCCGCCAAACACCAGGCGCTTTTAACGGACGGCCACCAGGAACTCTACGATCTGGCCGTAACCAGTTACCGGAAATGTTACCACGACATCACAGCGGGATTTAACGGGGATTTTGCGGCGGGGTATGGCTATGACCTTATTACAGGCCTCGGCTCTCCAAGGGCAAGAGCGCTGGTCTCTGCTTTAAGGTCCATTCCGTAACGCCTGGCCGGTCCTCTTCGACGCGGTTATGGGGGAAGGGGATGAGGCGGACGGACCGCCTGAATTCGGTCACAGTGTCCCAGCGCCCCGGTGTCAGCGCCAGGTCCTGTTTTCCTGCCGGCAGGTCATTTCGGCCTCTTCAATGTTGAGCAGGTCATAGATCCGGCGAAGCTCATGCGGGCGATCATGATTTGCCTCCCGCGTCAGTCAACCCTGCCGAACAGCTCTTTCATGCGCAGCAGCAGAGACATGTCTCCTGTAGCCTTATACTTTCGCTTCATAAACAACCATTTTCCGTCGGATTTGCCTGTTGTCACATCCATCCAGAGCTCAAAGGGCGATTCGACGATCAAATCAGGCTTTTCCGGCGCCCCCTCTTTGGCCTCGATCTTTGCGTCTTCAATCCTGAAATGACAGCTCCCCACGACTTCGCCGGAAAAGGTGAACTGGATGACGGCCCTGGTCTGTGCGGCGCGCTCGGGGTTGAAGCCCCTTAACATTATCATCATGAAGGTTTCGATTGAATCAGGACGCGGGACCAGATTGCGCTGATGAAACTGCCTCGGCGTTAACCCTTCCCGGATGCAGGACTTCCAAAACAGATTGGCCATAACCGAGTAGGAGTCAAAATCACCTCCGACGGGCTGAGTTATCCCTTCCATCGTTGCCGCGCAGATACCTCCGGATTGTACGATTTCCCGGCCGGCCTGGACAGTTGCCTTCAGGATGTCTTTTTTTGCCTCGGCGAGTTCGGGCAGGGTAAGCATTTCGGCCCCCGGCCGGTAGATCTCCGCCAGTAGATCCTTGCGGAACAGGAAGTTGACATACCGGGAAAGTTGGTCAAAGACCGATGGCTCGGGGAAACCTGCCACCGAAAGGACTATACTTCGCGGAGCGTTGAGATTATGACGCAGCGGGTGAAAGCTCTTCCCGTCCCGCCTGTGGATAAAAGGCTCCAGAACCGGCAGCGTGCGTTCAATGAAAGCCTTCATGGAAGCGTTCACGGTGAAGTGGTACAAGGGGGTCGCATACACCGCGACGTCGGCCTCCAACCATTTCGGGAACAACTCACGCGTCATGTCGTCCTTGTGAATGCAGATTCCCGGAGACTTCGACCAACAGGTGAAGCAGCCAATGCAGTTGTTTATCTTTTTTTGACGCAGATGGATCGTCTCTACCTGCGCTCCGGCCTCGCGCATGCCTTCCACCAATGCGTCCAGCAACATGCCGGTCTTGCTGATGCCCTCATCTCTGGGGCTGGAGTTAAGAGCGATCACTTTCATGGCGGTCTCCTAATGTAATGATCCTATCCACCTTGGATTTGACCATCATTTTCACCAGTCCCGGCGTGGTGATTTTCCCCCGGGCTCTTCCCAGCTTAATAGAGGTATCGATGATATCTTTGGGTACCTCTCGTTGTTCAGATGGAGGCTTTCGAACCAACGTAAGCGAACCGGCAGGGCAGGTGGAAACGCAGAGTCCGCAGCCGATGCAGCGATCGACATCCAACAGTACTGCGTCGGCTTCGAGCTTCAGGGCGTCCATCTGGCAGCGATCCACGCAGACCCCGCAAGTTTTACAGTTTTCAGGATTATAGGCTGCAAAAAAAGGGCTGGACACCATTGCGGCCGGCCTGGCCTGACGTTTGAAGAATTTCAGGACCTGACAACAGCAGCCGCAACAGAGACAAATCCACAGAGCATCCTTGGCGTTGGCGGGCTGAAGGACGAGACCGGCCTTATCGGCCCATTTGAGAATATCCAGTGTCTCCTGCAGGTCAATCTCCCGGCCCACACCATTGCGTTTCCGATAGTCCACCGCCATGCCGAATCCCAAACAACTCTCCTCCCGTTTGTCACACCCCTTTCCCACCATAGTGTGCTCACGGCGGCAGATGCAGGGGCCAACAGAGAATTTCTTCTGGGCCCGGACCATTTCCTCGGCCATCTCGTACGGCAGCACTTCAAGTTCCGGAGTCACACTGCGACCTACAGGAATGGTACGCATCTGAGGGACCTTCCATGCCTGTTCGGAAAGGGCCGGAAAATATTCGCTCATATCCTGTATAAGCTCTTTGTCCAGATCGTTAACGTGGTACTCCCAGATCCCTACAAGATACTGGGCTGCCATGTAGCTTATGGAACCCGTTCCCAGTTCCCTTCTCAAAATAAGACCCTTTTTCGCCATCTCCTCCAGACGCTCAGCGGCCTCATCCCGAGGCATCCCCGCCCTGCGCGCAACGACCCGTGGTTCCTCGGGAAGCAGGGTGAGATGAAGGGCAAGTTCTGCTTCCCGCGGGGTAAAGAGCCTCTTCAGGATACGCAGTTCCACTCCGCTTTCAGTTGGTGGAAAGCCGCCCGGGAGGTTGTCCAGATGCTTGGCCAGTTTTTTATAGATTTCCTCTTCCACGGCATGCTCCTTTTCCAAAAGGTGTGACGGTGAAAAGTTGTCGAGTGTCCGCCAGCCGGTGCCGGTCCCGTGGGGCGCCAGGGGGCGGTCTTTGCTGTACGAGTGGATCGCTTCACACGTTTTCATCTTTCAGGGCCGCGGTCATCATGGAGATATCGCGGGCCAGATTCTCAAAATAGCGAACACCCATCTGAAAGCAGAGGTACTGGAAGCGGTCCGCGCGGGCTTCAATCTGCGGGCGGGCAGCCTCGAGTTCTTTGCGCAGCCCCTCGACGGAATCGCGTTGCGCGCGAGCAATCGCCTCCCGTTCTTCGGGGCAGAGATGGGCGAAAAAGAAAAGCCTCATCAAGAAAGTACTCCTGGGTTGCTCGGGGACAAACGGGGATTTCAGGGTGTCGAGGAAAACCCTCTTTCCAGCTTCAGTTATGGTGTAAATTTTGCGGTTTGGCGGCCCGTCCTGGATCTCAACCTGCTTGGAGATCAACCCCTTGGACTCCATCTTCTTGAGGCTCGGGTAAATGGAGCCGTAGCTCAGTCCTGAGAAAAACGAAAACGACATTGAGAAAGCTTTCCTGAGATCGTAGCCCGTCATGCTCGAGCGCATAAGAAAACCGAGTAGAACCGATTGAACGTCCATAGGGCCTCCGTTTTAGATCAATATGATATATATCGACTCGATATGTGTCAAGAAAAAATATATCTGAAAAGGCTGTAAAATTTTACTCCGGTCGCAACCACAAAAAGGAGGGTCTTCCGGCAAATGAGCACCTCCAATATTTTTCACGCGAAGACGCGAAGACGCGAAGAAAGAGAAGGCGGAGAACAGGGATAGCGAGCGGGGAGATGGCTTTCTTTGTGCTTCGGCCCTCGGTTCTCGCTACTGCCTACGCAACTTCTTGGTAACGCATTTAACTGTGTCATCTTCTTTTCATCTTAGCGTAATCGGTCCATTCCATTTCCCAGGACTTCACGCCGTCCATTGTAAGCTCTTAGCCTGGAGCTCCGTGTCCAAACAACACAGTACATGTTTGCCTGAAGCCCCACAAAACCTGTTCTCTTGCGCCGCCGTGGAAGACGGCGCTACCGCTTCTTCGCGTTCTTCGACGTCAAAAACGAGGCTTCGCGTGCAAACCGTCCAGGTACGCGTTTGCCGGATGGACCCAAAAGGAGACCTCTATTAGCGCGCAAATACTATAGATTACAAATGCATCCGGTGGGCGCGTCCTTGCTGAGAATCTTTTTGGGGTGAGGCCCTAAAGCTCACCCGCTCCGATCCTTTTCTTCAGCCAGGCGCAAAAATCCACGATGGTTTTTGCCCGGCTCTCTCCCTGGAGAAGGCCACGGCACAAATCGAATAAATCTTTATTGATCGCAACCGATTCCTGCTTATTCCCGGCTGCTTTGTAGTATTCCTGGACGAGAGCGCCGGCCTTGACGCTTTCGGAGCTGAAGATCCTCTCCCTGGGGTCCTTGGGTTCCTCGAACGGGTCCCAGTTTTCGTATCCGATCCTGAGGATTCGCTCCCGGCCGCGCTTAGCCATCCCATCGAAAATAGCTTTTTTTCGCAAATCGTACTCTTCCCTATCACTCATTTCACACTCCAGGCGGTGGGACCGCCGGCATGGGTTGCCGCTCAAATGAACTCCGCTTGCCCCCTGCTGCTGCCTACCAAAAGAGTTTCAGCCTTATTTTCTTGTATTCCTTCATACTGAAAAGAATCCGGAAATTATCAAGCCCGGTTGCGTGCGCGAGCCTGTGCGCAATGGAATCGCACTCTTCAGGGCTGCGTCCATGGATCATGGCATAAAGATTATAGGGCCACTCAGGATAGGCGGGCCTGTTGTAGCAATGGCTGACCTCGGGGAATGATGCCAGGATATCGCCAATCCTGTCTATCCGGTCCTGGGGACAGTTCCAAACGACCATCCCGTTTGCGCTAAAACCCACTCGGCGATGATCCAGGACGGCGGCGAACCGCCGAATCGTTCCGTGGCCCATCCAGCCGGAAATAGTTGCGAGCAGCTCGGACTCCTGCATTTTCAGTGAATCGGCCCACACACCGAAAGGTCTTTGAACAAGGGGCAAGTCTTCCTGGATGCATTTGACGATTCGTATATTTGCGGAGGTAGGCCTGAAGCTTGTGTCCGATTCGGTGGGAGGCAGCTCGGATTTTTCTTCCGGGAGGTCCCAGTCCCCATCTTCCAAAACGTCGAGAACCACGGCCAGCTTATATTTTTTTACAGCAGGCAGGACCAGTGCGGGCAAGGCGGCAGGGCCGTCCCCAGCGTATGCGGCTTTGGCGGAAAGCTCAGACACTACCGCCTCCAGGTTCTGCCCGGGAGGCACCGCGATAGTAAACCACATGTTGAAGTTGTCCTGCCGCAGATAATTGTGGCTTACTCCCGGGTATGCGTTTATGATTTGAGCGGCCTGCTCCAGCGCCTCCTGCGGTACGGCCATCGCCACAAGGCTGCTCCGGTATCCGAGCGCCCCCGTATTGAAGATAGCGCTGATCTGGCGGATAATCTTACCCTGTTTCAATATTCCGATTCGTTCCCGTACTTCTTCCTCGGAGATTTCCATCCCCTCGGACAGAGCCCGGTAGGGGTCCGGGACTATTGGAAATGAACGCTGGACCCTGTCAAGCAGGACCCGGTTCGTGGAATCCAAGGCAATGCTCCTTTAGTGAATAGTGAATAGTGAATAGTGAATAGTGAATAGAAAAAGCAAAAGAAAATAATTCCTCTCGGTTCTATCGCCACGCGAGGAGCAGTGAACGGAAAAAGCCGGACCGGGCGACGACCGGATATCGGAAAGCACGGATCTTTTGTTCACAGCTCCCAAGCTTGGTGAATATATATCCAAGCCTCTTCCAGGACAAGCAGTGCTTTGCTATTATCCGAGGGTGAACTGCCGGAATACGACAAGGTCAATTCTGGCGTGTTGGTCGCAGAAAAAATAGGACTTCAGACCATGAAAACGAAATGTTCTCATTTTCGCGCGTGGGTGGAGTTGCTGGAAGGATTGGCGGAAGCGCGATGAAGTCGCCTTCCGGCATACGAAGAATATGAACAAAAAGAAACCGCGCCGCGCTATTCCATCGATAGAATGTTTTATCCGCACAGGATCGAGATTGGTCCCGCTGGACGCCGGATACGAAGGGGTAGTTTTACCAAGTCAAATCTTTGAGGACAGATTATCCGCCCAACCGTCAGCCGGCCTCACGCCGGTAACATACGGCCAATATCTGGGTTCGGTTGCCGATTTTTTGAGCGCAAACTCCTACAGGGCCTTGAAGACTATTCTCAAAAAGCAGGTCCGGCCGGCATCGGGTCTCGATGCGGCATCGCGAATCGAGCTTATCGGTGAAAAACACGGCGCTCTCTATAGTGTCTCCCGTCTTCGGATACATTTTGCAGATGATGTCCGCTCTTTTGCAGTAAATTGCGCCTTCTCACCCGAACAGCAGGCTTTTTTGCAGGTTGAAGTAAGGCTGCTTGCACGTCTGCGCGCAAAGTTCGTGCTCCCTTGGGTCGTGTTCCCCCTGGTTTCGGCAAAAGCGCCGCTGCTGGGACACGAACCCGCACATTTCATGCTCTTTATCGCCGAATGGTTCGAAAACCATCATGAATTCCACCTGTCCCTCGACCCATCGGGCGGGCGGGCTATAAGTGTATGGAACGAGAGCGAAACCCCGCATTTTTTGGGCGCATCCCAAAGCGAAGAACTCTACCGGCAGGCCTGCGGAATCCTTACCTCCTGCCTGGACACCCGCTCCTTTGCGCAAATCTATCCCTGGCACCATGCGGCGGGCGATTTCGTCGTGGACGAGAGTCAAGATCCCCCGAGCCTCCGGCTTATAACTGTTCGGGGCTACCGCCCGCTGCTTGCAAAAAAATCCGATTCCAGGGACAAGATGTTGGGTTCGTTGCATTTTTTTGTGAACCTGGGCATAAGGATGAGAATCGACAGGCTGGACGGTACCGGCGAATTGGCCTGGGCTGGACCCGAGTGTCTTGCCGGAGTTATTCGCGGGTTTGTGGACGCCTGGGAAGCCAGGGTACCGGAGCAGGAGGGTTTGCCGAAAGCCGGCGAGATTTTTTCACTGTTTCTGGATCTTTCCCCTGACGAGAGGCTTGCTTTCGCCGGGTTCGCAGCCAGAGACGGGCGGGTCGAAGCCGCGGAGGGCGATTTTTTACTCGCGTGGCTTCCCGGACACGTAATGGAGCTTTCGGATGCCCTGGAGGAGTTTTTAGTTTTTAGTTCTTAGTTTCAAGTTTTAAGGCCAAATTAAGATTTCTGCAAAGGGGAAAAAAGAAAATGGTCGATCTGCCTCCTATTGATTATTCGGCGTTGGACAGGCCGGAGATTGCGCACCTCATTTTCCACCCCAGGTCTGAAACGGGATCGTTCGAAAATACCCTCGCAACAGACATGTATATCCCGGTAGGGGAGGAAATCTCCGTAGGCGCCCGCTTCCACCTGGCGGGCAAAGAGGCGCCCAATATCCTTTTTTTCCACGGAAACGGCGAAATCGTGTCCGATTATGACGATCTGGGACCCGTTTACAACCGCATGGGCATAAATTTTCTGCCCGTGGACTACCGCGGGTATGGCCGTTCGGGAGGAGAGCCCACGGTAAGTTCGATGATGCGCGACTGTCTTACGGTCTACGATTTCACAAGGAAATGGCTGAGCGATAACGGCTTCACGGGACAGTTCATCGTCATGGGCAGGTCTCTAGGGAGCGCCTCGGCCCTGGAACTCGCCTCCAGGCATGTAGATAACATAGACGGGTTGATAATAGAGAGCGGCTTCGCTTTTACCGAACCCCTTCTCCGACTGCTGGGAGTCGATCTGCGCAATTTGAATTCCGTCGACAGCGAGGGCTTTCGAAACCTCGATAAAATAAAGCAATTCCGAAGGCCCGTGTTAATCATTCATGCCGAGTTCGACCATATAATTCCCTACTCAGACGCCCTGCAATTCTACAGTGAGTCTCCATCGGCCGACAAGACGCTCTTAAAGATCCCCGGCGCAAATCACAATGACATTTTTTTCAGGGGCCTGACAGAGTACATGTCGGCAATCAAAGCCTTCGCCGGCCGTTTAAACTCTTAGAGGCCCTAATCTCGATATAGAAGTCGAAACGCTGTAAAAAGCGGGTGAGACTTCAGGGTCGCAAACAATTATGAATTCGCCAGCTTAGCCTAGCTTGAAATGGTAAGTTAAAACCAATGTCAACAGGATGCGGTCGATTTGCGCTCTACCGGCACTGCCTGCCGGAAAGTACATGCGAATGCGGCTACACTCGGAATAGATCGCTCGGATCTGGCGGGATTTGAGCCTGACAATTGAAAAAGCTCGGGAAGGATCAGCAACGCCGAGTTAACATATTCAAATCATTGCCGTTTATGAGAATGCGCTTCGCGACTCTCACAAACGCTTACTTCATAGTTCATGATGCCGTTTATGAGAATGCGCTTCGCGACTCTCACAAACGCTTACTTCATATGAGAATGCGCTTCGCGACTTTCACAAACGCTTACTTCATAGTTCATGATGCCGTTTATGAGAATGCGCTTCGCGACTCTCACAAACGCTTACTTCATTTTCATTATGCAGTCTGGCCACATCGGGATTTCCACTTTTGGCAGGCTTTGTGGATTTTCGCTGAGCCTGAGCTGGCGGCTGTTTAAAGAAATTTGTCACGTACAGGGGCAGATAATGATAGACTCAGGGGTTGACGATCCCTGCGTGGTTGCTCGAAGTTCGTCGGCGGCGTTGGGTGATCAAGCAATGAGGTTCTCGCCGCAAATCCTGACGTGAGGAAACTGAAGTGAGAGTCTATCTTGATGTTTGCTGCTTCAACCGGCCATTTGACGATCAGTCTCAAATCAGAGTCCGGCTTGAGTCGGAGGCAAAGTTGAAGATCCAGGAAGAGATCCGGTCCGGCCGTCTCCAGCTTGCTTGGTCATACGTTCTGGATTACGAAAATGACAAGAATCCATATCAAGAGAGAAAAGAACGAATCAAAAGCTGGAAGAAGTATGCGGTGAGTGATATTCAAGAGAGATCCGAGTTGCTCGAGGACGCTGATTTGCTTAGTCGGAAGGGACTTCCGAACATTGATTGTCTGCATATCGCTTGCGCTATTCTTTCCGGATGCGAATATTTCCTCACCACTGACGATAGGATCTTGCAGCGTGGAAAGGTTATAGATAACATTAAAGTCTGCGACCCAATCGGCTTCATTAAGGAGGTCTTCTCATGATGACCGACACAGAAATCAGGTTGAAAGGGCTTGAAATCCTTGCCAGGCACCTCGGCGATGTCGAAGCGGAACGGTTTATCGCGCTTATTCAGCGGGAACCGTTTGATTACACGAAGTGGCGTCAAGGTCTGGACGAGGGTTTATCCATAGAAGAAATCAGCAAGAAAGCCATGGCTCTGAGGATGAAACCTGGCGAACATGGCGCTTGAATGGTCGGAGTTCATCCTGAACTTCTTCGGGTCCGATTGGGAAGCTCGGAAGCGGTACCGGGGTTTCGTGGAGGGAATAGTCAGGAGAGAGTCTCCAAGCGCATTCGAGAAAGTGACTGCATCGACAACCCTTGGGTGTGAGTGTTTTGTGGAGTGGGCGCCGAAATATTTCCTCATCAGATGGTCGCCATTAAAGGGGCCAAAAACAGCATTT
>CAVUGX010000044.1:0-17801 GCA_963741035.1 uncultured delta proteobacterium
CCAAATGCGATACGTGCATCAACCCCCTCTAGCCCACTAGAAATGAGCCACAGGGCCAGGTTGAAGGCGTCAGGTCCGGTTGTTTGGAGGGGTGGACAGAAGAGTGAAGTATCCGCCGTATTATCTGTGTGTGTTGGAAGCGCTCAGATAACCCTCGTGGGCTAATCGGTTGCGTGTTTCATTGAGATACGGGATAATGCAATCCGAGTGTCCCAAATGATGTTAGTGCTACTGCGATTTGGGACCGCTTTTGCACAGAACCCCCGCGGTGGAGGGTGAAATGGCTGGTCATGAATTCCGGGCGGTTAACGGAAGTTATGAACATCGAGCGGGAAATGAGGTGGATATCCTCATTGATGGAGAGAAGGCTTACAAGGAAATCTCCGATTGTTTTCATAGCGCCAAAAAGTTTATCTATCTGACAATCTCGTACGGCGGTCAGAACTTCCTTTTAGTACCTGGAAACCTTGAAGCCTTTTTTTTCGACATCTTGAGGTCTCGCCAACAAGCCGGAGTAGATGTCCGAATGGTCGTGTGGCAGCCGGCGCTCAAAACCGACGATACGATTCCCGATCCTGCCCCGGTCAAAATTCCAGGAGCAATGAAGGATCTGGAAGTATTCAAGCCAGATGGGATCATGCCAAGGGCTACTATGGTCTTGATCGATCATCGCTGGGGCAAATTGAGCCATGCTATTTGCTTCTTCCATCTGAATTGAGCTGTCATCATCAAAAACTTACATAATGGACGATGGCGAAGACGGCTATGTTGCGTTTGTGGGCGGCATTAATCCGGTTCAATCTTATTGGGATACTCAGGACCATAATGTATTGAGTAGAGGCCGGGTTAAATTCGGCGAGGACCCTCTGAAAGGACTGGAAGAGAATCCACCGCTTCACGACATTTTTTATAAAATTCGAGGGCCGGCTGTTGCCGATGTTCTTGCCAATTTCGTTGAACGGTATAATGGCGCCACTATTCCATACACGGGTTTGGCATTTGATGCGGTGAGTCCAGTCACAGCAGAGCAGATCCCAGAATTGCCAGGTGGAATTGAGGTTCAGGTCGGGAGAACCATTGCGCCAAAGGCATACCAAACAACGAAAGAACATGGAGAGCAGGGCATCAGGGAACTCTACTTCAACATGCTCGAAGCCGCTGACCCGAAAACTTTAATTTACATCGAAAACCAGTATTTTTACGATATTGGGATTGCTAAGAGGATTCATGAGGCGGCAAAGCAAGGCGCCAAAGTCATTGTGGTCCTGACATGGAAACCGGATGAAGGAATGCTTCGGTGGGCTGCGCTGCCGCTTAGCCCACCCCACGGGCCGGCAATTTTCTTAAGCTAACGCGTTGGGACCAGCTCAGGCATGCGGGTGAATATGTTGATTTAAAGAATGCCGGCCGGAGCGGATGCCCGGCTTACAGGGCTTTCCGGTTCAGAGTGTTTTCATCCTGCATCAGGAATGAGCGCCACCCGCCCGAGATAGAAGAAAAAAACAATTACGGCGCCGCTTTCGCGATCAGTCAGTCCATTCCTTAATGCGGGCAGCCATGATTTTGACCTCCTTAACACCGGGAATGCTGCTGGTAATTCTTTCCATTTCCCCGATCAGATCGGGCTCTTTCATTATCTGGGAACTGGCGCCAATAGTAACGACGCCATCACGCGCGGACACCTGGATCTCGGGTTTGATCTCGAGCAGGGTCGTTTTTACTTCGGATGCCAGCACAAGGTCTTCCATCGCCTTTTGAGACTCAAAGGTCGTCTTGAAAGTTTCCAGCCCTGCCGTATGGCAGATCACGTCCGCCACTTCATCCACGCTCATTTTCCGCACGCGAATCACCAGATCGTACAAAATCGGATCGGAGGGGTCGATACCGTATAGAGCCTGGCCCCATTTGCGCCTTTCGATATCATCCTTTTTGATCAGCGCCATGGCACTTTCATAAGAGATTTTTTCCCGGTCCATAACAATTTTAATCCGGTCTTTCAGGTCGGCGATAATCCTGACCTTGAGAACGTGGGAGACGCCTTCTACATAGTAATGACCGGCGAGGCCGTGATAGACCACATTATCCCTCTGGAGGCTCTTCAAAAGAGCGGCCTGAAAGTATGTAATGAACTTCTCCTTGCCGTAGGAGAACCTTTCCAGAATGGAAGGAGCGTCATGTACTGCGTTCACCAGCTTGATTTCGGGGATGTTGAACTCTTTTGAGGCGTCCAGGATAACCTCACGGGCGCAACACTTGTAGCCAAGTTTTTGAGCCACTTTTTCGGCCACTTCTTTGCCATTGCTGTAGGAACCTCTGGATATAGTTATAATTGCCATTTGTGCCTGTCCTCCTTTTACGTATGGCTGTGGTTCTCCAGTCCGCAGAAGTATCAAGCGGCGAAATTATTTGGATCTTATATTTGGAGTATATTTTGCCGGTCTAGTCCACTAAGCGTTACAGGACATTCATGTAATATCGAATTGTCGTCATTTTAACTTGTTAATGATCTGAATCGGGCACCGGTCGTTCCCTGTTATTCAGACTTGGCTGTAGATTTAGCCTCACTCTCACTTTTAACATCCGGCTTTGACATGGGCGTCTGGCATTTAGATATCGAGGATGAGATCAAGGTTGCGCGTCTGTCTCTGATGTTCTTGAGGGCTTCTTTAATTTGATTTTTTCGTGAACTACTGAGTATAAAACGCCATGCAATCCACCATACAAAAATACCAACCAAAATACCTATTCCGGGGAAAATGGTAAACCCCAAAATCACAAAACCAAGCCCGATCACAAACATTGGGATAGCAAGCGTCAAACCTTCCAACCTGTTTGTTATGAAATATGTTATTCTTTTCATATCCATATTTGCACGCTTCTTTCCTGCTCCCTGCGCAAGATACTGAGACATCGCTCTCGCTCATCACCTCGCAGCGAGGATGCATTTGTTTGTTTCCGACCGTCACCGGTAAAGCTTGGAACCGCCAGATTCGGTAAATTTCCTGACCCTCTCAATATAAGAGAAACTCTCTCACAAACAATGGCCTGAATCAAGTTATTCTATTCCTCGAAACCGCAGCTGCCGGCTTAAGTAGAGGTCTCCGCTGTATTTCCGCTTCGCAATTAGCCATGACAGGATCGGACTTTATCCGGTCCGAATTGCACGAGAAGGAATCGAGTTACGTGCCGGCATTTTCATGGTAAAATCCGTACATCGTGGTGTATCAAGGCTGGTTTATGGGCTCTAAACGAGGGGATGGAATTGATGGGAGTAGAGTGGTATTTACCTGAATCAGAAGCGGCGGAGATTTTAGACTGCAATTATAGAAAGGTCCGTGGACTTGCCGAAAAAGGAGTACTCGGTTACATCATAATGCCCGATCGCAAGCTGAAAATCTCGGAGGAATCGGTCCGGCGGTTTCTCAGCGACAAAATCGGATCGATATGAGACGTATGTTCTTTGGGACGAGGATCATTTCTTGAATCAAGGTGATGGAAAAGCTAAAACCGTTTTTGGAGGTCCAGTTATGAAAGAGTATACAATTTACCCTATGACTGTCGGGGCGAACGAGACGGACCAGGGTGTCATGACCTATCTTCGCGGCTATGGAAAGCGCATCTGGATTCCCATCTACGTGTTTCTCATCAAGGGGAGCGATCGGAACATACTGGTTGATACGGGCCTAGAGCAATTTGTCGTGCCGGACCATGTGGGACGCGATTACGGGCTGAAGATCATGGAATTCGATGATGCCCTGAAATTGCACGGCCTGGCGCCCGAAGACATCGATATCGTCATCCACACCCATCTGCATAACGACCACTGCGAAAACGACTACAAGTGCACCAACGCCAAGATAGTGGTCCAGAGAGCGGAGTATGATTTCTTTCTGAATCCTCATCCGCTCGACCATCGCTACTACCCGGACCTGCTCGACGGGCTCGATGTCGAGATTGTGGAAGGGGATGTGACCTTGATGGAAGGGATCGACTTGATCTTTTCACCGGGCCATACGCCCGGAGGTCAGTCGGTTGCGGTGCGGACATCGGCCGGTCTGGCCGTGATAACCGGATTTTGCTGCAATGCTTTGAATTTCCCGGCAAACGGCCCTGTAGTTCCGTCGGGCGTCCATACGGATGCCATTGCCGCTTATGAGAGCGCGAAGAAGATACGGGAAATGGCTGAAATCATCATCCCCCTGCACGACCTGTCAGTCGGGAAACAAAACCGCATTCCAGCTTGAAAGGCCCTTGCGGGGGAAAAATCGTAACGACTTTATTCGAGTTTCTTTGGACGTTCCGGGACGGCAACGTAAAAAAAACGGCAGGCGCAAGCACGTCCGGCCATGCCATGGCTGTGCCAACATACTCGTGGTAAGAAGTTCCCTGGGGGATAGGGACTCGAATCCCTTCCTGACGGCCGGGAGCCGCGGCTTTTCGCCTCAGATGCTTCCGAAGTGCTGTTCGCGGTACTCCTTTATTGTCGCTTCATCAACGAGTTCCCTGAACTTGGCGACACAGAAGTCGTCCAGGCATGCCTTTGGCCAGAGCAGCGGAACCACCTCGGCGATGAAGTTTTTCTGATCTGCTTCGCTCAGGCTTAGAATTGCCGATTTAATTTCGTCCAGAGTCATGGTGAATCCCTCCTTTGCAGATTAATTCCGGTTAGCTCCCAAAAAGACGAGAACACCACCTTGAATGTTACCTCAAGTTAATCATAAACGGATGCTGAAGCTGTATTTTGCACCCGGCTTTCGCCCGGAAGAACGATCCGCAGATGACACAGATAAGCGCAGATAAACATAAATGAGAATAATCCGTGAAAATCTGCGTTATCTGCGAATGAATTTCAGTTTCAGGTTTTTATTGGCCCTGTTGTGATGTTTTGCGGCAGAGCACGAAGTTGATCGCCTTCATGCTCAACACCACTTCATGGTCCTGGTTGAAAACCTCGATGAATGATTGCAGGATGCCCCGATCCGGTTTGGAGTGTGTCCGGTTGGCTTCCAAGACGGTCACGCGGACCGAAAGTTCATCGCCGGGGCGCACCGGTTTGGTCCAGCGCAGTTCATCTATGCCGGGAGAGGCCAGGCTCCTCGCCCCGGGGAGATAATGGTCCACAAGAAGACGCATCATCATTGCGGCTGTATGCCAACCGCTGGCGATCAGGCCTCCGAAAATGGTGTTTTTCGCAGCTTCTGGATCGGTGTGAAAGATTTGGGGGTCAAAGCGGCGCGCGAAGTCGATAATATCGGACTCCTGGACGGTGATGGAACCGAACTCGCTCACGGAGCCGGCTACAAAGTCCTCAAGGCAGCGGTCCTCGACGGGGGTGGTACAAGTCGCATGGTTCATAGCGTAGCGTTCCTCAACGGGCAAATGAAAACATACCTGCGTTTTCGCCCCATAAAAGCTTCATTCCCGGAAAATGCACAGGAACTTTTCGAGTAACCTCTTTCCGGCTTTGGCAATGAATTCACCTATGCTCCCGCAGGTGTTATCCAGCAAGGCCAGGAGAAAAGGGGATCTTTCGAAAAAACCGCACAGCCCGCAAAACTATAGGATTTCTCACCCGAACGCGCAAGGGTATTGGAGTGAAGAGGCGATATCTTTTCTCCGAGCCCTGCGATCACAAAACGGGGGCTGCTTTGGCCGGAATCACCGGTCTAACAGGTTTTGGCCTTGATATCCTGTCAGAGGACCACATTGAACGACCGCTGCAGGCAATCCCGGATTTCGGCAAGGTTATAGCCCATTCGCGCAGGGAAGCGGACAATGGGGATCCCCGCCGAGCCAAAGGCCCCATCGACCAGGGCATCGCGTCTGCGGCGGCTATCCTGGTCATGGCTCTTGTCATCGAGTTCGACTACGCCGATAACCGACAGGTCCCCGGGGTCGCACACGACAAAATCCACGTGCCTGGCCACTATGCGGTTGAGAGCGGCCTGCCTTCCGCCTCCATCGCCGGGCTTTATGAGATCGGCGATACGCACTTTGCCAAACACCCTGTATTCAGAGCCCAATACCTGGTCCAAGACACCCAGGAATGAGCGTTCGGCGGGTGAGAAGAGGGCAGGTTGCCGTTTATACGAGAAAACCTGCAGAGATTTCAGCCAATTCAGAAACCCTTTTTTCAAAAAGAGCCGGACCGATAAGGCCAGGAGGATCAAAACTGCAAGAGAATAAAGAGACCACATATGCCAGGGTCCTTTCTTTCACAGGATTGGAGAGGATGATTTCATGCGCGGTTGTGACCTGTTTCAATTCTTATCGGTAGATTCCCCGGCAGAGCAAACCGCGAAGAGATCCAAACCGGATTCTTTATTTTATATTTTATAACAAAAAAAAGGAGGTGGGGCTTGAAAAGGAAAATTGGTTCACACAATCTCAATGTGGGATCGTCTTGCCGTACGCCACCTTTCAGATGGTTTTACGATATTCGAATCATATTTTGAAAGATCGCTAATTCAACCTGTTGCAAGGAATGTTGAACGCGCGGCGATCTCCAGTTTCAGGATACTCTTCCATTCCGCGTGATAGGCGGAAAGATGCGCACATACTATCGGGAAAACCTTGTAAAGAGTTTATGCATAAGATAGATTGAAAAATCAGGATGATGTGGGAGGTCAGCTTCCATTCGAACACCCGCAAGACTGACATCCCTTGCCGCACTGAAAATTGAATACCTGCCCCACGTCTCGGAGATACACAGAAACTATAGAATCACTTGCCAGGTGGAGACTCGAGCAGAGAATAAGGAGTCTGTAAATGGAAAAGGATAGTCCACAATGCGTAAAATGTACCATTCTCCGATGTGGTTCTAAAGAAAAGAACAAGAAAGCACCAGCTTCCTGCCCTACCCAAAAGTATCCAGGCTTAGTGAAGGAAGCAATAGAAAAGTTTATGCTGCCCGAAAACCAAGCCGTAAATAAGGGCTGGCTTGGTGTTATGAGTAAAGTTATGAACCCGGAAAAACCGAGAGAAAAGCTGTCCTGGACAAGGGTTGATGAAATTATGGAGTACGCAAAGATTCGCGGAATGACAAGGCTAGGCATCGCAACGTGTTATGCCTTAATGTCCGAATCGAGGTCTTTATCTGAAATTCTTGAAAGTAATGGGTTCGATGTCGTTTCCGTATCATGCCTTTGTGGCGAAGTGAATCCGCAGGAAGTAGGCGTGCCGGGGAATATATTCTGCAACCCGATAATGCAGGCAGAAGTACTCAACCGCGAGAAAACAGAGCTGAACATGATGGTAGGACTTTGCCTTGGACATGACATACTTTTCCTGCGTTATTGCAAAGCGGAGACAACGCCTCTCGTGGTCAAAGATCGCGCTCTTGGACATAATCCCGTTGCAGCTTTGTATCTCAACCAGAGTTCTTTTTATAAGGACAGATTCATCAGAAAATGAGCGTGCATTGCTGAACTATTCCTACAGCCATGGTCAGAGAGGCCGGTCACTGATACAGGCAATCCAACAAGACAATGCACCGAGTCGTTACACTGGCGGACAGATACGGCCGGACTGTCTCTGCTATATTGTGAATGGGTAACCTCTAACGCGGCCCTATGGTCAAACCGAGGAATCTAAAACTCTCGCCCTGTTTGCGGGTAAAATCAAGTGAATACTCTCTATCTTTCGTATACCAGTTGATGAAGTAGCTGTTCTCATCGATCTTGCTAGGCTTCCAGGCTGCGATGTATTTCTTGATTTTGGCGGTGAACATTTCGTCATAGTTTTTCAGAAAGGCTTCTTTAGTCTTGACCTGCTGAAGATGTTCATTCTCCTCCCAGGTGAAGCTTGCAAAATCGATCATACTTGCCACTTTTTCTTTATCCCCGGAGCCGACTGCCCTTTGAAAATCGCCGAAGAAACGGCCGAAACTTTCATCTTTCGGGGCAAGGTCGGCGGCAAACACAAAGGCTCCGGTTGAAAAGAGAAAGAGTAACAAAATTATTAGCGTCCGCCTCATTGTCATGGCTGCTTCCACCTCTCAGTTCAGTGGTTCAGGGTGGGCTTAGATCCCTGAATCCACCGATAATGTCTCTAAATGCGACTATTCATCAGTCTTCTTCGCACTCTTGAACGAAATATACCAGAGTACTGACGATTTCAGCGGTTTTTTTTGGGTCTTCCGGCAAATGAGTACCGGGGTTTGTTTTTTTTGCCCCGTAGGGCTGCATATAATAGCCCAGGGCCGGAGGAGCGCAGGCCAACAAGAACCAGTTCTTACCCTGCATGGGTTGCATAGCCGACCTCTAACTGTTTAAGCGTAATCCTGAATATCTTTTTATGTAACCCTTTCAGGGTGTTATAAATAATTTGTGATCCTGTTCTCCCCAGGGTGGCGCCTGCTGACCCTGGGCTACCTTACATAGCCCTTAAGCCTCAATATTACTTCTGCAATTCGAATAACCCGGCAGAAGGTACGTACAGCTCTCCTGGAAATTGAGAAATAATGGGCCGAGATCCTTGCCGTGTCCGAATCATATGCTCACAGGGCTCAGCCCCGCGAAGCCTGCTATCGGGGTGGGCATCCAGTATCCTCAATCCGAAGGTCGGGGAAAAGGTCCGGGGCAATACATTCCGCTCTCCAGATCGGACGTCAATATTGGGGCCACCTCGGAGTAGACAGGTTCAAGAGCTACCCGCCGCCGTACTTCCCTTCGCACCCTCCTCCCGCGACAATGGCCCGAAATGTGCTTTTGGTGATAAGGACAATAAATTTCGGGAGGCTTTTAAAATGGCGAAAAAAGGACCAGCGGTCGACTCCGGGAATTTGTATTACGCCAACCTGGCAGTTGTGGCGGAACAGGCCGGCAATTATGAAGATGCGGCGAAGCAATGGCGCAGAGCTTCCGGGGCATCTCGGAAACCTGACAGTATCGTTCTATATGAAGAAGCTGCGAAGAGGTGCGAGAGGAGATCAAAGGAGGAATTTGGGCGAAGCAGTTAATAAACGAGTGTAGGCAATTCGCTTCAATGGCGCAGGGTTTTCCGTTCACTCGGAACACGCTAGACCACTTTCGTTTCCTGTCACCCGCATTGAGATTCTTCCGGCACATAATTCTGAGAGCTGTTCATTCCAGCGCCCTTCAACCACTCTCGTAAATGGGTTGCCGTCTTGTTTTGTGAGATATAAACCCCTCTTCGACATCGGTTGTAATCTGTGCGGTCAAGGCAATGGCACCGGCTTGGCCGCACAGTTGATGACAACGATGCGCCAATGCGTCGATTTGAACTAGGCGGCCGCCTTTAGCTCCATCAGGTTCAGAAGCGCCCGGGCTGCATCGAATGACGATGCGGGATTCTGCCCGGTTATCAAACGACCATCAACCACTACACAACTTTGCCAATCCGGCGCTTTTTCATAGAGGCCGCCCAGTCGCTTGAGCTCATCCTCAACCAGGAAAGGCACGACATCGGTGAGATGTACAGCTTCCTCTTCGCTGTTGGCAAAACCGGTCACGCGCTTACCCTTCACTATCGGCTCACCTTTGTAGGTTACCCGATGCAGAACACCCGGAGAGTGACAGACTGCAGCAACCGGCTTGCCGGAATTGTAGAAAGCTTCGATCAAGGCGATTGAATCGGTAGCCTCGGCAAGATCCCACATGGGACCGTGACCGCCCACATAGAATATTGTGTCGTAATCTTCCGCTCGCATGTCGCCAAGCTTCAGCGAGTGAGCAAGCTCCTTCTGGGCCGCTTGATCCTGCTTGAAGCGCGCCATCGCAGGAGTCTGATTTTCCGGCAGGTCGCTCTTCGGATCGACGGGCGGCTGCCCGCCTTTCGGTGAAGCAATGGTCAACTCGACACCTGCGTCCCTGAAAGCAAAATAGGGGGCAGCGAATTCTTCAAGCCAGAAGCCGGTCTTGCGACCCGTGTTGCCCAATTGATCGTGGGATGTCAGCACCATCAATATTTTCATCTTATTTCTCCTTTGTTTTGTGTCCTCCACTCGCGACTTGCAGGTCCAGGCAAGCTGTTCAATACCGCCAAGTCCTCGAGCCGAATCTCAGCCGACGGCGCGGCGGTGTTACCCATATCGGGTCCAAACGGAGGCATGCTTCGCATCGATCAGCGTCAAAGCTTTGGGCTCGAGGATCAGCCGGATCGCATTGCATTACGATAGCATGAGTTCGGCGAACCGGATGCCAGCATCCCGACCGCCAACATTCCAGTCCTCACTTCCCCATCCGCCCCAACGGCCGTTGCACTTAAGGTAAGCTTCCGTATTAATTAGTTAAACACTAAATATCATGTGCGCAAACTGCGCCCGAGTGTGGCTTTCATGCCGGAAACCTCCCCCATGTGAGACCACGTAGCACCCTTCCGGCAGTGAATCCACACTCGGGAACTCGGTTGATTGCACCCGAATGAAAGTTAAGTTCAGGGAAACACTGACGCCGGTGATACGAAATGGGATCCTGAGATGGTTTAAAGTTACAGTGCTGCCGCAGCCTTAGACAACTCAGTCCAGCGGAAGTTCTGCCGGATTAGCCACAAACAGCACTTTCCCTGCAGTCATATTATTCTGGTAAATCTCCAGCGCGAGCAGACGAAACCAGATGCACCAGATCGTCGTTGAAGGCGCGATTTCCCGGTCAATAACAGCATTCTAAGACTGTAAAACAGCCGATTAGGACCACTCTTTCTTTGACCAGCAAGGGTTTGACATGGTCCACGACCCGGAATCGGGTCCCACCGAGACCCGACAATTTCCTTAAGTTAACGGCATTGGGTCCGACCTATTATTCAGGTTCATTGACTGGACAATTTATTGTATTTTGACGTGTTGGTGAAATAGAGCGCGTTGATCAGCTTGTAATTTTCGCGGTTGCGCGGTTGCGGAGGTAATGGATGTGTAGACGTCTGGTTTTTTTGGTGCCCGTGTTCTATTTGATGGTGCTTTCGCTTGCATATGCCGGTTTTGGTGAGGGTAAAGCGGCTTATGATGGAGGCGATTATGCCAAAGCTTATAAAGAGTTCAAGGACTTGGCGGAGCATGGAAATGCCGGGGCACAATTTTTTCTGGGAAAAATGTACGAGCTCGGCAATGGCGTTCCGCAGGACGGGGATGAAGCATTGAAATGGTACCTCAAGGCTGCGGGGCAGGGAAATGCTGATGCACAGTTTTCTCTCGGAACCATGTACGAGCTTGGCAATGGCGTTCCGCAGGACGGGGGGGAGGCGTTGAAATGGTACCTCAAGGCCGCGGAGCAGGGAAATGCTGATGCAGAACACAATCTGGGATATATGTACGCCAACGGCAGAGGCATTTCGCAAGATTATGCAGAGGCGTTGAAATGGTACCGTAAAGCTGCAGAGCAAGGAAATGCTTTCGCGCAAAATGCTTTGGGATGGATGTACAATAACGGCCAGGGGGTTCCGCAGGACCAGCCCGAAGCGTTTAAGTGGTACTTGAAGGCTGCGGAGCAGGGAAATGCTCTCGCACAAAATAATCTGGGAGAAATGTATGCCAAAGGCCAAGGCACTACGCAGGATTTAGTACAGGCGCATATGTGCTTTAATTTGGCGGCGGCACAAGGCAATACGAATGCGCAAGAAAATAGAGACGAACTTGCCCAGCAAATGACGCCTGCCCAGATCTCCGAGGCGGAGCGTCTGGCAGCAGAGTGGCAAAAGCCGAAGGGCATAGACAGGTAGGCCATATAATATAGACGAAAAGGGGGCGGAGGTGGTCCGACCCCGGACTTCAACTCCTCCCTGCTCCTCACAATCCAATCACACGCTCCCTCAATCGTCGCATTCACCACCGCCCCGCTGCTCTCTCCGGCTCTCCTGAAATCAGTTCTGATCCCGATAATTTTCTGTTCGTGCGATCTTTTTGCGTAAAAATATCGTAACTGTTTCACCAGACACAGAGGAAAACAAAAAAAAAGGAAAATCCAAAGAGGGGGACTTAAGGGGATTTTTCTTGAATCGACAGCATTGCCGATAGGGGTATTCCCCTTCTCGTAATTGGACCGGGATCTTCATCTATTGTTTGCCAGCTCCCCGCTCGAAAGGCGCCCTCCCTTCTTTTTCTTTATGTATTAATGAAAATGAACCGATAAAGAGACATTATCGCAAATCGTGCAGTCGATTATATGTGAGAACTCAAGGCGAATTGTGTGGCGGCTTAGCCCTGCGTGCTATGTGGGGCCACCGAGTTATGCCGCGCCACACTAATTCTTACTTCATTAGTATCTGGCGAATAATCTTTACAAAAAGGGTAAGCAAGATGTTTAAAAAACTTTTCTTCGCATCCGTCATGTGTTTTGTGTTTCTGTTCGTTGTGTCCTCTGCAAACGCATCCGTGGAGGGCTCTTGGGTAGTGAATTCCAGAGCTAAGGACAAATTGACGATCGAAGGGCGTTCAAATGTTCTGTCCAGTAATGTTGCAGAGGAGTTGACGTTTAGTCCGAATGGCGACTTTACTGATTACAGTGAAGGTATCTATATTACCGGTACCTGGAAGGAAAAGAAGAATAATTTCACTGTGTTGTTCGATGTGGCGGCTTATGGAGCCCTCCTGGAGTCAGCTTTCGCCAGTGACGGCATCTATGCCACTGTCACTGTAACGGAATTAATTGCTACCGGCACGGTGGGCAGGAACACGATAAGGGGCAAGTCTACCCTCAAAGCCCAAATCTTTTTTCCCTATTCTGGATTACAAGGAACATATACTGGGACTGCGAATTTTGCCGGTGCGAGGACTGCAGTTTCAGGGGATGAGAGTGCGGGTTCCGAGGTGAGCGAATCTCTAAAAGCGGCCGTTAGAGAACTGGTCGCGAAAAGCTTAAGCTCACTGGGAAGATAGGAATATCCGATCTCCCATGCGGTACCATCGTCCACCTGAGAGCCATCGAGCATGGCGATTACAAGGCCGGCATCATCGAGATGGGATTTACAACGGGAGAAAATCTCTACTTTGGCATGTTCGCCAAGGCGGTCGATCTCTTCCTGGGTGATCAGATCATAAGGGAAGATGATCTCGATCTTCGTTCCACGCTGAGCTGCAAGGGATTCGATCTTATTGATAGTGGAGCGAATCCAATCCCGTTCAGCTTCGGAGAAAAGTGGCCCTGCGAAGTAGATTTTCATAACTTTTTCTGCGGGAGTCGATGAACTTCTCCACCCCAGTTCTTTGATTTGTTATTCACCGGTTCGATATCAAAATGCTCAGGATCAAATTTGCCGGGAGCCCATGAGAGGTAATTCCTTGTACGCCTTTTGCACTGCGGATACCAAAGACTCCATTTCGGGCTTGGACAAAGGTTCCAGCCACTGTAGGCCGTAACGTCTAACTGCTTTGCCCTCTCACGCGCAGGCACACGACAAATTTGCCCCCCTCGTACAAGTCACTAGATTTATGGCTATTTTATAATTGTGTTTGCCTGCCCCGCAAAAACCCAAGCCTTCCTATCCCCGCACATTGTCCCGGCATCTTCCATGCTCATTTGTTAATGTTTACGTTAAAAGGCGGAAGGTCTGTCGAGTCCGGGATTTTTCAGGATTTTTCACTTTCCGGTTTCCGGAAGAGTTCCAAGGCCGCCTGAAAATCCGGGTCCACATGAGGAGAGCGTTATGAGCAGCGCTACCAGGCTTATGGCCGGTCTGATCTTCATTACGGTGCCGACAATCCAATACGGGGGCTACTTTTTGCTGACTTCGCTGATGGATAAAAGCTCCGGATACATGGAGAATGCATTGAGGCAGAATTTTTTCCGCGCCGGCCACGCCCATGCCGGTGTAATCGTCATTCTATCCCTTCTGGTACAAATCTTTGCAGATGCGGCTGTTCTGCCTGAATCGATCAAATGGATGATTCGAATCGCAGTGCCTGCCTCCGCCATTCTTATCTCCGCCGGGTTCTTTTTTTCGATGCTCTCGGCGGCGGCACAGACCCCGGGGCGAGCTGTCTACCTGATATATACGGGCGCTCTTATACTGGCAGCAAGCGTCATTGCACTGGGCATCGGACTGCTCAAGTCGTGAGCGCCATTCTTCCGAGAACCGCGTTGAGGAAGGAGTTTGAACCTGTCAGGCAGGGCATTTTGCAGGCGCATTCGCGTGCTCTTTGACTCCGATCTTGGCGAGGAGCTTTTGCTTGATATGCTCGTCAAAAACCTGCCACTTCTTCTCGCCGTGTGTTTCTCCTTCTCCTCCGGAGAGAAATCCAATGGGGATTTTGAATCCACCGGCGGAAGCCTTGCCTCCGCCATAGCAGTTGCCGGATGCATCTTTGCCGAACACCTCCTTGATGAATTCATCGGGATCGAGGGTTATCTTCGTTGTCCGCAAAGATCCGATGATTTCTTCTTCGTGCCCATTGCCGGTTACAATGCCGTAAACAATTGCGGTGTGGATGTTTTCTTCGGTCACCAAAAAATCGGCGACCTGCGGAATTACGTCTCGATCTTCGGCACGCAGGTGGCCGATGCCTGCTATCGAGAAACTTTCAGCGGTCACACGATTCTCGAGGGCTCGATGAACGATTTCCATAGTCTTTTTCGAGCGAGATTGATTCATGATCTGTTGCAGCAAATCTGCATCCCTGAAACCACTCAAAAAAGCGGCAGCGTGGAAATCCTCGGGGCCGGCTCCGGTCAAACCGTTCGTGTCGGTAATGATGCCGTGTGTGAGGGCCGTTGCCACCATCACGTGTTCCTTGCGGGATTTGTCCATTTGAACAAGTCCCTGCTCCAGGTATTCGGCGTAGATTGAAGCGGCCGCCCCGTAGGTTCGTCGAATGTCGTTGAAGACCGGTTCCAACCGATGCTGGAGTTCATGATGGTCCACGACCACCAGCGCAGCCACGCCTTCCTGCTCCAAATGCTTAACTATCTTCTCCGCAGTCGTCCCCTGATTATCGACATAAATAGCACCTGCGTATTTTTTCCACTCAAGAAGGCTATCAAAGCGAACAAGTTCGATGCCAAGCAGTTTCACCAACGCGATATTTTGCGGATGGCTGATTCTCCCGTCGTACACTATGTCGCACTTGATATCGTAGGCGCTGCTTATGAGCTGATGGGCGAAAGCCGAGGAGATGGCGTCGGGATCGGGGTAGTCCTGAAGCACAATGATGTGCTTTTCTCCCCGGTGGGTATCAAGGATCTCGGCTATCTTCGGCGGTGAAGGGTCGTTTTCGCTTTCCACTGGATGCTCCATTAAAGACCTCCCGGGCTTATCCATACAGTAAACATTGATCGAGCGTTGCGCATCGCAGCAAGCCGGACGGCGCGGCGCAAGAACGCGCTGCCGGGGATTTGCGCATGCTTGCCTTTAGCGCGGGGTTGCGTCGCAAGATTGAAGATTGGCCTCCGGCTATATTTGTAAATCCTTGCTCTCCGGAGAAAAAAGCATTCAAAGACCTTTTCCGGCTGAACCTGAATCTCTTTGAAAACCGAGAGAACCTCAGGTACACTCACATTTTTCCCCATCGGACCTCTGCCATTGCGGATTCGAATATGTTCGATCAGATGTTCGTAGGAACCGTCATTGTTCTAACCTTAATCTTGTTCGCCTGGGGCCGTTGGCGCTACGACATCGTGGCGACAACGGCATTGCTTGTTTTGGCCGCATCAGGGGCCATACCTGCGGACCATGTCTTCAACGGTTTCGGGAACCCCGCTGTGATTACGGTTGCAGCGGTTATGGTCGTGAGCCGCGGCATGTGGAACGCCGGGGCGGCCGACGCGTTGGCGTCGGTGTTGGCAGGCCTTGGGAAAAGGCTCTGGGCGCCGGTCATAACCGGGGTGACAGCTTTTGTCTCGGCCTTTGTGGATGACACCGGGACCACCGGGATCATGATGCCTGTCGCTATTCAGTTGGCTCGAAAAAATGAACAGAGTCCATCCAGGGTACTCATGCCTATAGCTTTCGCGTCCTTGCTGGGAGGCTGCATCACACTGATCGGCACGCCATCCAACATCCTCGTGGCCGGATTTCGACGAGAGGCGACAGGAAAGGCATTCGGCTTGTTCGACTTTACCCCGGTCGGTCTGAGCCTCACATTGGCGGGCCTGGTATTTATCTGCTCGATCGGGTGGAAGCTGGTGCCGGTTCGCAGAAGCAAGAGCAGCAGGGATGAGCTTTTCGAGATTGCGGATTACCTGACTGAAGTGGCGGTACCGCTTGAGTCTCCCTTTGTCGAAAAGACAATAGGCGAGCTTGAGAAAGCCTTGAAGGAAGACGTTTTGATTCTCGGGATCATTCGAGGAAAACGTCGTCTGTCCGTTTTATCCCGCCTGGAGGTGCTCCGCGCGGGAGACGTACTGATAGTAGAAGCCGACGCCAATTCTCTCAAGGCCCTCCTGGACACAGCCAAGTTTGTCCTTGCCGCCGAAGAGGACCTGGCCGAGGAGTTTATAACTTCTGCCGAGATCGGAATGGTAGAGGGTGTGATCGGAGCCGGCTCGCGAATGGTTGGCCGCACACTGGCCCAGATGAACCTGCGTCGCTTCTATGGCGCCAATGTGCTTGCCGTCTCACGTCGAGGTCATCGCCTCAAGGATCGATTGTCGGGAATCCGGCTGCAGTCCGGCGATGTCTTGCTTATCCAGGGCGACACCGAGAACCTCGGGACTGTGCTCGAAGAGGTTGGGGTGCCTGCCCCTTGCCAAGCGTTCGTTGAGGATCGACAAGCCGACGCGGGTCGTGACGGCAGTACTTATTTTTTTGGGAGTTGTTTTACTGTCAGCCCTGGGGACACTGCCGGTGCAGGTTGCCTTCACCGCCGGAGCCGTTCTGATGGTCCTATTCGGAATCATCAACCCCCGCGAGCTATATGAAAGTGTCGATTGGCCCTTAATTGTCCTGCTGGGCGCTTTCATTCCGGTAGGCGAAGCAATGCAAAACGCCGGCATTACCCGGTCTATCGCTAACGCTTTCCTGCCGGTTGCCGGCCAACTGCCGCATGTCGTTTCGCTTGCTGTTGTCCTGACCGGCACTTTGCTTTTGTCCAACGTTATCAATCATACGGCTGCCGCCGTGATCATGGCGCCAATCGCCATAGGCATCGCGGAAGGTTTCGGCGCGCCGGTAGATCCATTTCTGATGGCAGTTGCGGTGGGGGTTTCATCGCCGTTTCTTACGCCGATCGGCCATCAGGCCAACACCCTGGTTATGGGGCCCGGAGGTTACGCATTCGGCGATTACTGGCCTCTGGGTTTACCTCTAAGCTTGCTGGTGGTGGGACTAACTCCATTTCTGATTGAAATGTTCTGGCCCTTTTGACCGGTCTTAAATCGGCCGATGGAGTATCAGCGTCAGGACATTCCGCAGAGTCATATCCTGACGCTGCAGGAACTCCCATAAGATGATGTCTTCATTTTCATCTACCTCACTTTCCCTTTCTGATTTTTGCCCTCTATTTAAAAACTAATACATATCCGAGCGCAGGGTAACAGTTTATGGGAGAAAACAGTTTCAACTGCGGCAGCCGTTACCGCCCCACAGGCCGGTATCGGCGCCAAGCCAAAGGCTGACTCAGCTCAGGCGGAGATCTATCAGGCGCAAGCAGGCAAAAGCTTCATAGCAGGAATAAGTGACACTCGATCTTCGGCCTTTCCTACCATAGCTCTACCAGATCGCACCTCTTCCGCCTACTTGGCAAAAATCCTAACGATACCTAGTATTTAGACAGGCAGGGCGCTCTTTGTCAACTGAGTTCCAGGAGGAAGCATGAAAGCTAAATTAACTTTCATTATGGCGTGTCTGGCTCTTGCTTTACTCGTGCTCGTCGCACCGGCGAGGGCCGAGACGCAATGCTGCCGGGGCGATGCGAT
>CAVUGX010000045.1:0-166121 GCA_963741035.1 uncultured delta proteobacterium
CGCCCGCCCGCATCAGAGCAGGCGCCTGCCGAGGACTTCCCTTGGCTTTATTCCGTCCGAAGGGGAGACAATCCCCTGGTGTTCCATCACTTCTATCATACGGGCTGCGCGGTTATACCCCACCCGAAGTCTTCTTTGAATCATGGATATCGAGGCCTGCCTCGTTTCCAGGACGATCTGAACGGCTTCCTCGTACTTATCGTCGAGTTCCTCTTCGGCGATCTCAGGCGCCGCCCCATCCTCACGCAAGTCCACTCTGTCCTTCAGCGGGTCATCGAGCAGCTTCTGCGACTTCCAGTGTTCGGTGAGCCTCACGATCTCGGCATCGGACACGAAGGCCCCGTGTATGCGCTGGAGCTTTGCCGTGCCGGGTGGAACGAAGAGCATATCGCCTGCTCCAAGCAGGGCTTCAGCTCCCGAGCCGTCTAAAATGGTCCTGGAATCGATTTTCGAAGAGACCTGGAAGGAAATCCTGGTCTGTATATTGGCTTTGATTATCCCGGTCAAAACGTCCACGGAGGGCCTCTGCGTGGCCAGGATCAGGTGGAGTCCTGCCGCGCGCGCCATCTGCGCCAGGCGCGTGATCGATTCTTCCACCTCTCGCGAGGCAACCATCATAAGGTCGGCAAGCTCGTCAATTATTATTACCACGTAAGGGAGCCTGTGGTGCTGAATATCCGGATCGGAAGTCCCGCCCGATTCGGATTCCTTTTCCGCGTCTTTGCTCTTTTGCGGTTTTTCGCGGGCGAGCAACCGGTTATAGGTCTCGATGTTGCGAACATTCGCCTTTAATCGAACCCCCAAGTCGGCCAACATCTTGTAGCGAAGCTCCATTTCCTCGACGGCCCAACGCAATGCCCTTGTGGCCATCTTTGCATCGGTCACCACCGGGTGGATCAAATGGGGTATGCCTTCGAAGCTGCTGAGTTCGATTCTTTTAGGATCGATCAGAAGGAGCCGCATGTCTTCGGGCGTGTTTCTGAAAAGAAGACTGCTCAGAATAGTATTGACACAGACGCTCTTGCCGGTCCCCGTGGCCCCGGCGATGAGCAGGTGAGGCATTCTGCCGAGGTTGGTCACCACCGGCAGGCCGGTTATATCACTGCCCAGGGCTATGGTGAGCGGGGCGACGGAGAGGGTGAAAACCTCGGATTCAAGCACGGTCTTTACGGAGACCAGTTCCCTCTTGGCATTCGGTATTTCGATCCCCACGGCCGCCTTGCCCGGAATCGGGGCAACCACGCGCACGCTAATGGCCTTGAGGGCCATCGAAAGATCGTCGGCAAGATTGACGATCCGGCTGATCTTGATTCCAGGAGCGGGAGCGTATTCATACATTGTGATCACCGGCCCCGGATTTATAGCCATCACCTTGCCCTGGACGCCGAAATCTGCCAGCTTTTCTTCGAGAACGGCGCCGTTTTGTTCGAGCCGTTTCCAATCGGGTTTGGCGGCTTCCGTTTCATATGTGTCGAGCAGGGTGACCGGAGGCAGGATATACTGCCCCTGCGCAGTGGGAAGCGGCTCCGGCGAAATGGGCTCCGAGTGCGCCCGCTTCTTTGGAAAAAGCTCCGTCTGGACCGGCGGCGAGGTCAGTTTTTCCTTCTTTTTCACTCGACTCCGGGGCTCATCGGTCGCTTGCGGAAGCGGTTCCTCGACTTCCTCCTCCTCTTCCTGATTTCCCAAAAGCCATCCGGATGTTTTCCTCCAGAATGCAGAAATCCCTTCGATCATTGCTTTCAGGGTGAATGGAGTGGAAAGCAGAAGCGCTATCAGAAACGTTCCTATCAAAAGCGTATGAGAACCCAGCGTTGAAAGACGGTCGTCAAGGAAATCGGAGAGGATTCTGCCGATTTTTCCGCCGGTTTCGAATTCCTGGTCCAGAAAGGGGATCGTGTACCAATGCAGGGCGCCAAGAGTCATTATGCTCACGATGAGAAGAGCGATACCCGAGAACCGGAGCCATGCCCGTTCCAATAAGGGCTGCCTGAAAATACGCCAGCTTGCCCACAAACCTGTAATTACCAGCCCGTAGGCGCCTATTCCAAAAAGCGTGATCAGCGGCCGGGCAATGTTCGCTCCGAAGGTGCCTACCAGGTTTCTGGTAAAATCTTTCGAAGGAGAGAAAATAGTGGGGTCTTTCTCATGGTAGGACAAAAGGCTGAACAGGACCAGAAGCGAAATCGTCAAGACGCATAAAGCCCATATTTCGTGCTTTTTTCGATCCATTCAGAGCCTCAATAAGGCAGTTAGCAGGAGAACTTCGCCTCTCTTTTCTGTTCACCATTCACTATTCACCACTCACTACTCACTATCAAATCTCTACCACGATGGGATAGATAACCGGCCTCCTGTCAAGAGTCCGGTTGAAGAAACGCTTCAGTTCGCGGCGTATGTCCTCCTGGAGCAGCACGCAGTCCAGTTGGTGGCCCTCCTCCAGTTGCCTGTCGATGCTTTCGAATATTATGCATTTGGCCTCAAAGAGGATCTCAGGCTTGGTCTCTTCGTGTATGAACCCTCTGCTGAATATGTCCGGCCCGCTCAGAAGTTCGTGAGTTTCCTTGTTTATCACAAGCGATGCGATAACCAGCCCGTCCTCGGACAGGTGCCTGCGATCGCGGAGCACCAGGCCTCCTACGTCGCCAACCCCTTTGCCATCCACAAAAACCCTGCCGGCCTCGATCTTGCCTTTCGTGCATACCGAATCGCGGCTGAAGGACATGACAGTGCCGTTTTCTATCAATAGACAGTTGTCGGGATGCCTTCCGAGCGACATAGCCAATTGCCTGTGCTTCATAAGATGGCGGTATTCGCCATGGATCGGAATGAAATAGCGGGGCTGGACCACGTTTATCAGCATCTTAAGCTCTTCCTGATACGCGTGCCCTGAAACATGAATGTCTTTCACCTGCTCATGGATTACATCCGCCCCGTTCCTGCACAGGTTGTTTATGATGTTCTGAATGCTGCGCTCATTTCCGGGAATGAACTTCGATGAGAGGATTATCGTATCCCCTTCTTTGATTTTGAGCCTCTTGTGATCGTTGAAAGCCATCCTGCTAAGGGCGCTCATCGGCTCGCCCTGGCTCCCGGTCGTTAACATCAGAACCTGTGAGTCGGGCAGGTACTGAAGGTCCTGGATGGATATTTCGTCGTCCACCGTAAAATCGAGATAGTCCAGTTCGCGTGCGATCCGAACGTTTGTGATCATCGATTTGCCGTTGAACAGGACCTTGCGCCCGAATTCGCGCGCAATATGGATAAGCTGCTGAATTCGGTGCAGATTGCTCGCGAATACCGCGACTATTACCCTTCCCTTTGTTTCCTGCAATATTTCGCGAAGCGTCACGCCCACTTGCTTTTCCGACACCGTGTATCCCACGCGCTCTACATTGGTCGAATCGGAAAAAAGCGCCAGAACGCCCTCTTCGCCGTAAGAGCCGAGCCGGGCGATATCCAACCTTTTGCCATCCACGGGGGTGTTGTCGATCTTGAAGTCGCCCGAATGGATCAGTGTTCCGACAGGAGTACGGATGGCAAGACCCACGCCGTCGGGAATACTGTGGCAGACCTGGATGAATTCGAGGCTGAACGGTCCGATATCAATGACCTGGCGGGCAACGATCTGGACCAGACGGGCTCTATCGAGCAGATTGTGTTCCCGGAGTTTTTCCCTGATCAGGGCCAGGGTAAGGGCTGTGCCGTATATAGGGATGGACAGTTCGCGGATGAGGAAAGGAATGGCGCCTATGTGGTCTTCATGGCCGTGTGTCACCACGAGAGCGGCCACCCGATCCCTGTTTTTGAGAAGATAGCTGAAATCGGGAATGACTATGTCGATTCCCAGCATCTCATCTTCGGGAAACATCAACCCCGAGTCCACAACTACAATGGTGTCCTCATATTCGAGCACCATCATATTGAGCCCTATTTCGCCCAGACCACCGAGGGGGATGACCTTTAAAGTGGGACCAGTCTGTTTTTCAGGCATTACTGCAGGTGTTCCCCCCATCGTGTTAATCGACCCTTTGGGTTTGCGGCTGATCTTCGGAGTCACTTCCGGCCTCATCACGGGTCAAATTGGCGCGAATTGCCTCCCGGACCCGCTTCATAAGCAGGTCTCGGTTCCTGCTGTCGCTGCCCTCTGACCGAATCGGTCTGCTTATTGAGAACCTGATTTCCCCGGGATAGATCGTCCAGCTATCTTTGCGAAGAATGCGGTACGATCCGCTGATGCTTATGGGGACGATCGGCTGCTGAGATTTCGCGGCCAGCACAAACCCGCCTTTTTTGAAATCTCTGATCACCCCGTCGGTGCTCCGGGTGCCTTCCGGGAAAATGAACACGGAGGTCCCCTCTCGAATTGCCTGGGCGGCCCTGTTCATGCTGGCGAGCGCTTTTCTGTGATCCTTGCGGTCGATTGGAATATAGCCTGTCCTGTACATCGCCTGTCCCAAGATCACGATCTTAAAAAGCTCCTCTTTAGCCAGCCAGCTAAAACGCATCGGCAATTTCCCGAGGGCCGCGAAAATATCGAACCACCCCTGGTGATTGCTGGCAAATATATAGGGACCCCGGCCATCTATATTTTCAAGACCTGTAACGGTAACCTTTACGCCGGCTGCCCAAAGGTTTACGTTCCCCCACATCCTGGCCATCGCAGCAGGCCAGGCCCGGCTCACAAATGAGCCTGCTATGGCTGAGATTCCCAGAATTATGGTAGAAAAAAAGAAAATGATGTAAAAGAAAACCGAGCGCAATAATCTCATCTCTTAACAGCTCTGGGCGAGTGTGCACCAAAGAACTGGAAACAAATTTCCCGCTTATTTTCAAATCGTTACTCTAAACTGTTTCCAAATGGTAGTCAATTGGAAGACGGATGCCCACAAATCTCCACGCCTTCTTTGAGTTAGGGGAAAAATCCCATACGTTTTTTTCGGACTCCGATTCATGATATATGGTATTGAAAAACTGGGAGAGTTCGCTGGCTCATTTCGCTAAAAAGGGAAGGGAAAAATGGCTAGAGGCACGGTCAATAAAGTTATACTAGTCGGCAGGCTGGGGGCCGATCCGGACATCAGATACAGCCCCAACGGAGTCGCAGTTGCTAAATTCAACCTTGCAACAAACGATTCCGTCTCGGTCGGGGAAGGCAAATGGGAGGATCGGACGGAATGGCACCGTATCGTTACCTTCGGCAAGACGGCTGAATTTTGTGGAAATTACCTCGCCAAGGGCCGCCAGGTCTATATTGAAGGCAGTATTCGTACTAACCAGTGGGAAGACCCTCAAGGCCAGAAACGCTATTCCACCGAGATTATAGCTCGGGAAATCCAGATGCTGGGGAGCGGGGAAGGCCAGGGGCAAAGCCAGGGCCAGGGCCAGGGGCAGAGCCAGGGACAGGGGCAAAGCCAGGGCCAGGGGCCTGCGGGCGCCCAGCACCAGACGAGAAACGCCGGTCCCGCAGGGCGTTCGGCAGTAGAAGAACTGCCCCCGATGTCGGGGCCGCCGGACGATGATATTCCTTTCTAGTTGCTTGCGCGACTGGGATGATACTAGAAAAAGCTCGGGGAGCGCAGCTCTGCGCACCCCTTCCGCCTGGCGGAGCCCGGAGGTTGTTGTGGCGTTGCGGCGGGGGCCGTCGGCCAATCGCCGCGAGCGCCGGGCGCTCGGTACTCACGCGCTTGCGTGTCAGAGCCTGGAGACATTTATTCGCAGAACTTTAGGCACATTACCAGGGTTCACGTAAGTATTATTGACGTTGCTTATTATCACCGAGCGAATCGATGAGATCGTAATATATATTCGCGGCCAGCATGACCTGCTCGAAGGAAACGGATTCATGCGGCGAATGGGCCTGCTCGAGGCTTCCAGGTCCCAGGATTATTGGTTTTATTCCCGCGGCCCAGAGCAGGTTAGCGTCCGAATGGCTCCGGAAAGCCTGCGGCTCCCAGGGCAGGCGGTGTTCCAGGTAAACCCGCTTCAACTTTTCAGCCATCTCCCCTTTATGGGGCAACTCATATCCCGCGTGAACGTTGGTGAATGAAAGCGAACCGCTGAAACCCGCGTCCTCCCGCCTCTGCCCCATTACGATCTCTTCGAGTTCCATCATTATCCGGCCTTGCGGCGCCGCTGGTGGAAGGTGAACGTCAAGCCAGACGTCGCACCTCTCCGGAACGGCAAAACCCGAACGCGAACTGCACAGGTCCCTGATATTATAGACAAGTTCGGGCCGGTCGCGGGTAAAGTATCCAGACATCCGGAGCAGAAGGCGCAGCATCGCTTCGACAGGGTTTTGGCCGGCTGTGGCCAGGGATGCGTGCACCCTTTTACCGGTCGTGCTCATTGAGATTTCAATATAGCCATAATGGCTGAAGCCGGGGTGCAAATCGGACGGTTCGGCTATAAACGCCCAGGGGAAATGGTATTCCTTCATTAACATCCGGGTTCCGTCCCCCTCCTCCTCTTCACCGCAAACCAGCGCCAGGGCGACGGGCGGAAGCACGCCACCCTGCTTCCAATAAGCGATATATGCTTCAATGATTGCCGCGCAGCCGCTTTTCATGTCGGCAGCCCCGAGGCCTGCGATCAGGCTGTCTTCTTCTCGGCAGCCGAACAGGTCCAGGTCATGGGCCGCAACCGTATCGACATGCCCCACCAGGACGGCCTCGATCTCTGTATAAGGAGGTATGACCAGCAGGTTTGCGCGGCCCCCCCCGATTTGCTGCGTCTTTACCGGCAGCCCGGCGTCTTTTAGATAGTCAAAAAGAAAACCGACTATCTCGTGTTCCTTTCCCGAGGGGCTGTAAATATTTATGAGATTACGCAGAAGGGCGCGAAGGCTTTCAATGTGGTGGCCGGCAGGGAGCATATCGCAGCACAATGCCTTTCAGGGGAGTCTTACTCGAAATGCAACTGAGTATCAGTCCGTGTTATCGTTTTTTCGGCGGCCGTTTCGTTTCTGCCTGCGCGAATCCAGGTTCAAGGCAAGGAAGATGTGTTCCTGAGGATGCCCGAAACCTATTTTACCGAAAAAATGCAGCGCGGCTTCATTGTCAGCCTGCGAATCGACCAGCAGCATTCGCGCGCCGTCGGCCACCATAAGGTCGCGGAAACGCTTGAAGAGCTTGGATCCCACTCCCATTTCGTGAAAAACCGGGTCTACCCCGAGCCATACGAGGTATCCATATTTCCAGGCTGAATGGCTCTTGGTTACGGTTGTGCCGAGCAAAAAACCGATTATGGTCGCCACCTCGTCGCAGGTTTGTGCGACCAGGCAAAACTCCGAATCATTCTGGAAACAATTGATTACTTCGTATTCATCCCATGTTCTGAATAGATTCGGGACCTCGCTGGCTGTAAAAAGTTTTTCTCCAAGGTGAAAAACTATCGCGATATCATCAATTTCCATTCGGCGAACCATTACGTTCGCCTTTTTCTTCTCCTGGTAACAGGTGTCTGACTGTTCCATAAAATGCTTTACTTCTTCGGCCGTTTCCCGGGGCGGATCTCCCGGGCCGCTGTTGCCGATGTTAATAGGATCTTGCCCTCTCCGGAACGGGAAACCCGCGTTGACCTGATCTGCTCTTTTCTCTTCAGGTCCCCATATTTTCCGAACCGTCCGCTCCGGGCCATTCGCGCTCCTGAAATCCTCTATGGATCTTTTTAGTCCGTCCTGATTCTTCGAGAAGTTGCATTATACACCTTTTTAGGTCACACTTGAATCCTGGTTCGAAATTTCGGCACCTGTTTACAAAAGGAGCATCTATCCTGGACCCTGGACCAGTGGGTTTCGCGGGGGCTTTCCTGTGGGACCTGCTCAATATCATAATAATAAATCTGATCCTCTCGGGAGATAACGCTGTCCTGATCGCCATGGCGCTCAGATCGCTGCCGCCGCACCTGAGGGGAAAAGGGTTCGCTATTGGCGCCGGAGCAGCGGTAGTGCTGCGAATCGCGCTTACCTTCATTGTCTCGGAGGTCCTCGGAATCCCTTTCGTCAAGCTGGCCGGCGGGATAGCACTGCTCTGGATAGCGGTCAAGCTCTTCGTGCAGGGATTTCCGGGCAGTGAAGAAAAGGAGGCGGCAACTCTTTTCCATGCGATAAAGATTATGGTCTTCGCCGATCTGACCATGTCGTTGGATAACGTGATCGCAGTTGCCGGCGCGTCTCATGGGAATTTTATCCTGTTGCTCTTCGGGCTGGGTCTTTCCATCCCTTTCGTAATCTTCACCAGCGGTCTGCTGTCCATGCTCATGGACCGCTACGCGATTATAATCTACATAGGGGCCGCGATTCTGGGAAGTGTGGGCGCCGAGATGATGATGAGCGACCGGGCCCTGACCGGCTATGTCGCTCTTTCGGTTACGGTTCGCTATGGGTTCGAGGCCTTTTGCGCGGCTGGAGTCATTATCGTTGGCAAGCTCGCTTTGAGGCGAATGATCGACGCTGAAATGAGGGCCGAAAGCAAGATACAATCCCATGGGAAAGTCGAGGAATAATATGGCGGTACTGACCATTTCCAGAGATTTGGGCAGTGGGGGCAGCGAGGTGGGACTGGCGCTTTCAAGCAGCCTGGGATATGGATACGCCGACCGCGAGGGCATCCTTGCCAGGTTGAAGGCTGCAGGCCATAAATGGGAAAAATGGACGGAAGGCTTCGATGAACATACCCCGAGGATTTGGGAAAAATATGACTGGTCCTACCACGGCTTTATGGCTGTGGTCCAGAGTACAATTATGAACGAGGCTGCCTCCGACAGGGTGGTCATTATCGGGCGCGGAGGCAATTATCTCCTCAATGGGGTCCCTTTCGCGCTGCGCGCGCGCATTGTGGCCCCTTTCGAACAAAGGATAGCAAGGGTTTCCGAGCGGGAGTCAATCGACGAGGAATCGGCTCGCTGGCTTATAGAAAGAACGGATCGCGAAAGGGCCGGTTTTCTGCTGACCGTTTACGGCCGGGACGGCAAAGACCCGGCCGATTATGATGTGGTGTTTGATTCCGCCACTATGTCAATTGGCGAGATCTGTACCGCCATCACCGTGGTCCTTTCTGAAAAAGACAGTCTAAAAGATGAAAAGTCCATACGCGACCTCAAACTCAGAGCGCTGGCCGCCGAAATTAAGGCGCGCCTTTTCACCACGCTTCCGTTTTTCATGTCGACCCTGGATGTCGAATTCGCCGGCGAGGCTATTTGCGTGCGCGGGGTCGTGAGGCTGCCGCGCGAACGTGAGCTGATAATGAACGAATCCAGGAAGATTGCAGGTGAAGCGCCTATAAGGTTCGAGTTGAAATACAGGCAGTGAGCGGCAAATCGGTCGATTCCCTTACCCGTTTTTCAACGGAGCTTACCATCATGCCGGATATCCTGATCGATAAGATCACTCTCCACTACGAGACGGCAGGGCAGGGGCAGCCTCTTGTCTTTTTGAACGGCCTCGGCCAGAGCGTCCGGGACTGGGAAAGGCAGGTGGCTTATTTCTCGAAAAACTACCGGGTCATCACGTTTGATTACCGTGGACAAGGCAGCTCCGACAAGCCTCCCGGGCCATACACCATTTCGCTTTTCTGCGATGACGCCGTCCGCCTGCTCAGGGCTGTCGACGCCTTGCCGGCCCATCTGGTCGGCCTTTCAATGGGCGGCATGATCGCTTTCCAAATGGCAGTGAGCTACCCGGAACTTCTCAGGAGCATGGTTATCGTTAATAGCGGTCCGGATCTCACGCTGCTGACACTCAGGCAAAGATTTGAATTCCTGAAGCGCAGATTCATTATCCGGGGACTCGGAATGCGTACGATGGCCAAAATCCTGGCGGGTCGCCTCTTCCCCGAAAATGGACAGGAAAATCTTCGCTGGGAAGTTGCGCAAAGGTGGGCCCAAAACGACAAGAACGCCTATTATAATTCCGTGCTGGCGCTCAAAGACTGGAGCGTTTTGAAATACTTGGGCCAAATCCGCTGCCCGAGCCTGGTCGTCTCGGCGGACCAGGACTACACGCCTGTAAGCTACAAAGAGTTCTATGTGAGCAGGATGCCTGATGCCGCGCTGGCGGTCATTTCCAATTCACGCCACGTCACGCCCATGGACCAGCCGGAGCGCTTCAACGAGATCGTGGCCGATTTTCTGAGGGCGCATTCCTGATTCGTGCAGGTTCCTTTTGATGAGAAGCTCATATCTCAATCGGAGATCCCTTTATTGATCTCGGAAATGGCTTGTTCAAAGGGAATTGTCTCCGTTGGGTCTCCTTTAGCATCGTCATAGGCGCGTATATCCTCGAGTTCTTCAAGCGCATCGACGATTTGCTCCTAATCCGGAATAGGCACCACAACGGCCTCGCGGTTTCCTTCCTCATCGACCAGATAATGTCCATGGAAGCCGATCATTTTTTCTCCTCATTAAGCTTTATTCCTAACAAGGATTATGCGCACTGACAGCTTGCTTGGCAATTTGGAAAAGGCCGGCTCGAAGGGCCTTTTTTCGGTCTCTTTCAATCCACCATGCAAGGTCTTCGAAGGCAGCCGTATCAAATTCCAAGCTCTTTGCGGGCTTCGTCAAACGGGATACCCTCTTTTCGGTTCTTAGCCTCGATCAGCCGTTTTTTCATTGTCGCGCTCTTGAGCAGATAGGCGGTTTCCTTTTCGGACTGAATCTCCCGCCACAACTCGATGGGCACGATAACCCCGGTGATCCTGTCGTTTTCATCCGAAATATATTGGATCTGACCCATAAGGGATACTCCTTGTTCCGATTTCGCCCCTGTATTGATTATGCGCACTAAGAGTTTTGTTGGCAATTTAGAAATAGCGGGCCGAAACCATTTTACCAAGGTTCAGTTGCATGGCCGACAGGTGTTGCCGCTATGTTTGGTTCAGACAGAAAAAAAGGCCTGAGATTGCTCCCGGGCTCCTTCATTTTTCTTACCCCCCAGTTCGGACCTAACTGCACCGGGAAGAGGGGGTCAATCTTCAAAAGGACAGCTCTTTAGAGCCGGACCGAAAAAGGTCGCGCTCCTTTCGCCGGCCGCTAATTGCAGCGCCGTCGCTGAATACCGGTTTAACACCTATTACTGTTTCTGCAGGGTGACAGCGCCCGATACGCCCAGGGGCGTGGCAATCGCCTGCTCAAGTTCCCCTTCATCAATAAGAGACGCTTTGTTCATCTTTTGCAGGAAGCGGTTTCGCGCGTCTATGCCCCGTTCAGGATAAGAAAGTGGGTCATAGTAACTGGGTGATCGTATTATTGCCATAAGCAGCGCAACCTGTGGCAAGGACAGACTTTCCAGCTTTTCTCCGAATAAGTGCCGTGCACCCGCCTGTAGGCCTCGGCAATCATGTCCCATCCAGACCAGTGAGCCATAGGTGTCAACTGTCTGGTCGCTTGTCCAATGCCTTGAGATCCACGTTGAAATAGCAGCTTCTCGAAGATGAAACGTAAGAGTCGTTTCATGAGGAAGCTTTCCTTCTTGTAGGAGCGTTCCGATATGAATCCTCGCTATTTGGGAGAGCAAGGTCGCATCGGCCCGATTCCACGGCAAGAATGATCCGAGGATGAATGGGAAGAGAGGATGGAGATCATGTTTTCGATTTCCACCACATTCGAGCCATAGACCATCACGCACGAATGTGGGAATCGATTCTGCGCTTGCCTCCGGCAATTGAGTGGGAAGCAATGTCCAATACCAGCCTTCAAGACCGACTACAACGAAAAGAAGGAATACGATCAGCCCATATCCAACGAGTCGTAAGATTCTCTTGATCATTATCTGTCCTTCACCAAGACGGCTAATGATCGGCGACGCCTTGCTTCAACCATGGGGGAGTGGGATCACATGTACTGGCTTGAAAGCAATTCAATCATTCGGCCCGCGTTGGAATAGCACCCGCTGTTCCGGCCCGGTTCTTACCTGAAACGTCATGAGACTGCCCCGAGCGCCAGGGAGTTAGAACTCCACTCCCTTCCGTGCCTTCAATCCCCGGTCGCGGAAAGGGTGCTTCACTTCCTTCATCTCGGTTACCAGGTCCGCGATTGCAATGAGTTCATCGGGAGCGTTTCTTCCGGTAACCACGATCTGGGGCCCGAGCGGTCTGTTTTCAAGGGCCTGCACCACCGCCTCTCCAGGCAGAAGTCCGTATGACAAAACCACGTTCAGCTCATCTAAAACGATCATGTCGTAATAGCCCCGCTTCATTTCAGAGACGGCCTCGTCCCAGCCTGCTTCGGCCAGACGCCGGTCTTCCTCCAGACTCTCCTTTTTCCAGGTAAAGCCGGTTCCCAGGGGCTTGATTTCAATCTCTTCCATTTTTCCCAGCGACTGAAGTTCGCCGTATGCCCATGCACCCTTTATGAACTGCAGAATGAGCACCCTCATGCCGTGTCCCGCAGCCCGTACGGCCATGCCGAGCGCAGCCGTGGTCTTTCCTTTTCCATGCCCCGTGAAGACAATTAGAAGGCCTTTTTCGTTACTCAATTTTTTCTCCGGGGAAACCCTGCTCTTAGACTGACGGCGAAGTGGCATATAAGACGCGCAAGCCGTTCTCCAGGAATTTCAGGAGAGCGCGTGCGGCCGCCACAAATAAAAAAAGCGGGCCGATGCCCGCTCCGGTTTCTGAAAAAAATGCTCACCTGCTCGTCAGGAATCCTTTGTTGAAGAATCCTTTGTTGAAGATGCGCTCTCTGTTTTCTTCGCACTCGTTTCCGTTTTGCTTTCCGCCGTTTTGCACTCCGCCGGTTTGGCTGTGCTCTGGTTCTTGCCGGCATAGTCAGTCGTATACCAGCCTGAACCCTTCAGGTGAAAAGTGCTCGCGGAAATGAGCTTTCGGAGCTGGCCGTGACAATGGCCGCACTCATTAAGGGGCGGATCGGAAAATTTCTGCATCGCTTCGGATGTCTTCCCGCATTTGGAACATTCATATTCATAAATCGGCATGTCTACTAACTCCTTACGCACTTCTTATTCATAATCCTGATTACTCGAACCTGCTCTAGCAATTATATAACTTACGAGTTTCCTGTCAAGTCCTTTATAGAGCCCTTTGTACGGGCCGCTACGGATAAACTTGATTGAGAGAACCGTTCACAACCTGCAAAATAGTGTATTGCCTCTCGAGATCTCCCCTGGGATTTACGGTATAGGTGCCTGCGACTCCCTTGAAATCCTTTGCCTGAAGAAGGCTCTGGAATACCGAGTTGCGGTCGGCTGCGCCCTTTGAAGCGGCTTTGGCCTGAAGCAGCATCATCAGCGCATCATAAGCCTGAGCTTCGAGATAAGAAGGAAGTGAGCCATAAAGAGAAGAGAACTTGTCACTGAACGCTTTTACCCTGGGGTTTTGGCTTTCCGGGAAAAAAGAGGTGGCGAACAGTGCCTGGTCGACATAGACACCCCCAGCCTGCACGAGGGGCGCTTCGCTCCAAAGATTGGTCCCGAGCAGGGTGACCCCGACAATGTTGTTATACGGAAGCTGCGGGGCTATGAGCGCGGTTGTGCTCACCTGGTCCGGTATAAAAAGGGCCTCGAAGGGCGTGCCTTCCGTCACCGCGAGGGTAGAGTTTTTCTTTGCTATAGTCATAAGTTTCTGGAGAGGCTCGGTGAAATCAGTGCTCTTTTCCTTGTAGGAGGCGCTTGCTATCATGGTTCCACCCTGCTCGAGCACGGTCTCGGAAAAGATTTTGGAAAGCCTTTGCCCATAGCGGTCGTCAGGGAACAGGCACGCGAAACGTTCGTACTTGAGTTTTTTGCGGCAATACTGGACCAGCGTTCGAACAAGGTCCCGGCTGTCAATGAACACGTGCAGCACGAAAGTATTGTCCTGGGCTTCATCTTCTTTCTGGGTGAGGGAAAGCAAAGGGATCCCGTCTCGGTTGGCCAGCGGGACTACCGTCTTGTTTGCCTGAACGCCAAGCGGTCCCACTATTGCCAGTACGCCTTCTTTTGCCGTCAGTTCGTTAAACGATCTGGCTGCCGTCTCCGGCTCCGAGCCGGCGTCCTTTATGACCAGGGTGACTTTATTGTCCGGATGGGCTTCGCTCCAGTCGGAAACCGCCAGGTTGAGCCCCCGGACCACCATATCTCCATACTTTGCGTTAGGGCCGTTCAAAGGGACCATGACCCCTATCTTGTCAGGATTCAGGGGAATGGCGGCTCCGGCAACCTTGGTACCCCTGATGGCTGCCTGTATATCCGGTGAAAGAGGATGGTCGGGATTTTGCGCAAGGACAGCTCTCAACTGCTCCCGGGCTTGTTCGCCCTGTCCCTTTGCAATTTCGATCTCAGCAGAGTGAAAATCCAGGAAAACCTTCATGAAATCTGAAGGATTCTTTTTATAGAGTTTTTTAAGGAGCCCTTCATCCGCTCTGTCCAGGGTCTCTCGCGTCTGTTTTGTGAGGCTTTTTTTCTGTCCCGGAGTATTGGCATTGGCAACGGAAAAGCCGGAAGTGCTCCAGTCGAAAGCAGTTTCAATATCGTTTTCCGAACCGTAGACTCCTATCATCAACTCAGCCAGGCCAAAGCGCACCTCCGGGTTGTTTGCGGCAGCGTCCCAAAGCCCAACGGCTTCCTTCATAACCTGCTTCTTCTTGTCTGTCAGGGCCATGACCCGCAACTGGTTGAGCTTGGCGGAAGCGCTCCCTTCCCAGGCGGGGTAGGCGTAAACGAGATAATCGAAGTATTGGGCGGCGCGCTCGAGCTGACCCTGAGCCAGGTAGATTTCACCGACTCTATTAAGCGATTGCGCTGCCACAGCCGTGCTCGGGAACTTCTGAATGATTCTTTCCCAGAGGTCGATTGCGTTAGGGACCTTCCCTGCGTGGTACGCCTCATCGGCCTTGCGATACATATCTTCGGCTTCCGGAGGCGAGACCGGCGAGAAGCTGGCTGTAAGGTCCGGAGGGGGCTGTTTGCCACCGCCGCAACCGGAGAGAAACAGTAGAAAAACAAGGGAAAAAGCCAGTGCGCCGTAATTATTCCTCTTCATAAAAGCCTCTTGAAGCACGTTGAGTCCTGAAACTCTTATTTTCAAAAACGAACAGGGCACGCTGCCAGCGTGCCCCTTAATACAATGGAAACCTGTTGAAGAAAAGACCAAACAGGCAATTTCTATTTCTTCACTTCCTCGAAGTCGGCGTCAACCACGTCGTCATCAGATTTCCTCTTCTGCTGAGATTCTCCGGGATCGCCCTCCTGCGCCTGGGCTCCCGCCTGCTCTCCGCCGGCCCTTTTGTAAGCCTCTTCCGCAACTTTGTGGGACATTTGCATCAAGGCGTCCATCTCCCGCTGAATGGAGTCTTTGTCGTCGCCGTCGATTGCGGACCTGACCTTTACTATTTGAGCCTCGATGTCCGCCTTGGTTGTCTGGTCAATTTTGTCCCCCATCTCGCGCAGTGTTTTCTCAGTGCTGTATACGAGGCTGTCCGCATGATTCCTGGTCTCGATGAGTTCTCTTTTTCTTTTGTCTTCCTCGGCGTGCACTTCGGCCTCTTGCACCAGGTTCTTTATTTCCTGTTCGTTAAGGCCACTGGAAGCCGTGATCTGGATCGACTGTTCCTTCTGAGTCGCAAGGTCTTTTGCCGAAACGTGCACGATGCCGTTTGCGTCGATGTCAAAGGTTACCTCAATCTGGGGAATGCCTCTTGGCGCAGAGGGGATTCCCACCAGCTCAAACCTGCCCAGCGTCTTATTGTCGGAGGCCATCTCGCGCTCGCCCTGGAGAACGTGAATCGAAACTGCGGTCTGGTTGTCGGTAGCCGTCGAGAATATCTGGCTCTTGCGGGTCGGAATCGTCGTGTTGCGCTCTATGAGTTTTGTCATGACGCCGCCCAGTGTTTCGATCCCAAGGGAAAGCGGGGTTACGTCGAGCAGCAGAATGTCCTTGACCTCGCCCCTTAAAACACCGCCCTGAATTGCCGCGCCGATTGCGACAACCTCATCGGGGTTGACGCCTTTGTGAGGCTCCTTGCCGAAAAATTCCTGGACCTTCTGCTGAACTCTGGGCATGCGGGTCATTCCGCCGACAAGTATCACCTCATCGACATCGCCGCGGGGGAGCCCAGCGTCCTTGAGGGCCTGCTGCATGGGCGGCAGCAGCCTGTCCACGAGATCTTCCACCAACGATTCGAGCTTGGCCCTGCTCAGCTTTATGTTCATGTGCTTTGGCCCGGAAGCGTCCGCAGTGATGAAGGGCAGGTTTATTTCGGTCTCCATGGTAGTCGATAGTTCGATTTTCGCCCGTTCCGCTGCCTCTTTCAATCTCTGGAGGGCCATTTTGTCGGTCCTCAGGTCGATTCCGTAGTCCTTTTTGAACTCGGTAGCCAGCCAGTCGATCACGCGCTGATCGAAGTCTTCTCCTCCAAGGTGAGTGTTGCCGTTGGTGGATTTAACCTCGAATACGCCTTCGCCTATCTCCAGAATGGAGATATCGTAAGTGCCGCCCCCGAGGTCGAATACGGCGATCTTTTCATCCTTCTTCTTATCCAGGCCATAGGCCAAAGAGGCTGCCGTGGGTTCGTTGATAATGCGCAAAACGTTCAAGCCTGCGATTTTGCCCGCGTCCTTGGTGGCCTGCCTCTGGCTGTCATTGAAATATGCGGGCACCGTGACAACTGCGTCGGTGACTTTTTCCCCCAGGTAATCTTCCGCCGTCTGCTTCATTTTCATCAGGATAAAAGCCGAAATCTCAGTCGTGCTGTAATCTCGGCCCCGAATCCGGATGTGCGCGTCTCCGTTAGGGGCGCGCACGAGCTTATAAGGAAGAACTTTGATGTCGTCCTGGACTTCCTTAGTTTCAAACTTGCGGCCGATCAGCCTCTTAACAGCGGAAACGGTATTCTCGGGATTGGTAATGGCCTGCCGCTTAGCTACCTGACCCACCAGCCGCTCGCCACTTTCCGTAAAGGCCACCATGGAAGGGGTGATCCGGCTGCCTTCCGCATTGGTCAAAACCTTCGGCTCCTTTCCCTCCATGATTGCCACCACCGAGTTGGTGGTTCCCAAGTCGATTCCTATAACTTTACTCATTTAATTGCCTCCTTTGGCTTACCTGTCATTGAAGCTACAAATAACATAATATCGAGTATGCACTAAGTATCGTTCTTAGCATTTCTTGACACCGCCACCATTGCCGGCCTGAGCAGCCTGTCCCGCAACGTGTAGCCTTTTTGAAATTCCTTGGTCACCGTCATGTCCGGGTACTCGGAACTCGGCTCCTGGAAAACCGCCTCATGCCGGTTAGGGTCGAAACTCTGGCCCACCGATTCGAAAGGGGAAGCCCCGAACCTGGCAAAAACATCCATGAAGCCCTTGAATGTCATTTTCACACCATCGAGAAGGCCTTCACAATTGTCGTCTCTTTCGCCATGTTCGATTGCCCGCTCGAGGTTGTCTACGACCTCGATTAGCTGACGCATGATGGTTTCATTAGCGTAGGCTATGCCCTCGGATTTCTCCCTCTCGAGCCGTTTTCTCGTGTTGTCCAACTCCGCGGCAAGCCGCAGGAGACGGTCCTGCGTCTCTTTTAATTCTTCTTCGCATTTCGTGAGAAGTTGCCGGCATTCTTCTTCAGAATCCTGCGGAGCCTCAGCCTGGGTTTGAGCTTGATCTTCCGGCTCGGGACTCTGGCTCATCGGCTTTTTCTTAACAGGCATCAAACTCGCCACCTCCATTAACGGAATACGGAAAATCTATCCTCTGTCCTTCCGATCTCCATTATAAATTCGCATTTCGGCAAATGCGGCTTCGCCGCACCAAAAAGTCGATATTAACTCTCGTCAGGAACTTCCAGGATTTCGCTTAGAAACTGCGCCGTAAACTCGACGATCGGGATAATTCTGGAGTAATCCATGCGCAAGGGACCAATGACGCCCAGCACCCCCAACGGGGTATTTCCCCGCCAGTAGGGAGACGAGATCAGGCTCATCTCCTCCTGGAGTTCGCCCTCGGTTCCCAGAATTATCTGGATCCCCGACGAAGCCTTCAATGTCTCGTCGAGCAACCGTATCATTCTGGATTTGTCCTCGAAGGCCTGGAGTATACGCCTCATTCGCTCCACGTCGGCGAACTCCGGGTTGTCGAGAAGATTGGTCTGCCCCTCTATGTAGATGTCGCTCTCCTGGATAGTATCCTGAATCGCCTGCTGGGCCATTTTCAGGGCGCGTGAAAAAAGCTGGTCAAAAAGCGCTTTCTCGCTCGCCATTTCCTCCAGAAGGCGCTCCTTTACCATGGATATCGGCACATTCTGAAGCAATTCATTTATGGCCCGGCCGTATTTGTCCAGTTCGGCCTGGGTAATCTCTTCGTCCGATTCGATGTGTGTCTGATGAACCAGGCCCGCCTTGGAAATAAGGATGGCCACTATGTGATGAGACCCCAGCCGAAGGAATTCGATATGTTTGAACGATGCAATCGAAAGCTTCGGCCATAGAACGACTCCCGCCTGCCTGCCATATTGAGAAAGCAGTCTCGATGTGCCGCGCAACAGCTCTTTTATGTCTTGGGGCTTGTGCTGCAGCGCATCGCGAATCCGCTCTTTTTCCAACCCTTCGAGTTGCCTGGACTGCATTATCGAATCGAGATAGAGCCGCAGACCCTTAACGGTAGGAACCCGGCCCGCCGATGTGTGCGGCTGATGCAGCAGTCCCATTTCCTCGAGGTCGGCCATCACGTTGCGGATAGTCGCAGGACTGACGTTCATGACGCCTCTTTTGGAAATTGTCCTGGACCCCACCGGTTCGCCGGTCTCGATATAATCGGTAACAACGGCTTCCAGTACGATCTGATCTCGTTGTGTAAGCTTGACCACGGCAGAACCTCTTTGTTGGTAGCACTCACCACAAAAGAGTGCTAGAAAAACCTAGTGCTGTTTAACCCGTTTGTCAAGACGCGACAACATAAATCGGCCAATTAGCTATGGTCCACCCGTCCCGGGCTCTCGGCACGGCTCGGCCTTCTGTCTTATCAACGATGAAGTAGTCTCGTCGTATTCGCGCCTCAACTGGAGAATTACAACAGAGGCAATTACAAGCACCCCGCCGGTAATTTGGAGCATGTCCAGGTGTTCTCCCAGAAAAATCCATGCGATGAATGCCGCTGCAATCGGTTCGAGAGTGGCCGCCACACTCGCCCTGGTGGACCTGATAAGACTTACTCCCATAGTGTAGAGACCATAGGGTACAGCCGTTCCAAAAACGACTATATAGAGAACCCAGAACCACTGAACGCCGGTATAGCGGACACGAAAAGCCCCGAATGGCTCAAGGGCGATGTTCCAGAACAGGCTCGCAAACAAAAACGCGTAAAAAACCACGGTCCCCGGATCGTATCGGCGCATGCCTCTTTCACCGTAAACGGTGTACCAGGAATAGCACAGGCCGGAAAGGACGCCGGCAGCAATGCCCAGCCGGTTCAAAGCAAGCAAATTCACATTGTGTACCCCCACGGCCAGGCAGCATCCTGAAACAGAAAGCACGACCGCCAGAAGAGTTATGCGGGTAAGCTTTTCGGGGGCAACAAAACCATAATAAATAGCGATGAAAACGGGTGCAAGATATTCGAGCAATATCGCGACTGCCACGTTGATTTTGCTTATGGCATAGAAGTAAGTGAACATAACCATCGCCAATCCGGAAATCCCCAGTACTGCGAAATAGAGAATATCGCGAAGCGGGATTTTCAGGAGTCCGGGCCTTGTCAGGAGCAAAATAAAAAGGAAGGCGGCCGAAAGAGTCACTCGAAGCTGAACGAGCTGGAACGGCGTGACTCCCTGATTGAAGAGAAACTTGCCGGAAGCTCCCGATACGGCCCACATTATCGCAGCTGCAACAACATAGAGGTAGCCTCTTCGCGGTATCAATCCAGGCTCAACCGTCATAATGCCATACCCTGTGCAATGCCCTCAGTCGTGTGCCGGAGCGCGGATCTGTAGTCTTGAGCCGCGAGCGGCGCTTCAAACTTTTGAAGTACAGACGTGTATGGGAAAAGTTGGCTTTTCAGTAACGTATTGCCCTAAGACCATCTTAGGAATGATATGGTTCAAGGGCGGACCGAATATGAAACCAGAGTACAGGGCGTTGCAATGCGTCGGTCACAATACGGCTGCGCCCGGATGATCACAGGCATTCCTGCCTGATTATCCGGCTGAATCCTTGGAGCAGATCGAACACCCTTGCCGTGCTGTCCTCCGGCAGGCTGCCGCAGCCGCAGCTCGGGGTAAAAAGCGAGTGAGCAATTATCTGTTCGATCGCTATCTCCCCCGCAGCAAGCTCCCGCATCTGGCTGGTCCACCTTTCGGCAAGGCTTTCCGGGGTTTCGGCCCTGATCACTTCCGGGTCCGAGGTGGGGACTACGCCCCAGGCTATGTTTCCGCCCCGGGCGATGAAATCTAACCACTCTTTTCTATACAGGGCGAACTTATCGAAATAGCTGTAGGCATCGAAATTGATGATGTCTAAATCTGACTGGAAAGCCAGCAGCCAGTCGGTGTTGGCGCAGACGTGAAGCCCGGCGATCCCTCCCGCTGCATGCACGGTTTCGATCACTTCCGTCAGTAGCCGCATGACCTGTTCGCCGGACACGGTGATGAAAGCCGAAGAGCCGAATCCTGCAAGTCCGGGTTCGTCAAGAAATATGATCACCGGCGCCCCGAATGTCTTCATGATCTCGATCTGCCACCTGGCTTTGAGGCCGAGGAGCTTCGGTATAATGTCCAGGAAGCGTTCATCATAGATAAGGGCGCGGCCGTCCTGGTCCTTCAGACCGCACAGAAGCGTAAACGGCCCCACTATCTGCCCTTTCAGGGCGCGAATCGACAGATTGGCTTCCTTAACGGTCTCCAGAAAACGGCGGAAGGTTATGCAGGTTTCTTCACCCATCTTGAAGAGCGAATCATTTACCGCGAGCGATCCACCTTCAACGGCAAGATATTGTTCATAGAAAAGCAGGAGATCCTGATCGAATCCCGGCGCATCGGACCCTGCAAACTGTCTGCCCTCCCGGGTTACGAGCCCCGGGAGGCCTTCGATATACTGCGCCATCATCTGCTCGGCGGGATACACGGGCAACTGGGGCCAGGCCGGGATCTCCGGCGCGGCTTGCAGCGCCAGTTCGATTGCTTTGCGTCTGTCCCTTTGAGGCATGCTGCCGATGAGAGTGGTGGCTCCTAACCCCTGGAAGCTTTTCAAAGTGTGGTTCCTCTCTATCGTGTTTATCGTAGTCACTGGAATTAACGAACACTGTGCGAAATAATACCATCTTTTGAAGGTATCAAGTTTTATTTGCTTTTCGGTCTTCTACTGTTTTACAAATAGTGCAAATTCGCAACTCATAGGGAGTAATCATGGCCGAAGATCTTAAAAAAATGTACCGAAAAGTAATGGAGGACCATTTTCCGGACACTCTGCGCATGAGCTTCGGAGAACAGGATCTTGTTTACAGGAAGCGCTCGTGGAAGTTTCCGGACGAAAAGAGCGCCGAGTTGATCGAAAAGGGGCTGCGCTACGGGGAAAACCCCGGCCAGGAAGCGGCCCTCTATGAACTGGTCGGCGGAAATCTAATACTGGGCGCCTGCCGGTTCATCGAACCCGGAAATGGTCTGGTCAGCTCCATCAGCGAACAGGACATGCTCCAGGAAGGCAAGCATCCGGGGAAGATCAACCTTACCGACTTGGACAACGGACTCAATATACTGAAATATTTAATGGACAAGCCAACTGCGGCAATCCTCAAGCATAACAACCCCTGCGGCGCTGCGCACGGCACGGACCTGGCCGATGCTTACACTCGCGCGAACCGCGCAGACCGGATTGCCGCTTTCGGCGGGTGCCTCGTTGTCAACCGCCCGGTCGATAAGACTACGGCCCAACTTATTTCGGAAAACTACCTCGAAGTGGTCGCCGCTCCCGATTACGAGGAAGGGTCTCTGTCCATCCTCAAAAAGAGGCCTGGCCTGCGCATCATCCAGGTATCCAGGATAGACCGGCTCCAGGATTATATCGATATGCGGTTCGTCGATTTCAAGTCTCTGATCGATGGCGGCCTTATCGTTCAGCAATCGCCTGTCAATAAGATCAGGAACGCCGGCGATTTCAAACTGGCCGAAACCACCTACCAGGGCAAAACCTTCAAAATCAGCAGAGAGCCGGCCGAAAAGGAATTGGCGGACCTGCTTTTCGGTTGGTTCGTCGAGCAGGGCGTAACGTCCAACTCTGTAATATACGTAAAGGATGAATGCACGGTCGGAATCGGTACCGGCGAACAGGACCGCGTAGGGGTCGCAGAAATCGCCGTCTACAAGGCATACCAGAAGTACGCCGACACGCTATGTTTCGACAGGCATAAAATCCCGTATAAGGACCTGGAGCTTGCCATAGAGAGGGGAGAGCGTCCCCGGGAGCAAAAGGAGCAAATCGATACCCTCACCTGCGAAGCCAAGGCGGGTCTGATAGGCGCGGCAATGGTTTCAGACGCCTTTTTCCCTTTCAGAGACGGTGTGGACGTCGGGATCCGCCAGGGCATAAAGTCGGTTGTCCAGCCGGGCGGTTCGATGAGGGACTGGGAAGTGATTGAAGCCTGCAACGAAGCCGGGGTCACAATGGTGTTCACGGGACAGCGGGCGTTCAAGCACTGATACCTGGCGCGGCGTGGGTTCATAGGTCATGTTTTGCAATAGTGGCCAGAGAGATCAAAAACAAAACGGGGAGCAGGTATTGCCCGATAACCAGCAGCGTCAGGTCCACCGGTAATATGGCGGTGAAATTGAAATAGGCCGCCAGGGCATTGTCTATTCTGTGGAACAGGTGGATGAAAAAGAGGACTCCCAATCCTGCGGCGAGTCCTTTGATTTTTGTAAGCCAGGGTATCGATCTCACGCTGAGGACGAGCGAGGTAAAGCATACGATGCTGAAGGTTTCATAGTAAAAGGCAGTGTGCTGCGCGAGAGCGACGCGGTAATCGAACAGGGAAAACCCGAAGGTCATTAACCGGTCCAGTAACCGGATATACGAGTGGTGGAGAAGTGTCCAGACAAGAAACAACCCGCCTGAGATCACGGCAAAACGGACGAGGAAACCTGCCGCTTTCGGTGGAGTACTCTGTTTGGACTCTTTCGGGTCGAGCCATCGCAGCCATCCTATACAGACCACGATGACAAGGAATATAGTAAACACCTGTCCCAGATAAACGTGCACTGCGTCAAAAAGCCTTCTGTCATAGCGGCTGATCATGAATGTGGCTGCCAGCCTGGCCAGGTTGCCCAGATACAATGCAATAATGCCCATGAGCAGTCCCGTTGCCTTCTGCCGAAGTGTGGCGGGATAAAAAACTACGAAGCTGAGGAAGAGTCCCGCCGTGAATATCGGGGTGCACTCGGGGATTATCCTGAACGCCAGCCCCCCTTCTGAGACCGTGTCGCCGGCGGTGGAGACGGGAATGCACAAGGTGTTCAGTACCAGGCCCAGTGCAGAAGCGGTATGCTCATTAACGGGCTTTGTGACTGAGGGCGGCAGCATGTAAATGACAGCGTAGAGAGCAATGCACAGCAAGGTAAACGCTATCGCAAAGGACAGGCGCTTAGAGCAGATCATATCCCGAAGCGCGCGCGGTCTTGATGCGCCCGCCGGCCTCTGCGCCGAGCTCCGGATTCTAGGCCGCTTTTTTCTTCTCACTGCGTCTCCGAGCCAGATAGAATCCAAACCCGGCGGCCACGATAAAAAAGCCCGGGACACCAAGGGCCGGCGCCGATACCGGGGCGGCTCCAACCGTGACGTTGCTTGATGCCGCCGAAGCCGGGCCGGTCCCTTCGGTGTTGGTGGCAGTGACCGTAAAAATGTAGGAGTCGCCGTTAGTAAGCCCTGTGACGGTGACAGGGCTTGATGCGCCCGTCGCAACGGCCGCCACCCCGGTGATAGTACCATTGCTGACAAGGTACGCGGTCACAGTGTATGAAGTGATGGAGCTGCCACCGCTTGATGCCGGGGCGGTAAAGCTCACAGTGGCCTGCCCGTTGCCGGCTGTCACCGTCACACCGGTCGGGGCGCCGGGGAAAACCGTTTCCGCGTTTACGAGCGCATCGGCGTCTATCGAACCGAGGCCGGTAACGGCGCTATAGCCTCCAGTACAAGTGTATCCTGTCACTCCGGGGACACTATTGTTGCCTGAAGTTATGTTGTGAAAGACCGTGGCGCCGCCTGAGCCATACTGCGCATTGCCGATCTGGTAGAACTGCACATTGCCGTTTCCCTGGCGCTGGCCTCTTTTCTGAACGACAAGCGCCATAATTCCTGCAAAGGAAGGAGAGGCCGCCGACGTTCCGCCTACACCGTACAAGCCCCCGTCTTGCACGACCAGATAACTATCGTGGGTGGCTGCGCTAAGGGCAACATCAGGGACCCAGCGATTATTGCCCGCGGGGACTCCCGGCGCTGCCTGCCATGCCGGTTTGCCGTACAGGGACGAAGCCCCTCCTCCTGAGGCCAACAGTCCATTGCCGCCGCCGCTTTGGTTCCACGCTACTTCCGGTATATAGCTTATGACGGATACGTCTCCTGAACCATTGGCCGTGTTCCAATAAGTTCCTGATCCTTCATTGAACTCGGTACCCCCCACAGCCACGTTATAAGGTGTTGACGCAAGCCCGTTGACAGCGCGTCCCCCCGTGGCTCTCGACTCATCGTCCGCATCGCAGCCTGCCGCGCCGGAATCGCCCGATGCGACGAAGGAAGTGATGCCCTGGACGGCGGCTTGCAGCCATAGACCGTTGTAGAAAGAGTTTTCAGCCGTTCCCAGATTCGCCTCGCATTCAGCGAAGCTTGTGCTCATTACCGGCGCCAGATTGTGGTCTACGATGTACTGGGCGGAGAGGTCCACGCCGTCAGTGGCGGTTGACTTCGATGTAACGAATAAAATAGAGGCATTTTCAGCCACAGCGCCCGACCATTCGACGTCAAGGTTGGCTTCAAAGTCTTCGTCGCTGTTTACATCACCGGGGTCGGGGCCGTTCACTATAATCGTGGGAGGATTGGCAGGCAGCCCCATCGTACTGCGGAAAGCCGCCCAGTCGGAGCCAGCCGTGGACGGGTGGGTGCGGCCCACTATGGCAATGCTTTGGCCGCTGCCGTTGGTTCCGGCGTTGTAGAGCGCATTGACGTTGTAGATAATCGCAAAGTCCCCAGGCGACAGATAATTTGTGGAACCATTGGTATAATCAGGCTGAACAGGGCGCGCCCCGGTATTCATCATCTTGAGCGGGAAGTCATGGAGAGAGACGATGCCCGCCACCAGGTCAGACAAACCTTGCGGTATGGAAGGGTCTCTATCGTTTGCATAATGAAGCTTGCCATTAACATAATAATTGTGGATTTGCGTGTGGAAAGCAGGCTCTACAGCGGCCACCGAGCCTGAGAAATTTATCCACATGCGCCCTTTTGCAACCTCATCGATAACGAAGCCGCTGGAAACAAGCCAACCGGTTATCGCATCGATATCCTCGGAAGACGGTCCAAACCGCGCGCCGAATTCCTCCGGAGTGAGCCAGTGGTGATAATTGGGGGAAGCGGGATCATGGAGTTCGGTGAGGAGCCCGTCCAGCTCGGCTTTTTTGCCGTCACTCAAACGCAAGGTGAGAACCATCCTCTCCATCGGTAGGGACGGGTCCGTCAGTCCCCTGTCGAACTTAGGGCGGGCAAGCGGATGTACATTTCCACGCAGGATGACAGTATCATTATTGTCGATCACACGGGGCGAGAGAGCCAGGGAAGGCGAGGCAGGCAATAACATTGCCGATCCGGCAAGCACAAGGATGCCAACGAAGAACCCTTTGATTGTGTCTTTCACTTTTCCCATCCTCAGGTTTCTAAATAAAAAGCCCTTCAGGTCGTTCACAGAATTCGGCAGTTCCGGGAACCGATCACCGCCCGTATTGCACTCTTGCCCGTTCGAACAAAAAAGCCCGGAATGAACGCACTTGTCCGTTCAAATTCCGGGCTTTTCGGTCCCTGTCATCAGGTCGGCAAAGTACCGCGAAAGTTTTCTTCGGTGTTATTTCACCGATCTGATACCTCATGCCCTTTGGTTTTGTCCTTGCGATCGGGTGACATGTTCATGACAAGTCAATGTCGTTTCCCACAGCTACTGCTAGACACATAAGCGCGAATTTTTTAATTGCTCTGCACTGATTGTGATTGACTTCACTAACTCTCTGTAATATTAATGCTTTAGCAAAACGGCTGTATCCAGCAGGGAAAGTTTATGGAGATGATTTTGTGTGAGGCTGAAGGCTTTTCCCTCGCGTTTCACCCTGCTTTGAATCCAGGACAGTGAAGATTACAGCCTTTCCTTCACCAGAAGAGGGTTCCGGCCGTGCAGACAGAAATCAAACTCCAACACCCGATCAAGGACTTGCTCGCAGAAGAGGTCAGATCAGGCATATCTAACTGTTATACCTGCGGATCATGCCTTTCCGAATGCCCTGTCAACCTGGCCACGGACAGCCTTCACCCGCGTACCATAGTCAGAATGGTCGGCCTTGGCCTTATCGACGAGGTGATCCATTCCCCGGAAATCTGGTACTGCATATCTTGTGGGCGCTGCGAACGGGCATGTCCCATGAGTGTCAGGCCGGCAAGGCTCATCGCCGCGATACGGCAGGAAGCATACGCATCCCGCGTGCTTCCGCATGACAGGGAATTGCGGCTCAGGTCCGTTTACAGCCAGCTTCATCGGGTGCGCCGGCAGGTGGTTGATCTCTGCTTCAATGGCGAGCCGATTCCCGATCTCGCATCGGAATGGCGCAAGCTTGCCGAAGCGCCTTTTCACGGCGGGTTCGAAAAAACGCAGCAGCCTATTCGGATGAATTCGTCACGGGCTGCGCGGCGCGCCTCACGCAATTACCTGGGGTTCCCCACCAACGTCGATTTCTGCTTCACCTGCGCCGAATGCAGCAACGCCTGTCCGGTTTCGTGCGGCAGGGTTGTTTTCGACCCGATGTGGATTAACCGCATGGCCGCCTATGGATTTTTTGAAGAAATCCTAAGGAACCCTTCCATCTGGCTTTGCATAAAGTGTCAGAGCTGCGCCATGGCTTGTCCGCAGCAGGTGAAAGGCCACCTTGTGATTAGCAGGCTCCAGGAGCTGGCGATAAAGGAGGGCTTTATCGACCCGGCCCTCCATCTTCACTGGTCGAAAATGGAAAGACTTGTCTATATGCAGTTCATTAGAGAGATCGACAAAGTGTGTAAAAGGTGAGCTGCCTGAGGCAGGACGGTGAACCGGTGAATATTCCGCGCCCCGCGCGGTGAGGTCTATTTAAAAGATTGCCGGTCTCCGGGCATTCAAGCACTGATGCCGGAGCCGCGAAGATACGTTAAATGGATTGTTTTGACCTGTCGTATCGAACGCCATCGGACGTTCAACATTAAGGCCCTGCTGCAATGCCTGCCTCGGTGAGCACGCCCGGCGCAGATCATTTTTCCCAGAAGCTTTCCCAGAAACCCTTATAGTGTTTCTCACAGACAAACTTATCGGAGGCCAAATCAGCCGTGGCCCAGCCTCCTCCGAGGGCTTGGACCAGGAGCACGTTAGCGCTCAACCGGCGGCCCAGGACGTTAATGGAAGTCAACTCATCATTGAGCGCTATAGCTCGAACCACTATGACATCCAGGGCGCTTGCCGTTCCCGCTTTGTATTGATTGGTCGTTACAACTACATTCTTTTTTGCCGAATCGGCCGCCGCATCCGCAGACTTCGCCTCCTGCTCCAGAATACGAAGTGCGGCCAGGTTGTCTTCAACCTGCTGAAATCCCGTCAGCACGGTTTGGCGGTAAGTGGCGACGCTCGCATCGTAGGCGGCGCACGCCTCTTCGGTCTGGGCGCGCCTGAGCCCTCCGTCGTACAAGGTTTCCTGAATCGAGGCCGGCCCGAGCGTCCAGAATCGGCTGGGCCACGCAAACCACTGGGCAAGAGTGGATGCCTCGAACCCGCCCGTTGCGCTCAGAGTAACGTTTGGATAATAGGCGGCTTCGGCGACTCCTATCTGGGCATTTGCGGCCGCAGCCTGTCTTTCGGCGGAGGCAATATCGGGCCTGCGTTCGAGAAGTTCCGAGGGAATGCCGGCAGGCACGGCTGGAGGCGTCAAGTCGAGCGGTGTGGGTGGGATAGTCAGGTCCGATGGCGCCTTGCCCATCAGCACGGCGATTGCGTGCTCCATTTGGGTCCGCTGGACGCCCGTATCAATCAGTTGGGCCTGGGCCGTTTCGAGCTGGGTTTGCGCCGTAAGTACATCGGACTGCGCCGCCACGCCGGTTGCATACCTGTTTTTTGTCAGTTCGAGAAATTTTTTGTAGTTCTCAACGGTTGTGGTGAGTATCTGTTTCTGGGAATCCAGGGTGCGGAGCTGGAAATAGTCCTGGGCAAGCTGGCCCTGCATCGAGAGGCGCACTCCCTCAAGAAGTGCGTCACTGGACTGGGCGCTGGCCTTGCTTGACTCGACCTGCCGGCGAACCTTGCCCCAGATGTCGGGCTGCCAGGTCACGCCGCCTGAAAGGTTATAGTCGTTAAAGTCAGAGACGGTTTTAGGTACTCCCTGGTTTTGGAGGAGATTGGCGGAATTGCGGGATCGTTGGAAAGTGCCGCCTCCCGTAACCGTGGGAAAATAGGCCGCCCGTGCGACCTGTACGAGGGCGAGCGCCTCCCTGTACTGCGCTTCGGCGGCGGCCAGGTTCTGGTTCGAGACATTGACTTGGGCTTCAAGCCCATTCAACTGCTGGTCGTTATAGATCGTCCACCAGCAGCCGCATGGAATATTGTCCTTCGGCTCTGCTTTTTTCCAGCCCTCTACTTCCTTGAAGGCGGGCGGGGTCTCGACCTTGGGCTTTACATAATCGGGGCCCACTGTACACGCAGAAAGGACCGCAAACAGCAAGGAAATTGTTGCCAGCTCTATGAGTCTTAGTCGCGTCATTACTTTCTCCACGCACCGCGAGGCGCCCCGCGTGTCTGCCGAAGTTCCTCCGAGGGTCCGCTTACTTGCCCTCGGTTTCAAGAAAAGACCTTCCCCGCCTGTTCAAGAGCCAGAGCCGCAGGCGGTCCATGTAAAGATAAATGACCGGGGTAGTAAAAAGGGTTAACATCTGGCTGAAAATCAGGCCGCCTACGATGGATATTCCCAGCGGCCGCCGCAGTTCGTACCCGATGCCACTGCCAACCGCCAGGGGCAGTGCTCCCAGGAGCGCAGCCATCGTGGTCATCATGATCGGCCGGAACCTCAGCAAACAGGCCTGATAAATCGCCTCGGCAGGGGGTTTGCCCTCCCTTCGCTCGGCGTCCAGGGCGAAATCGACTATCATAATGCCGTTTTTTTTGACGAGGCCGATCAGAAGGATGATTCCGATTACTGCAATCAGGCTGAGATCGGTTCGGCAGATCAGCAGGGCGACAAGCGCGCCCACGCCCGCAGAGGGAAGCGTGGAGAGGATGGTGATCGGGTGGATGTAGCTTTCGTACAACATTCCCAGAACTATGTAGACTGCAATAAGCGCCGCCAGGATCAGAATGGGTTCGTTGGCAAGCGAGGCCTGGAATGCCTGGGCCGTTCCCAGAAAAGTTCCATGAATGCTTTCCGGTATCGTCAATTTCCCGGTTGCCCCTTCGATCGCCTCTACTGCATCCCCGAGAGCCACGCCGCCAGGCAGGTTAAACGAGATCGTCACCGCGGGGAACTGCCCTGCATGGTTGACCGAGAGCGATGTATTCGATGGTATGTATTTCGTGAATGTGCTCAACGGCACTTCGGCCCCCGCGGAGGATTGAACATAAACATCGCGCAGGCTTTGAGGCCGCTGCCAGAAGGGCGGAGCAAACTCCATTACCACGTAATACTGGTTTAACTCGGTGTAGTTGATAGCGACCTCTCTCTGGCCGAAAGCACTATAGAGAGTGTTGTCGATGAGCTGCGCAGTTATGCCAAGACGCGACGCGGTGGAACGGTCGATCTGCACCAGTGCCTGCTGCCCCTTGTTCTGCTGATCGCTGCTGACATCCACCAACTGGGGCAGCTTAAACACCTCCGCCAGTACTCGGGGCGCCCATTTATTGAGGTCCGTCAGGCTATCGCTCCTCAGCGTATACTGATATGCGGCATTGCTGATCATTCCGCCGATCCGCAGATCCTGGACCGCCTGGAGATACGTGGGGGCGCCCGCCACCCCGGCGAGCTTTTTGCGCAGCCGTGCCATAATCTCCGTTATTGTTGCATCCCGCTGGTCAAAGGGCTTGAGCGTGATGAACATTCGCCCGGTATTTGTGGCGGAAGCTCCCGCTCCTCCCCCGCCGATAAAGCCGGCCACGTCGTCGACGTCGGGATCTGTTTTGATGATGTCCACCACTTCCGTCAATTTCTTGTTCATGGCCTGAAAAGAGATGTCCTGCGCTGCCTGGATTCGGCCGCTTATGCGTCCGTTGTCCTGGTCGGGGAAAAAGCCCTTGGGAATGAACGAGAACAATAAAACATTGATCCCAAGCGTTAACACCGTAATGAGAAGCATGAGGAGAGAATGCCGGAGCGCCCAGCGCAGACCTATGTCATAGGTGCTGCGCATATGGTCGAATATCCACTCCATAGCCCTGTAGAGACGGCCGTGAGCGCGTGTTGACTCTTTTCTGAGGATGGTTGCGCACATCATCGGGGTCGTTGTAAGAGAGACGACAAGAGAGATCAGGATGGCCGCGGAAAGCGTTACCGCGAACTCGCGGAACAGCCGGCCCACCATTCCCCCCATCAAAAGAATGGGCGTGAATACGGCGACCAGGGAAACGCTCATCGACACTACCGTGAAGGCAATCTCGCGTGCGCCCCGCAGGGCCGCTTGCATGGGAGACATCCCTTGTTCCATGTAACGGGTGATATTTTCAAGCACAACAATGGCGTCGTCCACTACAAACCCGGTGGCGACGGTAAGGGCCATGAGAGAAAGGTTATCGAGGCTGTAGCCGCAAAGATACATGACCCCGAAGGTGCTGATGAGCGAGACCGGAACGGCGATGCCCGGAATGAACGTGGCGCGGAGGTTTCTCAGGAAGGCGAACACGACGAGAATGACGAGTATGCCCGAGATGATGAGCGTACGCTCGACATCCTTGAGAGAACCGCGGATTGGAGGACTTCGATCAAGAACGACTGACAGATCTACGCTGGCGGGTATCATAGCCGCCAACTGCGGCATCATTGCGCGGACCCGGTCCACCGTGGCGATGATATTGGCTCCCGGCGACCGGAAAACGACCAGCATTACCGCCGGTTTGCCGTTTACCGAACCCCCGGCCCGCAAATCTTGAACGGAATCCACCACGGTTCCCAGATCCTGCAGGCGGACGGGCGCTCCATTAGAGTATCGTACGATAACAGGACGGTATTCTTCAGCCGTATGCAGTTGATCGTTGCATTCGATTTCCAGGGTTTCGGACCCATTGGCAAAGTGTCCCTTTGGCAGGCTTACGCTGGTGGTTTGAATCGCGGTGGCGACTTCACCCAGGCCGATCCCGTAACCGTTCATCGGTCCGGGCTCCAATTCCATACGGACCGAGGGCAGAGAGCCCCCTCCCACGAAAACCTGGCCGATCCCCTGTACCTGTGAGAGCCTCTGGGAAAGTATCGTCGAGGCCGCATCGTACATCTTCGCCTTGCTCACTATGTGAGAAGTAAGCGCCAGGACTAGGATCGGCGCATCTGCAGGATTGACTTTGCGATAAGTTGGATTGCTCGGCAGGTTGGTAGGCAGGTAAGTTCGCGCTGCGTTGATTGCTGCCTGCACGTCCCGCGCGGCGCCATCGATATTGCGGTCCAGGTCGAACTGGATGACGATGGACGACGTGCTCAGTGAACTGGTCGAAGTCAACTCGGTAACCCCGGCAATATGCCCCAACTGCCTTTCCAGGGGAGCGGTTATCGATGTCGCCACGGTCTCGGGGTCCGCTCCGGGCAGGCTCGCCGATACGCTGATCGTGGGAAAATCGATCTCCGGCAGGGGGGATACCGGCAAAACATTAAACGCGACGATTCCGGCTAGAGCCATTCCAATAGTTAGAAGGGTCGTGGCGACAGGGCGTCTTATGAAAATCGCGGAGAAGTTCATGCTGGCCCAGCCCCGTTGTCATCATCGGGATCTTTGGAAGGAACCTTGCCCATGCGCCTGGCCAGGCGGTCGAACCACAGGTAAACGACGGGTGTAGTGTAAAGAGTGAGCACCTGGCTGAATATGAGGCCGCCAACTATGGATATACCCATGGGACGCCGCAACTCGGCACCCAGCCCGGTTCCCATGGCCAGGGGAAGCGCCCCCAGCAGGGCTGCCAGTGTAGTCATCATGATCGGCCGGAACCTGAGTAAACATGCCTGATAAATAGCCTCGACGGGCTCCTTGCCTTCCCTTCGCTCGGCGTCCAGCGCGAAGTCGACCATCATGATGGCGTTTTTCTTAACGATTCCTATCAAAAGGATGAGGCCGATCAGCGCGATAACACTGAACTCGGTGCGAAAGAGCAGCAGCGCGAGAATTGCCCCTACGCCGGCGGAAGGCAGTGTCGAAATTATTGTAATCGCGTGTATATAGCTCTCGTACAATACGCCCAGCACGATGTAGACCGTTACCAGTGCCGCCAGTATAAGGATAGGTTCGTTGGCCAGTGCGGCCCTGAAAGCCGCGGCAGTGCCCTGGAAGGCCCTTTGAATGCTCTCCGGCATACCCAGTTTGGCTGCGGTTGCTTCTATGGAGTCAACCGCTTCTCCCAGCGAGGCCCCCGGGGCCAGGTTGAATGAAATTGTCGTGGCCGGAAACTGCCCCTGGTGGTTTATGGCGAGGGGGCCGGTCTTTTTTGAAAAGGTAGTAACGGCACTCAGGGGGACCTGCACCAGCGGGGTGGAATTGGTTGAATTCGCAGCCGTAGCCGTAGCTGAAGCGGCGCCTGAAATGCCGTTCCCGGTCGTGCTCACCGTGCCTGTGGTAGTTGCTGCCGCGGTAGTGGTCCCAGTGGCGGCCGTGGGCGAGACCGGAATGTAAATGTCCCTGAGTTTGTCGGGACTTTGCTTGAATTCGGGCTTGACCTCGAGTACGACCCGGTACTGGTTCAACTGAGTGAAAATAGTCGATACCTGCCGCTGGCCGAAAGCATCGTAGAGGGTATTGTCTATAAGTTGTGTGGAGATCCCATACCGGGAAGCGTTGCTTCGGTCGATATCCAGCCGCGCTTCCAGCCCCAGGTCCTGTCGATCGCTGCTCACGTCGCGAACCTGCGGCGATTCTTTCAGGGCATCGATGAACTTGGAGCTCCAAGTATTCAATTCGGTAATATTCGGGTCCTCGAGGCTGTACTGAAATTCCGTGCGGCTTACGCGGTCTTCCACCGTAAGGTCCTGTACCGGCTGCATGAAGAGCTCCATGCCCTTGAGTTTTGCCACTGCCGGCTGGAGGCGGCGTATTACCTGTTCCGCGCTAATATGGCGTTCCGCAAGCGGTTTCAGGTTTATCATGACCCTGCCGGAGTTCAGCGTGATATTGGTCCCGTCGATTCCGATGAATGTGCTTAAACTTTCGACCGCCGGGTCCTGAAGGATTATTTTGGCAAGGGCCTGCTGCCTTTGGGCCATAGCTGCAAAAGAGATCGATTGGGGCGCTTCCGAGATGCCCAGAATAAGGCCGGTATCCTGGACCGGGAAGAAGCCTTTGGGCACAATAATATACAGGAATATGGTGAAAACCAGGGTCCCCACCGCCACCAGCAGTGTAGCCGTCTGCCTGCCGAGCACCCAGCGCAGCGTTTTTCCATAGAATGCGATAATGCTGTCGAATGCTTTCCCTGATTTGCGGTAGAACCTTCCCTGCTGTTCCTCGGGGGTGTGATGCAAAAGACGGGCGCACATCATCGGCGTAAGCGTCAGAGAAACAACCGCCGAGATCAGGATTGTAACGCCAAGGGTGACTGCGAACTCACGGAACAGCTTCCCCACAACGTCACCCATGAAAAGCAGGGGAATTAGAACGGCGATAAGCGAGATAGTCAGAGACATGATCGTGAAAGCGATCTGCTCTGAACCCTTCAAGGCAGCCTGAAGGGGCGAGTCCCCCTTTTCGATGTAGCGGGAGACGTTTTCGATCATAACAATGGCGTCATCGACCACGAAACCCGTAGAGATGGTGAGGGCCATCAGAGAAAGGTTATTGAGGCTGAACCCGAGCAAATACATGACCCCGAATGTGCCCACCAGGGACAGTGGGACGGCGACGCTGGGGATAATCGTGGCCGAGAGATTTCGCAAAAAGACAAATATCACCATAACGACCAGCGCAATGGCCAGCAACAGCTCGAACTGAACGTCCTCGACCGAGCTGCGAATGGTGGTAGTGCGGTCGGTCAGAATCTGAATGTGCACGGCTGAAGGCAAAGTGCTCTGCAACTGGGGCAGAAGCCTCTTCACCCTGTTGGCCACTTCGATGACGTTAGCCCCCGGCTGCCTCTGTATATTGAGTAACACTGCGGGCGTATCATTCATCCAGGCTGCCAGGTTTTCGTTCTCGGCGCCATCGATAACGTCGGCGACGTCGGACACAAATACCGGGGCGTTGTTGCGGTAGGCAATGATAAGAGGACGGTAATCCTGGCTGGTCAGAAGCTGATCGTTTGCCCCTATTATTGAAGCCTGCCTCGGGCCGTCGAAAGACCCTTTGGCCTGATCCACATTTCCGGCGGCAATAGCCGTGCGAAGGTCTTCCAGACCAAGGCCGTAAGCGGATAAAGCGGTCGGGTTGGCCTGAATCCGCACCGCCGGCCTCTGGCCGCCGCTTATGCTTACCAGCCCTACTCCCGGCAATTGAGAGATCTTCTGAGCAAGCCTCGTGTCGGCCAGGTCCTCAACTTTTGGCAACGGAAGGGTTTCCGAAGTCAGCGCCAGCGTCAGAATCGGCGCGTCGGCCGGATTGACCTTGTTGTAGACCGGGGGGTTTGGAAGGTTCGCGGGCAGGAAACTGGAAGCCGCGTTAATGGCCGCCTGCACCTCCTGCTCGGCAACGTCCAGGCTGAGCTCGAGGCTGAACTGGAGTATAATTATGGAACTGCCGCCGGAGCTGTTGGAGGTCATCTGATTTAGCCCCGGCATTTGCCCGAACTGGCGCTCGAGGGGGGCCGTAACCGTTGACGCCATTACGTCAGGGCTGGCGCCGGGGAAAAACGTCAGCACCTGGATAATGGGATAATCCACTTGAGGCAGGGCCGAAACAGGCAGTTGATAGTATGCCACGGCGCCTGCAAGAAAAATGGCCGCCATCAGCAGGGTGGTCGCAACCGGCCGGAGAATGAAGGTTTTTGAAGGATTCATCAATTACCCTTCGCCGGGGAACCCGATCCTTGCGCCGGGGAACTCGAGCCCGGCGGGGAGGCACTCGATCCTTGCGTGGAGGAATTAGTGACCGGCTTTTGCACTTCTACCCTGCTTCCTTCCTTCAGCTTTTCGGCGCCCTCCACCACAACGAGGTCCCCGGGCGTAATTCCCTCTTCAATGGATACGTTGTCTCCTTCGCTGGGTCCGAGCTTAACCCAACGCACCGTTACGGTCTGGTCCTCCTTTACAAGGTAGACGAAAGGCCCCTTGGGGCTGCGCTGTACGGTGGCGGAAGGTACTACAGTCACTCCGCGCAAGGTGTCCATAAGAAGGCTGGCATTGACGAACTGGTTGGGAAAAAGAGCATTGTCCTTATTTTCGAACACGGCTTTGAGCCGGTCTGTCCCGGTGGTGGTATCGATCTGGTTGTCGGGCGCCAGCAAATGCCCCGTGGCAATTTTATGTGTTTGCGCGCGATCGTAAGCTTCTACCTGCAGGGTTTCTCCGGCCTTGAACTTTTTCAAAACGGGCTGCAAGCTGTCCTCCGGAATGGGGAAAATGACTGTAATGGGCTGCTCCGTGGTCATAACGGCCACCCCGGTGGTGTCGGTTGTCTGAATGATATTTCCAGGGTCGACCAGCCGCAACCCGATTCGCCCGGTGAAGGGAGCAGTGATACGAGTGTAAATGAGATTCACTTTCGCGGCGTCGAGATTTCCCTGATCGAGTTTGACTGTCCCCTCATACTGATGCACCAGGTATTCCTGGTCATCTCTTATCTGCTGAGCTATCGAATCCTGCTTGACAAGAACGTCGTACCGCTGCAAGTCGCGTTTGGCTTGCGCGAGCAGCGCCTTATCCCTTGCCAATTGCCCCTCTGCCTGGAGCACCGCCGCTTCGAACGGCCGCGGGTCTACCTCCACCAGCAGGGCGTCTTTCTTCACGATGTCGCCTTCCTTGAACGGGACTTTCATTACCTGCCCGTCAACCCTGGTGTGTATCGTAGCGGTATAGAGCGCGGTGACCGTCCCAAGCCCTGTAATATATACGTTGATGTCTCCCTTCGCGGCGGCGGCGGTAACAACCGGAACGGCAAAGGTCCGAGGGGGACCTTGCCCCGAAGCGTGCTTTCCCAGGAACATCCAGCCGGCATAGACTGCAAGCGCCGCCAAAAGCGCGGTAAACGCACCAACCCGCCATTTCCTGCCCCCGGCGCGGGTTATTTCCACCCCTGACTTCTGCTCTCGCTCTGTATCCAATGGGACCGCCATTGTTACCCCTCTTGAGGAATGTCTCCGTAAATACGCGTTAGCCTTCCTTCGTGCGCCGAAACACACCGAATTCCGGTCTCCCGAAGCAGCCAAATCCATGCGCCGTTCGCCCAATCTGCTCTGCAAACAAAATGTCGGAAGATGCGATTTTGTGATGCCTTTTAGCATTTCCACGTCTTTTGACGCAAGCACAGTGTGCGGATTCTAACAATCCCCCTCCAATTGGCGAACTAATTTTTGTAAAGAGTTGTCAATCTGCTTTACTCTTTTTAACACAGGGTCTTCCGTGGCGGTACACTTGGCCGATTAAGACGATTTTCGCCTGTTAGGGCAATCGGAGACAAAATATTAGAGGAATTTAACAATTCTTAACTAAAATCTGTTCGCCGCTTCAGGTTAGATTGCCGCTGGAGCCGGTTAATGTGACCGGCTTTCCTGAATTGGCCCTGTCTGGATATTTTGTTAAAAATGCCGGGATTTATTTCCAATTCGCAGCATCCGGGGCGATATTTTGCTGGTCCCGCATGGATTTTGCTACGTCTTACCCTGGTTTTTTCGGGATTTTCAGGGGCAATCGACATTTGATGGAAGTATGGGGAGAGTTATGCGGCGAATTCTAGCAGTAACGGCGCTTATAGTTGCCGGGCTTGCCGTGATAGGCGCCGGCGCCTTGTGGTTTTCACACCATCGGGGAGGGGCTATGGTTTTCCGCACGACGGCGGTTAAGCGAGGCGATCTTTCGGCTGCGATCAGCGGAACCGGGACCGTCGAGCCTGAGCAAGTGGTCGATGTAGGGGCGCAGGTTACCGGAATAATTACCTCCTTCGGCCGGGACGTAAATAATAAATCCGTCGACTATGGGTCGGTCGTGAAGGCCGGCGGCGTGGTGGCGCTGATAGACGACACGCTCTATGTGGCAGCCGTTGAAATCGACAAAGCGCAGTTGCAACAGGCCAACGCCACTCTGGTCAATGCCAAAGCCAATGTGCCCCAGATGAAAGCCAAGCTGGCGGATGCTGAGGCCGACTGGCGCCGAGCCCGGACAGTGGGACCCTCCCAGGCACTGGCGGCCACCACCTACGATCAATACAAAGCCACTTACGAGACTGCAAAGTCCAATCTGGCCATTGCCGAAGCCGCAGTGGACATAGCGGTAGCCGGTGTGGCCCAGGCCAAAGGCACATTGGCAAAGGACCGGGAAACCCTCGCATACTGCACCGTCAAGTCTCCGGTCGACGGCGTTGTCATTGACCGGCGTGTCAACATCGGTCAGACTATAGTTTCCAGCACGGCCGCTTCAAGCCTGTTTTTGATCGCCAAGGACCTCAATCGGATCCAGGTCTGGGCATCGGTGAACGAGGCTGATATAGGCAAGATCCATGAAGGCCAGACAGTAAATTTTACGGTCGATGCCTTCGGTGACAAGGGTTTTGAGGGCGTGGTCAACAAGATCAGGCTCAACGCTACCATGTCCCAGAACGTCGTCACCTATACTGTCGAGGTAAACCATGACAACTCGGATGGCAAACTTTTGCCCTATTTGACGACGAATCTGCAATTCGAAACCGGCCGCCGTCAGAATGTGCTGCTCGTGCCAAACGCCGCCTTGCGCTGGTCTCCGCGGCCCGCCCAGATAGCTCACGAATCTGTCCATGGTTCCCATACTGCAGCCGAAACGCCTGCAAGCAAACATGAAGTTGTTGCGGAGAGCGGGGCGCCTCAGTCACGTGGGACGGTATGGGCGCCTGAAGGCGCCTTCGTCAGGCCTGTCCATGTGCAGGTCGGATTGACCGACGGTATGTTTACGGAAGTCAGCGGCAAAGCAATTACCGAGGGTATGCGGGTGGTCACCGGCGAAGCCAAACGGCAACCCGCTGGTAGTGAAACCCAGGGTGAAGACAAGAATCCTTTTATGCCGCAGGGGAATATGTTCCACCGCCCGCACTGAGACAGCCAGGGGGAGTGCACCTGATATGGATTTCATCGAACTTCACGACATCAATAAAATATACCGTCTCGGCGAGGTCGATCTGCCGGTCCTGAAGGGGATTTCCCTGCGGGTTGCCCGCGGTGAGCTGCTGGCTCTGATGGGGGCCAGCGGTTCAGGCAAGAGCACCCTGATGAACATTCTCGGCTGCCTCGATCGCCCGACCTCGGGTGAATATCTGTTCGATGGGCGGGCAATCGCAGGATACACGGCAAAAGAACGCGCCAGGTTGCGCAACGGCATGATTGGGTTTGTGTTCCAGAGCTTTAACCTGCTGGCGCGAATGACCGCTTTTGAAAACGTCCTCATGCCGCTCATGTATTGCAGGGACAGGCTCAGCGAGCGTGAAATGGAACGGCGCACCGCCGAATTGCTCGAGAAAGTGGGCCTGGCAGACCGCCACCATCACAGGCCCTCCCAACTCTCGGGAGGTGAGCAGCAGCGTGTTGCCATTGCCCGCTCGCTTGTCAACAGTCCGCAGGTGCTCTTCGCCGATGAGCCGACCGGCAATCTCGATTCGCGCACCAGTGAGGAGATCCTCGCATTGTTTCAGCAGCTCAACCAGACGGACGGCATTACGCTCATCATGGTGACTCATGATCCCGGCGTTGCCGAATACGCGCAGCGCACCATCCGGATCAGGGACGGCCTGATCGAGAGCGATGCTTCCTCATTGAGGGCCGGAGGCGCGCGATGAGATTTTACTTCACGTTGAAAATGGCCCTTAACGCGTTGCGCCACAATGTCATGCGCGCTGCGCTTACGACGTTGGGCATAATTATAGGCGTCGCGGCGGTGATCACGATGATGGAGATAGGAAAAGGCGCCTCTTTAGCCATACAGCGCGCAATGGCAAGCATAGGCGCCAACACGGTTGTTGTCCTGCCGGGGTCCATCAACATTGCCGGCGTAGCCACCGGTTCCGGGTCGAAGGTGACATTGACTCCACAGGATGCGGACGCGATCATGAAAGAATGTCCCTCAGTCGATTGGGTGGCGCCTGTCGTTCGCGCCCGCGTCCAGGTAGTGTACAACAATCAAAACTGGGTGCCGACCTATGTCTACGGAACTACCCCCACGTTTCTCGACATACGTGACTGGGCCGAGATGGATGAAGGCGAATCGTTCACCGAGCACGACGTTCTTAACTCCAGCAAAGTGTGCATTATCGGCCAGACAGTAGTAAAAGAGCTGTTTGCCGGTGAGTCGCCAGTCGGCAAGCACGTGCGCATCAGAAATGTCGACTTCAAGGTCGTCGGCGTGTTGAAGAGGAAAGGCGCGAACCTGATGGGGCTGGACCAGGACGATATTCTTCTTGCGCCATGGACTACGCTCAAATACCGCGTGGTCGCTTCCACCCTTTCCGGCGGCAACCAGAGCAGCGCGAACGCCGCAAACACAGCCGAAACCAATCAACTCAACATGATCTATCCGTACCTCCAGCAAAACCTCTATTATACGCAGACGCCTACGGAACAGTTAGACGCGTCGCCGCCTATTCGATTCCCGAATGTCGACCAGATCCTGACCGCAGCGCACTCCGGCGACACGATCTCTTCAACAATCCAGGATGTCGGCGCCTTGCTCAGGCAGCGGCATCGGCTCAGCGAATCCGACCCGGACGATTTCTTCGTTCGGGACATGACCGAGCTTACCAAGACGATGGCCTCGACCTCGGAACTGATGACCAAATTGCTCCTGTCCGTGGCTATGATCTCGCTCGTGGTGGGCGGTATCGGCATCATGAACATCATGCTCGTCTCAGTCACCGAGCGAACGCGCGAGATCGGACTGAGGATGGCGGTCGGCGCAGAGCCTAACGACATTCTGCGGCAATTTCTGACTGAAGCAGTGGTTCTGTGCCTGCTTGGCGGGACGATAGGCATCCTTTTGGGGCGCGGTAGTTCATATCTTATATCTTTGGTGTTGCGCTGGCCGACGGCGATTTCCTTTGAAGCGATAATAGCCGCCGTAGTGGTTTCGGCCACTGTCGGCATCGCCTTTGGCTTTTACCCCGCGTATAAAGCCTCGAAACTCGATCCCATCGAGGCCCTTCGCTATGAATAAGGCGGCACTCATGAAAACTTACCGGCAACTGCTTTGCGTGCCGATCTTGTTTGTGGCATTCGGTTTGATCGTGTTGCCGATAAGCGGCTGTATGGTCGGACCCGATTATCATGCGCCGCGTCCCGATGCGCCTTCCGGTTGGACCGGAGTTGCCCGGGCGCTCGCGGGGCAGCCTTCAGTGACGACGGCGCAGCCTGCCGAACTGACACAATGGTGGAAACGGTTCGATGACCCTGTGTTGACTCAACTGGTCGAAGATGCCCTGAAAACGAACCTCGACCTGCAGCTTGCCGTGGCTATCCTGCGACAGGCGCGCGCCACGCGCGGCATCGCTGTTGCCGCTTTGTGGCCGGCGCTCACCGGTTCCGCCCAATATCAGCGGGAAACTGTCTCCTCAATCTCACAGGGTGCGGCGAACCCGCCCCAAAATCTCTATCAGGCCGGCTTCGATGCAGTATGGGAACTCGATGTGTTCGGCGGGCAGCGCCGTAATGTGGAATCGGCCGACGCCAATATCCGGGCTTCGACCGAAGGGGTCAGCCTCGCGCAGGTCACCCTCGCCGCCGAAGTTGCGCTCAACTATGTTCAACTCCGCGGTTATCAACAGCAAATAGCAGTTGCGCAAAAAAATCTGAAATCCATGCAGGATACGGCGCTAGTCACACGCCAGAAAGCCAAAGCAGGGTTCAACTGCGACCTGGATATCGCCAACGCCGATGTAAATGTCGCAACGACCGAAGCGACGATTCCCGTGCTCGAGACCTCCGCGAAGCAGTCGATCTACTCGTTGAGCGTGCTGCTGGCCAAGCCTCCGGCCTACCTGCTCGATCAGTTGACCCCGACGGACAACATCCCCGGCGTGCCGCCTCGGATTCCCGCCGGACTGCCCTCCGACCTGTTGCGACGCCGTCCCGACGTTCGCCAGGCCGAGGCGCAACTGCACTCCGCCACGGCGCAGATCGGGGTCGCCACTGCGGACCTTTTCCCCAAGTTTTCGCTGACCGGTACGATGAGCTGGCAGACCGACCTGTTGAATAACGTTTGGGCCAATGCAACTCGAGCCTATTCCGCCGGCCCGTCGGTCACCTGGGCGATTTTCCAGGGCGGCGCGATCGTATCCAATATCCGAGTGCAGGAGGCGTTGACCGATCAAGCCTTGATCACTTATCGCAAAACCGTGTTGGGCGCATTCCAGGACGTGGAAAATGCGCTGATTGCGTTTACCAAGGAACAGGAGCACTACAAGTCTCTCAAAGACTCCGTTGCCGCTAACACTATTGCCGCCGACCTGTCGTTGAAACTCTACCAGGAAGGGCTGCTCGAATTCCTCAACGTGCTGGTCGCCCAGCGCTCTCTCTTCGTCGCAGAAAACGCCCTCGTGCAGAGCAACTCTAACATCACCACCGATCTGATCGCCCTCTACAAAGCTCTGGGAGGGGGCTGGGAAACCTGCCCTGCCGACGGGCGGACGGCGATCTCCAGCACTTCAGATGCTGCGGCTGCGATAAAGTAAACAGCGAAGCGGCGCCTTCGATTGTTCATAATGTTTATTTTAAAGACGGACCAGGGAATAGACGAACTGAAGAATTGAGGATTGAACGATTTAAGGAGTCAACCCTCGATCCCTAAATCCGGTCTTCGTTCAATTTATCCATGGCCTCTGTCAGCAGCTTGATGACTCTGTCCGGCACAAGCTCAAAACCGGCAATGTCATGCACCTCATGGCAGGTTTGCGGTTTGGGCTTTTGACCCCGAATTATCCCCACCGCATCCGCGCATGTGATCCAGTCTGAAGAAAAATATCCTGTCGGTTTTTTTTCTATCCAAAACCAATCCCTGGTCTGCCTTTCCTCCCATACTCCACTGTTTTTGCTTGCCATTGGCGTCCTCCTTTATGCCGTTTGCCGCACTTTTGCGCATAATTTTCACCGGTTTGTGTGGCGGGACCGCCCCAAACGCTTATCCGGGGTGACGGGCAGTGAGCGTTTGCGCAACTATTTATAGTGTCGAAGATAAACAGGGGAGGTTACAGATTGGTTACACGGCGATGTAATTCCGGAGGAAGCGGGGAGCAGGAAGCGAGAAGCGTGGATCGTCGTCGCAGTGAGAAAGGGCGCAATACCATGAACGGTATTGCGCCCTCGGTTTATGCGTCTTTCCTGTTGACGGTCGGAATTATTTCATCCCTTAGAGAACCTGAACGTCAATATTTCGTGTGAGTGCAGATTTACCTCCTGCGCCCGCCGCCGCCGCCACCGCCACCACGACGACCGCCGCCGCCACCGCCGCGTGCGCCGCCACCACCACGAGAGCCACCACCGGCACGTGCACCACCACCGCGTGCGCCGCCACCGCTACGTGCTGAGCTGCCTCCGCGTGATCCACCGGCTCGAGAACCGCCGCCTGCGCGAGCCGAGCTGCCGCCACGCGATCCGCCGCCTGCGCGAGCCGAGCTGCCGCCTGCGCGAGCCGAGCTGCCGCCACGCGATCCACCGCCTGCGCGAGCCGAGCTGCCGCCACGCGATCCACCGGCGCGCGAACCGCCGCCGCTTCGAGCCGAGCTTCCTGAGCGTGATCCGCCACTGCGAGCCGAACTCCCGGAACGCGATCCACCGCTACGCGCTGAGCTGCCGGCACGCGATCCGCCTGCGCCGCCGCGCGCTGCTGCGCCACCTCTAGCCCCACCACCGCTGAGTCCCCGCTGGACGGAGGCTGCTGACGGTCTTCCTCCTGCGCCTGCGCGGCCTGCACCTGCACGACTGCCTGCACCCGCACGACTGCCTGCGCCAGCGCGACCGGCAGCGCCAGCGCGACCGGCAGCGCCCGCCCGGGCGGAACTGAGGTTCGAGGTATGCACGGCTCCAATATTGCTGCGATTGATGTTGACATTCCGATTAACGTTGACATTGACACTACCATGGCCCCAGCCCCAACCGCCCCAGCCCCACGAGCCCCAACCCCAGCCCCAGACCGGTCCTACTGCTACTGCCCCCCAAAACCCGATGACTCCGATTCCAACGGCTACATCAGGCCAACAGCAGGGAGTGTAAACCAAAGGAGGATATGCAGGATACCACCACGGTCCATAGACAACTACCGGGTCGTAGCGCGGCACATAAACAACTTGGGGATTAACCGGCTCAATTTCGATCGCCTCGCCTTTGACAACCACCTTCTGCTGTTCGGTCGTCTGGAGATTGCCGGCAGCCTGGGCCTTCTGCCGCAGTCTCTGAACGGCGTCCATGACGCCGGCCTGCTGAGCCAGGAAAGCTTCACCCAACCTTTGTGTCCAGGCTGTCTCCTTAGCCATCATGTCGAGGACCTGCGGAAAGGGCGCCAGCGCCTTCACGCTCAGGTCCCAGTCCATTTTGTCCAGGCCGTCGTTGAGTGCGTTTCCCTTGAGGTCAGGGTTGGCCTTCAACCAGCGGTCCGCTTCCATAACCTGATCCGGATACGTCGCGGCTATGAGGATTTGTGCGAGCAGCGAATCAGGATAGAGCGCAATCGGCGCAAGCATCTGGTCAAGCTCGGGATCGCCGAATGTCTTGCCGGAGTTAGTTTCCTGTGAAAGCGCTCCGAACGGGACCATCATCACAATGATGAACCCTACCAGCGCGCGCTTAAAAAGCCCGTTCTTTTTCATGATCTCTCTCCTTTCACCTGTACGAGTCGAAGATTAAGCTAAAATTGATTCTCCTGATACATTTCGGTTATTTGGTCAACTCCCATTAGTCCGGTATTTAGAGTTGACTGGAATGTTCCGGGACAAACGGAAGAAAAATATACTTTTATCTTTCGCGTGCTTCCCCGGGTTGAAGGTAACCCAGCGTACGTTTGACCTCCCCAAAGCCCCGGTGGCGGGAGGGCGTTGAGCGAATTGAGCCTACTAAACGAGTTGCCGGTTCTATGCGAAATCCAGTTGTACAAAGCCCCTGGCGCCGGGTCGAGCCGGCCATCCGGCAAAGTAGGTGGAATAAGTGGAAAAAATCAAATCCGCCGTCTGCGTGAAGCGCCTCACGCAGACGGCAGGTTGCGCCCTTGGATGTATTTTTATGGACTGTAGATATATGAAGTCTCAAAAACATAGTTGATAGATTTTCCATGTCAAGAAAAAATAGTTCGTGTTCGACTTTTGAACCTTCTGCAAGAGCGATGCGGTGTCGATATTCGCACGGCATGAGTACATAAGGTTAATCCCTGCCGTTTTTTCCATCCAAAATGAATCCGGTTTCATATCTTCAGTGTCCCGATTCCTGTTCGCCATTCGGGGCATCTCCGTTCGAACAAGTTATGTATGAAATACTAAGATGGTAGGGGTTACAGATTGGTTACAATTAAAATTATGTTTATCCTCCACCGACGATCGCGGGGAGCGCAAAGAGTAATACCAGGTTGCCGGAGTCAGTGCTTTCCCTTTTCTAAAGGGTGTTGGGACTCGCGGGAGGGTATTTCGCAAACAAAGAAGCTGCGGACTGGCCGTAACTTTTGGAATTTTATCAGAGCAGAACGGCCACTGTGCTGCTGCGCATAATTGGAAAGAAGGTATGCGACCGATTTTTAGATCGGGTGGAATAGTTGACCAAGCCTGAAATAAAAAAAAGGGGTTACGGTCCGAGACCGTAACCCCTTCGATTCTCTTATGGCTGTGTTCAGAGTGAAACCCGGGGCGCGAGGATTTTCTTACACGCCCCTCTAAGTTCACGAACCACTATGTCAGTAAAAATCTGATCGGCACTATTTCTGAGACAACATTATTTTTTCTTGCTGCCGCCGCCTTTACCGCCGCCGCCGCCACGAGGGGCGCCGCCGCCTGCGCGAGCGCCACCGCCTGCGCGAGCTCCGCCGCTACGCGCCGCCGCGCCACCGGCACGACCCGCACCCGCGCCGCCGCTGCGAGCTGCTGCACCACCGGCGGCGCCACCGGCACGCGATCCACCGGCGCTACGCGCTGCTGCGCCACCTGCTGCGCCACCTGCTGCGCCACCGGCTCCGCCTGCACGCGATCCACCGGCGCTACGCGCTGCTGCGCCACCGGTACGACCCGCACCTGCGCCGCCGCTGCGTGCTGCTGCCCCACCTGCCGCGCCGCCTGCTCCGCCTCTCTTAAGTCCCTGCTGGACCGAGGTTGCGGAGGGTCTGCCTCCAGCACCTGCACGGGCTCCTCCCGCGCCTGCCCTGGCTCCTGCAGCCGCGCCTGCCCTGGCTCCTGCAGCCGCGCCGGCCCTGGCTCCGGCAGCCCCGCCTGCCCGTGCTGCAGCCGCGGCCCGGCCCGAACCTATCCGGCCTGCTGCCGCTGCCTGATGCAGGCTGGTCGTTCGCATGGCGCTCCTGTTGATATTAACGTTCCGGTTGATATTGATATTACGATTGACATTTATATTCACATTGTGGCCGCCCCAACCCCAGGAGCCCCAGCCCCAACCCCAGACCGGTCCTACGGCTACAGCCCCCCAGAACCCGAACACACCGACTCCAACAGCAACTCCGGGCCAGCAGCAGGGTGAATAAACCAAAGGGGGATACGCAGGATACCACCACGGTCCATATACAACTACCGGGTCATATCGCGGCACATAAACGACTTCCGGATTTGCCGGCTGGATCTCTATGGCCTCTCCTTGGACAACCACCTTCTGCTGCTCGGTCGTCTTGAGATTGCCGGCGGCCTCGGCCTTCTGCCGCAGTTTCTGAACGGCATCCATGACATCGGCCTGCTGGGCCAGGAAAGCTTCACCCAACCTTTGTGTCCAGGCTGTCTCCTTGGCCATCATGTCCAGAACCTGTGGAAAGGGCGCCAGCGCCTTCACGCTCAGGTCCCAGGTCATCTTGTCCAGAGCGTCATTGAGCATGTCTCCGCTAAGGTTCGGGTTTGCCTTCATCCATCGGTCCGCTTCCGTAACCTGATCCGGATACGTTGCCGCTATGAGGACCTGTGCGAGCAGAGAATCGGGATACAGCGCGATCGGGGCAAGCATCTGGTCCAGCTCCTGCGGGCCGAATGTCGCGGGCGCGCCGGCATCCTGTCCGAAGGCTCCGAAGGGGACCAGCATCACAACGAGGAGCCCGATAAGAGCGCGGGTTAAAAACAAATTTCTCTTCATAATCTCCCTCCAAATGAATGTAAGTTGTGCGAATCCTGCTTTCTCAGCCAAGCCAAATCTGCATTAATTCCGCAATTACCTGAGTTAACGGGCGAGGCCCCAAATTAGTTTACAAGCGACCGGTATTTTTACGTTTCGATCGCCTTAAATTCTTTCGGGTCCTTCGATTCGGCGCGCACTGCCCCGGACAGAGCTTTTCCCTTGAATCCTGGACATGTGAAGTCGAGTCACCTTACAGAATCGATATTGCATGTCAAGCTATAATATAACCTGAAAAACACTTATGCCGCAGTTATCGGATTCCGCTCTATTTGAACGTGTTAGGCCGCGCGCTGAGTACTGCGCTCATTTTTTTATCCATCCCTTGGAGCGCATGCAATCATCGAATGCCCGCATATCGCTCATGCCCCAACTGCCGCCTTCCGGACCCCTGACATCCGGAGATTGAAGGAGCCTTAGCTCTCGCATGCACGCGGTCTTGTCTTCGTAGAGTTGTTCCTGGGACTTGCCTTCCCTGGATTCCCAATTAAAGCCGAATTCGGGGGTGTGCGGCAGTTGCATCGAGCACCCGGCAAACATAAGTACACATGCGGTGAAAAGGAACACCTTCAAAACCACTTTCCCGGCCCTCAAGTGCATTGCAACCCATCCTTGTGATTTCACATTTATTGCCGACAGTGCATTCTGAACCATAAGAACAAAGGGTTACGACGGATATCCCAACCCCCTGATCTTATTTAGGTCGAGAGATCAGAATCGAACTGAGGAAATAAGGGTATTCAATCATCAAAAGACTAACAGCGCAAGATCGTTTTCTCGTAGTGCAGGGCGGTAAAATCCGGGGAGAGCCCTTCTCGCTGTTGCATCGGCAAAGTTTGCGTTGGCAGGCCATTTACCCTGTTTTCTGTTATCGCGTTAAAAAGTGACTATGGTTTCGTTGGCGAATCTATAGTAAGAAGAATGATCTGAAGGGCGACCGGGATTACAGGACCCTTCTGAGGGGCAAACCTTTCGAAACGGTGGGGCGCAGCCGCTTCCGGTTCTTTATTCCTTTGAGAAAAAATAGCGTGATTGCCAAATGTGAATGACTCGCCTAAAATCGTGTAATTGTCGTGAAGGCCGGCGCGTGATGAGGATATGCCGGTAAACTCCACGCCATACCATCTAGGAATTACTCCTGCTGTGCCAACGGGCATCATACATGCATATCAGGAACGCGGCCGGCTAAGTACCGGGCAATTTATGGAACGTATCACGGGATGAGATTGTCCGTATACGGACGGGGAAGATGGAAGGTACCAAGCGACAAGAACGGATTCGGGTGGAGTTGGTCAGGCAGGCCCTGAAGTTGGCGCCTATTGCTGTTCTTGCAACTCTTCTGAACGCATTCATTCTTGTCCTTGTCCTATGGCAATCCATTTCGCACACTTCTTTAATCATCTGGTTTTCAATTACTTTTTGTCTTGCGGTTCAGCGCTGCTATTTTCTGTACAAGTATCGAGGAGCTTCGCTCCTGCCCCATCAAGCTGCGCAGGTGGCCAAAAGATTTGTGGCCGGTCTCGGTTTATCAGGAATAGTCTGGGGCTTCGTTGCGATTTTTCTTTTTCCCGTAGATTCACCGACACATCAAATCCTGATTGTCTTTGTCCTGTGCGGGATGGTGGCCGGTGCGGCGGAAACGTTTTCTCCCGTTCTGCCGGCCTTTACAGCATTTTCGCTACCGGCATTGGTTCCCTTATTCATCCGTTTTCTCACCATTGGCGGGGCCGTCTACAATGCGATGAGCGCCCTGACGCTCCTTTACATAGGCATGACATTAATCATAGCAAGGCGGATCAATATCACAAACAGGAGTTTGGTCGAACTTAAAGAACATTTTTCTCGAATGGCGGATGAGCGGACAGCCTCTAACGCACGGCTGCAGGAAGAAATATCCGAGCGCCGGCGAATGGAAGATTCACTGCGCGATTCTGAAGAACGTCTCAGGCTCTTGGCTTCGCGACTCTTGTCAACTCAGGAGGAAGACAGGAAAAGGATAGCCAGAGAACTCCACGACAGCATAGGCGCATCGCTGAGCGCCGCGAAATTCAGCATGGAAAATGTCATCGTTCAGATTCAAACGGGATCGGTCAAGCTTGAACCGATAGATTATTCCATTCGGGTAATAAAGCTGGCTGTCGATGACGTGAGAAGAATAGTCATGGATCTTCGCCCATCCATTTTGGACGACATGGGAATCATCGCCACTCTTAAATGGTTTTGCGAGCAATTCCAGACTATTCACTCAAATATCCATGTCGAAATACAAATTGAAATCAACGGGGATGAAATACCGGAAACGCTCGGCATAATAATTTTTAGAATCGTTCAGGAAGCTTTCCACAACATTGCTAAATATAGCGGGGCGGAGTGGGTGGATGTATCGATCACTAAATTACAAAACACGATACAATTGAGTATAGAGGACCAGGGGATAGGGTTCGACTTAAGGTCGATCTATGCAAATAGAACGTCTGAAAAAGGGTTTGGTCTTATGAGCATGAGAGAGCGGACGGAACTTTCAGGCGGAATCTTCGAAATTGAATCTAAGATTGGAGAAGGAACCAAGATCCAGGCCTCGTGGACGTTGCCTATTGACAGATCTGCTCAGTGAAAGGGTTTCAGGTTTCCCTCAACCGATTTGCACATCGGTTTTCAGTATGTTTCCGAGCGAGTTTTGAGGTTGGCGGTTACAAAACTGTAACAATTGTGACAAGCATTGCCCTATGGCTTTGTCGCATCGGGAGATGGTCTTCGGCCTTTAATTTTGGCCGGTCTGGAATCAAATATTATTACCCGCAACACAAAAAAAGTTCTCGGCGATTTCTCGCTAGGTGCCAAATCTTATTGATGGCGAGGCGCAGAATCGAACTAAGGAGGTGAGGGTTTTCAGTCGTGAACCGACCGAGGAGGCACAAACAAGGAACCGTGACACTTTGTATTCAGTGGTGAAATTCCAGCCCATTTTTGGCTTTGCTCGATTCTGGAATGAAATTCTTGAGTTTGGCGTCTTAAAAAGTGATAGTGGGTCAAGCTGTCTCTTCCATCGCACTTTCTTCCTGCATCCACTCAGGCAGGGCCTCTCCTGTGGATTCGCTGTAGAGGACCTCGGGGGCGACGTCTATTTTATCGTCCCACGTGAGCACCCCCAATTCCTTATTCACTTGGAATTGTTTGAAGTACCCAATGTCGGAGAGCTGACTGAACACTCCCCCCTTTTCGATATACTTCGTGAAATCCACAACCCCTGACCTGCCATTCTCGAAAGTCAGCTCAATTTTGTATCCACCTTTGTATTTGGCTGAAATGATGTCGATGTACATCGGTCCCTCCTTTACGCAAGTGGCTCTATTCTTTGCGGAGGCTGATTCCCTTGAGCCAATTCCCAGTTTCTTATGAGTTCCTGGCGATGCAAGGCGGCCCATTCGACGACCAAACCCAAGGCTCTCGGAGGCAGCCCTCCTTCTAGAATTCTAAAGTCTTCGATGCGAATTGCAACTTTGTTTTTCCCGTAGCGTGCGCGGAAGTGCGGTGGGGGATGATCCCCATAGAACATTGATATAATGATCCCATAGAATCGGCTAATCTCCGGCAATGCCCCATTCCTTCACTAGAAATGTGTTCTTGAACAGCTCTGAGATATCGTGAGAGTCAATGCACTGTAAAAAGCAGTGCAACGACACCATACTAAACTGGACTCTCTAGTTTTCCTAGAAAATCCCTGGAGCAAACGAAAAAGGCACTCAGCGATTTCTCGCTAAGTGCCTGATATTATTGATGGCGAGGCTCAGAATCGAACTGAGGACACGAGGATTTTCAGTCCACTGCTCTACCGACTGAGCTACCTCGCCACAATCCTGTGAATGCTAGCGGAATTGGCGAAGGGTGTCAATGATTTTTAGGTGAATGGACACGCGGGGAGCCAAATAGAGGAGCAGGGGAGGGTGGATTAAAGAGCCACGCATTTAAACGAACATTTAGTTTTTAGTTTTGGCTTCGGCCGGGAATGTCCCAGCCCTGCGCGCCTCTCCCCAACTCAAAACCTCGGGAAGAGTTTTCAGTTTTTAGTTTTGAGTATCCTGGTAATTAGTTCGCACATGAGCGCTAATTTTGCTCGGCTTCGCCCTTAGTGGTGCTGTTCAGTTCCTGCAGCAGGGACTCGAGGTCGTTTTCCGAAAGCTCGATTACAAAATCGTCTGTTGATCCGTCCGGCTTCGGCTCGGCCTGTTCGGGCGAAGCCTCGAACTGCGCGCGGTCGATTTTGGGCAGTTCCCGCTTCAGATCCGGAAGGTCGCCTATGAATTTCGGAATCAACTCCCCGGTTGAGGCGCTTTGCGCTTCATTATCAGGTGGAGTCAAATAATCGTCGATCCCGTGCGCGGTTCCTGCCGCTAAAGGTGTTTCTACCGGCCCTGTTTCGAGTGTCAGGGGCTCCTGTTCGGCCGCTGAAAAAAATTCCGAAACGCTCACGCCGGCATCGTGGGAACCGCTTTCCGGCGCGATCTCCTGCTGTGGGCTCGCAGAGGGACCATTATCGATTAACAGTTCGAGTTCCTGGTCGGAGAGGTCGAGCAGACTGAAATCCTCCTCCGACCCGTCGGGGTCTGCAACGGCCGCGGCCGCAGCCGCCGGCGCCGCGGTGCTTTCCTGGTTTGCCTGCCAGAATCCGCCGCCGAACCCGTCTCCGATGGCGAAAGCGGTGGATATTTCGTTCTCCACCGGGGCGCTGTCCTGCTTTACGGGATGTTCATAGTCGCTGAGAAGAGATCCCAGCAGGGACGGGACCGCCGGCTTAGCAGCAAAAAATCCGAGACCGTCTCGCGTGCCCGTCAGGTTGGTCCGGCATTTCTTGCATTCGGAGAGATAATCGAAACTGACATAGCCGCACTTAGAACACCTCATCGTAGTTACTCCCTTGCCTTATTCAGTCCAAATCCCATTCTGCAGCCATCGCGTCCTGCCGTGCATCTGCCCCCATATCGCCCCACAAGAGCTGGATAGAGCAAACAAGAGCCACAGCAGCGGTCTCCAGGCGCAATGTCCTTGGCCCAAGGCTTACCGGCCTGAACCCGGTCCCAATCAGCGCTGCAGTTTCCACGCTGTCCCACCCGCCTTCGGGGCCAAGAACTGCCAAAATCCGGCGAACATCCGACCCCGAGCGTTGTCTCAAATCCCCGATCCCATTGCGGGCCTTGCGCTCCAGCGCAAATAATTTCAGACTGTCCTGCGCGGCCCAATCTTCAACCTCAAATGAGGCGATAAAACTGTCTAGGTCTTCGAAAATATCAATTTCGGGAGATCTTGCCCGCCTGCTCAGGCAAATCGCCTCACCCGCTATCCTGGACCAGCGCTGCTTTTTCTTTTCGGCCTGTTCCCCTGAGAGAGCATACTGGCTCCTCATCGCCCGGAAAACAGCCAGGCGAATAACGCCCAGTTCGGTTGCCTGCCTTACGAGCAGGTCCATCGTATCCGAGCGGGCCATTGCGAGGCCGAGTGTAATCCCCAGCGGTGATTCGCATCCCGAGTGGTCCAGCTTCCCGATCAAACGAACGCTGACAGTTCCCCTGCGAATTTCAGTGATCCGGCATTCCCAGACAGACCCCTGCCCGTCAAGCAATTCAATGGACTCTCCCACTCGTGCCCGCAAAACGCTCTCCAACTGTCGCGAAAGGTGCGCCGGGAGATCGAAAATTGTACTGTCCGGCGCGCCTGCGGGCAACAAAAAGCATCTGCGCGTCATTTTTCCTACATCCCGAGCAGACAGGAAAAGTACCAGTGGAAAAAAAGTTGGCCCCAAAAGATGTATACAACCGCGCCAAAAGCCAGAAAGGGTCCGTACGGTATAGCCGAGCCAAGGCCTTTTCCTGATCGCCACATCAAAGGCAGAGCAATAAGCATGCCTGAAACCGAAGATACGAGGATGGTAAATACGACCCCCTGCCACCCGACGAAGGCCCCTATCATCCCGAGCAGCTTTATATCGCCTCCGCCCATTCCCTCCTTGCGCCTCAAAAGCGCATATCCTGTCGCGATCAGGTATAGAATCCCTCCACCCAGGATTATCCCGAGAAGCGAATCCGACCAGGACAGCCGTGGCGTGAAAAAGGAAAACGCCAGGCCCAGCACGATCCCTGACAGTGACAGAATATCGGGAATGAGGAAGGTGTCGAGGTCGATCATGGCAATTATCAGCAGAAGTGAGCAGAAGATGAACTCGATTCCCAGTTGAGGGTGAAGCCCATAGCGGCGGAACAGCAACAGAGCCAAAAGACCGCTTACACATTCCACAAGAGGGTATCTAACGGAAATGGAGGCCTTGCAGCGGCGGCACCTCCCGCCCAATAAAAGATAGCTCATCATTGGGATGTTATCGTAGGCCGCAATTGCGTTTCCGCAGGAGGGACATCTCGAACCCGGCTGCACGATCGACTGACCTGCCGGTAACCGGTAAATGACAACATTGTAAAAGCTGCCCAGTATGCAACCCAGCATGAAGGCTACAACCTGGGGGCCGATTATCGGGACTGCTTCAACCAGGGCCATCGCTGCTCCTCGCGTGGCGATAGAACCAAAAGGAATTATTTTCTTTTGGTTTTTCTATTCACTGCTCACTGCTCACTGTCTTTGCTTCCTGTTCGGGTTCTTGTTTCTTCTTGAACTTGCAGGAGGGATTTATGCAAAAAACAGTCCCTGTCCCGGTCTTCCCCTGCCTGCGAAAAAGAACAGGAGCATTGCACAACGGGCAGCCTTCCTGAACCGGCTCGCCCTGAAAGATCATTTTGCAATCCGGATATTTATCGCACCCGTAAAAGCGCCCTCGCCGGCTCATCCGTTCCACCAGTTTCCCGCCGCATCCTTCGCGCGGACAGGCGATGCCCGTGGAAACAGGACGTGTGTTCCGGCACCCCGGATACCCCGTGCAGGCGAGAAAAGCGCCGTAGCGGCCACGCTTGAGCGCCATGGGTTTGCCGCACTTTTCGCAGATCTCGCCGGTAAGGGCCGGCTGTTGGTGCTCGACGGAATGAATGTGCCCTTTTTCATCCCTTTCATAATCCGAGGTGAACGAACACTTCGGGTATCCGCTGCAGGCAAGAAAAGGACCGTTGCGGCTCAAGCGGATGAGAAGGGGCAGGGCGCAGCGCGGACACGTCAGTTCCGTGGGCAGCCCGGAACTCTTGAGGTTTGTCATCTCCTTGCGGGCGGAGTCCAGAGTCTTTGAAAAAGGGCCGTAGAAATCGCTCAGAAGATTCTGATACCGGCGTCCTCCCTGTTCAATTTCGTCGAGGTCCTTTTCCATACCGGCTGTAAACTTCACGTCTACTATGTTCGGAAAACTCGTCGAAACAAGCCGGTTGATAATCATTCCTAGTTCAGTCGGAAACAGCCGTTGTTTCTGGCGTAAAACATATTCCCTGTCCACAACGGTGGATATGATCGTGGCGTAAGTGCTGGGCCTTCCGATTCCAAGCTCCTCCAGGGTCTTTATCAGGGTGGCTTCCGTGAACCTTGGCGGAGGCTGCGTAAAATGCTGCTTCGGATCGAGTTCGAGCAGATCGAGGGGCTGGCCTTCGGAGAGGTCCGGTAGTCTCTCTTCGGAGTCGCCTTTTTCCGGCTCATCTCTTGCCTCTTCGTAGAGGGCCAGAAATCCAGGGAAAACGATCACAGACCCGTTCGCTCTCAGGGTGTAGTCGCCCGCCTGAATGTCTATCGTGGTCTGATTTATCAGGGCCGGCGCCATCTGGCAGGCTACAAACCTTTTCCAGATGAGGGTATAGAGGTTCAACTGCTCTTTGCTCAGGTACTTTGACAGGGCTTCCGGAGTGTGGCCGACATCCGACGGCCGGATCGCTTCGTGAGCACCCTGGGCGTCCTTCCTGGATTTGTAGAGGACAGGTTTTGCCGGCAGGTAGTTGTCTCCCCACCTTTTCCCGATAAACTCTCTTGCCGCCTGCACCGCGTCCTGGGAAAGCCTGGTTGAATCGGTACGCATATAGGTGATGAGACCCACAGCGCCCTCCTGCCCGACCTCGATCCCTTCATAGAGTCTTTGCGCTATGCTCATCGTCTGTCTGGCCGAATAGTGAAATCTGCGGGCGGCGTCCTGCTGGAGCGTGCTGGTGATAAAAGGAGGGAATGCACTTTTTTGACGCTGCTTTTTTTCGACTTCGCTCACGTGGTAGAGGGCGGATTTGAGCGCCTGCACGTGGTGGTCGGCTTCATCCTGGGTACCGATAACGCACTTTCGCTTTTTGAACCGGAGCAGTTGGGCCGAAAAAGGTATCGGCCCGGAAGAAGAATCGGCGCGCGGATTGAGTCTGGCGTTGATTGTCCAGTATTCCTCCTTTTCGAAACGGTGGATTTCTTCTTCCCGCTCGCAAATCAGCCTGAGGGCCACCGACTGCACCCTGCCCGCACTCAGGCCTGCCCTCACTTTCTCCCACAAAAGAGGCGAGATCATGTATCCCACGAGCCGGTCCAGGGTTCGCCTTGCCTGCTGCGCTTCATAGAGCCTGGGGTTGAGTTCGTCCGGCTTCGCAAGGGCTTCCGCGATAGCCTTTCGTGTAAGCTCGTAGAAAAGTACTCTTCGAACCGGTTTCTCCGTGGCGCCGATCTCCTGGGCTATATGCCAGGCGATTGCCTCTCCTTCCCTGTCGGGGTCAGGGCCCAGATAGATGGCGTCAACCCTGGAGGCGGCTTTTTTGAGTTCTTCCATTATTTTTTTCTTCCCACGCATAACCTGGTATTCCGGCTTGAATTCATCCTCGATGTTGATTCCAAGTCGATTGCCGGGAAGATCCTTGACATGCCCTACGCTGGCCTTGACGATGAAGTCCTTGCCCAGATAGCGTTCAAGGGTCTTCGCCTTGGTGGGAGATTCAACGATCAGAAGTGATTTTGACATCCAAATATTACCTCGTTGTTCAATTATAACAGCTCAAGAAATAAAATACCTTCCAGGCAACCGGTTCACAAGCCCCCTGAATCCCAGTTCGAGAAGCATCGCGGCGGCGCGCCGACCTGTGCTTTCTGCCTCTTGAGCTATTTCATCAGTATGTTTCGGAACCTCGCCCGCAATTCTCAAGAGAATTGTTTAATCCGAACGGAATCCAAACTAACCTATTATCTACAGCTAATCTTTCAAAATAACATCAGCACTGCATAATTTACAAATTCAAATCGAAAATATGTTGTAATTGCACATGCTTAAACACTGGACTCCCGCCTTCGCGGGAATGACGAACAGGAGTCCTTGGGGCCGCATCTGCCCCACCCCGTTTTCACACATCCACGTGAACCAACGAGAAGCCATCCTGCACGGCTTTTGCCCGCTGGGGGTGGTTTCCATGAGGCAACCGAGCGAATGGGCAAGCTCAGTCAGGCAATGAAATATAGTGGGACTTAGCTGCTGATATAATGTCCGTACCAGATGATGCCGCCCGGTGTCTTTCACGTTTGTGCGAAGGGAACTGCCGATCTGTATCGATCACAACTTAACCCGGTGCAAATTTCCGAACCTAATTGGCAAACGGAGAAAACCAGAAATTGGTCGGGTCCGGGCCGCCGGGGCCGGCCGCATATGCCTGACCGCTGTAGGTGAATGCCATGAATGCAGTTTGCGGAGGGACGGCCACCGGCGTGTTGAATTTGATCGTATCACTGACATTGTTGTCAAAAGAGCTTGCGATCTGTTGCTGTCCCAACACGTTGCCCTGGGCGTCAGCCAGCGCCAGGCCCAGTTGGAAAGTTTGCACGGCTGCGTAGTTGGCCTGTATGGTCATGCCGAACTGAACGTTTCCGGTTAGCTGCATGTTCCCGCCAGTGAATACGTACGCGTAATTGACGCTCAGGTCAGGGCCGCGGAACTGGCCCTGATCCCCTTGTGGGTTGAGCGCGATCTGATTCGCCGGGTTAAGCGTCTGCCCTTGCCCCTGGACATTAAAAGCCCCTGCCATGATCAGAATTAACATCACCGAAAAAGTGAAACCCGCTTTCATGATTATCTATCTCCTCTTTCGTCTCTCCTCGCGGACCCGATTCGCATCCCCATTTGTTTACTAAAACAGTAAGCATTGCCGTCGAAGAGACAAGCCAGCGATAGATCTACTATATCTCACTATAGACACGGGTGATCAATTTCACCAATATGGGCGTTGTTGTCGAAGCCGACCCGCTGCAGGCACGGCTCGACCTGTGGCAGAAAGTGTGGACCCTGGGCCGCTGACGCTTTACAGCCGTACGCCCTGTTCATGGCAGTTATGAAAATGGAGGTGAAATTCCTGAAGGCAGTTGTTGTGAGCTTAGATTAGAAAACCGGCCGTTCGCGCCTGCTCAATGCCCGCCTCTGAGCCTTTCCAGGGCAACTCTGATGATCCTGCGATGGGCGGAAGAAAAGGCGAGTTTTTCCAGCTCATTCATAGATGCCCACCGGAGCTGTGCGGCATTGTCAGCCGGATCGGGAGCGGGGTTAGGGCCTCCACACCAAAATGCATAAAGCGTCACGCGAAATGATGTGTGGGAGTGCTTTATTACGCACAGGCCCTCCATCGGCCCCAATCGGATGCCGAGTTCTTCGAGCCAAATATGCCGAAGCGCCAGTTCCGGGGACTTGCCCTCCGGGACCTCACCGCCCGGCAGTTCCCATAAGTTGGGCATAAGACCGGTTTCCGGCCTTTTTCGAATAAGGACCCTGGCCTCCGAAACCACAACGGCGGCGGCCCTGACGATCCGCGCAGTCGTTTTCTTGCGGGCCTTTACCGGCCGGTCGGCGATGAGTCCCTTCCGGAAAGCGGCGCAGCAGAAGGATAGGGGGCATTTGGCGCAGGAGGGTTCGCTGGACAGGCACACGATGGACCCGAGATCCATGAGCGCCTGGTTGAAATCCCGCGCCCTCCCGGGGGGCAGGATGTTCGAAGCCACGCGCCAGACGGTTTCGGCAAACTCTTTTGAACCGGACGGGTGCGCGATATCGAAAACTCGGGCCAAAATCCGCCACGCATTAGCGTCAGGGGCGGGATAATCGGCATTGAAGGCGAAGCTCATGATCGCGCCCGCCGTGTAGCGCCCCACCCCGGGCAGTTTTCGAACCGAATCGAAATCGCCCGGAACCTCACCGCCATGCTCGGTAACCATCATCTGCGCCGCCTTCCTGATATTCCTTGCGCGGGCATAGTAGCCAAGCCCTTCCCAAAACCGCATTATCTCGTCCTCGGGAGCTTTCACAATCGATGGAGCATCGGGAAAGCGCGCCATCCAACGATGAAAATAGGGCAGCATCGTTTTTACCTGGGTCTGCTGGAGCATGATTTCGGAGATCCAGACCTGGTAGGGAGAATAGCTCACACGCCACGGAAGCTTGCGGCCGTTGGCGTCAAACCATGAGAGGAGGTCCTCCCTCAGCTTGCGGAGGTTATTTGCCGAATCGGCGGATTTTTTTTCGCTTGGCATCTTCTCGGTTCAAGAAACGTGAATTCTTATCTTGAGCTGTTTCGATCACTAATAAGCGCAAAGCGCGAATAATATCTTCGGGGCAATATACTTCAATGAGTGCTTCACCACAAATTGAAACATAGATGTTCTTAACCGCCTCAGGAGGACCTGCTGTTCAAAAACCTTTAAGTCTGTCGTTGACGGCCTGCACAAATCGAATTAGCTTGAATAGATGCTATCAGCTTGCCAATTAATGCGAGACCCCGCCGATGGAGGCAAGATGCCCGTTCCTGGCTAAACGGTGCTTTTCTCGATCGGAAGAAAGATAAGAACAACCCTCGGACGGCGTCTCTGGAAGAAAGATCTCTCGTTCTTTCCAGACCGATCTCCGGCTTCCCGATAGGATGGAGTCGTTACGTCAGCCGTTCAAAGCTGCACGAGGTGACCCTGGAACATACAAACGAAGGAAATGCAAATTGACTACAGCCGATACCTCTTCCGCGACCGACGGGAACAACTTTGCCGGCAATTCGAAGGATTTACCTGACAGATCTGCTGATTCCGCCTTCAATGGCGTTGGATCTGAAGATGCTTTCGAGAGATCTTCAACCTCTCCGGTCCATTCCGGTTCCGATCTGACTTACGAACCGATCGACGAGGTCATATTTGAGTCCACAGCCGATCCCGCGGCCATTGATGCCGTAGCGAAAGGATATCACGCTACTCCATTCGACGTCCTCGGTCTTCACGCTCTGCCCACGGCCGGCGCCCCTGGAATGGTTGTCCGCACCGTTCAACCACAGGCCCGATGCGTTTTCGTGGTGCGCTCCGGCACTGAGTACCCCATGAAGCGCGTGCATTTCGACGGCGTATTTGAGGCCGTCTTTCCGGGCGAGGCTGAATTCTTCCACTATGAGCTTTCTATTTCTCTTCCTGACGGCCGGGAATATCTGATCGAAGACCCGTATCGCTTCCCGCCGCTCCTGACCGAGTTCGATCTGCACCTTTTTTCTGAAGGCAATCACTTCCAGTTGTACGAAAAACTCGGCGCGCACCTGGTCGACTGCGAGGGCGTGTCCGGGGTTCATTTTACGGTGTGGGCGCCCAGCAGCGAGAGGGTAAGCGTGATAGGCGATTTCAACCAGTGGGATGGCAGGCGCCACCCCATGCGCCCTCGGGGCGCAACCGGTCTGTGGGAGATATTCATCCCCGGTCTGGTTGAAGGTGATATCTACAAATATGAAATCAAGACCCGCTACAAGGGCTACACAGCCATAAAGTCCGATCCTTTCGCCTTCCTGTCCGAGTTGCGCCCCAAAACGGCTTCCGTTGTCTGGGACCTGGAGCGCTACCAGTGGAACGATGCTGAATGGATGGCCGCGCGCAAAGAACGCCAGAGACTCGATGCCCCGATATCCGTTTACGAAGTGCATCTCGGATCGTGGCAGAAAGCGCCTGACGAGGATTTCGGCCGCCGGTGGCTTACCTACCGAGAACTGGCCGAGAAGCTGGTGCCATACGCAAAGGAGATGGGCTACACGCACATCGAGCTCATGCCCATTACGGAGCATCCTTTAGACGGCTCGTGGGGCTACCAGACTACCGGATACTTTGCCCCTACCTCCCGGCACGGGAATCCCGACGATTTCCGGTATTTTATGGATGCCGCCCACCAGGCCGGTGTGGGCGTGATCCTGGACTGGGTGCCCGCGCACTTCCCCAAAGACGCTCACGGTCTGTCGTTCTTCGACGGCACGCATCTTTATGAACATGCCGACCCGCGTCAGGCCGAACACAAGGACTGGCACACGCTCATCTACAATTACGGTCGAAACGAAGTGAGCGCCTTCCTGCTCTCCAACGCCCTGTTCTGGCTCGACAAGTATCACATCGACGGCCTGCGGCTGGATGCCGTCGCCTCGATGCTTTACCTGGACTACTCCCGCGAGGCGGGGGAGTGGATTCCCAACAAGTACGGCGGCCGCGAGAACCTGGAGGCGGTGAGCTTCATCAAGCGCTTTAACGAACTGGTCCACGGACAGTTTCCCGATGTACTGACGTTTGCCGAAGAATCCACAGCCTGGCCGATGGTCTCACGCCCAACCTACGTCGGCGGCCTGGGGTTCGATCTCAAGTGGAACATGGGCTGGATGCACGACATGCTCGAGTACATCCACAAAGAAGCCATCCACCGCAAGTATCACCACAACCACCTGACCTTTTCGCTGCTGTACGCATTCAACGAAAATTTCATCCTGCCCTTCTCCCACGACGAAGTGGTGCACGGCAAGGGCGCGATGCTTTCCAAAATGCCCGGCGACTACTGGCAGAAGTTCGCCAACTTGCGCGCACTCTACGGCTTTATGTACGGCCACCCGGGGAAGAAGCTTCTCTTCATGGGCAGTGAGTTCGGGCAATGGAACGAATGGAACCAAGAAGACCAGTTGGATTGGATACTGCTCGATTTTGAGTCACACTGCAGCCTGCAGCAGTACGTGAAGGATTTGAACAGGATCTACGTTTCCGAGCCTGCGCTCCATGAGGTGGATTTCAGTTGGGAGGGATTCACGTGGATCGACTTCCACGACGTGGACAACAGCATAGTTTCGTTTATTCGCACGGCCAGGGACCCGAACGATTCTATCCTGGTGGTGGCCAATTTCACGCCGGTGGTTCGGAAGGGCTACCTCGTGGGGGTGCCGGAGCCGGGCTTCTACCGTGAATTGCTCAATAGCGACTCAGCACGCTATGGCGGCAGCAATACGATCAATTTCGAGGGAGTATCCTCGGAACCTACGCCCTGCCAGGGTCAGCCGCACTTGATCATGCTCACCCTGCCGCCCCTTGGCGTGGTCTTCCTGAAGCGTGAAGAATCCGCCGATCCCATAGGATGATTTGAACCGGCAATATCGATATTCCCGAATAACCTTGCATTCTTTATATCCAGACTGCGGATTGGGAGCAGAAAAATGTACGTTGTTCAAATCGCTTCGGAGTGTGCCCCGGCCGCCAAAGTCGGAGGCTTGGGCGATGTGGTTTTCGGCCTCAGCCGGGAACTGCAAGTCCGCGGCAACCATGTGGAAGTCATTTTGCCCAAGTATGACTGCATGCGCTATGACCAGATCTGGGGGCTGACGAAGATTCTTCATGACATGTGGGTGCCCTGGTATCGGGGAGCAATTCAGTGCTCGGTGTGGTATGGCGAGGTGCATGGAGTGCGCTGCTTCTTTATCGAGCCGCACTCCCGGGACAACTTCTTCAATCGCGGCGGCTTTTACGGCTACCTGGACGAAGTGAAGCGCTTTACTTTCTTCAGCAAGGCCGCGCTCGAGTTCTTGCTCAAGAGTAACCGGCGCCCGGACGTCATCCACTGCCACGACTGGCAAACCGGAATCCTCCCGGTTCTGCTCTTCGAAATGTACAAGTCAGCCGGGATGTGGAATCAGCGAGTCTGTTACACCGTTCACAACTTCAAGCACCAGGGGATTACCGGGCAGGATGTGTTATCGGCCGCCGGTCTAAACCGCCCGGATTACTACATGCACTACGACCGCTTGCGAGATGAGTTCAATCCGAGCGCAGTGAATTTGATGAAGGGGGGCATTGTCTATTCGAATTTTGTGACCACCGTTTCACCCCAGCACGCCTGGGAGGCGTGCTGCAGCGACCAGGCTTTTGGCTTGGGGCATACATTGCGGACTCACCAGGTCAAGTTCGAAGGAGTGCTCAACGGCATAGATTATGAGGTCTGGAACCCCGAGATCGATCCCTACATTCCCGTTCACTACAACATCGAGAACTCTGGAGGAGAAATATCGCAACAAAGAGGCTCTGCGGGACCGGTTGCTGCTGCGCAAGGATTTTAAGCCGATCATTGCCTACATAGGCCGATTGGACACGCAGAAAGGGTTGCACCTGATCCGGCACACTCTATTTTACTGCCTGCAGCACAATGTCGCTCAGATCGTGCTCCTGGGCAGCAGTCCCGAGCCGAGTATCGATGCCTATTTCCGGCAACTCAAACATCAGCTCAACGACAACCCGGATTGCCATCTGGAGATCGGTTACAGCGAGGAACTCTCTCACCTGATTTATGCCGGCGCCGATATGCTCATCATGCCCAGTCTGTTCGAGCCGTGCGGCCTGCCCCAGATGATCGGCTTGAAATACGGCACTGTCCCGATCGTGCGCGCCGTGGGCGGTCTTGTGAATACCGTGTTCGACCGGGACCACTCCGACAAACCGCCGGACGAACGCAATGGCTACGTCTTTCACCAGAGCGACAATCATGCCGTCGAATCGGCGCTGCAACGAGCCTGCGGACTGTGGTATTCGTATCCGGATGAATTCCGCAAGGTCATGCTCAATGGAATGCGGTATGACAACTCGTGGAATTACCCGGGGGCGAAGTACCAGTCAATTTACGAACACATCCGGCATAAGTAGAAAAGAGGAATGATTGACCATGAACGATTTGCCCGAATACATTGAAGGCCTTCCCAATATCTCAGGGGCGGAAAAACTCTGCGCGGAGGCCGTTCGAGCCAACCAGGGGAAAACAGTCTATCTGCATGAGAGCGGCATTGATTTTGGACGCGTCCGGAGCGCATGCGCCATTGCCCTGCATATGCACCAGCCACTCATTCCGGCGGGCGGCGGCGATCTGCGCACTGCGGAAATTATCAGCAATCTCCAATACATGATGGACAACCAGCAGATAGGCGACAACCACAATGCGCCGGTGTTTCTGTGGTGTTACAAACGGATGGGCGAATTTATTCCCCAGCTTATAAACGAAGGCAAGCAGCCCCGCGTGATGCTCGAATATTCCGGGACCCTGCTGCACGGCCTGCGCAAGATGGGGGCGGACGAGGCGCTGGACAGCCTCAAAACGATCACCCTGAACCCTGACTACCGGCGCGCAGTTGAATGGCTGGGTGCTCCATGGGGGCATGCCGTCGCTCCTTCCACCCCTGCTCAGGATTACCGCCTGCATGTCAATGCCTGGCAGAATCAATTCGCGGCTATGTTCGGCCTTGAAGCGCTGAGTCGCGTGCGCGGCTTCTCCCCCTCTGAGATGGCTTTGCCCAACCATCCCGATGTGGCCTACGAGTTCGTGAAGACGCTGAAGGATTGCGGCTATCAGTGGGTCCTCGTGCAAGAGCATTCCGTGGAGCTGCCTGAGACCGGCCGTGGACCGGAACGCAAGCACATCCCGCATCGCCTTGTTTGCCGCAACTCCAAGGGCGAAACGGCGAGCATCATTGCCATAATCAAAACGCAGGGCAGCGACACCAAACTCGTTGCCCAGATGCAGCCGTACTACGAAGCCAAAGGGCTTTCCCGGTGGGAACTGGCCGGAAAACAGGCGCCGCCGATTGTCACCCAAATTGCAGACGGCGAAAACGGCGGAGTGATGATGAACGAGTTCCCGTCCAAGTACATGGAAGTCGTTCGCGAGTCTTCAGGTTCTGATGTGCCCCTCGTCAATGTCACCGAGTACCTGGAGTATCTGTTCTCGCTTGGCGTCAAGGAGGAAGGTTTCCCGGCCCTGCAGCCCATTATGCAGTTTCGCATCTGGGAACGCTTCAAACCGGGAGACGGTCCGGATAAAATGGAACGGACCATCGAGGAACTCAGAAAAGAAGATAACCGTTTTAATATGGAGGGCGGGAGTTGGACGAACAATCTTTCCTGGGTGCGTGGCTATGAGAATTTGCTGGGCCCCATGGAAAAGGTCAGTTCACTGTTCTACGAAAAAGTCATCAGGCAGGGCGTTCCTGCCGGCGAACACCGCTACCGCAACGCCCTGTTTCATCTGTTGACCTCCCAGACGAGCTGCTACAGATACTGGGGCCAGGGAATGTGGACGGACTATGGGCGTGAAATCTGCCGGAGGGCGGAGGAGATTCTCTCCCACGATTTCTGATTCCGGTAGAGATGCGCTAACGTTGTTTCCGGATGCCTGTTGCATGGATCGGGAGAACGGAATCGGTCCGTTTGCCCATCCGCGTGATCTGTTGCCCACATAAACAGAATAATGGTTCTATGAGCGAAATCCCTGAATATATCGATGGCCTTCCCAATATCTGTGGCTCTGAAGGGATGATCGAAGAGACCCTCCGCGCCTCCAGCGGGAAGTCCGTATTCCTGCGCGAAAGCGGCGTCGATTTCGGAAACGCTCGCGGTTGCTGCGCCGTAGCGCTGCATATGCACCAGCCGCTCATTCCAGCGGGAGGCCCCGGCAGGGGCTCTGATATGCGCCATGAGCCGTTGGTAGGCAATCTGCAGTACATGCAGGAGAGTCCCTACGAGGAAGACCGGCACAATGCGGAGGTATTTCGCCGTTGTTACAGGCGGATGGGTGAGTTTGTCCCACAGTTGGTGGAAGAGGGTAAGAATCCGCGCGTTATGCTCGATTACACGGGCGCCTTGCTCCATGGCCTGTGCCAGATGGGCGCTTACGATGTGATCGATTCACTCAAGACCATCACCTGCAACCCGCGTTACAGGCGGTGCGTGGAATGGCTGGGCACCACATGGGGTCACGCCGTGGCGCCCTCTACGCCTCCTCAAGACTACCGCCTTCATATCAGGGCCTGGCAGCATCATTTCAGCGCCCTTTTCGGTCTGGAGGCGTTGAGCCGTGTGCGTGGATTTGTGCCTTCGGAGCTGGCGCTGCCCAATCATCCGGACGCTGCTTATGAATTCGTGAAATCGGTCAGGGACTGCGGGTTCCTGTGGATGATCGTCCAGGAACATTCCGTGGAACGCCCGCGCGACGGTTGGGGCACCGAATGGCTGCATATTCCCAATCGTCTGGTTTGCCGCAATTCTCGAGGCGAACAAACCAGCATCATCTGCCTGATCAAGACGCGAGGCAGCGATACCAAGCTCATCGGTCATATGCAGCCGTATGACGAGGCTTGCACTCAATCGCGCTGGGACTATGCGGGGCGAAAGATTTTGCCGATGGTCACTCAAATTGCCGACGGCGAGAACGGGCACGTCATGATGAACGAATTCCCGTTCAAGTATTTCCAGGTGGCGCGTGAAGCCTCATGGACGGATGTGCCGCTGGTCAATGCCACCGAATACCTGGAGTACCTTTTTGCTTCCGGCTGGAAAGAGGAGGACTTTCCGATTGTCCAACCTGTCCGCCAGAAGCGCATTTGGGATCGGTGCGAGCCGGGCGAAGGCCCAGAGAAACTTAATCAGGTGATTGACGGGTTGCGTAACGAAGACCCATTTTTCCACACGGAGGGTGGAAGCTGGACGAATAACATCTCCTGGCTCTTCGGGTATGATAACGTGGTTGGGCCTATGTTAAGGGCCAGCGCCCTGTTTGATGAGAAGGCCGTCAAGGGAGGCGTTCCTTCATGGGAGTATCGTTATCGGAATGCCCTGTTCCATTTGCTGGCCTCGCAGAGCAGTTGCTTCCGTTACTGGGGGCAGGGGAGCTGGGCTGACTACGGCGTCGAAATGTGCCGCCGTGTGATCGAGATTCTGACGCACGACTTTATATGAAATCTCGGATAACTGTCACATATTGATCTCTCTTCGGCCCTGGCAAAGGAAATGGTTTTGCGAGAAGAACTGATTGTGTCCGATCCCGAGGTGATGGCGGGCCAGCCCGTTATTGCCGGGACGCGCCTCACAGTGAACACGCTCCTTGAGAACCTGGCGGGCGGCGCAACGATCGACAAGATCCTCGAGGCCCACCCCGGGTTGTCCCACGAAGGTATTGAGGCCGCGCTGCGGTTTGCCGCTGAGACCGTGAGAGCGAGTTCCCCGGTTTCCGACAGCTTGCCGCTTGAAATCTTCGGGCCCCATTCAGTTAGTATAGACGAGGAGCCAGGCATTGCCATTCGCGCCTTTGTGCCTGGTGCTCAAAGCGTGGCGATCCAACGGCAGGAGACAGCGGCCGGCGAATGGGGGATGGAAGGCCGGGTGCAGGAGTGCGAAGTGCAGGGTCTTCCGACTGAACTACATACGCCTCAACTCGAAGCCATGGATCTGCTGTCCGGCCTCGGCCCGGAGATGCAGCCCGATCCTCTCCTGCCCCCGGAATGTCTGCAGCCGATGTTGTTCCCCATGGAGCGCATTCATCCCGAAGGCGTCTTCGAAGCTGTTTTTCCGGGTGAGTCCGAGTTCTTCCCGTACCTTTTGGTCGTCACCCTCCCTGACGGCCGGAACTATGTCACCCAAGATCCCTACCGCTTTCCTCCAGTTCTTACGGATACGGACCTGCGGCTGTTGCATGAGGCGGAGCATACCGCAGAAAACCTTCAGCGCCTGTATGCCACGTTGGGCGCGCACCCGATGGAGCACGAAGGCATCCGCGGCATCCGGTTTGTGGTGTGGGCCCCCAACGCCGCGCGGGTTAGCGTCATCGGTGACTTCAACCGCTGGGACGGGCGTCTCCACTCGATGCGAGCGGGGGGTGAGTCCGGTTTGTGGGAGATCTTCATCCCCGGACTCGATCCGGGTGCTTTATACAAATACGAAGTCCAGTCTCGCGAGGGCATCGTGGCGCGGAAGGCCGACCCCTATGGTTTCGCTGCCGAACTGCGCCCTGGCGCAGCCTCGGTCGTGTGGGACCTGAGTTCCTATCTCTGGAACGATTCCGACTGGATGACCGGGCGCCGGCAGCGCCAGAAACCCGGTTCCCCCGTCTCGATCTACGAAGTCCACCTCGGCTCCTGGATGCGCGACGCTTCCCGGGAGACAAAGCTCGAGCGCTGGCTTACCTATCGCGAACTGGCCGAGAAGCTGGTGCCGTACGCAAAGGAAATGGGTTTCACGCACATTGAGCTCCTGCCCGTTACGGAGCATCCTCTGGACGGCTCGTGGGGCTACCAGACTACCGGATACTTTGCCCCTACCTCCCGGCACGGGAATCCTGACGATTTCCGGCATTTCGTGGACACGGCCCACCAGGCCGGACTGGGCGTGATCCTGGACTGGGTGCCTGCGCATTTCCCCAAAGACGCCCATGGTCTGTCGCAATTTGACGGCACACCCCTCTATGAACATCCCGACCCGCGCCGGAGTCACCAGCAAGACTGGGGTACGTTCACCTTCAACTTCAACAGCGCCGGGGTCTGCGCCTTCCTGCTTTCTAACGCTCTGTTCTGGCTCGACGAGTATCACATCGACGGCCTGCGCGTGGACGCCGTTTCTTCCATGCTGTACCTGGACTACTCTCGCGGACCGGACCAGTGGCTGCCCAATGAACTCGGGGGGCGCGAGCACCTTGAAGCCATAGAGTTTTTTAAACGTTTGAACACCCTGGTACACCAACAATTTCCGGACGTTCTGACTTTTGCGGAGGAATCTTCCACCTGGCCGAAGGTTACAAGACCGGTCGAGGACGGCGGCCTTGGGTTCGATCTCAAGTGGAACATGGGCTGGATGCACGACACTTTGAAATACTTCCAAAAAGACCCCCTCTACCGAAGCTACCATCACAACCAACTGACATTTTCGCTCACCTATGCGTTCTCCGAAAACTTTACGCTGCCCCTCTCTCATGACGAAGTGGTGCACGGCAAGGGCGCGATGCTCTCCAAAATGCCCGGCGACTACTGGCAGAAGTTTGCCAACCTGCGCGCGCTCTACGGCTATATGTACGGCCATCCCGGGAAGAAGCTGCTCTTTATGAGTTGCGAAATCGGCCAATGGAATGAGTGGAACTTCGAAAAAGGGGTGGAGTGGGCGCTGCTTGGCTACGATTCGCACCGGCAGTTGCTGGAATATGTAGCGGCGTTAAACCGCCTGTACGTCTCGGAACCTGCGTTGCATGAGATGGATTTCAGTTGGGAAGGATTTGAATGGATTGACTGCGACGATGCCGAACAAAGTGTTCTTTCATTTATCCGGCGTTCTGCAAACCCGGATGAATTCATAATAGTGGCGGCGAACTTCACTCCCGTATTGCGTCATGACTGTCGCATCGGTGTACCCCGTTCCGGCCGGTATGGTGAACTGTTCAACAGCGACTCGGCAATCTACGGCGGCAGCAACTCTGTCAATGCACGGCCCATAGCCGCCGAACCCGGCAAATGGAAGGGTCAGCCCTACTCCATCAAGCTCACTCTGCCGCCCCTGGCGGTTTTGTTCCTGAAACCGGTCCTTTCGTGAGCGTGGGTGAATGGGGGAATGGCTAAAAAAACTATTCCCGTGAGCTGATTAGTGGTCTTCTTCAATTCGGCTGTTTACCCACTGCTATTTCATCAATATGTTTCGGATTCTCAACTCTACCCGGCTCTGATGCGCACCATCTTCCGGAACGTGACACCCCATCCACATATGATTTGAAAAACATGCGCATTTCAGAAATCAGTTTTTTCAAGGATAGGAGAGATGTACGTAAGTTTGGCAGAACTTCCTGGAACGACCAAAAGTAGGATTGGCTAGGCCCACCTCAACCGGCAAGCTATAAAGCGCGAGCGGGAAAGCCAATCCGAGTTGAAGCGGTTGTTACCATTCAGTTGCAGCTAAGTGCGTTTCACCAATAAAGCTCATGGCACCAGCTAGAGATTTAAATGGAAAGGCAGAACGAGCATATCCATCGGGGAATAATTGCTTGGTGATTTTGCATCTGCGGACATAATCCCAAATCCGCTTGTCCGTCGAGAACGCGTCGCAGTAGGGTATTGCAGAAACATGCACTATATCAACCATTTCCGAAGGATGTGGCGTTGGAGCTTTGTCCCTATTGATGGCATCCTTGATTCGCAAATAGACCCATATGCTTGGGCAGATCGCTACGTCAAGATCTCGAACAAAAGACACTATTTCGTCGTATTCTATCTTCAAAAGACCCAATGCTGAACGTGCAATTCCGAACAACCACTTAGCTTTTCCGGGAAGGTCTGCTGCAATCTTGGTTTTTGAATCTACGCTCCAATCTGGATAGCAATTGTGCAAATCTTTGACATTCGTAACTATCAGAGGATCTTCATCAAAAAACGTGAGGATTTGTGCAAAGCTATTAGCATATGACTTAGGATCACTAACTACCGAGTTTGGCGATAATGTCTCGAACACCGACTTTCGAAATGGTGTGAAAACCCTATGCTTTCCTACACTTGATGGATATGAGACATTAACATGCTGGCGAGTAGCGTCTATGAGGGTAACAACACCTTCCCCTCGAAATAAATAGAAAGCTCTCAACATTTCTTCACGAAACAGCGCCGATCTGAACAGGAGCCATATAGGGGAAAGAGAATCAGCATAGGCTGCAAGATTCAGCTTTGCCTTTGGGTCAGCGTATTTCCAAGTCTCTATGGCATGCATCAAGGAAAGAACGATCTGCACATTTCCGCTTGCAATCTCTTGATCTAGCCTGGCCTTGAGCGTGTCGTCTCGCCCCCTTGCAAGATTAATAAGGTCCCGCTGATCAAGGTATAGGTAAAATTTGGCCATATTTCATACAATCACTGCTGCCCAGATCGACAGCGCTGATACTGCTTGCTGAGAAAAAGAGAGAGGGTCAAAGAGGGGTCAAACCTACACTCTTCACACCCCAGGCTCCCCGTCAAACATCTCAAGGAGCAACTCAGAACACCGGCAATCGACTAAGAAGCCCATCAACCGCCTCTTGCACTTCAACATACCCATCAAAAGATCCGCCAAAAAATCCTGCGACAAGAGGCTTCCATTTTGACCCGCCGACTTTGGCCTCACGATAGACTTCCTCGGAGAGATCCCTATGACCCCAGCCGTAGCTTCCAACTGGAGCCCAAAACGGCTGAACAGAATCATCCTGCAGTCTCATCCCGGCATAAACCAGAGTAAAGAAATACTCGAACTTGTCGAACATCCGCGTATAATGTTCGGGGTCCGGGATGGAGTTCAATAACGCTGATTGAAGCGATCGGTGCAGATGATTGCTTACAGGTGCGTGGCTATGTTCCATTCCTGAGAGGTGTTGGCCGACTTGATGGGAATGAAAAACGGCGAGTGGATTCACGTATTCATAAAAAGGCGCTCCACCTTCTCTTTGCCAAATCTTCGGTCCAGAAAATAGTGAATAAAGGGTGTCATAATTTTCGGCTGCCATAGCGGCAATCCCGCCAGAGTAGAGCAATCGAAGAGCTGGTTATCTTCTCAGCTTAAACCAGAGTTCTATGTAGCGACTGGTGGGCTGCGGCAAGTTTCCTATTCGCTCCAAAGCTTGAATCCAGACTGCTTTATGATGGGGCTCGCCCCATTGTCCCGCAACTGCAAACATTTTCTCTAAAGGGGCGACATACTCCTCGAAGTCCTTCACTCTTTGGCGAAAAACCTGATCAGAAAAGTTGGTGACCAATTCTTCTGGACTGGCAGTATCGAGCTTGGCGCGGAATTCATTGGCAGAATCCATAATCAATCTATGAACTTGAGTCCTCTTGGCTGGATCGTGTATGATTTCCAGTAGTTCGTCTGTTGACGCAGCCTTCGCCAGGGCTTCTATCTCCGGTAAGACTGCTCTAATTGCTTCCTCAAGTTTCTTCGCAAGTGCGTTCCGCTCCGTGGCCTTATCCGCATTTTCTGGCGGGAGAGCATAGGTAGTAATACGTTTCATTCTCAAATCGAAGGGGAGGCTTTCTGGGCTGCCATACGCCGTGTTTTGAATCAGAATCAGGCGGTTTCCGCCTTTTGCCTTGAACGCATACCCGAGTTCCACCAATACATTTGGATTAGGGGTGGGTCTCTTGCTCTCGGCTGCGCTGACGATGGAAATATCACCAACAAAGATAGCGCACTCATCAATTTTTTGGAGAATGGCACGAGCAATATCGGGTGCTCCGGGTATACCGGCGGTATCGCGGTCAATGACCGGTTCGATATTCAAAGTTTCATCTGAAATTATCGCGTCGATGGCTTTGCGGAGTGCCTGCTCAATAAAGGATCTATTGGTTTTGTTGGGCAGATCGGATTACCATGAGTAGAAGATTTTCATAGTTTTGTTCCACAGCACATTAGTTCAGACGAACATTTCGGGGTCATATATTATGATATTGTGGGCTCACACTTCCCTGCCTATTCAGTCCCTGGTTGTATAATAGCCAGACATGTCTCCAATTCCTGCAGAGGAATACTCACTCCCGGAGTCTATCATTAACTGCCTCCTGTAAGTAACAAATTTCTTTAAACAGCCGCCAGCTCAGGCCAACGAAAGTCCACACTCCTTGCCAACGTGGAAAGAGTCCAGGTCGCTGCGATTCGGTAAACAAATGATTCGAAAACGGCAAAGATTTTGGCGTTCCATTTCTCAACAACGGGGAGAGCTGTGTTGACTTTTTCCCGATGCATGCCCAAGGGGTATTCGATCATGGAGACATCGGGGAGGGATCAGTGGGGTGAGGATCAGGAAGATCAGGTGATTTCGCGATAGGGTATTCCACGACGAAAGACCATGTGGGACGGGTCGGGCTGGGTGTGGATCGGGATGATCGTGTGATTTCTCCACACGCTACTCCATGACTGAGGTCACTTGGGAGCCCTCCTGCGGTAAATTCAGCATTCGCTCTTGATTCAACGTGACAGAGCCTATATTAAGTTAAATTGGCTTTCGGATGTTGGTAAGGAGAAGCTGCCGGCTTGAGCAGCGATTAGAGGAAGACTTAATGCCTCCAAAGGTGAGGGAACTGATAGCGGAACTCGAACGAGCCGGATTTTCTAACCGTGGGGGCAAAGGCAGTCATAGGAACTTTGTCCATCCCAAGGTTCCAAGGCCAATCACCATCGCGGGACAATCATCCGATGACGCCAAAGAATACCAGGTTCGGGCCGTGAAGTCGGCCATTGAGGAATCGAGGAAATGAAAGACAGCGCGAGGTATGCAAAAATCGTTGAGTGGTCCGAGGAAGATCATTGCTATGTGGGCAGCGCACCAGGTCTGATATATGGTGGTACGCACGGCAATGACGAAAAGGCGGTTTTCGTGGAGCTGTGTCAAATCGTTGAAGAGGCGATCGATCTCTATCGCAAAGAGGGCAAACCGCTTCCACCGGCAACATCCGGTCGCGATTTCGCCAACAAGATGCAACAGGTCGCCTGATTTGATCCGTGGTAGTCCAGACAACTTGCCTGGGAGCGAAGCGCACAAGAGGACTATGAAAATACTCCAGCGGACCTGATCTCATGGCCCCGCTTCATCGCAATGCCCATCCGGGATGCATCGCCTACTGGGGGTTGTGGGCCTTTCTCTGCTTAGAGCGCTGATTTCGGAGCCCAAAACATCCTTCCGAGGCTTCAGAGAGCCACTTTCCTAAACTACTATGTTGGAGTTTCGCCATATAAACTCGGCCCGACCCCGGTTTCAATCAGGGATTGAGGGATCGAGTAAGTTAGGTGCGTGGGTGAGTGGGTGAAGGTACGCCATAGAACAGTTCTGCGAACGCCGGCGCCGTTTTCCGAAGTATCTGAAATTCGACCGTTCATATTATGCCGGAAGCCGCAACACGGCCCGAAGACCTTTTTCAGCACGGCTTTGAAGACTGATCTCTCCCCGGTGAAGGTGGACTGCCTCCCTGGCAAGGTTCAATCCAAGGCCGCTGCTCTTTTTGCCGGTTTCAGGCTCTGGAGGGAGAAAAGCCGCTAGAAAACCTTTCCCCTGGCGTATTCGGGAATCCTGGGTCCTTCGTCGCTGCTTTTTGCCGATTCACCTATTCACCCACTCACCGATTCCTCTGCGTTTCAGTGTTAAATTAGATCTAACGGCGGAAGCACGAGTGGATCGGAGCGTGTGATCCTGATCGGCAACCAATGAAGGTGAACAAATGTGACGGACATGGAAAGCTCGATCGTGCCATTGTGAAGTCAATGTTGAGGAGAGCTGTCTTCACTTAGTCTGGGTAAAGTACATACAGCCGGAGTGGAGGAGTTTTACAAATGTCCGCTTTGTGAAGTTTGATAAGTTCCTATTTCAGGGCATGCTGGTCAGTTGCATTACAATCCCTGGGTCTCAGGATCGTCACTGGAATCAGTAATGGATGCCTTGACCTTCTTACGCTCCTTCTGCGCGCATGCAGGGCAAATGCCGTGGCTGAAATCAGCTTCAGAATGTTCGCGAATGTATGCTTCCATTTGCCGCCAATAGCCCTGATCATCGCGTATTTTCTTACACCACGCGCAAATAGGGAGCAAGCCTCGCAAGATCCTGACGTTGGCAAGCGCTTCCTGAAGCTCCATGACTAGTTTCTCGCGCGCCGCCTCGGCTTGCTTCCGCTCCGTGATGTCACGAGCGATAATGAGAATTATGTCTTCCTTGTTGATGTGTAACATCCGGGCAGACATCAGGCCGATGATAACTCTCCCATCCTTCCCGCAGAACGTGGCTTCCAGGCTTTCCACAAACCCGTTGTCCTTGAGGCTGGCGACCAAGCGTTCCCTATCTTTGGGGTCATGCCATATTTTTAGCTCAAGGGAGGTTTTTCCAATGACATCATCACGCGTATAACCCGTGATCTTTGTGAAACCGTCATTTATTTCAAGATACATCCCGTCGGAAACTCGATTGAGAGTTATCCAATCAGGACTGAGCCGGAACTTTTCCTCGCTTTCTCTCAGTGCTTCTTGCGCGATCTTGTGCCCTGCAATTTCCCGGCAAAGGCTATCATTTACCCTTTGCACCTCTTCAAGGAGATTGAGGTTTTCGAATCTTAGAGCAATGGAGGAGGTGATAGACTCATTGTGTTTGAATGCATGGTTTTGAACGGCTAATAGGTAAATGATTATCAGGGAGCCTACGGTATATCCAAATTCTCCACTCTCCATAGCGCATCTGATCGCGTAAAGCAGCATTGCAGGCCCGGCCCATAGAGTAGAAGCAAACCTGATGGACACATGCGATAGGGTCGTCCCTGCTGTAAGACCGCCCATTACAAGAACGAAGAGGGATATAAGTATGGGATTGCCGGACGGGAAAATCATAAAAGCGGAGAACCCCCAAACTATTCCCGAAATCAGGGCCAAGATCAAATAGGCATTCTTCCAGGAATCCCCAGCGAATAGACCGTCCCGAACTTTGCTAAACCTGTGATAAAGCGCGATCCTGCCGAGGGTGATCACCAGAACTAGCGCGCCCCATTCAAAAATGCTTGCATGAGGTACTATATTACGCACCGTATAACATAGCACGAGAGCAACGATCAAGGAGGTCCCCTGCATCGTAGGAAGCTGTTCCATTGCGAGACGGATTTGTTCCCTCAGGACGCGGTGTTTGAAATCCTCGACCATTCTATGCTCCGTATTCCCGAATAGTTACATCAGCGCGCTCCGGAATATTAAACAAACGATAGGTGGTTTGGAACTCATCTGGCTATTCGGCGTTAATAACTGTTAGCTCTAAACACTCATTGAAAAGCTGAGGCAAAGAGGGCGGACCATCGACCCCCCCGACTCTGCTGACAATTGATGTTTAATTTAAAAGAGGCTGATGCATTGCAACCCCTCCGGGTTACGCTCCCGCGAAGCCGCTGATGATCAAAAACCAGAAAACAATGCATTTGATTAACTTAAGCAATCTTCTTCGACTGGCAACATTCTATACAGAATACGTGCCAGGGGGTAAGTTGTAATTTTCGCCGGGGAACTCGCGCGATCAAGCTCCTCGACTATGTTCAGCTAAACCGGTGATAGAGATAACGAAGGAATTTCTAGTATATACTTTTAGGGACGAGATCATTGTTGCGACTCAAAAACCCAACGCAAGCACGCTGCTTGCTGCCTGGGCAGGATTCAGACAATTCCATCGATAAGCGCAATTCATTTGGGGCAGGGAAGCGCATCTTTGGCTGTGCTTTGCTGCTGAGGCCACGTTTTCGAAATCGGACAGTTTTTTAAGTGACCATTTGGAAATTTGTAAAGGGTCTACATGGTTCCGCGGGCAATGGGTTTCACGTGTTTGCCTGATATAGAATTTTCTATTTGCCGAGCCGGTAACTTAACGGGAAGGTTACATCTAAGTTGCAACAGCATTCAGGCCTTTACTGCTGCGAGATTTTTCCTCCGGCTTTCTGGCTGAAAGTGCTTGATATCACTCTGTCCCGCTGCTGTATGTAACAAGTCTTTGAGGCCGTCGCCAGTTCATGCTCAGCAAAAGTTTACACTACTTGCCACCTTGTGAACTTCTGAACCTCTTAAAGTATGATTCGGGAATGGAAACGACTTCCGGGCGCCATTTCTAACCATAAGGAGAGAAATCCTAACCTAACTCTATCTTTCTCTAGCCGCCTATTCTGAAGTGTCTAAGCGCAATCCAACACCTGTCTGATTTTTGCAGCAAAATCATCGTTGCGGAAAGGTTTCTGAATGAAGTTTACGCCTTCGTCCAGAATGCCCCGATGAGTTATCATGTCGGCGGTATACCCCGACATGTATAGGCACTTGAGGTTCGGGCGGTTCAAATCCGACGTTCCCATCGCGGGTACGCCAAGTGCTAACGGGGCCAAGGTGGTCGCCCCTTTCTCCCTGCAATTCTTCAAGACCGGTGGAATTTTTCGTCTGTCGACTGCGACGTGACCTTCATAGATCAGGGCGATTCAACGACAACGGCGCCTGAGCCCTACTCCATGCTCCTCGTCGGTTCCGGTTTGGCCGGTTTGGCCGGTTGGCGATCTGGAAAGAGCAGCTAATTGCTCCAGTCCGGGCGCTGAGTCGACTCTGAGATACCAGCCGATCAGCGCTTTTCGAAATGGTCCAAAGGCACGCGGCGCAAGCGGTCGGACTCCTCTGCCATGTCGAATGCTTGGCGCTCGAGATACCACTGCGCCACACATCCATCAAGTTCTTCTTGAAGTTCGTTCGCGACCAACATGGAATCACTCCCCCCGATCAAGTCACAAGGCAAATCGTAGAGACGTTCATAGAGCATGAGCAGGATCGAGGACTTAAGTTATCAACAACGACTATGAAAGGTAGGCGAACCATGATCCTTACAGCCCAAACCAAGCGACTCGTCGGTTACTTCCCTGCCGGGGACTTCCGCACCCGGAACTACAGCGTCAACGACATTCCGGCCGGCCTGTTGAGCCACGTCATTTACGCCTTTGCCAATGTGACGGCGGCAGGCGACTGCGACCACGTGAGTAAGACGGACGATCAGGTCAATTTCCCTCAATTGCTTGACCTGAAGGCGAATTACCCGCGACTTCGCGTGCTGATTTCGGTTGGCGGGGCTTCGCACTCGACAAATTTCTCCGCCGTCTGTGCCGACGCGACCTTACGCCCGCAGTTCGCGCAATCCTGCGTACAATTCATGACCCAGAATGGATTCGATGGCATCGATATAGATTGGGAATTCCCCGGAGCCGAAGACAGTGGGAACTTCACCTCGCTGCTGCGCGAATTGCGGAGCGAGTTGCAGGCACAAGGCGAATCCGATGGCCGCAATTATCTGTTGACGATGGCAGCTCCCGCAGGGCCTGGCAACATCACCAATCTCCAACTCCCGCTGATCCATCCATTCCTCGATTGGATCAACCTGATGACCTACGACTTTTCCACCGCTTTCAGCCACAAGACTAATTTCGTTGCACCGCTGTTCACCTATCAGGGTGCTCTCAACGTCAATGCGGCAGTCAATAGTTATCTCGAAGCAGGCGTCCCGGCCGACAAGATCGTCATGGGCGTGCGCTTTGTCGGCACCGGCTGGCAGGGCGTGGGGCCTGGCAATAACGGGCTCTATCAGACCGACTCCGGACCCGCGCCAGGGACTTGGGACCTACCGACGATGGCGCCAAGCGGCAGTTTCGGCTACCAGGACATCGAGGACAACTACCTCCCAAGCTATACGCGTAGTTGGGACAAAGAGGCGAAGGTCCCTTGGCTCTATAATGCCGCCACCGGAATCATGATCAGCTATGAGGATACGGCGTCGCTGACAGCGAAGGTGGACTACATTCTATTAAACAAACTCGGCGGCATCATGATCTGGGAGCTGGGCGCCGATGACGACACAGGCAATCTGGTCAACACCGTTGCGTCCGCGCTTGCATAAGCCGCTGGTGGTAGCCGGAAAATAGCAACTGGGTATGTTCTGCTCCAGCCCCGGTATTTTGGAAGGTACTTCGCGCCACGCATTTACAGAAACAACCCGGGGCTGCTCTTCTATTCCCAGGGCCTCAGGTAAACATGATGTTCGCCATACCCATCAACGATCTTCAGGTGATTCGGATTATTATCTGCATTCTCGTTGTTTGTCCAACTTGCCACATAATAGGTCACCAAATTTAAGAACACTCCTGTCGGAGGCTGCTCCATCAAGCATAGTTGTCCGGCACTGTTCTTTTCGAAGAAGACTGTGAAGCCACTGGTGTCGTAGTAGCAGGACGCTACCACAAAAATTGTCCCAGCGCCGGTTTCGAAGAACTTACGCACATACGCCTTGTATTCTATGGCATTTCCACGACTTAATTGAGTCGTGGGCGTTGGAACCGCGGGTGTGGCCATGGCAACTCCTTTTCTCTTTTATAACGTCTATAACGTCCTGCGTTGAAAAACGCTCTCGGGATGTTGCAAAGAATATAATAACGAGACAAGGCGCCACAAGACCGCATAGCTTCATGGAACGAGCCAGGCCAATTGTATGACGTCGCGAAAAGCAGATTCGGGCAGAGCGGCATTGGCAGGCGACCTCCGCGGAGTCACGGACGCCCCCATTCTCGCCGGCCCTCCGTTTGGTGCTGGTTCAAAAAACAAAAACCAGTGATATTGCCTGTGCGCCCCAGGGTGGAAAGTTCAAAAGAGTGCCCGGACGGATGCAGTCACTTTTGTTTTTGAGTTGACAAAACAGGTAGATGGGGCAAAAAGGAGACAGAGACGCTAAGCCGCCATAACAACCTAAACTCATTCAGAAAAACAGGTTTTGTTGCGTACAGCTTGCCAAAGCTTAAACATTCAGCCTGTCCCGATTTGATGAATGAATGATCTGAACATGGTAAGTTTTCGGAACGCCGAGATTTCAAACATCAGGAGGGCTGTGTGGAATAAGCCGATGGCACCCGCAGATTGGAAAGAGAACCAGTTGTCCTCGAAGGATTTTAATGACGGCCCGCCCTCATCTTCGGGCCGGCCGTCATCAACCACAATTTTGAAGCCGGCGACAGGTCCCGCCGGCCACTATAAGAGCAGTTTGCCCTGCAGTACGGGAAAACGCCCTCTTAATGCCTTCCTTTGCCGCACCTGTCGGCTCCAGGGGAGAAACGGTTTCCAATTCCTCTCAGGCCGTGTGGCGGCGCCTCCTTTAACGGAAGTGTCCGCCCTTCTCCGGTTCGCAACATCTACAGCCCCTTTGCGGCCGGCGTCCTATTGTTCGGCCTCCAGATCTTCATCTCCTCGGCAGCTTTAATAAGATCATCCCGGAAATCCGGATGGGCCAGGTTGATCAGCCCTTCAGCCCTTTCCCAAACGGATTTGCCCTTGAGGTTGAATTTGCCGAATTCGGTTACTACCCAATGAGCGCGGGTCCTGGGATCGGTAACAATACCACCGGGGCTCAGGGTCGGGACGATGCGTGACTTAGCGGTACCCTGCTTGCCATAGGATGAAGACAGGCATATGAAGCTCTTTCCACCCTTGGAAAGGTAGGCGCCCTGCACGTAGTCCAACTGGCCGCCGGTGCCGCTGATGTGCTTCACCCCCGAAGACTCCGCGTTGATCTGGCCAAAGAGGTCGATTTCCACGGCATTGTTGATCGAGATGAAGTTATCAAACTTGGCAACGGTATAGGGATCATTGGTGTAATCAACCGTGCGGGAACAAATGGATGGATTGTCGTCGATAAAGTCGTACAACTTCTGGGTGCCGGCGCCGAATGCAAATGCCTGTCGATAGCGGTCAATTGGTTTAAGAGCGCCGGTAATCTTTCCGGCTTCAGTCATATCGACAAAAGCGTCAACGTACATTTCGGTATGCACACCAAGGTCCTTCAGGTCGGACCTGGCTATCATCAGGCCAACAGCGTTGGGCATACCGCCGATGCCGAGCTGCAGGCAGGCGCCGTTTGGGATTTCTTCTACGATAAGCCGGGCCACCATTTCGTCTACCTCTGTGGGAGCAGCCGAAGCGAGCTGAGGCAGTCCGGGATTGTCGGTTTCCACGATGAAGTCGACCTCGGAGACGTGGATGCTTTCGCACGACCCACCCAGGCAGCGGGGCAAGTTGGTGTTCACTTCCACAACCTTGATCCGCGAATTTTCGAATGTGGCCCTCTGGTGGGAAGCACTGGGTCCGAAATTGAGAAATCCGTGTTTGTCCATCGGGGAAACCTGACAGGTGGCCAACGCGATGGGATCAACATTTTCGCGGTAATAGCGGGGCATTTCGGAATAACACAAAGGTGAATAATAACCGCAGCCCATCTCGATAATCTTGCGGTCTACGCCGGTACAATGCCAGGAATTCCATGTGAAATGATCGCCTGGATTCTCGACCTTGAAAATTTCGGGCATCCAGAGAGTGACTCCACCTCTGACCTTGACGCCTTTCAATTCACCGGCACGGGCTGCGAGAGCCTTATCAACCGCATGGCTATGCCCTACAGACCAGCCGTAGTCCACCCAATCATCATTTTTTACCATTTGGGCTACTTCGTCGGGGCTTCTCAGTTTGCTGCGGTAGATGCTCATCAACTCTGACATGATCGTGACGCTCCTCTCTCAAATGGTTTGATTGTCGCTGGTATTGCCCACTCTGGCTCTCCGATTTCGCAAAGTTGGAGATATTATCGATTCCAGGTGAATTGAACAAGACTGAATTGACACCGGGTCGAAAAGACTCCACCGCAGAGGACACAATCATGGGTTTGCACGTTCGCGGCGCCGGTTCTTCTCGTGGTTTCAGGGTGTCCCTGAGGGACATGAATAACTGCATCGGTAAAACGGGACAGGGAAAATATATTGACAAAGAGATCATGGCGAACTAGATAGGAGTGAATGTTCATTCCGGAAAGAGGTCATGGCACATGACTAAACCAGACAAGCGTGAAGAAATAGTCCGGGCCGCCCTCGAACTCATTGCCGAACATGGTTTCCACGGTGCTCCCATGGCGATGATCGCAGAGCGGGCGGGGGTTGGCGCCGGTACAATCTACCGCTATTTCGAGAACAAGGACGTGCTGATTGCCGCGCTTTTCGGGGAACTCAAAGATCGAATCTATCCTGTCGTGATGGACGGGTACGGATGGGAGAGGCCGATCAGGGAGCGTTTTCTCCATCTTGGGAGGACCCTCTTGCGATACTGCATCGAGAATCCTCTCGATTTCCGTTTTATGGAGCAGTTTCACAACTCCCCCTACGGCGTGGCGTGCCGCAGAGGTAAGATCCTGGGCGAGAGGGGAGATCGAGATGTGTACCGCGAGCTTTTTGAAGATGGAGTTTCCCAGCAGGTTATAAAGGATCTCCCCCTTCCCGTGCTTTTCGACCTGGCGTTCGGTCCGCTCCTGGCTGTGGCAAGGGACCATATTCTCGGTTTTATATCGCTGGACCAAACCATGATCGCCCGGATCGCCGAGGCATGCTGGGACGGATTGAAACGTTAAGGCAGCTCGTGAAAACGGGGGATGTTGTCGAAAATTAGGGAATGAACGTTCATTCTATACTCTGAATGATGATAATCTCTCATTCTATTGAATAGTATGGCAGTCAGTTTTTCAGCAGCGTACCAAATGGATTTTTATGGGAGGACAGTATGAACAGCGAAACACCCGGAAGCGGAAACGGCGAGACGGATACGCTTCCGGTAACAGAGCAAGCCATTGCAACAGACGCAGAGCAGAAAGTTCGAACGATGGAAAAACCGGGCGGCGGCAATGCCGCAGCCGTGAAGACAGCGCATCGGCGCAAATGGGTGCTGCGCTTCATTCTTGCCGCCGTCACACTTATTACGGGCATTGCGGGAGGAGCGTACTACTTCCGGAACATAGAGCCCTACGAGTCCACCGATGATGCGTACATCGACGGGCATGTAATTTCGATCAGCCCTCAGGTGGCCGCCCTGGTGGCCGCGATTCATATCGACGACAACCAGTACGTTCACAAGGGTGATCTCCTGGTGGAATTAGACCCGACCGACTACGAGGTTGCGCTCAACCAGGCGCGCGGCGCGGAGGCATCGGCCAAGGGCAAGCTGGAGCAGTCCCGCGCGGGCGTGGATACGGCGGAAAGCGCGGTTGTTCAGGCGAGAGCGGCAGTAGAGTCCTCTCAGGCGACGCTCGAAAACGCAAATCACGCTTTGAAGCGTTACGAGGGGCTCTCCACACAGGCCCGGTCTCAGCAGGACGTCGACACCGCAACGGCGAACCGCAAGACGGCCGCCGCGGGGGTCGAGCAGGCAAAGGCCCAACTTCAGGCGGCGCAATCGCAGGTGATATCGGCTAAGGCCAACGTCATCGCCGCGGACGGCGACTTCCGGAAAGCCCGGGCCGACACGAACCGCGCGGAAGTGAACCTGGGATACTGCCGAATTGTCGCGGCCGCGGACGGCCGAATTACCAACAAGGCGGTTGATCCCGGCGCCTACGTCACCCCGGCCGGCCCGCTGTTTCAGATCGTTCCCACCAACGTTTGGGTCATCGCCAACTTCAAAGAAACGCAACTGAACTACATGCAGGCGGGGCAGCCAGTGACGCTTACCGTCGATGCCTACCCGGATATGGAACTTCGCGGCAAGGTGGATTCGATCCAATCCGGCACGGGTTCGCGCTTCAGCATCATCCCGGTCCAGAACGCCACCGGCAACTTCGTAAAGGTCGTGCAGCGCGTGCCCGTGAAGATCGTGTTCGACGCCGGAGCGAACAGTGACTCGACGCATCTCCTGTCGCCCGGGATGTCGGTAGAGCCGAAGGTCCGCGTGCACTGCACCGGGTGTTGGGATAAGTTTTACACATTTATCCGGGAAAACGCTTTTTTCGGAAGAGCCACATAACGATGGCCTTCCCTCCAACTCCAAACAGTGTTGCCAAACCCGGCGTAAATCCGTGGTTGGTTGCGGTGGTGGTGTCGATGGCGACCTTCATGGAGGTGCTCGATACGAGCATCGCCAACGTATCGCTCGGCCACATTGCCGGCAACCTTGGCGCGGGTCAGAGCGAGGCCACCTGGGTGCTGACCAGCTATCTCGTGGCCAACGCCATCATCATTCCCATCAGCGGATGGCTGTCGTCCGTGCTCGGTCGCAAACGGTTTTACATGTTGTGCGTGGCGCTTTTTACCGCGAGCAGCTTTCTGTGCGGCATGGCCTCGTCGCTGGGCATGCTGCTCCTGTTTCGCGTACTTCAAGGAGCCGGCGGCGGCGGTCTGGCTCCCAGTGAACAGGCGATGCTGGCCGACACGTTCCCGGGGCGGTACTTCGGGATGGCTTTCGCGATCTACGGAATGGCCGTTGTCCTGGCGCCGGCACTCGGACCGACCCTGGGCGGCTGGATCACCGACAACTATTCCTGGCGATGGATCTTCTTCATGAACGTCCCGGTGGGTCTGCTGTCGCTGTTCCTTACCGGCCGCCTGATCCAGGACCCGCCCTCCGCGGTCGAGGCCACCAGGCGCGAACGGGCGCGTGGCATCCGTGTCGATTACATTGGCTTCGCCTTTGCGGTCCTGGCCTTCGGCTGTCTCCAGGTCGTGCTGGATAAGGGACAAGAAGAGGACTGGTTCGGCTCAACGTTCATTTGTGTCTTCATTGGCGCGATGTTGATCGGCTTTATCGGATTGATTATCTGGGAGACGATGGTCGAAAAAGATCCGATAGTCGACATCCCGCTCCTGGCTAACACCAATCTGGCAACATCCATGGTTCTTATGCTCGTCGTCGGGTTCGTCCTGAACTCAACCACGGTATTGATTCCGCTATTCGCCCAGCAGTTGCTCGGGTACGACGCCACTCATGCCGGATTATCATTGATGCCCGGCGGTTTTGTCCTCCTCCTGATGATGCCGCTCGCCGGCCAGTTGGTGAGGCGTGTGCAACCCAAGTATATGATGGCTGTCGGACTAATGATCCTGACCGCATCGCTCTACCACCTTTCCGGCTTCGAAACGCAGGTCTCATTTGAGCATCTGGCGTGGGCGCGGGTCATCCAGTGTGTCGGGTTGCCGCTCTTCTTTATCCCGCTCAACACCATCGCCTACAGCAATCTCCCGGCGGGAAAGTCCAACAGCGCCAGCGCGATGATGAACCTGATGCGAAACCTGGGCGGCGGTATCGGCATCGCCGTGGCGACTACACTGCTGACCCGCCGAACGCAAGTGCATCAAGCGGACATTGCCGCTTCCGCGACGCATTTCTATCAGCCGTTCGTCAGCCACATGCATGCGATAGGCGGGTTTACCCAGAAGAACATCGTTGGCTTCTACGACACCGTGCAGGTTCAGGCGGCAATGCTTTCTTACCTGGACGTCTTCAGAATTATGACCGTCGTCTGCATAATCGTGATCGGTCTGGTACTGATGCTCCGCCGTGTAAAAAACAGCGAGCAAACGGTGATGACCCACTAGTGAAAAGCTCGCGGCAAAGAGGATTTTTCATGAAAGCCTTTCGCACATTTCTTGTCTTTCTGGCCGTCGGATCGGTTGCCGGTTGCACGGTCGGACCCAACTATCACCTTCCGGAATCGAACCCGCCGGCGCAATGGAGCGAAACGCTGGCCGGCGGTGAGACGAACAATTCCCCTTCCATCGCTACTTGGTGGAAGAGTTTCAATGATACGGAACTTGACTCGCTGGTCGAGCGGGCCGTACGTTCCAACCTGGATTTGCGCATCGCCGAAGCGCGGGTGCGCGAGTCCCGAGCGCAGCGCGGCGTAGTGGAGGCCGACCTCTGGCCGAGCGTCGACGCATCGGGATCTTACGCCCGTGAGAGAATGAGCGCAAACCAACCGCTGCTCGGACCACTTTTGCCGCCGGGCGTTCCGCTTAGCAACGACGTTTACCAGGCAGGATTTGATGCTTCTTGGGAGTTGGATGTGTTTGGCGGCACGCGGCGCGCAGTCGAGGCTGCGGACGCGGGTATCGCCGCCGCCGTCTATAGCCGGCAGGATGTGCAGGTGACTCTGGTCTCGGAAGTAGCCCGCAATTACGTCGAGGCGCGCAGTTTCCAGCGACGATTGGAAATCGCGCGGGAGAACATCAAAGCCCAGCAGGACGCCGTTGCACTGGCCAGCGACCGTTTTCAACACGGCCTCACCAGCAATCTCGATGCCGAGCAAGCCGCCACCGTTTTGGCCCAGACGGAAGCCCAGGTCCCAACCCTGGAAAACGGGCTCCAAACGACGATTCATCGCCTCGGTGTACTCCTGGGACAAGAGCCGGGAGCGCTGCTGACGGAATTCGCGACCGTAGCGCCGATCCCGGCAGCACCCCCTAATGTGCCGGTTGGGCTGCCGTCCGATCTGCTTCGACGGCGGCCGGACATCCGCGGCGCCGAGCGCCAGTTAGCCGCCGCGACCGCGCAGATCGGAGTCGCCACGGCGGACTTGTTTCCGAAGTTCTCGCTGACGGGAGATGCCGGATTTCAGGGTGTCAGCGCGAGCGACTGGTTCACGGCCGGCAGCAGGTTCTGGTCGGTTGGTCCAACCGTGCAATGGCGAATCTTCGACGCCGGTCGAATTCGCGCCAACATCCGCGTCCAAAACGCCAGGCAGGAACAGTCGCTGGCCAGTTACGAAAAGACTGTGCTGACGAGTTTTGAGGATGTCGAAAACGCGCTGGTCGCCTACGCGAAAGAACAAACACGCAACGTTTCGCTCGAGGAAGCGGTCAAGAGAAGCCGGAACTCGTTCCAGATATCCAGCCAACGCTACGCCAACGGCCTGAACAACTTCATCGACGTGCTCGATGCCGAACGCTCGTTGTATCAGGCCCAGGATAACCTCGTGCAGAGCGACCAGGCAGTGAGCCAGGATCTCATCGCCATCTACAAGGCACTGGGCGGGGGATGGGAAGCGTCGAATCCCGCTTCCGATCCATCGAAGATTGCGGCGGCAACCGAAGGAGGCGAATGAAAAAGGTTGTGGCTAAACGTGATGCAGCTTGCTTACGGTGAACTGGAATTGTGGTTCATCCGGCGACCGTGTACCTGCAGACGAGAAAGGGCAGCATCTGTCTGCTGTGAACTTGCCCTGTGGGGGATTTTGAGTTTCTTGCCCTGAAAGGGCTGCATAATTGCCCCGGTCCCCACGCCCCGCGAGGCGCCACCCTGGGGAGAACAGGGCCGCAAATTGGTCGTAATACCCTGAAAGGGTTACATAAAAAGAGTATTCATGATTAAACCGGAGGGTGCTCGAACATCAAAGGATCGGCTATGCAACCCCTACAGGGTAAGAACTGGTTCTTGTTGGCGGCACTACCCCAGGGTGGCGCTCCTCTGACCCTGGGCTATTATATGCAGCCCCTCGGGGCAAAAATCCGAACCACGGGTACTCATTTGCCGGAAGAACCGGAATTGTGAGGAATAAACATGTGGCATGCAGACGCACGGGATCTCGCCTCGTATGTTTCCGACCATTGGGGCGATACACGGTTCTCCGAATTGGACAGCGTAAACGACTGCGGCCCCGGGGATTCTCTCCCCGATCAGAACACTCTCGATAATCTCATCTCATGTTGTTACCAGGCAAGCCTTATGAAGGAAGAAGACAGACCGGTGCGGTTCCGTCTCATTTTGAGAGATCCCGGCTGTTTCGACGGTAAAGATGGGCCGCCTACAGGTCTGCATCGGCTTCTGTTTGGCGAGCCGCAACCTTTTGACGAATACAAACTACAGAGGCTGTCTCCTGCGACCGATTTTTATCGATCTCTGATTGGAGTGAGACATGGCGCTCACGAGGGGCTGCATATCTGGGGTATGGTCCACTCCGGGTCTCGATGGATCCAGAAAGTATATGGCGGAAGGATGGTCGCACCCGCTCTGCCCCCCTCGCTGATCGTCTACGTGACCGATCCCGGCCGAATAACTGTCTGCAAAGGCCCTTTGACGATTGCAACATTAAATCGTGGTCAGATCATTTCACCTATACACGAGGTCTTTGACTCAGCCTGGATTTCCGCCGGTTTTCCTTCAATTCGCTCCAGGTTGTGGGAGTTACACATAGAGGCAAAGAATGCAGCCAAAGAGCCCTGGGCGGATCTCGATCCCGGAATTGTGAACGCAATTGCCCAACAGGTAGCCAGGCGTATTATCAGTTATGTCAGAAATTCCGGGCACGGCGGCACAATCCTCGTCATCCCTCCACAAATGGTTGAGCAAGTGTTCGAGGAAAATCCATACTTGAACATTGAATACAGGGTGACTGATGAGGCCACACAAAAAAGATTTCAGACGTTGCTGGTGAACCTTATGAACACACTTGCCGAGGTGTATGGCCGGAAGGCAAACAAAGGCAAGCCCGTTGGATGGGATGAATATGTGGCCGGCAATGAAGAATCCCTTGCTCTGCTGGATGAGGCTGTTTTTGATCTCGCACGTCTTTTTGCAGATTTGACCCTGGTGGATGGTGCGGTAGTATTCACCAACGCGTTCGAGTTGCTGGGGTTTGGAGCGATGATTTCCGTGGGACTGAAGGGGGTTAAGACAGTGGCTCGCGCATTGGATATAGAAGGGCTTCAGACAGAACAGGTAAACTCCGGAAGCTTCGGGGCCCGGCACCGGTCTGCATTCCGTTTTTGCGATGCCGTGCATGAGGCACTTGCTATCGTGGTCTCTCAGGATCGGCTGGTGCGCTTCGTCAAATGGAAAGAAGGCATGGTTACCTATTCGGATCAAGTCGCAACAAGCATCATGGATTTTTAATCGAGTCTCATTATGGTTTTCCGGCAGGCCGTGTGCCATATGGGGGTAAAGGAGGGGATGGGAGATACGCGGTTTCGCAGACAGGGGATTCAATTATCAGTGGTGACTTTGAATTCTGAACGCTTTAGTTCGATTTAATTTATATTCTAGAGATAATATTCTTTCCCGGCAACTGGCTCACAAGCCATCTGAGTTCCAGTTCGAGCAGCAGGGCGGCCGCGCGTTGGACCGGCATATTTGCCTCCTGGGCTATTTCATCGATATGTTTCGGAACCTTATCCAAAATTTTCAAAAGAATTGTTTCCTCCGGACTGCCCTGCGGTAGCGGGCCTGCCCCGGACCCCGAACCGGGGTCAGGGCTGCCTGAGAAGCCGGTGGGCGCCTTTGCTCCGCATCCTTTGAGCCACCCCTGGAACTGCGAAGATCTCTCGTCCCTGCTCCAGACCGTTACTACAATTTATAGTCATATCTGAAGGGCGAGGACGCTTTTTGTTGTCCGAACGTAATGCTCAATAGTTTTTCAAGGATAGGCGAGATACGCTGATTTCCCGCCACAGCATAGGCAAAATAAGCGCTCATAACAATTTCTTGAACTCATCGACTCCAAGGCCGGCATCATGAACGATACCACCCATGGTATATGCGTTGATTGGATTATGCCTTGGGATGGTAAGAATTCGGGTACCATCTGACATGACAATGTGTTTGCCTTGCCGAACGACGTGAAAACCTGCCCTTTGGAGAGCACGGACGGCATCCAGGTGGTTAACACCAGGGATCTTACCCATATCGCTAAACAGCGACCTCTATCTCGCGGACTTCAGCATCTCGGTATAAGTCGTTAATGGCCATCATATATTCGTGAATCGCATCTCGAATATTGTCAATGGCCTCTTCCTCTGTAGCCCCCTGAGACCAACAACCCGGAAGACCTGGTACAGAAACACTGTACCCTTCGTCGGAATATTTCAGCGCCACCTTGTACTTCATTGCTCAAAATCCTCCATTTATTACAGAATACGATCTACTTTAACGAATTGCAACCCGTATCAAACCCGCCTCTGCGTACCCATCGTCTCTTGACGATTACGAGACGTGTTGGGCGAGGAAAGTAGCGTGGCAGGCATCGCCATGCCCACCCTCCCTCATTCACCGATGTGGATCGCACCAAGGGGCCGGCATCGAATGCCGGTCCTGTGTTTCCCTGTGCTGGTTCAGTCCGGCTACGCTCAGTTCGGGGCCACTTAAGTACGTAGAGAGGAGAGGCCGTTGAACTTAGGCAGGACCCCTTATCACTAACAATAAACAGCCGAACTGCCAATATAAGAGGTCACCGGCGCCACGCTTTTCGGCGTCTAGTGAGACCCATGGTTGAACGTGCCCCTGCATACAAAGACGCCATCTCACAATTTCATGGGCGTTCCCATCTCCCTGCTACATTTCTTTGGTTAAGGCCATGCGTATATGGAGTTTCCAAACGGTTCTATATATGCGCCGCATCTGGCGTCAGATACGGCGTGTAGATCATTCGTCCTGCCTTTTCGTAGGTGTTCTAGGACAGCATAGCAAGATATGGCGCTGTCAAATTCATGGTCATTATCCAGCTTACAAGAAGTACCGAGTTTTTCCGACAGAAAATCCACCATCTCTTTTGAGGCGTTCACCCAATCGTATTTCTGCCCCTTCAGAGCGAAATAAAGCACTTTGGGATGGGTTTCCGATATGACGGCTTTCTGATATTCATAGAAGAACCAACTCTTCACCACCATTCCCCCAATTATCATGGAACCGTATAATGAGTTTGGAGAAGCCACGCTGGGAGCGACACCAGGATATTTGGCACGCAACCAAAGATCTGCAGGTCTCCACCCGCTTTTCCCGGTCGCCCATTTGGTAATTGTGTCAATCCCAATGCCGACTGCATCGCTGAATTGGGAAAACCAAGCAATTGCGTCTTTCGTCGTTGCTTGTGTCTGAACGGTTATCTTTGTCGGATTATACGTATCATCAACGGACAAGGCAGCAACTCCATGTGCGTCATTACCACCTGGATCTTATCCGAAAATCGTGGTCATATTCATTTTGCCTTAACGCGACGCGACTGAAACGCGGCGGCTATACGCAGCAGCCTCCGGACTGGCCGCTCCTCCAATCGTTTGATAAGTTGCATTCACCATATTCCGAGGCGCCATCCAATCCGTCAGCCCAGTGCTCTGGGTGGATACCCGACTGGACGTAACAATGAAAAGTCGAGTGAGGCCAATCACGGGCCCTCTGAGCAAAACGATTTTTACTTATAGTCCAGAAATAAAATACTTTCCAGGCAACTGAGTGACAAGTCCCTTGAGTTCCAATTCGAGCAGCAGGGCAGCCGTGTGCTGGGCCGGCATATTTGCCTCCTGAGCTATTTCATCGATATGCTTCGGAACTTTATCGAGAATTCTCAAAAGCATCCTTTCCTCCTGGCTGTTAGGTTCGCCACTGAACGGAGAGTACGAAATCTTCTCCTCCGGGCCTGCGGGTTTTTCCATCCCGCGCCTGCAGGGCCCGGTCTTTCCTCTTTCCTCCTTCTCTCCAGGTGAAGAGGTAAAAGAGGGGGGCAAGGATTGTCCAGGACGGATAAGTGGCCGTATTTCTTCCAAAACGTCTTCGACGCTTTCAACAAGTTTTGCGCCCTGCCTGAGAAGCCGGTGCGTACCCTTGCTCCGCATGCTTTGAGCCACCCCAGGAACGGCGAAGACCTCTCTGCCCTGCTCCAGGGCAAAACGGGCGGTTATCAGTGAACCGCTCCTTTCGGCGGCTTCGACTACGACGACGCCAAGCGAAAGGCCGCTGATTATTCGGTTTCGCGACGGGAAATTGCCCGGAGAGGGAGGCGTGCCAAGTGGAAATTCCGTCAGCAAGGCGCCGCTCCGGGCTATCACCTGCTTAAGATCGGTGTTCACAGCGGGATAATCCACGTCCAGCCCGCAGCCTAGAACGGCAAGCGTCCTTCCCCCGGCTTTGAGCGCGCCTCGGTGCGCGGCGGAGTCGATGCCCACAGCAAGGCCGCTCACGACGGCAACGCCGTTTCGAGCCAGATCGGCCGTCAATTTTTCGGCAAATATGATTCCCGCGGGTGAGGCGTATCGTGAACCTACAACGGCAATGGAGACCAGGTCGCGAGCCATGAGTGCCCCCGACGAGAACAAAACGGCGGGAGGGTCGGGGATCTTGAGCAGGTTTGAGGGATAGTCATCGTCACCGATGCATATCAGTTGGAAATTGTTTTTTCTAAGTTTTGTCCATTCGGATTCCGGGTCCCTGACAAACTGCTTTGCGGCAAGCGCCTGCAACGATTTGTCTCGGCGCAGGCCGGTTTCGCATAAATCCTTGTGTCCAGCCTCAAGCACCTTTTCGGCAGACCCGAAAAACCCGACCAGGCGCAGGATGGACCTGTTCCCAAGGCCTTGTATCAGCTTGAGTTTGAGCCAGGCTATCCGGTTGTGCTCCCGGCCGGCGGAATTGGAATGAGAATTGCTTTCGCCCTTTATTGGTTTACTCCCGTCAAGATGTTATTGCAACGATACCTGGCTGGACGCTCTGGATAAGTATATGGCGATAAGCGATTTGTCAAATAATCACCATCAGGTTACATTACCAGCGGCGGAGAAATTATCTCCGAAATCTCTGGAAAGCTTTCGCAGTCATGGATAAAGCGCCGCAAACAACAAGGGCTTCAAAGCCAGAGCTACTTTCGCCGGGCGGCAGCCTTGAGAAGCTGAGGATTGCCTTTTTGTACGGCGCCGACGCGGTATATGTTTCCGGAAAAGATTTCGGGCTGCGCGGTTTTGCTCATAATCTTGACACCGAGGAACTCGCGGCAGCAACCGTTATTTCTCACCTGCTCGGCAAAAAGATTTATATTACGGTCAATATTTTTGCGCGCGAGCCGGACCTGAAGAAAATCCCCTCGTATCTCGAATACCTGCAGGAACTCAAGGTCGATGCTCTCATAATCTCGGACCCGGGCGTGGTGTTGCTTGCCCGCAAATACGCCCCGCAAATCCCCATTCATTTGAGCACCCAGGCGAACACGACCAATTCGTCGAGTGTGGAATTCTGGGTGGAGCAGGGTGTGCGCCGGATAAATCTCGCCCGTGAATTAAGTTTTCGGGAAATAGACGAGATCGCCAAGAAATCGAAGGCCGAAATCGAAATATTTGTGCACGGGGCCATGTGCATGTCCTATTCCGGCCGTTGCCTGATGAGCGGTTTTCTAAATCAGTCGAGTCCCCCTTTCGAAAAGGGGGAAGCAAATGTCCCGCGTCCCGCGCTGCAAAAAGGGGGGAATCGGAGCGCAAACAGCGGCTTTTGCACGCAACCGTGCAGATGGTCCTGGGGGCTGGTCGAGGAAAAGCGCCCCGGCGAGGTTTTCCCGGTACAGGAAGATGGGCGCGGAACTTATATCTTCAATTCGAAAGATCTGTGCCTGCTCGAGGAGATCGGCGCACTCGCAGGTCTTGGAATAGGTTCGTTCAAAATCGAGGGCCGCATGAAGGGATCTCTCTACCTGGCCGGCGTGACGAGGGCCTACCGGCAGGCGATAGACCTCTGCGGTGACAGGCGCACGGCTTACAGAGTCAAACCTGACTGGATCGAAGACCTGCAGAGGGTAAGTCACCGCCCTTACACAAAAGGGCATCTGTTCGAAAATGCCCGGGCGCGCGAATCAAACGTCGAAACTCGGATTTCGTATATCCAGACGCATTCCCTGGCAGGCATCGTACGTCCCCGTCCCGATTGCGATTCGGCGTGGGCAGAGGAGGGGGCCGAGGGAAAAATATTCCTCGAGGCCAGATCGAGGTTGGTCTCCGGCCAAAGGCTCGAGTTCATGTATCCTGACGGCTCCAGCGGTTCTCATTTTCTCGATTTATTTGAAGACCTCAACGGCAATCGCCTTGCCCAGGCCCACCCTAACACGTGGATCAGGTTCTGCGTCGATTTCCCGGTCTTTCCGTTTCAGACGGTGAGGCTGGAAAAAAATACTACCGGGAAGGCCGCCGGAGGGGAGTTTCTTGAACTATGCGGGGCATCGGTATAATAAGCGGCACTGCTACAGCCATGAATTTGGAGGGGGGCTTTGCATAAACTTAAGGACATCGAATCGGGATGCTCGGAAAGCGGGTGCCCGGCTTCAAAACAGTGCGCATTGCTTAAAGAAGTTGCGCTCCTTCGTGAGCAGTGCCGCAAACTCGAGGAGCTTTCCTTCGTAGACGGGCTTACGGGTCTCTACAACTTCCGATACATGCAAAAGGCCCTCGAAGTCGAGATGGAAAGGACCCGGCGGTCGAAGCTTTCGACCGGCCTGGTCATGCTCGACCTGGATCATTTCAGAAATGTGAACACCCTCTACGGGCATGAATGCGGCAATACCGTTCTTGCCCGGGTCGGCAAAATCATCAAAGACAGCGTCAGGGTCCTTGACGTGCCTTGCAGGTACGGAGGCGAGGAATTCGCCCTTATTTTGCCGGGCGCCTCTCTGAGACAGTCGACAACGATTGCGCAACGCCTGAGGGAAACTCTTCGCTCCAACCCGGTCATTTTTAAAGATGTGAGTCTGACCATAACCGCAAGTTTGGGCGTGGCTGTGTTCAGTTACAGCGACGAGTGTTCGGTGGGTGAATTTCTGGACAAGTGCGACCGGCTTCTATACGAGGCCAAAGAATCGGGTAGAGACCGCATATGTTCGGAGGACTACTGCCCTATGTCCATGCCGGACGAAGTTACAGCCGAAGAAAAAGCAGAGCTGTTTTCCTCGATGGAAGAGGACGAATAGTCCCGTATTTCAAATTTTTTCAGGGAATCTCAATTTTTTATAAACTGGCGGATAAAGGCCGCCACCTCCACTTTTCCCCGGTAGACCCCGTAATGGCCCTCGCACAGTACATCCGCCTCGATTCCGAGCAATATCTTGAGGCTTGCCTGATAGTCCCCGGGGTTTGACAGAAAGCTGACATCGAGAGGGCCGTGAACGTCCTGGGCGAAAAGGACTTTGAGCCCGTCCGATTCGGTAAGATATACAACCGAGCCGGGCGAGTGCCCGGGTGCGTGGATGGCCTCGATTTTTCTGCCGCCAAGCTCGATGTCCCCACGCGAGCCGGTGAGTTTTCTGTCCACCTGGAAAGATTCCAGCTTTGCCCCGTACCAGTTTGCAGCCGTGACGCGGTTGTCGCCGGCCTCGAGGAAAGGGGCATCCAGTTTGTGTGCGACGATTTCGAGCCCGATGCGCCGTTTCAATTCGGCTGCCCCGCCCGTGTGGTCGTAATGGCAATGAGTGATCAGTAGGTATTTTATGAGCTGCGGCTGTGCCCCGGATTGCTTTATGTTCGCCAAAAGCTTATCCGCCGCCCCGCCGCATCCCGCATCTACCAGGGCCGATTCCTGACCGAATTTTATGAGGTATATCGCCGCATCTTCCGGTGATGTGAGATGCGCGCCGCCTACCTGGAAAATCTCGCTTGTGATTTCCATGATCTTATAACCCGTGTCGTTCGGGAAATGTCTGTTTATCGATAAGCCTTTGTTGCGGGCTTTAATTGAGTTTCAGCGTCAGCCTCATACCTATTACATCAAAAGCCCGGGGAGGGAAAGAAAACATCCTGACAAATCGCATTCAGCGGGGAGCCGTGTTCGCGACCTCCTTTCCGCCCTTTTCGATTGCACAATCGAGCGAAGTCGAGTATCGAATCCGAGGGCGGATCAACCTGGTATCCGTTATCAGACCTCGGTACAAGGCAGATGAATGGAAGAACAATGGACCGTTTTGAACGTCCTGCAGTGGACAACGAAATATTTCAGCGAAAAGGGGTTCGAGCAGCCCCGGGCTGATGCGGAAGTGCTTCTGGCCCATGCCCTGGGCGTGGAACGCATCCAGCTCTACCTCAACTACGACAAGCCGCTTTCAGCGGAAGAACTGGCGCTTTTCCGTGGCTTGGTTCGCCGGAGGGCCTCCTTCGAGCCTACTCAATACATCACTGGAAAGCAGGAATTCTGGTCTTTGGATTTCGAGGTTACACCCGCGGTCCTCATACCGCGCCCCGAGACCGAAGTGCTTGTAGAAAAGGCCCTCGAGATCGCGGGAAATGAGCCTTCCCTTGTCCTGGATATTGGTACCGGGTCGGGGGCAATAGCTATCGCCATGGCCCATGAGCGAACAGGGATTCGGATCGTTGCAGCCGATAAATCATGGTCCGCTATTGAAGTGGCCCGAAGAAACGCCGCGCGGCATGGTGTCGAAGACCGGATTTTTTTCTTTGTGACCGACCTTTTCGGGGCCTTCGCGCCCCTGCCGCTGTTCGATCTCATTGTTTCCAATCCCCCATATGTGTCGGATGCGGAACTTCTTGACCTCTCGGCCGAAATCGCCAATTATGAACCCCGCTCCGCCCTCCGGGGTGGAGGAAAACGAGGTCTCGCCCTGATCCGAAAGATTCTTGAAGGATTTCATGCCCGTTTGAAGCCTAACGGATCATTGCTCATGGAAATCGGACTGGGGCAGGCGGAAATCCTTGAAGCGGAGTTCTCGGAGCGCCTGGCGGGAAGGTTCCAATTTTTCGAAGATTACTCAGGCATAAAACGGGTCCTGCGCGTCCGCGGCGAGGGGGAGTAGCTTATGGATAGGCTGATTATCGAAGGAGGGGTCCCGCTCGACGGGGAAGTGCGGATCAGCGGGGCAAAGAACTGCGTTTTGCCTCTTATGGCCGCAACTCTTCTGGCCAACGGAAAGCACAGTTTCACCAACGCGCCTCACCTGCGTGACATAAGGACCATGCAGTCCCTGCTCGCATACATGGGGGCTGCCTCCCAACACAATCACATTCTGCAGATAGACACCTCCGACATCCACACCCTCGAGGCCCCCTACGATCTGGTAAAGACGATGCGCGCCTCCGTCCTCGTGCTCGGACCGATGCTTGCCCGCTATCGCCGCGCGCGCATCTCTCTTCCGGGCGGGTGCGCAATAGGCGCGCGCCCCATAAACCTGCACATCAAAGCCCTCGAGCAGATGGGCGTGGATATCTCGCTGGATCACGGCTATGTCGTGGGGCGGTCAAAAAAACTGCGGGGCGCGCTCATAACCTTCGACCAGGTAACGGTAACCGGGACCGAAAACATAATGATGGCCGCCTGCCTGGCCGATGGGGTAACGGTCCTGAAAAACTCGGCGCGAGAGCCTGAAGTGGTGGCGCTTGCAGACTATCTCAACAGTATGGGGGGCTGTGTCGAAGGCGCAGGCACAGATGAAATCACCATCCGGGGTGTAGACGAGCTTGCCCCATCCAGTTGCGAGGTAATTCCAGACAGGATCGAAGCGGGCACATACCTTGTCGCGGCTGGAATTACGGGGGGCAGACTGAAGCTTAAGGGGTGCAGGCCGGACCATCTCCAGGCGATAATGCAGAAGCTGCGTGATGCCGGGCTTTCGATCGAGAGCAGCGGGGACCTTATCGAGGTCCACCGCAAAGGCAAGATACGAAGCGTCAATATTGAAACGCAGCCCTTTCCGGGTTTTCCCACCGACATGCAGGCCCAGTTCATGGCCCTCATGGCCCTGGCAGGCGGGGTCAGCCTGATAAAGGAGCGCATATTCGAAAACCGCTTCATGCACGTGCTCGAATTGCAGCGTATGGGCGCCGATATCGATCTGGACGGCAGGACCGCCATCGTGCGCGGGGTCAGGAAGCTCTCCGGAGCGCCCGTCATGGCGACGGACCTGCGGGCTTCGGCCTCGCTGGTCCTGGGCGCTCTGGCAGCCGATGGAGCCAGTGAAATCACCCGGATCTACCATCTGGACCGCGGTTACGAAGCCATAGAGCATAAACTCTCAGGCGTTGGGGCAAAAATCGAGCGCGTGAAGTGAGCCTGCACAAACCCTGACCGAATGCGGTGAACGGATACCGTATGAGCGGGTTACCCGTAAGAGGATAACGAATGGGAGCGCGGCAATCCGACTGGAAGCCCATAGATCTTGGCGGGCTTAAAACGACCAGCCTCAAGGACCGGCAAAGCAAGGTGTCGATGGCTGATTTCGCAACTCCGTTGCCGCCTGGAGGTTCCTTTCGGCAGTTTTTGGACAGTCTACCCTCGATACTTGCCGCCGAAGAGCTTCTGAAGGCAGCCTCGGCAATATCCGAATCGGTCAGAAACGAAAAGACCGTAATTCTTGGAATGGGTGCTCATCCCATAAAAGTCGGCCTCAATCCCATAATCATCAATGCAATCGAGCGGGGCCTTCTGTCAGGGGTAGCCATGAACGGCGCGGGAATAATTCACGATGTCGAAATCGCCCTGGCGGGAAAGACTTCGGAAGATGTTGCCGCGCATCTTGGCAGCGGCCGGTTCGGAATGGCGCGTGAAACGTCTGAATTCATTCACCGGGCTGTTGTGAAGGCGTATTACGAACGCGGCGAAGGGCTTGGAAGAGCGGTCGGCGAGGCGCTGCTCATGGAAAGAGCGCCCCATGCGGATGCGAGCATCCTTGCCGCGGCCGCCCGGTGCGCTCTGCCCGTAACCGTCCATGTGGCAATCGGGACCGACATCATACACATGCACCCGGAAATGGATGGCGCCGCCACGGGGGCGCTGAGCCATTTTGATTTCCGCCTGCTTTGCTCTCTTGTGAGCACTCTTCAGCAGGGAGTTTTCATAAACCTCGGCTCGGCCGTGGTGATTCCGGAGGTTTTTCTCAAGGCTGTGAGCGTGGCAAGGAACCTGGGCTTCCCGCTGGACGGTCTCACTGCTATAAATATGGATTTTCTGCGTAATTACAGGCCGCTGACAAATGTGGTGCAAAGGCCTGTCATGGATGGCGGAGTCGGGATCAATTTGACCGGCCACCATGAAATAATGTTCCCGCTTCTGATGGCGGCGGTCCTGGAAGATATCGAGAAGGAGCGCTGATGGGGGAAAAGATTTTGATCCGGTCGGGCGAGATCGAAATGGGCGCCGAGCTAAATGATTCGCCAACGGCTCTGGCGCTTTTCACCGCCCTTCCGCTTTCCGCTGGAGCCAACACGTGGGGAGACGAAATCTACTTCCAGGTCCCTGTAGATCGGCAGCTCGATTCTACGGCCGCTGAATCGGTCCAGGCCGGCGACCTCGGATACTGGCCGTCGGGCCGCGCGTTCTGTATTTTTTTCGGTCCGACTCCGGTCAGCAGGAAAGGTGAAATCCGCCCTGCGAGCGCCGTAAATTTGATCGGAAAGGTGATCGGGGACGCTCGCGTATTCAGGGCCGTCCGTGAGGGAGATCTTATGCAGTTGGACGTTGCCCGCTGACATGTTATTGTTACCAGTCTTAATTCCAGGTGACGGCTTTCGTGGAGGTTCAAATGCCGATATACGAGTACGAGTGCTGTAACTGTTGTGAGTGTTTCGAAAAACTTGTTTTCAGGAGCGATGAGGCGGTAAGCTGCCCGAAGTGCGAGTCTTCCAATGTCCATAAGATGATGTCCGTTTGCGGCTTCAAGAGCGGCGGAGACAAGGGGGCGGCAAGCGGCCGCATGGGCAGCGCAGCGGCATCGGGCTGTTCGGGATGTGCCGGCGGAAGCTGCGGCACATGTCATTAAGGTTCGGAAAAGAGGCAACATTTGACAAAGCAATTGATCCGCATTGCGACTCGCGGAAGCATGCTGGCTCTTCAACAGAGCGGGATTATAAAAGCGGCCCTTGAGAAGCTCTGGCCTGAAATCCGGTTTGAACTTCAAATCATAAAGACGACCGGTGATAAAATAACCGGTGTGCCGCTTGCGCAGGTTGGCGGCAAGGGGCTTTTCGTAAAGGAAATAGAGGATGCCCTGCTGGACGGGTCCGCCGACCTGGCGGTCCACAGCATGAAAGACGTTCCCTCCGCTCTGCCCGAAGGCCTCGTTATAGCCGCTGTTCCCGAACGCGAGGACCCGCGCGACGCTCTGATCATCCGAAGCGGCAAAACGATCGCCGATCTTTGTCACGGCGCGCTCATCGGCACCAGCAGCCTTCGCCGCAGCGCCCAGATGCGAGCCATGCGCCCCGATTTCGAAGTTCGCGACCTGCGTGGAAACGTTGAAACGCGCCTCCGTAAGCTCGATGAAGGACAATTCGACGCAATCATCCTGGCCGCTGCCGGGCTCAAGCGAATGGGCTGGCAGAACAGGGTGACGATGTACATGGACCCTGTGGAATTCGTACCGGCCATAGGGCAGGGTGCGCTGGGAATCGAAGCGAGGTCTGGAGACAATAGTATTTTAAGCCTTCTGGCGCCTCTCGACCATCCGGAAACAGCCGTCACCGTTAGCTCCGAACGCAGTCTGCTCAAGGAACTGGAGGGCGGCTGCCAGGTCCCCATTGGCGGCTATGCCCGCCTCGCCGGAAAAATTATCGGACTCTCGGGTCTTGTCGCTTCGCTTGACGGCAGGCAATTATTCCGGGCCGTGCGCACTGCGCCCATGGAAGATGCGGTCGCGCTCGGCAAAAGGGTCGCCGGGGAATTGCTCGATCTGGGGGCAAAGAAAATACTCGACGAGATCTATAAATAATCTCCACCAGATATCCGGAATTCGAAAAGAGAGCGCAGTGAAAAAAGGCAAAGTCTATCTCGTTGGGGCCGGTCCGGGTGACCCGGGTCTTTTGACGCTAAGGGGAAAGCAAGTCCTCGAAAGAGCTGAGGTGGTCATTTTCGATTACCTGGCCAACGAGGAATTGCTCAAATTTGCCCCGCCCTGGGCCGAGCGCATCTACGTCGGCAAGAAAGGCGGCGATCATACTCTGGGCCAGGATGAAATAAACGCCCTTCTGGTCGAAAAGGGGCGCGAAAACGTGGTCGTGCGGCTCAAAGGCGGTGACCCTTTCATCTTTGGCCGGGGCGGCGAGGAGGCACAGGCGCTGGTGGAAAACGGCATCTCGTTCGAAGCCGTGCCGGGGATTTCCGCCGCAGCGGCCGTGCCGGCCTATGCGGGCATACCGCTTTCCCACAGGGACTTTACGGCAACCATCGCCTTCATCACGGGGCACGAGAGAGCAGACAAAGGCGGGCACGAATCCAAAATCGCATGGGACAAGATATCGACCGGAGCGGGAACGCTCGTCTTTTTCATGGGGGTGAAAAATCTGCCTGAAATCTGCCGGAAGCTCGTTGAGTGCGGCCGTGCGGCCGAAACTCCCGTAGCCGTTATCCGCTGGGGCACCACCCCGATGCAGCAAACCGTTACCGGCACGCTTTCCGATATCGTGCGCAAGGTCAAAGAAGCCGGCCTGCAGCCGCCTGCGATGATAGTTGTCGGCGAAGTCGTCAAGTGCCGTGAAGAGCTTGACTGGTTTGAGCGCCGGCCCCTGTTCGGCCGAAGTATCATGATTACGCGGGCAAGGGAGCAGGCGAGCGATTTCAGGGCCGAACTGGAAGAACTCGGGGCCAGATGCATCGAGTTTCCGACCATAGCCGTTTGTCCTCCACCTTCATGGGAACCTCTGGACTCCGCCATACACAATCTTTCGCAATACGACTGGGCCATTTTCACGAGCGTTAACGGCGTCAGGTTTTTTATCCAAAGGCTGCTCTCGGCAGGCAAGGACGCTCGGGACCTCAAGGGCATACGGCTCGCCGCGATCGGGCCCAAAACCGCCGAAGCTCTTGAGGCCGTCATGCTGCGCCCCGACCTGGTGCCTTCCGAATACCGCGCCGAAGCAATACTGGAGGCCTTGTCGGAGCAGGGCGCGCGCGAAAAGCGGTTTCTCATGCCGCGCGCAATGGTTGCCCGTGAAATATTGCCTGAAAAACTCAGGGAATGGGGCGCGCAGGTTGACGTTGTCCCCGCCTACCAGACCGTTCTGCCGGAACACGATGTCGAAAAAGTCCGGTTGCTTTTAAGCAATTGCGAGATAGACTGCCTCACGTTCACATCTTCCTCCACCGTCTCCAACTTCTTTGCCCTGATCCCAAGCGAAGACCTCCTGCGTTGCGCTGACCGGATGGCCGTTGCCTGTATCGGTCCTATAACGGCCCAGACTGCGGAAAAGTTCGGACTCAAGACCTCTATTATGCCCTCCGAATACACCATTCGGGGCCTTGTGGATTCGATTGTGTCCTTCTTCGAACACAAGGGCTGAAGCCAATTCGGCCGGCTAGCCTTGACCCATGGGATGGGTGGCGCGAAGCGCAGCCAATAAAGCTTTTTCAGAACAGTTGTTCATATCCCTTTGGCGCTTTTTCGCGTCTTCGCGTGAAAGACTGTCTTTTCGAAACTGGAGGTGCTATGCAGGGCGCTCTATCGGGGCTAAAGATGCTGGACCTCTCGCGGCTTTTGCCGGGGCCGTTCTGTTCGATGCTGATCGCGGACCTGGGCGCGGATGTGGTCAAGGTGGAAGACCCGCGGATTGGCGACTACATGCGTTGGTGGCCGCCCAAAATCGGGGGAAACAGCGGATTCCACGTTGTTCTGAACCGCAACAAACGCTCCCTCACCCTAAACCTCAAAAGTCCCGAGGGAAAATCAATATTCGAAAAGCTCGCCGCCGAGGCCGATGTCGTCCTAGAGGGTTTTCGTCCCGGGGTTATGGCGAAGCTTGGGTTGGGCTTCCAGGACCTGGAGCGGATTAATCCCCGCCTGGTCTATTGCTCCATAACCGGCTACGGGACCGACGGCGTACTCGCGCACAAGGCGGGTCATGATGTCAACTATCTTGCGCTCAACGGGGTCCTTTCCTACAGCGGCAAAGAGTCGCCGACAATGGCTGGGGTCCAGATTGCGGACCTGGGCGGAGGAGGCCTTCTCGCCGCTTTCGCGATCATGGCGGCCCTGTTTGCGCGCGAGAAGCTGGGCAGAGGCCAGTTCGTCGATATTTCGATGACCGACGGCGCCTTCGCCTGGAACTGCCTGCGGTTGGGAAAGTTCATCGCCGACGGTATAGTTCCCGCGCCGGGAGACGACCTTCTCAATCACGGGCTGGCCTGCTACAACGTCTATGAGACTAAAGACGGCCGGCACATGAGCCTGGGCGCGCTTGAACCTCAGTTCTGGAAGTCTTTTTGCGCGGCTGCCGGTAATCCGCAGTGGGACACCCCCAGCTATTTCGAACCCGGTGCGCATCAGAAAAAGCTGACCGAGAGTGTCTCGGAATTTTTCCGGCAAAAAAGTCAGTCCGAATGGGTCGAGCATTTCAAGGATGCGGACTGCTGCTGCGAGCCTGTCCTGAATCTCAGGGAAGCAATGGAGGGCGAGCTGATGAAGGACCGCGAAATGGTGGTCGAGTTGATCCACCAATCCTGGGGGGCCTATAAGCAGCTCGGGATTGCTCCGAAGTTTTCCCTTACGCCGGGTTCTCTCTCATCGCATGCTCCCGAACTCGGGGAACACACTCGCCCGATTCTCGAACAACTCGGCTACTCCGCCACCGCGATCGAAGAACTCAAGAGTTCCGGGATAGTCTAGGCGGGGGGCCGTACGCTTTGCCGCGTATAATGAATCCATAGAGATTAGTTCAATGGCCCAACGGGGTCCAACCCACCAAGGCCACAGAAAAGCGAACGGGATCACCCCAAACCTCGAAAGATCGTCTGGGCGCAACCGCGTCGCAGACTGTCTGCTGTGGTTCATCTCTAAAAAACTCTCGTTTTTGAGAGATTCATACGCACCTATAAAATCACCTCGAAAAACGGCAAAACCGTCTCTCAAAACTCATTCTTGATTGTTGTCTCTCAAAACATGTATAATCAAACGAGTTTTGAGAAAAGGGGATGAAGAGAACATGTTAATAGGCTATGCTCGGGTTTCTGCGGTTGACCAAAATCTGTCCTTGCAAGGCGATGCGCTCACCGAAGCCGGTTGCGAACATATCTACACCGAGCAACTATCCGGAGCCGTCCCTGACCGGCCTGCTTTGAAGGCGGCGCTGCAATTCGCGCGAAAGGGGGACACGCTCGTTGTCTGGAAGCTCGACCGGCTTGCCCGCTCGGTCAAGCAACTGATCGAGACGGTTGAAGATTTGCGCATGCGCGGCATGGGATTTCGGAGTCTGACCGAGTCGATAGACACAACGACCGCCCAGGGGCTGCTCATCTTTCACATGTTCAGCGCGCTTGCCGAGTTTGAGCGGAGCCTCATCCGTGAACGCACGCAGCCAGGCCTGGCTGCGGCGCGCCGCAGTGGTCGCACTGGTGGCCGTCGGCCCAAGCTCTCGGCAGAAGACATCGAGGCGGCCAGAAGCTTGCTTGCCAACCCCGATATCGGCGTGGCCCAAATTGCGCGACGTCTTGGGGTATCGCCCGCAACCCTCTACCGTCATATCCCTGCCGCGCGAACCCTGGTGTCCGGTAAACCCGTCTTGTGCTCTAAGATGGATAGGGAACCCGTTTATAGCGATCATACCCGCCTTGATGAGCGCAGCCTTGCCCTGCATCGGCTCATTGCCCGGAAGCTGGCTGCTAACCCAGCCTTGCTGGACAAGGCGCGAGAGAACCTACGGCGCTGGCGGAAATCCAGCGGTAGCCCGTCGCTTGCGTTCGCGGAGTGGGCGCAAATCCTGACCAACCCCGTCGATCAAGTGGCGCAGTTCTTGGAGGAACGCTCCGAGCGGGCAACCCGTCTGCGCCAATCCAGCCCGTTTTGCGGTATTCTCACAGAAACCGAACGCCGAGCCATTTATGAATCGTACTCAACTCGAACATATCATCCGCGCGGCAAGCCAGATATCGGCTGATACCGAGATTGTGGTAATCGGCAGTCAGGCCATTCATGCGCAGGACAGCAAGAACCTTCCGCTGATTGTTTTTCAGTCGGAGGGAGCCGACGTGTACCCTCGTAATCATCCTGAACGGGCCGACGACATCGATGCCGCTATCGGCGAGCTTTCGCCGTTTCACGAGACGCACGGTTATTACGCTCAAGGCGTTTCCCCGAAGACGGCCAGGCTTCCGGCAGGATGGGAAAAGCGCCTCATCCGTCTTTCCAGTTCGAACACCGGCGGCGCGACCGGCTTTTGTTTGGACGTTCACGACCTTGTGCTTTCCAAGTATGCGGCGGGACGCGAGAAGGATAAGGAGTTCAATCAAGCTTTGGTGCGGAATGGCTTTGTCAGCAGGAAAAAACTTCTGACGCTCGCGCCCTCGATGCCGGTTGATGATGACATGAAGAAAATCATTATGGCGCGGATTAAGGCCGATTTCGCCGCCGCTAATCCGCGCCGCCCGTCCAAGACCCCCAAGCCGTAACCCCGCTGCATGTCTACCAGCAGCAGCGGACCGTCCCGGCCATAGGGGAAGATTTTTGACACAAGAATCGGGACCTAAGATATCAGGGGCTTGGCTGTGTCATAAATCGAGGACAAAACAGGTTATGAAATAGGGTCCGCGCGGGTTCGCGAGCCGTATGGAGGGGCGAGCACTGGACAAAAAAGACAAATGCCGCCCTTAAGAATTGCCCATGAAAGAAAATGATAGAATCAAGCATCAATGAAGCCTATAAAAATCAGCCAAGACAATGGGGTAGTGGAGATGGAAAAAAATAACCAAAACGCTTAGGTTTGTGATACAATGCCAACTGTGATATGATAGATGGTCTGCGCGTGGTGATTTACCCGAACGACCATAGACCGGCCCATGTGCATGTCATTGGCAGTGGCTGTGAGGCCGTTTTCAGACTCAATTGTCCCGAAGGCCCGCCGGAGCTGCGCGAGAATTACAATTTTGGGGCAGCCGAGCTTTCAAGGATCAAAACGGCTCTCACGTCGAGATTGACGCGCATATGTGCGGAATGGAGTAGAATTCATGGTTGAACCTGAAGACGAAATCAACGCCGCCAACGAGCGGGCAGCTTCACGCTTGGCCAAGACCCCTACAGCGATAGCGGCACGCTATGACCGCCGCATCGGGCGATTGGTGATCGACCTCAGCAGCGGCCTGTCAATTTCCTTCAAGCCGCATGACGCCCAAGGGCTTGAAGAAGCTAAACCGGAGCAGATGCAGAACATAGAGATTTCGCCCTCGGGGCTGGGTCTGCACTTCCCCGCCCTTGATGCCGACCTTTATCTGCCCGGCCTTTTGGAAGGTTTTCTTGGCTCCCGTAGCTGGATGGCGGCGCAACTGGGCAAGGCGGGCGGGAAGGCCACTTCAGACGTTAAAACTGCCGCCGTGCGAACAAACGGCAAGCGCGGCGGACGACCAAAGAAAGATCGCATCCCTAATGTTGCGTGAATATAAATTATGCCGGGCGTTGTCTTTGCCCGGTGTTCGCCCCTCCATACGGCTCGCGAACCCGCTGGGAGCCTAGGCCGTGATTTTGAAATCGGACAAAACAACAGACTGTCTCATGTTGCCAGTTGATTTCACTAGCTTTTTCGCTCGTCAGGAATTGTGCCGTCTGGCGGGATGGCTGTGAGCTTTAAACGGGATAAAGCGGGCCGCTCGGGCGTGTGTTCCATACTTTACCCGCCGCCCCTTTTGTCATTCGGGTTCATGCGGGCCGGATTTGGCAACCGTCATGAATTGCCCCACCGTATTCTTACACCCAACAACCCCCCTTTGCCCGTTTCGTCTCGTCCTTTTTCATAGCGGCGAAGCGACGGCTTTACCTCCCCAAAACGGACACGGCAAAAGCTTGCGGTTAGTAGATTTGCGCTTTTTCATAGCGCCAGTTTGTCCGCCCGCTTTATGCGCCATTCATGAAGCAGTCCCGCCGCTTTGCATATTCTATAATCCTTCGCCATCTCGGCGGACATGCTCGTGGGCCTGGCCGGCTTCTGTTGGATCGGCTGCGGGGCGCGGGCTGTCCTGCCGGCCGCCCTGAATGCCGTTCTTGCTCCGGCCTTACCTCTCCGGCGCCCGCTCGGGCCGAAGCGGGGGCCTCTATGCCCGGCATTCAGTCGAGCATGCCTGGCTCATCGATCCCATCGCCAGGACAATGGACGTCTTCAGACTCGAATCCGGCAGATGGTCTTTGCTCGGGAGCTTTGCGGAAAAAGACAAGGCCAGGGTTGAACCCTTCCAGGAAATTGAAATAAACCTTGGAGATTTGTGGCTTGAAAGCCTGCAACCGCGAACTGATGTCGACGGCAGTTGACCGGAGCGTCCCGGCGTGCGTAGAGTCCTCTTTGAGATGCGGTTTCCGGAAAGTGTATGATAGATCCCGCCCGGTCACGAAAAAAATCGGTTCTCCGATGTTAGCTCGGAGAACCGGCATCAGGCTGGAGGCTCGGAGACATCAAGAATCGTAGTCTTCTTCGGGGCCGGCCAATAATTGCGTCAACTCTTCCAACTCCTCGCGTTCTTTTATTTTCTTGAGCGCATCGGGGCCGGTTGTTTCCTTTATATGTTTTGGACAGTTCATTGTATTCCCCTTCATGATCTATGATAATAATTCGCGGAAAATAATCCTACAACACGCACTGCTTGCGCGCCTTTTGTTCCTCGATCATCTCGAAGCTGCCATCCTCTTTTCGGACGATCAGCATATCACGGCCCTGCCGGTCTGTTACCCTGATTGCGCCAATGCAAAATTCCGGCAATTTCTTCAGGTTCGTCTTCGGTTTGAGCCTGGCGAGCATAAACCCTGCGGCCACAAAAGCGGCTATGGTTCCGATGAGGTACAAATAAAAGAGTTGATCCATCGATATCTCCCCGGAGCGCCTTAAGAGCCCCCCTCGGGGAATTTTGCACGAAGCGGGTCTCCGCGATAAGGCGTGCAGCAAATCTAATTTTTAGTTAAACATGGAATTACCATTCCACAACCAGACAGGGTCGGCAAGAGAAAAGTTTCTCTTTTGGGAAAAGAAACCCGTCAGGGGTTGCTGCTACGAAAAGACAGGCTTTCACGCAGACGCGGAGAGACGTTCGATAATTTCAAAAACCCGGTGGCCCGCTTCGAGGGGCCAGGGTCGATCTTTAGAGAAAGGCTCGAACCACGGATGAGCACAGATGCACACGGATAAATCAGAAGATACAGGCATGGGCTTGCACGTTCGCAGCGCAGGGTCTTTTCATGGTTTCAGGGTGTCCCGGAGGGACATGAAGAGCTGTTGCGAATTTCGTTCGGAAAGAAACTCTGTCTTCCTTCCTTCCTTCCTTCCTTCCTTCCTTCGTTGCTCCCCCGGGCGCATTGGTATCCTGAGATTTAGTTTGAGATGGAAAGCGTAACAGAGTATCCTTCATAAATTCTCAGCAACCCAAAGCTCCCGGCCCTTTCCCGGTATAGCGTCGTTTATTTCCAGGAGTCTCGATGAGCAGGATATTGAAACTGTTGATATTACCGGCTTGCATATTTTTATTGCCTCTTTTAGCGACAGCGGAGCCCGAGCGGTTCCGGACCGACACCTTTAAGACCTCCGAGGGGCAGCTCCAGATCACTTTTCTGGGACATGCATCGCTTAGAATGGTTTTCCATGGCAGGAACATCTATATAGACCCCTTCTCGGAGGTGGCCGATTTTTCAAAAATGCCCAAGGCCGATATAATCCTGTTCACGCACGACCATGGCGATCATTTTGATCTGAAGGCCCTGGAGGACCTTAGGAGTGAGAACACGCTGGTTGTGCTGACCGAAATCTGCGCCGCCAAATATGGAGAGGGCATAGTGATGAAAAACGAGGACGTTAAAATAATCCAGGGGCTGAAGATCGAGGGTGTTCCAGCCTATAACATAGTAAACAAGCGCCCTTCCGGTTTTCCATATCATTTGAAGGGGGTGGGAAACGGCTACATAATTACATTCGGGGACAAGCGCGTCTACATCGCGGGCGATACGGAGAAAATTCCGGAGATGAACGAACTGAGCGACATCGATGTTGCCTTTCTTCCGGTCAGGCTTCCGGAAACGATGACGGCGGAAATGGCGGCCGATGCCGTTAAAGTGATGAGGCCCAAGATTTTTTATCCTTATAATTACGGCGGTACGGATCTTACCGAACTGGAAGAGCTTCTGAAGGGCCAGCCGGACACTGAGGTCAGGATACGGAATATGAAATAGGAGCAGGCGGCAGGGGGCGGAAGCTTCCCGCTTTTCTTTACCATATGTCGTTTCTCAAACTCGTCATACGAAATGCATTCAGGCAGAGACTGCGAACCTTCCTCACCATTTTTGCGATGGCGGTGGCAATCCTCGCTTTTTGCCTGCTCGATACCGTCGTAGAGGCCTGGTATGTCGGCGTGAACAACGCCTCTCCGAATCGGTTGGTTTGCCGCAACTCCGTTTCTCTCATCTTCCCGCTTCCCCTGAACTACCGGTCCAGAATGCAAATGGTGCCGGGAGTTGACCAGGCTGTCTACGCAAACTGGTTCGGGGGTGTATACATAGACGAGCATCACTTTTTCCCGAGAATGGCTGTTGGACCGGCTAACTATTTCGATATCTTTCCGGAGTTCCTCATCTCGAAAGACGAACTCAAAGCGTTCTGGAAGGAGCGAAACGCCTGTATCGTGGGACGCAAACTCATGGAGCAATACGGATGGAAACCCGGCGACACGATTACGCTCAACGGAAACATATACCCGGGAGAATGGAGCTTCGTAGTGCGCGGTACGTACCGCGGGGCGTCCAAGTCAGTCGACGAGACGGTTTTTTTCTTTCATTGGGACTATCTTGACGAAACGTTGAAGAAGAAGATGCCCACGAGGGCGGGGCAGGTAGGCTGGTATGTGATTCAGGTACGCGATCCGGCCGATGCCGCTCAGATTTCGGAATCCGTGGACGATCTTTTCAAAAACTCCTCGGCCGAGACTCTGACCGAAACGGAGAAAGCGTTCCAGGCCGGGTTCCTTGCAATGACGGAGGCAATCGTAATAGCTGTGCGGGTCGTCTCCTATGTCGTTATAGGGGTTATCCTCCTTGTCCTGGTAAATACCATGGCGATGACTTCGCGCGAACGCACCCCGGAATATGCGATCCTGAAGACCATGGGCTTCGGGATAAAGCATCTCTGGGTCCTCATTGCCGGGGAATCGGTTTTTATTTCCATGCTTGGCGCGGCGCTTGGATTTGCGCTATCCTACCCGGCGGCAAACGTCTTTTCCAGCAACGCGGGAACGCTTCTACCGGTTTTCCAGATACATTTCTGGAAGACCCTTTCATTTTGCGCTCTGGCCAGCTTCGGGATCGGGATAGTGTCCGCGCTCCTGCCCCTCTGGGGCGCCAGCCGCATTCGAATCGCCCAGGCGCTCAGGCATCTGGGATAGGGAGGACGCAGCAGAACATGGGCGAACCGGGGATTCATCTTTTTATCGGCTTTAAGGGAGTAAGCCTCGAAGAGGAGCTGAAATACCTTATCAGGGATTACCGTCCGGGTGGTATTGTCCTTTTCAAAAGAAACATCGAAAGCCGGGAGCAACTGAAAAACCTTGTTTCCTGCGCCCAGTCGTTCGCGCTCGAGGAACTCAAGCGCCCTGTCTTTTTTGCAATCGATCAAGAGGGCGGGAGCGTCCAGAGGCTTTCGCCCCACTTCAGTTCGATCCCTGCGGCAAGCTCTCTTGTGGAGCAAGGGCCCGAGGCGGTTTCCAAATGGTCTGCAATATGCGCGGCAGACCTTAGAGAGATCGGAATCCAGATAAACTTCGCCCCTGTTCTCGATATAGTAGCCGAGGGGACAAAACATTTCATGGAGTCCCGCTCATTTGGTTCGACTCCGGCAAGAGTATCGGACCTCGGAACCATCTGGATCGAAACTCTGCAGGCGAACGGAATCTCCGCAACCGCAAAGCATTTTCCCGGGCTTGGACTTGCCGAACTGGACCCGCACCACTTTGCCCCTGTCATATCCGATAAGAGCATGGAGAAATTCCATCTCCATCTCATTCCCTTCATGTCCGCCCTGAGAGCCGGGGTCAACTGTATGATGACCTCCCATGCGGTCTATCCGGCTGTCGATCCCGAATGGCCCGCGACCCTTTCACATGAAATATGCCTGTTGTGGTTGAGGCAGCGCCTTGGGTTCGGAGGTGTCCTGTTCACCGACGACCTTGATATGGCGGCGATTGCCGGGAATTTCTCGCCTCAAGAGGTAGCCCTGCGCGGACTTTCCTGCTCTGCAGACTTCTTTTTGAGCTGCCAGAAAAGCGAAAGCATCGGCCCTATGTACGCGGCGCTCGCCGATCAGATCGAGAATGACCAATCGGTGCAAAGGTTTCATAGCGATACCATCCGGAGGTTTGAGCTTCTGAGGCGGTTCCACTCCTAGAAGCTTCCCGGCCTCAATCTTTTTTACCCTGCAGTTTCTCGAGAAACGAAGCCCGGCCCGACCCTATCTTGTAAAGAGTATAGCGCGTCGGGTCTTTGAGATAGTATTCCTGGTGATATTCCTCGGCCTTGTAAAAGGGTTGGGCCGGCTCAATTCGGGTCGCGATCCTTCTCCCGAATTTTCCGGACTCTTCCAGTTCCCGCTTCGAAGCCTCGGCCTGAAGCCTTTGTTCTTCATCATGATAAAAGATAACCGTATGGTACTGCGGCCCGATATCTGCAAACTGGCCGTTTGCCTGGGTGGGATCGATGTTTTTCCAGAATATCTCGATCAGTTCGCGAAAACTTATTCCGGCAGGGTCGAAGACAATCTCGATAGCTTCGATATGACCGGTCTTGCCGGAACAGACCTGTTCGTAGGTAGGATTTTCAACTGTACCGCCGGTGTATCCGACCGCTGTCGATATAACTCCCTTGAGCCTGTCGAATGCCGGCTGCATGCACCAGAAGCACCCGCCGGCGAAAGTAGCCTTTCGGAGATGCCCCTTATCGGGACCAGCCACCCTCCCACGGCCCTCCGATGTGTCGATGGCAAGAATAAAGAGCAACGCCCCTACTGCAATCAGAGCCGCATACATGACATTTTCCCTTCGAAGTGGTTGGCAATTCGAGCCGGTCTACTTTAGAAGATAAGTCCGGATCTTCAGGAAGTTATTCGATAACAGGCCAATAGGCCGGGGTTGGAGCTTCAATGCTGAGATGTTTACCGGAGACGGGGTGTTGCAGAGTGAGCCGCCAGGCGTGGAGGTACAGATGCCTGTCCGGTTTTGCGCCGTAGACCCGGTCGCCCGCTACCGGATGGCCGGCTTCTGCCAGATGAATTCTTATCTGGTGAGTCCTGCCGGTGAGGGGGCTGGCCAGCACGAGCGAGCGGCCCTCTTCACGGCGCAATACGCGGAAAAGAGTTTCGGCTTTCTTGCCTTCCCCTGTCTTTACCGCCGTGTATTTGCCGCCGGCTTTTCCTATCTGCGAATCGGATGTCCACGAATCATTTTTCGGGGCGCCCTCGACCCATGCGAGATATTCCTTCTTTACACGCCTCTCCTGGAAAGCCATGCCCACGTACTTATTTACTCCCTTTTCGAGCGCAAAGATCAGAATGCCGCTCGTTTCCTTGTCGAGCCTGTTGTGGAGGGCCGCGTAGCGCCCGGAGGTTTTCTCCCTTGCCAGATGGCGAAGCAGGGCCGCAAAAACATTGTTGTAGGCGTCGTAAGGCGTTTGTTGGCTCGGAATACCTGGTTCCTTGTCGTATGCGAAGAGAGAGGGGTCGCGGAAAATTACCCGGATTGGATCTATTTCGTAAAACCTGCGGACTCCGTAAGAAGGAAAGGTCACAGAAATTTCCTCTCCCCCGGAGACAACTCTGGAAGGATTGCGCTCTATCAGACCCCGGACATAAACTGATCCGAAATCGATCAGGTCGGCGGCTTCCTCTTTTGAAATCCTGAGATAATGTGAAACAGCCTCGTCAAGGCTAAGACCCTTGTCCTGCGCGCCGGTGCGCCACCTGAAAGAGGAAGCCGGCCCGAAGGACAAGGCAGGGTCACGGTCGGCTTCAGTCATCGTCGAAGCCCGGAGCCGAAGCGCCGGTTCCGGAGGCGCCGTCCTCCTGCCCCTCCTTCTCCGCCATGGCCTCATCCATCATGGCGTCCACGTCTACGTCCTCGCCCAGGTCGTCTCCCATTTCCCGGCTCATGGACTTCATCCATTTCACCATACTCTTCGGGTCGTTTTCATCGATGCCTGAGAAGCGGGACGGATCGGCCATGCGCTCCATTCGAGTCTCTTCGGACATGCGGACCCGGACCCGGGATGGAATCCGCTCAACCTCGATACTGCCGCAGTGGCTGCACTCGGCGCAAACGGCCTCGGAGGCCCGAAAGGTTATTATCTCGGATTTTCGATTGCATTTCCTGCACCGGTATTCGTAGATCGGCATATAAAAATATACCCCCTGAATCAGACTATTACATATTTTTTGATCGTGTGGACTACTTCGTCAGGATCATCCAGGAGCGTAAGATAATCGAGATCGTCGGGCGAAATGAAATTGCCGGACAAAAGGGTATTGCGAACCCACTCCAGCAGGCCCGTCCAGTATTGAGTTCCAACCAGTATTACTGGAAAAGGCTTGATACGCCTTGTCTGGATGAGAGTCAACGCCTCGAAGATCTCATCCATGGTTCCAAACCCGCCGGGCATCCCGATATAAGCCTGGGCGTATTTGACAAACATCACCTTGCGGACGAAAAAGTACTGGAAATCGAGTTTCAGTGTGGCATAAGGATTCGGGCACTGTTCGAGCGGCAAGTGGATATTGAGTCCGACAGATTTAGCGCCTCCTTCCTTTGCGCCCTTGTTCCCGGCCTCCATCACCCCCGGCCCCCCGCCGGTGATGATCTGGTATCCGTGCTCGGCAAGTTTTTTGGCGATCTGATATGTTTTTTCGTAAGTCTCGTCACCAGGCTTCACTCGAGCCGATCCGAAAATAGTGACAGCCGGGGACAGGTCGGCAAGGGCTTCGAACCCGTCGACGAACTCCGCCAGAATTTTGAAAAGGCGCCAAGAGTCGTGCATGGTGATCGCATCGATCAGGTACTGCTTCTCAGTCATAAAAGTAGTCCCGCCTCCAGGACAAGGAGCGTGAAAATGATGATTTTTCGTGAAATTACCTGTTTTGTGCACAGACTACGGATTATATTCGTGAGTTGTGAATTGAACAACAACAGACTTTGAGCGTATCGGAAGCTTTTTAATCGACGGATAGATATCATATCAGGAGGCGGTGGCGAATCGAAGAACTGCCGATGTCTCATCCGGTGTTTCCGGGCGGAAACTAAACAGGGTTGAACGCGCAGTGCTTATGAGCTATTTTGATCTATTGAAATGGCCGAAGTTTTGAACCGTTCGGTTTCCCGATGGAAACAGGTGTTTTGCATAAAGGAGGAGGTTGAATGGAGATGAAAGAATTTGTCAGGGCAGCCCTTAAGAGGGTTGGACAGAAAATTCGCGATGGCAGCCTGGATATACGCGAAGAAGGTTATGGCGATGCGGAGGAGATGCTTCTCGACTGGACCTGGATCGAATTGAAAGAGGAGTCCCCTGATAAGGACGCGGTCCTGAACATGGAGCTGGACGACCTCCTGGAACTGATAGAGAGCTCAGCCGACACTTATGAGGATTACCATATACTGCTCGATTCCGTAAGGGCTGGAGCTGAACGCTGAGAAATGCGCCTGCCGGTAACCCAAGCGCTCTTCGCGGAGCGCTTTTTTTAGTTGGAAAAAACATGACATGAAAAACCTGGTCCTTCATCCCGGGCGTGAGCGGCGCATTCTTCAGGGGCATCGCTGGGTTTTCAGCAACGAAATAGCCGATCCGATCCACGATTTTGAGCCGGGAAGCTGGGTTGAGGTACTCACTGCAAAAGGCCTCTCGCTGGGTTCGGGCTATATCAATCCTGCCTCGCTGATCGCCGTGCGCATCGTTTGCCCACCCGGCAAGAAGCCCGATGAGAAATTCTTCAGACAAAGGCTCCTCGATGCGGCCCGTTTTCGTCAATACATCTACCCCGGCGCGGAGAGCTGCCGGCTTGTCTTTGGCGAATCGGACGGTCTTCCCGGCCTTGTCGTCGATCGTTACGGAGACGTTCTGGTCTACCAGATCGGGACCGTTGGGATGGCAAAGATGGAAGAGTTGATGAGGGAACTGCTGGTCGATCTTTTCAGGCCCGAAGTGCTGGTATTTCGAAATGACACTCCCTCGCGCGCCCTCGAAGGCCTCGAGCTTGAAAAGGGGGTAGCTTACGGAAGCGTGACCGGGGAGATCCCCGTTCAAATTGACGGAATCAGGTACCTGGTTGACGTGCTCGGCGGACAAAAAACCGGGATGTATCTTGACCAGCGGGACAATAGAAGCGCAGCCAGGCAATGGATGCAAGGTAAAAAGGTCCTGGATCTTTTCTGCTATAACGGAGCATGGGGTCTTTCGGCGGTTGCGGGAGGCGCAGCGGAAGTCACGTGTGTCGACCAGTCTTTAGACGCTGTCGATCGGGCGCGCCGTAACGCGGAGTTGAACGGATTTGGCGACCGGTCTTCCTTTGTTGCCCGGGACATATTCGATTACCTGAAACGAATTGAGCGCGCGTCTTTCGACGTGATAGTGCTGGACCCGCCCGCATTCGCCAAGACCAGGTCTGCCGTTCCGGAAGCCAGAAAGGGCTACACCGACATAAACCGCCGAGCCCTTCTTGCTTTGAAACCGGGCGGAATCCTGATTACCTGCTCCTGTTCCTACCATATTAGTGATGAGCTTTTCCGGGAGACCGTGCTTTCCGCCGGGCAGGCAAGCGGCAGGAAACTCCGCCTGCTCCAGGTTCGCGGCCAGGCGCTGGATCACCCGGCCCTTTTGGGGATGCCCGAGACAAGATATTTGAAGTGCTTCACAGTGGAAGCCGTGTAATGGAACCCGGCGGGAATGGAACTGTACGGCGCTTATCGAAAAATCGTTTATGAGGCGCGTGGCGTCCACCCGACCTCGCCTCTCAGTTCCTCCTCCTCCCCGTCAAGAAGCGGGTAACGGCACAATTCTCCGAGGTAGTTTTGGACGATCATTCTACCGTCCCCGATTTCCCGGATCATATTGGGCAGGAGCGCCATTTTTCCGCGTCCCCCCGGCAGATCGACTACAAAATGAGGCATCGCCGGCCCTGAGATCCGGTTTCGCAGTTTGCGAAGAATTCCGAGCCCTGTGCTTATCGGAGTCCTGAAGTGAGCCGTGCTCCTGGTGAGGTCCATTTGCATCAGGTAATAGGGGCGGACCCGAATGCAAAGCAGCCGTTGGAACAGTTCGGCAAGGACGGGTTCGGAGTCGTTTACGTCCCGCAAAAGAACCGTCTGGCTGCCAAGTGGAATGCCTGCGTTTGACAATATCGCGCAGGCCCGTTCGGAGTCGGCTGTAATTTCGGCGGGATGGTTGAAATGAATATTTACGAACAACGGGTGAAATTGCGACAGCATGCGAGCCAGCGCCGGAGTGACCCGGCTTGGAAGAGCGCATGGGACGCGGGTCCCGATCCTGATTACCTGCACGTGTCTTATCGTCCGAAGCCTGCTCAGAATATCCCGGAGACGCTCCGTGGTAAGCAGCAAGGGGTCGCCGCCCGACAGGAGCACGTCCTGTATTTGTTCACGCCTCGCGATGTAGTCCAGGGCGGGCGCAAGATCGAACGCATTTCCGGCCGCGGGCCGACGGCCGCTCCGCCACTTCCTCTTGCGGGTACAGAAACGGCAATGGACGGCGCACTTGTCGCTCACCAGCCATAGGACGCGATTCGGATACCTGTGGACCAGGTTTGGAACAGGCGCCAGGGCCTCTTCCGAGAGCGGGTCCTCAAGACCGGACACGTCCGAAATCTCTCTCGTATCCGGGACCGCCTGTTTCCAGACGGCGTCCCCGGCGCATCGGATAAGTCCTTCGAAATAGGGATTCAATCTGAAGGGATACTTGCCTGCAACAGGTCCCAGGGGTGTGGAGTCGATTTTCCACTTCTTGGCGAAGGCGTCAAACGAAAGCATGAAATCTCCGAAAAAGGCGGCAAACGTTACTATCCTCTCCTGAAAGGAAAATTAATAGCCCCTTTCATGGGTGGGAGTCAATTTCCGAATCAGACATCGCGATTGACGCCATAGCATATGGTCATATCCTGCAGAGAGCGGACGCCTGCAACGGGCGTGTTTTGGACTTCGCATTAGTCGATTGATTATCTGTTGAAAACGGCTCTCAATTGTCGTAAATTGACAATGTACGAGGTGCACTATGAGAGCGGAAAACCTGGAAACACGTCTTATGAAGCGTATCGGCCGCAAGCGCGGTGATGTATTCCTGCGCTCGGATTTCAGCGATTTAGGCGGTTATGACCAGGTCGGCCGCGCCCTTCGTCTGTTAGTTAACAAGGGCAAACTTCTGAAAATCGGGCAGGGCCTTTACACGCGCGCGGCGGCATCGCCTTTCGACGGCACCCCGGCGCCGGTGAAAGGGCTCCGCGCCCTGGCAAAGGAAGCGCTCGGCCGGCTTGGGGTCGAGAGCGCGCCGACGCGCTTTGAACAGGCCTATAATTCCGGACAAACAACTCAAGTGCCGGCCGGACGGGTGGTCGCCGTCAGGAAGAGGGTACGCCGCAAGATCGGTTATAACGGGACCTTCGTGAGTTTCGAACGTGCTTGACCGGCAACTCATAGAGCGGATCGCCGGCGCGTTCCCAACCGACGAAGTCCTGGTTGAGAAGGATTGGTATATCGTCCACGCGATCCGGATAATTGCATCTCTCGATCATGCGGGCGCGACGCCGGTATTTTCGGGAGGCACGTCGCTCTCGAAAGGATGGGGCCTTATCAAGCGCTTTTCCGAAGATATCGACTTCAAGGCCGAAGAAATTCGTTCTATCCAAGCACAACAAGCAACTGCAATGCAAAAAGCTGAGGCCGCTTTCGACGCACTGCTGGCAAGAACATTCAACGAATCGTGTGAGGGTGCCCATGGCACGGAGTGACCTTCTCGTTGCTTTAGTGAAAGCTGCCAATACTGGCGATAAGCGTGGGGTCCGTACGGCGACTGAGGCCATTATCGCAGAGGAGCATGCGAAACAACACAAGGTGCTTGCTGAACGACTGACCAAGGTCAGCCAAACGAACGGACACGGAACGCCTGTCGTTACTCCAGTTGCTGATCCATCAGGGCGTGGGCGCGATTTCATCTCTGAAATCATGCCACGTCGCCGACTGGAGGATATTATCCTGCCAGATACTAGCAGGCAGGGTGTGGAACAGCTTATCGAAGAGCAACAACGCGCAGATCTGTTGCGAGCCCATGGGCTGGAGCCGCGTCACCGGGTCTTGTTGGTCGGTCCTCCTGGCACCGGTAAAACAACTCTTGCCGAAGCAATCGCCGAAGCGGTCGCAGTGCCTCTGTTTGTTGTTCGCTATGAATCAATGATTGGCAGCTATCTCGGAGAGACCGCCGCTCGCCTGAAGCGGGTGTTTGACTATGCCCGCACAACGCCTTGTGTCTTATTCTTTGATGAGTTCGACGCGATTGGAAAGGAACGCGGGGACGTCCACGAAACGGGCGAAATCAAACGCGTTGTGACCTCGCTCCTGATGCAGGTAGATGAACTCCCCAGTTACACAATTGTCGCAGCCGCAACGAACCATCCGGAGTTGCTAGATCGCGCTGCTTGGCGGAGGTTCCAATTGCGGCTGAGTTTACCTCTACCAACACAAAAGGCTCTCACAGCTTATATTGAGGCCTTCGCAAAAAGCATGGGACAACCTCTTGGCCACTCGTCAGTGATTATTGTTAAGCGTCTCGGCCGGACCAGCTATGCGGATGCCGAGCAATTCTGCCTCGATATTCGTCGCCGCCATGTCTTGTCCGCAGGTGAGAAAATCCTAAAAACAATCGTTACTGAGCAGCTAGAAATTTGGGGAGCACGGGCGAGCGGATCAAGATTACCCAAAGAAAAGGGGAGCGATGGCTAATCATCCGCTACTGATCATTCCTACTCCCGAGTCTATCTCCCCCCCTAAGGGGCATGGCGGTGGAGGGGGCCTTCGATTACCAACGAAGCAGCGGCAGGTTTCCAGCTACGGTCCTGTCTTTACTCGGCTTCGTCATGCTTTGGGCCGGACCGGCGGGACAATGGAACTGCGTGACGATCCCAGCAGTTTAGCTCCTGATAGGGTGATTGTCTTCGAGATCGCCGGCACAATCGCCGACCTCTTCAAAGCTGTAGCTCGGGTGGATGGACTGGAGTTCATGGCTGAATACGAAGCCGATTTTTCTCCTGATGAAGACTTCGCCATTAAGGAAACTCGCAAAGGCAAAACCGACAGATACAGGACTGACAAAACCATCAGTGGACGTTTTTACCTGGCAATGCCTGACGTTCAAGCGTTCAGGCAACTGCTAAGTTTATGGGACCGCTGGGAAAGGAATCTGCCGCTGGAAACAGGCTTTGCTCCGTTTGCACACCTGTTTGCACAACTCCACGCCTTGCGTCCTTGGGGGCCGATCGACCGTATCCCTGAAGAGACGGTGCGGTTTTGGCAGGAAGAAATCGCTAGAGATCCTGATCGGCCAGTGCGCACCGAAGTTGAGCTATGGTTTCACCAAAGCCCCGAGAGGCGGCGGCGCAGCTCCGAAGATTTTGCCTCCTTGGTTAATGCAACAGGCGGATCAATCGTTCACGAAGTCGTTATCCCAGAAATCGCATATCACGGTGCGCTAATTGATATTCCAGTCGGAGAGATACCAAGCTTGATCGAACGTCGTGCCGTGCGTCTGGTCTTAGCCGATGAAGTAATGTTCTTAAGGCCACAAAGCCTCTTGATGAGCCCTAGTGAAGAAGAACCGATCAAGGATGCTTCATTGCAAGAGCGGTCTGGTGCTCCCTCTTCCGAACAGCCGATCGCTGCTCTCTTGGATGGAGTTCCGATTCAGGCTCATACGCTTTTGAGCAACCGTCTCGTATTGGATGATCCAGACGACCTTCAAAATCGCGCTATCGTTTCCAGGCGGTTTCATGGCACAGCTATGGCCTCTCTCATCTTGCACGGAGACTTAAACGCGCAGGAGTTGCCGCTCGGTCGTCCACTCTACGTCCGGCCTGTGATGCTGGCCCCACAGAACGAGAGTGAACAGACAGACAGAGATTGTCTGCCAATCGACACCATGCATCGCGCCGTATTGAGAATTAAGGGAAGTGAAGGGGAAGAAGCCGCTGCTCCGAGGGTATTTCTGGTGAACCTATCGATGGGAGATATGCGCCGTCCTTTCACGCGAATGGTAAGCCCGTTGGCTCGCCTCATCGACTTCCTGTCAGAGCAATACGGCATTTTGTTCCTTGTGAGTGCAGGCAATGTGTCGGCACCCCTGACAATCCCCGACTTTTCAAACTGGACAGCTTTCGAGAGCGCGTCGCCAGAAGTGCGCGAGAAGGCGGTGCTCGCAGCTCTGAATGCAGCGAAGCACGAACGGTCCATCCTGTCTCCTGCAGAGTCCCTGAACGCGCTTACAATCGGTGCGCAGCACCACGACCTGGTTGCCTCTCGGGGCAGAGCGGTGCATGCAGTCGATCCCTTCGACGACTATCTTCTGCCAAATGTCAGCTCTGGCCTTGGGCTTGGACATCGGCGCTCCGTTAAGCCCGAAATATACTTTCCGGGCGGCCGTGAATACGTCCGCATGAGGAGCTCCGGAGATGGTTTGGAGATCAAAATAGGCCCTCCTCAGCAGATCTATGGGTTGCGTGCAGCAGCTCCCGATCCGACAGGCCAAGGAAGACCGGATTATGTCGCGCTTAGCGACGGAACTAGCTCGGCGACAGCACTTGCCACTCGTGCAGCACACCGGATTTTTGATGCCATGATGGATAGGGACGGTGGTTCCATGCTCGCCGATATGGACCCTCAATTTTATGCTGTAGTTGTAAAAGCTCTGCTTGTTCATCGTGCCCACTGGAACAGTAAGGCAACTTTGCTAAAGGATATCTGCGGGCCAGAAGACAAAAGACAACACGTCGCTCGGTCAGAGAATGCATGCCGTTTTATCGGTTTCGGAGCGCCAGAGACTAACGAGGCAATGGAGTGTACCCCAAATCGGGCAACTCTGGTCGGCTATGGCATGCTGCTCCCGGATCACGCCCACAGCTATCGGATTCCATTGCCAGCTTGTCTGGAGCGCGTGACAGAGCCACGATCTTTGACCGTGACCATCGCATGGTTCTCCCCAATCAAACCAAGTCACCAGAGTTACCGTTGTGTTAGATTGGAAGGCTCACCACTGCGTCGTCCGGTTGAGGTGTTAGGGGTGGAGCGACTGAAACAACAACCAGCCGACGCCCTGGTGATACGCGGTACGATTTTCCATGAGCATTTTTACGGCAAAAAGGCCGTTCCGTTTATTGACGATGGTCATCTCAGTTTGCGTGTGTGGTGCAAAGAGGACGCCGGAGGCATTGAGGAAAACATACGTTACGGTATTGCCATCACAATCGAAGCGGAAAACGCCATCCCCATATATGACGAAATCGCGCAACGTCTGAGAGTGACGCCACGGCCGAGGCGCTAACGCGGTAAGTTACAAATCAAGGCCCAAGGTTGGGCTGAAAGACTTATTTGAGAACGTCGGCTTTGACACCTGCATTAATGTTTGTGTATTATGTATGATAAAGGACGTTATCATACATTAGATGGATAAACCGGGGCGGAAGGCCATGTCACAGGCGTTAGTGGCAATAGGAAGGAAAATCAAACCAAAGGTGGTATCCGCAATTCGTGGACATCGGATGCTCCCCGCGATAGTCCCGCACGACGATCCGCAGCACATCCCTTCTGACCGTCAGCCAGGCGTTGAGAACTTTTCGCCCGCTTTTTTTTGCTCGGCAAAGTGCTTTGAATAAACGGCCCGGGCTTCTTCCAAAGACTCCAAAATCTTAACCCCATTGCTTGCATGGGGTTAAGCCTCTGTCAACAATCGGCCCGCGCGCCGGGCCTTTACAATTGCTACGAAGTAGCTGTGCCATAAATTTAGATTTTTGACACGGCCAAACAGATACAAATAATTCTCCCCGGATTGGTCGCCGTGTAAATGTCGGTGTGCCAGATGTCGCGGTGCCCGAGGTAGTCCTGAATTAACCGAGTGTCCGCGCCCTGATCCGCAAGGGCGAAGCCGCAAGCATGGTATAACTGGTGGGGATGGGCGGGAAGCTCCAGCCCCGCCAGATCGCTATATCGGGGGTCTGCTCACGATGGGGAAATTATCGTACGTTAAGGCCGAGTGCCAGTAAGAAAGTCAATAAGTCAGGTTATCGCCCGCTTCCAGTTCTCGCCTCGGGGGTCTGATCTGGCGATGAGCCAAGTGTTCGATTTTCAGGGACGAATTTTCCTGGCGTACGACTATTCCCGTTTCGTGAACAGACCCCATGATGGGCTGCCTCAACGAAACAGAGTGTTATGTACCCGGCACTTCAAACTAACGATCAGGTGAATTCGGTGATGTGAGCCAGCCCCCGGGACGAGAATTTGATCCGGATTGAGTCAGAAAACCCCGGACTAGATCGCGCCGCGCCTCCGCGCCCTCCGCGACTCCGCGTGAGACCGCCTTCCGTCCTCCATTTCCGTTTTTGGTTGTCCCTGCCTGCTGTATCAGATACATTGCCTTGGCTCCACGTCCGCCACGCAGAATCCAAACAGGTCTGAGAATGGGCAACTGGTTCAAAATATACGGCAACAGGCGCGTCTTGAGCCTGGTCGGCCTGGGTTTTTCCTCGGGGCTTCCCCTTGCGCTGACAGCTTCGACCCTCCAGGCCTGGCTCTTCTCCGAAAAGATTGACCTCAGCATCGTAGGCGCCTTTTCACTTGTCGGCCTGCCCTATGCCCTGAAAGTTTTCTGGGCGCCGCTTATCGACAGGTTCTGCCCTCCCTGGCTTGGAAGAAGGCGCGGGTGGATCATCTCGCTTCAGGTCCTGCTCGCCGTCTCAATCCTTGCCCTCGGTTACTGCGCGCCTGCCTCTTTCCCCGCCCTCGTGGCCTTCGCGGCTTTGGTTACGGCTTTTCTGAGCGCCAGCCAGGACATCGCTATCGACGCCTACAGGGCTGATGTGCTGCGCGAAAAGGAACTCGGCCCGGGGGCCGCCACTGCCGTCGTTGGCTACAGGTCCGCGCTTCTGGTCTCCGGCGCGCTCGCGCTGATTTTGTCCGATCACGTTCCATGGCGTTTTGTTTACACTCTGATGGCCGCCATAATGCTTATGAACACGCTTTTCACGCTCGTCGCCCCCGAGCCTGAAATCCAGGTCGTACCGCCCAAAAGCCTGAAGGAGGCGGTCTGGGGGCCGCTGGCCGGCTACTTCAACCGATCCGGAGCAGTCGAGATGCTGCTTTTCATAATGGTTTACAAGCTTGGCAACGTCATAGCCGGGGCGATGACCACCCCTTTTCTGCTCGATATCGGCTTCAGCCGTTCGGATGTCGGTATGGTGAACAAGGTCTTCGGGCTCATCAGCACCATTGTGGGTGTTCTGGTGGGCGGGGGCATCGTATCCAGAATAGGCGTAAACCGCTCGCTTTGGGTTTTCGGTTTCCTGCAGGCCGGATCCAATTTCGCGTTTTGCGCGCTCAGCCTGGTCGGAAAAAGTTATCCCGCCATGATTGCCGCCATCGGGATCGAGAATATTTGCGTCGGGATGGGTGACGCCGCGTTTATCGCCTTCATGATGAGCCTTTGCGATAAGCGCTTTACGGCGACACAGTATGCGCTGCTGACGAGTTTTATGGCAGTGAGCAGGATCGTTGCGGGAGCGCCGACCGGGGCTATTGCTCAGGCCGTCGGATGGCCCGTTTTTTTCTCTTTGAGTATACTCGGCGGCATTCCGGGCCTTGTGCTCCTTACCCGCTTCGCGCCCTGGAACGGAAGGGGAAGAGCCGCGCTGGGCGATGCTGAGGGGGGGTGACTCAAGAAAGATAGCTTCACACTGCGGGAGATTATCCGCGCATCGCCGGGCTGCCGGTGGACACGCACAAGTCCCTTCATGGTCGATCTGCGCCGTAGCTCCGGGTCACCCCGAAAGAGGTCTTTCCAATCCGTACTAAATTTGCAGAACTTTCGGCATATTACCCGAAATCAGGCGCTTCGGGACACAGTTGGGTCATGTCGTTTTCTCCTCGTGTATCCGGGACACTGAATATCTCTCGCGGCGAGGATATAATGTAAATACTCTAAAGCCAAATTGCGCCCCGTCCGGGCAATGTCAATCGGCGCCTTGGGATACCGGATCAAAAAAAGCTCAGCGAGCTGTGCGGTACCGGGTTGCTAAGCTGCCGAGCCTCGATTTCCTTGAAAAAAGTTTGGTTTTTGAGCACTATTTTTGTTAATCTCCATCTTTTGCAGATGCCGCGTTCAGAAGGAAGATTGAGAAAGCGTGATTGACTGGTTGAAATCAATAGGGTCGAAAACCTCAGAGATGGCCCGCAGGGATCCTTTCGGTTATTCGGTCGATAAAAAACCCCGATTTCCCCTCCAGAAATGGTTCGAGCGCACAGTGAGCCACGTCACCGTGCCCGAAGATCAGCAGAAATCCCTTCAGGAGCTTTCGAGCAGGGGCCTCATAGTTTACACTATGAAAGAATCGTCGCAACTCGACTTTGTCTATGTCAGCATGCGATTGCGACAACTTGGCCTGCCTTCGCCTACATTCATGTTCGACAATCATCCCTATTTTTGGCAACCCCGATGGTACGCACTCAAGACGGTCCTTTACCATTGCGGCCATCTGTTGCGCCACGGCTGTTTCCCGGACCCTTACGCCGGAGGCTACTACGGCGAAAAGATCAAAGAGGGCGAATCGGGGCTGTTCTCTCTCGTGGGTAAGCGGGGTTATTACCGCAGTACGGTCCTTGTGGGCAACGACCCGCTGGAGCACCTGATAGAAATCCAGAAAACATCCGACAGGCCGATTTTTATCGTGCCGATCGTACTTCTTTACAGCAGGCGTCCGGAGGTGCCGCAGAGATGGGCCCCCCTGGAGCTTTTTCTGGGCCAGAAGAAACCTTTCGGTTTCTTGCGCAAGATGGTTTCATCGGTCAGAGGAAATCCCTACGCGGTAATTGAGACCGGGGAACCGATGAACATTCTCGAAATTCTTCCCGAGCTCTCTAAGGATCTTTGGCGCAAACGTAAACAGATTTTCGAGCTGCGGCGGATTCTGATCGATTCGGTTGATGAGATAAAGAGGGCCGTCGTCGGCCCGATCATCAAGAGCAAGTTGGAGATGAAGGAGATCATCCTGCACCATCCGAGGCTCGAGGCCATGGTGCAGCGGCGCGCCCGCGCCAACTCGCAGGAGGTCTGGAAAGTCCGAATGGAGGCAGACAGCTTCCTCGAGGAGATCTCCGCAAACTACAGCGTCACCTTCATTCAGCTCTCCGCCAAGATTTTCAACTGGGTCTGGAACAATGTGTTCGACGGCATAGAGCTCGATTCCGAGAGCCTGCAAAAAGTCAAGCGCGCAGCTCGCCACAACACTTTGGTATATATTCCGTGCCATAAAAGCCATATGGACTACCTCCTGCTCTCTCAGATTCTGTATACGAACAACCTTTACGCGCCTTTTATAGCCGCCGGCAAGAACCTCTCATTCTGGCCTCTGGGAGCAATTTTCCGCATGGGCGGGGCCTTTTTCATAAGGCGCTCCTTCAAGGGACTGAAGTTCTACGCGGAGGTCTTTTCTCTCTATGTCAAAACGATGGTCCAACTGGGACACAACATCGAATTTTTCATTGAAGGTGGCCGGAGCCGCACGGGGAAGCTCGTTCTGCCAAAGCTTGGGCTACTGGCGATCCTCATTCAGGCGGTCGAAGAAGGTTTTTGCGACGATCTGGTCTTCGTACCCACCTCTATATGCTACGACCGTATTCCCGAGGAAGAATCCTATATGAAGGAGATTACCGGGGGACCGAAGGAAGAGGAAAACTTCGGTCAACTGGTGCGGGTGCGGCGTGTCCTGCGCAAGCGCTACGGGCGCGTCTATATTAAATTTGCCGAGCCCCTTTCCCTTCGGGGCTACCTTGAGCGCCACAATTACGATCCCGGCAAAATGGCCCCCAAAGAGCGGCACGCGATGTACCGCCATTTTGCCTACAAGATCATAAACTGCATAAACCAGGAATCGATGGTCACCCCGTACTCCCTGGCCGCTTCAGCCCTTCTGGCCCTGTCCCGCCACGGGCTTTCGAAAGCCGAGTTTTTGGAAATAGCGGGGATATTTCGCGACTTCATCGCAGCCTGTGGGGTCGGGCTTTCCAAGACAATGAAAAACTTTGACGCGAGCATTCAGGATTCGCTCCGCAATATGGAGCGAGGCAAGCTGATCGGCAAGCTCAAGGACGAAGACGACGATCTCGAAGAAGAGGTTTTCACCCTGGAGGACAGCAAGCGGGTGGTTCTCGAATACTACAAGAACAACATCATCCACTTCCTGCTTCCGGCGGCCTACGTCTCGACTTCTATACTTGCTCAGCAGACTTTCCGGTTCAGCGTGAGCCAGGTGCTCGAAGACGTAACTTTTATGAAAAACTTCTTTAAATTCGAGTTCGTTTACGATAACGAACTTAGCGATGAGAAACTCGTGCTGGAAGTGCTCAATATATTTGAGGACCTGGGTTTCCTGCATCGGATGGGGGAAGGAGACCAACCCTTCATTTTAGCGCACAAAGGGCTTCGGGCCTCACATGTATTTCACGGCCTGCTGCGCAACTATTTCGAGGGCTACTGGCTGGTCTTGCGTGGTTTGCGCTATCTTCAGAAGAACGGCTTTACAGAAAAGGATTTTATTAAGAAAATCCTGGGCTTGGGACAGAAAGCCCTCAAGCTCGAACTGGTGGAAAGACCCGAGTGCGTGTCCAAGATAATATTCGATAACGCGCTGAAGTTGTGTTTGGAAAAGGACGTAATCGTGAAGGTCTTAAGCGGAGACAAGGAAAACGAGGAGCATTTGCGCCCCGGCAAAGAAAGCCACGCTGCTATACAACACTACAGTAAACTGATAAGCCGCTTTCTGCGCTCACCCCACTTCGTGCTGCAATAAAGGCATAAGAGCTGACGGAATCGCATCCGGATTACTCTTTGGCATTGGTGGAAATAATCAGGAGGTACCTAGATGGAAATTGCCCTTCATCCTTTGGATCTGGCAAACAGGCGTCCCAAGCCCACAGATGAAAAAAATCTGGTTTTCGGCAGAGTTTTCTGCGACCACATGTTCATGATGGACTTTACGAGAGGTAACGGCTGGCAGAATCCCCGGATCGTTCCATACCATCTTTTGGAGATGGACCCCGCGGCAATGGTTCTCCATTATGGGCAGGGGATATTCGAAGGTCTGAAAGCCTACAGGTGGCGGGACGGCAAAATTCGCCTTTTCAGGTCGGACCAGAACTGGGAGCGCTGGAACCGTTCGGCGCGCAGGATGTGCATGCCCGAGATAGACCCTGCTTTCCAGGCGCAGGCGGTAGAGGAGCTTTTGAAGCTGGACAGAGACTGGGTCCCTCACAGCGTCGGCTCGTCTCTGTATGTAAGGCCGACCATGATAGCAACCGAGCCGCATCTGGGCGTGCGTCCCGCTGACAGCTACCTCTATTTCATAATCACCGGGCCTGTGGCCGCCTACTACGCCGAAGGGTTCAACCCGGTCAAGATCTATGTCTCGGAGGAATACGTCCGGACGGTCCGGGGTGGGGTCGGCGAAGCCAAGACAATGGCAAACTATGCGTCGAGCCTCTATGCGGCGGAAGTCGCCAAGAAAAAGGGCTTCACCCAGGTCCTGTGGCTCGATGCCGTGGAACTGCGCTATATCGAGGAAGTGGGAACGAGCAACATTTTCTTCAGAATCGGCGAGGAGCTTATTACACCGCCCCTTACAGGCTCGATCCTGCCCGGGGTCACCCGCAATTCCGTTATGCAGCTCGCCGGGCATTGGGGAATCAAGGTCACCGAGCGCCGGATCACGATTGACGAAGCAATCGAGACCGCCAAGTCCGGCGCAATGAAGGAGATGTTTGCCACCGGGACCGCAGCGGTAATTTCACCGGTTGGCGAATTTTCGTATCGTGACCAGATGTACAGAATTGCCGATGGAGGCGTGGGCGAGTGGTCGCAGAAACTCTACGATGAAATCCTCGGTATCCAGTACGGCGAAAGAGAGGATATATTCGGGTGGGTGCGGCAGTTGAACTTAGAGAGCCTCAAGCTGTAATGTGGAGCTGATTGAGTGAATCCCGGCTTGAGGCGCAGAGTTCCATGCTCCGTTGATTTTTAACTTCCGGTACTTACTTTGCTGGTTAAAGGTTGACATTTATGTCGCCTTCTCAAAGCTCTTAAGCCCTGTCCAGTTTCCCCTCCGTCTGGATAGGGCTTTTGGTTTCCGTCATACGGCCGAAGCGCTTACAATTCCGCTTTGATCTTCTTGAGCACCTTGTCCATGTCCATGCCTGGCTGCTTGTAGGGCCTGCCCGGCCATGAAGTCATGAAGCTGTCCTGGTGAAAGCGCGGAATCAGGTGGAAATGAATGTGGTCTATAAGTTGCCCGGCCGAGCGGCAGTTATTTTGGAAAAAATTCAAGCCTGAGGCTTTTGTTGCCCTGTAAACGGCCGTCCCGATTTTTTGAGATGCTGCCGCACAGGCAAGAAGGTCCTCAGTGGAAATTTCGAAAAGAGTCGCATAATGTGTTTTGGGAAGAACCAGGGTGTGGCCGGCGTTGATCGGGTTTATATCCAGAAAGCTGGTCACTCGTTCGTCCTCGTAGACTTTGGCGCAGGGGAGCTCTCCTTTTATTATTCGGCAAAAAATGCAGTCAGCCATACTCACTCTCCTGAGTGGTCGAACTTTGAGATGCGCAGCTCTCTGGGAATTTCCGGCTGAATCAGCCGGGCGAACCGTGGTAAAGTAGCAAAGAAGCTTTTTTCTGTAAAGCCGGGTTTGAGAGGGTCTTGCAGGTAATGGTACGCTGAGCCAGGAGGATTAGATGCTTTTGTTAGCGATTTTCGGATCCCCGCGGAAAAACGGCAATACCGATCTTATGATGAATAGTTTTCTCGACGGGGCTTCATCGGCCCCGGGGGTTGAAGTCCAAAAGGTCTATGTCAGGGATCTGGCGATTTCAGGTTGTCTGTCCTGCGGATATTGCGATCAACATGGGGTTTGCGTTCAGCAGGATGACATGCAGAAGGTCTATCCCTTTTTCGACACTGCCGAACGCATCGTTATCGCAAGCCCCATATTCTTTTACGGCCTGAGCGGCCAGGCGAAGCTGCTGGTGGACCGCAGCCAGGCCACATTCATGCGAAAGTACAAAAACAAAACTCAGGGCCGGGAGCCGGGAGCTTCAGGCAAGAGAAAGGGATTTTTCCTTTGCGCCGGGGCTACCAGAGGCAAACGGCTCTTCGACTGTCCCAGTTTGACTGTAAGGTACTTCTTCGATGCGATCGACGTGGAATATGCTGGAGAAGTCTGTGTTCGTGAGATAGATCAAAAAGGGGCCATACTGAGCCATCCGGCGGTCCTTGAAGAATGCAGGCAGGCGGGAATGGCGTTTGTAGCCGATGGTTCCTGATGCCCTGGATGCAATCCGATCTGTATAAAATAAAAAGGCCGGCGAAATCCGGCCTTTTCTTAGCTATGGGTCAAATTCGGCACGTGCCGATGTTATTTTTTCTTGACTTTTACCGCCTGCGGACCCTTCTGGCCCTTTTCTATTTCGAATACCACTTCCTGGCCTTCGCTCAGGGTCTTGAAACCCTCGCCTTCAATGGCGCTGAAATGAACGAAAATATCCTGCCCGTCAGTTACTTCGATGAAACCGTAGCCTTTTTGCTCGTTGAACCACTTCACTCGACCGTCCGCCATTGCATATTTCCTTTCACTTGATTGTAGATTCAGCCTGGTGCGTTATTTGAGCAACTTGCGGAAACGTCTTGCAAGGCGGAAGACCGATTTCCTCACAAACCCCAAATACCGACCTAAAAGGACAGATCGCAGCAGTCTAAATATCTTGGGAATAAAAATCAACAAAAACAATCGGGCAACCTTACGAAAAGAATCGTTTATTTCCCTTCGCCAGGTCGCTCCAGCCCATATTCCAGACGCTGCGAACGATTTCATCGCTTATTGCCAACCGCGTTCGAAAGAGCTTTCCATCAGAGTTATGACTGGTGTTAAGTTTTTGACATTCGCAGAGAAGACAAAAAATAAGCGGAGGCAAAAAGGATAATTTCGCTTCCGCTCTTGATAATCAATCTCCCTGACGGGGAGACCTACTTTTCGAGTAAATGCGCCCTGTACTGGGTATAAGCTTCTCTCGTAGCTACATATGGGTCGAGGGACGCCTTCTTTAATTCCTCGTATTCACCTATTCTCAGTGAAGTGTTATTTATGAATCTGCCGGTTTCGGCAGCAAAGCTCACCCACCAATCGGCAGGTATCCAGACGAGAGGGTCCATTGCGGAGTCCACCGCGTACCCGAAAAGGTCCCTCACATCGGAAGGGCCCAGCAGCGGGAATATCAGGAATGGACCCGCGCCGACGCCCCAAAGGCCAAGCGTCTGCCCGAAATCCGGATCATATTCGGCGAGTCCAAAGTTAGATTGGGCAATATCGAGCATGCCCGCAAAGCCCAAGGTCGAATTAATGACGAAACGAACCGTTTCGATCCCGGCCATGTCCGGTTTCCCCTGGAGCATGGAATTGACGAAGCGAGAGGGGAAAACCAGATTGTGGAATCCGGTTTTGATCCCCTTACGAAAGTCAGACGGAAGACCGGCTGCATAAACGGTAGCTGCGGGCTTGAGCACGTAAAAATAGAGGCGGTCGTTAAACTCGAATACCTTTCTGTTAAACCCCTCGTAAGGATCATTCACCTCCACCTCGTGGCCGTTGGGGGGCGCTTCAGGTTCGATGGTCTGTTCTGCGGCGGCAAGGGCAGTATTGAATCTTGACGTGCAGACCACGAGCGGGGAACACAAGAAGGTAAAAATTAAAAACGAAGTTAATCCAACCTGAAGATATTTACAGCTTTTCATCTAGTTTGCCTCCTCATTCAACGGTGGAACATCTGAGTGTAGCACGAAAGTCTATATTAATAGTACAATTTGCGAGTGCAAGCAAATTTTATGCTCAAGGGCGCCGTTCGACGTTCAGGAACTGGATATACTTTGCACGCGCATGGGCTTATTTTGTTTATACCTGATTGCATAGACTCTGAGCTGTAATATATTTAGGAAGTTCGATCCAAAAGAAATTTTTTGAGAACCGGGAGCGATCCCCGACAAAGCTAAAGGCGCTTTCCCGCCGCTTTGAAAAGAGGGCATTGAAGAAATGGCGAATGACGAACAGAAAGACCCGTTGAACAGGCTGGTGGATCGGTTTAGAGGATCGTCAGGTGATGGAGGCCGCAAATCCGACCCGTCGCAGCGCAAGGTGCATTTTTCTATCTGGTACTTCATCGCAGCCTTGCTTGTGATCATGTGGTTTCAAACTTTCGTCAGCGAACAGCAGACAAACCGGATCTCCTATTCCGAATTCAAACAGTTGATCAAGTCCGGAAAAGTGGATTCCGTGAGCATTGGCGCCGACAAAGTAACAGCCACTCTAAAAGATAGCAAGGAGCCGAACAGCTCCGTTTCCGCTTTGCGCGTCGAAGACCCGGATCTCATAAGGGATCTCGAAGCGCAGGGGATAAAATACAGCGGCGCAGCCGATAATAAGTGGCTGGGAGTTCTGCTTTCCTGGCTGCTGCCATTGGCTATATTTGTCTTTTTCTGGAGTTTTCTCATGCGGCGCATGGGGGGCGGCCCACAGGGAGTGCTCTCGGTTGGTAAGGCTAAGGTGAAGATTTACGCCGAAAAAGAGATCGGCGTAAGGTTCGACGATGTGGCGGGGATAGACGAGGCGAAAGCCGAACTGGAGGAAATCGTTCAATTTTTGAAGGACCCGGGAAAGTTCCAGAAGCTTGGAGGTAAGATTCCAAAGGGCGTTCTGCTTGTCGGCGCCCCTGGAACGGGCAAGACTCTGCTTGCGCGCGCCGTGGCGGGAGAAGCCGAGGTGCCTTTTTTCAGCATGAGCGGTTCGGAGTTCGTAGAGATGTTCGTTGGTGTAGGCGCAGCCCGAGTTCGCGATCTTTTTGGCCAGGCCAAGGAACACGCTCCCTGCATAATATTTGTGGACGAGTTGGATGCGCTGGGAAAGGCGCGCGGCCTGAATCCGATAGGAGGTCATGACGAAAGGGAGCAGACATTGAACCAGCTCCTGGTTGAGATGGACGGTTTCGATCCAAGGGCTGGAGTAATCATAATGGCAGCGACAAACCGTCCCGAAATACTCGATCCGGCATTACTGCGGCCCGGTCGTTTCGACCGGCACGTTGCAATCGACAAACCTGACATTCGGGGTAGAGAGGCTATTTTGCATGTTCATGCAAAAGAAGTGAAACTGGGTATGGACGTCGATCTCAAGAAAATCGCGGCCATGACGCCCGGATTCGTTGGCGCCGACCTCGCCAACCTCATCAATGAGGCGGCTTTGATTGCCGCAAGGCTCAACCGGGAAGAGGTCACGATGTCCGACTTTCAAGCAGCCGCGGACCGAATAATCGGCGGGCTCGAAAAAAGAAACAGGGCGATGAACCCCAAAGAGAAGGAAATCGTCGCCTATCATGAATCCGGCCACGCGCTTGTCGCAATGGTCCTGCCCAATACCGATCCGGTCAGCAAGATTTCGATCATTCCACGTGGGATCGCCGCTCTGGGCTACACACAGCAGCTTCCGACCGAAGACAGATACCTCATGACGCGCGACGAACTTCTTGCCAGGCTCGAGGTACTGCTCGGAGGAAGGGTTTCCGAAGAAATCATTTTCGGCGACATATCGACAGGCGCCCAGAACGACCTCCAGCGCGCAACCGATATTGCCCGCAGCATGGTCATGGAATATGGAATGAGTGAAAAGCTTGGCCCACTTACCTACGTCAGCGAGCCGCGCTCCGCGCACCTCGATCTTGGTTTCGGTTCGCGAGAAAGGGAGTTCAGTGAAAGGACCGCTCAGCAGATCGATGAGGAGGTTTACGGCATAATCGAAGCCTCGCACCAGAATGCCAGAGAGATCCTGACCAGTCAGCGCGGCATGCTCGAGAAGCTGGCCAAGATCCTGCTTGAAAAAGAATCCATGGAAGGTGAGGAGTTGAAGAAATTTGTGGAGGAAGTAACGGCCGGGCTTGCCGGAAAAGATTCAAGCCGGCCGTCTGTGCCGGGCGTTAATCGGCAAGTGTAGCATATTGAGCCGGCGAGTCTCGGGAAAGTTTCGGAAAAGCCGGCTGTTACAGGAACCGGCCGCTTGGTTTGCGTTATGAGGCTCAACTGTCCCTCATGTCATTTCGGGCCACCCTGAAACCATGGAAAGTCGTAGGCTGGGTCGTGCGAAAGCGAAACCCATCAGCAACTTTTCGTAAGAGCTTTCACGTCGCTTTGCGACTTTTTCGCGGCTTCGCGTGAAAAATATGGTTCATCCGGCAACCGAGTACCTGCAGACGCAGCATCTGTCTGCTGTGAACTCGCCCTGTGGGGGATTTTGAGTTTCTCGCCCTGAAAGGGCTGCATAATTGCCCCGGTCCCCACGCCCCGCGAGGTGCCACCCTGGGGAGAACAGGGCCGCAAATTAGTCGTAATACCCTGAAAAGGTTACATAAAAAGAGTATTCATGATTAAATCGGAGGGTGCTCGAACATCAACGGATCGGCTATGCAACCCTTACAGGGTAAGAACTGGTTCTTGTTGGCGTCACAACCCCAGGGTGGCGCTCCTCTGACCCTGGGCTATTATATGCAGCCCACTCGGGGCAAAAATCCGAACCACGGGTACTCATTTGCCGGAAGACCCAAAAATATTAGGGGTATTCGTTTGCCGGCCGCTTGACATAATCGCATCCGATAAGATATATGTCTCTTTTTACGAGATTGAGCCGCTACTGAAATTCGTTAAACAGGGTAGTCAGGATATTTACAGAAGTTAATCTCCATGGAGGTTTCGATTGGCAAATCACAAGTCAGCTATCAAGAGGGCAGGACAGAACGAAGAGCAGCGGGTGCGAAACCGTTCCCGCAAGACAAGAATGAAAAACGTAATAAGAGGCCTGGAGGAAGTCCTCGCCGGCAAATCGCCCGAAAATGCTGTTGAGCAGTTGAAGAAGGCAGCATCCATAATCGCGAAAACCGCTTCCAAAGGCGTCATCCATAAGAATACGGCCTCGCGGAAAATTTCCCGCCTGACCCGGAGAGTCAACGCTCTCTAGTCCCGGTACTCCGGAGCTTTTCAGGCCCTCGAAGCGCGTTCGGGGGCTTTTTTGCTCTCCAGGCAAAGATCGAGCACCAGTTCTTCGAGCAATACTTCAGCGGGAGTCCCCGTGCTCTTGATTGCAGTGTCCGTCTGGCCGATAGCCTCAAGCATTCTGTAAAGATCAGCGTCCGAAATATGAACTGCCTGCTCCCGCGCTTTCTTTACCGCGAAAGGATGCGATCCCAGGCGCGTGGCCAGTGATGCTTCCGATATGCCTTGCCGTAGACCGTCTTTAACCTGCCAGACCATACGAACCTGCCATGCCAGAGTCGAGAGAATCTTAAGAGGCAATTCACCGGAGAGAATCAGGCTCCTCAGAGACCTCACAGCCTTGCCTGCCTGCCGCATCCTGATATGGTCGAGCAGATCGAACGCGGTGAAGTGCCGCTGGGAACCGGCGGCCTCGAGAATGTCCTCAACCTCGATCCGTTCTCGTTCGCCGGCGAAGGTGCAAATTTTGTCCAACTCGGATGCGAGTGTAGGATAATCGCCGCCGGCCATCTCGACCAGGATGAAAGCGGCCCGGTGGGAAAGGATTTTCCCGAGTTGCTTAGCTCGTTCGATAAGCCACCGCGGAGCCTCCTTTTCACCGGGAGATCGAAACTGTACGACCTTGCCTTTGGCTTCGACCGCCCTTGCGATCCCCTCGACATTTTTCCTGCCTGAAGCTGTCATGATCAGGCATGCCGAGGGAGGGACGCGCTGGATAAAATTTTCCATGGCCGAACGGTCTTCTTTTCCCCAGGCGTCGACGTTTTCCACCATGACAAACCTTCGCCCCCCGAACATGGGAGTGGTGGCAAGCCGCTCGATAACTTTTGAGGCTTCCATTTCCTTTGCCTGGACCCGTTCGCCGTTAAAGTTTCGGGCCCCCTTCGGCAGGGCCTTTGAAAGCAGCTTCTTCCAGGCTTCTTCCATGAGGAAAGCGGAACTGCCCACGAAAAGATATACCGGGCCGATTTTGCCGGCGTCGAACTCTATGAGGAAATCTTCGGCCTGCATCAGAAATTGCTTAGAAAGTTGTCATGGACGCGCCTGGACATATCCCGGGCCAGAAAGTCGAGTGCGGCCTGCCTGTTGTCAAAGCCCGTGACAGGATCGGGCTGGAGTGGATTATTGTTGATCTGGTAAAATTGACGTACGGTGAAATTCAGGGCTCTCCAGATTATTTTGTGTGTCTGCTTGTCCTCGCAACTGATATCCGCGCTCAGCAGGAGCATGTTTTCCGTCGTAACCTGGTTGGCTACCGCGCTAACGGCATGATGTCCAACGGGAATAACACGGATATGCGAAACGGTCCCCTTAAATACGGCTTCAGCCTCTTCGACCGGGACGACCTTCATATTGCCCTTTCGGATAAACTCCTGTCTCAGCGCCTCGGCTATCTTCGCGCCCAAGTCGGGCTCCGAAGTCTTGTTTTCGAATACAGGTATGGCGATACGCGCCAGCCCCGGTTTCGGCCCCGCACCCTCACCCGAGAAGTGGTAGCCGCATGAAGCAAGGCATATTGACATAGCGCTAATAACAAGCATCAGTTTAAGATTTCGTCCAACCATGGCAAACTGCCCCTTATCTTATCTTGAAAGCGATGCGTGGGGAATCCGGGCGCGCCTCGCGGGTGGGCGGCTTTCGATATCCCGTGTTGCGGTCCCGCCGCTGACGTTCAAATATTGTCGAATTTGCGCGACACTCCCCTAGATAACGATATTTATCAGCTTCTTAGGTACCACGACCACTTTCCTGACCTGGTTGCCCGCGATTAAATCCCTGATCTTCGTGTCCTGGAGCGATATCTCTTCGAGTTCCTTATCGGTGGCGTCCGCAGGAACGGTTATCTTGCTTCGCAGCTTTCCGTTTATCTGGACTACTATGAGTATTTCGTCCGCTTTGAGTGCCCTATCGTCCCATTTGGGCCATGGGGTTTCAAGGAGCAGCTTTTCATGGCCCAGCATCTTCCAGATTTCTTCGGAAATGTGCGGCACCATGGGTGATGAGGCAACTATCACGGTTTCGACAGCTTCCCTTATGACCGGCCAGAAAATGGGGTCTGACGCAGGGCTGTCGATCACCTGGTAAATATGGTTCACGAGTTCCATAATGGCGGCGATTGCCGTGTTAAAATGAAACCTTTCGCGAATGTCCTCGGTGACCTTCTTTATTGTCTGGTGTGTCTTGCGGCGGAGTTGGGCCAGATCTTCAGGCAGGAGGCTTCCACCCGTGTAGGGGGCCGCCGATTTCAGTGCCTGCAGGTTTTCGGAAACGAGCCGCCACACTCTTGAAAGAAAGCGGAAAGAACCCTCAACGCCCTGTTCGTTCCAGTCGAGGTCCTTTTCAGGCGGCGCGGCGAAAAGGCAAAAGAGCCGCACAGTGTCCGCCCCGTATGTCTGAATCATCTGATCGGGGTCCACAACGTTGCCCTTCGATTTACTCATCTTGAAGCCGTCTTTTATGACCATCCCCTGCGTGAGAAGGTTCATGAAAGGCTCATCGGCTTCAAGATATCCCATGTCGCGCAGGACCTTCACAAAAAATCTCGAATAGAGCAGGTGCAGGACGGCATGTTCTATTCCGCCGATGTACTGGTCAACCGGCATCCAGTAGCGGACGCGTTTGGCATCGAGCGGCCCCTTGTCGAAGTCAGGGCAGGCGTACCGGGCAAAGTACCAGGAGGATTCCACGAAGGTGTCCATGGTGTCCGTCTCACGCCTCGCCTCGGCCCCGCATTTCGGGCAGGCAGTCGAGTAGAAAGGTTTGTGGACGGGCAGGGGGGAGCCGCCGTTCTCCAGAAGCTCGACGTCGAGCGGGAGCACTACGGGCAGGTCTTGCTCGGGGACCGGCACTGCGCCGCATTTTGGACAGTAAATGATCGGAATGGGGGTGCCCCAGTAGCGTTGCCGCGAAATGCCCCAATCCCGGAGCCGATATTGAACCGTCAGTTCTCCGAGCCCTCTTTCTGCCAGGGCCTCGGTTATAGCCTTGCGGGCACTACCTGAGTCCATCCCGCTAAACTCGCCGGAGTCGATCAGAACACCGTCTTCCTCGAACGCATGCATGAGGTCTTCCGCCCGAGGGGAGTCCTGTGCTTCTGCAGGTTTTATGACTACCTTGACAGGAAGGCCGTATTTTTTCGCAAACTCGAAGTCGCGCTGGTCGTGCGCCGGGACCGCCATAACTGCGCCGGTACCGTAGGCCATGACAACGAAGTTCGCCACATAAATCGGCATCTTTTCGCCGGTGACCGGGTTTATGCAGTAGCTCCCTGTAAATACGCCCTCTTTTTCCAGCAATTCGGCTTCGCGCTCGTCACGCTTCGATCTCTTGGCCCTTTCAACAAAATCGAGTACGGCAGCCTGCTCCGGCTTGCCCCGGCAAAGGTCGGCAACCATCGGATGTTCCGGGGCCATACTCATGAAGGTGGCCCCGAAAAGCGTGTCCGCCCTGGTCGTAAAGACCGCAATGCTGCCTTCACCCGACTCGAACGGAAAGAGCAGCCTGCTTCCGGTGCTTTTCCCTATCCAGTTCTGCTGCATCACAAGCACGCGCTCGGGCCAGCCGGGCAGCTTATATGTATAGTCGAGCAGTTCCTCGACATACTCGGTGATCTTGAAAAACCACTGCTCCATCTCTTTTTGTACGACGGCAGTGTCGCAGCGCCAGCATGCGCCTCCCTCTACCTGTTCGTTTGCCAGCACTGTCTGACACTTGGAACACCAGTTCACATAGGAACTTTTTCTATAGGCCAGACCCCGGTCGCACATCTTTAGAAAAAAGAGCTGCTCCCACCTGTAGTAGCTGGGATCGCATGTTGCAAACTCTCGTGACCAGTCGTACGAAAAACCCAGTTGTTTGAGCTGGTTTCGCATGTAGTCTATATTGTCGTAAGTCCACTTCGCCGGGTGGGTCCCGGCTTTTATGGCGGCATTTTCAGCCGGCATTCCGAAGGCGTCCCACCCCATAGGATGGAGCACGTTGTATCCCTGCATCCGCAGAAAGCGCGCGACCACGTCGCCTATGGTGTAGTTGCGCACGTGACCCATATGAATGCGGCCGGAAGGGTACGGGAACATCTCCAGCAGATAGTATTTTTCCTTGTCCCCGTCTTCACCCACTTTGAAAACCCGGGACTTATCCCAGTGTTGCTGCCATTTTTTTTCGATCGCCTTCGGAGAGTACTTTTGTTCCATAGATTACCTTTTTCAGAAGCCTGAGCGGGAGCCACTCCCTAATTCCACGAAAAGCCTTGAGCGGCGTGCGTCTCGCGGAGCGTCGAGATTTGATCGGGTAGATTCCTGGTCCGCGAGGCTGTTCGGCCCAAGGCATGATTTTATCATTATGCAGACTACGAAGGATACACGAAGAGCACGAATATTGGCAATCAATATCAATAACTCACCCGCCCACCGCAGAGTCACGGAGAAAAGCTTTGCCGGACAGGATTTACAGGATTAACTGGAATAGCCGGGAAAAACTGGGAACTCACCGCAGAGGCATTCGATAATTCCAAAAACTCGGTGGCCTGCCTGGAAGGGCTAGGGTTGATCTTTCGAGATCACAGAGCAAGGCGTCAACCACGGATGACTCATACCAAGTTGCGTTCAAGAATGGGCGGGGATAAACCCAGCCCTACGGAATAACCGTGCTATAATGCCGTAGGGGCGGGGTTTATCCCCACCCGAAGCACCCGGCTTGAACGCAACTTGGTATCAGATGCACACGGATAAAAAGCAAAAGATCGGATGGATGGGATAAGGGCGGGAGGGAACTACCGAGAGATCCTCGGTAGTTCAAAAAGTCTTCTCTGCGTCTCCGCTTCTCCGCGTGATATGGTCTTCGCTCATTTTATTGAGTTCGCCGTCGAAAGAGAAAAGAGATGTATCGGGACCTGAGGCTTTTACGCAGAGGATGCAATCGACAATATCGATATTCCGTTCATAAAAAAGAGTCAGGGCGCGGATAAGTTCTCTCTGATCGAGGTTTGCAATTCCCTTATAGCGAAGGATGTCGATCAGGCTTTCGGCCGCCTTATTCCTGGGAACCTTATATATTTTTGTGAGAACGTAAACGCACTCGGCGATCACGCTTTCGAGAATGACAGCCCTCGTGCTCCCTTCTTTCACCTTATCAAAGAATTCCTTTGCTTTGACGTAAAGGGGTTCATCATCTCTCGTAAGATATCGAACGATAATGTTCGTATCAGGCAGACTTCTTACCGGCTTTCTCATGCACCGCCTCTTCCCATGCTCTATCTTTGATCTGCTTCATGGAAACATCCGGTTTTACGTTCCCGGCGTATTCGCTGAGAGAGCCGGCGGCGTCCCTTACCGCCCTTACCACTACCTCATCGTCGATAACTTCAAAATAGACGGCGGTTGCCCTGAGTCTCTCGCGAATCTCTTTCGGGATGGTGACCTGCCCCTTTTTGGTGATCTTCATCGCGGCTTTCGCCATAACTGCTCACCTCACCTTTCCAATGCGGTATTACACGGTAGAATAGTAATGCTTTTCCAATGATGCTGTCAATAGAACAAGAGTAAGGATTAACGGTGAATCTGTCCTGGCGAAGTACCAAAAATAAATCATCAACTTATAATTGACTCCGGTCAAACGTATTATGGAGATTCTTTCCTCCCCCATGGTAGGCGGCGTTCTTTCGTATCACGATGGTAGCGCCGCCTTGTCTCGAAGCATGGGATACCCATCGTTTTCTCTGCGTCTCCGCGCCTCCGCGTGAAATGATTTTCCCGCTTTGGTTGCGGGCTCTGTTCTTCTATGGGCGGAAAGTGATATATGAGTGGACATTGACCGGAACCGGGCTCACGGAGATGTGTTATGACTAAAAGTAGTAAGGATGCAAGCGAGCGAGTTGCAATTGACCGGGAAAAGACGAAGATACTTTCCTGCGGCAGGACGATTCCCGAGGAGATCGAATCGATCAGAAAATATGGAAACCACGGAATGAGTCCGGTTCTACGAGCCGCAGTTCTGGCGGCGCACGGTATTTCAAAACCAAAGGCCAGGGCGGAAAACGGCATCTTCTTCGGTTGTTACAGGCCTTTTACGAATCCGTTCCTGTTGCGTGACTACATCAGGCTGCTGGATCTTCTGAGCGTGGACCATACCCATTTTGATCGTGAATATTGTTGCGGGTGGCCCTTGATTGTGGAGAGCACAGGAGAAGAACTCGAACGCGCCCGAACGCTCAGCCTGGAATTCAACCAACTCAACCTCGACCTTGCCCGCCAAAAGGGAGCGACCACCCTGGCTTACTGTTGTGTCGGGTGTGCGTATGCCGCGAAACATGCCTTCAAGGATTCCGCAGACACCCACGTTTACATTGTCGACCTGATTTTCGACAAGATGGAGAATCGCCGGCTCAAAATGAAACCGGCGGTGGTCGGATACTTTGAAGGTTGCCACACCATACATCGGGCTCTCTATCCTGGAACATTCCTGAATTGGAAGCGGTACCGCCGGCGGTTGGATGGGATCGAAGGCTTAAAGACCGTCGATTTGCCGAAGAGCCTTTGCTGCAAGAAGTCCGACGTCGTGAAAAAGGCTGCGGAACTGAACCTGGACAAGATCGTTTGCACCTGCAACTGGTGCTACAATTCGCTTAAGGAAAAAGCTGCGGGCATGCTGAATGTGATGAGCCTGCCGGAACTGCTCCTGCAGTGTCTGGAAAACCGTTGAAGAGGAGCGGGAAACGCCTGGAATGGGTGGATCGAAGCGAAATCCATCACTTTCCGGATTGAACATCGCATTACATCTCCGGATGAAACCAAACGCCAAACCGGGCCGGGCCTAATGCCGCCATAAGGTGTTTCGGCCTTGTAAAATCAAGACACCGTATCACTCTGCCATCCTCCTTAATATACCGCTTCGCCTAAATCCAAAAGCTGGTCTCATACCAAGTTGCGTTCAAGAATGGCCAGAAGTAAACCCCGCCCCTACGGAAGAACCGTGCGATAATGCCGTAGGGGCGGGGTTTATCCCCGCCCGAAGCACCCGACTTGAACGCAACTTGGTCTCATTGGCCTGTTGCTTGCAAGCTTCGATAGGGGAATTGCGTAGTCTTGCGGGCTTTGGGGTTGTTCAAGAAATTTTTCCGGGCAAAATCCGGCCGGGGATGCGGTTTGGGTACATGGGGTACAAATTCATGCATAATTCCGAATTAACAAAAATTGACTTGCGCGATTGAGGAAATTTGTCGTTAGAATAGACTACCGGAATCGATTTTACGCACTCACGGATTTAGATTGCACCTATCCAGTGCTTTCAGGGATCGATTTCTTATCACCTGACCTTGTTGCCGTATTGCGGAGAATGATCTGAAATGAGTAGAGCAAATCTATCGAAGCATCTGAACGGGTTGTTCGGTTTCATATTCGTAATCTGTCTACTGTCTCTACTTCCAAAGGTTGCGGAAGGACAGACCATTGATTTGACCGGCACGTGGAACTTTAACAGTTTTGTTTCGGGTCCCGGCGCGCCCTGGTGGGAAAAAGGGGCCCTGACCGTGGCCGCGGATGGAACATTCAGCGGTTCCGGTACGGAAAGCAATGGCAACGCCGATAGTCCTGCCGGCTCTTTCTCGATTGCCGGCAATGGGATCGTGATGACTCTGAACGGTCAGTCGGTTACCCCCCTGTGCCAGATAGATTCGAGCAGCACCTTCCTCTCGTGTACGCAGACATTGTCTGACGGCTCTTCTTTTCTCATGGTTCTGACTCAACAGGCCGCGTCATCCACCTTGGCTGATTTGGCCGGCACCTGGGAAGGCAATCTCTTATTTTCGGGACCCACTCCCTTATGGGAAAGAGTGAGCGAGACCATCAACTCCGATGGAACATTTACCGGAACGTATGCAAAGAGTGACGGGACGACCGGCAATGTATCCGGGGCATTGTCGATTTCATCTGACGGTGTGATAACTTGTGTTTCAGGCAGTTGTGTCGATCCAACCTACGCCTCTATTCTGAACACGGACAAGACTATCACGGTCGGCACAAATGGGGCGGCAACCTCGACCGATGATGCCGGCCTCCTTGTTTTCACCAAACAAACCACCTCATATTCGATCGATAGTCTGGTTGGTACGTGGCTGGGCAATGGTTTGGCTTCAGGTCCGGGCGCGCCGTGGTATGAAAACGACACTATTACGATCAACCAGAACGGAACATGTACATTTGTCTGGACCGCAAGCAACGGGACATCGGGCACCGAAAACGGAACTGTGTCGATCTCATCGGGCGGGGTGATAACTCTTACCCTGGGTTCAACGACCAGTAGTGGAGTTATCGACGCAAACATGACCGTCATGGTTTTCACGAATACATGGTCGGATGGAGCAACCCAGGAGATTAGAATCTTCACGAATGGTAATACGGTGGCTACGAGTACGGCGCCGATTATATCGTCATCGTCCGGCAGCACTCCGGTAACAGCCGGCATCTCCCCGACAACGGGCGGCTCAGCGGCCCCCGCCTCGAGCACTGGCGCCTCCACTTCCGTCAACACCGGGCTGTCGAACACCGGCGGGGGAACAACAGCGCAAGCGCAAGGAGGCGCGGCAACCGGGGCGAACCCGACCGAAGGCGGCGCCGCTGCGCCTGTAACGGCGACAAACGCGACGGAGACTAATCCGGCTCCATCGAGTCCTTCCAACCGCGCAGCGCCTGCCACGGTTCCGGATGCGCCCACAATGGTAGCTGCAAACCCCGGCGCCTCCGAGGCATCGGTCAGCTTCAAGCTGCCGGGAAGTGGGGCGGACCAGATAACGGGTTGTACCGTCACCGCGAACCCCGGCGGCATAACAGCCCCAGGTGCGGGAAGCCCGATAACCGTTTCAGGCCTGAGCAACGGCACGGCCTATACATTCACGGTAACGGCGGCAAACAAGGTGGGGACCGGCCCGCCCTCGGATCCTTCCAACAGCGTGACGCCTGCCCCGGTCCCGGATGCTCCTGCAATCTTAACGGCAGAAGCGGGCAACTCCGTGGCAAAGGTTAGCTTCAAGGCCCCGGCTTCAGATGGTGGAAGTAAGATTACCTCTTATACCGTGACATCCAGCTCAGGGCAGAAAGCCTCGGGGTCAGCCAGCCCTATAACCGTGAAGGGGCTGACCAACGGGACGTCCTGTACTTTCACGGTGACGGCTGCAAATAAGATCGGGTCGGGTCCGCCCTCGAAGGCTTCCAACAGCGTAACGCCTGCCACAGTCCCCGGTGCCCCTGGAATCGTGAGGGTAAGAGCAGGCAACTCCGAGGCCAGGGTTAGCTTCAAGGCCCCGGCCTCGAACGGTGGAAGCAGGATTACCTCTTATACCGTGACATCCACCTCGGGGCAGACGGCCTCAGGGTCGGCCAGCCCCATAATTGTAAAAGGTCTGATCAAAGGGACACCCTATAGATTCAGGGTAACGGCGGCAAACAAGATCGGGGTCGGTCCTCCATCGAGTGCCTCCAATACTGTGACGCCCCGGTAATCTGGAAACGAAAAAACTTCCGTGAACCGTATGGGAGATTTTGAAGAGTAGGCGAGTGGGTGAATAGGTCAGTAGGTGAATAGGGAAAAACAACGCACTTAATTCACAACCCCCTCACCCCCTCACCCGTCCTTATCCCTTTCACCCGTACTTTTGTTTCCTCCGCGTCTCCGCGCCTCCGCGTGAAATGATTTTCTTTTGCTCTTTCTGCTCACTGTTCACTCTTCACTGCTTCTTGACCGATGGCTGCCGATGGATTACTATGTGGATAACGATCCACAGTGAGGTGTTTATGAAGACAATTCAGATGACCATAGATGAACCGTTGCTGGACGAGGTCGATCATGTTACCCGGGACCTCAAAACCACTCGTTCCGCATTCATCCGCTCGGCCCTGCAACTCGCGCTTCGAAAGTATGCTGTCTCCAAATTGGAGCAGCAGCACTTAGAGGGCTACGCCCGGCATCCCGTAGCCCCGGGTGAGTTTGATATCTGGGAATCGGAGCAGGCATGGGGGGAACGGTGACTCAAGGAGACGTGTACTGGTACACTTTCAAAGAGCCGGACAAACGCCGTCCGGTTCTGATTTTAACACGTAATTCAGCCATCCCGGTCCTTACCTCACTCACTGTTGCTCCCATCACTACAGTAATTCGCGAGATTCCAACCGAGGTGAGGCTCACTCAAACCGACGGCCTCTTTACGGATTGTGCGGTGAACCTGGATAATATCCAAACCGTTCAAAAAGCAAAGGTTGGTGCTTTCATTACCCACCTGTCATCGCATCATATGCGGTCAGTCAGGAAAGCCATTGAATTCGCGCTCGGCTTCGATGCCACCTATTGACCTAAGCCTATTGCTCGCTCTTATTTCACCCTTCACCCTCCGCTCTTGGTTCTTCATTCTCCCCCGTTCACCACAGAGACACAGAGGATGCTCAGATCATTGTCGAGTCACCAGGCCGGTGAAATGGATATTCAGTTTAAGGTTAGGATGTGATACTTGCTTTATCGCCGCCGGGCCTATTCGCCACTCCGGCAGGCTTTAACAAGACGAAGCAACCTGTCACCAGTGGGAGATTATGATTATACTTCTACACGGTCAGAAGACCAGATAGGCAGCGAGAATGACAAAAGTGGAATAACTGGAAAGGGCTATCGACGACTTGCCTGAAGAAGAGTACCACCGGCTCCGCCGTTGGTTCATGGAAAGAGACCGGGAAAGATGGGACAGGCAAATCGCGGAGGATTCAAGAGCCGGCGATCTCGATTTCCTGGTAAAGGAAGCCCTTGATGCCAAGAAGAGGAATGGGCTGAGCGAGCTGTGAATCACCGGTTTTTGAATTACTGAACTCAAAACTCAAAACTCAAAACTTGGCCGTCGAAGATGGCCCTGACTTCATATGGGTCTGGTTCCGTTCCCATGACGATTATGAAAAGATGCGATGTCCTGCACGCAATTCCCAGCGCTCACACGAAGGGACAGGTCGGCGAGCACCTCACAGCTCACTACTCAGAAGGTCTTGCTCTCAAGGGTCACCTCCTCCTTCGGAACGACCAGCTTCCGGTCAGGCAACCTGTTGCAGCTTGTTGGCGAAGTCATGCCCCGATGTTGCCGGCGGAAGTGGTTTGCCCTCTTTGCGGTAAAGCTCAACGGCCTCTTCGACAACCTGACGCAAAAATCCACCACAGAGGCGTTCGATAATTCCAAAAACTCGGTGGCACGCTTCGATGGGCTGAGGTCTATCTTTAGAGACCACAGAGATTTGAAATTATTTGCCGTTGGGTGAATAGGAAAACCCATGGGGAACCTTAGGCCGCTCTTAATTTACTCATTCGCCCATTCACCCGCTCACCAATTCACCAGCTTTGCTCCCATTCACCCGTTCCTCACCCCTCCTTTCGAAATACTTGATATTTGTCTCTGAGGGCCACATAATCGATCTGTTCGAAGAGGTCGAAGAGACGATGCCAAGCGGCGAAGAGTCTATGCTTGCAGCGATAGACCACGACTTTTAACGGAACTTGCGGACCAGGAAATCTAACTGGCCGAGCCTCAATGACTTGACGTAAAAATTATTGTGGGTACAATAATTCATATGGAGATCGAGTTCGATCCCGAAAAGAACGCCCGGAACATTGAGTCGCGTGGGATTTCCTTCGAGAAAGCCGATCTATTTGAATGGGAGAGTGCGGTAATCATCTCCGATACGCGCCGGGATTACAGTGAGCCACGCTACCGGGCTTTCGGTTTAATTGATAATCGTCTCCATGCCTTAGTTTTCACCCCACGTGGAGGGGTAATCCGGGTTATCAGTCTTCGTAAGGCCAACCGTCGGGAGGTGCTTAGGTATGAAACGCAAACCCAATCCTGAGCTGATCGATAAAGAAAATCCGGAATGGACCAATGAGGATTTCCAGGATGCCCGGCCAGCCTCCGAAGTGCTGCCTGATCTCTTTGGGCTGCAAGTTGCTGCCGAGATGCTGAAACCGCGCGGTCGCCCAAGATCTCCTTCGGCAAAAATCCATGTCAATATCCGTTTGGATGCCGACGTGCTGGAAACATTCAGGGCAACGGGGCCTGGCTGGCAGACGCGGATCAACAAGGCCCTGCGCGACTGGATTAAAGAAAAAGAACCGAAGAAATCAAAAAGAGCAGGTGAATAGGCGAGTAGGTGAAGTAGGAAAAGGCCATGGGGGACCATGCTTTTAATTCACCAATTAACCCGCCCCTAAGAAATCTTTCCGCCGGGTGCCACCTCCGCCTCCGGGACGACCAGCTTCAGACCTTGTCCGTCGCGTACGGCGAGAATCATTCCGTGCGATTCGATTCCCATAAGTTTTGCGGGCTTTAGATTTGCTACCAGCACGACCTGTTTTCCAACCAGATCCTCGGGTGAGTGCGTTTTGGCGATTCCGGCCACGATCTGCCGCTCTTCCCCGATATCGACGATCAGTTTTACGAGTTTTTCGGATTGCGGGATTTTCTCCGCCTGCTTGATAAGGCCGACACGGAGGTCAACCTGCCGGAAGAGGTCGATATCGATAGTGTTGACGGCCTCGATAGCCGCAGTACCCGCTGTGGCTTCCGGTTTTTTCATCTCCCTGGGTTGCTGTTTTTGGCTCCCGGCCGTCTTGCCGGGCTTTTCCGCCTTTTTGCCCGCTGTCTCGACCCGTGGAAAGAGAGCCTCTCCTTTCGAGACCTGAGCCCCTTCTTCGAGGGTACCCCAGCGGGCATCCTCGGCAAGCCGCAAATCCGCGGTTTTTTTCACTATTCCAAGCCGCTCCAGCATCTTCTCGCAAGTTCCCGGCATAAATGGAGAAACCAGGACCGCAACGATCTTGTTCACCTCCAGAAGCGTTCTGATTACCGTCTGAAGCCGGGGCCTCAGCGCCTCGTCTTTGGCCAGGCTCCAGGGGGCAGCATAGTCAATGTATTTATTGGCCGCGCTGATGCATTCCCAAATGGCTATGAGCGCCTTGTGGAATCCGAACCTGGGGATCTCCTCCGTAAATTGCCTGATCGCATCTTCAGTCTTATCCAGCAGTTCGCGGTCCATGCTGTCAGGTTCCGAGCCGAATGGAGGCACTTTTTCGTCAAAATACCGGGCCGTCATTGCCAGCGATCTGCTGAAAAGGTTTCCGAGGTCGTTTGCCAGGTCCGCGTTTATGCGCTGCAGCAGGGCATCCTCGCTGAAGTTCGCATCGAGTCCGAAAACCATCTCCCGCAGAACAAAGTACCGGAAGGCATCGAGTCCGTAGATGGGCACCAGGTCAAGCGGACGCACGACAGTACCGTGGCTCTTGCTCATCTTGCCTTCATCTATTTTCCAGTACCCATGGACGTTTAAGTGCCGGTAGATCGGGACGCCGGCGGCCTTCAGGATGGTGGGCCAGTAGATTCCGTGCGGCTTGAGGATGTCCTTGGCTATAAGATGCTGCGCGACGGGCCATAACTCCGTGTAAAGCTCGCCGTCGGGATATCCGAGCGCGGAAATATAGTTGATAAGAGCGTCGAACCAGACATAAGTCACATAGTTTTTGTCGAACGGAAGCGGTATGCCCCAGTCAAGGCGCTCAACCGGCCGGGAGATGCACAAGTCCTCCAGGGGCTCTCTCAGAAACGCCAATACCTCGTTGCGGTAACGCTCGGGACGGATGAAGCCGGGATTCGACTCGATGTATTCTATAAGCCAGCCCTGATATTTGCTCATCCGGAAAAAATAATTCGCCTCCTCGCGCTCGATTGGAGGCTTGTCGTGGTCCGGGCACTTTCCGTCGACTAGCTCGCGTTCGGCATAAAACCTTTCACAACCGACGCAATAGAGACCTTTGTAAGTGCTGAAATAGATTTCACCCGCGTCGAAGACCTTCTGCAATACATATTGAACGACTTGAATATGTTCCGGGTCGGTGGTGCGAATGAACTTGTCGTTCTCTATATTGAGCTTGGGCCAGATTTGCCGGAAAAGCCCACTTATCCGGTCGGCGTAGGCCTTGGGCTCAATGCCCGCGGCTCGGGCCGCCTGGGCTATTTTATCCCCGTGCTCGTCGGTCCCGGTGAGAAAGAAGGTCCTGAATCCCATGAGTTTGTGAAACCGGTTGATTACATCGGCGACAATTGTAGTATAGGCGTGCCCGATATGCGGTTCCGCATTAACGTAATAAATCGGCGTTGTTATATAAAATCGATCCATTCAGCCTCTTTTCTCGTCAACGGTTCACCACGGAGGCACAGAGTACACAGAGAAAAACTTTCTGACAGGATTTACAGGATTACCAGGAGAAGCGATGAGGGGGAACGAGCAATTCCCGCCTCGCGCTTCCTGCCTCGAAAAGACTTGATGGGTTGAGCTTCGCTCCACCCATCTTACAGACCTTAGCCCCACCCTGCGCCTCTTTGCATGGTTTCAAGGTGTCCCGAAGGCCATGAATAACTTCTTCGTGCTCTCGGTCAATCCTGTCAATCCTGTCAATCCTGTAAATCCTGTAAATCCTGTCCAAGGCAGTTCGCTTGTCTCCGTGTTCTCTGTGGCTCTGTGGTGAAATGGTTTCTGCGTCCCACTGCCCACTGCTCACTGTTCACTGCTCACTGGTTTCCGACATTTGCATTCGCCCCGGCAACAGCAGCTCTTATCCAGATCGATGTCGATCTCCTTCCCGTCCTCGAGCAGCACGGTGTAGGACCTGCCCATGACGTTCTGCCGTACGACCTTGCCTTTGCCTTCGGGCAGTTCGAGCTTCTTGCCCATTTTGGGCATATCTTTTTTAAGTTCCCGGTATGTTTCGTGCTCGAACTGGAGGCAGCACATGAGCCTTCCGCAGGCCCCCGATATCTTTGCCGGGTTGAGGCTCAGGTTTTGTTCCTTCGCCATTTTTATTGAGACTGCATGGAAATTCTTCAAAAATGTCGCGCAGCACAGCGGCCTCCCGCAACCGCCCAGACCGCCCACCATCTTTGCCTGGTTGCGAATTCCGATCTGCCGCAATTCGACCCTTGTTCGCAGTCGTCTGACCAGGTCTTTGAGAAGTTCCCTGAAATCCACCCGGCCCTCGGCAGTAAAATAAAATATAATTTTACTCCCGTCGAAAAAGTACTCCACGTCCACAAGGCTCATTGGAAGCTCGTGGGCGGCGATCTTTTCAAGGCAAAAAGTCTTCGCGTCTGCCTCGGCTTCGATATTGCTGATTTGCTGGCGAATTTCATCTTCGGTGGCCAGCCGTTCGATCCTTTTGATGTCCCGGGGATGGATTTGCGGGTTCTTCTGGCAAGACGGCTCTACCACCTGTCCAAGCCCGATCCCCTGTTCGGTGTTTACGATTACATAGTCATCCTTCCCGGGGGAGTATTCGCCTGGATCAAAATGGTAAATCTTGCCTCCTTTTCGGAAACGAATTCCAATAACCTTTTCCATAGAGCAAGTCCTTTATGGCCAGGCAGACGCCTTCGAGCGTCATTTGCAGGTTCGCGTTCACCTTCAAACCCTGCATCGCCCGTTCAACATTGTGATATAACAGGAAAAGACGCTCAATCGGAACCGATCCGGCCGCCTCTTTCGATCTGCCGTTCAATTCGAATGTAAGCGCATGGTCCCGGGCTACCCGGAACAGGATAAGGTCACGGACCCACAGCCTTATGAACTCGAGGTCCTGCTCGGCGGTTTCGCGGCTTTTCGCCCAACCGGAGACCATCGGGAAAAAGTCGAGGATCGAAAGCCCGTCCAGACTCTCCAGCCTCTCGATAACCTTTCTCCGACGCGCTATGCGGTCCTCTTCCGTGAGCCATCGCGCCCTCTCGATGCTTCCCGCCGCAAGCCCGGCAATCACTGCCGCCTGGTCCGCGGAAAGCCCGTCTTCGCGCGTCAGCCGTTCGGCGACGATTTCGTCATCGAGAGGCTGAAATCGCACCTGGCAGCATCGGGAGACGATAGTGGGCAGAAGCATCTGCGCTTCGGGCACAAGGACGATAAAGATGTTTGCCTTCGGGGGCTCCTCCAGTATCTTCAGGATAGCATTTGCCGCCGGCTCCATTAGCTTTTGGGCATCTTGAATTATAACAACGCGGAATTTTCCTTCAAATGGCCGGAAACGAAAACGCTTGCGAAGTTCGCGAATCTGGTCCAGCTTGATAGAAACGCCGTCGCTGCTGATTTGGACCACATCGGGATGCAGTCCCTCTTCCAGTTTGTGGCACGCCGCGCAACCGCCGCAGGAATCATAACCCTGCGGATCCAGGCAATTCAGGGCTTTAGCGAATTCCTGCGCCGTTGCGTACTTGCCGGTACCGGCCATTCCGGAAAAAAGAAAGGCATGCGGAACGGCCTCTTTCTCTATCAGCCTCTTCAAAAACCGTATGGCCCTTTGCTGGCCGGCAATGTCGGCTAATGCCATCTTTGTTTCTCGATTCCAGGGCAATTGCCGGCCCCGGGGAATTAGTTACAAACCAGTTGCCGTGATCGGGACCCTCATCTCTCACGGGCCTGCATTTAAGCAGAGTCTCCGATTCTCTACGTTTCCGAAATCTTATCCTCGCCTGTATCGTCTTGTTTCGGAAAGCCCCGGAAAAAGTGTCTGCCAAAAATAGTTTCGAATCCGGTCCAGGTACTGTCGTCATTGCCTGATTTAGCCATGATCCGGCTGATGGCGTTCATCTTTGCATCCAGATCGTCGGCCAGATGCAGGGCAAAGGCTTCCTTGCTCGCGGGCAGCCTGACCGCCCCGAACTGGGCCTCACCATGATGACTAAGGATGAGGTGCTTTACAAGAAGCGCCGTTTCCACGGGAAAGCCTTCTATGCGGCGTATCTTATCCTCGACGATCTGTGTGCCAAGGACCATGTGCCCTACCAGTCGCCCGGCGTCCGAATAATCGATGTGTGTATCATATACGAATTCTTCGATTTTCCCAATGTCGTGTAGAAAACCGCCGGTTATGAGCAGATCGCGGTCGAGGTCCGGGTAATGGTTGCAGATTCTGTAGATGAGCGTAATAACGGAAACGGTGTGTTCCAGAAGCCCGCCAATGTAAGCATGGTGCATCGACTTTGCCGCTGGAGCGAGCTTAAACCGGGTCGTTATTTCCGGATCGGCCAGAATCGTTTCGCACAGACGGCGAAGCGACCCGTCGGCCATTCCGGCAATAAGCTTGCTCAATCTTTCGAAAAGCGTATCCCGGTCTAAGGGGCAGACCGGCAGAAAATCGGCAGGGTCGTAAGCCCCTGAAGGAACCGGCATAATTTCGGAAATGCTGAGTTGCAGCTTGTCCCTGTAAAGTTCGGTTCTTGCCCGCAGGTAGACGATATTACCCGATTGAATGCACTCCGCGGCCTCTGCGGCTTTTTCCCACATCTTGCCGCTGATCTCGCCGGTTTTATCCAACAGTTTCAAATCGAGAAATACCGTTCCGTTTCGGGCCGTTCTCAACTGTTTTTCCGAGGCGACGAAGAGGGACGCTATTTCCTGGTTCGGTTTTATTTCTGATATGAAGAGCTTGGGCACGGGGCACCTGCCTTGTCATTAGCCAAAACTGGATCTTTTATCGAAAACTGCCCGCTGCGATAATTAAAAAGTCAGTTATCCTATTATATCCGGGCCTGACAGTCAAATGGAGGCATGGTCCCCGGCCGTAAATGATATATAGTGACATTTTGCTGAATTATTCGGTGGCAGCGTCTATGAGTATGTCGGGCTCGCGACCTGCGATCCAATCAAGGATATAAGGACCACGCATATGAAAAAGAACATGGACGGCGAGCAGGTCAGGATCGTCGACTTCGAGGAAACGCGCGTTGCCGTTCTGGAACATCGCGGTGCCCCCGCCCTGATCGGGAATTCCGTGCGCAAGTTCATTGACTGGCGTAAGGAAGTAGAATTGCCGCCCGGGATCAGCGCCACGTTCAACATCCTGTATAACAACCCGGCCGGGACTGCGCCAGAGGACTTCCGGTGCGACCTGTGCGCGGCAACGGAGAAGGATGTAGCTCCGAATAGTGCGGGCGTTATCGTCAAGATTATACCTGGCGGGCGTTGCGCGGTACTGCGCCATATCGGTTCTGACGACGGCTTTGGCAAAGCGATGTCCAACCTCTACACGGATTGGTTGCCGCGGAGCGGAGAGGAACCGCGCGACTTCCCGCTATATTGTCGGCGCATCAGCTTTTTCCCCGACGTTCCCGAACATGATGCTGTAACGGACATATTCCTTCCCCTGAAATGACCCAATGACGGTCGCGATCGGACGTTTCCGGGGGCTGGGCGCCACTGGAAACCAAAATTTAAATTTAGACGCTGCCGTGATTTCAGGTTTCCTATTTCTCGCTTGCTGCGTCAGGCACGAAAGTTTATACATCCATGTTGAACAAAAGTTTTGTCCGGCTGTCGATCGCTCATGCCGGAATCGAGGCAGATGGCAGGGAGCTTCTAGATGACCTTTAGCACATTGAATTTGTTGATCGTTGCGGTTATCGTAATCCTTCCGATAGTCCCAACGTTCTGGGCCATTTTGGATGTGCCGAAGCGCCGTTTTTCCAGCACAAAATATAAGGTGATCTGGTTTGCGGTGGTTGCCACGCTGCCATGTCTTGGCGCGATTCTTTACTTTCTTCTGGCCCGCGGCCGTACTCAACCGCGTTGACCCGATGGCAGGAACCGGGCGAAAAAATACCTTTCCCCCGTTGGAAAAGCGGGCGGTGAAACGCGTCTCATGCAAGGAGGAAACAGGAGCCAATGCTCGATTTTGTCAGAACACACGCCAAATCCTGGGTCATAAAAGTCTTTCTATGGGTGATCGTCATAGTTTTCGTCGGGTGGGGAGGATACGCTTACCAGGCCCGCCATGATTCCGACATTGCCCGGGTGGGAGAACACTTTATAAGCAGTTCCGAGTACCAAACGGCCTACAACAACATGGTCGAGGGAGTCCGTAAACAGTTCGGGGGCGCGCTGCCCGAGGACCTCATGCGCTCCCTGAACCTGAAGCAGCAGGCGCTGGAATCGCTGATCCAGCACTATCTGATTCTCAAAGGAGCTGACGGTCTTGGCCTTGTGGCTACAACCGACGAGGTGAGGCACAAGATCCTCGATATACCGGCCTTCCAGGTGGAAGGAAAGTTCGACTCCAAGCACTACCAGGGCCTGCTGCAGCAGATGCATATGACCCCGGATGTTTTCGAGCAGGAGATGTCCGAGGACATTACCACCCTCAATGTCGAGTCTTTCATAAAGGCCCGGGCGGTTGTTACCGAAGATGAAATCCTCACCGACTACCATTTGAACCGCGATCAGGTAAAAGTCGCATACGTGGTCTTCGACCCGAAGTCGTTCGAAGACAATGTCACTGTAGTGGAAGCCGATCTGCGGACTTTTTACCAAAATAATCAAGCTCGGTACATGGAACCTGAAAAGCGGGAAATTGCCTATGTGATGCTCAACATGGAAGACCTGGAAAAGGAGATCCACCCCGGTGATGGGGAAATAAAAAGCTACTACGACGAAAATGTGGCCAAGTTTGCCCATGAGAAACAGGTGCGCGCCCAACATATATTATTTCGTGTGAAGCCCGAAGCGCCCCCGGCCGAAGTGGAAAAGATCCGGGCCGATGCGCAGAAAATCCTGGATGAGGCCAAAAAGGGGAAAGACTTTTCCGAACTGGCGAAGAAGCACTCCCAGGACGAAGGTTCTGCGAAGAAGGGCGGCGAACTTGGCTTCTTTTCCGCTAAGCAGATGGATCAGGCATTTTCGGCTGCTGCTTTTGCCCTGAAGCCTGGCGAGATAAGCGACCTCGTGCGGACTCCGTACGGTTTCCACATAATTAAGTCGGAGGAAATTGCCGAGGCGAGAACCGCTCCGCTCGAAGAGGTAAAAGGCGAGATCGAACGGGATATCAAGTCGCAGGGGGCCCAGGATATGGCCTATAAACAGGCTCGCAACCTCCGTGACCTGGCCTACGCCAGAAAGGATTTGGACAAGGCCGCCCTGGAAATGAAAATGACGGTTTCAAACCCGGTCTGGATAGACGTGTCGGAAGACCAGCCCGATTCCGGTCCTTTCCCGGGCCCGATCAAGACAAAGCTGTTCCAACTCGGCCAGGGAGACGTAAGCGACATGCTGGAGCTTCCGAAGGGCTTTGCGGTCGCTCAGGTGAAATCGATAAAAAGACCCCAGCCGATTCCGTTCGAAAATGTAAAAGATAAAGTTACAAAAGATTTTCGTGTGGAACAGGCAAAGGGCCTTGCGCAGAAACGGGCCGCCGAGATTCTGGCACAGGCCAGGGAGAAGGGCAGCCTCGCCGATGTGGCCAAAGCCCAGAACATTAGTCTAAGGCAGAGTGAATTCTTTTCGAGGCAGGACCCCGACAAGGAGCTTAAGCTGCTTCGGGGCGCAAGTCTTAACAGCATCTTCAGCTTGCAGGACTCGAATCTCTTTCCCGAAGCGCCATTGGAACTCGGAAGCAACTTCATGGTATGCCGGTTCGAGGGGAAAAATCCGGCAGGCCAGCCCTCCGAAAAGGAAAAAGTGGAAATCTCCGGCAGGATAACCCGGCAGAAACAAAGAGCTGTTTGGGACTCGTGGCTGGCCCAGATCCGGAAGATTACCAAGGTTGAAATGTTGAAAGAGATTTAGGGTCCCCGTCTCGAAAAGACAGTGTTTCACGCGAAGACGCGAAGCCGCGAAAAGGAAAAGTCCCGGTGGGCTTCGCTGCGCCCCACCCCCGCTCCACCCATCCTACGGGTCTTTTCATGGTTTGGGGTGTCGCTCAGGGACATGAAATGCTGTGGTGGGCGCAGCAAGGCCGCAATCATGCCGGAACCTCAAGAACACAGTTATCTATCAGGCGGGTTTTTCCCACCCATACGGCCAGGGCGAGCAGAGTCGGTCCGCCGATGCGCTCCACGTCCTCGATAGTCTCAGGGTTGCAAAGCTTCGCATAATCGACAGTCGCGCCGCCATCTTTTGTAATGCAATCATTCACGGCCTTCAAAACCGCGCGCGCATCTCTTTCTCCCGAATCGACCAGTTTTTGAGCTTCTCTCAGAGAGCGGCTCAGCCGCAGGGCTGTCGGCCGCTCCTCGACCCTGAGATAGGCGTTCCGGCTGCTCATGGCCAGGCCGTCTTTTTCCCGGACGATCGGGTGGCCGACGATGGTGATATCCATATTCATGTCCTTGACCATGCGCCGGATAGTTACAATCTGCTGAAAGTCTTTTTCTCCAAATACGGCTATATGGGGTTTCACGGCGTGGAAAAGTTTGCTCACTACGGTGGCGATGCCGCGAAAGAAGATCGGCCTGCTGCGGCCGCAAAGATTGCGGGTCACCTCGGCTACGTTAACATATGTCTGGAACCCCTCCGGATACATCTCGTCGATCCCGGGTACAAACGCCACGTCAGTCCCCTCCGCGGTCGAAAGGTCGATGTCGCGCTGAAGGTCTCGCGGATAGCTGCCGAAGTCCTCGTTAGGCGCAAATTGGGCCGGGTTCACAAAAATGCTGATCACAGTCTTTGTCGCCAGTTTTCGGGCCTTTCGCAACAGCGCCAGGTGGCCCTCGTGAAGAAAACCCATGGTGGGTACCAGCGCCAGGCGCTCCCCCTGAGCGCGCCAGGTGTCCGCCAGCCGCTGCATCTCGGTAACATTTTCGATGACGCGCATGTTCGCTCCCTTTAGGTGAAGGTTTAGCTCACGGATTCGTGTAGAAGCGCCGTGCCGCCTGAGTCCAGCCCCGATCCAAGCGAAGTGGAACCATAATTACTTGTTATCATTGGACCAATTCTCTTGTCAAGGTAATCGGCGGGGCCGGAGTTGCGCAATGGGTCCTTCTTTTCAAAGGGGTTTACGTTATTACTTTTTTTGTACGTGTACGATATTTGGTGATAAACTCAGTTTCCGAAGCTCTTTCTCAGAATCCGGAAGATCAAAATAATGAGAAGTGGGCACGTCGTTTGCATGGGGTTGTGCGAGTCTTGCGCGCCACGTCTATAGTCTCGTCATGCAGGGAAAACCGGAAAAACGCCATGGGAAAGGAAATTCCGAGAATCCTTTTTGATAATCGCGACTACGAGCTGCTGGGTCTCGTAAACGACGTGCTGGACCATAAAGAATCCCTGCGATATCTGAAAAACCTTCTCTACCCATACCTACACCCGCGCGGAATCAAAGAGCTGGCGGCCTCGCCCGGTCTGCGAATGGCCTATGCCGCCTTGAGGCTGCTGGAGTCCCTGGAAGCCGGAAAAGCCGACGAGCGTATAACGGCCCTGCGCTGCCTGCGCGACGAGGTCATGCACAGCGGGGAAGCAGATATGCAGAAAAATGCTGCGCGCGTCCTGCTGGAGATCATGAAAGAAATGGTGCGCTCCCGCGACAGCAGATTCCGGCAATTGAAACTGGCCCATGATTTCCGCATGGCGGTAATCGGCAAGCCACGGGAAATCCGCTCCCTTCTGCGCCGGTATTATCTGCTCGAGATGCCCGAAGAATGGAACCAGGTCTCTTTCGACGATCACGTTCACGATTCTAATACCAAAGGGCGCAAATCGCCTTCTCATCTTATTATGGACGCCTGGATCAAAGGCATCCGGCATCTCACCGTAATATACTACAACTATGTTCCGCCGAGCGCCGCCGAAGAACTTCTGGAAGCCGCCGGGATAATGGGTGTCACTGTGCGGATCGGCATCGAGTTTTCAGCCAGGTTCTATGACCGCTATATTCAGCTTATCTACGTGCCCAGAGGGTTTTCCGACTCCAAGGATTTCATGTCCTTTCTTGCCGCGCGGCGGACGAAATTTTTTATGGAGGAGGGGAGACAGGTTTCCGTTTATCAGCGCCAATATGTTCTGGCAATCCTCGAGGAATTCAACCGGCGCCATCGGCTGAAGATAAATGAAAGCTACGGGCTGAACCTGGATCGTCTCGATCGGGGCGCCTTTCTTTCCTACGTCGGCGTGGGGCAGCCTTCGATACTTCATCTGGCGAAGTACATACATGATAACCTGCTTCCGCCAATGCGCGCGCGGGTTCAAGAGCTGAGGCGCGCCTCCGGGAATGGTTCCATCGAGGAACGCAATAAGATCGCCTCTCTTATCGGCGAGATGAAAAAGCTGGACTCCGAGGCGTTGGCGGATCGCTTCCTGAGACCTGCGCAAAACCCGGAGATTCCGGACCCGCATGTTCCTCGTGAAGGCCCCGATATTCCGAAGCTGCTCGATTTGACCCCTTGCGAGCTGTTTGAACGTCTGACCAGGCTGCGGGCAGGCTACGCGATAACGCTCAACCTGAGCGATCTTAAAGCCGAAGACGTGCTGGAGTTGCTCTACGAATGCAAAGGCGCGATCAGCCATTTCGAGATTTTCAATCTTAAAGATTTCTCCTTGGGAAAGGCTGTCCATTATGACGAGATCAACGAATTGCAGAGGGCTATAAACGATGGAAATATAATCTGCCTCAAAAAACGCATCCACGCAATGATTGACCGCATGGAAGCTTCAAACGGGTATAGCCCGGAGCGGATTGCAAAATTCCATAAGATTCTGCGAAATATTGCAACACTGCAGGAATACTATAAGGGAGGAGTGCTGCGCTCGAGAATCGGAAGCGATTCCACCGGCCATTCCCGCCGCTTTCACGGGATGGGTCTCGCCGTATTGGGGACGCTGCCGGTGAGGGCACAGAGGAAGGTCCGGCGCTCAAACGGTTCTCAGAGATTGATAATTCCCGTACGAATCGACGCTTTCTTTCGCACAACCTACATTCCGCAAAGGAGTACTCACAGTTTCTTCCGCCTGGTCAGCAGCATTCTCCGGCATATACCAGGGCTGCGGCGCATGGGGCTGAAGCGTGAAGAAGGCTGGGAAGTCCGCGAACGCTCGACGCGCATAGTTTCCAACGGCAATATAGTTACCCTGGGGGGCGTCGGCGAAGATGACGGCAACTGCTTCGAGGTTTCTCCTCCGGCCGGCGCGCCCGAGGTGCAAATATCATGGAGCTATCTGAACAGCATTCTGAAGAACACCATAAAAATTCTGGTCGGTTTCATACCGGCTTTCGCCACCTTCTATCTGACTAAGGACTGGTGGGTGCTTGCCTGGTTCGGGGGTTTGATCTGGTTTGGGATAACAGGTCTTCGAAACATACTCCAAATGGTTTTCGGCGCCGGCGGAATTCGACCCTCTCCGCTTCTCAAGTGGGACAGCTACGTCAAGTGGGGAAGGCTCAGCGATTCGCTGCTCTTTACCGGCTTATCGGTCCCCCTGCTCGACTATATCGTTAAAACGCTTATCCTCGATCGCTATTTCGGGATCACCGCCTCCACCAGCCCGGTGATGCTCTATACGGTCATTGCTGCCGCCAATGGAATCTATACCTTCAGCCAAAACATGTGGCGCGGGTTTCCGGGGACAGTCGCCACTGCCAACCTGTTCCGAACGGTCCTGTCGATTCCGCTGGCCGTTTTTCTCAACTTCGCGGCCGGCAGCGCTATGGCCGCCTTCGGCGTTGTGGACATATCCGGCATGCTCGAAAAGTGGGCCGCCATCATATCCAAAACGGCTTCAGATTGCGTCGGCGGAGTCATCGAAGGGCTGGCGGACCGCCATAAGTTCATTGAGACGCGCGAGGGCGACTATGCCACCAAGTTGAGGCAGTTATTCGATACATACGCGCAACTGGAGTTGATGTATCCGGAAGCCGACGTTTTGAAGATGCTGGAATCGCCGAGGGACTTCATGCTGAAGCTGAGCTCGGAAGCCGGCGACCTTGAAAAGATCATCATAATAAACGCCCTGGACCTGCTCTACTTCTGGATGTACCAGCCGCGAGCGCGAAACGTGCTATGCGCGCTGCTGCAGGGGATGTCGCGGGAAGAGCGCCGGATCCTGCTGCGTTCTCAATCCGTGCTGAAGCGAAAGCCGGAGGTGAGCCAGTTGCTTATCGACGGGATAGTGGCGAAAAGATTCGCAAAGACCCTTTCTTTTTATCTCGACCGTTCTGAAGAATATCTGAATGTGATAGAAAAAATGGCTCAAAAGCCATGCGGGAAAGAAACCGCCAGGTGGTCCGGCGGCGGGGCGGGTGACCACGGATAAAATGATAGATATGGGCGCTTCTACTAAACTTCAAGCACAAGGATCTGCGCTGGAAGCGGTAGTGCGCTGATGAGGGATAACAGCCCAATCCGTGATATCCGTGGTTTTCTGTATTGCCTGTTAAAGATTTGAACCACGGATGCCACGGATGGCCACGGATAAAAATGATTGAGATGGGCGTTTTTACTCCAGGTTCTGAACTCGATGCGGGCGGTGCGCTGATGAGGGATCAAAGCCCAGTTCGTGGTTTTCTTGAAATCTCTGGCTTTGCGTACTGTCTTTTAAAGATTTAAACCACGGATGCCACGGATGAACACGGATAAAATGATCCATAGGGAATTGAGCGAGTCTATCATCGGAGCGGCCATGAGGGTACTGAATACCCTCAAGCCGGGTCTGAGCGAGAAGGCCTATGAGAATGCTCTCGTCGTCGAGTTGACGAAACGTGGCCACACGGTACAACAACAGCGGCGGTTCGAGGTGCGCTACGAGGGCATCCTGGTCGGCAGTTTCGTGCCTGATCTCATTGTGGACGACGCCGTAATCGCCGACTCTAAGGTCGTTTCGCAATTCAGCGATACCCATATTGCGCAGATGATCGGCTACCTGGCCATTACGGAGTTGCAGTTGGCGCTTCTACTAAACTTCAAGCACAAGGATCTGCGCTGGAAGCACGTGGTGCGCTGATGAGGGATAACAGCCCAATCCGTGGATATTCGTGAAATCCGTGGTTTTCTGTATTGCCTGTTAAAGATTCGCACCACGGATGATCACGGGCGACCACGGATAAAGATGATTGACATGGGCGCTTCTGCTAGAGGTTCGAGCACAAAGACCTGCGCTGGAAGCGAGTGGTGCGCTGATGAGGACAAAAGCCCAATCCGTGGATATTCGTGAAATCCGTGGTTTTCTGTATTGCCTGTTAAAGATTTGCACCACGGATGATCACGGGCGACCACGGATAAAGATGATTGACATGGGCACTGCTCTGGAGACGGTGGTGCGCCGATGAGGATAAAGGGCCAATCCGCGCCACTGTTGGGCATTTTGTTGTTTTTTGAACAATATTTTGTACTTAAGTCATTGATAATGATTGCCATTCTCCGTGCTCTTCGTGTATTCTTCACTCCGCTGCGTTCCCTCTTCGTGAGCTGGTAGCCGCTGGTTGTGGCTATGCTCAAACTTCGCTCTCTTCGTGGTAAAACCAGCATCAGCCCACACCCGTTCTCGACGCTCCGCGTGGCGGGGCTGGACTGCCGATGGGCCGATCCGGCAAGATTAAAAACGGCGGGGATTTCATGAGCTTCAAGACCTATGCGGAAATAAATCTTGATAACCTTGTCTACAATATCGGACGCATTCGCGAAAAGGTTGCGCCTTCAGCTTTGATCCCGATAGTCAAGGCGAACGCGTATGGACATGGCGCGATACCTGTGGCGAAACGGCTTGTTCGGGAAGGGTGCTCCATGTTTGCCGTGGCCAGGTTCGAGGAGGCGATGGAGCTTAGAGAAAGCGGCATCACGCAGGAAATCCTCGTCCTTGGCAGAATCTTTCCGGAGGATATCGTGCAGGCTGTAAAAGCCGGCCTGTTGATCAGCATTTTCGGGGGGCAGGATCTGAGCTGGGTTGAGAAGGCCTGCGGCGATTTGGGGATGCCCGCGGGCGTGCATCTCAAGCTCGATTCGGGAATGGGAAGAGTAGGGCTTTTTTTACACGAGGCCCCCGGTTTGTTCGACCGGCTTGCGGGATCGAAAGGCTGCGTGTGGCAAGGGCTCTATACCCACTTTGCGACGGCGGACGAAGAAGACAAGAGTTATGCGAACCTTCAGCTTTCAAGATTCCGGGAAGTGCTGGCTATACTTCCGAAGCTCGCGAAAAGACCGAAGATCGTTCACATGGCTGCAAGCGGGGCGATTCTCGACCTTCCGGAGAGCTACTTCGACGCCGTTAGGCCCGGAATCCTGATGTACGGTCATTACCCGTCAAAGGAGACTTCCCGGTGCATCCAGCCCAGGCAGGTCATGTCATTGAAAACATATGTCTCTCACTTGCGGGAAATGCCCGGGGGATGCCCTGTCAGCTATGGTAGACGGTGGATAACGCCGGGGCCTGCGAAGATCGCCGTCCTGCCGGTTGGATATGCGGACGGCCTGAGCCGCAGGCTCACAAACAACGGGGAAGTTTTGATCGGGGGCAGGCGCTACCCGATCGTCGGCACGGTTACAATGGACCACATTATGGTTAACGTTGGAAATGATCCTGTTGCAGTCGGTGACGCAGTCCTGCTGTGGGGAGAATCGCCCGGCGGGGTTATCCAGGCGCTTGACGTGGCCGAGCGGATAGGAACGATTCCCTACGAATTGACCTGCGCCGTGTCCGGGCGTGTGCCGCGCGTGTACGTCGGGTGATCATTTACCGCAGAGACGTTCGATAATTCCAAAAATCCGGTGGCCCGCTTCGAGGGGCCAGGGCCGATCTTTAGAGACTGACTTTTAGACAGGGTTAGACCGTGGACCCCAATTTTCGTCATTCCGGCAGCGCCTTTGGGCCGGAATCCAGTGGAACTTTTGGGAACAGTTTTTCATGTCGCATTGGTACTTTTTCGCGTCTTCGCGTGAAAGACTGTCTCTTCGAAGCAGGATTAAAACGCGATCGAAGCCGGGGATTACCCCCTGTTTTGCCTTTAGCCTGTTGTTTTCCTGTTAATCCTGTAAATCCTGTCAAAGGTCTGAGTTCAATGGCATTTTCTGTTCCAGATTACTCCTCCGAGGAGCGAAAAACTTGAAATGAAAACTCATAAAGTCATATTTTTACCCCACAATAAGGAAATAACCTTTGCGGATTCCGGCAGTGTCCTTCACGCCGCCATGGAGGCGGGGGTCCACGTGAATGCATCCTGCGGAGGGGAGGGGTTCTGCGGGAAATGCAGGGTGCTGATCGAAAAAGGCCGGATAGAAGGGGGCGTCTCGGATCGTCTCAGTAGCGAAGACATCGAGGCTGGTTACAGGCTTGCCTGCCGGTGCCGGATCAAGAGCGATCTGGTTGTTCGAGTTCCCGTCGAATCGGAAATCGACGCGAGCGTCCTGAACCTGGTCCCCCCAAGGCGTACCGCAAGAATCCAGCAGATGAACCTGGATGACCTGAAGAGCCAGGGTCTTTTTATACCCCCCGTTGAAAAAAGATACCTCGAACTGCCTGAGCCGACAAACACCGACAATTTGGCCGATACGTCACGTCTTGTTGGTTTTCTCAGGCACAATTACGACGAACACAGGCTGGTGGTTCGGCTTCCGGTCATTCGCAAAATTCCGGGGATATTTAGAGAAGCGGGCTTCAAGGTTACCGTGACCATCGACCGGCCTGTTTTCGAAGGCGGGAAAAGCCATATTATCGACATAGAAGCCGGAGACACAACCGGCAAAAACTTTGCGATAGCCGTCGATATCGGCACCACGACCGTTTACGGACAACTGATGGATCTCATTACGGGACGCGTGCTGGCCGAGCAGGGAGATTTCAACGGCCAGATCAGCTACGGTGAAGACGTCATTTCGAGGATCATATACGCGGGAAAGCCGGGGGGCCTCGATACCCTGCACAAAGTCGTCATCGGGACCATAAACAGGATAATCGGCGATGTAATTCAGATCTCCGGGGTCGACCGCAGGCAAATCTCCACGATTACGTTTGCCGGCAATACCACGATGTTACAGATCCTTCTGGAAATCGACCCCACCTTTATCAGGCTGTCCCCCTACGTGCCGGCGGCCACTCTTTATCCGGCCGTACGGGCCGTCGATCTTGGGATCGATGTGGTTGACCATGCGACCGCGCTCGTCGTCCCTTCCATTTCCAGTTTCATCGGCGGGGACATCGTCGCCGGTGTGATGGGTTCGGGAATACATCTCTCCGATCAGCTCTCGCTTTTCATAGACATAGGCACAAACGCCGAGATCGTGATCGGCAACAGGGACTGGCTTGTCTGCGCGGCATGTTCGGCAGGACCTGCCTTTGAAGGCGGCGGCATCCGATTCGGCATGCGTGCCGAACCCGGCGCAATCGAGGATTTTTCTGTCGATCCGTACAGCCTGGAGCCAATGATCCTGACAGTGGGAGACATCAGGCCGAGGGGCATATGCGGGTCCGGCCTTATCAGTATTGTGGCGAGGCTTTTCGAAGCGGGAATCATCGACAATATCGGAAAATTCGACTGCGGCCGCAAATCGGACAGGCTCAGGAAAAAAGACGGCATCTGTGAATACGTACTGGCGCGAGCGGAAAAAACGCTGATCGGCAGGGACATCGTTATAACGGAAAATGATATCGGGAACCTGATCCGGGCAAAAGGGGCCATATACAGCGGGTGCCAGACCCTGTTAAAGGAGGTGGGCCTCCAGATAGCGGACCTCGACCGAATAATCCTGGCCGGCGGATTCGGCAGCCACATAGACGTCGAAATGGCCATGTCGATAGGGCTGCTTCCTGAAATCGATCCGGACAAGATCACTTACATCGGAAACGGATCGCTGCTCGGCGCAAGAATGTGCGCGCTGACCAACCAGATCAGAAAAGACGTCGTCAACGTAATGAAAAAGATGACGAACTTCGAACTCTCCGAGACCCCGTCCTTTATGGCTCACTACATCGCCGCTCTTTTCCTGCCTCATACGGACCTCGATCTATTTCCGAAACTCAAAGAGAGGCTGGAACGCAGGCCGAAGCGAAAGCCGATTGGAATTAGAGAGCGGGTGAATGGGTGAGCGGGGTGGAGAGCAATGGCCTAAAAGATCAGGAGGGCGTGTCATGACTGAAAAAGGTTATCCAAGGTGGTACAGCCAAACAAAAGAAGCGCACAGGGAATACATCGAGGCGCTCGAACAACTCGGCGAAACCGTCAGGAAACAGGGGCCGTTGGACGAGAAGACTTCTCAATTGATCCAGTTGGCGGCCGCAGCGGCGATTCGCTCCGAGGGCTCGGTCCACAGCCACGCCAGGCGGGCCATTAAAGCCGGGGCAACACCCGAAGAAATCTTCCATACGATAATGCTGCTTACAAGCACCATAGGGTTTCCAACCACCTCCGCAGCTTTGAGCTGGGTTTATGACGTCATAAGCGAAAAGAAGTAAAATACGTTTCGCCTGCCTCTTGATTTGGGGGCCTCTGGGGGACCGGTATTTTTTTCATCTCCTTACAAAACCGGACAATTTCCCCTTTCGCAAATACAGATTCCGCTGTCTTGACCAAGCTCTCAGCGTCGAGTTCCTCTCTTAACCTGGCAATCAGCGCCCCGGCGCGTCCCATCCGTTCCCGGAGTGTGTCTCCTGATTCCCACGGGCGACACGGGTGACACGGGCAACGTTTTTTTGTTGCCCGTGCCGGAGGCAAGAGGGGTGCTACAAGATTGCCTTAATATCCACCCCAACCACGGGTGACGCGGGCAACGTCTTTTTGTTGCCCGTGCCGGAGGCAAGAGGGGTGCTACAAGATTGCCTTAATATCGACGGGTGACACGGGTGACACGGGCAACGTTTTTTTGCTGCCCGTGCCGGAGGCAAGAGGGTGCTACAAGATTGCCTTAATATCCACCCCAACCGCTTTCCTGAGCAAATACCACCGGGCCGAACTGTACGGCCAAGCAACAGGGTTATCGACCAGGCCGGCTTTTACCGGGTTGTTGTGCATGTAATCGAGCTTTTCCCTGGCTTTAATTTTGGAAAACACATTAAAAGCATAGTACTTCGGCTGCCACATGGGGCCGCTCAGGTCAAGCCTATCCCCATAAGCACTCAACGCTCCCCGGTACAATCGTTTCAGTTCCATTGACGAACGGCGCTTCCACTGGTTCATAAAGATGCTGAGTTGTCCATGCTCGCCGAAGCGGACGAGTGCGTGAACATGCTCGGGCATTATCACAAAACCAAGGCAGTTGCCCCCCTGGTTCTTTAATTGGACCGAAAGGAAATGAATTACAATGCCCTTTGCCTGTTTATCGTCCAGTAATCTCCGTCGCCTGAAACATGAAAAGGTTACGAAATAGGCATGTCCCTCACTGTCGAAGATCCGCCGCCGCATGAGCGCCTTCTCCCAAATCAGTGTAATTTGCATCGTTGGTCAACGCGGCCCCTCCTGTCCTTCGGACCCGGGCAACAAAAACACACTTAAACCCTGTGCCACCCCGATATTACATTTCTGCCGATCCTAATTCAATAAAATCTACGTTCCTTGCCTTATGTTGCGGGTGACCCTAAGGTGCCGAGAGCACGGGTGACACGGGCAAGGTTTTTTTGTTGCCCGTGCCGGAGGCAAGAGGGTGCTACAAGATTGCCTTAATATCCACCCCAACCACGGGTGACACGGGCAACGTTTTTTTGCTGCCCGTGCCGGAGGCAAGAGGGGTGCTACAAGATTGCCTTAATATCGACGGGTGACACGGGTGACACGGGTGACACGGGCAAGGTTTTTTTGTTGCCCGTGCCGGAGGCAAGAGGGGTGCTACAAGATTGCCTTAATATCAACCCCAACCGCTTTCCTGAGTAAATACCACCGGGCCGAACTGTACGGCCAAGCAACTGGGTTATCGACCAGTCCGGCTTTTACCGGGTTGTTGTGCATGTAATCGAGCTTTTCCCTGGCTTTAATTTTGGAAAACACATTGAAAGCATAGTACTTCGGCTGCCACATGGGGCCGCTCAGGTCAAGCCTATCCCCATAAGCACTCAATGCTCCCCGGTACAATCGTTTCAGTTCCATCGACGAACGGCGCTTCCACTGGTTCATAAAGATGCTGAGTTGTCCATGCTCGCCGAAGCGGACGAGTGCGTGAACATGCTCGGGCATTATCACAAAACCAAGGCAGTTGCCCCCCTGGTTCTTTAATTGGACCGAAAGAAAATGAATTACAATGCCCTTTGCCTGTTTATCGTCCAGTAATCTCCGTCGCCTGAAACATGAAAAGGTTACGAAATAGGCATGTCCCTCACTGTCGAAGATCCGCCGCCGCATGAGCGCCTTCTCCCAAATCAGTGTAATTTGCATCGTTGGTCAACGCGGCCCCTCCTGTCCTTCGGACCCGGGCAACGTCTTTATGTTGCCCGTGCCGCAGGCAAGAGGGGCCTACAAGATGGCCTTAATATCCACTCCAACCACCTCCGGCCCAAAGTAAATACCACCGGGCCGAACTGTACGGCCAAGCAACAGGGTTATCGACCAGTCCGGCTTTTACCGGGTTGTTTTGCATGTAATCGAGCTTTTCCCTGGCTTTAATTTTGGAAAACACATTAAAAGCATAGTACTTCGGCTGCCACATGGGGCCGCTCAGGTCAAGCCTCAATACTGTTGCTTTAAGGCTTCGCCAGCTTTTCCAGGCGGTTGGTACACCATTTATTGTGCGCCCGTTTTGTAACTCTGGGCTGTGAGGACCTGGGCGTCTTTGATCGGTAGTATTTAACCGCTGCAATCTGATCGAGGATTTCCAGAAAGATTGCGGCGGCTTTTTCCGGATTGTCGGGAACGAGAACGGCCGCTTCAGAAGCTAATACCATGATGGCATTTTTGAACTGACATTCACCGGCATCTGAATTCAAGTTCTTCGAAGCAAGCACCATCAAGGTCCTGGCTATCACCGTCATTATGAGTGTGGCAAAGAGTTCCTGGCGGATACTGTTGCTGGTTTTCCCATGGAATTGTTCGATGCCGAGCATGGCCTTCTCGTTTCTGTAATGGCCTTCGATGGCCCATCGCCGGAAATAGAGATCCACTATCTGTTCTTTTGGAAAGGCTTTTTGATTCAGTAAATTGGTGAGTAGCACTGAGAGCGTCCCATCGGGATTCTCCAGCCTGATGACTCTGAGTTGGATGAGGGGGGCGTTTTTTCTTTGTTTGGCGCGAGCACCGTGCAGGTAATTGCTCGAAGGGGTGAGGATGATGAAATCCTCGTCCTTGCGCTGTTGGATGAATGTCTCAACGGCAGGAAAAGTGGACCGTGCCGGGCAGCGGAAAATAAAGTAGCCGCTGTGGTTTTCTCTCAGATGTTTGATGAAGGGATAGCTGGGAAATCCACGGTCAAAGAGAAGTATGCTATTCGACGGAATATGAGACAGGAGGCTTTGAGCCTGATCGCGCTCGGAGTCACGAATAGTGCCGACTACCCTGGCAACAGGCAATTGTCTAAAGACGTCATATGCGGTCATGACAAGGCACTGGGGATAGTGGCCTTTGCCGTTGTTATCCAGGCCGCTTCTAGGATCAAATTCGGCGCGGAGTTCATCCGTGGCTGGAAGGCAAAACTTGGAGCCGTCGAAGGCATACACGGGCATTTTGTTCCATAAGCAGGAATTATCACGCGGCCAGAGATTATTAGCCAAAGCCACGGCCCTGCTCAGGATATCCTGGAAAACGGTCCAGGGGACCTTTCTTCTTGCTCTGGTAACGTTACTGCGGTGAGGAGCGTTTGCGTCATCCCAAAGACCACAGCGCCTGGCGCTCCTGAAGAACTCCGTCAATTTGACGTCTACGCCTTGATCCTTCCCGCTTGCCACAAGGGAGAGAACGAGAACGATCAGCTTGGCGAAAGTAAGTTTACGATTACGGGTGAAATCGGAGTCTGATAGTTTTAGTTGGGGATCAATGTTTCTTGGAACGATTTTGAGGAAAAGCTCGATAACCCTATTAGGTTGGCATGGTTTTTCAAGGCAGTAACTGTGCCATAATCGGGACTCCTTAAAGAATAGTTTGTTTAGTTAGAATTGTTTTCCCATCGTTGCGAAGATTGGCCCAATATCTCACAAATGAGCGTGGATTGCAATGTAATTTGTTGTGTTTCCAGTTACTTAACTTGTTTTAAAGGAAAGGGTGGGCACTAAAGCAACAGTAT
>CAVUGX010000046.1:0-73866 GCA_963741035.1 uncultured delta proteobacterium
TGACCATACTAATGATTTTGAATCGCTTTTATCCCTCATCTATCAATACAACCGAAAAAATAAAATTATTAAGAGCAGCAAAGAATACAAAAAGATCAATATCTATATGAATATAGGATCTTTCAAAAAGTTTTCCGGGCTTATGGACCTCAGGAGTAGTGAGTATATCGACTGCATATATACTCTTTCGGAGAGAAGCAAGTATAAACTTGGTGAAGGTGTAACGGTTCAGGCATTAAGAGCCTATCATGATGAATTGATCAGCAAAAAATATGCTGCGGGACTGAAGTTTTCCATAGGTAATGGGAAGGACGCTAAAACTATCCTGATCACATCCGATACCGGCCTGTTTCCTCATAAGAAGGGCGGTCTCGCTGACGAAGATGTCGCGGATGTGTCTAAACAGGAGATATGGGAAACATATCGTCTGTCCAGCAAACCGGTTCATTTACTCATCGTTCACATCGGTTCCATCCGGGAAGATGAGTTTAAGGCGTCAATCGACGCGCAAAATGAAAAGGTTTTTTATCCTAACCACTTAGGCATTATGGGTACAATTCGAGTGATCAGCAAGATTAAACCTAGATTGGCGATTGTCTCGGAATTCGGTGAGGAATTGATTGACTTCCAGGAAGACCTCATCAAATCTATAGAAAAGGTCGTGAATGCATGCTTTGCGCCAGAGGATTGTCCCAAATTCTTACCTGGAGACCTTCCTCTAATCTATTCCATAGAGGATGAGAAGATCTACTGCGTGTTATCGAAGCAGCTGGTTCCAGCTTCACATATCACTTATACGCTTCCCGACAAAAAGACTCTCTATTATTACGATGCTCGTATATCCGACCCGTCAAGGCTAACAAAAATGAGTGCGGAGGCGAATAGTTTTGAAATTAACCGAAAAAATAAGGAAGGTTTATACTTTAAAAGCTAGTGTAGCATTTCGTAAATAACTATATATTTGCATTAGGCCCAAAAACTGTGCGGCAACATTTCTCTCCTCTATATTAATCGCTGATCTTAGGCCAATTTGTAAAGCCTTGTAGATCAAATGTTGAACAGCGCCTGCTCAAGGCTCGATTCCGGCCGGTTGCGGCATTGAGAAATCGGGTTAAAAAAATCCCCCTGATCGCGTTGGAAGGGGGACTTCAAGCAGTGAACAGTGAACAGTGAACAGTGAACAGTGAATAGTGAATGGTGAATAGTGAGCAGTGAGCAGTGAGTAGTGAGTAGTGAATAGAAAAAGCAAAAAAAGTGATTCCTTCCGGTTCATCGCCTCGCAAGGAGCGGGGGGCGGATAAAGCAAAAAAAAATAATTCCCACCCCCGGCACGGCACAAAGTGCTATCTTTTGAGAGTGCGGAGGGAGTGGAATCGATGCGACCTCAAATTGACCATTTGGTTATTGCGGCGAGAAATCTGGAGGAAGGCTGCGAACACATTTTCGGCGCCTTGGGCGTCAGACCGCTGGAAGGGGGCGAGCACACCGCCCAGGGGACCCATAACCGGGTGCTCCGGCTGGGGGAGAGCTGCTACCTGGAAGTGATCGCCATCAATCCCACCGCTCCGAAACCTCCTCACCCGAGATGGTTTGAATTGGACAGCGAATCAATGCAGGAGAGGCGCCGGAGAAAGACTCTGCTCCTCACCCGGGCGATGCGGACCCACCGCATCGAGGAGCTTGCGAACCGGAGCACCGTACCCCTTGGGGCCGTCACGCCCATGAGCCGGGGCAACTTGCGGTGGCGGCTCACCCTTACCGAAGACGGCCATCTTCCGAGCGGAGGCATAGTTCCATTCCTCATCCAGTGGGATGAGACGGTTCATCCGGCCTCCCGCATGCCGGCCGCCGGATGTTCTCTCGTTAGTCTGCGCGGCTTCCACCCTCGAGTAGATGAGATCCTGACCGGGCTTCGGACTTTGGGCGCCGACCGACTTCTATCCGTGGAGCAGGTTCTTTCCCGCGATGCTCCTCGGTTGGCGGCCCTTATTCGGACCCCTGCGGGGGTGAAAACACTATTCTAAGAGGTAAATATCTCTCCTTTTGTTTTATTGACATCGGCAGAGCGTTTATGTACATTTAAGGTACTATCACACAACGAGGTATGCACCATGACCTTCACAACTGTCGAAGCGCGAAAGCAGATAGGCGAAGTAATAAACCGGGCCGCCTACGGCAAGGAACGCGTGATCCTCACCAGGCGTGGGAAACCCGTCGTAGCAGTGGTTCCCATTGAGGATGTGGAGACACTTGAAGCCCTTGAAGACCGCCTCGATATCGAGGAGGCCCACAAGGTACTCGCGGACGCCGATAAGGAAGGCACTGTTCCCTTTAACGAGGTCAAGAAGGAACTCGGCCTGAAATGATCCCTTACAGGATCGAGTTTGCCAAGCCCGCCATCAAGCAACTCGCCAAACTTCCGCAAAATATCCGGCAGAGGGTTTCCGATCGGATAGAAACGCTTGCAGCAGCCCCACGGCCCGCCGGCTGCAAAAAGCTGGTCGACACAGAATCTCTTTACCGGCTTCGTGAAGGAGACCACCGGATAATCTACCGGGTAGAAGACGACGTGCTCCTCGTTCTCGTCGTTCGGATAGGACGTCGCGGGGATGTCTATCGTAACCTCCCGGATGTGAAGGCGTGAAGGACTTATGCGGAGTTGATTGCATTCAAATCGAGTGCTAATGATCAACTTGGCCCCCAAAAACCTTACAGGATTTTGCGAGTTGTCGATCGGGAGGGCATAAACGGGCTGTTGCCCAAGTACACTTTCCGACCATAATTTTGGGCCGGCCGAGAGATTTCCATAGCATTCACCCCGGCAGATGAAAACACTGGATTCCGGCCCAAAAGCCCTGCCGGAATGACGAAATGTGTGGTCGTCCCAAACCGGGATGTTTTTTCCGATATGCATGTCTTGGGCAACAGCCCCTGAAGCCCTCCCCGCGCGAAACACCTTATACTAAGTTGCGTTCAAGATTAAACTAATGTAGAATGGAACCCTCCGAACACAATAGAGAGAGGGGGGTGCCATGCCTAAGAAGACGAAAGTGTCAGCCGAGATGCTTGAGTCAGCGACAGAAGCCGCACGGGAGGCCAAGACATCCGATGAATTGAGAATGGCTCAAGCCGTACTAATTCCCGGCCTTCTCAGTGTCCCCGACCGCGTTACGGGAAAGATCATTGGTCGCTCCCGTGTAACTGTGGTGGGATTACGAAAGAAATTCGGAGCATTAAAATCGGAAGATCGAAACTGGGGTGGCCGGCGCTATGGCTACATGAGTATTGAGCAAGAGCGCCAATTCCTTTCAAAGTATCTTGATCAAGCATCACATGGCGGGATTTTGGTTGTGAGCGAGATCAAACGAGCATTTGAAGCTTTGGCGGGCCATAAGGTGGCCAAGACCACCATCTACCGGATGCTGGACCGGCATGATTGGCGAACAATCGTCCCAAGGCCCCGACATCCAAACAGCAACCCCGAGGCCCGGGAGGGTTTTAAAAAAACTCCCGAAAACGGTGACTAGGTGCGGCGAGGCGCTGGCCGAAGCAGGAGTACGCCTTCGATTAATGCTTCAAGACGAAGGTCGCTTTGGGAGAATCAGCATGCTTCGACGCTGCTGGGCGCCTCGCGGAGTTCGGCCTTGCGTGCCAAGCCAGATTGTTCGGGAGTACACCTACGCATACGCGGCTGTATCTCCCCATGACGGGACAATGGATTCACTGATCTTGCCTGAGGTCAGCCAACGAGCCATGTCAATCTTCTTGCGGGAAGTAAGCGAACGGCATCCGGATGAATTCATCCTCATGGTAATGGACGGAGCGGGATGGCACAGGGCGAAGGAGTTAAGCGTTCCAGAAAACATGGCACTGCTCTTTCTCCCACCTTACAGTCCGGAACTCAATCCGGTGGAGCACATATGGGAGAGCATCCGTGAAAATTGGTTTCGAAACGAGGTCTTCAACAGCATGACGGGGGTGGAGAATCAACTGGAAAAGGCCTTGGCGACGCTAGAAGGCGATCCGGAGACCGTGGCCAGTCTTACCGGATTTCCGTGGCTAGTTGGTATAAACTTGAACGCAACTTAGTATTACAGGATTTTGCGAGTTGTCGATCGGGAGGGCGTAAAGCCCTCCCCTACGAAGGGCCGGGCGAGCCACCGTCACTCAAGCCCTAACATCCATCCCCCGTGCCGGAGCAGCCGGCGCCCTGGCCGCAGCCTCTTCGCCTCATCTTGAACTCATTCAGGCCGCGGCCGGAATAGACCGCTGCGAGCGCCGGCTCGATGAACCCGCTGATTTCGATGGGTTCTATACCGGCTTTTGTGAGCACATCGGCCGGGCTTTGGCCGATGCCCGCCACCAGGACGGCCCGGCAATCCTTCAGGGTTTCCGCCAACTCTTTCCATCGCAGGATGCCTCCGCCGGGTTCGGGGGCCATACGCTCCCCGATGCAGTGGAAGCCGTCTTCGGTCCTGGACCAGATCTGTAGCCTGTAGGCCTCTCCGAGGTGCTGATTTACCAGCATCCCTTCCATTGTCGCCACTGCTACATAGGGCCGCGAGGCCTGGTCCGGAGAGTGACCCGCGCATTCCGACAGGCAGCCGCGCAACTCGTCAGTGCGGTCTTCTCCCAGCAGTCCCACCGCGTCGGCCCGGCACCGGGTGCAGTGCCGCATCTGCGGCAGGTAGCCTTCGGCTTTTGCCTGGATATCCTCCATCATCTGCTTGCCGGGTTCTTCTATATCCTCAAAAGGCGTATCCGTGTTGGGGTGCATCGCCATGCAATTGAGTATATCGACTCCAAGGCCCGCCATGGTCCTGGCCACTTCTTCGACATGGTGGTCGTTTATCGAAGGGACCACAATGGTGTTTACCTTGACCGTAATGTTTCTGCTCTTCAACCCTTTTATGGCTGCGATCTGCCGTTCGAGCAGCAGTTCGGCGCCTCTTATGCCGCGGTAGATGATCTTCGAGTCGCGGACCCAGCTATATATCTTCTGCCCGATTTGCGGATCGACGGCATTGACCGTTATAGTGACATGGGAGACCCCGATTTCGGCGATCTCGTCGAGGTAGTCGCCGATCCCGAGCCCATTGGTGGAAAGGCACAGAAGAATATGCGGAAATTTCTCCCTCAGGAGGCGCATCGTCCCGAGGGTTTCCTCGGGGTTTGCAAACGGGTCTCCAGGGCCGGCGATTCCGGCGACCGATATCCGAGGCTCGCGCTCCAAGATTTTTTCCACGTACCGGGCGGCCTGCACCGGGGAAAGTACCGCGCTTGTCACCCCCGGCCTGCTCTCGTTGACACAGTCATATTTGCGGTTGCAATAGTTGCATCTGATGTTGCACTGAGGCGCAACGGGCAGATGAACGCGGCCGTAGGAACCCTTGGCCTCTGCATTGAAACAGGGATGGCGGCTCAAATCGAGCGCGATGTTCATTTCAGTTTCCTTTCTCATACGGAGTTGCGTTCAAGCCGGGTGCCTCCGGGAGGGCGTAAAGCCCTCCCCTACGAATGAGCCGGGTTCTTTTGTCGTCGAAGAATCCCTGTCCGGTCTTGTACGCAACGTAGTATCACATGTATGCATAGCCCACCGGTGAATCTTTTTGATTACCCTCTAAAAGGGCGTTCACGATGCGGTCGAGAAGCGATTGGGTCCCTCTGTAGCCTACGTGAAGGATTCTCTGCGCTCCGAATCGGTCGTGGATGGGAAACCCCACACGGACCAGGGGAATGTCGAGCTTCCTGGCAAGCGTGTAACCCTTGCTGTGCCCGATGAGCAGATCGGGTGAAAGTTCCGTGGCGAGTTCCTCGATCTGTTGGAAATCCATTCCTTCGTGGACGGCGGGCGCCTGCGGCGCTATCCCGGCCGTAACACGCTCTATGGCCTGCTCGAACCGGCCGCTCCTGCCGCCTGAGGCGCAAAGTACCGGTGTAATGCCGACTTCGCACAAAAAAGAAGTGAGCGCAACCACCATGTCCTCTTCGCCGTAAACGACGGCACGCTTGCCAAAAAGGTATTTGTGCGCATCCACGTAGGAATCGATGAGGCGTCCCTTCTCCAGCGCGTGTTTCTCCGGACACTCCATGCCGCTCAACTGCTCCAGCGCGCCGAAGAAAACGTCTGTTTCGCGAATGCCTATCGGAATTCCCATCCCATGCAAAGGCACGCGGAAGCTCTCATGGAGAAATTTGCCGGCCGTTTTGAAATCTTCCAGGGTCGAGCCGAACTCGAAGGTTGCATCCGCTCCCCCCATGCGCCGTATGTCTTCTATAGGCGTGCCGCCTCGGGGGATCTTTTCGGAGTCTTCCAGGGCCGGCCCGTCCAGGGTCATCGAGAAGTCGGGCAAAATGACCGACGGGTACCGGAAATCATCGACGACTTCCTTGAGGTAGCGAAGGTCTTCGGGGGAGAGAAACCCCGGCAGCAGGTTCAGCACGGGCGCGCCGGTCTTGTCCTCCGAGAGCTGCTCGACCACGGCTCTTACCGCGGCATGGAACCCTTCCATGTGCGTTCCGGAGTAGCTCGGCGTCGATACCGTCACGAGAGCGGGAAGTTGGGTGATGCCGTTTTCACGCATCTCTTTGCGGAATTCCTTTACGATCATCGGCACGTCGTCGCCTATGGTTTCGGTCAGGCAGGTGGTCGCAACGCCGATCATTTTCGCTCCGAACTTGGCCATGACGTTTTGCAATCCCTGTTTGAGATTGGGTCCTCCGCCATAGACCGCATGTTTTTCTCCCAGCGATGAGGAGGCGATATCCATGGGTTCTCTGAAATGACTTATTATGTAGCGGCGCATGTAAGTTGCGCAGCCCTGGGACCCGTGCAGCATGGGCACGGCGCCTTCGATGCCCCGGAAGGCCAGGCAGGCCCCGAGAGGCTTGCAGAGCTTACACGCATTTGTTGTGGAGGTGTAGGGCGAGTGTTCCATTTTACGCCTTCCCTTTCTTGCTTCGAAAAGTTCTTTCACGCGGAGACGCGTTTTTTGACGTAGAAGAACGCGAAAAAGTCCCAAGGCTACATGAATAACTGTCTTGGAAAGACCCCTGGATTCCGGCCCAAAAGCCCTGCCGAAATGACGAAAATGGGGTCCCCGGTCTTTTCATAGTTTCAGGGTGTCCCAAAGGGACGTGAATAACTGCTGCTTCGAAAAGAACGCCCACAAGGGGCTAGACTACGGCTCGTTAAGGCGCCTTTTCATGGTTTGGGGTGTCCCTCAGGGACGTGAAATCCTGCGGGGCACGAAGCGCCAGACCGGGCTCATGACCGAGCTATGAACTTCCCTTGCGAAATTGAGCATCCCCACAAACCCCTCGAGAGGCTGCTTGCGTTCGTGATTGTGGTCGCAGAATCCGACGCCCAGCTTATAGGCGATAGGCCTCTCCTTAACACCACCGACGAAAATGTCGCAATCCTTTTCCCTGAGAAAGCTTGCAAGCTCCAACGGGTTGGAGTCATCGACTATGATGGTCCCCTCGTCGGTGATCTCGTGCAGCTCCTTGTAATCTTCCTCGGTACCCGTCTGGGACCCTACCATGACGACCTGCATTCCGAGCAGGCGGAAGGCCTTGACCAGTGAGAAGGCTTTGAAGGCCCCTCCTACGTAGATGGCGGCCTTTTTTCCTGCAAGGTCTTTTCGGAATTTCTGGAGTTCCGGATAGAGGACCGAGAGTTCGTCTTTTACCAGTTGGCGCGTTCGCTCGATAATCCCGGGGTCCTTGTCCTGGAAAAACGCCGCAACGTCGTAGAGCGCCTGGGCCATGTCCTCCACACCGAAGTAGGAAACCCTCTTGAAGGGAATTCCGAAGGACTCCTCCATCATTTTGGCAAGCTCGACGGTTGCCCCTGAGCACTGGACCAGGTTCAAAGCGGCGCCGTGAGCCCGCATGATGTCTTCGACGCGTCCGTCCCCGGTTATGTTGGCGACGGTCTCGACGCCCATTTTCTTGAAGTAGTCCCGGATGATCCAAAGCTCTCCGGCCAGGTTGAAGTCGCCGAGGATATTGACGCTAAGAGGCGGGATGCCCGTGGTATCCCCCGTTCCGACCAGCCGGAACATGGCTTTGCAGGCCGCGCTGTACCCCTCGCGCTTGTTTCCCTTGAACCCCTCGGATTGAACCGGAATAACCGGGATTTTCTTTTCCGCGGTGACCCGCCTGCAAACCGAGTCCAGATCGTCTCCGATGATGCCCACGATGCAGGTAGAATAGACGAATGCCGCCTTCGGGTTATGGCGTTCTATCAGTTCTGTGAGCGCCCGGTAAAGCTTCTCCTCGCCCCCGAAGATGACGTCGATTTCCTGGAGGTCGGTTGAGAAACTCATCCTGTGCAGGGCAGGGCCAGAGGAGAGAGCGCCCCGGATATCCCAGGTATATGCCGCGCAGCCTATAGGGCCATGGACGAGGTGCAGCGCGTCGGCGATCGGGTAGAGCACGACCCTTGAGCCGCAGAACACACAGGCGCGCTGACTTACCGCTCCGGCAAGGCTTTCCCGGTTGCAGTCCATTTCGAAGGGCTCCTGGCCCTTTCTGTGGATTTGACCACAGCGTTCCTCGAAGATTGCTGCCTCGGCGGTGCTCATTGGATTTACCTTTCAGTTGTTTCAGGACGTCGCTTCTTTAGAAAAGGTAGCTTTCAGCGGGCTTTCCTTCCTCGAGCGCATCCAGTATTTTATCGATGTCGTTTTCACCGTTCACGTTCCGGTACCAGTATCCCTGCGGGTAGACGACCAGGATCGGCCCTTCCTCGCAAAGCTTGAGGCAGCCGGTGCTGGAGACAATGGCATTCATCCCGCGCTCTGAAAGTTCCTCTTCGAGATAGTTTATGAGCTGCATCGAGTCTTTCTTGATGCATTTTCCCTTTGCTTCCAAGCCTCTGAAGCTGGCGCAAACAAGTATGTGGTGGTCAGGTTTTTGCATTTTATTATCCTTTGCTTAAGAACGCCCACAAGGGGCCAGGCTACGGTTTATTCACGGACATCGGCGTCCACTAATCACTAATCACTATTCACCATTCACCAACTCACATCACGAGTTCGAAAGACTCCTCGGGGGCATCCCTGTCCTGGCGGTCGAGGAGCGCATCGAGTATTTTTTCGAGCAGGCGTATTCCGCCCCTGTATCCGACGGTGGGAAAGTAGCTGTGCCCGACACGGTCGAAGATTGGGAACCCGAACCTGATGAAGGGAATATCCTCGTCCCGCGAGATGTACTTGAGGTAGGTGTTCCCCATCATGAGGTCTACGGGATCGTTTTTTACCCACTGATGGAAAAGGAACATGTCGCCGCCCGCCCTGACATTTACCTCGTGAGGTACGTCCCTGGTGATTTCCTTGATTTTGGTCTCGAATTTCTTGCCGGGGCTGCCGGTGACGATGTGGATGGGCCACATATCTATCGAGACAAGGAATTCGGTAAGAGAGATGAGCTGATCCGGGTCTCCGACAAGCCCCACTTTTTTGTGATAGAAGTACTGGTGCATGTCGGTGATGACGTCGAGCAACTGTCCACGCTCGACGTTGATCGAATCGGGGACGCTCACTCCGGCAATTCTTCTGAGCGTATCGATGAACGAGTCGGTTGCCGTAAGGCCGATTGGGAGTTCGAGCAATTCACAATGGACGTTACATTTCACATCCAGGGCGCGGGCGGCGGGCCATGAAGCGGTCCGGCCGAGCGCGACGGTAGCTTTGCTCTCACCGGTGCTCATCAACTCGCCGATCGTGACCCCGCCTTTGGGGTACATCTCGAATTTCCCGGTCTGCGGGCGATTCAAGACATTGGAAGTGTCGGGGAAAACAACCGTCCGGATACCCAGCTCGCCGGCAATCCTTTTGATCTCTTCCATGTCCGATGGCTCGACATATCCGGGAATGATGTTGATCTGCTCCAACCGCTTGCCGTTCGATGCCGAAAAGTAGCTCACCATGGCTTTCGTCATATTGGCGAAGCCGGTGACGTGCGATCCCACATAGCTCGGCGTATTGACGTGGATGACGAACTTGCCCTTGGGTATCTTGCCCTCGGCGTCGGCCTTTCGCGCTATCTGAGGGATATCGTCTCCGATTGTTTCCGACAGGCAAGTGGTGTGCACGGCTATGACATCAGGCTCGTAAACCGAGAAAATGGTGTCGATAGCCTGAAGCAGATTAGCCTGTCCGCCGAATACGGAAGCCCCTTCGGTAAACGAACTGGAGGCAGCCATCACCGGTTCCTTGTAATGCCGGGTAAGAGCGCTGCGATGATAGGCGCAGCATCCCTGGGAGCCATGGCTGTGAGGCAGGCAGCGGTGAATGCCAAGGGCGGCGTACATCGCTCCGATCGGCTGGCATGTTTTTGCCGGATTGATCGTGAGGGCGTTTCGTTCGCTGACCTCTTTTGGTGTGTGTCGAAGCAGCATGTGGGTATCCTCTATCTCCTATGTTTTAAAGACCGATCACTCGCACGCATAGGTGGCGGCAAGTTCGGGGTTTTTCTGCCAGGGCGCTTTCAGGTACGACCATACTTTGCAGTTCACCATGCGGTCGATTTCCCTGTAGAAATTTACCGCGCCCTTGAATCCGGCGTAGGGGCCTCCGGAATCGTAGCTGTGGAGCTGCTTCATGGGGACGCCCTTTTTCTGGATGGCGTACTTTTCCTTGATCCCGGCGCAGAAAATCGCCGGCTTGTAGATTTCTATCATTCTCTCTGTTTCAAACTGGCTGATATCGTCTATAACCAGGGTCCCATTGGCCATATCGGGCATCATTCCTTCATAGTCCTTGAAGGAGAAGCCCATCTTGGCAAGCTCTTCGATCTGTTCGGCGCTCTTTCTGGGCCGGTATCTGTCCGGGTCCGGATTCACCACCAGCTCTTCGATGTTTCTGCTGTCCGCGTCGATCTTTATGTCGGGCAGCACTCGCCGGCCCTCGTAGTCGTCGCGGTGAGCGAACTCGTAGCCAGCCGAAATTGTCTTCATGCCTATCTCGGCGAAAAGTTCCTGGTAATGGTGAGCGCGGGAGCCTCCGACAAAGAGCATGGCGAGCTTGCCTTCGCAGCGTGACCTGACCTCGGCCTGAACTTTTTCCACTTCCACCATCTCCTCGGCTATTACCTTCTCCACCCTTTCGGTAAGTTCCGGGTCCTGGAAATATTTTGCGATCTTGCGCAGGGACTTTGCAGCGGAGTTCGCCCCGATGAAGTTGATCTTTATCCAGGGGATTCCGAATTTTTTCTCCATCATCTCGGCGACGTAGTTAATCGATCTGTGGCACATGATTGCGTTCAGGTCGGCGGTATGCGCGCTTGCGAACTGATCGTAGGTGGAGTTGCCGCTGAATGTGGCCACCGTGGTGATCCCGCATTTTTCCGTTATCCGGTCGATCTCGAAGCCATCGCCGCCAATGTTGTACTCTCCGAGCATGTTTACGCGGAACTTGCCTTCTCTCGCAGGTTCCTCATCAGTCCCCACGACGTGCTTGAATATGCCGTTGTTGGCAATGTGGTGGCCCGCCGACTGGCTTACTCCCTTGTAGCCCTCGCAACTGAAAGCGAAGATATTGATACCGAGCTTCTCTTTCATCTCCCTTGCCACATTGTGGATGTCGTCGCCGATCAGCCCGACCGGGCAGGTGGCAAAGATGCTGATGGCCTTGGGCTTAAAGATGTCGTATGCCTCCTGGATCGCGGCCCTGAGCTTTTTTTCGCCCCCGAATACGATGTCCTCGTCCTGAAGGTCGGTCGAAAAGCAGTAGGGCAGGAAATTAGCGTCTTCGGCGCTGGGAGGCTTAGTCTGATTTCGCCGGGTAAGCCAACTGTAGAATCCGCACCCGATCGGGCCATGGGTCAGGTTTACGAAATCCCTCGTCGGCCCCAGCACCACGCCCTTGCAGCCTGCATAACTGCATCCGCGTTGGGTTATTATGCCGGGGATAGCGCGGCTGTTAGATCCGATTTCAGGTACACTCTGGTCATCGCTCACCTTGTTTATGACGATCTGCTTGGCTCTTTTGCGGGCGACTTTGGTCGGATATCTGGCAAGCAGTTCCTGTTTTACGGCATTCGGGTCGATTGTCTCGATATCGACTGCCTTTTTTACGGCGTCCGGGTCGATTATTTCGACCTCGACTGCCGCGTTTGCGTCAATCATTGCAGCCATCGGTTTCTCCATTCTGGGCACAAGCCATCAGATCTCATCGAGAACTGTCTTGCCACACTCTCCGGTCCTGACGGATACGGAGTCCATAACAGGACTTACGAAAATCTTGCCGTCCCCCGATTTTCCGGTGCGGTTGACCTTTATTATTGTCTTGACCGTCGTGTCGACCAGGTTGGCAGGCACCACGATGAATAAGATCCTTTTCGGGATCAGACGCTGGGAGTGGCCGAGCTGGGCTATCGCCTCCTCGTATCCTTTCTCCGCCCCTTCCAGAAGAGAGCAATCGACCAGGCCTTTTCCCCTCCCGAGCGCATCCCTGGCCGTCATGGAGGAGATTCCAGCTTCCGAAAGGGCCTTCTTCGTCTTGTTCATCATGTTCATCCGGACAATGGCCATGACCTCTCTCATATCTTTACCTCTTCAATTTCGCCTGTCGGCGATTCCTTGATTCCGGAACTGATCGTGTAGACCTCGTGTACGGGCGTGACGAAGATCTTGCCGTCTCCGAATGCGCCCTTGACGCCCGTCCGGGCGGCTTTGATCACGGTTTTGATCACGTAGTCCCTGTCCTGGTCCTGCACGACTGTCAGCAGCAGTTCCTTGGGGATTTCGTCGTAGGTGATCTCTCCGATTTTTATGCCGCGCTGTTTGCCGCGGCCCACAACCGAGACCTTAGTCACAGCAGGAAATCCTGCTTCCATCAGCGCGGCAAGAACATCGTCCACCTTGTCGGGCCGCACAATCGATCTGATCATTATCATGGCGAATCTCTCCTTGTTCTTTGAGCGACCCTTATCCGGCCAGCCCGTGTTCGATAAGAAGCTTTTCGAGCACGTCCGTATGCATCGGTTTGGGGATGACGTGCATTGTGTTTGCCTCGATTTTGCGCGCGAGGGTCCTGTATTCCTCGGCCTGGCCGTGCTCCGGATCGAATTCGATCACGGTCTTGCGGTTGATTTCGGCTCTCTGGACCATGTTGTCCCGTGGCACGAAATGGATCATTTGAGTCCCCAGCTTCTCTGCGAACGCTTCGATCATTTCACCCTCGTAATCAACTTTCCTGCTGTTGCAGATAAGCCCGCCAAGCCTGACGCCCCCTGCTTCGGCGAATTTGACGATGCCTTTGCAGATGTTATTCGCCGCGTACATGGCCATCATCTCGCCCGAAACCACGATGTAGATCTCCTGGGCCTTTCCCTCGCGGATGGGCATGGCGAAGCCGCCGCAAACGACGTCGCCCAGGACGTCGTAGAACACGTAGTCGAGCGCATAGCTGTCGGCGTAAGCCCCGAGCTGCTCCAGCAGGTTGATGGATGTGATGATGCCCCGGCCTGCGCAGCCCACGCCTGGTTCAGGACCGCCGGATTCCACGCAGATGGAATCACGGAAACCGATTTTTCGGATGTCATCGAGTTCTACGTCCTCGCCCTCTGCGCGAAGGGTGTCGAGCACGGTCTTCTGTGACAGCCCCCCCAGCAGCAGCCTGGTAGAATCCGCCTTGGGATCGCAGCCAACAACCATGACCTTTCTGCCCATTTCCGCCAGACCGGCCACTGTGTTCTGTGTCGTTGTGGATTTGCCGATACCGCCTTTGCCGTAAATGGCAATCTTTCTCATTTGATACCTCCTGTTAGATAGAGATGGTTGTTGGATCTCTAGAGCAGGAGGCGTGCCAAGTGGGTTTGGTGGTGATTAACTTGTTGTTATAATTAGATTAATTAGCCTGAGGCCTGGGAGACGCATGGCTTGCGGGAAAATGGGGACCAGACAAAAAGGTGAGGTAACCTCACAAAAATGTAGGGTATCTTCACGTTAAGTTTGTTCTCCTATCAAAGGATATGCAGAGGTATATAAATTTTGGGTCTTCCGGCAAATGAGTACATAGACAATTTGCACGCGAAGCCGCGAAGAAGGACAACAAATCGACGCAGTTGAAGAACGCGAAGAAGAGGAAGCAGGTTAAATGCATTACAGCGAAGTTGCGCAGGTAGTAGCGGGAGGTCGCCTGGCTCCAGATGTGAAGGGTGAGGTTCGAAAGGTAAAAATTTCGGTTTATCCGGCAAACGAGTACCTGCAGCACGAGAAAGGACGATATCTGCCTACTGTGAATTCGCCCTGGGGGCTTTTAGAATTTCTTGGCCTGAAAGTCCCATAAAAACGATTTTCGCGCGAATGCCTCAATCTCCGGACAGACATCAGTATGGCAGATTTTATGTAACCCTTGCAGGGTAAAACGGTTTGTGCGGATTCTTACCCAGGGTGACGTCCCGCGAGGCGCGAGACTGACCCTGGGCTGACTTATTGAGCCCTTTGGGGCAAAAATCCAAGTCTCGGGTACTCGTTTGCCGGATGAACCTGAATTTTTCATCATTTTGGGGGAAATGAGAGAATAACGCACATACCCGCAAAGGAGAAGATTCAACATCTCGAATATGTGCGTTTGAATCCCCACGGTAGCGCCGCCTTCCACGGCGGCGTTTGCCTTCCGCAACGGCGCATCGATCGGTAAACGATGAAAAAGAACCATGGCGATGGTGGTTCGTAAATGATGGTGGTTCTTACATAAAGACCATTTTGCGTGATACGAAGAGCGCCGCCGTGGAAGACGGCGCTACCGGGTTGATAATCTGTTTTTGGGATTTTGCCGGGACAGGTTCATCGGGAGGGTATCTAAGTGGTTGTGGAAATTGTTACCGGATAATTGTAGAATAGAGGAGGAACAATCAGGAAAACGTGTTAATTCAGTCTCAGAACGGGCAAAGGAGTCCGCAATGGCGCAGCTTGCTGAGAAGAAGGCTACCTATGATGACTTATATCACATCCCGGAGAACATGATCGGGGAGATCATCGACGGCGAGCTTATCACCACTCCCCGGCCGGCAGCCAGGCATTCGCATGCGGCATCCGTGCTGGGTTTCGAATTGGGTCCGCCATTCCAGATCGGCCGGAATGGACCGGGAGGATGGGTTATTCTCTATGAAATAGAGATCATGCTGGGAGAGAATCTTCTTGTTCCCGACCTGACAGGCTGGAGAAGGGAGCGTTTTCCCGGTTTGCCAAAAGAGAACTGGGTCTCTGTCTCCCCCGACTGGGTCTGTGAGATCCTCTCACCCAGCACTGTCCGAGTGGACAAAATTCGCAAGATGCCTGTTTATGCCCGGTATGAAGTCCCATATTGCTGGCTGATCGATCCGGTTTCCAAAACTCTGGACGTGTTCAAGCTCGAATCGGGCAAATGGGTCCTGCAGTGTGCCTTTGTCGAAAATGACAAGGTACGTGCTGAACCTTTCCAGGAAGTAGAAATTGATCTGGGCAATCTATGGATCGAGTAACACGGGGCTTAAGAAGCATCAGGTGCGACCCTCATTAGAGGCTTCGCTGTCACAACTGTTGCATTCCGTTAGATGATTTATTCCTTCAACAGATGTCTGACTTCGGCAGGACCTGATTTTATTGATTTGTGCCTTTGCTCGCCTGGCCTCTAATAGTCATTTGGCCGCCATAACGAACCTGGGGATCGGAGGAACTGCTGTCGTTGTTGTTGGACGAGGTGGATGCGCAGGCTGCCATTGACGCCATGAGCAGGATAAAAAATATGGCCTTACGAAGTGCTCTCATTGATCGCCCTCCTGTGTGTTTATCCTGGCCGGCCCCCCGCGTGATGCGGATATCAGAAGAAATCCGGCTCGGGATTACCCTATTTTCGCCCCTGCGCGGTCGGCGTCCCTGCAGCGAAACGATTTTCGAAACGCATCTATTATATGACCGGGGCGGACCGGTGTCACGTGATAATTGGGGGTCTTCCGGCAAACGCGTACCAGCACATTTCGCACGCGAAGCCGCGAAGCCGCGAAGAAAAAGAACGGCATTTTACAGTCTGGACCCGGGTTTTGTGGGTCTTCAGGCAAACATGTATTAACCCACAAATAAACCCGCCTCCCTGCTCGCTACCGCCGTTTTCCGCCTTCCTTTTCTTCGCGTCTTCGCGGCTTCGCGTGAAAAATATGAAACCGGGTTTTGTCAAAAGTAGCTGCCAGCAGTTCAACCGGATGGCAGACATCATAATTTCCGTCAAAAATTCTGCTGCCATATCCCAGCGCCATCAAGCAGGAGGGACATCCGGCGGTTACTACGTCCGGGCGGATCGACCGGGCGTCTTCGGTTTTCTGTTCCAGAATCTTTAGCGCAACATCGGGATGCTTGAAACCGTAGGTGCCGGCGGCTCCGCAACACCAGTCAGCCCGCGGCATCTCCGCGTAGCGCGCGCCGGGGAGTGAAGCCAGTAATTCGCGAGGTTGAGCCGCGATCTTGAGGCGTCTTACCAAATGACACGAGTCGTGATAGGAGACCTTGATTCCCGGGAGGGCTTGCGGACCCGGGTTCAGGCCGGCAACGTCGACGAGATACTCCATTATGTCGCGGCACTTGTCGGCAAAGCGTTCGGCAGCACCACGCCATGCCGGATCGTCCCGGAAATCGACCGCATACTCACGCAGCGAGCAACCGCAGCTTCCACAGCTTGTAACGATGAAATCAACACCTCGGTCTAGAAAAAAACTCATTGTCGCCATGGCCAGGCGCCTGGTTTCGGCGAGTTCGCCGGCAGCCCTGTGGGGTTGCCCGCAGCACAGGACCGCAGGAGGCACCACAACCTGTACGCCCAGGCGTTTCAGCACTTCCATGACCGCTATGGCGACGCCGGGGAAGATGGAGTTTGTAAGGCATCCGGGGAAATAACCTATTTTTGATGCGCCGACTTCGTATCCACTCTTTTGCAGCTTCAGCCAATCCATAAAAGTTCGGGAAGGTGACGGAGGAAGCATTCCGACTTTCCGGCGCAATTTTTTCGGTAAAAACTTGGCCGTTCCTGCCCGCCTGCTCAAATCCAGTGTTCCCACTATATATCTGAAGCTCTGCGGATGGGAACATACCTTCAGCATCATCTTGTCTTCCAGAGTGAGACCCAGTCGGCTCTGAATGGACTGTTTGACCTCAGCGACCAGTTCATCGACCTTGATCCCGGCGGGACACGCAGCCCTGCACGCCCGGCATCCGAGGCACAGGTCGTTGTAGAGTTTGAGTGTAGGGGTTGGCCCCAGCCGGCCCTCGACAAACGCCCTGGCGAGCCATACCCGCCCTCTTGCGACCATAGGTTCACGGCGGGTCACCTTGTATGTGGGGCAGACGGCGGTGCACCGGCCGCACCTCACGCAACTGTCGGACTGAAAATAGAGTTCGATCAGTCTCTGGTTACCGTGCAGCATCTTCGCCTCTTAAAATGCTTTCCCGGGATTCAGGATATCGTGCGGGTCAAATACCCTCTTGATTCCCTGCATCAACTGCAGAGCACTTTCACTGTGCTGGAATTTGGAGAGGTGTTTTTTGGCTATACCCACACCGTGCTCTCCGGTGATGGTCCCGCCAAGGCTTAAAGCTGCCTGGTAAATCCTATCTTTTATCAGCGGGACCTTCGACGTTTCGGTTTCATCGCGAGGGTCGTAACAGATATGCGGATGCACGTTGCCGTCGCCTGCATGACCGAAGGTCGGCAAAAGCATCCCGTACTCTTTTGCTATCGCCTGAATCCTGGCCACCATCTCCGGGAGGTGGTTTCGCGGCACCACCGCATCTTCGGGCACTACACAGGGCTTATAGGCAGACATGGCGGCAAAACCCGACCGCCGGCCGGCCCAGATCGCTTCCGCCTCGGCCGAAGAGGAGGCAATCTTGATATCGCGAGCATTGCATTCACGGCATAGTTTGGAGATGATATCGATTTGCCTGTCCACGTCGGAAAGGCTTCCATCCGCTTCGATGAGCAAAATCCCTTCGGCGTCCGTGGGGTAACCGGCATCCATATAGCGCTGGATCAGTTCGATACTGGTTTTGTCAAGCAGTTCCAGCATCGAAGGAACGATCTTGTGGTCTATTATTCTGGTCACGGTACGCGAAGCGTCGACAAGGTCATCGAAGGCGCAGATGAGTGTTCGTTTGGCTTCCGGCAATGGCAGCAGCCTGAGAATGATCTCGGTAAATATTCCCAGCGTCCCTTCGGAACCCACCAACAATTGAGTGAGATTGTATCCGCTCACGTCCTTGGTTGTCTTGCCGCCTGACCGCAGGACCTTGCCGCCGGCCAGGACCGTTTCAAGGCCAAGCACGTAATCTCGCGTAACGCCGTATTTGACTGCTCGCGGTCCGCCGGAATCGAGCGCAACGTTGCCGCCGATTGTGGACATGTTGAGAGCCTGGGGATCCGGAGGATAAAAAAGACCCTGCGCCTCGACGGTCGTTTGCAGGTCCACGGTTATCACGCCAGGTTCACAGGTTGCAGTTAGATTTTCCCGGTCGATTTCAAGAATCCTGTTCATCGACAGGATGTCCAGAACTATCCCTCCACGCAGAGGGATGGTGGCGCCGCACATATTGGTGGCGCTTCCCCGCGCGACCACCGGAATCTTCTCGCGAGCGGCTATCTCCATCACCTTCACGACGTCGTCCCGGCAATACGCGCTCACGACTACGTCCGGGGCATGCTGGTACGTTGAAACATCATATGAATAACAGTTCAAATCTTCCGGCCGGCTGAGCACCTTCGAGGCGCCAAGCTTTTCTTCCAGTTCCTTCACCAGCTTTTTTTGCATTTTAATATCTTACGGACGAAGTGTGTCGTTCATATGGCGGCTGTACAATCCATCTCTAACTTTCCCGCATGGGGACCGGAGCAGCTTCCGCAATCTCCGGAACATCTTTTCCCGCTTTTCGTAGAGTCATGAGGAGCCCGGCCGCCGTCAATAAACAGGCCACCAGGAACACGCTTCCCCCTCTAAACGACCCGGTGTAATCGCGAATGAAACCCATGGCGTAAGGGCCGACGAAGCCGCCGAGATTGCCGATGCTGTTGACCATGGCAATAGCTCCCGCAGCGGCTGTGGAGGCAAGAAAATAGGAAGGAATAGCCCAGAAAGGGCCAAAGGCGCCGTAAATACCCATGACCGCTATCGTAAAGAAAAGCATCGACACAGTGACATTGATGTCAGACAGAAGCACGCTTCCGGCAAGTCCGAAAGCGCCCACCAGCATACATGCGACCGTATGATAGCGGCGCTCTTCAACCTTGTCCGAATGCCGTCCTACGAGGTACATGGTGAAGAAGCCGAAAATATACGGTATCATGACCAGGAACCCGACTGTTTGATTGCTCATTGTGGCCGACAATGCCTTCACCAGGGTTGGCAGAAACATGGTCACTCCATAAAATCCGCAAATCCAGGTGAAATAAATTGCTGAAAGCGTCAGAACATCCCTGTCGCCCAATGCTTGCAGTACGGTGTAACGCTTGCGTTTGAGCTTTGTGAGCCTCTCAACGGCCAGCGACTCCACTAGCCAGGCGCGTTCCTCATCATCGAGCCATCCGGCCTCTTCCGGACTGTTGGCTAAATAGAAAGGAGTGATGATCCCCAGAATAACAGGAGGCACGGCCTCCAGAATGAAGAGCCATTTCCAGCCTGCCCAGCCCAGCCATGTCATTCCGAGTATATAAGTGGATAACGGGGCCCCCACTATATTGCAGACCGGCAGGGCCATCATGAAAAAAGCGACCGCCGTTGCCTGGTCCCTGGAGCGACACCAGGTACTCAGGTAGTAAATGATGCCGGGAAAGAAACTGGCTTCCGCGACGCCCAGAAAGAAGCGGACGATATAGAACTGCATCGGAGTGGAGACCAACGCCGTGAGACTGGAAATAATCCCCCATGTGATCAGGATTCGCGCAATCCAGATCTTTGCTCCGACCCTGGTCATTACCAGATTGCCCGGTATTTCCATGGTGAAATAGCCGATAAAGAAAATACCGGCTCCAAAGCCGTAAACCGCATTGCTAAACCCAAGGACTTTGTTCATCGATAATGCGGCAAAGCCCACATTGACCCTATCCAAAAACGCGACAATGTACAGGAGCCCCAGGAAGGGCATCAGCCGCCAGAAAACCTTCTTCACCGTGCGCTTCTCCAACAAAATGTCATTCATCTTGTTCTCCGCCCGGCAGCTTTCAAGTCCTCGCTGATTGGCCAAGGCGCTTTTTCAGAATAAGATTGTAATGAAGCATCCTGGTTTTTCTCATTTGAGGAATTCAAGCCGTTTAAAAGGTCTCCACGCTTCCTGAAAATATACTTCTAAGGTACAAAGGCGCCTTAACAGATCATCAGCGTCATTTCTCTCTTTAGCAGGGTGATGAAAAAGTCCAGCTTAGTGGGAACTAGTCGCAAAAACGGTATTAAGCCACGTCATCCCTGCGAAGGGACCTAGGCTTTTTGTAACGATGCGTAATCACACTGGATTCCCGCCTTCGCGGGAATGACGCCCCCGTTATTTTCACACTAAAGTGGGAAACTGAATCCTTTTTCAGCAGCCTGTTAGATCAAACCGGCTTCAAAGGCCTGTCTAAACCTCTTTCCATGATGACCTCGTCGATCAGCCCGTATTCCTTTGCCTGCGCTCCGGACATATAGAAGTCCCTGTCGGTATCGCGTTGTATCTGATCGAGCGGCTTTCCGGTGTGGTCCACTACTATCTGGTTCAGATCTTCCCGGAGCCTTAGAATTTCCTTTGCCTGGATTTCGACGTCGGTCGCCTGGCCCTGGAACCCGCCCATCGGCTGGTGCAACATTATGCGGGCATGGGGCAGAGAGAATCTCTTGCCTTTTTGTCCCGCAGTCAGAAGGATTGCCGCCATGCTGGCCGCCTGCCCCATGCACAGGGTCTCAACCTTCGGCTTTATGTACTGCATGGTGTCGTAAATCGCCAGACCTGCCGTAACCAGGCCGCCCGGAGAGTTGATATAGAAATGGATGTCCTTGTCGGGATCTTCGGATTCGAGGAAAAGCATCTGGGCGATAATGACATTGGCAATATCGTCGGTAACTGCAGTCCCAAGGAAAACGATCCGGTCTCTCAAGAGTCTCGAATAAATGTCCCATGCCCGCTCACCGCGGCTGCTCTGCTCGATTACAATTGGAATGAGTCCCATCACTAAATGCTCCTGCTCGGCCCCTCGCCGGGGGCGGGATTATCAGGCCTGTTCGGGTTCTTCGGGTACCGGTCCGGTTTCAGGCTCCTTTGCCTCTTCGGGCGCGTCTACTAAGACGGCTTCGTTTTCTATGAATTTAAGCACCTTGTCTTCGAGTTTTCTTTCCTTTTCCTTCTCCACGATGGCGCTGTCCCCGTATTCACTTTTGACCTTCACCGGGTCCATGCGGTAGGCGGAGGCGATATCTCTGAAAATCTGCTCCTCGTCTTCGGGGTCGAGCACGATTGCTTCGGTCTCCGCTATTTTGTCCAGTACGAGTTTGGTGCGGATGTCTTTTTCAGCCTGCAGTCTCGATCCTGTCCTGTATTCCGGCGAATTCAGCGCATCGGTGTCGAACTGGAGTCCCTGGCTCTCGAACTGGTGCTTCAGGTTCTGGAGCATCCTGTCGGCTTCCCGGTCGATCACTCTGGGCGAAATTTCGAAATCAACCCCGCTTAGGATTTTTCGAATTATCTGTTCGCGCATGGTTTGGGAGGCCCTGTGCTCTTCGCGCTCCAGGAGTCTTTTGCGGAATTCTTCCCTCAGCCCGTCAAGGGTGTCGATTTCGCCGGAGCCGAGGGATTGGGCAAACTCGTCATTGAGTTCGGGAACTTCCTTTTCTTTGAGTTCCTTTATGGTCAGGTCGAAGCGGACCCTTTTGCCCGCCAGTTCGGGGGTAGAAGCGTCTTCGGGATAGTCCAGTTCAAAGGAGAAACTCTCTCCCGGCTTGTGTGCCAAAAGATGTTTATCAAAATCGGGGTGCAGGCTCCCTTTTCCGATCTCGGCCATGAAGTCCTGCGTTTTACCCTTTTCGAATACCCGGCCGCCTATGCTTGGCGTGAAATCGACTATCGCCACGTCACCCTGGCCAATGGGCCGATCGCCTTCAACCGCGCGGAGCTGAGCCTGGTTCTGGACAAGCTTGTCCAATTCCGCCTGCACCTGCTCATCGGTAACAACGACCGCAGGTTTATGGATTTCCAGGGCTTTGTAGACAGGCAACTCGAAAGGCGGGCAGATATCAACCAGCGCCGTGTACGTAAATGCGCCGCCCTCTTCGAAATGCGACTCGCTTACGTCAGCCTGGGTGAGCGGTTTGAGGTCGGTTTCTTTGAGTGCATCCTCAAAGGTCTCCTCGATGAAATGCGTTGAAACCTCATGCTCGACGGCTTTGCTATAATAGGATTTAATTATGCTCAGTGGCACTTTCCCCGGACGGAAACCTTTGATTTTGGACTTTTTTGCAAGGTCGCGATATTTTTTACTAAACTCTTCCGCGACTTTGGACTCCGGGATTTCCACTCGCATTTTCTTTTGACTTGGGCTGACGTCAGTTAAGGAAACGTTCATCTCCACTCTTCTTTTACCTTTCTGATGAATGAGAATCTAAGGCCCGGCAAAGCTCCTCTTTTCTGGTGCGAGAGGGGGGATTTGAACCCCCAAGGGTTGCCCCGCTGGATCCTAAGTCCAGTGCGTATGCCATTTTCGCCACTCTCGCACAGCAACTGGTGCTCACTTCGCCGTTTTTCCAAAATCGCCGGTTGCGGCTTCTGCTGTTTATATCGTTACAAAACCGATTTCGTCTGATAAACGCTTATAATCATGGCTACGCGCTAAGGAATCCCACCCTCACCATATTCCGTGTAAAGTCATGGAAAAGGCTCTTTGCAAGGCTGACTTCCACGAATGCCCGGTTCCAGGCACTCTCAAACTTTATATCTTACCTCTTTCACATGGATTTGTGAAGATATAAGCACAGAGCCCCGCGCTCTTTTTTTAAACCGGTATTCCTGGAAATACACATGCAACAAGGGGTGAGAACGCAAGGCGCGGGTCGAAAATTCCTGCCGGACCTGAAGCGGCAGCGCCGCCTTCCACGGCGGCGTTTGCCTTCCGCAACGGCGCATCAATTGGTATCAGATCGAGTGGCAGATTCCTTGCCGGCTGTTCTTGATGATTGGCCCGGAGCCGATCCTTCTAAACCTGCTCCCCGGTTTTGTCCGCGACGAGGCAGCGGGTCCCGTCGGGTTCCACACGGACTCTGAAGCCAAACAGGCTGGTCATCTCAGTGAAGCTTCTTCCGAACAGCAGTTCCATATTTTGGGCCGGGATATTGAACTTTTCGCTCACGAACTGCCTGAAATGCTCCTCAAATGAAAGCAGCCCCAGGACCTCCCGAACGTTTTCTTCACTTGCTTCCCGGTTAAGCTTTTCAAACGCGTCCGAAAGAGCGGAAAACCCACAGCGGTTATCGTGCTCGGCTATTATATCCTGCAGCAGATCGACATTCTCGAAGATGTGCTTTCGCAGCAGAAAGGGCAGTTCCGCGGTATCGCGAGCCGGCATGGGGTCCCAGCACGCCTGTGCCCGGCATTGGACGGGCCGCTCGGAGTAGATGGAGCACTGATCGATCTCGCCATTGAAGAATACGCATTCTCGCACGCTTTCCTTTTCCCTGACTTTGATTCTCTCTTCAGGAAGCACGAATGGCCGTCCATCGAATGGAGAGATCGCCGGTTCACCTCTTCTCAGCGTTATGAGCCGGTCCCATGGAATTTTGCCGGACTTGAGGAGCTGCAGGTCTTCCAGGTGAAGGACCGGACTTCCCATCCGGCAACACTCGCCGCATTGGACGCAGGCGGGTAGAATCGTCCGGCACGCCTCTTCAGCCGCGATCAGCAGGCGCTTCCAGGCATCGAGCCGACGCGAGCCGCTCATCTCGTCCCAACCCGCGATCACTTCCCGAAAGACGGTGGTCTGCTCGATCTGGTAGCGGACACGCCGGGAAGGGATGAGCGAGCTGGCTTCTTCTTCAATGAGGGATTCAAGAAAAACGAACCAGTTAGCCCGAAACTGCTCGGTGTCCCAGCCTGACGGGTGGTCTATGGAAAGGTCGGAAAGACGCTCGGAATCTTTTGTCATAATAGTTTGCACCTGCCCAATCCGGAATGATAACGGTCTGATTTTGTCTGCCGATTGATAATCTTAGCCGATCCATTCCGGATAATAAACCTTTAGAAAGGAAATCAGGGACACATTGCGCTTTCGGCATCGCAGGGCCATTGCCTTGACTTGCAAAGAGGACGGCTGTGCGGTCCTAAAGAGAGCCGGCCTGTGAATATCAGCTTACGAGCCATCGGAAGGCCCGCTCTACGAATGGCTTTGCGTCTTTCTCGATGCAGATGCCATGAGCTATGATCAGCTTGTCGAAGTCCCACGAAAGCAGCTTTTTGAGCGATCTCCGCGCGAGGTTTCGATTAGTGAAGGAAAGCCTGATGTCGAGCGCAACTCCTCCATGCGGAAATGCAACGCCAGCCAGTTTGAACAGAGCGTTGCGAAGGATCTTACCCTTCACAATCGGATTGATTTGGATTAAGTCGTCCAGGATGACCGTGCGAGATTTTTCATGAAAGAAAAGGACTTCTTCGATAAGAGGGTTGCCTTTGAAGGCAAGTTGGTCAAGATCATTCGCCCAGCCTTGAGGTGGCTCGTCCCCCAGAATGCCGGTGAATGGCAGGCGCCCTTTCTTCAACGTAAATGGGGTGGTTCGTGGCGCCCATAGCTGTGCTTCAGGAAATAGCGTGTGCCACTCTTCCAGCCGCCATACGTGCCTCGGAGTCGCTGCAACAAGGTATCTGACAGACCCCGATTCAGTGATGCGTTTGAGTGTGTCGAACGGAACAGACACGGGAGAATTCACCCATAACGAACCGTCGGAGAGCTTCACGACGGTCATGCGGGTAGTGAACATGACACCGAAGTCGCGGACCGGCATACCGTCGATGATCGATACATTTTCAGCAAACGCCTGAAGTTGGGGCATAGGTGCGCCTCTCCAAAATCATCAAGCCGGTGTGATCATATCTCAGTACAAGAATGGCACGAACCGCTTAGTGCGCGCTGCCCAGGAATGATACTTAGATCCGTATCTATTCGCCAGATAACGGTCGAGCATCGGGATATTTACGAACAGGAATGAGAAGACCGTAAGCATTGGAATCAGCAGGGCAATAAGGCGCGCCGTCATCAGCGCGTATCCGGTGAATAACATGGTGTCGCCAAAATAGTTGATGTGCCGCGACAAGCGGAATAATCCTTCAGTATAGAGGTGGCCCACATTCTCAGGTCGACGCTTCCACTTAAAGCGTGCGTGCTCGGAGCCGGTATTCAGATAGGAGCCACATAGAAACAGCGCGATGCTGAAAATACCCAGGATGCCTAACGGCTCCTCGCTGCTGCGGCCAAGAAGGGCGAACCATATGTGAACGAATGCTACCCAGACGAGAATAGTTAGTGCTTCGCCCCAACCCATACTTCTTCGCAAAAAGATGAATGCAGTTCCAAGAACGCGGACGAAATAGATCGAGGCGGCAGAAAAAAGCATCACGCGGCGGTCGGGCGGCGTGGCTACTGTGGTGATGCCTGGCGCATGTACACCGGCCGGCAGGGCGAATAGTATCCAAGTTGCGGCGGCAATCGCTCCGGCGTGGCCGAGAGCAAGAAGGACGCGCGGAAGCTGAGATATCTCCGGTTGTCCGTACACGGTATCCATTCTATCCATGATATTCATCCGAGCATTCTATGCAAACAGTCATCCCTCCCTCCCGTCAGGATCTCGCAGAACAACACCCGTCCCGTAATGTTCTAATAACAGATCGACTGCCAGCTTCGGCCCATCCCACTGCGCGACGATTTTGGCGAATGCAGCCGCTTTGGCATTCGCCTGCCGGTCATAGATCAATGCATGGATCGCGGCCTGAATGTGTCGGGACGGGTTTTTTGATTTCGGAACCCGTATCGCGAACCCTAGCCGTTCGAGACAGGCCAGATTTGCGACCTGCTCGATCTGCATGCCGACTCCAACGACCGGCTTACCCGCCAACGCGGCGGTCATGACCGTTCCGATGCCTCCATGGATGACGGCTAGATCGGCCGTCTTATTGACCTGAAGCGCCGGGACCCAATCCGTGACTAGGACGTTCGACGGAACATGGACTCCAGAGACCCGTCCAAGGTGGAACTTTACGGGAGCTATCACGCGATAAGGCGTGCCTTCGAAGCTCTCGACGATCCTGGCAACGATCTCAGGCGTACCGGAGCTTCCCATCGCGAAGTAGATGAGAGGCTTGTCCTTTGGGATTGTAGTGAGTTCCGGGGGGGTTCTAAATTCGTCCTTCGGGATGAGAGGACCAATAAAATAGTGGTTGGGCGGTAATTTGACCCCGGAAAACTCGGGAGGCTCCGCAACCAGTGTGATGTCGCCGCGCCAGAACTCGAAGATCGAGTCATAGCCCGGAACCCCGAAATATTTTGCGGCCCGATTGACAGAGTTGAGAAAGCCGTGCCTGATCCAGAAGTTAATGAATTGCATCACCGACCAGTCGGTGACCGCTTTCAACGCCAGGGGCCTGATGCCATCCGTCATGCCCGCGCCATGGCGAAAGAAGTCCGGGAGCCAGGTCGATTGAATCACCCAAACGAGTGGAGTTTTCAGAACCCGGCAAGTGACCGGGATGGTCAGGTATGACCCGGTAACAACCGCGGCAGGCTTGAGTTTCTTGAGACGGGCAACCTCGTTGACTATGCGTTGAATAATTTCACGGTCCGTGAAGGCTGGCGCAAACTTTTCCCCACGGTCCACCTTTGCGATGTGATCGATCTTTTCTTTCGTGAGGCGGGGCTCAAGCCGCGTCAATGGAAAGCCGTGATTTTCGATTAAGCGCTCGAACTCTCCGCCGTCCGAGATGAAATGGATTTCGAAGACCTTACTTGCCCCGGGATGAACCTCGACCGCTTTGGCGATCTCGACCATACGGGTCGTTTCTGCCAGATTGAACGCACAAGGTGCAAAGAGCAGGATTTGTTTTGGCATCATCCTGGTGAATCTTTCTCTTACTCTTCGTAAAAAGCCATGCTTTCCTCAACTAGATCGGCTACCTGCTCCCTCGTGATCACCCCGGCGATGCTTCCGCTCGCCGGCGGTTTTCCTTTTGAAACTACTATGGCGGCGTTTGCTCCTTCTGCGCGCATCCGGCTTACAATCGCAAAAAGCGGCGTCTTTTCGGAAATCGTGATGTACTTTTTTTCAGCAAGATCGCCCAGAGTCGTGCCTGATGGGGCGTTAAACGCCTTTAGCGCATCTTTTCCTGAAACTATACCTAAAATCGATTTCTGGTCTCCCACGAGGAAACTCAAACCGTCTTCCCGGGCAACCAGCTTTGCAAAATCCTCTATTGGCACGGAACCCGGAAGAATTACCGGAGAACTCTTCGTCATGATGCTTCCTGCCGGCTGCAGGTAGTGGAAATCGGTCCTCAGGGCATTTGGCATATGATGGCCGCGCCGGGCCAGTTTTAAAGTGTAGATAGTCTCGGGGGAGAGGACGGCCCTAATCCAGTTGCTGGCGGCAACAGTCACTGTCAACGGAAGAACGGCGTTGTAGTCGAGAGTCATTTCAAAGACCATGACCAGAGCGGTAATAGCTGCCCCTGTCGATCCGGAAACCATGCCCGCCATGCCTGCAAGTGCAAAAACGGGGGGGCTCACCGGCAAAAACGGGAATATCGCTTTCAGTGCAACCCCGTAGGCGCCCCCGGCCATAGCGCCCAAAAAGAGCGCTGGTGAAAAAATCCCGCCTGAGGCCCCCGAGCCGAGCGTAAGAGCGGTGACCAGCAGTTTCAAAACGAATAGCAGGATGAGCAGCTTGAAGTCAGAGAGTTTTCCGGTGAGCACATCTTCTATCCCGGCGTAACCTACGCCCTGGATGTAGTAATGTCCCAGGAAAGTCATCGAAAGATATATCAGAACGCCGACCAGGAACATGCCGACCATATGGTGGACGTAGTAATTCCCGGGCGCTTTCCGGTCGAAAATATCCTCGAGAAAGTAGATGGAGCGGATATAAATAGCGGAGCCTATCCCCGCAATGATGCCGACCCCGAAATAAGACCCGATCAGCAGCGGATTCGACAGGTGGAAAAAGGGAGTTTGCAATTCCGGAACGAGAAAAGAGGGATATACGCCAAAAAAGACCTGGCCGATGTAGGTGGCCGTAGCCGTGGAGATTGCAACAGGAACCAGGGTCCTGACGCTGACCTCAGGGAGCATGAGTTCCACGGCGAAAAGCAGTCCCCCGATCGGAGTATTGAAAGTTGCCGCTATTCCGGCTCCGGTTCCCGCCGCGATAAGGGTAATCCGCTGCCACGTCGCCATTGGTATGTATTGGCCAAGAGTCGAACCAAAAGTAGATCCGATCTGAACTATTGGTCCTTCGCGTCCGACGGAACCCCCACTGCCGATGGAAACCGCGGATGCCAGCGATTTAACGGCGGCCACGACCGGTCTTATAATGCCACGGTTGTAATAGATCGCATCCATAACCTCCGGAACGCCGTGCCCCTTTGCTTCGGGCGCGAAACGGGTAATCAGAAATGAAACCCCTGCCGCGCCGATAACAGGCACGAGAATTACAAGAGGTCCCCAGGGGCTGGTCGGGGTGTGGATGTTTGCTTCATAGACAAGCGAAAGCTTTCCCAGGAAAAGCAGGTTATGAAAAAAAGCTATCAGGGCCCTGAAAGCCACCGCGCCGAATCCGCCGATGATTCCGACCAACACCGCGATAAGCGCCAGCAGAAATGAATTCAGGGGTGGGTGTTTTGGTTGTTCATTCTCCATGCGGGTATCCCGTTTGCGCTGCGATCGCATCTTGTTGTAACGTTAGGTAAGTTTCGTGGTGGAGTATGTAAAGAGTTGTCCCGGAAATGGAATACTTGGCGGCGAAGTTTTATCAAGGGGTATTTACTCGATAAAAGTCTTGAGGCAAAGCCGCCTGTTCGGATTCTTGAGCTTTTGAAGGGCTTTTTTCTCGATCTGCCGGATACGCTCCTTGGAAACATTGAATATTTTCCCGATTTTTTCCAAAGTTTCCGCAGGATGGCCGTCCATTCCGAATCTGAGCCGGAGGATTTTCTCTTCGCGAGGCTGAAGCGTTGAGAGTAGGATACGGGTCATCTCGGCCAGCTCTCTATCCGAAGATTCGTCCATCGGAGATATGGCCAGCTCGTCCTCGATCAAATCGCCCAGGCTCTGCTCGCCCTCTCCGATCGGAGTTTCCAGGGAGATCGGCTCGGCGGCAAGGGTCAGAACCGTCTGAACCTTTTCGACCGGCATTTTCGAGCGTTCGGAGATCTCCAGGGGTGTAGGTTCCCGCCCGCGTTCCTTCAGAAGTTCATAATAGACCTTGAAGAAAAGGTTCTTCATTTCGATAAAATGAACGGGTAATCGAATCGTTCGCGTCTTGTCGTAAATCCCCCGGATAATACTCTGCCGTACCCACCAGGTCGCATACGTGCTGAACCTGTTTCCCTTGGTATGGTCAAAACGTCCGACTGCTTTGATCAGCCCCACGTTGCCTTCCTGAATGAGATCGTCGAAAGTCATCCCTCGGCCTCTGTAGCGTTTGGCAATGCTCAGAACCAGGCGCAAATTGGCCCTCACCATCTCCTGCTTTGCCGTATCGACAGACCACATTATGGCCCGCGCACGAGAGAGCGAAGCACAAAAAACCGAATTTTCGGGATAATCTTTGCTTGCACGTTCCAGTGTGCGAACGATTACCTTCAAAACTTTGTCCTTCACACCGGGGAAGTTCTTCTCGCGTTCGAGGAGCTTATTAACCTTGTCGCGAAGATCCAAGAGGATTGCATTCTCATCGGCATGATCGCAAACGACTTGCACCAGTTCGTCCTGGCCGTTTCTGATTATCTGCGCCAGTTCGATCTCGCGCTCCCTGGTGAGAAGCGAAAAACTCGATACCTCTTTGAGATAACAAGTAATATGATCTTCTTCGAAATCCCGGCCAGGCGCCGTAGAAACTTCGGAAAGAGCTTCTTCCTCCTCCTCTGCTTCTACTTGTTCCTCCGGCAAAACGCCAATATCGGTCTCCTCATCGGCAGCGGAGTGCTCGATGGGTTGGAGTGCGAGGTCCGGGCCGGGAAGCTTGCCTCCTATTGCCTGCCTGTCGATCAGGCCTTCGAAGTCTTTCTCCGCGGAATGTTTCTCAAAAAAATAATCGAACGGGCCGCCCTTCTTAGAGGCACGGGCTTTCATATTTCCTCTCCGTATTTACAAATTCACATTCGACTTCACGAACTACGACATAATCTTTGGTGACGCCTTTATAATCTTTGGTCTGTTCCGGGGTTACTTTGCATTTAACCAAAAAGGAGGAGGGCGGCTCCAAGCCGCCGCCCCTCCTGAATATGCCGGTTCCCCTCAGGCTTAGCCTTTCACGACCACGTAACGGCTGCCCTGCTCATTTTTTACAAAAAGTAACACGGAATCGCCGTTCGGGACCTTCGCGATTTCTTCTTTGAGATCGCTCGCTGATTTCACCGCTTTGCGATTCACTTCCACTATTACATCTCCCTGCTTGAGAGACGCGCGATCCGCGGGACTTCCAGGCGCGACGTTGGCGATCACAACTCCGTGATCGGCATCGATTCCAAGTTGTTGTGCCATTTGAGAATTCAGATCCTGGACCTGAAGGCCCAATCTGCCCTGAGTGGCTTGTTTAGCCTGAGCGAGCTTAGTCCCGTCGGACGCGAGCATGGCTATTCGGGCTGAGATCTCATGCTCTTTGCCATCCCGGATGACGGTCATCGGAACTTCCTTATCAACTGGAGTCGCAGCGACCAGCGCCGGTAAGTCATGGCTGTCACCTACTGCTTTCCCGTCGTATGAAATTATCAGATCACCGCGTTTGATTCCCGCTTTGTCTGCAGGTCCTCCCGGGACAACGTCGGCTACCAGCGCGCCTTTGGGATCTTCCAACCGCAACGCGGAGGCAAGCTCGGGGGTAACGGTCTGAATGTTGGCTCCCAGATAGCCGCGGGTCACCTCGCCTTTTGTCTCAAGTTGCGGGATCAGAGGCTTTGCCGTGTTGATCGGAATGGCAAATCCTATGCCCTGCCCCTCGGCCATTATTGCTGTATTGATCCCAACCACTTCTCCCCGCATGTTGAAGAGAGGGCCGCCGGAGTTGCCCGGGTTAATCGAGGCATCGGTCTGGATGAAGTCATCGTATGGGCCCGCGCCGATGACCCGGCCCTTGGCGCTCACGATTCCCGAAGTTACGGTCTGGTTCAGGCCGAAAGGATTCCCGATGGCAAGAACCCAGTCCCCCACCCTCAGAGCGTTCGAGTCGCCAATATTTGCGGCAGGCAGGCTTTTTCCGGCATCAATCTTCACGATTGCAAGATCTGTTTTCGGGTCTCGCCCGACGATTTGAGCCTTGAACTCTTTCCTGTTGTTTAGTGTCACTTCAACTTCTTTGGCTCCCTCGACAACATGGTTATTGGTGAGAATATATCCGTCTGAAGATATGATCACCCCGGACCCGGCGCCCTGAACCGGCCGGCTCTGTTGAGACCTCGGGTTGTTGAAAAATTGTCCAAACGGGTTTCCCGGCATATCCTGAGATGGAAATTCAGCTTTTTCGATCTTAGTCACCTTTACGTTGACGACCGAGGGGGTCAATTTCTCCACAAGTGGAGTAAAAGGACTTTCCACGAATGATTTTGCCGGAACCTGCGATTGAAGGGCGGGGCTGTCGGCGGCGGCTGAACCAACCGTGCTGAACCTCGCCGACACGATAAAGCCTGCCACAAGAAACAGAAGGGCCGTAAGTACGATCGTGTTTATCCCAAAACGTCTGTTGGTTAAAGAATTCCCGATTCTCCTGAACATTGGTACTCTCCTTATCATGAAAAGATTTTTTTGCAATGTGCGCCTGCAACAGAAAGTCTCATGCTTGGAGGAAATATAGACAGTGAATATTAAAAGAGAATTAAGCGGAGATTAGAAGTTTCAAATGTAGCTCCTGGATATTTCAGAGCTACAAAGAAATACGGGTTCGCAATGCAGTACCCTCTGTCGGAAAAAGCATTGACCAAAGCGTGAAGCAACGCGGCGAAAAGAGGATTGCCCGAGAACCTGATGCAGTTTATGGAGGCGCAAGGTAGAGTAAGGCCGGGGTAGAAACACCTCCCGAAGCGAGTGGCCCAGGGCCGAGAGAGTCAAGAAAGTCTGGCGGCGGTTTAGTCCGAAGATGATGGAATAATTGCCGATGATCTTCATTGGAAACGGTTGGATTGTTCTGGCTGAGGGGGGCGGGAAGGTTCCATTCTTAAAGGTTAAGGACCGTATCTACGTCTTTTTCTCAGCTACGGCGATCTTCATAGACTTCGCCGCCACGGATGCCGGCTTTTTTGATTGAATCCGCTACGGCTATCCCACAAGCTTTCTCGGACAAGAGTTTCAGGTATCCTGATCAAGAAACTGCAAGTATTTTGTGAAAACGGAATATTAGTCAAAATCGCCGTGTAAGATCCCCCTCGGGACGTTCCGCAAAAAATATATAAAAATCAGTTAGTTGCTACGGTATTTATCAATAGCCTATGTGGCTATAGACTAATCTGCTAAGATAAATCGGGATGTGAGGGTCTTATACGGAGTTGCGTTCAAATCGGGTGCTAAGGATCAACTTAGCCTCCCCGAACAGATTACAAGATAATGTATATTGCGGACCTTGGCAGGCAAGATTCCTGAAACTCCGGTCTGACATGGAATGTTTGAGATTTTCCGGGTTATGGACTTTGTGAGTGTGGAAAGACGATGCGGCTCCTGGTTGTGGAAGACGAACAAAAAGTATCCAGCTTTATCAGTAAGGGCCTGCAGGAAGAAGGCTACGCAGTCGATGTGGCATTCGACGGAAAGACCGGCCTTCAAATGGCCATGGTTCAGGTACACGATTTGATCGTGATGACCAACATAATAGACGTATACGTGAACTACCTTCGCAGGAAGATCGACTCGGATCGCGAGTGTAAGCTCATTCACACGGTTCGCGGCGTCGGCTATGTGTTAAAAGAGGAGTGATCCTTGTATATCAGGTCCATCCGGACACGTATCACCATTTGGTATACGAGCCTTTTGACCGTTACTCTGCTCATTGTGGGAGGGGCGGCATACGGGCTTCTGTCGTACAGCCTCTCCCGCGAGGCGGACAGCGCGCTCCATAGCGTTGCCGGCGCATTGATCGAACGGGACCTGGGCAGATCGGCGACACCTCTCCCGTCTGAAATCGATCAGGCTTTCCGTCGTTTTTTCGGTTTTTCTCCGTGGGATCAATATTTTCAACTGCGTGACCCATCGGGCAACCGTGAGGAACTCAGGTCCTTGCCTTCCAACAGGAAGTTGCCTCTGAGCAGGGAAGCGCTCGCAAACGCCTTGCGAGGGCTGCCTTCCTTTGAGACGGTGGAGGGTCTAGGAGAATATCCGGTGCGGGTGCTGACCATGCCCGTCATGGCATCCGGCAGAGTGATCAACATGATCCAGGTTGGAATGTCTCTTAAGAGTATCGATGAAACCCGTCTTCGGTTCCTTTTGATCATGGCGGGGGTGCTCCCTCTCGGCCTGATACTGGCTGCATCCGGTGGATGGCTTGTGGCTTATCGCGCATTGAAGCCTGTGGGCCGGATGACCGCCGCTGCCCGCCGGATAGGCGCCGAAGACCTTAGCCAGCGGGTGAATGAGACAGGGACAGGCGACGAACTGGACAATCTGGCCAAGACCTTGAACCAGATGCTCAACCGTCTGGATGCTGGATTCAGCCAGATCCGCCGGTTCAGTGCCGATGCCTCGCACGAACTTCAGACTCCCCTCACCATTTTGAAAGGTGAAATTGAGCTTGTTCTGCGTTCGGCGAGAACACAGGAGGAATACCGGGTAACCCTGGAGAGTGCTTTGGAAGAGGTCGACAGGATCGCTCACCTGGTGGAAGGTCTGCTGCTCCTGGCTCGCGCCGAAGTGGGGATACTGAAAATGGACCGGAAGGAGGTAGACCTGGTACAGGTGCTTGAAGAGGTTTACCTCCGGCTCAAACCACTGGCGGACTCCCATGGAATAGAACTTCGGCTCGGTTCCATAGAGCCGCTCTGCGTTCAGGGTGATCTTGAGCGTCTGCAGAGCATGATAATCAACCTCGTGGACAATGCAATAAAATACACCGGGGCGGGAGGCAGTGTGACCCTCGAGCTGCAGCGTGAGAGCCAATGGGCATCAATTTTCGTTTCCGACACTGGAATAGGGATTCCCATTGAAGAGCAGGAGCAAATTTTCCAAGCCTTTTATCGCGCTCCGGAAGTCCGCTCCCGAGTTGAGCGGGGAACCGGTCTCGGGCTGGCTATCGCTCAATCGATCGCTGTTGCTCACGGCGGAACCATCAGTGTAGAAAGCTCCCCCGGCCAGGGGAGCAGTTTCAAAGCTCTGATGCCTATCGCCTCTTAGGTTACGAATTCCTGAACGGCGTGATTAGCGCCCGGTTGGAATATTGGGCAGGGAGGTGTTATAAGCCGCTCTGAAATTATCTGAATCGGGAGGTCGAAAGGTTGGAAACGGAAAATCAGGCCGCGTGCGACGAAAAGGTCAATGCGATTGCACCGAAAAGGTGGATTGCTGCTCTCTCGAAAGCTCTCGGGAAACACAAATTCTTTGGTTGGCTTGTTTATGGTTCGGTAATAGGCGCCTTGAGCGGGCTTGCGGCCGGCATCGTTTTCTTTTGCCTGGAATGGGCCAAATTTTTTGTCCTGGAGTATCTTGCCGGTTATGAAATGGCAAAGCCGGCGGGAGAACACCTGGTCCCCTTCGCGGCCACAACCCCTCTGCACCTGTGGCTGCTCGTTTTGCTTCCCGCAATCGGAGGGCTGCTTTCAGGTCTGATTGTCTACACCTGGGCGCCGGAAGCAGAAGGGCATGGAACCGATGCTTTCATCGACGCCTTTCATAATAAGCAGGGGTTCGTCCGGACGCGTGTTCCCTTCATCAAGGCAATTGCTTCCGTAATTACTCTTGCAACGGGGGGAAGCGCCGGGCGGGAAGGACCAATTGCGCAAATCGGATCGGGAATCGGTTCGGCGCTCGGGCGTATCCTCAAACTCAATATCCGCGAAAGAAGGCTCATGCTTCTGGCCGGGTGCGCCGGAGGGTTGGGCGCTATTTTTCGTGCTCCTTTAGGAGGCGCCCTGACCTCGGTGGAAGTCCTTTACCGTGAAGACCTCGAAACCGAGGGAGTTGTCCTCAGCATTATTTCCTCGTCGGTTTCCTATGCAATCTTTACAAGCATCTTTGGCCACCAGCCCATATTCGCGATTCCTTCCATAAAGTTTTCCAGCGGCTTTGAACTGCTTCTTTATGCAGTTCTCGGATTGGTCTGCGTTCCTTTCGGGTACCTGTACGTTAAGACCTTTTATGGTCTGAGAGACCGCTTCTTCCGGAAGCTCCCGGTCAGACGCGCGCTGATTCCCGCATTCGGGGGTATTCTGGTTGGACTGATTGCTCTGTGGCAGCCGCAGGTCCTGAGCGGAGGCTACGGAACCATTCAGAAAGCCCTGATGGGTCAACTCCCCATAGCGCTCATGTTCACTCTGGCTTTTCTTAAAATCGCGGCAACGTCTTTCACCATATCATCGGGGGGAAGCGGAGGCGTTTTTGGGCCGTCTCTTTTCATCGGCGCTATGCTGGGCGGGGCTGTCGGGCAACTGGCGCACGCATGGTTTCCCGGAATTGTGAGTTCTCCCGGCGCATTCGCCCTTGTCGGCATGGCCGCATTTTTCGCAGGAGTAGCAAAGGCCCCTCTCGGGGCCCTCCTCATGGTCTGCGAAATGACCGGCGGATATCAACTGATTGTGCCGATCATGTTTACCTCCGTTGTGGCAATCCTGCTTTCACAGCATTGGAGCCTCTACGAGAAACAGGTCCTGAATAAATTCCATTCCCCGGCCCATCGATCGGACCGGGTAATTAACATTCTACAGGAATTATCGGTCAAAGACGTACATCGGCCGGATGCTGCCGTCACCATTCTTCCCGAAGACATGACCTTTGGTCAGTTGAGGCGGCTGATCACCAATGCGCGCGAGTCCTTCTTCCCGGTTGTAGATGACCATTTCTGTCTTATAGGAATCTTATCGTTGCCGGAGATCAGGACGGTAATCTTTGAAGAATCGGTGCTGGACCTGCTGATTCTTCGGGATTTGGTTTCGCCGCCGGTGAGTGTGGCGCCTGATGAGAGCCTGTCGGATGCTCTTCTTAAATTCCTGGAAACCGGGTATGGACAAATTCCTGTAGAAGACAGTCAGGGGGTTATCGGCATGCTTGGCATGGAAGAGCTCCTTGCCCGCTATCACCTGGAACTTCAGAAATTGGATAGGGATAAGGCCGGCCCGCAGTAGCCGTCAGACGCGTGTTCATTTGGCTGCAGGTTTTTCCCAGCACACGGCCAGAAAGGCCCCGGTGTCCAGCCCTCGGGTATCTCCGTCCAGCTCTTTCTTTCTCGCCACGGCGGGATCGTCGTCTTTCTGAAAGTGAACCGCAGTCATGATGGAGGCAGGATATGGCGCAAGCTCTGCCATCTCAGCCGGAGACCTGAAGCGGGCGTGAGCGAAAAGAGAGAGGCCCTGTTTTGCCGCCGCCGTTCTCCGGGCCGCCCAGGGGCTTAGACTATTCAGGGAGGCAACTACAACCAGACCGCCGGGCCGCGTTATCCGGAACATCCCGGCTACGGCCTCCCGGGCATCTTTATCGAGGAACTCGATGGCGGTCACCGATACGGTCTTGTCGAAAGTGCCGTCGGCAAACGGAAGCCGGCGCATATCGCCCTGGACCATGTGGAATGGCAGGCCTGCCGCCTTTTTTCCGGCGTGCAGCAGCATGGGGAAAGAGAGTTCGAGTCCTGTGACCCGTGAACCGGCAGCCAGCAGATCGGCGGTAAAAATGCCGGTTCCGCATCCCACATCTAAAATCTTTTCTCCCGGCCCCGGATTAACCATTTCGAGCAGAAGACGGCTCTCATACTCACGGACCAGCTTGCCGATCGGTGTCTCGAACCACTTCTCGTATTTCTCCGGCCACTCAGCGAAAAGATCTATGATCTCTGCCATTTGAATCAACCCTTACGTGCCGGTCCCGCCTTCGACAGAAGCCCTGTCATTTTGACGCCGGATCGGAGAACTGAAGTATCTGGAACCCGGTTTTGGGGTCTTTTTTTCGCAAGCCTCCTATTCCCGAGATCTCCAGCAGAATCACTTCTCCTATCAGCCACACCTCCACACCCGCCCTTGTGCAGCCAACAGTTGCGGCGCCTTCTCTTCCTGTTGCTGCGTGCATGTGGAGCTTCGGATGCCCGTCCTCATCGGCAAAAAGCGTCCCTACAGCCACAACCTCTTGAATTCCGCCCAAAACGTGGGTCAAGGGTATAATGTCATCGCCCCGGTTCTCTTCGGGGCCCACGACAAGGCGGCTCGTTGCACCCGCCCCTCCAACATAGACTACCATCGCGCTCCGGACCGCATGCTCGCGGGCAAAATCCTCGATCACATCGGGGATGCGTTCTCCGCCCTCGAGCTTGAGTGCAAAAATGCGCCCGATAGTTCCTTCGCTGTACTGCATATGCGCTGATTCCCTTTTTGAGATTAATACTGAAGGCGCCGTTCCAGGGGCGGCATCTCGCAGGTTCCGGCGGCGCCCCGGGCCATTCCGGGAAAAGAGGGCGACCGCGACACCGCAGGCATTCAATTCCCATACATAGATATCAAAGACGGGAGATGGGAGATAGGAAAAAGTATTGGGAGCGTTCCATTCTCGCTTGTCAATCAGCGGAGGAAAGTGGGGCGGCAGGGTGGGTTCTTTAGTGGACGACATCCCGGTATTCGCCTGCTAAGAGCAGGGGGGTGAAGTGGAAGGAGGTCAACCTGATGTCCTACCTTAATTCCATCTAGTTTTAGTGATTTTACATCACTGATTTGTCACCCTTCTTTCAGCGTCGAGAATTCCCTGAACAACACCGACCTAAGTAACACCTATCAGAAATCACCTTCATCACGGGGCTGGGATGATCCAGGACATAACCGGAATGGCATTAGGCCGGGGGCGTCAAATTACTGTGAACTTGGACTCAGGGACCATCTTGACGAAGATTTGTGACCGGCCGGGTGAGTTGCTCTTCCATGCTGAAGGGAGAGGCGCCCCCGGCGGATGGGTGGCGGCATGCTCTACTACCGCTGGGAAGCACCCCGGATGTCAACATCTCACTGGCCCCATGCGGATTCTTAGCTGCCGAACTGACACAGAAAATGCCCGGCGAGACAGCCTGCCTGTTCGAAAAGGTAAATGGCGACGGACAAGTGTTGCGGAGGATCGAGGGGCGGATAAAGGTGATTCCGCCGAAACGCAACCCGAAGGTGTGGTGCGAAAGGAGGTTGCCATAGTGAAGGGCTTTAGAAACGGTGCGATTGAACCGTAGTCGATAGGGATCAAGAGTGAGTAACACAACCTCAACCAAAGGAAGGAACAGAAATGAATTGGTTCTATAATCTCAAAATCGACACGAAACTGATTGCTGCATTTATTGTCGTAGTCCTGATCGGTGGACTGGCCGGATACATTGGAGCTAATACTGCAATAAAGTCCCTGTTACCTATCGCCGGGGCCGGGATACTGCTCACGGTTGTTTTCGGGTTTTACATTTCAAGATCGATTAGTAAACCAATACGAAATCTTGCTTCGGCTGCAGACAAACTGGCCCTGGGAGATGTGAATGTCAGCATCGACGCGACCGCCATGGATGAGGTTGGTATGCTGTCACACTCGTTCAAGAAAGTGATCGAAAACATCAAAGATGCGTCCATGGCCGCTGAGAGAGTCGCCGCGGGGGATTTGAAGGTTGAGGTGAAGGTCTTGTCCGAGAACGACCTCCTCGGCAAGGGCTTGAACTCGATGCTGGATACCATCAGGAATCTCCTCTCGGAGACGGAGAGGCTTACCAAAGCTACTCAGGATGGAAAGCTCGATACGCGTGGCAACGCAGCCATGTACAAGGGGGCATGGAATGAACTGGTACAGGGCGTCAATGGGCTGGTAGATGCTTTTGTGGCCCCGATCAATGTTACGGCGGAATACGTTGACCGTATAGGCAAGGGGGATATCCCTCCGAAAATCACCGATGAATACAAAGGTGATTTCAACGAAATCAAGAATAACCTCAATTCATGTATCGACGCCGTGAATGCTCTCGTAGCCGACGCCAACTCGCTGGAGCAGGCGGCAGTGGAAGGCAGGCTCGCTACCCGGGCGGATGCATCGAAGCACCAGGGGGACTATCGCAAGATCGTGGAAGGAGTGAACAATACCCTGGATTCCGTTATCGGACCTCTGAACGTGGCGGCCGAATACGTGGACCGGATCAGCAAGGGCGATATCCCACCGGCTATAACCGATATTTACAAGGGCGATTTCAATGAAATCAAAAACAACCTGAACGCAACAGTCCAGATGATGAACGAGCTGCTGTCGGAGACCGACAAGATCATCCAGGCGGCGGCAAACGGGGAGCTGGACAAAAGGGCGGACGCCAATCTGTTCGTGGGCGGTTGGAATAAGCTGGTCGCCGGCGTAAACGACACGATCACCAACATCGTCGATCCCCTGATGGTTACGGCCGACTACGTGGAAAAGGTCTCGAAGGGAGTCATTCCACCGACAATCACGACCGAGTACAAGGGCCAGTACAACATCATCAAGAACAACCTGAACGCCATGGTCAAGATGATGAACGAGCTGCTCGAAGAGACGAATAAAATCGTCGTGGCGGCGGCAAACGGGGAGCTGGACAAAAGGGCGGACGCCAATCTGTTCGTGGGCGGTTGGAATAAGCTGGTCGCCGGCGTAAATGACACGATCACCAACATCGTCGATCCCTTGATGGTCACGGCGGACTACGTGGAAAAGGTCTCGAAGGGAGTCATCCCACCGACAATCACGACCGAGTACAAGGGTCAGTACAACATCATCAAGAACAACCTGAACGCCATGGTCAAGATGATGAACGAACTGCTCGAAGAGACGAATAAAATCGTCGTGGCGGCGGCAAACGGGGAGCTGGACAAAAGGGCGGACGCCAATCTGTTCGTGGGCGGTTGGAATAAGCTGGTCGCCGGCGTAAATGACACGATCACCAACATAGTCGATCCCCTGATGGTTACGGCGGACTACGTGGAAAAGGTCTCGAAGGGAGTCATTCCACCGACCATCACGACCGAGTACAAGGGCCAGTACAACATCATCAAGAACAACCTGAACGCCATGGTCAAGATGATGAACGAACTGCTGGCAGAGACCGACAAGATCGTTCTGGCGGCGGCAAACGGCGAGCTGGACAAACGGGCGGACGCCAACCTGTTCGTGGGCGGTTGGAATAAGCTGGTTGCCGGCGTAAACGACACGATAACCAACATCGTCGATCCCTTGAACGTTTCCGCTGAATATGTGGACCGGATCAGCAAGGGGGATATCCCTCCGAAGATCACCGACGAGTACAAAGGTGACTTCAACGAAATCAAGAAAAACCTCAATGCATGTATCGATGCTGTAAACGCCCTTGTAGCCGACGCCAACTCACTGGAGCAGGCGGCAGTGGAAGGCAGGCTCGCTACCCGCGCGGATGCAACGAAGCACCAGGGAGACTATCGGAAGGTCGTGGAAGGGGTGAACAATACCCTGGATTCCGTGATCGGACCCCTGAACGTGGCGGCCGAGTACGTGGACCGTATCAGTAAGGGCGATATCCCGCCAGCTATAACCGATATTTACAAGGGCGATTTCAATGAAATCAAAAACAACCTGAACGCAACAGTCAAAATGATGAACGAGCTGCTGTCCGAGACGGACAAAATCGTCCAGGCTGCTGCAAACGGCGAGCTGGACAAGAGGGCGGATGCCGCTCTGTTCGTAGGCGGTTGGAATAAGCTGGTCGCCGGCGTAAACGACACGATCACCAACATCGTCGATCCCTTGATGGTTACGGCCGACTACGTGGAAAAGGTCTCGAAGGGAGTCATTCCACCGACAATCACGACCGAGTACAAGGGCCAGTACAACATCATCAAGAACAATCTGAACGCCATGGTCAAGATGATGAACGAACTGCTGGCAGAGACCGACAAGATCGTCAAGGCGGCGGCAAACGGCGAACTGGACAAACGGGCGGACGCCAATCTGTTCGTGGGCGGTTGGAATAAGCTGGTCGCCGGCGTAAATGATACGATCACCAACATCGTCGATCCTTTAATGGTCACGGCGGACTACGTAGAAAAAGTCTCGAAGGGAGTCATTCCGCCGACAATCACGACCGAGTACAAGGGCCAGTACAACATCATCAAGAACAACCTGAACGCCATGGTCAAGATGATGAACGACCTGCTGGCAGAGACCGACAAGATCATCCAAGCGGCGGCAATCGGTGAGCTTGACAAGAGAGCAGATGCCGCTTTGTTCGCAGGTGGATGGAATAAGCTGGTCGCCGGCGTAAATGACACAATCACCAACATCGTCGATCCCTTGATGGTCACGGCCGATTACGTGGAAAAGGTCTCGAAAGGAGTCATTCCGCCGATCATCACGACCGCGTACAAGGGACAGTACAACGTCATCAAGAACAACCTGAACGCCATGGTCAAGATGATGAACGAGCTGCTTTCAGAGACCGACAAGATCGTCCAGGCGGCGGCAAACGGCGAACTCGACAAGAGGGCGGATGCAAATCTCTTTGTCGGGGGATGGAACAAGCTGGTCGCCGGCGTAAATGACACGATAACCAACATCGTCGATCCCTTGATGGTGACGGCGGACTACGTGGAGAAGGTGGCAAAGGGAATCAATCCTCCGAAAATTACCACAGAATACAAAGGGCAATATAATCTCATCAAAAATAACCTCCATATGCTGATTGACGCCATGGAGGAGGTAACCGCAACCGCTGAAGAAATAGCGTCCGGAAACCTCACGGTCAAAGTCAAGGAACGATCCGATCAGGACAAGCTGATGCAGGCTATGGCGAACATGGTCGGCAGTCTCACCGACGTCGCGTCGAACATACAGACAGTAGCGAACCAGGTTATGACGGGAAGCCAGGAAATGAGCGCCAGTTCGGAGCAATTGTCCCAGGGTGCGACGGAACAATCGGCAGCGGTAGAAGAGGTCTCTTCTTCCATGGAGCAAATGGCTGCCAATATCAAGCAGAACTCCGACAATGCCCAGCAGACGGAGAAGATCGCGCTCAAGGCTGCCACAGATGGAAGAGACGGGGGCAAGTCGGTATCTGAGACGGTAGTAGCGATGAAGGAAATAGCAGGCAAGATCTCCATCATTGAAGAGATCGCTCGCCAGACCAACCTGCTGGCGCTGAACGCAGCCATCGAGGCGGCGCGCGCCGGTGAACACGGAAAGGGCTTTGCCGTGGTAGCCTCCGAAGTGCGCAAGCTCGCTGAACGGAGCCAAACGGCGGCGGCCGAAATCAATAAACTCTCGGCCTCCAGTGTTCAAGTAGCGGAAAAAGCCGGAGAGATGCTCGCGAGAATGGTTCCTGATATTCAGAAAAACGCCGACTTGGTGCAGGAGATCACTGCCGCGAGCAACGAGCAGTCTTCGGGAGCGAGCCAGATCAACAAGGCCATTCAGCAATTAGACCAGGTCATACAACAGAACGCCTCGGCATCCGAGGAGATGGCTTCCACGTCCACCGAGTTGTTGAGTCAAGCCGAGCAACTTCAGAACACGATTGCATTCTTCAAACTCAACGGCGGCTCTGCCGTTGCGAAAACAGGCATTGCGGCGGCCGTCAAACAGGTTAAAGCAGTGCAGAAGGCACACCCGGCACATTTAAAAAACGCCGCTCCGAAGAAGACCAACGGAACCACCCAACCGAGTGGCGTGTCCCTGAATATGTCGAAGGAAGTAAAGACCGACATGACTGATGAAGAATTCGAGAGATATTAGGAAGGAGTTGACATGAGTGTGTCCTCGATAACCGAAACAAGTCAGTATCTTACCTTCAAGCTCGGAGACGAGGTGTTTGCACTGGACATCGGCAAGGTCCGGGAAGTCCTTGACTCCACATCGATTGCAAAGGTGCCGCAGACACCCGATTTCATGCTGGGAGTTATCAATCTTCGGGGAACCGTGGTGCCGGTCGTGGATATGCGTTTAAAGTTGGCAATGACCAAGACGGAAGCGACGGTAAATACCTGCATCATCATTGTCGAGATCGAGATCGACGCAGAGACTACCGTGCTGGGCGCCCTGGTCGATTCGGTGCAGGAAGTGATGGACCTCGATCCCGACCAGATTGAACCGCCCCCGCGTATCGGGACCCGCTTGAATACGAAGTTCATCAAAGGGATGGGGAAGCGGGAGGAAAAATTCATAATCATTCTGGATATCGACAAGGTGTTTTCGGCAGATGAACTTGCCATGGCGCTCGACATGGGTGAGGAATCCGCCGCGTGATCGGAGGTCCAGGATCGTCAAGACTCGCAGGACTTAGACTGTCAGGGTGGGCACAGCTTAATGTGCCCACCAATGCAGCCTGGAGATAGCCTTATCCATTAATCCTGCAATACTGTCCTTGTGAACTAAAAGGCTTTTCTCCGCGTCCTCTAAAGATCGACCCTAGCCCATCGAAGCGGGCAACCGGGTTTTTGAAATTATCGAACGTCTCTGCGGTGGATGTTTGATGGTTCGAGGGAAGATGGCTGATTTCTTTTGTGATCCGGATCATCTGAAGTTCTTGGTCCAAAGCGCATTGCCTGAACTGCTAACGTCATACGGCTATGGCGTCAGGAGAAAGCTCATGCTTTGGTCGGTCGGGTGCTCGCAGGGCGAAGAACCTTACACCCTTGCAATGGTCCTGAGTGAGTTTTCGGAAAGATACCCGGGGCTTGATTTCAATTTTCAGATCCTGGCCACAGATGCTGTGCCGAGCACGCTGCAAACAGCGGAGCGTGGAGTTTATTATGAAGACCAAATAGGCCCGGTCCCTATGGATTTGCGGAAAAAATACCTGTTGAGAAGCAGAGACAGAGAAAAAAAACTGATAAGAATTGTGAGCGAACTCCGGGAGTTCGTCAAATTCCGCAATGTCGATTTTCTGGAAGAAGACCTGAAATTCCGGGAGTCCATAGACATTATCTTTTGTCGAGATCTTCTCGACCGCGTGGAAAAAACCGTGCGGATGAATCTGCTGCAGCAGTTCTACCAGCACCTGAGCCCGGGAGGTTACCTGTTCGTGGGGCAATCGGTGCCGCCGGGCGAACTGCCCATTCCTGTGGTTCCGGTAGGTTCGGCAATTTACAGAAAGAGTGGAGGCGATCGCGGATAAATGGAGGCTGAGACCAGGATCATAGAGCACAATACGCCGTTGACAAAAGCAATGCCGAGGAAACCGTCTCCTCTACCTGAAAATACGCGTAAGATTTTGGATGACGGGATATTTTCGGTGCGGATGTCGGATAAGGACTTTGCGCGCCTGAGCGAATTTATTGGAGATTCTTGCGGCATCGAATTGACCAGGGCAAAGAAGACAATGCTCGAAGGGCGGCTCCGTAAACGGTTGCGCGCTCTTGGAATCGAGTCGTTTGAGAGGTACTGCGAGTTTCTCTTCAGCCACGGCGGGTCGCAGTCGGAATATATCCATATGATCGATGCGGTGACCACCAACAAGACCGATTTCTTTCGGGAACCCGATCACTTTAATTACCTTTTCGAAAAGGTCCTTCCGGAGTTGGCTCCTCGATACGGGTTTGGGAAAAAGCTCAATGTGTGGAGCGCCGCATGTTCAACAGGAGAAGAGCCCTACACGCTGGCGATGGTTTTGAGTGAGTTCGGGGAAAGTTGTCCGGGGGTTGGCTTTTCGATCCTGGCAACCGACATCTCCTCCGCAGTATTGGAAAAAGCGAGGTCGGGCATATACGAGCATGCCAGAGTGAGCCCGATTCCAATGGCGCTTCGGAAAAAGTATCTTCTTAAAAGCAAAAAAGAAGATAAGGGGCTTGTGCGGGTCGTACCGCAATTACGCAATTCAGTGCGATTCGAAAGACTTAATTTCATGGAAGAAGAATATGGAATAAACGAACCGATGGCGATCGTGTTTTGCCGCAACGTCCTAATCTATTTCGATCGGTCAACACAAGAAAAACTCCTTAAGCGACTCTCGCAGCATCTGGTGTCCGGTGGATATCTGTTTGTGGGGCATTCGGAGAACCTTCGTGGCATGGATTTGCCTCTGGCCCAGGAGGATGCCTCAATCTTCAGGAAACAATGATGAATTCAGATTGAAGAAGGCCGATGAAATGAAAAGAAGCATCAGCATCCACATTGGTGGATTTCATGCGAGCAGGGAGCCTGCTGTTATCGATACACTTCTCGGCTCCTGTGTGGCCGTGTGTTTGCATGATCAATTGGCTTCCATAGGGGGTATGAACCACATCCTGATGCCGGGAAAGGCTGATCTGGAAGTCTTTGATAATGCGGCCCGGTACGCCATAAATGCCATGGAGCTGTTGATCAACAGGATCATGAACCTCGGGGGGCAAAGACCTAACCTGGTAGCAAAGGTTTTCGGAGGGGCTCATGTTCTTCCGGCTGTCTCCCCCGAGAACGGGATGGGCGCCAGGAACTCCGAGTTTGTGCTCGAGTTCCTTCAAATGGAGGCCATTCCAGTCGTTAGTCAAGATCTGGGGGGGCACGACACCCGTAAGATCTACTTCCACACTGATAGCGGTGAAGTCTTCCTGAAACGTACCCGTCCCACCTGTTACCGGAATGCCGGTTTCGAGGAAGAAACACTTCTGGCATTGGCGCGAAGGAAAGCCGAAGAATCGGGAGAGGTAGCTCTGTTCGACTTGAGAGTAGCCTAAATGCCGGGTGTTTGGTGATGCAGATACAGGACCTGCTGCAAACGATACTTGACAGCCCCCGATAACCAGGTCCGGGCGCCTCCCGGTTTGCCCTGATCCCCCGGATCGAAGTAATGGTGACAGCCTTGGGTCCTTTCGTCGCTGCAGACAAAAATCTTTGCATAATCATAAATAATCATTACCCTGGTCGTTGAAGGAGCGCAGAGCGTGCGTTCAAACACCGGAGGAGGTAAACAGTGCTGACTTCCTGGCATATATGGATAATTGCGGCGATTATTATCAGTATATTCGAAATACTCATTCCTGCCTTCGTCCTGGTCTCTTTGGGCGCCGGCTGCCTGGTTGCCTCGGCTGCCGCACTCTTGCACCTCGGGATAAATTTGCAGATAGGGGCTTTTATCGTGGGCGCCCTGGCCGCTTTCTTCGGGATTCGTCCGTTTTTCACCAGGTATTGTTACAGGGCGTCGCCGGGAGTCAAAACGAATGCGGATGCCCTAGCCGGCAAAACGGGCCGGGTAACCGAAGTAATCGATGAGCAGATCAATTCCGGCCGCGTATTCGTAGGCGGAGACGACTGGAAGGCGATCTCGCTGGATGGAAGCATTATCGAAAAGAATTCAAAGGTCGAGGTGGTTCGGGTTGAAGGCGCCAAAGTATATGTAAAACCGATTCAAGACTGAAAAGGAGCCGGAAATGGGGGCATTGATAATCCTGGCAATCTTTGCGCTATTCGTTATTTTCTTCGCGGTAAAGGGCTTCCTGATTATCCAGCAAAGTGAAACAATGGTCATAGAGAGACTCGGGCGATATCACCGAACGCTTTCATCCGGTATAAACATCCTGTGGCCTCTTTTCGACAAGCCTCGCCAAATCGAGTGGCGCTATGTTCTGCAGGACCAGAGCGGCAGAACGATAATTCGAAAACAGCGCGTAAACAGGATCGATCTTCGTGAAACCGTCTATGACTTTCCGAAACAAAGCGTCATCACCAGGGACAATGTGGTAATAGAATTGAATGCCATCCTTTATTTTCAGATTACCGACCCGGTAAAATCCGTCTATGAAATCGCCAATCTTCCCGATGCAATCGAAAAACTGACCCAGACCACCCTGAGAAATGTTGTCGGAGAACTGGATCTGGATCAGACCCTGTCTTCAAGAGATACAATCAACAGCAAGCTTCGCGCAATACTCGATGACGCCACGGATAAATGGGGGGTTAAAGTCAACCGGGTTGAGCTTCAGGACATAATACCTCCACCTGAAATCCGGGACGCAATGGAAAAACAGATGCGGGCTGAGCGTGACAGAAGGGCGGCCATTCTTGAAGCGGAGGGGCTGAAGCAGGCAAGTATCCTCGAAGCCGAAGGCATAAGAACGTCGGAAATAAACAGGGCTGAAGGAAGCAAGCAGTCGAAAATTCTGGTTGCCGAAGGCGAGGCCAATGCAAGGATCAAAGTTGCCGAGGCGGAAGCTGAAGCAATAAAGATGATAACGCAAGCCGTATCGACAAGTAACGGGGACCCCATCAACTATCTTATTGCGGTAAGATATATAGAGACTTTGAAGGAAATGGTTTCAGGGCAAAACAACAAGGTGGTCTACGTGCCGTTCGAAGCCACGGCGATATTGAGTTCCATCGGAGGCATAAGGGATATGCTCGAAGGCGGCAAAACCTCTCAAAAAGTCACCAGGTAAAATCAGGCCGCTCGCAACCGCCCGCCGGGCCCCGATAGACCCACGTGTCGTGCGGTTCGTCGATACTGGACCGGCGTCGCGGCCGGCAGTGCGGTTTATTCCACTCTGTCTTGCGGGGAAGGAAGCGGGTGCGCCTTATACCAAGTTGCGTTCAAGCCGGGTGCTTCGGGCGGGGATAAACCCCGCCCCTACGGCATTATAGCACGGTTATTCCGTAGGGCTGGGTTTATCCCCGCCCATATCTTGAACGCAACTTACCGTGAAAATACTTGAGCGGTGTTGCGTGCTCAAGGGACAGACCTCTCCTCGCCTTTATCGGAATGCCGATAAAGGATGTGGGTAAGTTTAAATTATTGCACTTGGCTACTGTTTTACCCGAACAATACTGTTCAGATAGCCGTACTTCTGCAGCGCTTTGAGCCATCGTGGAGCGTTGCGATGCACCACCAGGGCTTCATAATCTATTTCTGGGTCCCTGTAGGGCTCCTTTCTGGAAAGCATGATATAGGCTATTTGGAGAATCCTATGTCCCACGGCCACAATGGCTCTCTTGTGTCCCCGTCTGATCACAAGTCCCTTATAGAGCCCCTGGAACTGGCTTTGGGTCTTCCTTGCACTGTTGGCCATCTCGCACAAAAGCGAGCGAACATAGGGATTTGCCTTGCGAGTTCGACCGCTTTTTCGTTTTCCAGCGCTTTCATTGTTACCCGGACAAATTCCCGCCCAGGAACAAAGACGATCCTTGCTGCCGAACCTGCTCATGTCAACACCTGTTTCGGCAATCAACATTGCGGCACCTACAACATCGAGTCCGGGAATGGTTTGCAAAAGTTTCCATTCCTGTTCATACGGTTTCATTGCCGCCACGATCTGCCCATCGATTATCGCAATTTGGCGCCGGAGCCATTTCACGTGCCCCAGCATCTTTTGCAGAACCAACCGATGTCGATCACTGATTTCGCCTTCAAGCGCCAGCTCCAGAGCGTCCTTTTTCTTTTGCAGCCGGCCCAAGGCTTTTTCGGCTATTTGCTCAGGTGTCCAGCCGCCTTCTATAAGCGCTTCCACCATGGCACGAGCCGATACGCCGTCAATGTCGCTTACCACACAGCCCAAACGAATCCCGGCATCATCGAGCACCTTGTGGAGCCGGTTCTTCTCTCCGGCAAGAATCCCGCTGAGCTTGCGGCGATAGCGAGTGAGAAGGCGCAGCTCACGCAAGTCACGCGGAGGAATGAAACTGGGGCGCAAAAGACCAAACTGGGCCAGTTCGGCCAACCATTCACTGTCGCAAACGTCAGTCTTTCGCCCGGGGACCTGTTTGACATGACGTGCATTCACAACACGCCCCTCAATGCCAGCCTCTTCAAGGCAAGCAAAAACAGCCTTCCAGTAGATTCCCGTGCTTTCCATCACCGCCAGCCCCACTTGCTCACGCTGAAGCCAGCGGGCCAACTCCTTAAGTTGCCGACTAAACGTTGGGTATTCCCGTGTCGTGCGTTTGGTGTCTTGAATCAGGGTACAAACTACCTGTTTACGATGGACATCCAGACCCGCACAATTAATAATCATGGCCTCCATTTTCTTCACCTCCTCCCGATGACTGATTTAGAATTAGCGGCATCGGGTGGGTTTCCGGGAGGCCTTACGTCACCTTCAAGGCTAAGCAGGTCCTATTACCGTACGTCCTGTCTCAAAGAGACGGACCACTCGGGGGTACGTGCCGAAAACCCGGACCATGTTGGTATGCGGGGACATAAAGACCACCAAAGTTGCGTCGGTCCTTTCCCTTTGCCGCAGGTAACAAAGTAAAAGGACTCAATAAAATTTTCATCACCGGGGGTGAACAAATGCCCCTTGTTCATGAATGTTGGTATTAGATGCGCAACACAAAAAAATCCCGGGCAAAAACCCGGGATTTCAAATTCGGACATTTCAGGCAGGATTAACCGGCAGCGAAAGCCTCCGCCGATCATGTCGTACGCAACATGCGGCGCTCTCGGCGCTGGATGCGCTTTATCGCTTTTTTCTTCTTGATTCGTCTGCGCTCTCCCTTGGAGAGATAATAATTGTGACGGCGCAGAACGGGCTGTACGTTTTTCTGAAAATCTTTGCGGAGCTTGCGAATTTTTTTCTCTATATTTTCCTTAGGTTCCGCCTCCGAACTTAACAATAAATTTCACCTGCCTTTCAATGGGGCCTCCGAGTGGAGACAACAAAATCATCTGGTTGACGCATAGTTTCGTCAGACCAGAAGCTCTCCAATTTATAACAGAATAGAGATTAAATCAAGCAAAATAGCGGTAGCACAAACCCTTATTACTGCGAAGCAAGATCGTAGTGCGAGAAGTGCATCGTGAAGGTTGCACGCCCCTGGGTTGATGACCTCAGGGACGTGGAGTAGCCAAACATCTTCGACAGCGGCACGACCGCCTCGGTCACCTGAATGGCCTTCCGCGCGGTTATGCTTTCGATCCTTCCTTTCCTCATATTTATGTCGCCCAGTACTTCCCCCAGAAATTCGTCAGGCGTGAGGATTTCGACCGACATATAGGGTTCGAGCAATATCGGGGCGCCCTGCTCGAAACCGTTTCTGAAAGCGAGCGAGGCGGCCACACGGAAGGCAAGTTCGCTCGACAATCCTTCCTGAAAAGTCCCTGCGAAAACGGTCGTCTCGACGTCAACGACAGGATGGCCGGAAATAGTGCCGCTGCTCAGAGCGTCCTGTATGCCCTGCTGGATTGCCGCGAAAAACATCTCCGGAATGGATTCGTCGCGCACCCGGTTCACAACTGCATTTCCAAGCCCTCTTTCCCTTGGGGACAAATGCAACTGGACCTGCGCAAAGTGCCTCGTCCCGCCGATCTCACGGTCGAATTCCGCTACTCCCTCAGATGCGCGGCTGATGGTTTCTCGATAGACGACCTGCGGTTTCCCGGCGTTGACAACGACATGGTAGTCGCGATCGAGTCTGTTGAGAACGATTTCCAGGTGAAGCTCGCCCATGCCGCTTACGATTATCTGACCCGTATCGGCGTTTTCGGCAAACCGGAACGTGGGGTCCTCTTCGGACAGTTTGGACAGGCTGTCGAAGAGTTTTTCCTGGTCTGCCCTTGTCTGGGCTTCCACGGATATTGAGATTACCGGCTCGTAAACATCCACCGTCTCGAGCAGCAGGGGGTGGCCCGGGTCGCATATGGAATCGCCGGTGGTGGCCGTTTTAAGGCCGAGTACTGCGACCAGATTGCCGGCCCCCGATCTTTCGATCCGCTCCCGCTTGTTTGCGTGCATCTGAAATATGCGCGATACCTTCTCGCGAGTTCCTTTTGAAACGTTCAGAACCTCGGCGCCAACCTCGAGGACCCCCGAGTAAATCCTCAAATAGGTCAGTTTTCGGCCCTGGTCCATGAATATCTTGAAAGCAAGCGCGGCCAGTGGCGCCTGTTCGCTGGGCTTGCGCTCCTCGACAGCGCCTGTCTGTGGGTTGGTACCCTGCATCGCAGGGACATCGAGCGGGGAGGGCAGAAAATCGACGATTGCATCTAAAAGCGGCTGCACGCCTTTGTTTTTAAGAGCGCTTCCGCAAAGAACCGGAACCGCCTTGAGTTCAAGCGTCAGGCGCCTTATCACGGCAATAAGCTGCGCGGCCGTAATTTCTTCGCCTCCAAGGTAGCACTCCATCAGCTCGTCATCGAATTCGCCCAGCTTGGCGACCAGATTTTCCCTGGCCTCGTGCGCCGCGGCCAACAGATCCGGTTCGACCTCCACGATTCTGACCTCAGCGCCCAAAGTCTCATCGAGCCAGAATATCTGTTTCATCGAGATAAGATCGATTACGCCCTTGAAGTCCGATTCGGCCCCAAGCGGCAACTGGACGGAGAGCGGAACGGTTTTGAACTTCTCTGCGATCTGGTTCACCGTGTTATTGAAATCCGCCCCTATGCGGTCCATTTTGTTCACGAAAGCTATTTTGGGTACGTGATGGCGGTCGGCCTGGTGCCAGACGGTTTCAGACTGCGGTTCGACCCCGTCGACTCCCGAAAAAACCGCTACAACCCCATCGAGGACCCTGAGTGAGCGCTCGACCTCTATAGTGAAATCAACGTGGCCGGGTGTGTCTATCAGGTGGATTTCATGGTCACGCCATTCGCAGGTGGTAACCGCGGAAGTGATCGTGATCCCGCGCTCCTGTTCCTGTTCCATCCAGTCCATCACGGCGGTGCCGTCGTGCACTTCGCCCATCCTGTGGGACCGGCCCGTATAGAAGAGGATACGTTCGGTCACGGTGGTCTTCCCCGCGTCTATGTGCGCTATTATCCCGATATTTCTGTAGAGTTTCAGACGCTTTGGGTCGACCATAAATTCCACTTTCCCATGCCGGGTTTGATAATGCTCGTCCATCTAATTTTAAGCAAACGCCGCACTTTAGGAAATCAGGATAAATATGTCAAGCGAGCTACGGGCCGATGCCGGCGCCGGGTCCAAAGTGTGAACCGGGAAGTTGGAAGGTGAAAACTTCACTTTTCACTTTTCACCCTTCGTATTTCAAGCCTGCCGCCGTGCCTGGGAATCCAGTGTAATCACAAGCACTTGAAGACAAGGGACGATAAATAACGCATTATCAAGATATATTGCATAAGAAAGAGATTGAGCGAAAAACAGTCTCCAAAACGATACAGATCAGACCAAGGCCGGGCACATTTAACCCATTTGGTCAGGATATCTTTCTCAGGGTGGATTAATCCGGCTATTTCCGGGATAATCCGGTCTAACCGCGAATAATCCCGGATAACCCGGTTTGCTTTTTGTCGCAGAAGCGAGTAGAAACTGCTTCATCCTATTAACTCTTGCGGGTATCCGTGAGGGCCATGGGGCTTCTTTGAAAAATGTGAGGAGAACCAGTATGGCGCCTGATTCAAGCCTCCACGGGCACCATGCGGCGGGATCCGAAGCCGGCTTTCACAAATGCTTTGTGACGGCCGCTGCTTTAATTCTACTTTCCCTGTTCGTTTTCAACTTCCAGGCTCAGGCAGGGGCAGAGGGCACGGAGATTCATGGAGGGCTGGCAGCGCTGTCGTTGCCCGGCGACCTCCCGAAAAATGATATCTCCATAGTGCCGCTTACCCAGCCAGCTCCTTCGGATGCTCTTACGGGGACCCCCGCAGTGTCATGGAGAAACGGAATCCAGATACCCATCAATGAACCACTCATTCAGAAGTACATTCGCTTCTATCGGGGAGAAGGCCGAGCGACTTTTTCGGAAGCCATGGAAAAGGCGGGAAAGTGTCTCCCCCGAATGACCGAGATTCTCGAAAGCCAGGGCGTACCGGCGGAAATGGTCTCTATTGTATTTGTGGAGAGCCGTTTCGAGAAGACCGCGTCATATCGAGGAGCGGGTGGTTATTGGCAGATGATGGCGGAAACAGCCAGAAGAATGGGATTACGTGTCGATCGTTCGGTGGACGAAAGGCGAGATCCGATCAAATCGACAAAGGCGGCCGCCAAATACCTGAAAACACTTTACGAACAGTACGACTCATGGTTGTTGGCCCTTGCCGCATATAATGCGGGAAGCCGGCCTATTAATTGCGTGGCTAAAAAGTGCTGCGTTAAGGACGGGGAGCTTTATGGGCGAAGATTGCCCGCGCGTTCAGCAGTTTACGTTTCAAAAGTCCTGGCCGCGATGAATATCATGCGCGAGCCGGAAAAGTATGGGTTCGAGTATCCCAACTTTTGCAAGCCTACGGACTTCGATCCTGTTTTAGTCCATACGCCTCTGAAGCTGGAGGAGATAGCACTATGGATCGGTGTACCGGTCAGTCATTTACAGGAACTCAACCCGTCACTGCGAGAGGATGCGATGTCCCCCGGTTCCGGATTTGCACTGCGTTTACCACCGGGTTCGAGAGAAAAATTCGACCTCGCCTACGAGGTATATACTCGGAGGTAAACCTCTAAAAAGTAACTATGGCGCCTCACGAAACATTCTTCACAATGGGAACAAAGTTGCCCGTATGAGTATTAGGATGGTAGCTGTTGAGCTTTATCGGGTCATGAAAGAAATAGACGGGCTCGAGAAGAAGCTGGAGAGTCTGGGGGCCGGCTCAAGAGGGGTAGAAACAATCGGGGAGAAACTTAGGAAAGTCAGGGCCGAAAAGGCCCGTCTGGAAAAGATGATCGAGGGAGCCAAAGGCGATTAGCCGGGACCCTCTTCCGATTCGGTTTGTCTTGCCGGCAGTTTTAGACTCTCAAAGTTACCGCAGTATGATTGAAGGCCCTCCACCCCTTGGAGGGCCTTCTTTTTTTTGCTCTTGCCCGGAAACCGGAGATTTCATTGAAGTCCGGTCTTTTCGGGAAGACTCACTTCGAATGTGTCCAGGTCTCTTCCGATTCTGACGGAGTTGAATTCTTTGCGGGCCTCATCTTCGAGTTTCCCGATTTCGCTGTTTTCGTACCGGGGACTTATATGAACGAGGACAGCCCTGGCGGCGCCGGACTTCCTGGCGATCCTTGCGGCTTCTGCAACCGTCATGTGGCCTTTTACATTGGCGTGTTCGGAGTGCTCGGTGAGAAACATGCCTTCCAGAAAAGCCAGGTCAGCTTTCTCGCTCAGGGAATAGACGCCCGGGGCAGGTCTCGTGTCCACTACGAAGGCAATATGCCGGCCTCGCCTGGCAGGCCCCAGCACTTCCGAAGGTTGCACAGTCTTTTCGGATGTATTTACGCTTTCTCCTTTTTGAAGCTTGCCCCAGAGCGGCCCCATCGGCACCCCCAGGGCCTGTGCCCGCGCGCTGTCGAATCTTCCCGGCCTGTCGAATTCTTCGAACCTGTATCCCAGGCAAAAGCGGGTATGCTTAACAGGTTGCCACACTATCCTGGCCTGATCGTCCTCGTATGCCAAACCCGAGTTGTCTGCAGCCCATTCGATGATATGGATCGGGAAGTTGACATGGTATTCGAGGGTCCTCTGAGACTGAGACAGGAACTCACGCGTTCCCGGGGGACCGAGAATTGTGAGGGGGGCCGGGTTCTCCATTTGTGCCCTGAGCATGATCATGCCGGGTATCCCCAGGCAGTGGTCGGCGTGCAGGTGGGTTACGGCGATAAGCTTCAACCCGCGCACTCCGAGCCGCGCTCTTTTCCAGTTGATTTGCGTCCCCTCCCCGGCGTCGAAGAGATATATTTGCCCGTTGAGCCTTACAGCCAGGGAAGTAAGCATCCTGTAAGACATCGGCATCATCCCGCCGGTTCCGATCAATATGCATTCCAATTGGCAATCCTCACCGCATACCTGGATAAAGTCAGTAGAAGGGATCTTTTTTGTCTTGCCTGTACCGGTCCCATGTCCTAGTTTGAGTTTCAAAAAGGCCCTTCGGGGATCGGCAAAAGGGGTGGCAGACCACCTGATTCCGTCCACTTTGAGACAACGACAATGCCGCGAATCCAAATCTATGCCGAAACATTGCGCGTGTCCACGGAAAGAGGGCCCGACATCGTGAATATTACCCCTCTTTTGGATGACATGCTTTCCCGTCTCAACTTTGAAACGGGTCTGATGGGACTCTTTGTCGCGGGGTCCACAGCGTCGCTGACGACCATCGAATACGAACCGGGGGCGGTGGAAGACCTGAGGCGAGTGATAAACAGACTTGCCGAACCAGGAGCTGTCTACGAGCATGAAAAGGCATGGCATGACGGAAACGGTCACAGCCACGTCCAGGCAGCTCTCCTCGGACCTTCGTTGAGCGTTCCGATACGAGGAGGCAAACTCCTCACCGGAAGCTGGCAGCAGGTAGTGCTCATAAATCATGACGTTCGGGCGCGAGAGCGACGGGTGGAAGCAACTGTAATAGGAAACAAATCTCCGGCTGGAGACAATCGTTGAAAGCACGGCCGGAAAATGTGGAACTGGCCGGGCAGCATCATTGAAGGCCGATCCAAAGAAAATAGGCTTTTGATGGAATTTTTCTTTCCGGTAAAGTATCATTGAGCCAAGCGGGATCAAAAACCGAAAAACCGAGCACTCAGAAGGGAGCATTGAAATGGCCGATGAAAGCGCGGTTTGCCGTGGTTATGCGAAAATACCGATCAACCGGCCCGAGCCTGGAGAGATGGGAGTCCTTCTGGCCCGGGCCGGGGCCGGCAAGACAGCCTGCCTCACTCAACTTGCAATAGGATACCTGTTCGACAAGGAGCCGGTTCTCCATGTCTGCGTGGATGTGGTCCCGGACAAGGTGAAGCTCTGGTACAATGAACTGCTCAAAGATATTTTTTTGAACCGGCCCGAATGCAAGGTCGCAGATCTGCAGCACGCCATAGAACCTCTACGGTTCATAATGTCATTCCTCAACCAGACGTTCAGTCCGGAAAAACTTGAAACGAGCATCGAAAATCTGAAACAGCAGGCCAAGTTCGAACCCGCGCTCATCATTCTGGACGGTCTCGATTTTGACCGCAGCGCGCGCCCGCTTTTCGAAAAAATTGGCGATCTGGCCCGGAGGCACTCGGCTTCGGTCTGGGTTTCCGCCAGGTCCCACCGGCATGTGCCCGATGTAAATGAAAGAGGCATCCCTTATCCGGTCGATACAATGGACGATCTTTTCAGCTCCATTTTGGTGCTGCTGCCTGAAAATGATAGTCTCAGGCTGAAGGCGCTGAAGGAAAAAGGCAATTACAATCCTGCCGTTTCCGAGTTTGAACTCGATCCCAGTACTTTTCTGCTGTTGAAAAAGTAGCACCTGCGGGAACGTGGAGATCTAATGAAAGGAAATACTCTGCGAGGGGCTCATAAATCTCGATTTTTGTTTCCTCTGGCTTATGATTGTTCCTTTGGAGGTGTGCCCATCGTTGATGGAAGATGATCTGGTTGCCTCTCTGACCCGGCTGGTCAAAGAAGAGGTGATCGAAAACTACCTGTTGGAGCGTCGCCTGATCGACCTTCAAATCGAACACCTGAACATGCAGGCTGATGCAACCCGGAGACAAGCCTGGATAGTGGAAAGACGGCTGGCGAGGCTTTCTTTTCTCATGATTCATTCGGATATGCAACGCCGGCTCCGGGAAATGCTCGGAATGGAGGCCGGTTTCTGGAACGCCTGCTTGAATGAACCGTTCACACGGAAAGTGCCTCTGATCCGGGTCAGGGCGCTGACCCGGAAGGGAAAATTCCGCAAGCTCCTGCTCGAATCCTACTCGCGCTTTCACTATTGGATGAAAGAATATAAGCAGCACTACGAAGACCTCGCAAACGAGCGCTCAGCCGTCAACAGCAACATCGATTCCTTCCAGAAGAATTTCGATCTTCTTTCCATACTCAATTTTCTCAGGAACCTGGATATGCAGGGGATCGAAAGAAAGAAGATCCTGGGGAATAACTTTACAGCAAAGGAAATGTCCGAGTTGGATAACAATCTCTACATAAGGCCCGTGTCGATGGAAATACTCAACGTCCCCGCCCCTCTCGACATTCCCGGGCCCGATTCGATCCGGGGAAAACTCTCGGACCTCGCCGAGGAAATATTTCAGAGGTACGGGGAAGAGGTAAAAAAGATCCTGAAGTAAATGTAAGAGTAAAAATTCCGCCCTCCGAGCGCCGAAATCCGATTTGACGCACCAGCCGTTTCGGTATATCTCTCCAGCTTGCGCTTTTGGTGATCTGCAGTTAAACTCTAAGGCAGGGTGTCCTGTTTGGGCGGATACCAGGTTGCTTTCAGGGGAGTGACTCTCAAAATTTCATGCTCCGCCGGTGTCACCCGGTACTCTTTTGAACGCAGCCCGGCGTGAAATCCCTCCGCAACGCAATAGTTTTGCGCCTTGGCGCGCCATGTCGGCTGAGAGCCAAAACTAAGCGCCAATAGCTCGGTTTTGGAGGAGAGTTGGTAAGTATAGCCACTCGGAAGAGATTCTGGATTGCCGCTTTCTTCGGCGTCATCATCCTTTTCTATACCGTCAAGCAGGCCAACCTTCAAAAGTTTGCCGAGCATCTGGGAGACATAAGCCCTCTTTGGGCCCTGGCTGTTATCGCTTCGGCTTTTATAAGCTATTCCTGCGTTGCGGGCGTTCTTCAAAAACTGCTCGAAGGAATCGGCCTGCCGCTTTCTTTTTCTTCCTGTTTCAAGATTTCGCTTCTATCGAACACGCTCAACTATCTGATGTCGGTAGCGGGACTGAGCGGAGTGGCCGCAAAGGTTTACCTGCTCTCGCGCGAAGACATTCCGCCCAGCAACACGCTCTCGGTTTCGATCATACATGGCTTTCTCACCAACACTATTGCGGTCCTGTTCATCTATCTCGGATTTTTCTATCTCTACAGCCAGCACCAGATAACAGACCGCAACCAGGAAGTTTTCGGGGTCATGGTCCTGCTCGTCGCCTTCCTGATGACCTGGTTGACCATTCAGACAATCGTCCACGAGGCTTTCCGAAAGAAAATATGGCAAATCGGTCTCAGGGTGGTAATTGCCGTCTCCGCGAAGATCGGAAGGCCGCAGTGGATCAGGCCTGAAAGGGCCGAGGTATTCTTTGAAAACTTCAATAACAGCCTGAACATGATAATGGTAAACAGGAGGGTGCTGCTGTTCCCGGCATCGCTGGCCCTTCTCGATTGGCTGTTTATGTTCCTTTGCCTGAAGTTTGCGTTCATCGCGATAAACTACCCGGTGAGTAATAAAGTTCTGATGGTGGGGTTTTCGGTTGGTCTTTTCACGAGTATGTTCTCGCTGACTCCGGCATCGATCGGACTCATGGAAGGCTCGATGGCGTGGTCGTTTTACATGATGGATCTCGATTACGATTTTTGCCTGCTGGCGATCCTCATCTACCGGATAGCCTACTATTATGCCCCTATGGCAACCAGTGTTTTCTTCTTCAAACGATTTTTCCCTCCGGCTCCGGAGCGTACGAAGCACCGCAAGGGACACAGGAAGACATAGCTGATGGAAACCGGGTGGAAACTAACCCGGGACTCATTCGATCTGTTGTCCGCCCCTTATTAAAGCAGCAAAACGAAGCCCGCCAAAAATTTATATATGTACTTTTGTTAATAATTGTAAGGACTTGTCAAGATTATTACTCGATATGCCCCGCGCTGCCGGATAAGTGTACTATTCCGTCGATAAGATCGTGATTACTCTTACTACGGAATTGATAATGCGCTCTATTGCCGGTGCTGAAATTACTACGCCGCTGATTGCGAGTTCTCGAAGATTCGAGCAGTGACACTTTCTCTTCCACGCACAAGTTGAATCTCGGGCGAAATTTCAAAATCATCGCGCATCCTGAGTTCCCGTTTCTTTGACTAATGTTCAAAAGATCACCCCTGAAGACCTGGTGAGCTGAGGGGTGTTTGCGGAGTTGAGAAAGTCCCGGAAATTATTTGCAGTTTCGAGTAGACGTATATTTCGACCGATACGTCTATTAGTAAGGCTTGAAGATCATTGGGCAATTTAGGAAAGTCCAAGAGGAGGCGCTTTCATGGATGCAAAAAAAGATGAGTTTTTAAAGTCGATGGAGATGCTGATTCGAAAATCGGGGTCAGCCAGTACGATTTGGGAAGGTACCATGAAAGGATATCTCGCGCTGGTCGCGGAGGACCCGAAAATTGCTCAATCTGCCCCGGCTCGCATATTCGACATGATTGCGTCCAAAGGTGCAACCGATCTGCCGGAATCTGAAAAACTTCCTCACTACGAGGACCTGGTGCGCTACAATTTCTTTTCCGGAGAGGTTTTCGGAATCGAGGAGTCTCTCCACGACCTGGTTCGTTTCCTCAGGGCAGGGGCCAACCGTACCGAGACGGGTAAGCGGATACTGATTCTGGTAGGCCCGGTATCATCGGGCAAGTCCACCATAGCGACCCTGCTCAGGTCCGGACTGGAGCGGGAGCCGACCGCGATGTATGCCATCAAGGGCTGCCCGATTCACGAAGATCCGCTCCATCTGGTTCCACGCTCGCTTCGGCCCGAATTTGAAAATCTGCTCGGGGTCAAGATAGAAGGGGATCTTTGTCCGGTCTGCAAATGCAGGCTGGAGGAAGATTCTCAATGCCGCGACCAGGTCGGCCAATTTACCTGGGAGAACATGCCGGTCGTTCAGATCAGGCTCAGCGAGCGCGACCGTGTCGGCATCGGCACGTTTCAGCCCTCCGACCCCAAAAACCAGGACATTTCGGAGCTGATCGGCCACGTCGACCTCGGAAAAATAACGAAGTTCGGCGAAGCTCATCCGCTCGGGTACAAGTTCGACGGAGAGATCGAGATCGCGAACCGGGGTCTTATCGAGTATATCGAAATCCTGAAATGCGACATCAAGTTCCATTATGTCCTGATCACGGTGGCCCAGGAGCAATTGATCAAGGCCCCCGGGTTCCCGCAGATTTATATCGATACGGTAATCCTGAGCCACACCAACCAGACCGAGTTCGATAAGTTCAAGGCCAGCAAGGAAAACGAAGCCCTGCATGACAGGATGTATCCGATATACGTTCCGTACAACCTGCGAATCAGGGACGAGGTCTCGATTTACAGGAAGCTGACCGAGAAAAGCGAGTTCCATAAAAAGGTGCACATCGCTCCGCTCACGTTCGATACGGCCGCCATGTTCGCCGTGCTGACCCGTCTCACCCCTACGAACCTTTGTCCCGAGCCGGTAAAAAAGGCGAGGTACTACGACGGCCAGGTCATCATGGAGAAGGAGAAAGACCCGGTAAACGTCAAGAGGATGCGGTTGGAAGGCAGGGAAAAAGGCGAAGGCATGAGCGGGATAAGCCCCAGGTTCGTAATGAACGCCATCAATATCGCCCTTGGGGCCGCAATCGACGGCGCGGGCTGCATAAATCCGGTCGATATAATCCGCGCCCTCACCCACCAGTTCGAACACCATATCGGCTTCTCGGATGAAGAAAGAAACAGGTATCTCGAACTCCTCAAAGGCGAGAAAGGCAGCACGCTCTCCGAGTATCGCGAGGAAGCCAGGCGGGAGGTAAACAGGGCTTTTCTTTTTGCTTATGAAGACCAGGCCCAGGCGCTTTTTGAAAATTACATGAAGCATGCGACCGCCTATTGTCTCAAACGCAAGACAATCGACCCCGTAACCCAGGAGGAGCAGGAACCGGACGAAAAGCTCATGCGTTCGATCGAGGAGATGATCGGGATATCCGAAATAGCTAAAAGGGAGTTCCGGCAGGGTCTTTTCGTATTCAAATCGGACGCCCTGGATCGCGGAGAGCACTTCAGCTTCGACACGTACCTCCCGCTCCAGGAGGCTATCGAGAGGAAGCTTATGTCCGACCTGAAAAATCTTGTCTCGCTCACCATTGCGGATAAGAACGTGAGGGACCCGAGAACGATCAAGCGCAAAGACGACGCCGTGTCGAAGCTGCTCGAAGAAGGGGTACTGCCCCGTTTGCGCGAACAATCTACTCCATTTTGTGGGGGAGATGTTGAGAAAGGAAGGATAGCCTGATGTCAGTGCTTATCCCGGACTACGATTTGAGCCAGCGTGGGCTTGCCGACGCGGTCAGGCACCGCGACAAGATCAAGGAAGCCATCAAGCGCAACCTGCCCGACATCATAAGCGATGAGGCGATAATTACGCAAAGCGGCGACCGGATCGTGCGTGTGCCTGTTCGCGGGATCAAGAGCTACAGGTTTATCCACAAGTATCCGGATGGAGCGTCGGGAGGCTTTGGAAGCGGGGAATCCGAAGAGGGGAAGGTCATCGGCCAGCGTCCCAAACCCGGGAGCGGGCAGCCCGGCAAAGCGGGAGAAGAGCCTGGAGAGGATTACCTGGAAACCGAAATCGAGCTTGCCGAGCTGGTAGAGATGATGCTGGAGGATATCGGTTTACCGAACCTGCAGCAGAAAGAAATCCGGGAGTCGGTGGTCTCGAAGGGCTGGAAATACGACTCGATAGAACCGCACGGAATCTTGCCTCGGCTGGACAAAAAACGCAGCATCAAAGAGGCGATCAAAAGAACGGAAGTCCTGGTGCAGGGCCTGATGGCGAGCACCGGAATGAGTGAGGAAGATTGCCGGGCGGCCCTGGATGCGGCGCAGGGAGATCCCGATCTTGCCTTGGCGCTCCTTACGGGCACAAACAAACCGGATTTTTCAATAGTGGGGCAGGAGAGTTCTTCCGGGGCCGGGCGCCTCTATCTCGACACCTCCGACCTGCGGTATCGCACGATTGTCGAAGATACGGAATACCAGTCCAATGCCGTGGTCATCGCCATGATGGACGTCTCGGGCAGTATGGGGACGATGAAAAAGTACCTCGCGCGCTCGTTTTATTTCTGGATGACCTCTTTTCTCAGGGTCATCTATAAACGCGTCGAGATACGCTTCATCGCCCATACCACGGAGGCCCGGCTCGTGGACGAGTACGAGTTTCTTCATCGGGGAGAGTCGGGCGGGACCTCATGCCATTCGGCCTATGAGCTTGCCACCGACCTGATCGATACCGAATATCCCACCAGCAGATGGAATGTCTACCCTTTTCATTTTTCCGACGGCGAAGACTGGGACGTGGACCGGACCGTCAGGTCGCTTGAAAAGTTGCTCGAAAGGGGAGTCGCAAATTTCGGATACGGCGAACTCCAGACCGAACACTCCTCTTCGGTCCTCATGGAAGCGTACAGGGAGAAAATGGGGCTGGAAGGCGACACTCTCGAAAACCTTTCCTACTATCGGGGCATGCGGGGCCGGTCCCCGGTGATGGGAGTGATAATCAAGGATAAGTCCGACATTTACCCCGCCCTGCGGATATTTCTCCATTCGGGGAAACAGGGGATTGGTTGACATTATGAACAGCGCCGATGTCAAAAAGCTAAACGAAGCCGATGAGCTGATACAAAAAATAGGTTCCGAATTCGGGCTCGATTTCATGCAGCAGGAATTCGACGTCGTTCCCGCCCAGAAGATGCTCGAAATCATGGCCTACCGGCTGCCCGTAAACTATTCCCACTGGAGTTTCGGCCGGGATTACGAAATAGAGCGCACCAAGTACGACCATGGCTATTCGGTCCCCTACGAAGTGGTGTTCAACAGCGATCCCGCCCGCGCCTATCTGATGGAGACGAACCCGCTTCCCATCCAGGTGCTGGTAATGGCGCACGTCTATGCGCACAATGATTTCATGAAAAACAGCAGGCACTTCCAGATAACGCGGCGGGACATGATAACCTCGGCCTCGGAGGCGGCGCGGCGCTTTCGCCAATACGAGGAGGACTACGGCCGCGAGGCCGTCGAAAAACTTATCGACGCGGCGTTGGCAATCGAGTGGAACATCGACCCCGACGAGCTGCTTCGCCCGGAAACGACGCAGGAAGCCCGCGACAGGCTCTATGGCTGGTCCGGGGCGCTGCCCCCGGAAGGCAAATTCGACGACCTCCTGCCGGAGAAAAAGGCAATCGCCCGGGACGAAAAGCGGGAACTGCGGAAAAAGACCCCGCCCGAACCCACTATAGACATTCTCAAATACGTGACCGAAAATTCGCCAAATCTTTCCCAGGAATGGGAAAAGGACGTTCTAAGCTCCATCCGGGGACAGGCGCTCTACTTTCTGCCCTACAGGCGGACCAAGATCATGAACGAAGGATGGGCTACCTACTGGCACGAAAGGATCATGAGCCGGCTCTTTGCCGAAAAGTTTCTAAACGCCGACGAACACGGCTATTACAACCTGTATAATTCCAGGGTCAAAGCGCACAGCCCGCGATCCATGAATCCCTACCTGCTCGGGAGCGCCCTTTTCGAAAATATCGAAATGCGGTGGAACACCGGCCGATTCGGTCCGGAATATGAAGCCTGCCCGGATGCGATTGAAAAGGCGAACTGGGACCTCAACCTCGGCAAGGGCCGCAAAAAGATCATGGAAGTGCGGCGAACGCACATGGACTGGTTTTTCGTGGACGAATTTTTAAACGGCGAAGTAGCCGATGACCTGCAGCTTTATGTCTACCTGGAATCCGACAAGGGCTCGCACGTTGATGTCGAAATAAAGGAGACTTATTGGAAAAGGGTCAAACGGATGCTGGTGCAAAACCTCATGAACTGGGGAATACCCAGGATCCTCGTGTTGGACGGAAACTACCACAACAGCTCTCAGTTGTATCTGCAGCACGAATTCGAAGGCCTGCCGCTTGACGACCAGTACTGCAGAAAAACCCTGGAGCACATCTATTATCTCTGGGGCCGCCCGGTTTACCTCGAGACCCGCAATTCGAACGATACCGGGAACCTGGTCTATGTTTACGATCGAAACGGACTGCGGACCCAGGCGGAAGATTAAGGGCGCGGCGGCGTGAGGCGCGCTCGCGCGACAATCCAAGTTGACAGAGCAAAATCATTTTCGTTATGCGCTCCCGTTAAAGCGGGAGTTCTCACAGTGGCCAAAAAATTGACCTTGCCACAATCCTCTCGCGGCATTTTGTCTGATCGGGCGAGTATAGAACTCATTCGTGTAATCATTCCCGGCCCTGAGATTCCAGAGCAAAGACGAAGACAGACAAGTCAAAAGTCGCTATAATACCTGATAAATGATCGATCATCTTGTGGAAACCATACCGGACTGGAGCAGTCCCATGGCTACAGAAACAATCGAAGCAGTTTATGAGCACGGCAGCTTCCGCCCTATTGCCCCGGTGGATATGAATTTTACGGAGGGACAGAAGGTGCGCCTGGTTGTTGAACAGATTGGAAGCCCTGACGATATACTCGCGTTAGCAGCTCAAGTTTATGAGGGACTCAGTGATGAGCTGATCGATTCTATTGAGCAACACAATCGGCGGCGTGAGAACTTCTTCAGGGAAAGGCCGCCGGCATGACGTCACTGGGACAGGCTTTGCTGGATACTGACATTCTATCGGCAATCATGCGCAAGAATCCTCCTGCCATCGAAGCTTATCGTTTATCTAAATAAAATAAGAATCTACGTAGGGTGGGCGCAGGCTAAGTTGCGTTCAAGACTGGATAGGGCTAAACCCTGCCCCTACAGCATTGTCGCACGGTTCTTCTGTAGGGGAGGGCCTTATGCGCTCACGAAGCACGCGACTTGAACGCAACTCCGTATTACAGCGGCAAGCAAATGTCGATCTCACGCTACTCTGTTGAAGGCGACCTTTTCTTGCTCTGGAAAGCATCTCCGGACCTCACGCAATCATCACGGCAAAACAGATCGAATCGGGCATTTTGATTGACGCCAATTCGATACAGCCATATTCTAAACCGAAGTTCCCCGGAAAATCCGACTGCAAAATGGGATTAAGTTACTGATTTATTTTGGAATATTATTCCAAAATAACCTGCAATATGTACCCATGTAAATTCCATTTTTTTCTTTGCTGTATGGCGACAGTATGTTAATATTGTTGCCATGTATGTAGAGACAATCCCAAATCGCAACTCGAGACCGGCTATTTTGCTACGCGAAGCTTGGCGTGAAGGCAAGCAAATTCGCAAGCGCACTCTTGCCAACCTCTCCAGCTGGCCCGACGAAAAAATAGAGGCCTTGCGCCGGCTTCTTAAAGACGACAATTTGATTGCGGCCGAGAGCGCCATCGTGATTGAACGCTCAATTCCCCATGGTCATGTCGAAGCAGTTGTTACGGCGATCCGAAAGTTGGGGTTGGACACGATGATTTCTTCCCGCAGATGCCCGGAGGCGGACCTGGTGATCGCAATGATCGCTGAGCGCTTACTTGATCCCTGCTCAAAGCTGGCAACCACCAGGCTGTGGCACACCACCACTCTGGCCGAGGAGCTTGGAGTGGCTCAAGCCGATGAAGATGACCTTTACGCAGCCCTGGACTGGTTGTTGGCCAGACAACCACGCATCGAAAAGAACTTGGCTGGGCGGCACTTAACCGAAGGGGCCACGGTGCTCTACGATGTAACCAGCAGCTATTACGAGGGTCACACATGTCCACTTGCAAAGTTCGGTCACAACAGGGACGGCAAAAAAGGCATGCCGATTATTGTCTACGGGATGCTTGCAGATGAGAAAGGGCGTCCGATTGCAATAGACGTTTATCCTGGTAACACGGGGGACCCGACCACCGTGCCGCCGCAAGTTGAGAAATTCAGAAAGCGCTTCGGCCTCAAGCATCTCGTTATTGTGGGGGATCGGGGAATGCTCACTCAGCCGCAAATCGAAAAGCTGAAAGAGTATCCGGAGATTGGCTGGATATCGGCCCTGCGATCTCAGGCTATACGGAAGCTGACCCAGAATAAACATATACAGATGTCAATCTTTGATGAGAAAAATCTCGCGGAGATCCACTCACCTGATTTTCCCGGGGAGCGTTTGGTGGCCTGCTATAATCCAGCCCTGGCCGAGGAGCGGAGTCGCAAAAGAACTGAGCTTTTGGCTGCAACTGAAAAAGACCTCGCTAAAATAGTTCACGAAGTGGCGCGACGGACCAAAACGCCTCTTACCAAGGTCGAGATCGCAAAGAAGGTGGGCAAAGTATTGAATCGCTTCAAGATGGGTAAGCACTTCAGTTTGACGATTGACGACGGGGTTTTCTCTTATGCGCGCAAAGATGAGGCAATCCTCCGTGAAAGCCAAATGGATGGCCTGTATGTAATCCGAACGAGCGAGCCCGCCGAGAAAGTTTCGGCGGAAGACGCGGTGCGCGGCTACAAGAGCCTTGCCCAAGTGGAACGCGCCTTCCGGTGTCTGAAAGGGGTAGACTTATTAGTGCGGCCAATCCACCACCGCACGGAAAATCATGTGAAGGCACATATATTTCTTTGTATGCTGGCGTATTATGTCGAATGGTACATGCGAAAGGCCTTGGCTCCGCTTCTATTCGAGGATGAAGAACTCGAAGGACTTCGAAAGACGCGCGATGCTGTCAAACCAGCGCAGCCATCAGCATCGTCAAAAAGGAAGAAGACCCTCAAAATGACTGCTGACGGCTTTCCGACACACAGCTTCCAAACGCTCTTGTCCGAACTGGGGACCCTCTGCCGAAACAAATGCCGAATAGGTTCAGACTCGAATAATCCTGCATTTTACCAAATGACTGAACCGACTCCACTTCAAAAAAGAGCCTTTGATCTCTTAGATTTGTACCCAGTAAACGGAAACTGACAAATCTACTAAAGTCTAGTAAAGTCAAGATGTTGTTTTTGTTTTAAGCGGGGAACTTCGGTCTAAATAAATCGGGCAACCGTCTTAAACCGGATTGGAGGTTTCGGATGCTGTTGGAATATATTCAGGCGGCGCTTCGCCATGCAAAGTACGAGATCTTGCCGGACGACGGCAGCTACTATGGAGAGGTTCGCGAATGCAATGGTGTTTTCGCGAATGCAAAGACACTGGAAGAATGTCGAGAAGAACTCCGGGAAGTGCTGGAAGAATGGGTCCTTTTTCGGGTCCACAAAAACCTCCGATTGCCGACGATTGACGGGATTGAACTTCTTATAAAAGAAGTCGCCTGATGCCTCCCTTTGGTCCGGTCAAAAGAAAGGATTTCGTCAGGTATCTCGGGCGGTTGGGATTCGCAGGCCCTTATTCAGGCGGCAAGCATCAGTTCATGGTCAAGGACGAATACCATTATACGGATTCCTAATCCTCATCAGGCTGACATCGGTAGAGAACTTCTGCTCAGAATCTTACGCCAGGCTGGAATCGGCAGGGATGACTGGGAAAAGCTTTAGGCCGTCGCCAATAACGGTGTTCGGTATCCCCGTGCTCTGAGAGGGGGCAGGGACTTTGTTGTCGTTATTAAATGCGGACTCGGAGTGAAGGCTTACATCATTTTGCATCTTGCCGGATCTGCGATCAAGGACGCGGTCCCCTGGAAAGGTTGAACCGCGTCGGATATGGCCGCCGTTAAAGTAACCATTTCGTGGTCGAAAACCACAGTTTAAAACGGCCAATCAGAACCTCTCTTTCCTTGAGCAGAAACGCTTTAGGATGGTCCGACCCCGAACGGCTCCGGCGAACGGCTCCGAACGGACGATTCCCTTTAGGATGGTCCGACCCCGAACGGACGATTCCACAAATCTCACCGTTGCCACTATTCGATGCTTGCATTTCAGGGCAATTTTCATCATAGTAGATCCACACGGTTGTCATCTCCCTTTTGAATTTCCATATCGCTTTGGTTGTCACCGGCTCTTTTTCCGGGAAACGGTTCAGGGCAACACGCCCTTCCGCGTCGGCCATTCGCCGCAAAAAGGATTAACCGTTCATCATGAGGGGGCAATTCATGGCGGAAACGCCTTCAGAACTATGCACTCGGTCTGAAGAACTGCTCATCAGGATTCGATCGGCAATTCGGCCAGGACTTGATGAACTTCTCCAGAAAGAAATCGCAGAATTGGTGAACCTAGTCCCTGATTTTGAGTTGCTTGATTCATTGGACCTACTCCGACAAGCTGAGGTTGCTGCGGAAGCCCTTCTTGCAGATCCACCTAATATTGCTATTGCTACTGAGATTCGGAAAGATATTTCTGACCGCAAAAAATCAAGACGCAATCCATTGGTTAAAATGGCACGAAGCATCCGGAAGGGAACTCCTCCAACCCGTGTTGTAGCGGGCCTAGGCGTTCTGTTCTACTTTGCGATCCCTCTACTGACGGTATTATGGCCAATGCTATCTAATCGAGATGAGATACTTGGGATAGATGCGTCCTTGTTAGGCCTGGTGGCTATATCAGGTGCAATCGGTAGCGTGGTGAGCATTTTGGTACGCATCGAAGATTTTTCCGGTGCGACCCATGCTGACCCCTCGATCTTGTTTTTCACTGGGCTCTTTAAGCCGATTGTCGGAATTGGATTTTCGCTTTTTGTGTTCGCTGTTCTAAGTTCTGGCCTCATTCCAGTCACTATCAACCCTGGCCGAGAGCGCTTTTTTTTTGCTGCAGTCTCATTCGTAGCGGGGTTCAGCGAGAGGTTTGCTCAGGACATAGCAGGGAAAACCGAGAAAGCTGTGGGCGGATGACCTCGCACTCTAACAGGCGCATATAGGCCACTAAACGGTGCGACTCGTGCGCGATGTTGTTGACATGCTACTGTCCATTTCTTCGTACAGACGAGAGGTGAAAGGGGAATTATGCTATAGTTTTCTAATTTCAAGGGTTGACAGCTCAGAATGCGGAATTGCGTTCGGGATTAGTAGTAACGAAAAGGATCGAGGGCATGGCTTCATACGTGTTTATCTTTTGGTACTCATCTTGAGCGCGACTTTCGTATAGGACGCTCGGGGGAAAAAATGGCGAGCTGTAGTTAACCAGTGCATGATCGATTGATCCTTCACCGCAAGGCGAACACGAAAGAAATGACGGGCTAATTTGGATTAGGAGCACCTGAAATATCCGCCAGAATATTTCAGGTTATGACCGCGAGATCTGAAAAATCCAGAATAAGACAGGTTGCGACGCGGAAGATGCCAAATTATTTCACTGGCCACATCGACAAGTGGCTCCTACTCTCAGAATCTGAAACCGACTTTGCCATCCTTTTTGTAAGGTCGTGGATACCGTTCAACGCTTGGTATTGCAATAATTATGGCAGTCCCAACGACCGTGTATGTATGGATAAAGTGAAAGCTGACGGGAACCAGTTCCGTGCCCGGATGATAGCTCTTCTCAAAGGTTCGGACAATCAGTCCGTAAGGTTCAAAGCCTATGTGGGCCAGATTCACGAACTGCTAGAGCAGCACCCGATACCCGACGCCAGTGCAGACAAGAGGATCTCATTCGGCAGCATCTATTTCAGAGAAAACCCCACTATGTCTCTTCCACCCCAAAGTAAGAGGAACCTTGAATACAAGATTGAACGCCACTCGAATGGCAATGTAAGGGCAGTCGTTATCACAAAGAACAGGACGCCGTCTGTGACGAGATACGATTACTCACACAACAAATACGACACTGACCACTTGAACTCTGATTTACAGTCAAGCGCTTTGAACGCAGAGCAGAAAGACTTCCTGGCTGACTGCTTCGCGAAAATAAATCCTAAGAAGAAGGAAAGCCTCCTATGTGACAAGAGGAACGGTCTATGTGTAGGCGGGGTTTACTTCATGAATGATTGCGATCTGCTGTCACAAGCCTTGGTGGAGGTACTTTATGCTCTGCGCTGCAAACTTTTTCACGGCGAATTGCAGCCTAGCAAAGACAACTTGAGAGTTTACGAGCCAGCTTACCAGATTCTGAGAATCCTACTTAACTCATTGAGGTGATATGGGATCTTTAGCAAACAACATACAGGCCGTTGCCAGATCTCTGATGGATATCCTCTACGAAAAGAAATACCATGTAGACTACTTCCAGAGAGAGTATAAGTGGCAAACGAAACACGTAGAGCAGCTCCTAGTCGATTTAGAAGCATCATTCATGGCGAACTATTCGCCTGAGCACGAGAGGAAGGACGTAGCTGACTACAATTGCTACTATCTTGGGCCAATAGTAATTTCCGAAAGAAGTGCTGGGCGATCAATCGTTGATGGGCAGCAACGATTAACGACCATGACCCTTTTGTTGATCTTTCTGAACACTTATCAGCATGAATTGGGCGCAGCAGAACCCCTGGACGCTCTAATTTATTCAACAAAGTTCGGCAAAAAGTCTTACAACATTGAAGTTCCCGACAGAACCAAAGTACTCGATTCGCTCTTCCTGAATACGAGGATCGACGAAGAGGATTTGCTCGACGAGTCAGTCCAGAACATGCTCGACAGATACACGGAGATCGGCACCCTTTTCCCCGATTCTTTGAAGGGCGAGACCGCATTGATGTTCATCGACTGGCTCAAAGAGAAGGTGGTGTTTGTAGAAATCCTTGCCTACAGCGATGAGAATGCCTATACAATCTTTGAAACGATGAACGACCGCGGTCTAAACCTAACGCCTACTGAAATGCTCAAGGGCTATTTGCTCACAAACGTCCAAGACGAGAAAAAGATAAAGGAACTCAACGATCTCTGGAAGATGACCATTTCCAAAATGCATTCGATTTCCACTCAGGAAGACTTGGAGTTCTTCCGCGCTTGGCTTCGCGGACAATATGCGGATACGCTGCGCAGCAAAACTAAAGGCTCGGGAAACGAGGATTTCGAAAAAATAGGGACGAAATTCCACACTTGGGTCAAAGACAATTCCAAAAAGATAGGACTTAAGACGTCCGACGCTTTCTACTTCTTCATAAAGAGTGACATGCAGTTCTATTCGGCAGTCTACCTGAGAATTATGGAAGGCGTGAATGGCGATGTTAAGCAACTGGAGAATTTGTACCTATCTTCTCACTGGAGCATAGCCACATCCCTGAGTTTGCCACTTATGATGGCCCCGATTAGCAAGATGGATGACGAAGCTGTCATTAACGAGAAACTGAACATTGTATCTCGCTTTATCGACATCTACACAGCATACAGGTCGTTTAATGGATCTTCCATTACACAGTCTGCAATTCGTTATTTCATGTTCGTATTAGTTAAGGAAATCAGAAATAAATCAGTTAATGACCTCTCCAACATACTTAGACATGAACTGCTTAAAATGGCTGAGAATCTTTCGAGTTTAAACACGTTTGACACATATTCCGCAAACTACAAATTCATTCGTTATGTTTTTGCAAGGATTGTATACCATATCGAAACTATCTACCTGCACAACGATGTATTATTTCAAGATCTTATTGTAGCTAGAAAGAAGAATAGATATACGGTGGTACCTTTAATATCTCCTGATCGTTTCGAGTCATATTCGAACCACTTTGAAAACGAGGCAGCGTACGGAGCAGCGCATGCCCAGCTTGGAAACTACGTCTATGTCCCAAATCCGATCAGTCAGCCCATGGAGGACATGATTGATGAGCGAAAACTCATCTATCTTGAACATCAGAATTATTTCTCTGCGTCAGTTCGCAAAACGCTAAACAACGGTGTAGACGAAAGATTTGGCCTCATCACTATAGAAAAATTCTCGTCAGAAACGATTGCGCGACGTACTGCAAGCATAGTTGCGCTCATCAAGGAAATCTGGAATCCAGATTCTTTAGTTATGAGAGATAGCGAAAAGGCTGATCAGGCATTCAAAAAGGAAGGACGTTGATACACAACAGGTAATGCACGCAGAGATTAAAGCTACACAACTATCTTCATCTTAAGGGTGGAGGGGATATGGATGTTTTAATTCGAGTGAATATCGACGATAAAGACTTCCAAAATGCGATACTAAGCGTACCCGAATTCCAAGCTCAACGCGTGGAGGCTAGAGGCATTGATGGTGGCGCCGATTCCGTGGCTATCGTGTGCGCATTAGGGATTATAACGCTAAAGACCCTCACAAGAATATTGAAGTGCTATTGGGAGCGTGCAAAATCGGTACGCATTGAGGTTGATGGAATGCGAGTCTCTGGCATATCTCCAGAACAGGTCGAAGCTATTCTTGAACAGATGCTGAAAGTCCGGGATAGTTAATGAGTGCTTCAGTATGGCTAGAAAGATACCTGAGGGCATCTCGCGCCGGACTTCATGTTCTAGAAGAGGACAAAACATTAGAAGCGTACTTCACAGGGGTAATCAAGCGCGCATTCCCCGGTGATTATGGGACTATCGAGTTCGCACGGATTACAAGTTGGAATGCACGTTGGGAATACATAAGGGACCTTGAATCGAAACGGCAGTTCATTATTGCGGACTTGGCACTAGCCGAGCAGTTGGGTCAGCTGGCTTGGTTTTGGCGCCAGCCGTCTGCAAATATTGGTCTTTTGAACGCAAGGCTCGAATTACTCTTTGCCGAGGCCTTTCGGTGTGCGGCGCTCTTGCAACCCTATGAGCATTGTCTCATGCAGGGTGGCCGGAAGGGATCGTTTCTCGCGAAGCTACACCGAGTAGCACACAGTTTGCCTGGATTTTCGGCACCGTGGACATTTGCCCTATTGCATGAGTTCTCCCATCATCTATGGCATTATCAAGGACAATCTTCGTTTTCCGAGGAAATTGTCCAGAGAAATATGCAGCGTCTTCTTGGCTTTTTAAATGATCTGCGTTGCCAATCAGATATGATTCGTTCCTTGCCCGCTATTTGTAGATCTGAATCGTTTTCAGTCGATGATACTTTAGTCACCGAACAGATTACGCGATACGTGGAGTGTATTACAAGGAGCAGGCGGTTAAGCGAGGAGATGTCTTGCGACTGGGGTGCGATTCAAGGGTTTGTGCGTCAAGTTACAGGCTACGACATCGAGGCCTGCCAGGATCCGCTACCCTTAATCGAAAATGCCAAACAACTGGGAGACCTTTTATGGGTTTGTTTGGGGTCGCTCAAAGACCTCCAGCTTTTGAGCATGATTGACCAGTTTGCAATGAATCTTCGCCAAAAAGATCCAGAAAAGTTCCTTGGGACTACTCTGTTTGAGCTGACTGCGCGTTCGAACGTAATCAGCCTATGCATAATGGATCGTTTTAGGGATATATGTACAATATCTGGATCGGATTTCCTGACAATCCAAGGGCAGGCACACGGGCCTGAGGAATTAGCGCTAGGATTTTACCAGTCAGTAGCCGCCCAAATGCAACGGCAATCACGAACATCTCTAGCGTCAGCTGAAAAGATTATGGAGTTGTTCGTATCTCACAATGGCGACCTATTCGCTGACAATATTGATTCCACTGAAATGGAATTACTCGATAGAGGCATGAAGTGGCAAAAACTCGATGCTATTCGTTCTTCGTTACCTTTGTGAGTTGACTACACGCTTCGGAGTCGCTAATACCAAGCTGCCATTTTATAAGCGGAGGTGGACTCGCAGACATTGTCATGGATATAAACCAAGACTGTCGCCCTTTATCCGGTTGATTACCGATTCCGCCACTTCGGGCGGGATGGCCGGACACTCCGGGCTCCGCCCCCGCCGGCCGCCGTGCAGCCTCACCGAACGCAGGCTGACCTCTCGCCATTTTAGCAACAGGAAAAAGTTGCGAATTCCCGAGTTGAAATTTCTCAGTGAAAATTCCCGGTGGGATTCTATGCACAGCGTCGAAAGTATTCCCGAAATGAACGAGCCATGTAGGGTGGGCACAGCGCCTCATCGTGCCCACCGATGTGCACAAACTCCACGCTCTGCGAGATGGTGGGCACGATGAGGCGCTGTGCCCACCCTACACCCATTGCGCATTTATTTATGTCGTCGTGTATAGAACT
>CAVUGX010000047.1:0-160388 GCA_963741035.1 uncultured delta proteobacterium
CCTCCCTCCGAACCGGACTGGCGGATCTCCCGCATCCGGCTCTCCAGTTGATGGTCTTACCTAAGATCGAGGACTGGAGCAATGAATCACGGGCGGTCTTAAGGCTAAACAGCCCGTGCTCACGAAAGAAGTTGTTGGGCCAAAGCATATGATGGTATCCGCGACTGATTCCGCCCTTCTTCCGCCTTTTCCCGCATTATGCTGCGAAGACGTCTGCGTATCCATCCGTCAAGGCGTGGGAAGGTGCGAGCGTTGGCGTGCTTGAAGTATTCAAACCAGCCTTTGAGGGTCTTGTTCACATCCTCGATTATGACTTCAAGACTATGGCCGTTGCTTCTCCCGGTTTTCAGGCGTATCGCCTCTTTGACTTTCGCAAGACTCTTCTTGCGTGGCCATCGGGTATACCTTCCAAAGCGATATCCCAGAAATTCAAACCCGGATTTGGGCTGAGACAGATCCACGGTCTTTGTCTTTTCGGGATGCAGAGTCAGTCCTCTTTCTTCAATCAGTTTGCTGACCAGAGCCAGTGCGGATTGGGCTTCGGCATGACTCCCGCAAAGAACCACAAAATCATCTGCGTATCTGACCATCCTGTATCCCGCCCCGGCCATCGCGAGATCGACCGGGTGGAGGAAGAGGTTGGCGAGCAGCGGACTAATTACAGCCCCTTGTGGGGTACCCCCTTCGGGAGTCCATCGATTCATTCCATCGAGAATGTCTACTTTGAGGAAGGTCTCAAGCAGCTTAAGAACGCGCCCATCCGAGATGTATTTGCGTACCTCGTTCATGAGCAGATCGTGCGGGATGCTATCAAAATAGGCTTTGATGTCCGCATCCACTACATGGATGCACCCGGACTTAAGGAGTTTATCGACCTCTCGAAGGGCATCCTTGCACCCGCGCCTCGAGCGAAACCCGTAGCTCCTCGACACAAATTCCCGTTCGAAGATTGGTTCTATGGTCATACGCAGCGCCGCCTGCACCACGCGGTCCCGCACTGCGGGTATACCAAGTGGCCTTTTGTCCTTGCTTCCGGACTTGTCGATGTAGACCCGCCGGATGCCTTTCGGGCGATAAGTCCCACTGCGCAGTTCCTCTTCGAGTCGGGACAGGTTTGCCTCAAGATCCCGTTCGAAACACTTGATGCTTTGATGGTCCGATCCGGCACTGCCTCCATTTGCCCTCACGCTGAGCCATCCGGCCTTAAGCGTTGCAGGTCGGCAGACCTTATCGATCAAGCTGAACCAAACATTTCCTTTCACCCCCCTTTCGAGGGCTTCCAGCATGCGCTCCGTCCACACAGACCGTTCCACCCAGTCCCACCGTGTGGGCCAGGCTTCTCCCGCTTGCTTAGTCGTTTCCGGCACTGCCGCGGGTATGTTTTCGTTATGTGGGATCAAAGCTCATCCATCTTCCTGCATCCCTTCGCTCCACAGGCATTACCCTGTTTCCTCGCTATTATGGATGCTCTGACTCCTGCCCGGCTGGCTCTTCGGCAAACTTCGCATGAACACCAACCTTTCTCCGGGCAGGTCTCCCTGGTTCACGTCACACGACCTTCCATGCATTCTGTCACCAAACACCTGACGCGCCCTGTCATCGCTTACGCGCTGCCCGCCCAGCGTGACAGACTTCCCGGAGCGGCTCTGATGGGTTCGCCCGGCCCCTCCCGGTCTGGACTTCACCTTGAATCCGGAGGCTCGTCGCAACGTACGGCCGAATCGTGTTCGTCATTATCCTACGGACTGCATGTTCGTCTCGGGTTGCTCTCCACCCCGCCTCGCGGCGACGCAGTTACCTTTGACTCCCGGGAGCGGGCATCTCCCGGGAGGGGACTTTCACCCCTCAGATCGTGCGCGCTCCCAGGCGCACGGATTCCCGCTTGAAGCACGCGGGAATGACGATCGCGAGCTGAAGGGCAATTGCTCAATTCAGGTCAAAATCTCCCACAGGGCGAGTTCACAGCAGACAGTTTCTGCCCTTTCTCGTCTGCAGGTACTCCGTTGGCGGATGAACCAAATTTTTCTCCCCGGTGGAAATATGGCACGAAGTGCACGCCGCCCGCGGTTCTCGAAACGCGCCGCCATGGAAGACGGCGCTACCGGGCGATCACGCAGCCTCAGTATCCCGTTGATCGTAAGGCCGGATCACGTCAATGCCATCCTCTCCTGTCCGTAACACGCCGCCATGGAAGACGGCGCCATCGTATTTCTTTTGATTTTTGTCTTTGATATTCAGGGGACTTACGCTATAAAATTCCAGCAATGTTTGGGAAACAGCTCGCCCTGGAAACCTGGCCCCTTCGTGTCCCAATCTGATGAGAGTAGAGTATAGTATAGTATAATATTGTGCAGCAACCCGGCGTTGGGCTCAGGTGGTTAATGCCGCCATGCTGCCTGCCGGGGCGTCCGTTCATTTTTACTTACAGGGAGGATTCGTTTTGAACTGGGATGAAAAAGTAGGAGCGCGGATAAAGCGATTGAGAGAGAACAAGAGCCTTAGCCGGGATGAGCTTTCATCACGGAGCGGCCTCGATATCGATTTCCTTGAAGCTCTGGAAGAACAAAATATTTACCCTTCCCTGGGACCTCTTTTGAAGATTGCCCGGGGTTTGGGAATCAGGCTTGGGACTTTGCTGGACGACCAGTTCAGCCAGGATCCGCTTATTGTGCGCATCGAGGACCGCAAGCAGGAATTGAGCATGCTCAAGGGCAAAGACAAGCCGGTTGCCCTGAAGTTTCATTCTCTGGGCAGGGGCAAAAAGGACCGGCATATGGAGCCCTTTTACATCGAGATACTTCCCGAGCCTTCTGAAGACAAGAAACTATCTTCCCATGAAGGCGAGGAGTTCATAGTGGTTCTGTCCGGCGAAGTCGAAGTTTTCTACGGGCAGGAGACCTCGATCCTCAAGGCGGGCGACAGCATCTATTACAACTCGGTGGTTCCACATTACGTCAGTTGCCGTGGTTCCAGGGCCGAGATTTATGCAGTCCTTTATTTTCCAGAATAGAAAACAGGATCTCGAAGACATGGAAAACCCAGCTCTCCAGTCCCTTACACTGGGACAAATACTTGATAGAGCCATAGAAAAATATCCTTACAACGACGCAGTCGTTTATTATGACCGGGACTACCGGCTCACCTACCGCGAGTTCGGCGATCTGGTGGACCAGCTTGCCAAAGGACTCATGGCCCTTGGAGTTCAGAAAGGTGAAAAGGTTGCCATCTGGGCCACCAACGTGCCTCACTGGGTTCCGCTCCAGTTCGCCACCGCAAAAATCGGGGCTATTCTGCTCACGGTCAACACCCTTTATAAAATTGCCGAACTGGCCTATTTACTCGAACAATCGGACTGCGAAAACATTTTCATAATCGATGGTTACAGGGATACCGATTACGTCCAGACGATCTACGAACTTATTCCGGAACTGAAGACCCAGCAAAGAGGATACCTGAAAAGCGAGAGATTCCCGCACCTTAAACGAGTAGCTTTTCTCGGCCACGAAAAGCACCGCGGAATGTATTCGGTCTCCGAGGTACTCTTGCTGGCGAGCATGGTTTCAGATAAGGAATACAAGGCACGCCAGGCAGAACTGGACCCCCATGACGTCATCAACATGCAGTACACTTCCGGGACTACCGGTTTTCCAAAGGGGGTAATGCTCACCCATTACAACGTCGGAAACAACGGATACTGGATCGGCTTCAACCAGAGGCTCGGGCCCAAAGACAGGGTATGTCTTCCGGTTCCGCTTTTCCACTGCTTCGGGTGCGTGCTGGGGGTGCTTGCGGCTGTAAATCATGCGAGCACCATGGTGATTCTGGAATCGTTCGACCCCGTCCAGGTAATGGCGGCCGTCGAAGGCGAACGCTGCACAGCCCTTTACGGCGTTCCGACCATGTTCATTGCGCAACTGCAGCATAAGCTATTCAGCAAATTCGATTTCAGTTCGCTGCGCACGGGGATCATGGCCGGGTCGCCCTGCCCTGCCAAAACGATGGAAGAGGTCATGGAGAAGATGTACATGCGGGAGATCACGATCTGTTACGGCCTGACAGAAGGTTCTCCCGTTATGACGCAGACAACCGTCGATGACAGCGTCAAGAAAAGGACCGAGACCGTCGGCAAGGCCATGCCTGAAATCGAGGTCGCCATCATGGACACAGAAACGCACAAACCTGTTCCTGCAGGTGTTCAGGGTGAGGTCTGCTGCCGCGGATACAACGTTATGAAGGGCTATTACAAGATGCCCGAAGCTACCGCCAAGACGGTGCTCGAAGACGGCTGGCTCCTCTCGGGCGACCTCGGGATAATGGACGAGGACGGCTACGTGGCCATAACGGGGCGATTCAAGGACCTGATCATCCGGGGCGGCGAGAACGTATCTCCGTTCGAAGTGGAGCAGTTCATTTACAGGATGGAGGGGATTCAGGACGTGCAGGTGGTCGGGGTGCCCAGCAAAAAATATGGAGAACAGGTCGGCGCGTTTGTAATCCTCAAGCAAGGCTATGATTTAGCCCCTGAGGACGTCATGGATTTTTGCCGCGGGAAGATATCCAACTTCAAGGTCCCAAAGTATGTAGCTTTCATTCGTCAGCTTCCGCTTACGGCCAGCGGAAAGGTGCAGAAATACAAGCTTCGCGAAGAGGCCGCGAGGCTGTGGCCCGAAGCGTGATCGAGCTGAGGGGCCTAATTTAAAAAATTAATCCACGGATGCCACGGATGGCCACGGATAAAATGACCGGGATGGGCGCTGCCTGGCTTCAAGCACAAGGATCTGCGCTGGAAGCGCGTGGCGCACTGATGAGGATAAAAGCCCAATCCCGTGGTATTCGTGAAATCCGTGGTGTCCTTGCTTCTATCCGGGTATTTGGTTGCGGCTATGCGGCTTTGTCTCCGCCTCACGGCGCTGTAAGCTGAACCGCGCTGGCCCGTTGGCTCCTGTGGTCGACAACCGTGATAATTACCTTCTTTTCGGGAGGCGTCAGGCTTAAAACCTCGCCGAAATCTTCAGGTCCGGCAAGGTCTTTCTGGTTTATCTGGAGAATAATGTCTCCGGGCTCGACTCCGGCTTTGCCAAAAACCCCCTTCGTCTCAACCCGGCTCACCAGGACTCCGCTGGTATTAAGGCCATATTTTTTCGCGTCCTTTTGTCCCACGGGCTTCACCTCGATACCGAACCGGTCAGCCACCGAGGACAGAAGCGCCCTGCCGTGTTCCTGGTCACTGGATACTTTTATCTTGACGTCCAGGGATTTTCCGTTACGAAGTATGGACAATGTAATCGTGTCCCCGATGGGAGCGGTGGCGACTTCGTTTCGGAAATCATCGGGGTTGTTAACGGCTTTGCCGTCGTAGGCCAAAATCACGTCTCCCTGTCTGATCCCCGCATTCCCGGCGGGTCCACCTTTCAAAACGTTTGCCACCAGGGCTCCCTTTGTATCGTTCACTCCAAACGAACTCGCCAGTTCAGGCGTAAGATTCTGAATCGTCAAGCCGAGCCATCCCCGTTCGACCTTTCCGCTCGCAATCAACTGCTTCGACACGCGGAGCGCCATATTGCCGGGGATAGCAAAGCCGATTCCCTCAAACCCGCCGGACTCTGACACGATGGCAGCATTGACTCCTATCACCTCACCGTTGAGGTTGAGAAGCGGCCCCCCGCTATTTCCGGGATTGATGGCCGCGTCAGTCTGGATAAAATCCTGGTAGCTGCTGGGGTCGGTAATGCCTCGCCTGTGCTTTGCGCTGATAATCCCCTGCGTGACAGTCTGGTCAAGCCCCTGCGGATGACCGATCGCAACTACCCACTGCCCTACGTTGATTTTGTCCGAATCGCCAAAGACCGCGAAAGGAAAACTCCCTCTATCCAAAATCTGAATAACTCCCAGGTCGGTTTTGGTGTCAACGCCGACGACCTTGACCGATTTGCCGGTGTAGCTCCGGCCGTCCGACAGAACGACGCTCATCTTAGTGGCGCCGTTCACCACATGGCTGTTAGTCATAATATGTCCCTGGGCGTCAATAATGATCCCGCTCCCAAGACCGGTTATCTCCCTTTCGAATTGTTTCGGCATCTTTGGATTTCCGAAAAAGTGCTGGAAAAACGGGTCGTTCTGAAACGGCAGCAGTGGATTTGTAACCGTCTGTTTCTCGGTTACCTCGATATGGACTACGGAGGGAATAGCTCTTTTCGCCACATCCTCGATAGCCGTTACCAGGTTCACATCGCGATCCGCTGATTTCGCCGGCATCGCCCAGGCGATTAAAACGACGAATGCCGTTAACGAAAGCAGCCGGCGAGATTTTGAATAACCTTTGGACTTCATGGTTCGAAACTCCTCCTTATAAATAAGAAGTTTATAATATCTCAAGGAAAAAGTCCGGTTGCAAGAGTTCGTCAATTAACGATAACTATCACCCGGACTACCTGCTACGAACTTTTCCATGTCAGGCGGAAAAACGTCCCTTGGGCGTTATGCGGGTCTTTTGCGCTTGCCGGGGCATATCAACCAGATCGTGGAACTATTTTTTTTGCCGATCATTCCCTTCGCCTGTGAGATGATTATAATACAGCGGCTCGACGTTGCTGAGAAATGGCTTTGAAATTTTCAATTCCAGATTCGGGGAGGTTTATTCCAATGACTCAAAAGACTCAAAGAGTTGAACAGTGTCACTGCGAAAAGTGCGGAAATGAAGCGGAAATGACCGTCACCTGCCAGATGGTGGATGTTAAAGCCGCGTCCGGCGAGGTCAAACAAAAACAGCGTGAAACCCGCACATGCAAAGTATGCGGAAACGAAGCGGACATGATCATCGACTTCGATTAACGGCAAGCGGCACCGCTGCCCGCTCACGAAGTTGCGTAGTCCTCCCCGGAGTTTGGACTTAACAGGAATTACTCCGGTTGGCATTGACACAGAGGATTTGTAGGGGTATAGTCCGAAAACATTGTCGCGGGGTGGAGCAGTCAGGTAGCTCGTCGGGCTCATAACCCGAAGGTCCTTGGTTCAAATCCAAGCCCCGCTACCAGGAACATTTTAGGGACTTAGAGAAAATCTAAGTCCCTTTTATTTTACGTTTTTAAATTCACGTTTTTAAATTCCAATCCTATTTCCAACCGGAGGCTTTATTTCCATTATCAAGACTCGTTGCCGGAAAACCTGATAAAACCACGCCTCAAGGACGCCATTCCCAACGTGCAGTTTGCGCGCGCAGCTTAGAAGTTAATGCATTATTCCCGCTTAAATTATGGCTGATGGGTCCCAATGGAAGCACCGGCTTGCCGGAACCCCGACTACCGGAAAGTCCCGCCACGCAAGAACCGTGTCTCCGGTGAACAAAAGTCCCATGTTGGTTTCATATAGGCAGATACAGCCTGAGCAATGACCGAGAGTATGAACAGGAATAATGCAGAGGTGGGAAGCAATTGAAAAACAGCCTCGGGAGGGCAGAAAGTCCGCGGCTCAGTAACTTGGTTTGACGTCCTCGATAAAAGAGGTCTCCCGGAGACCGGTTTCCTTTTTTGTAGAGGTCGCAATTTTATGTTCGCCGCTTTCGTCGTACCGGTAGTTCTCTGTCATCTTCCGGCCGGTCAGATAGTTGAAACTTTCTATCTTTCCCGTGCCCCGCATCCCGTCGCCGGTCTCAAGATCCCTGCCGATCGTCACGAACCGCTGTGACCGAAGATCATAACGAAATCGCCATGTCTCGATGGCGAACTCCCGGGAGCCACTCATCTGACTAACGATAATAACGCCTTTTTTGATGCTGATTCCAACACTCTCCTTGATTCCGCCGCATCCCTTGCATTGAAGAAGTTTGTCATTTATTCCTGCAAGGGTGAATTTATCCTTATCCTTGCCCATAAGAACTATCAATGCACGTTGAGGTTCGTCATCGGCTTTGTTTAAATCGAAGTCCGGTCCTCCTTGAACCAGGATGGCGGCTATATCCGGAATCCCATCGCCATTCAGGTCCCCGCTTGCCTGATCTCCCACTATCCACCCCGAAGGAATATATTCGGACAGCGAATTGCTGACCGAGGGAAGACTATTTACTGGAAATCCTTCCGTCCGGGCCTGAGACGTCCAAACGAGGAGAGTGAACATCATCAGGGAAAGCCTTATAATCAAGGCCATTTTTTCATGCATTTCCATTCCCTTCTCATGGACACGTTGTAACGGGACTGCCGCAATAATCGCCCGGCGCAAGCCATCCCTTCGCTTTTTCAATCCTCACATGCAAGGTGAGCTCTTACAGCACAATCGCTCTCACCGCGAGCTCCGGCCTTTTGTCTATGAAATCCGGATACTAAAGTAGCAGTTCGTATCCCCGGAAGGGGGACTAATGGCTGTTTGAAGGAAACGCTTCAAATCCGCTATCGCTAACTCTCCACGCTTTGTCTTTTTCAGAATATTGCCATTTTTGTGTAAAAGAAACCGTCTTAACGCTCGGGGATTCGGGTCGCCAGTATTGAAAAGACAGAATTGCCGCAGCGTGACTTTTCTTTTCATCAAGTTGCACGTCCCTTAACTCGTATTCCGCGAGCCGGATTTTTCCTTGGAACCTGTCCACCTCCGACCAGAATTTTTCTTTCTTGTCCGGACTGACAAAAACAGACGCCTGCGCGTAATCCTCAGATCTGAAAGCCTCATTAAAGGCTTTCACCGAGCCTTTCAAATTTTTATCATGTTCTCCAGTCGGTGCGGAGGAAATTGCGGCCACGCCCACCACAACTGACGCACTTTCAGAGGCTGCTTCACCGAGGAAAAGCGATGCGCAGGAAATCGTGGACAACAGAATTAACAACATTGCAAAGAAAGTAAGAATTAGTGAACAGGCTTTTTCATCTTTTCCCATAATCACTCCAAATCGCCGGAAGTTTATCAGATTCAACTGGAACAATGCATCAACTTCTGCGCTATGCCTCCGGACTCCATGTTGGGGATCGGATCTTTGCCCCCAAGTCTTCCCCTGTGCCTCTGAAGCTCTCAAAACCATACGATCTCGCAACCGAATGCGCAAGTGGCGTCTTAGTGGACCGATTTTCCCAATTTCAGGACGTGCCTCCAACCCCTCAGTTGATGGCATGCTTCCAGCCTGTCCACGGGACACGCCTTCCAGGTAAGGTGTTATTCCCGTTTCCGTCGGAGTGTAGCCGAAAAGCATTCGAAAGTCAGGATAGCCCTCCTCCGCCTGGAGAGTGGAGCGCCAAAATTTTTGCCGTTTTCGAATCATTTGTTTATCGAATCAGAGCAAACTTACTTTCTCGAGATTGGCAAGCTGAGCCAAAATTTTCTATGTGATTTTGAAAACCTTATGCCAGGCGATATAGGACATCGTTTTGGGAGAATCAGCCGCGCCGTGCCCCGGATGGTTTTACGCCTCGAATGCGTTCTTCTCCCAGGAACATTTTAGGGACTTAGAGAAAATGTAAGTCCTTTTTTTTTCTTTTTCGCTATCCCCAACACTACTACACATTTTGCCGCGCTGTGAACTTCCCCTGAGCGCCTTCCAATAAGGGAGACCGGAGAAACGAGACAATCAAATGTGAGCGGTGGCCTGTCCTGATACCGCCAAGACGGGTCTAAACCGTATTTCACTTGCGTTTTGATTCAGATATCGCATGATATATGGAATCCGTGAGTTCCAAGAGCTTTCTCGGGTGGAACCCGGGGCAAAACGGAGCGTCGGCGCACGCCGGCGATTAAGTTGGCGCAATATTCGGATTGAAAGGAAGCACTCAGGACAATGCTGCAATTTCTGCCTGGCCCGATCCAGGGTTCTATCTTGTTTTTCGCGCTCGCGGTCAATACCATCTTCTGCTCGCTGCTGATCTACCTCGTGGCCCTTGCCAAGCTGCTTATTCCGATCCGGAGTTGGCGCATTGTCTGTGGTAAACTGGCCAATGCAGTCGCTCAAGGCTGGGTCGGGTTCAACAGCCGGGGCTTGAAACTGACCAAAAATATCCGATGGGACGTCCAGGGCATCGATGCGATGCGGCCCGATGCATGGTATCTGCTGGTAGCCAATCACCAGTCAATGGTTGATATTGTCGTCTTGCAGAGCATCTTCCACCGCAAAATCCCACCTCTGAAATTCTTCCTCAAGAAAGAGTTGTTCTGGGTGCCGCTCCTCGGAATCGTCTGGTGGACCCTGGATTTTCCCTTTATGGAGCGAACGTCCTCGGCCCGCAAGGACATGGAAACCGCCCGCAACGCATGTGACAAATTCAGATTGCTCCCTGTAACCATAATGAACTTCGTAGAAGGAACGCGTTCCACCCCGGCAAAACGGGAGAACGAGAATTCGCCCTTTACCTTCCTGCTGAAACCTAAGTCCGGCGCCATGGCCGTTGTGCTTTGTACTTTAGGGCGGCAACTTCACTCCATACTGGATGTGACAATAGTATATCCGGAAGGAGTTCCGGGGCTGTGGAGATTTTTATGCACCTACTCCCTGGAAATCAAAGTGCGGGTAAAAAAAATTCCCGTCACCCCGGAGTTGCTCGGAGATTATCTTACGGACAGGGAATACCGCAGACGGTTCAAGGATTGGCTGGATAAGCTCTGGGATGAAAAAGACAAACTCATTGGAACACTTCTATCCCTGTCTGCCCACAAGTTCAACGGTGACGACGATTGATTCTATCTGCCGATGCCCATCGGATGGATTCATTCGTCAACCAGGCATCGTAATGTCAAAAACAAAAGCGGGGAACGAACGGGGCCAGGGCACGGAAACGAGTGGTTGAATTTGCCACTGTGTCATTTTCGGATTGAATTTTGCGCTGCTGGTGGTCTAAATAGAGTTGGACCGGTGATCATCTGATAATGCATGAGGGAAAAGTGAAAAGACCGACTAAGAGCCAATATTACGTGGACATTGCAAGATCTGTCGCAATGCGGAGCACCTGCCTGAGGCGCAGATTTGGCGCCGTAATCGTGAAAAACGATCAGATAATAAGCACCGGTTATAACGGTGCGCCACGCCAAACGACCAACTGCATCGACCTGGGATATTGCTATCGCCAGGAGAAAAATATACCTCCCGGCCAAAACTATGAGCTTTGCCGGGCTGTTCACGCCGAGATGAACGCCGTAATCCATGCCTCCCGTCTCGACATGGTCGGGGCCGACCTGTATCTGGTTGGAATCGAAGTGGAAACAGGAGAGCTGGTCTCACAACCGGTTCCCTGCCTGCTTTGCAAACGGGTAATCATAAACGCAGGCATTAGCCGCGTCGTTATTCCCAACGATCCCGGAACCTTCAAGTACATTGACGTCGATGACTGGACCATTGAAGAGAGAATCAGTCACCGAGTGGAGGAATAAATCCATATTACTGATCTGCGTTATGATTAGTCTCCTCAACTTGGGGTTTCCACGCTCCAAGCGGGCGCTCCGGAAAAACGAACATCTTTCTTCCCGCATAATTCAAAACAAGCCCGATCAAGCTTGCCGCGATCTTCGACGATGCCGGCGACCACGCCATAGCAAGGAATAAATTGGTTGACCACACGTCAACTAAGGCAGTAACGCAAACGACCAAAGAATAAATAATTACTTCAGTTATTGAACTCCATTTCGCCTTATGTCTGAAGAGCAATAGTATGCTTAGAAAATAATTTACAATGGCAGCGATAACGAATGCGCTCAAGGCCGAAACGACAACTGAGAAGTCCAAACCAAACAGAGAAAGGAATACTACCAGGTTGACAATAGCCGACATACCGCCAATAAAGAGATAGACAAGAAATTGAATCGGGACTGGAGCTTTATGACCATTGTAGCGAATGATGCAATAGAGCGCTCTAAAACCATCCTTTAAGCCTATTTTTTTGCCTTCTTCATAAGTTCGGCCATAGTATGATATTCCCATTTCGTAGATGCGAAGACGTTTGTGAGCAATTTTGGCTACAATCTCAGGTTCAAAACCAAAGCGATTTTCGTTTATCTCGATATCTTTAATTACCTCTCGTTTAAAAACTTTGTAACACGTCTCCATATCTGTAAGATTCAGGTCTGTAAACATATTAGAAAGCAGTGTCAGAACAAAATTTCCAACATAATGCCAAAAATATATAACGCGATGAGCACCATAGGTTAGAAATCGAGATCCTAAAACTACATCTGCGTCGTTTTCAACTAGTGGGACTATAAGCTTTCTGAGTTCAATAGGATTGTATTCAAGGTCTGCATCCTGTATAGCAACAAAATCACCGGTTGCCTTCTTAAACCCAGTGCGTAAAGAAGCTCCTTTGCCCTGATTTTCAGCGTGATTCAACACTATTATAGTTTCCGGATGTTGCTTTTGCAGACTGTTAGCGATTGCGAGGCTTCTATCCTTCGATCCATCATCTACAATAATGACTTCGAGTGACAGGGAATTATCCGCAATCTGCAAAACCTTATCAATCAGCTTGGTCAGTGTCCTCTCCTCGTTGTAGCAGGGTACGACGACACTCAATTTCGGCACGCTTTCGACTCTTCCTGCTGAATCCATACTGCTCCACCCCTCTAATGAATGCCCTTAAAACCATTCCCTATATACGCTCTGCCACCACAAAACGCCATTTAATATCCACCGCCGCGCCACATTTCTGCGGCAGGCTCACCAAGGCCGATGGTAGCCGCAGAGAGACTCCTGGGTAGGAAATCCCGACTGATTTAACTTTCGACATAAATTTTCTTGAGCTTAACGGCCTTACCCCTTATTCTGTCTTACATTGCGAAGAGAATGAAAATTCAGAGAAGATTCAGGAAATGGCTGAAAACGAATCGTACATAATCGAAGCTGCGGACCTGAGGAAAAAATTCAACGGCCACGTGGCCGTTGACGGGATATCATTTCATCTGGCTCCCGGTGAATGCCTCGGCGTGCTCGGTCCAAACGGCGCCGGCAAAACGTCAACTATTCGTATGATATACGGATTTTCTCCGATGACCTCCGGCAGCCTGAAGGTCTTCGGCCTGGAGATAAACTTTTGGTGGCGCCAGATAAAGGCAAGAATCGGGGTGTGCCAGCAGGAAAACAACCTCGATCCGGACCTCTCCGTTCTTCAAAACCTGGAGTTATTCGCACGCTACTTTAATATTGCGCGCAGGGAAGCTCGTGACCGGGCGCTTCAACTGCTGAATTTTATCGCTCTTGAGAGCCGAAAAGACGACAAGGTGACCAGCCTTTCCGGGGGAATGATGCGCCGCCTGGTGCTCGCGCGCGCCCTCATCAATAATCCTGAGCTGCTCATACTGGATGAACCGACGACGGGGCTTGATCCACAGGCAAGGCATCAGGTATGGGAGAGGCTGGAGCTGCTGCGCGCAAACGGGCTTTCCATTCTTCTTACCACCCATTACATGGACGAGGCTTCGCGGCTTTGCGACAGGCTGATTATCATGCATCACGGCAAGATCCTGGTCGAAGGAAAACCTGCCGATCTCATTCGTTCCCATGCCGGCGACCACGTGGTTGAAATCGTGAACCCGGGACAGGAAGTCAAGGATTTCGTAATCGAGCGCGACTACCTTCACGATGTCCTCGACCATCGGCTTATTATCTACGGCAGGGAGGCCGACAGGCTTTTCGAAGTTATCGGAGACCGGTTTTGCGTGGAAACCTGCATAAAGAGGCTGGCCACCCTTGAAGATGTTTTCCTCAGACTCACGGGAAGGGAGCTTCGCGAATGACCGGTAATCTTCAGATTGCGAACATCTCATGGCGCTTTATTCGCGTATGGAACCGCAATGTGGTCGTGTACCGCAAAATCTGGCTGGTCAATTTCCTGGTCCCCCTTTTCGAGCCCCTGTTGTACCTGGCGGCCTTCGGAGTCGGCCTGAGCGCCCTTATCGGGAAGGTGTCCTATCATGGAACAGAGCTTTCATATATTGAATTCATCGCCCCGGCGCTGCTTGCGATCACTATTATGTACAATGCCTTTTTTGAAAACACCTACGCTTCCTTCGTGCGTATGTATTACCAGAAGACTTTTGACGCCATGATGGCCACCCCGCTTTCCCTGGAAGACATCATTGCCGGTGAAATCGCCTGGGGCGCCACCAAATCGGTTATCGCAGCCGCTATAATGCTCGCGGTTATAAGCCTGTTCGGCCTGATCCGTTTTCCTGACGGTCTGTTGATATTGCCCCTATCTTTTTTGGGCGGACTTCTTTTTGGAACTGTGGGGATGGTTTTTACCGGTCTCGTACCCAGTATCGACATGTTCAACCTTCCGATTTTTCTTTTTATAACCCCGATGTTTCTTTTCAGCGGGACCTTTTTCCCGATCTCGACCCTTCCGGGGTGGGCTCAAAGCCTTTCCCTGGCGCTTCCCCTGACCCACCTTGTCAACCTCTGCCGCTCTTTTTGCTTGGGCGGGATGACACTCGACCTCCTGTGGAGTATCGTTTACATGACGATCTTCTTTGTCCTGCTTTTCCCGGTCGCTCTGATGGTAATGCGGCAAAAGCTGATAAACTGACCTTCCATGGCCCCGCAGGATAGTGTCCGACATCCGTCTTTAGACATCTGTCTTGCAATATCCTCCCGAATGCGGATCTTTATAGAAAGTACTTTGATTCAGGAGGAAGAAAATGAAGAAGATTGCAGTGTTGATCGGGAAGGATTTCGAAGATTCCGAATATACGCAACCTGCTGAAGCTTTCAAGAAGGCCGGGTATCAGCTTGTGCACCTCGGATTGAAAAAGAGCGACACGGTATCGGGCAAGAAGCAGAATACCCCCGTTAAGATTGACATCGAAGTGAATGAAGCCAATCCGCAGCAATTCGATGCTTTGTTAATACCGGGAGGTTACTCCCCGGATAATCTGAGGGCGCATCCGGGACCGGTCAAGTTCGTCAGGGAGTTCATGGATAGCGGCAAGCCGGTTTTTTCCATATGCCATGGACCCCAGCTTCTAATATCGGCCCGGAAACTCGAAGGCCGCAAGGCTACCGGATATAAGTCGATCGTCGAGGACATGAAATACGCCGGGGCCGAGTATCTTGACAAAGAGGTGGTAGTTGACGGCAACCTGGTTACCAGCAGGCAGCCGTCAGATATTCCGGCATTTATTGAAGCCGGTTTGAGGATGCTGGAAAACCGGCAAGCCAAGGCGGCCTGATTCGTACACGATCGTGCCGGCGGGTCCCGTGAATCATGGTCTTCGCTCGAAGTTGAAGAGGGCGTAGTCAGCCGGTGACCTTGAAGCGGCAAACCCGTTCAAAGCCGCTTCCATGGCATTAGGCCGCTTGCCCGGACCTTCGCCGACATCGATGAGAAAATTGCCATAGCCAAAAGATCTAAGAACGGGGAGTTGATCGAGCCAACTCACGGGCCGGTCGCCATAGATTTCTGTGCGGCCGGCCTGCTTTATCAGATGGTAAGCCTCATTTCGGGCGCTCAGAAACGGCCGGTCCAGGGACAGATCGGGAGCCAGGCGCGATGTAAAAAGCGGCGGCCAGCAATAGACCGTAAGAACCACTCTGGAGTTGAATCTGTTCAGCGCAAGTTCCCTGAGTTCTTCTTTTGTGGTCTCGAGGGAAAGAACGCTCCACGAACATCCCAGTTCAGCCGCCTGGGCGATCGCGGCGCTATTTCGCAGATTAAGCCTCGATCCGGCAACAAGGCGCATTCCATTGCCCTGCCCTATCAGATCGAAATGTCCCCAATTGTTGACCTCCCACAGCAAAAAACCCTTATTGATAAACCACCTGACGGCAGCCCTGAAATATTGCAGATCCCTGTTTTCAGAAATAAGCGCAGGCAGGGAGAACCCGAGTTTCTTCAGTTGGGGGGGAGAAAACCGCTGTTTGGCAATACGCTCCAGGTTACTTTTGGTTGCGCTGAGTAGAACCATTGCGGCGGAAGATCGCAGGGCCTGCACCAGGTCGTCGGGGGAGCTTAATTTGAGGATGAGGGTTTCATGCTGCTTTGTGTTGACATCGGTGGGCCTTTGCAGGTCGTCCAAAATCTTTTGTCTTTGAGAAAATTTATGTTTGAAACCGATAGCTGCGGGAACCTGCTGCCTTATCTTTTTCCATATTGCTGCGGCAGGTTCTGATTTTCTCCCAACCTTGAAAAGCCTGTCCCCCGGACGAAGAGCTTTTGAACAGGCAAGATATACCCGGGCGCCGGCTTGTGCGAAGAGAACGTTGTCCCCTGAGCCGTCAAAAATATCTGATACCGAAAAGGCATCTACTTCTTTCCCTACGGTAGATTCCGGGCGAAGCCTGTCGCCTTTTGCGATCTGAGAGCGTAAATCGACCAGGACGCGGCCGCCGAGAACGGATTTGACCGTGGCAGACCAGGCGCCGCTCACTCCGGAACGATGCGGCGCGAGAATTTTCCCGGCCTCCTCAAAATGACCGGACGTCAGGCGTCTGGAAGGAGCCTGCGCGAGCAGTTCCTTTGCAAAGATCAAAGCTTCTTTTTCCCCGGCGCCGGATTCGGCATCCAGAATCGTCCTGTAGGCCTTTACAACGTCGGCAACGTAGGCCGCAGGCTTCATCCTGCCTTCTATTTTGAATGCGGCGATTCGCAGCCGCTTTAGCCGTGGTATCAGCGAGAGGGCGCATAAGTCGCTGCATGAAAGGAAAAACCCCTCCTTTCTACCCTGACGGAACTTCAAGCGGCATGGCTGGACGCACTCACCGCGAAGGCCGCTTCGTCCCCCCCTGAAGCTGCTCGTCAAACACAGCCCTGAGTAGGAATAACACAGGGCGCCGTGGATAAAGACTTCCAGTTCGGCTTCCGTGCCGGCGCATATTTCTTCGATCTCTGCCAGATTCAGTTCGCGTGCAAGGACTACCCGGTGGACGCCGATATGTTGAAGAGCTTTAACCCCGGCCGAATTGTGAACTGCCGCCAGCGTGCTTGCGTGCAGCCTCAGGCCGGGAAACCAGCGCCGCACAAGATGAAAAACCCCGGCGTCCTGAGCTATCAGGCCATCGGGTTTGAGCGATGAAAGAGCGCCAAGGGTGTCGAGCACTTCCGGAATCTCGCCTGATACGACCTGGCTGTTTAGAGCGGCATATATGCGGATACCCCGCTTGTGCGCAAACGGGATCAGCGTGGCGAGATCGTCGAGGGTAAAGTTAGACGCGGTCGCCCGGGCGCTGAACTTTTTCAAGCCTAGGTAGATCGCATCCGCACCGCTTTGAACAGCGGCAAAAAATGATTCGATATTGCCGGCAGGGGCCAGCAGCTCGGGTTTATGATTCACGGGGACGCCTGTAAAATTAAATCTTTCAAACGATATTATAATCTAAACAGCAGGACCTGGGCATTGCTCCAGCGCGTATTACAAAATCTTGCGCCTATTTTGCACCGAACACCCTGTCAAATATTACATCAACATTTTTAAGGTGATACTTCAAATCAAACAGGGAATCGATCTCCCCGGCTGTCAGGCGGCTGGTTACCCGCTCATCGCCTTTGAGTTCATCTTTGAGGTCTCCGCCTTTGCTCCAGACAGACATCGCGTCCTGCTGGACTATCCGGTACGCTTCCTCTCTGGATATCCCTTTCTGAATCAGGGCAAGCATGACCTGCTGTGAAAAGAAAAGGTTCCCGGAAACGGACATGTTTCGTTTCATATTGTCGGGAAACACTACGAGCCCGTCCAGAACGCGTGTCAGGCGCGCCAGCATGTAGTCGAGAAGAATGGTGGAATCAGGACCTATAATGCGCTCCACCGAAGAATGGCTGATGTCGCGTTCGTGCCACAGCGCCACGTTTTCCATCGCGGCTATGGCGTTGCCCCGCAGCATCCGCGCAAGGCCTGAGAGATTCTCGGAAGAAATAGGATTGCGTTTGTGGGGCATCGCGGAGGACCCCTTCTGACTGGGCGCAAAGTACTCCTCGACCTCCCTTATCTCGGTATGCTGGAGCAGGCGAATCTCAGTTGCAATCTTCTCGATTGAACACCCGATGATGGCAAGCGTCGAGAAAAACTGCGCGTGCCTGTCGCGCTGGATTATCTGCGTACTGACTGAAGCGGGCTTGAGCCCAAGTCGCGCGCAGAGGGCGTCCTCAATTTCCGGGGCTATATTTGCGAATGTGCCGACCGCGCCGGAAATCTTCCCTACCCTAATTGTTTCCCTGGCCTGCAGCAGACGCTCCCGGTTGCGCTCCATTTCCGAATACCAGACCGCGAGCTTGAGTCCGAACGTAATGGGTTCGGCGTGCACGTTATGAGAACGCCCGATCTCCACCGTGTCTTTGAACTCGAAGGCCCTTCTTCTCACAACGGCAAGAAGCTTTTCGATATCTTCGATAAGCAGATTCGATGCTTCCGTGAGGAGGAGTCCGAAAGCAGTGTCCAAAACATCGGAGGATGTAAGGCCCTCGTGGATAAACCGCGCCGAAGGACCCACGAATTCCGCCACGCTCGTAAGAAATGCTATGACATCGTGATGGGTCTCTTGCTCGATTTCCTCGATTCTGTTAACGTCGAAGCTGGCCTTCTCCTTTATATTCTTAAAGTCTTCAGGGGGGATTGCGCCTCTTTCGAAGAGCGCCTCGCAGACTGCAAGCTCAATGTCCAGCCATTTGCGGTATCTATTCTCAATTGTCCAAATCCGCCCCATTTCAGGACGAGTGTAGCGTTCGATCATTTTCTTTTCTCCCAGGGGTGCAGATGAATAAGCCTCAAAACAGTTCTTATCATTTCAGCAGGGCAACAATAATTCAAATGCAGCCGAAACACAAACCGACGAATGAGGTTCAGGCAGTCGCCCACAGCCTCGAAAGGGGTTTCAAAGTGCCGAGTCTAGGCGCTCATATGTCAATTGCAGGCGGAATTCACCTGGCTTTCGACCGCCTTAAAGAAATCCAGGGTAATGCCCTGCAGATTTTCACCACTAACCACAGGCAGTGGCGTTTGGGCAAAATCAGCCCCGAGGCAATCGAGCTCTTCAAATCCAGGTGGGAACAAGCCGGCGGTATTCCGATTGCATCACATGGCATCTATCTGATCAACCTCGCCGCCAGAGACCACCTGATCCTTTCCAGATCGATTACCGCTCTTGCCGAGGAACTGATGCGCTGCGCCGAGCTTGGGATAAAGTACCTGACAATGCATCCCGGAGCGCACCTTGGAGAGGGTCTGGAGGCAGGTCTCATTCATTTTGTAAAAAACCTGGACCGCGCAATTGAAGCATCAAGAGTCGAGTCGGTCTCGATTCTGATCGAAAACACAGCCGGACAGGGATCGAGCCTCGGGTCGACCTTCCAGGAAATCAGCTTCATTTTGACGAACTCCGAATTCGGCAAAACAATGGGCGTATGCTACGACACCGCTCACGGATTTGCGGCCGGATACGATATGCGTGATAAAGAGGCCTACTCTCTTACACTGTCAAAATTTGACGAAACAATTGGAATCGACAGGCTCAGGTTCTTTCACCTGAACGATTCCAAGCGTGAACTCGGCTCCCGCGTTGACAGGCATGAACACATCGGCAAGGGCAAAATCGGCCTGAACGCATTTCGGCTCCTGCTGAACGACCCCAGGTTCCGCGATCGCCCGATGGTCCTGGAGACCCCTAAAGGGAAGGACCTCAAGGAAGATAAAGTGAACATGCAGGTCCTGCGGTCCCTTATTCGATCCGGCGGCCGGCCGAGTTAATTTTTCAAATAGTTCGTCAATACGGGTATCTGAAGACCCGTTATTTTCTTGCCGCTATCCGTCAAGAAAAGAGGTGTTCCATCAACTCCAACTTCCCCGGCAACGGCTTTGTGCCTGGCAAGCATTTTTTCGCCGGCCTCACATTTTTGTGCATCAATCTCTTTGTCGGATTGAGCATTCTCGATAGCGGTCTCCTGATTTTTCGAACAAAATATCTGCACTGTCTTCCCGGGAGATTTGGGATGGATATCCAGGGGAAAGAAAAACATATAAAGAGTGTAGTTGGTCTGACCCTTTAGCCAGTCATAAGCTTTTCTGCAGAAGGGGCAGTCGACATCGGTAAACATTATGAGCTTCTTGGCCCCATTTCCCTTTTTTATCTGGACAGCATCCTTCAAAGGGATCTTGGAGATATCGACCTTGTTTATTTCCCCCGAACGTTCCTGGGTCACGTTCACTTTATCTTTGTTGATCAAGTTTCCGGCAATCAGGTATTCTCCATCTTTTGTAACGTAGAATACCTGCTTTTCTCGCCCAGGCTCCTGTGCCACCAGCTCAAAGAGACTCCCGAGATCTCTTGCCTCGATCACCTGCACTTGCTGAGGGAAGAGATTCTTCACTATTGGAAGCGCTCTTACCTCTTCAAGAACGTCCTTGGCGAAAAGAACGCCCGGGACGGCAAAGAGAGCCAGCACGAGAACTAACAGTATTTTCTTCTTCATTGGTCCCTTTCCGAGATTTGGACGGGGGTTATACGTCCCGCCTCGATGAGATTCATATTAGCGGTCACTTGAAGCCCTGCAGCATCACCTGCCATGAATGATGAGTTTCAAATATAGCAATCCAGGCTCGAAATCGCCATGAGTTCGACAAGTTTTTAGATCCGCCCGGGCCGCCATCGCTCAGGAACCGGAAGCGCCGCCATATATACAGCCCGCTGATATACCAGTCTACACGATTTATCCCCTGTCCCATATCCGATAAGCAGACAGGACACCCGGCTCCGGGTGCACCCGCAGAGAGGCAATATCTTCCCTGGGTCCAGCACTCAAACTCAGCCCGGCTACACCCGGCAGGCTTTCACCGTATCGCAAATGTGGCCCATAATATCCGAAAGGCCGATTATACCGGTCAGCGCCTGACCATCCTTAACGAACAGATAATCCATCCCGGCAAAAGTCATCTGATAAATGGCCTCGTTTATAGAAGCCTCGGCATCGATTATCTGATTATTTTCGGGAACGACAATAAGCGACTTGATTGCGGTCTCCCCCGCCTTTTTGCAGAGCCCTTCCAGGGCGTCTTCCCAAAGTCCGTATTTTTGGAGTTCAGATCTGATCCTTTCGGACGAAAATCCACCTTTTCTCGCGGACTCGGCAAATTCAACGTACCTTGGTTCAAGTCCTCTAACCAAATTTCGGACATCAAGAAAACCGGCAACATTCCTTTTCGAATCCACCACGAGAGCTGCAGGACATCTTGATGCGGCCGGATGCGCGGCCCTCGCTATGCCTATTTCTAGAACCGCTTCAAAAAGGGTTGCATTTTCGTCAAGAATAGCTATTTCGGAAAGTCCGGTCATCAGTCCTTTTACTTTGCGCTCCATCGCCAAGAACCTCTCCCCACTTCTTTGTCGCCATATGTTTGCTCCGGCCGCGTCTGCTTCCGGCTGAATATTTGTCCTGTTTTCATTGAGTTACCGTAGTGACATAAACAAATTTTCCGTTCTCGACCTTATTGATAACCATGCTTTTTTCCGGGTTTCCATCGGGTCCCATCGTCAGAGAACCCGAAACGCCCTTGAAATCCTTAGTGCCGGCAAGCGCGTCGCGGACTTTTGGGCCTTCCGTTGAACCGGCCCTATTTATTGCATCGACAAGAAGAAGATAGGCATCGGCGCCAAGGGCGGTGAAAGCGTTTACGTCCTCTTTGTATTTAGCCTCATAGAGTTTGCTGAATTCTTTGGCTCGCTCAGTGGCTGAGGCATCCTTGTGAAAATGGCCGGTAAGATACATTCCTTCCACGGCCTTTCCCCCTATTTCGATCAATTGGTCCGCCTGCGCGCCATCCCCGGTCATTATAGGCGTCTTTATCCCCAGATCTCGAGCCTGTCTAGCCATCAAAGCATCCTCGGTATAATAGATGGGAGCGTAAATCAACTGGGCTTGATTTGCCGCGATCGAGGAGAGTTGGGCGGAGAAATCCTGATCGCCCGTCTGGATGAACGTTTTGGAAACGATCTTGCCGCCAAGCTTCTCGAACTCTTTTTCAAAGAAGTTCCCAAGCCCCACGCTGTAATCCTGTGAATGATCGATTATGAGCGAGGCGGTCCGGGCTTTCAGTTCTTTAATCGCGAACCTCGCAGCGACCTCACCCTGAAAAGGGTCGATAAAACAGGCCCGAAAGGCGTACTTTTTGCCCTGTGTCACTAGCGGGCTTGTTGCGGTAGGACTGATACTGGGAATTTGAGCCTTCTCGGAGATAGGATTGCCTGCCATTGTGTTGGCGCTGATGGCTTCACCTATTATGCCTACTACCTTCGTCTCGGTAAGCAACGAGACTGCGTTGGACGATTCCATCTGGTCGCTCTTTGTATCCAACAAAATGAGGTCAACCTTTTTCCCGAGAACTTCGGGAGCCATCGAGTTGGCGGTCTGTATCCCCGACCACTCCATTTTCCCGTAGGCGGCGACGCCGCCTGTCATTGGCAAATAGACCCCGATTTTAACATGATCCTGAGCAAGAACAGGATCGCTCAAGAATCCCAACACGGCCAGCATAACAGTCACGACTGAAAACATTTTGAATTTGTGCAATTTCTCTTCTTCCTTCATCCGAGGCCAAGATCGGCGAAAAACAAAAGTTCTCCTTCGAGATAAATATCCCGTTTCCTGAGTTTGTGCTATTCAAAATATATGGATTCCGTGATACTTTGCATCGTCGAGGTATTGTAAAGCGCCGTATTATTTAGATTAGACGACAACAGCTTATGAGCTTTTTTTCAAAAAATATTGTGCTTGAAGGATCCCTTGAACCGCGGGAAAAGATGGGAATAACCTTTATCGGTCCCGATTTTTTCGCCAAAGACCAAAGTGGGAACCTGCTCAGCCCGATTGCTACCGTATTTCCAAGGTACCGCACCATAATCAATGTCAGGGGCATCCACGCATACCACATTTCTATTATGCTCGAACTTCTCAAGCGCAGGTTGTACCCGGGAGACCGGCGCGAAATCGACGAGGAGGAGATCGAGTTCGAGCTATGCAAGGAAGCGGTATCGCTGCTCTTTCGCGGCATGCTGATTCTCGTGCGATCCGATCCCGCCGATATGGAACGTGTTTTCGCAGCGGACGAAATACTGCAGTCCTTCTGCCCCAAAGAGCGAATTCAGTTTACCGGGTCGCACATTCCCGAGGTGAGAAGGCAATTGCGGCACAGAGGTGAAAGCTGGCGAGTGTCTCCGGCCCCGAGGTCGGCCCTGGAGATTTCCAGCTACGTACAGGCCAGCAAGGTGCAAGTGAGCACCGGGATGAGCCTCTATTACAGCGCGCCCTCCGGAGGCAGGTTCCTCACTTACGATGAATTCATCCGTATCCGGCCGCTACTCCGGCATGATCCCAAAGAGGCCCTCGCCCGCCTGGAAGAGATATTAACCCTGCTCCAACGCGTGAATAGCTGGGGCAACCGGGAATTGAGCTTTTTTCTGCCTGCCGGTGCAAAACTCGATTTCAAGGATCTCAAGCAAGTTGTTTCTCTTCTCGAAGCCTCTTCCACCGCTGAGAGCGCCGAGCAGGTCGAGACGACGTTCGACCGTTTCGCCTCTGCTTTCGCCCAGTCGGCCGGTTCCGAACTCATGGTGGAAGATTATCATAACCATGTATGGCGCACGACCATGTTCTGTCGTCTCTTCGGCATCGACGAAGAAGAGATGGAAGAATGGGCGTTGGAACTTAGCCCCGAATTTCATCTGAACGTGAAATGGCTGCCCGGAGCATCGGTTGTCGGCGATGAGCTCCGGTTCGACCCCGGGGCGCATCGGAGGGTCCTGGGCCTGATCTCCCATTTCTGGGAAAAATCCAGTGGACTCATCTCGATTAATGTTGGTCATATCGAGGAGTCTCAAACCACCAGAGATATTTCCGGAGAGGAAAGGGATGTCTATATCGTTGTAATAACTACCAGAGATGGACTGGATTCGATTCGTATCGTTCGACTCATGAAATGGGATGTCGTTCAACACATAAGAAGAGGCATACCTCTGGATCAGGCTATTGCTGAGACAATTAAATACCGGGACTACATTTTAGACCGGCTGAATGCAGCTACTCGGCTTGGTTTTCCCATCCTTTCCTACAACGAGATACGGTTGGATGAGGAGGTCCCCGGACTGGGGCTGCTCCCGACCATCTTTTTCGAACGGCACTACATTCCTGGAGTCGTTACCGACAAGATTCCAATCTCCTGCTACAAAAATCCGAATTTTATCACGAGTCTCGCAGCCTTGCTCGGCACCGTCGCCACCTTCACTCTTGTGCTGGGAAGAGCCAGTCCGCGCACCGGCAAGATTTTCTACGATGACGGTGACGAGCTGATACAGTTTAACTCGAGTTCGATACCCGTTCGGCTCGTTATAATCGATACTACAGGGTCGTTCACCGACTGGACAACCCCGCTGCTGACCCTGCTTCCGCAATGCCTCGCCCGCTTCAGGGCGCACCTCGACAAGGCCCTCGAAAGCGGCGTGCCGCGGCAAACGATAGAGGACGCGGTGCCGGTATTCGCTGAGGCGCTTAGAGATAAACTCTATGCCATTAAAGAAACTGCATTCGCCCCTTCATCGAAGATACGCTTTATGTTCAGCGCCCGGACCCCGGAACAGGGAGGAATAAGGCACCGGTGGGAGGGGATTCTGGACCGGCTGGAAGCTACGGATGTGGAGGAATTATACCGCTATATAATTAACAGCCCCGAACTCCGGCTTGGATCGCAAGGCTTCGGCACGAGCTGACCGCGTCTATTTTAACCGCATCTGCGCGTCTGCCCCTTTTTGTCTAGGGGTTTCCAATTGTGCTTCATTCTGATATAGGAAGGCGGGTCGAAGGACCGGAATTATAATTGAGGAATAATATGCCTGTGGCCTTCATAACAGGAGCAACAGGGTTCGTAGGACATCACGTCGCCGCGGCCCTGATTCGCAGGGGATGGCGACTGAAAGCGCTTTGCCGCAAACCCCCGGCCCGATCCGTTGACCTTCCCGGCATCGAATGGCAGATTGGCGACATTCGCGATTCCGGCCAGGTGTTGCGTGCAATTTCAGAGGCCGAGGCAGTTTTTCACGTTGCTGCCGATTACAGGCTGTGGACGGCGAATCCACGCGAAATTTATGAGAGCAATGTGGCCGGCACGGTCAATGTTCTCCAGGCCGCAATGACGGCCGGAGTCAGGCGGGTCGTACTAACAAGCAGCGTAGGGGCGCTCGGGCTCTCTTCGGACGGAACCGCCTCTGACGAAAATACGCCCGTGCATCTCGAAGATATGGTCGGACACTACAAGAGGTCGAAGTTCCTTGCCGAGCGGGAGGCGGAGAAATTTCTCGACAAGGGATTGCCTGTAGTGTTCGTTCACCCGAGTACTCCGGTGGGCCCGGGAGACCACAAACCAACGCCGACAGGCAAAATCATAGTCGATTTTTTGAACAGAAAAATGCCGGCCTATCTCGACACGGGCCTCAACCTGGTAGACGTGAGGGACGTTGCTGAGGGACACTGTCTTGCTTTCGAGAAAGGCCGAATCGGGGAAAAGTACATTCTTGGCAACCGCAATCTGACTCTGGCGGAGATTTTTACAATCCTTGAAGAAATCTCCAAAATTCGGGCGCCCGTGGTAAAGCTCCCCTACACCCCGATATTGTGGCTTGCTCGAATTCTTCATCTCGTTTCGTTTGCAACCAGGCGCGAGCCTCTGGTCCCCTACGAGGGTGTAAGAATGGCGGCAAAGCGCATGTTTTTCGACTCCTCCAAGGCGATACGGGAATTAGGGTTTCCGCAGTCACCGGTCGTGACGGCCTTGAGCGACGCAGTTGCATGGTTTAGACAAAACGGATACGTAAAACGGCAATAGAATGAGCGGAGGCTCCCGGTCCCCGCTTCCTTATCCCGGAATAGAATCGAGGTTTTCATGCGTTTTCCCATTAGTCTTTATGTTTCAATGGTCAGGTACCTCGCAGGCAAAAAGCTGCACGGAGTTGAACGGTTTCCACTGGTATTGATGCTCGAACCGACTCACCGTTGCAATCTGACCTGCGCCGGCTGCGGCAGGATTCGAGAGTATCATGATACGCTTACCCAGGAAATGTCCCTCGATGACTGTATCACGTCAATCGAGGAGGCAGGCGCGCCTGTGGTGACCATTACGGGTGGAGAACCCCTTCTCTACTCCTCTGCGCCCCAACTCGTTCGAGAAACGCTTGCGCGCGGCAGGTATATTTATTTTTGCACCAACGGCCTGCTGCTCGAAGAGTCATTGTCGCTTTTCGAGCCCTCTCCGTCTTTCACCTGGAACGTCCATTTCGATGGGACCGAGCCCGTTCACGACGCCATAATCGGAAAGTCCGGAGGGTTCCGGAAGGCCCTGGCAGGAGTGAGAGCCGCCAAAGCGAAGGGGTTCCGCGTGAGCACGAACACCACCGTTTACCGCGAATCTTCGGTCGCCGACATTGCCAGGCTTTTCCAGCAGCTCACAAAGGCCGGTGTTGACGGAATTCTTGTGGCGCCCGGTTTCAGCTATGAAGAGGTCGTTCGGGATGTTTTTCTAAGCAGAAATGAAATCGAAAAAAAGTTCCTCGAGATCAGCTCCTGGGGGCGAGATTTCCCTATAATCAGCACTCCGCTCTACCTGGAATTCGTGTCGGGGAAAAGGTCACTCAAGTGTACGCCCTGGGGTAATCCGACACGCAACCCGCAGGGCTGGAAGTCCCCCTGCTACCTCATCACGGATACCCATTACCGCACTTTTGCCGAGCTGATGGACCGGACCGACTGGGATCATTACGAATCCGGCCTTGACCCCAGGTGTTCCCAGTGCATGGTCCACTGCGGGTTCGAACCCACCGTAGTGCGCCAGATGGGATTGAAAGACCTCTTGCGGATGCTCAAATGGAACCTGAATGCATGAGCCGCTAAGACTCTTCTGGGGGACCGTTCTGCTTCGTCCCTACGTTTTCGCCTTTCTTGCCGCTTTCATTGTTGCTGGCTGGCGGCATGTCGGCTGGAAAAAAACTCTGGTCTATATTCCGGTAGGCTACACCCTTGCATGGATTTCCGAGTTTTCGTCAATTCACTGGGGGTTTCCTTACGGTGATTATTTCTATATTCAGAGCACGGCGCAAAGGGAGCTGTGGGTGTTCGGGGTCCCTTTCATGGACTCCCTTTCCTATGTTTTTCTTTCCTACTGCAGTTATTCGCTGGCCGTTTTCCTGATGACTCCGCTGGCCCATCGGTCAGGTAAGCTCATTATGTTCGAAACACCTCGAATACGTCGATCCTGGCAGACGCTGATCCTCGGGGCATTTTTTTTCGTACTGCTCGACGTCGTTATCGATCCGGTGGCCCTTCTTGGAGAAAGGTGGTTTCTCGGCAAGATTTACGGATACCGTTATGAGGGGTTTTACTTTGGAATCCCGATGAGCAATTTTGGGGGGTGGCTCCTGGTTGGGGCCGTTCTGACGGCGTCTCTACAGGCACTGGACCGGATTTCTTTTCTGGACTCAAAGCCGCCGAACCGCTCATCCTGGATGAGGCTGCTCGGCCCGGCGCTTTACTTTTCCGTATTGATTTTCAATATCGTTATTACTTTTTCCATCGGCGCGATGCTGCTTGGGCTGGTAGACCTCATCCTGCTTTCGGCACTGCTCGTTCCGATGGTTTTCTTCACGATCCATAAGAATTCGAACGTCTCCAGTGAAACCGTAGACGGTTATCTGCTGCAGCATTCGTCAATGTCCGGGGATTCGCTCAGTTGAGCTCGATGCTGATTTCGGCCGCCATTTTGCCCAGCACAGGAGCCGGAATCCTCAGAAAAGCGGCGACCGAACTGCAAAGATATTTTGCCGCGAGGCTGGACCGGCGCCATGAAAGATAAAAGGCTTTCAGCGTCGCAGGCTTTCTGATTACCGTAACAAGCACACCTGCGAGCCTTATCCTTCCGCGTTCGTCGGCTATATCGCTCAAATCGAACCCGAGATCGTGGTCGAGGCTGTCGCTTACGGCCCTGAAACAAATGAAGGGAATTTTGTTATGAAAGGCGATCCGCGCCAGCGCTGCGGTCTCCATGTCCAAAACAGCCGTTTGCCCGGCGGCAAGAGCTGACAGGGCCCGCTTGTTGCCGGGCTGTTCGGCGCTGAGTCCCAGAACCGGTCTGATTCCGTTTTGGTTCATGAAATCAACCAGTTTATCCGCAAACCTGAAATGGAACACCTCTCCGGAAGATATCTCGCGGGCGCTCACCGTAAAACAGACGGCCCCGACAGGCAATTCCGGGTGAAGGCCTCCTGCAAAACCGGAGAATATAAGAAGATCCGGCGTGAACCCGGTCAATTCCGCTGCAAGCGCCTCCCGGGCCGACTTTGAGCCCATTCCACTTTCAACCAGGACGATCTCTTTTCCGGGGAGCCTGGAGATGAACTTCTTTAGCGGCTTCTTTGCAACGACACGCCAGGAGGGAAGCAGCTTTTTAATAGGCGAGTATTCCTGCGGCAAGGCAGCAAGTATCAAGATTCTCATATATATGTCAGATCCGATTGAAGTTTGAAAGAGTTTGTCCCTCATCTTCGCGAAAATCTCTGTGGAAAATCGGTGAAGATCCCGTCGGCCCCCATCGAAAAAAGCGCCCCGGCAAGCCAGGGTTTGTTCAAGACCCAGACAAGCACTGCAAAACCCTTTTGCTTCAATCTGCGAATTTGCCAGGGCCGCACAGTTCGCAACCCGGGATTATAAGCGAAAGCGCCCAACTCGATCATCAATTCGACGGCATCGGATTGAAAGCTATTGGTAAGAACGCCCGTCTTGATACCCCTGTCAAATTTTCTGATGAGCGTTAGATAATGATAGTTAAAAGAGGAAACCAGGACCTTTTCAACCGCGCCAAGCGAGCTCACCATGACGGCGACTTTTTCCACGATGGACTCATGGCCGGGTGATCCCGATAAATCCTTGATTTCTATGTTCAAAAGCCAATCGTTGCGGATGGTGAAAAGGATCGCCTCATCAAGGGTCAGCACAGGTTCACCCGCATACATGGCCGACTCCGAAAAGGAAATCTTACCCGCCGCAATTTGTCCGAACGGATCGGTATTATTGAACCATGAGCCAAAATCCAGGGTTCTGAGTTCATCAAGAGTAAAATCGTGCACAAGCCAGGGGATGCGGCCTGGAAATTTCACCGGCGCGTCCGATGTTCGCACCAGACTGCTATCGTGTATCAGAACCGGTTCCCCATCCAAACTCATTCGCACGTCAATCTCCATCATCCCGGCGCCGGCCGAAAGAGCCACGCGTGCCGCTGCCAGGGTATTTTCCGGGGCCAGCGAACGAGCCCCCCGATGCGCTGCAATCAGCCGGCGGTTTCTTATAGCATTGACGATATCCTCGCTCATGGTTGCGATCCAGTGTTATCGAAAAAGGTGCAAAATCGCAAAAATCATGTAGATTTTAATAGACATTATATAAAAAAATACTTACCATATTAGAGGCGATTACTGTCTACACCTGATTGCTTCCGAGCACGAAAAGTCGGAGACTGTAATTGCCAAAGAGTTGGTTTCTATTAGTACCCTATTCCCCGAAAGCCAGGCCCCCCTCCCTCCTCCTGGCTTTCACCTTTTTTACGGCCTGTCCTGTTCGAAGTATTCCCTGGCCGTTCCGCTTCCCTTAAGGTCTATCCGCCAAACGTGCACCTCTGACTCTGATATTTTTCCCGCGAAGGCGCGACGAAAGAGAACAGCAGTAATGTAAGCCCTTCCTTGACCAAATTATCTCATTCATGTAGAAATTAATCGAAATATTCCATTCATTATCGATCTGACGGATCGAACTTACCCCGCAGGCCCTCCGCAGCACCTCACGGCTCATCTTCCCGTGGAGCGCGCGAGTTTGGTTCTTGCCGCTGTGTTTGTTTGCGGCAAGAACCGGATTATCACCGTTTTGGCAGGCTCACAATGTTTTTGATTTGAAAGTACGATCAGATATCATCGCTCCGGGCAATCACTGAAGATTAGCTCTCATGGTTTGACGAGGAGAAGGAGGAAGATGAGGTTGGCTAAATCAGTTTTTTTGTCACTGACGGCTGCGTTGATCGCGCGGTCAGTACGAAGCCGCAGAATCCCTCGGGCTGAACTACTACCTTAAGATGCGTCTCATTATTTTGCCTCAGGCGCTCAAAACAGTCATTCCCCCAACTGTGAGCATCCTGATTTCCGCTTTCAAGGATACTTCACTTGTCGTTATCATTGGTCTTTTCGATCTTTTGCGAACGACCCACGTGACCCAGTCCAACCCTGAATGGATGGGTTTCACCACGGAAGCGTACCTGTTTACAGCCGCGATCTATTTCGTGGGATGTTTTGTTATGTCTAACTTGAGCCGCCGCATGGAGGCAGAAGTAAAGACCTGAGAAAAAGGCTTCTTATTAACCCGAAGCTGCGCGAAGCAGGCGAAAACAATAAAATGACCGACCATGCGACGAAAACCTCTGAGAAAGTATCTAGCGGGCCTATTATCCGAATTGCCGGGATGCACAAGTGGTTCGGAGAATTTCACGTGCTCAAGGATATCAATCTCTCCGTGAACAAAGGCGAGCGTATAGTGATACGCGGCCCGCCGGGCTCCGGCAAATCAACTCTGATCAGGTGCATCAACCGCCCGGAGGAGCACCAGCGCGGAAAGATTATCGTCGATGATATCGAGCTCACAAACGATATAAAAAATATCGAAAAAATCAGGGTTGAAGTCGGGATGGTGTTTCAGCACTTCAATCTTTTTCCTCATTTGACAATACTGGAAAACCTTACTTTAGGTCCCGTCAGGGTTAGAAAGCTCCCGCGCTCCGAAGCCGAAAGCCTCGCCATGTATTATCTCGAAAAGGTGCATATCGCGGAACAGGCCGCTAAATACCCCGGGCGGCTATCGGGCGGACAGCAGCAGCGTGTCGCCATTGCCCGAAGCCTCTGTATGAAGCCGAAAGTGATGCTCTTCGATGAGCCGACCAGCGCTCTCGATCCTGAAATGGTGAAGGAGGTCCTCGATGTCATGATGGAACTTGCGCGTGAAGGGATGACCATGCTGGTGGTGTCCCACGAAATGGGATTTGCGAAAAGTGTTGCGCACCGCGTCCTTTTTATGGACTCAGGACAAATTCTCGAGGAGAATACCCCCGGGGAGTTTTTTTCAAATCCCCGGCACGACAGGTCCAAGCTCTTTTTGAGCCAAATCCTGCACTAGGAAATGCGGGCTGCATTCAGGCAAGCCTTTCCATTTCGGAGACTGGATGAATATAGCTCTCGTTTTCCCTCCCTTCTATTTCGAGCCAATGTACAACATGCCCCCTCTGGGGCTTATAAATCTTGCCACAGTCCTGAAAAATTCCGCTCATAGAGTGCAAATATTCGACTTTCCACTCTCCATTCGCATGAAAACTCTTTGCATGGACACCAATATCTACCGGGAATGCGCCAGGCAGATACTGCAATTCGAACCCGATCTGACGGCTTTTTCGGTCCAGTGCACCACCTACCCTGCTTCCGTAAGGGTTGCAGAGGAGCTGAAAAAGTTAAAGCCACGTATAAGAATAGTTTTTGGCGGGCACAACGCTTCATTTGTCGATGAGCTTACGCTTTCGCGGTTTCCTTTTATCGACGCGATCGTTCGCGGAGAAGGAGAAATCACTTTCCCCGAATTGATCCGGTGTTTCGACCGTGAAATCCCTTTGGGCTCCGTAGATGGCCTTACGTACCGCATAGCGGGTCGAATCGTTCGAAATCCCGACAGGGTACTGATTGAAAGCCTCGATTCTCTGCCCGTAAGCGACTATACGCTCGTGGCCCCGCTTCACGTATACAGGGACGTCTGCGGCATCAGCCGTTCGATTGCCATCCTGGAGGTCGGAAGGGGGTGTCCGCACCGTTGTGTCTACTGCTCCCAATCGCTCATCTGGAAAAGAAAGACCCGAACGTTCTCAACCGACCGGCTCATCGGGGAAATGAAAAACCTCGCCGAAAACTTCGGGGCCGAGTGCTTCCTTCTTGCTTACGATCAGTTTACCGCCAAAAAAGAGTTTGCGGAGCAGTTTTGCCACGGCGTAATAGATGCACGCCTTAACCACATTCCCTGGTATTGCATCTCAAGGCTGGATACCCTGGATAAATCTCTTTTGAACCTTATGCGGGAGGCCGGATGCGAAACGATGTGCTTTGGGATCGACTCCGGCTCAAAAAAGACGCTCTCTTTCATTCGCAAGAACATAGACCATGGGATCCTCTTGGATAGAGTAAGAGAGACGACCGAAGCCGGCATAGTCCCGACCCTGAGCTTCGTGATCGGATTTCCCGAGGAGAGCCCGCAGGACCTCGATGAGACCCTCAAGCTGGCGCTTAAGTCGGCAGCGACAGGAAACGCGAACATCCTCGTGCAAATGGCGACAATTCTGCCAGGAACCGACTTGTATGAAAAATACAGGCTCAGCCTTATTCGCGAAGTGGATACCTATTTTTCTCTGGGGATTGAGTTCGACGAGGGGAGACGAATTGCATCCGACGATGCGCTGATCGATTCGGACCCGGCCATCTTTTGCAGCTTCTATAACCTGCCCTGCCCTGCCGGGACCCTCAAGGAACTGAACGAAATTGCCAGTTGCTTCACTATAATCGCGAGTCTTTATCCGAGAACTTTTTTTCTGCTGAGTGTCGAATTGAATGAGCCGATTCGCGATCTTTTTTTCGCTTTTCTCCACTTTGTACCTGTTCACCGCAGAGGCGCAGCGAACGCAGAGAGAAGCGAAATCGGGCAGGATCAGAACTTAGAGATACCGCTTCCTGTTAGTCTCGAAAATCCTGTTAATCCTGTCCAAGGCCTTCCTCGGCGTCCTCTGCGGCTCTGCGGTGAATATTCACGTCTTACGCCACAGGCATGCCTGGCCCACTTTGCCGATTTCGCCACGGCGAGACTCGCCATGCATGGGAGCCTTGTCCGAGAATATATTCCCGAAGTCCTTAAATATGAAACATGCCTGCTTCGCGCGGCAAGGGATGAATCGCAGCTTTCTTCTTTTCACATCGACCTCGGCCGTATGGATGAACTCAAACCGCTCCGCAACGAAAAGATTTCTATCGAGCGATTCACATTCGATCTTCCAAGTCTTATTGTGGAGTCGAAGTGCGGCCATTTTCCGGACAACTGCGGACGAAGGCAGACTTTTCTCGCCTTCACCGCGGCAGAGGGCGGCGCTGAGGTTCGAGAAATCAACGAGTTCGGGTTCGATTTTCTCCGGCTCTGTGACGGACGGTTAACTTTAGAAGAAATAGCAAACCAGCTTTACCTGAAATATGGAGCGAGCAAAGAACGCGACCACTTCGCGTTTATATGTGCGGAAGCGGCCGGGACGCTGACCGATCTCAAGTTCATCGCCTCATTCGATTCCGCCCGATCCCAAGCGGAAAGGAGGTGAAACGGATGCTCCAGGTAAAAGAAATAGAGAAGAAGATCCTGACCACTGTCAACGAAGCATCGACAACTTATGTCGTGCCTACGTGACACGCCCCCACGGAATCTCCAGTTCGGAGATAATGGCCTGAAACCCGTTCGAAAGCCGGGGAGCGCGCAAATTGTGTTCCCCGGTTCTCTTTTTAATGTCTCGACGCTCCGCGAGGTTTATTTGGTCCAATGACGGTAAATTCACAAACAGCAGGCGAGCCTGATTTCAGAGTCGATGGGCATGTTGATATCCTCTACGCAATGTTTGAATCGCATCCGAATGTGCCTTTCGAAGACCTGACCGATCTTCCCGTAACACTGGATAAAATGAAGAGCGCCAACGTGCTGGCATCCGTTGCCGCCCTGTATTGTCCGGACATTCATAATGGCGCGGGAGCGGCCGGTTTCCTCTCCGGGCTTATGGCCTACGCCGAAAAATATCTCACGGGACTTTCTCATATAAGATCGGCCGCAGATCTCAATGACTGCATCAGGCAAAAGGCGCCTGGAGCGATATGGCTCATCGAAAACGCCGACGCGCTATTGGAGTTCGACCGCTCAAAGCTTGCGCAGGCAGGGATAAGAGTGGCCGGCCTCACCCACATGGGAAAAAACAGGATCGGGGACGGCAATAATGTCGCGTTTCCTGAAGGATTGACGGGCGAAGGGAAAAATCTTGTGAAGGAGCTTGCTCGTGATGGTTTCGCCTTCGATGCGGCCCACCTGGCCGCACCCGGTTTTCGTGACCTCGTCCGGATTTTCGATGGGCCGCTTATATCCTCGCACACAGGGTTACGCGCTCTTCATGACATTCCGAGAAACCTGACCAGAGACCAGGCCGCAGCGATCCTCGAGCGCAAAGGGGTGATCGGGATAGCCGCGGACCCGACAATGCTCACATCTTCGGGCAAGGCTTCAATCGAAGACATCTTCCGCCACATCGACTGGTTAGCCCAGACGTTCGAAGCCGATGGGATAGGCATTGGAACCGATTTTTGCGGCTTTTACCCGGTAAACGCCGGGTTTGAGGACATCACCAAACTGGCGGATTTGGAGCGGATAATGCTTCAACATGGATATTCCGAGCAAAGCATCAGGAAAATAATGGGGGAAAACTGGCGCGTTTTCTATGAGTCGTTGCTGGGATAGGGTGAGATTGGAAGGCGAATCGGAAGCGCTCACCAAAAGGGACAGGAAACCACGGATATCAGGGATTGGGCTTTTATCCTCACAGAGCACCGCGCTCTTCCAGCGCAGATCCTTGTTCTTGAAGTTTAACAGAAGTGTCCATGTCAATTCTTTTGTCCGTGGTTATCCGAGATCATCCGTGGTTGAAATCTTTAGCACACAATGCGTGAAACCTTACTCGCCGATTATTTTAACGACCACCCGCTCCGCCTGCCTATAGTGTCTCACGCTTCGATGACCCTTAGCCCCTCCCTTCCGGCAGCTTCAATCTGACGGTGATCGGAAGACACGAACAGGTCAGGACCTACGACAAGAGCGCAGCCGAGATGCAAAGCATCCATGGCTCTCACCGGGTTGTTTTCGAGACATTTTATTGTTCTCGCTACAACTTCGGGAGTGATGTAACATATCTCTACATCTTCGATTTCCTTCAAGATGAGATGCCGTGTCTTCTCGTAATCGCTGCCGGACAGCCTGCCCTCGCGGACTAGGCGATTGAGCGTAGCAATCATTTCGGGCAGGCAAATTACGCTGACAACCAAGCCGTCAGCCTTTCTGCAGATCTCGATGACCATATCCGCGCCCGGTTCATCGATGTACCTCTTAACGAAAGAAGAGGTATCGAAAAAAACTCTCATAAGTCAGAATCCGCGCGGTCTTTCATTACTTCCCGGCTGAGTGACAGGCCCGGAATTGTAAGACGCTGCACCTCCTGTTTCCATGGAGCCTGCCGCTTTGTCAGCGGCAAAATCTCGGCAATCGGTTTGCCATTGCGGTAAACACGCACTACCTCACCGCTTTCCACTGCATCGAAATAATATTTGATGCGCTTTCGCAGCTCTACAACGTTCGTCTCCTGCATGGCTGTCGCCTCGCTATGGTGGATTTCACTCTGCCTCTTTATTGTACGTATTTGTGTACGTTTTGCAATCAAAAACAAGAAATGGCTAAGCGGTCGTGGACCGTTGGTTATCTCTAAGTTCCTGCAAGTTTCGGTAGCGCAGGATATCAAGATCATTTCGAAAAATATTTGGAGTTCGAGGTGTTGGAAAGCTAAACAAAAGAGGAACCTCAAGAACCGGGAAATTTCTTCATCCCACTGCTCAACATCTATCCCGCGGAAGTGATATGCTCGGCATCCGCCGATGTAAAATGGAGTTCGCCTCTCCCTCTAAATCCTCAACCGTGGCTGCTTTCAGGGGAGTGTTGCTCAGTTTCCTCCACTCCCTCCCTTGACAATGCTAATTAGAATGATTCTAATCAATCCGTGGCCACAAAGGAGGTTTCTTGGAGCCCGTACAAAAAAGACAAGAAATGGAGCAGGCTCTTCGGGCGGCAGGGTATCGTATAACCGGCCAAAGGAAAGCTATTGTGGACTACTTAGTCTCCACGTCTGAACATCCCAGTGCCTACAAGATTCTTGAAGAGGTGAAGAAGGTTCAACCTGGATTGAGTTTGGCGACGGTTTACAACACGTTGCAGGTCCTTACGAGTAACGGCCTAATCAAGATGTTGACGTTCAGGGAAGATAATCGTTACGAAGCCAACCTTTCTTTTCACATTAATCTTATCTGCACATCCTGCGGAAAAATCCAGGATTTCGAAGCAGGGTCGCACATATCTCCAGAGGAAATCCATGAAAAGATTGGTTTCGAAGTCAAGAGCTATCGGATGGAATACCACGGACTTTGCTCGGAGTGCAAAGTTAAGGCCGATCAGAAGGGGGAGGACAATAAGCTCTCCAGTGGCGGCTTGAGTCCGCGAAGAGAACGTCAGGGAGGGTAGATGAGTACAGACCTTAGAGAGTTCTTCGCGGCTGGTAATGCCGGTTCGTCTAGAGGCGTGCATTCTGCGTCTTGCGGTTGGGTTGGTAGAGAGTCTTTGATGATCGAAACTGAAAGTGATTTCCGTCTTCAACTATTTTTAAGAATTTCCATGCCTTTGTATTTCTGTCCTTCGTCCGGCCCTGGACCGAATCTTGTTGAAAGGGTGAGATATGACTGGACACGTTGCCGGATCGAGGAGAGGACGGAAGAGCCGCAACTTCAGGGGCATGCTCTTTGTCCCACAAACAGCTCGCCGGCCACTGACGCCGAACGTTAGCCAGATGGGCAGAGAAACAGTGTTATTATTACTAACGCTGTTCGACAATTCATACAACGAAAGGAGTCAACATTATGAGTGAAGAAGGCAAGCGCCCGGTAACGGGCAGAGGCACGACCAACCGGGACTGGTGGCCGAACCAGTTGAACCTCGATATCCTGCACCAGCGTTCCTCCAAGTCCAATCCGATGGGCGAGGGTTTCAACTACGCCAGGGAGTTCAAAAGCCTCGACTTGGCGGCCGTAAAAAAGGACCTCCGTGAACTGATGACGAAGTCGCAGGACTGGTGGCCGGCGGACTTCGGCCACTACGGACCTTTGTTTATCCGTATGGCGTGGCACAGCGCCGGCACCTACCGCACCGGCGACGGCCGCGGCGGCGCGGGCAACGGCAGCCAACGCCTTGCGCCCCTCAACAGTTGGCCCGACAATGTGAACCTCGACAAAGCGCGACGACTGCTCTGGCCGGTCAAGCAGAAGTACGGCCGGAAAATCTCCTGGGCCGACCTGATGATCCTCGCCGGCAACGTCGCCTTGGAATCGATGGGTTTCAAGACGTTCGGTTTCGGCGGCGGGCGCGAGGACATCTGGGAACCGGAAAAGGACGTCTACTGGGGCTCCGAGCACGAGTGGCTGGGTGACAAGCGCTACGCCGGCGACCGGGACCTCGAAAATCCTCTCGCTGCCGTGCAGATGGGCCTGATTTACGTCAACCCGGAAGGCCCGAACGGCAACCCGGACCCGGTCGCCGCGGCGCGGGACATCCGCGAGGTCTTCGCTCGCATGGCGATGAACGACGAGGAGACGGTGGCCCTCATCGCGGGCGGCCACGCATTCGGCAAGACCCACGGCGCTGGTGATGCAAAACATGTCGGGCCCGAGCCCGAAGCCGCCGGCATCGAGGAGCAGGGTCTTGGTTGGAGGAGCAGCTTTGGCGCGGGCAAGGGCGGCGACACGATCGGCAGCGGTCTGGAAGTCACCTGGACCAACACGCCCACAAAGTGGAGCAACAACTTCTTCCGGATCTTATTCAGCTTCGAATGGGAACTGACGAAGAGTCCGGCCGGCGCGCACCAGTGGAAGCCGAAGGGTGACGCGGGCGCCGGCACCGTGCCGCATGCTCACGACCCGTCAAAGCGTATAGCTCCATCCATGCTGACCACGGACCTCGCTTTGCGGTTCGATCCTGTATATGAAAAGATTTCACGGCGATTCTACGAACATCCGGATCAGCTCGCGGACGCTTTCGCCCGGGCGTGGTTCAAGCTAACGCACCGCGACATGGGCCCGCGCGCACGCTATCTCGGCCCGGAGGTACCGGCTGAAGAGCTCATCTGGCAAGACCCCCTCCCTGCCCTCAACCACAAACTCATTGATGCACAGGACATCGCCTCCTTCAAGGGCAAGGTTCTGGCTTCCGGCCTGTCCGTGTCGGAATTGGTTTCGACCGCCTGGGCGTCGGCGTCCACCTTCCGTGGCTCCGATAAGCGAGGCGGCGCCAACGGCGCCCGCATCCGTCTGGCGCCGCAGAAGGATTGGGAAGTCAACCAGCCTGACCGGTTGGCGAAGGTGCTTAAGACCCTGGAGGGCATCCAGAGCGCGTTCAACAGCGCCCAGTCCGGCGGAAAGAAGGTATCACTGGCCGACCTGATCGTTCTGGCCGGTTGCGCGGGCGTCGAGCAGGCTGCGAAGAATGCCGGTTACGAGGTGACGGTTCCCTTCACGCCGGGGCGCATGGACGCCTCGCAGGAACAAACCGATGCGGCCTCCTTTGCCGTGCTCGAGCCGGCCGCGGACGGCTTCCGCAACTACCTGAAAACCCGCTATGCCGTATCGGCCGAGGAGTTGCTGGTTGACAAGGCGCAATTGCTGACCCTGACCGCACCCGAAATGACGGTGCTCGTGGGCGGCATGCGCGTCCTGAATACCAACTTCGGAGGGTCGGCGCACGGCGTCTTCACCAAACGGCCGGAGGCGCTCACAAATGACTTCTTCGTGAATCTGCTCGACATGAGCACGACGTGGAAGGCAACTGCGCAAGACGATGGCGTATTCGAGGGTCGTGATCGCGCAACAGGCGCACTCAAGTGGACCGGGACCCGTGTCGACCTGATCTTTGGTTCGAACTCCCAACTCCGGGCCTTGGCGGAAGTCTACGGGTGTGAGGACTCCCGGGAGAAGTTCCTGCACGACTTTGTAGCGGTGTGGAATAAAGTCATGAACCTTGACCGTTTCGACCTGGCTTGATCGTAGCAGAAACCTCTTCGAGGGCTTCTGACAGGGCGACGGAAAAACGGTCAGCAAACAACCGGTTGCAGCGGACGGCGTATCGCCGCCGCTGAACCGGAACGTTCGGCTGGAAAAGAGATTCCACGTACAGCTCTCCCGTTGGCAAGAAGCAAAAACCCCGGGAGTGGCTCGAAAGCCGTAAATGCCAGGGATTTGCTATTTGCAGTAGGGACAAGAGTTGACATACTCTAATGTTGTATCCAGTGTCGCGAATTACGATACGGATGTGGGGCTCAAATGAAAGTAAGAGCAATCGACCACCTGGTTCTTACGGTAAAAAGTGCCGACCATACGACATGGTTTTATGAAGCCGTGCTCGGAATGGAAAAACTGCTGTTCGATAATGGGAGGGTTGCGCTCGGCTTTGGCAATCAAAAGATTAACTTGCACGAGGTCGGGAAAGAATTCGAGCCCAGAGCTTACAAGGCTGTTCCAGGCTCTGCAGATCTGTGCTTTGTCACGGACGCAGAACTAGGACCAGCAATGGAACACGTTAAGAGTTTTGGAGTCCAAATCATAGAAGGACCAGTTGCCCGTGTCGGCGCTATGGGGCCGATGCTTTCTTTCTATTTCAGGGACCCTGACATGAACCTCGTTGAGGTATCCAGCTACCGGGACTCAACTGGTAACGCAGTATAACTTCCAGATTAAGACAGCTCTCCCCATCCTTGAGAATGGAACGCACTACTGTCCGGTAAAATTTTGATCTTTAGCTGTAACTGATTGATTCTTATTGTTCTTTGACATAATTTTTCGTTTTCGATTTGAATTTCGACCGATGGTACCCTTTCCAGTACTTTGGGAGGGTATCCATGAATTCCGGCAAAAACGTTTTCAGGCAATTGGTTCAGTTTCTCCCCCGGCATGAATTTAATCTTTGCGTTCGTCGATATCGAGGGGAGCATTGGGCCAAATCATTTACCACGTTCGATCAGTTCCTTTGTCTTGCATACGCCCAGGTTACGGGACGCGAAAGCTTGCGGGACATTGAAACATGCCTGAATTCTCATCGGGACAAACTCTACCATGTCGGATTTCGCGGGTCAGTTTCCCGAACGACTCTTGCGGATGCGAATGAACGGCGCGATTACCGCATTTTCCAGGACTTCGGTCACGTGCTCATCGGCATCGCTCAAGGACTTTACCAGGGTGATCCTCTTGCTATCGAGTTGAAGCAGCCGCTGTACGCCTTCGATTCAACAACACTCGATCTGTGCCTCTCCCTGTTTCCATGGGCCGAATTTCGCAGAACGAAAGCGGCAGTTAAAATGCACACCCTAATTGACCTGCGAGGCTCAATTCCGACGTTCATTGCGGTTACAACCGGCAAGATCCACGATGTCCGGATGCTCGATGAGATGCCGGTCAGTGAAGACGCCATATACACGATGGATCGCGGCTATGTCGACTTCGCCCGGTTGTACGCCATACATAAACAGGGTGCCTTCTTCGTCCTTCGGGCAAAAGAGAATTTGAAATTTAAGCGGTTCTACTCTTCGCCGAAAGATAAAGAAGCAGGAATCAGGGCCGACCAGGTGACTGCCCTGGCGACGCAGAAATCCCAAAAGGCTTACCCGGAGCGGTTGCGCCGAGTCAGTTATGTTGACAAAGGACGAAAGAAACGTCTGGTGTTTCTCACGAACAATTTTGACATCCCGGCAAGAACGGTTGCCGACATTTACAAACAGCGCTGGGGAGTGGAGCTTTTTTTCAAGTGGATCAAGCAGCACCTGCGGATCAAGTCGTTTTATGGCACTTCCGTGAACGCAGTGAAGAGCCAGATATGGGTCGGGTTAAGCATCTACCTGCTCGTTGCCATCGCGAAAAAACGACTCGGTATCCAATGCTCCCTCTACACCTTGTTACAAATTCTGGAGGTCAACATATTCGAGAAAAAGCCAATCATATCGCTTGTTTCCGAGGCCCTTAAGCAACCTAATGAAGCGGTTGGTGCTGGGAAACAGTTGAATTTATTCGGAAATTAACCGGACAGTAGTGAATGGAACGCTAAAATCTTCTCCATTTTCGAATCATTTGTCTACCAAATCGCCGCAAACTGGATTCTTTCGAAATTGGCAGGAAGCAGAGTTGTCACGCCTTTCTAAACAACGAAAATACCAGCTATTCGTCACTTGTGATGGGTGACCGAATACTCAGTTTCATTTTTAGACTGCGATTTGAAATCTATGTTCAAAATACTTAGTCCAGTCCAGGATCGGCAGCTTCGCAGGGATGGCATAAGTCTACCATGAAGTATGAATAGAGCAGTTGCGTGGATCGGACAGTCCAGTCTCACTCGCCGATTATTTTAACGAGCACCCGCTTGCGCCTGCGTCCATCGAATTCTCCGTAGAAGATCTGCTCCCACGGGCCGAAGTCAAGTTTACCCTCCGTTATGGCAACCACTACTTCACGGCCCATAATCTGGCGTTTCATATGGGCGTCGGCATTGTCTTCGCCGCTGTCGTTGTGGCGGTACTGGTTGACGGGCTCGTGCGGGGCGAGCTTTTCGAGCCACGCCGTATAGTCGCCATGAAGTCCGCGCTCGTCGTCGTTAATGAACACGGAAGCAGTGATGTGCATTGCGTTAACAAGAACGATCCCTTCCTGAACGCCGCTTTCACGAAGGCATTCTTCAACTTGTCGCGTAATGTTGATGAAGGCTACGCGCGTCGGGGCATTGAACCACAACTCCTTTCGATAGCTTTTCAACGTTTCTCCTTCTTTTTGGGCTTGTTACCCACTCAGTAGCTGTCCAGCGCCTCAAAGAGCCTTTCGACGTCGCTTGCGTCGTTATAAAAATGAGGTGAGAGCCGGACTGCGTCTCCTCTTTGAGCGCAAAGCACCTTCCGATTCAGAAGATGGCGAAAAAGACCGGCCGCGTCCCCGGGAACGAAGCTCAGAATTCCTGACCTGTGACGGGGTTCCATCGAGCTGATAAGCTTGAGATTTCTCTTCTCGAGGCCGGATGAGATTAAGTCGTTCAGGCAGCATATCCTCGAGAATATGGACTCGGTCCCAATTTCCAGCAGCATTTCGAGGGATGCTCCCAACGCCGTAATTCCAGCAAGATTGAGGGTCCCGGATTCGAATCGGCGGGCATCGGTTTTCAATCTCGAATCGAGATCTTTTAGTTGTAGATTATAGAAGTCCTCCTCATTTTCGACACTGCGCCACCCGACCCGGGTTGGACGAAGAAGATGATTCACCTCCTTCGAGATAAAAAGGGCTCCGATTCCCATTGTGCTCAAGAGCCATTTGTGACCGCCGCAGGCAAGAAAGTGAACGCCGCAGCCTTTCACGTCGAGAGGAACCGCTCCCAGAGTCTGTATGGCATCGACACAGAGCAGGAGGTCCTTTCGCCGGCAAAAATCCCCCACTTCTTCCAGGTCGCACCGGAAGCCGGTGGTAAAATCCGTCGAACTCACAGCGACAAGCCTTGTTCCAGGCCGAAGCACGGCTTCGATTTCCGAAACCCCGAAACGGCCCTCGTTTTTCCTGTTAAGAAAGCAGATCTCTACCCCGACTCGCTCCAGATTCACCCAGGGGTAGACATTAGACGGAAAATCGGGCACGGGCACGATAATCTTGTCGCCGGGCTTCCATGAAATTCCGCCGGCCACTGTGCTCAGTGCCTCGGAGGTGTTGGAGGTGAAGCAGATCTCCGAGGGGTCCGCGTTTATAAGCTGCGCAAAGAGCGAGCGTGTCTTCGCCACCGTTTTCATCCAGTCCGGATAACGGATGAAGCCTTCATTGCCGAACTGGAGCATCAAGGCGTTCACGGCCTTTATCACGCGCAACGGAGGGGCTGAGATGGCTGCATTATTGAAAAAGGAGTAATTATCCGTAATGGGAAATTCACTTCGGTATTCGCCTGGGTCTTTCATCGCGGACTCCGGTGTTTCGAGGCCTTTGTCAAATCATTTGCAAAACCGGGGCACAGGAAATAAGTTATGATATAAGTTATAAAGAACTCATAAAATCATTCCGGAAGGGGATAGCAATGGAAAGAAGCACAGTTTTTCAGGGGGAACGCGCAGTTGTCCAAAACGAATTCATCCGCCGGGTGTACAACTGGATGGCCCTCGGATTGGCGGTGACCGCCATCACGGCTCTTTATGCCGTTAACAGCGGACTGGTTTTCTCGCTCCTTCGGAGCCAGGGTGTCATGTTAGTGCTGATCGTCGGCGAACTCGGCCTGGTGATCGCGCTAAGCGCCGCAATCGGCAAGGTCCGGTCTTCAACCGCCCTGTTGATGTTTTTCGGCTATTCGTTTTTAAACGGCCTGACGCTATCGACCATTTTCCTAGTTTATACGAAAGCATCCATCGCGAGCACTTTCTTCATAACCGCCGGGACTTTCGCCGCCATGAGCGTTTACGGGTACACGACCAAACGCGACCTGACTTCGATGGGCGGTTTTCTCATGATGGGCCTCATCGGGATAATCATCGCCTCATTCGTCAATTTCTTTTTCAGCAGCCCTGCTTTCTATTGGCTCATAACCTATGCGGGTATAGCCATTTTTGTCGGGCTGACCGCCTACGATGCGCAGAAAATAAAGGAAATGGCCTATGCCGGATTCGCCGGATCGGAAGAAGAGCGCAAAGGAGCGGTAATCGGCGCCCTGCGGCTCTATCTGGACTTTATAAACCTGTTCCTCCTTTTGCTCCGGATATTCGGGAGACGAAGCGACTGAGGAAAATGAATCAATTGCCGGTCCCTGCCGTCCGGCCTTAGCATGGAGTCTCCGAATCGAGATGCTGCAAAACACTTTCGCTCATTTGCCCGGAATCGGCCTCAAGACGGAACTTTCCTTCTGGCGGGAGGGAATTCGTTCATGGGGGTCTTTCGCCGATGAATATGCATTGAGCCGGGCGCATTTCAGCCAGAGGAGATACAAAGCCCTGCGCGCGCATCTCGACGTATCCCGCGAACGGCTCGATGCCGGGGACTCGGCATATTTTGCAGACGCTTTGACGCCAAAGCTCCTCTGGAGGCTTTTCGCAGACTTTCGGGAATGCGCGGCCTACCTCGATATTGAAACCACCGGCCTTGGCGGGCCTTACGACCACATTACGACGGCAGCCCTCTATGACGGCAGGAAAGTCTCCTACTACGTCTATGGTGATAACCTGGATCTCTTCGCCGGCGACCTCCGAAAATACAAAGTCCTTATCACTTACAACGGCGCTTGTTTCGATCTTCCGTTCATCAGGAGTTATTTCGGGATAGCCGTTGACCAGGTCCACATCGATCTTCGCTATCTTTTGAGCAGCCTGGGCTACCGGGGCGGGTTGAAGGGCTGCGAGAAATGCCTGGGGCTGGACAGGGCCGAACTCGATGGCGTTGACGGCTATTTCGCGGTCCTGCTCTGGAACGAATACAGGAAAAGCGGCAATAAAAACGCGCTGGAAACGCTTCTTGCCTATAACATTGCCGATACCGTCAACCTCGAAAACCTGATGGTGCAGGCATTCAATATGAAAGTGGGGGAAACGCCGTTCTTCGATCTGAAAATCCCCCTGCCCCGCCCTCCGACCGCTCCTTTTGAACCTGACGTCGAGCTTATAGAAATGTTGCGGCAGCGCTACTACGTTTTCTGAGAGGGGGTTTCAGCCGCTCGGCCGAGGCGCAGTGTGCAGTCGGCGCAGGAGAACGTAGGGGTTAGAAATAATTGAAGTTTTTGCAAAAATTTTCTCTCGGGGGCTTCAATTCGGGTGCATCCTGAGGTTATCATTAAAGCTGGAAAGTAAACATCTTTCCTCCTCCAGAGAAGATCAGGTGGCTCCCCCTCCTTCCGCTTGATCTTCTCTTTTTTTATGTTTGATCCGGCCCCTCTTTACATCCTGCTAACAGTCCTGAGAACGTCCGCAGGCGACTACCGATTTGCAGAACACTCTTACTCGCAATCCTCCTTCTACTGGCTACACCGGCAGTATCTGCGGCTGGCAAGCTTATGTCACAATGGAGGGCGGATCAGATTGTGAAGCAAAACAACCTTGAAGGACAAGTTATCACCGTCTTTGAGCATTGCGAACATCTTTACTCAAAAGAGGAGATACGGGAAGCTTTAGCATTCACTTACACCAAGTTCACTACTTCATTGCAGGCGCGAGTAGTCGAGTTTGTGCAGAAGCAACTGACGTAGCTGCTGCGAAGGAAGTTCCCCTGACACGACTGTTTGCGCGCTCGGTTCCGCCACCCTGGATGAGCCTTTGAGGTGTCCCTAGTACCACGTAACATTGTTGTTTTCGTACAATTCGGTATAATCATGGCAAATTCCAGGAGGAGGGATTTGCCATGGCACCACGATATCGAGTGACCTTGACGGAACAAGAGCGCCTGGAGCTTGAAGCACTGACGAAAACGGGCAAGACCGGTGCGAAACGATTTCTTTTCGCACGCGCTTTGCTCCTCTGCGATGCAGGCCCTCTGGGGCCTGCATGGACTGTAGCGGATACGGCTGAGGCCATGGGGGTCACGCCTCGCACTATCGAGCACCTTAAGAAGCGCTTCGTAGAAGATGGATTGGCTGCTGCGTTGGAGCGCAGGCAACCGGAACAGCCATCGCGCGATGTGATTTTTGATGGGGCTTTCGAGGCGCGAGTGATCGCCTTGGCGTGCTCAGAATCACCGGAGGGGCGACGGCGTTGGACCGTACGGCTTTTGGCTGAAAAAGCGGTTGAACTGCATCTGGTCCAAAGCGTTTCGCATATGACGGTACAGCGCATACTTAAAAAAACGAACTTAAGCCTCACCTCAGGAAGTATTGGAAAATCCCGCCGGAGGGGAGTGCCGCGTTCGTAGCCAATATGGAAGATGTCATCGCTGTCTATCATTTGCCGTACGACCCCGATTATCCGCAGGTCTGTATGGACGAAAGTTGCAAGCAACTCATTGGGGAAGTTCACGAGGCGATAGCTTGCGCGCCGGGAAGGCCGAAACGGATGGACGCCGAATACGTCCGCAATGGTGTTGCCCAGATTTTCCTTGAAGTAGAACCATTGACGGGCAAGCGCCACGTGGAGGCCGCCTAGCATAGAACCAGGAAAGACTGGGCATTGTGGATCAAGGGCATGCTCGTCAAACGATACCCAAAGGCAGTGAGGGTGCGCTTGGTCCTGGACAATCTGAACACGCACAGTCTTGCCTCTCTTTATGAGACGTTTAAACCTAAAGAGGTTCGTCGCTTGGCAGAACGTCTGGAAATCCATTACACACCTAAGCACGGCAGTTGGCTCAACATGGCGGAGATAGAGCTAAGCGCGTTAAAAGGACAAAGCCTGGACCGTCGAATTCCCGATATGGAAACATTGCGAGGCCATATCGCCGCGTGGGAAAACGACCGGAACAACAGGCAAGCAAAGATTCAATGGCAGTTCACGAATGCCAAGGCGCGAATAAAGCTGAAGCGCCTTTATACGAAACTGTAAGTGTTACATGGTACTAGTTTGCCAGAGCCACCCTTCCTGGATCGCCCACCCCCCGGCTAACAATGGCAAATCCACACAGGACTTGTTCAAGTGGCCGGTTGAATACTACAATGCACCATCGACTTCCCCGCCTAATACGGAAACCGAAGCTGTGCCTTGACGGCCTTGATTGACTTCCGACACAGCCCGAATTAGCTTACTAGAAATGTGTGCCATAGGAGCACAGGAGTTTTGAGGTGCCAGAACAACCGTAAACTAGACTGGAGATTCAAATGAAGATATTGACTACCATAAGTGCCGTTGTCTTTTTGATGATTCTTACAACTGGTCTTGCAACAGCAAAGAAAGTACCAGTACCAACTTTCCCTTTCACAGCCACGGGAGTCACTTCCTATGTGATCCCTACCGGCTCCGTGTTTGGGCCATACTCCACGGACATGACTATTAAGGAAATAGATGGTCTTTTCTATGGGACCATCACTTGGGATGGAATTCCGATTGTATTTTCGGCTGCCAAGGATAGTTCTGGGGTCTACAACCTATACGGTTTTTATAGCAGTACCGTCCCTATAACGGGCACGTTCACTATTACGTACGTGAAGAAGACGGGCTTTGAACTTGCAATCCAATGGGGATTTCCGTCTTACGGCTATAGTGTCGCTGGCACTCTTTCCCAGTAGTATGACTTTTGGTCCTCATTCCCCTCCCCGTCTGTACCCCATGGGAGGGGGATGCATACAGCATGACGAACCTCTGAGAACATCTTACCATTCAGAACTGTCACTCTGGGCCACCTCCAGGCGCGAAAACACCCCGGCTAACAACCGCAAATCCAGGGAATTCCTTCAGGACGTGTTCAGGTATGGCTTACCCCGCCCACGCGGCATGGCCATCCCTTGCTCAACCAGCACGTCACCCTTTGCATTCACCGTCTAGTTATCCCAAGGCTTTGACTCCTGATACAGTCCGAATTAGCTCACAAGAAATGTGTGCCATCGGGGCCAGGAGTTTCGAGGCGCGCCGGACAGGTATCGAACAACTGTAAACTAGACTGGAGATTCAAATGAAGATATTGATTACCGTTAGTGCCGTTGTCTTTTTGATGATTTTTACAACTGGTCTTGCAACAGCAAAGAAACCACCAGTACCAACTTTCCCTTTCTTCATCCTCACGGGCGAAGTTGTCTCTGTGACCGATACCGGCGTGGAGGATGCCCCCTCCTTCACCAGTATCTACATTTATGAGGCGAGCAATGGTCTTTTCTGGGGGGCCATCTTCCCCGGTGCACTTGGGTTTAGCTTCTCGGCTGTCAAGGATAGTTCAGGGGTCTACACCCTAAACGGTGTACAGACCCTAGGAGGTAGCGCGACTATAACGGGCAAGTTCATTATTACGTATGTGAAGCATAAGGGCTTTGAAGTCGCATTCCAATTCGCTACTCTGGGTACCGGTACTAGCTTCGCTGGTACTCTTCCCCAATAGTGTGACTTTCTGTCTGCATCCCTCCCCGCTTGTACCCAGGTCTCAAGGGAGGGATGCAGACAGCATCACGAACCTCTGAGAACATCTTACCGTTCAGAAGTTCCCCCTAGGCCGCATCCAGAATCAAGAACCACCCAGGCAAATCCTGGGAACTCCACCAGGACGTGTCCAGGTAAGGCCCCGGATGTTATTGACTTCGGATAGAGCTATGATTAGCCTGGCAGGAATGAGTACCATCGGAGCTAGGAGTTTTGCGTCGCCAAGCAGGTAATTGAACACCCCCCCAACCAGAAAAGCTACATAGGAGATTCCAATGAGGAAATTGCTTACCATTGGTGCCGTTGTCTTTTTGATGGTTTTCACAGCCGGTCTTGCAACAGCAAAAAAACCAGTATTAACTTTCCCCTTCACAGGTACGGGAGACCTTTTCTCTATTACCGATGGCGGCAACACGGGAGGACCACTCTCCGCGACCATCACCGTTAATGAAACAGGTGGTCTTTTCTGGGGGACCATCGCCTATGGTTCAACTAGGATTAATTTCTCGGCTGTTCATGACGCTAACGGGACTTACAGTTTGAACGGTATAGTTGAGGGTACTCCCGTTCCCGTGCAGGGCGCATTCGTGATTTCGTTACAAAAAGTACCTGGTCTCAAGGCTAAGGCGTTTGCAGCCACAATCGAATTCGGGACTCTGGCTTCTTTTGCTTCGGGTTCTCCTGTTGTTACTAATGCCGGGGAGAGTTTCGCTGGTGTTCTTTTCGACTAGTATGCTTTGCGGCGCCAGACAGGTATCGAACAACCGCCAACTAGATAAACTGTACAGGAGACTCAAATGAAGATATTGACTACCGTAAGTGCCGTTGTCTTTTTGATGATTCTTACAGCCAGTCTTGCAACAGCAAAAAAACCAGTATTAACTTTCCCCTTCACAGGTACGGGAGACCTTTTCTCTATTACCGATGGCGGCAACACGGGAGGACCACTCTCCGCGACCATCACCGTTAATGAAACAGGTGGTCTTTTCTGGGGGACCATCGCCTATGGTCCCAATACGATTAATTTCTCTGCCGTCCATGACGTTAACGGGACTTACAGTTTGAACGGTATAGTTGAGGGTACTGCCGTTCCCGTACAGGGTGGATTCGTGATTTCGTTACAAAAAGTACCTGGCCTCAAGGCTAAGGCGTTTGCAGCCTCAATCGAATTCGGGACTCTGGCTACTTTTGCTTCGGGTTCTCCTGTTGTTACTAATGCTGGGCAGAGTTTCGCTGGTGTTCTTTTCGAGTAGTATGCTTTGCGGCGCCAGACAGGTATCGAACAACCGCGAACTAGATAAACTGTACAGGAGATTCAAATGAAGATATTGACTACCGTAAGTGCCGTTGTCTTTTTGATGATTCTTACAGCCAGTCTTGCAACAGCAAAAAAACCAGTATTAACTTTCCCCTTCACAGGTACGGGGGACGTTTTCTTTGTGGACGCTTTCGGCGCCGAGGGAGGACCATTCCCCGCGAACATCACCGTCAACCGGACAAGCAATGGTCTTTTTTATGGGACCATCGTCTACGATTCGCCACCAGCTACGATTGATTTCGCGGCTGTCCGAGATAGCTCAGGGGGTTACACCTTGAACGGTGTAATAGTTCCCGTTGCTACACCTCCTCTTATTATACAGGGCACATTAGTGATTTCATTGCAGAAACTACCTGGTCTCAAGACTAAAGTGTATGCAGCCGCAATCCAATTCTGGGTTTTGAATGGAGATACTTTTAGTTTCGCTGGTATTCTTTACCAGTAGTATGACTTTGGGGCTGAATTCGCCCCCCTTGAGACCGGGGTACAGGCCGTGGATGAGAATGCGGACAGCAGGCATGTCGAAGTCAATTGACCGAAGCTCCCGAAGAGTTACCGAAGCCCCTGGAGCGCAACATGAAGAAGGTTGCCTTTCTGTTGATCCTGATTCTTCCCTGTCGGTGCTTTCCCTTGCTCATGCCGGTTTCGATGACGGTAAAGCGGCTTATGACAGAGGTGACTATGCAACGGCATTTAAGGAGTTCAAGTCTTTGGCCGGCCAGGGAGATGCCGGCAGGCAGTTTAGCCTAGGGGCGATGTGCCAGGCTGGCCTTGTGGTACCCCAGGATTATGGCGAGGCATTGAAGTGGTATTGCAAGTCTGTCGATCAGGGAGTAGCTGGAGCGACATTTAGCCTTGGGAATATGTACTTTAGCGGCCATTGCATCCCGCACGACAATGTTGAGGCGTATATGTGGTTTAACCTGTCGGCAACTCAAGGTCATACAGGCGCTGAGAAGCGCAGAGGTTCGTTAGCCGGGAAAATGACTGTATCCCAAATCGCAGAGGCGCAGAGCCTTGCCCGGAAATGAAAACCGAAAGGCCGAGAGTAGGGATTGCCCAGCTTGTCTAACAGTAACTGGATGTTACAGCGAAGAATGGTTAAGAAATACTGTCTCACAATGCAAATCCAGGGAACTCCTCCAGGACGTGCCATGGGCCGGAGGAGCTGTGGAGACTCTCATGAGGTAAGCTGGAGGGTAACCGGGGGAAGCCTGTCGGCAATCCCAGGCGCTTCGGGTTGACCAATTCTGTCTGATGCGGGAGCGAAAGAGGCAGAGCCCCACAGTGGGTCTGCCTCTCAGCTCGGCTTCAAGCGGTTGCGTTGATGTTGGTTCCTATGCCTAGTGCAACATAGGCGTTTTTTGTCGCAGTGCCTGCTGCCGAGGTAGATGAACTGCCGCTTGAACCGGCGCTGAGACTTATCCCAGCCTTAGCGGCTTCCTGCTCGACAGCGGAGACAGATTTTCCTAATACCGTTGCGATTTGAGCGGCCGACATATGCTCGCTTGCGAGCGTTCTAATTCTAGCCACGTCGCTGGAGCTTGAAGATGTGTAGTAAATTGCTGGAGCTTGAAGATGTGCTGGAGCTTGAAGATGTGCTGGAGCTTGAAGATGTGCTGCCCCCATTCTCTAGTTCCGTAGCTTCAACTGCAGAGCTATTCCCAGCCGAAGCGGATTGGGTCGGCACGGAAGTGGTCGTTACAGAATTAATTGCTGAAATGCTCATAGACTGTCCTCCATAACAAGATTTTAGTTGCCGTGCTCTTAACATGACCTATCGGCACTTTAAAGCGCGACCATTAAACAAATCTTCTGTTGGCCGTTCAAAAAACTGTACAATAGGATAAACGACTGAGAACATTTTAGCATTGAGAAGCATTAGATGGAATTATCGAGCTATTTTTCTGTAAAGTAATGTAACCGTATAGCTATATAATCATGTCATCCCCTATTCAGTTGCTCCCATCTAGAAGCATTAGATGGAATTATCGTGGTATTTATATGTAAAGTATTGTAACCGTATAGCTCGATAATCGTGCCATTGCCTATTCTTTGGCTCCCCCTCCTTCCGCTAGATCTTCTTTTTTTATTTGCTTTACTTCTATCTGTTTTACTTCGAAATGAGTTGGCCGTGCATCTGGTCAAGTACCGAGTATGCGATACGGCGCTGCTGTTCGTCGTAGAACTTGATGTAATGGTATGCGTGCGAGTCCTCGAAGCCGCGCAGGGATTTATGCTCCCCTCCAAAACCCGGGTCGATCATGCGGACTCCGTTCTCGATGGCATAGGCTATGGGGTAATAGTAGCAGGTCGCAAAATGCAGGAACGGTATCTCACGAAAGGTCCCCCAGTATCTGCCGTAAAGCTTTTCCGCCTTATTATAAAAAAGGGCCATGGCAACGCGCTTTCCCGAAGTCTGAGCTACCGAGAAACCGCACCTGTGGCGGAAGTTATCGGCAAGAAGCCTGAAAAAGGATTCATTGAGAAAAGGCCTTATGCCTGTACCCATATGTTTGGTCCAGGTGCGCCTGTAGAGCAGATGGAGATCCTGGAAAAACGAGTCCGGGGCGTTGGGGCCCTGAACCATGCTAAGGTCTATCGGATATTCCCGAATGGCGCGCCACTCGTGTTTAATCTTTGTCCTGCGGGTGGACTTGAAGGAGAGCAGGAAGTCGTCGAAACTGCGGTATCCCCGATTGAGCCAGAACAGATGCCCGGTGCGCAGCCGCACATATCCGTGTTCGGCAAGCAGGGAGTGAAGCCTGGATTCGGGATCGACAAAATATAAGCGGGTCGTGGACAGACCACGCTCGTTTGAAATTTCATCGATTTTGTCGAGCAGAACGCCGGCAATCCCGGATGCATCCCGATCGGGGGCAACCAGAAAATCGTAGCCGGGCACCGGCGTATAGGGAATGGTCCCCACCATGCCTGAGCTGAACGGCAAGCCTGTAAGCTCGGTCAGAAACTCCAGCAGTCCACCGTCGCCGAATTCCACCCAGGCGCGGTCCCGCTGATAAAAAGGAGCGACCGCCACGATCGCGGGTCCATCATAGAGTGCCAGGTGTACCGGACTGTACCCCCTGCCCGCCGAGACTGAACCGGACTTCTCCAGAGCGTGCAGGTATTGATACTCCATCATCGGAGCTGCAAGGAGGGCAAGGGAATTCCAGTCGTCAGCCGAAATCTCCTCAATGCGCGAAAATATCTTTATCCGGTTTTCCATCTGGCGAGATGCGCTCTCCTGTACTATTTTACAAATTCACGACGAAAGCTTGAATCTGCTTTGGTCCTAATCGGAAACAGGCAGCCCGATATTGTTTTCGAGCGTAAAAAGATTCCGATTAATGCTTTTCAGTTAATGATAATTACCGCGCCGCATTGTACCACAAGTGTCAGACAATGTGTTTGCACGCGAAATTGTCAAGGCCGCCAATAAAAATGACCTAAGGAGACGGATATGCTTCTCGAGCCAGTCTTTTCATTTATCGAAAATAACCGGGAACGCTTTGTGCGCGAACTGGCGCAATTCCTTTCTATTCCCAGCGTAAGCACCCTGAGCGAGCACGAGAAAGATGTCGTGGACGCTGCCGATTGGGTGCTCGACCAGTTAAAGAAATTCGGATTCAACGGGAAAATTTATCCTACCGAGCGCCATCCCGTTCTTCTTGCGCGTTCGCCTGAAGTCCCCGGCGCGCCCGTTCTGCTCGTCTACGGCCATTATGACGTCCAACCGCCCGACCCGCTCGATGAATGGAAAACTTCTCCCTTTTCACCCGATATCAGGGATGGCTACATATACGCACGCGGCGCAACCGATGATAAAGGCCAGTTGCTCACCTATATCAAGGCTATCGAGGCAATACTTGGAACAGGGCAGCACCTGCCGCTCAATCTGATCATCCTTGCGGAAGGCGAGGAAGAGATCGGAAGCCCGAACCTGGAAAAATTCCTGATGCAGCGAAAAGATGAACTGCGCGCGGACGCGGTCGCCATTTCAGACAGTGCGCAGTTTGCCCATGGGATTCCTGCGATCACATACGGCTTGCGAGGTCTCAGCTACATGCAGGTGGATGTGCAGGGGCCGCGATTCGATCTTCACTCGGGTTCATACGGCGGCATGCTTCATAATCCCGCCCAGGCGCTGGCGGATATTCTCCAAAAACTCAAGAATCCCGATGGAACTGTGGCCATTCCGGGTTTCTATGCCGATGTCCTGCCTGTGGAGGATTGGGAAAGGGAGGAAATGGCCTCTCTTCCTATCGACTTGCAGTCCATTAAGGACTATCTGGGAGTTTCCGACTTTTCCGGAGAGCCGGGGTACTCTTTGCTCGAGCGCAAGACCGCAAGGCCCACGCTTGATATCAACGGACTATGGGGCGGTTTCTCCGGCGAAGGCGCAAAAACGATAATTCCGGCCAAAGCAGGGGCAAAAGTGAGCATGCGGCTCGTACCAAACCAGACTCCCGAGAAAATAGACCGTCTGTTCAGCGAGTTCGTAACCGCCAACTGCCCGGCGGGGGTCAGCGTTAAAATAACCAATCTTCACGGGGCCGACCCCGTACTCGTGTCACGAGACACCCCTGCAATGCTCGCGGCCCAAAGAGCCATAGAGACCGGGTTCGGCAAAAAACCGGTATTTATAAGGGAAGGCGGGTCCATTCCCGTGGTCAACCTGATAAAGCAACACCTGGGGCAGGAGAACATTCTCCTGTTAGGCTGGGGGAGTCCGGACGACGGCGCGCATTCTCCAAACGAACGATTCCGTATTGAAGATTTTTATCGGGGAATTCGCTCGGTCGCCGCGCTTTTCAATGAAATGGCGGGATGAAAGAAGGGCATAAAGCCTTCACCTGTGAATGAGTCGCGCGACAATGCCGACGAGCCGGGGTTTACCCCGCCTGGTCTTGAGCGCAACCCTGTATAAATCTACTCGGAAGGCTTCATAAGCCATTGAAGCCGGTCGGGAGGTTTGAGTTTTCTGTTTTTGGCAAAAAGTATGCTGATCCTGCGATTCCTCGGGTCATCCGGCGAGGTGGTGAAAAGAGGCACTCTGTCGGCAAAACCCACAACTCTGCAAATCCGGCTGGGTTCGATGCCGCCAGTTTCCAGTTCACGCCTTGCCGTTGAGGCCCTAGCGACAGAGAGTTCCCAGTTTGAAACCTGTTCGCTCCGCGTCGGTGAAGAATCCGTATGCCCTTCCACCGCAATTTCGTTAGGGAAATTTTTGAGGACGGATGCAATCGAGCGAACCATTTGTTTGGCCGGGTCAGTAAGTTCAGCGCTTCCAACGGGAAAGATAGGGTTTTCCTTCGAGTCCACGATCTGAATCCGAATGCCCTCATCAGTAATGGCTATTAAGACCTGTTCCTTTCCCATCTGCACATTCTGATCGATCCCCGTCATCAGTTTTGTCGCAAGCTCGTCATTGGTGATTCCGCTCGAATGCTCTCCAGCGTCAATTACCTCTTCTCCCCCGAGATTGTGCCCGGTGGGCCGAATCCCGCCCTCCTGCATAAAGGATTTTCCACCCTTATCAAACAGGCTGAAATGTTTGAAATACATGGCCATAACGGCCCTTTTTTCCTGAGAGGTCATGTTCAGAAGCCACATCAGCAGAAAGAAGGCCATCATGGCGGTAACAAAGTCGGCGTAAGCCACCTTCCAGCTTCCGCCGTGGCTTCCGCCATGGACCTTTTTCACTCTTTTTATGATGATTTTTTTGGGGCTGTCTTCCATTTTTATTTTTTCCTGGAGTTCTTAATCAGGGTTTCGAGTTCGAGAAATGAAGGCCTCAGCTCGCCCGGAACAACCCTTCTCGCAAACTCAATGGCCACCTGAGGAGAAGGGGTATTAACAAAGGCGAGCAAGGCTGCTTTGACGACGGTCAAAAACTCCCGGTCCTCGTTGGCTACAGCCTCGAGGTTGCGGGACATCGGTCCTACAAAACCGTAGCACAAGAGAACGCCGAGGAAAGTACCGACCAGAGCCGCGCCTATGCTGTGGCCGAGCACTTCGGGAGGTTCGCTGATTTTTTTCATCGTGAGTACGACACCAAGAACCGCGGCCACAATACCCAGCCCGGGAAGTGAGTCCGCGACATTGGCGATGCTCTTGGCGGGTATGAGGGCTTCTTCGAAATGAGCCTCGATTTCGTAGTCGAGAAGAGACCCCAGTTCGTGCGCTTCTATGTCCGTTATGGTGAGAGTGCGCAGGGTGTCGGTGAGAAACTCCAGAGCGTGATGGTTCTTGATAAACTTCGGATACTTTTTAAAAATTGCGCTTTTTTCAGGATCGTCCAGATCCGCCTCGATGGAAACGAGCCCTTCCTTTCTGATCTTGTAAAATATCTCACTCAGCAGGACCAACGCATCCAGGTAGTCGGCTCTGGCATAGATCCTGCTTGTGAACATGCGCATCATGCCGCCCTGGACCGCTTTGATAACCTTCAGGGGTGAAGCGATGACGAAACCGCCCAAGGCGGCGCCAAAAATAATAATGAGCTCTGCAGGCTGGATCAGAAGACTGAGATTGCCCTCCTCCATCAGATATCCGCCAAGGACCGCGCCGATAACTATTGCCATTCCTATGAATATGAACATCTAAGGCCTTTGGCTCCTCTTTTTCCGGAGAATCTCCCGCTGCCTGTGGAAAACATACTTTGCAATCTGCTCCCGGATATCATCGTCAATTTCAGTAAACTCGATACAAACTTCATGCTTTTGGCATGCGGGCGCGCATTTGACCATGTTTCCATAGACATAAAACATCATATAAGGGGCGGTTGGCAGCATCAGCCGAATCTCCACAAGATCACCCTCGGCATACGCCTCACTCGATGAAGTGCTCAGTCCCCCGGCGCTGATGTTGACCATCTCGAAATCGAGTTCCTTGTTGCCGTTGGAAGGAAATGCAAGAAGCCTGATGATTGAGTCGAGCTTGGAGTTGAGTATCTCCAAGCAAGCCGACAGGACCTCGTCCTCCAGTTGGGGCAACTCCGGATGCTCTGTCCGGGCGGATTCGACCACAATGCGTGATCTCATGTTCTGCCGTTCTTCTTCCAGGACCGGGCGAATCCTGACAGGCAAATATGCCTCCACCCTGGAATATTCTCTCAGCGAACGATAATCCTTATCCTCATCTTCGAGAAAGAATCCCATTTTACGAAGAGCCTCCATGTGTTCAAACCGCAAGGGAATCACGGCTGTACGACGAGATCTGATGAAACACGTTCTTCAATCCACTTCATCACAAGGGAAGTCGGATTTTTTCTGAACCCTCATAAGGAAAAAAAACGACACCGATTTTGGGAGAGGAGGCGAGGAGTGACCGGATGCGGTTATGCGAATGGCGGGACCGGCCGGTCCCGCCATTCAAAGCAGAAGGTGCTAGCCAAGGTAGAACCCTGTCGGGTCGATGTTGCGAAGAATAGTTATTTCCTCTTCCGTTGGCGGCGTGGTCTCTCGGACATCAGGGGAAACCTTCAGATTAAAGGAGCAGTTGGCTTTGAGCTTTTCCACCGACTGCCCGGGGTAGTATTCGGCGAGATACATTTCGCATGTCTTTTTGTCGAACCCATAAACACCCATCGTGCTGACGACGACAGTGGGACCGCCGCCGATCATTCCGAGGCGCTCCCGGGCGCCGGGTCCATCAAGAAACCCCGGCGTGGTCAGGTAGTCGACCGTTTCGACAAACTTCTTGGGGTCCTGAGGCATGATGGCGAGCACGCGTTTGCTGCAGGTCGCCATGTCGTTTGCGCCGCCGCTTCCAGCGAAATAGGTGAAGGTCTCAGGCTTTGACCAGTCTCCTACGCCCGTGGAATTGATATTTCCATATTTGTCGATCTGCGCGCCGCCTATGAAACCGACATCAACTTCACCTCTCTGAAGGGCCGCCATTGTGGAAAGCATTCCAAAAGAGGCGTCACCATTGCAGAAAAGGGCAGGATCATCGACCGTGATGGCAAGTCCCGGAGGAGCCGTCGCTCGAATGGACCCGCCCTCGGTGAAAAGAATCATGTTTGGGGCGTGAGTGGCCATTGCAAAACTTACTACAACCAGGGGCAGGCCGACGCCGGCAAACACTACCTCATTATCGTTGATCTCTTTCGCGCATCTTACGACCATAAGTTCAGTCAACTTGTAATTAGTGGCATGCATTGTGTCTTCTCCTTTGCGATCTTACGGCCAGGCCTAAGCCTTGATATATTCGTCTGTGAACTGGGGTACGCCCTTCCAGACACCCGGATCATGAAAGCCATAATCAACCTGGAATTTAGGCTTGTATCCGAGCTTAGGCTTGAGCCGGTCGAGTCCTTCCCGGCCGAATTTCCGGATATATTTCTCTATGTAGGCCTCTCGGTCTGCACAGCCATATACCCACTCATCCAGGAACTTGGGGAGAAGCTCCGCGTTTCTTTCGTACTTGCCCTGGTACTGACTGAAGCGGATATCCAGGCCGTAGTAGCCGCGGCATGCCGAGGGATGAGCGCCCCACGGGCAATGTACGACTGCGAGCGTCTTGAAATAGGGAACAACCGTTCGGTCCGGATCGGATCGGATCACTTCCGGTTCGACAATTTCTTCCGCCGTGACTATGACCCCGCGCTTGGCGCCCATAGCGCCGAATTCATCCGTAACGCCGCGGGTACCCCAACTCATTACATTCCCCAGATTGTCGGCGACCTGAGCGTGAATAACCGCCACATCAGCGCGCCACGCGCGCACAGCGGTGATATCCTTGCCAGTGAACGGGTCTTTTACAACCGTAAGGTCGGTCGGATTGTACTTGAGCATATCGGAGCCGATATTCCCGTGTACCGGCAGGAAAGGCACACCAAGGAAACCGGCCATCAGCGCGCTGGTGGCGCCAAAATTTGAAACGTCGAACCTTTTGACCGTCTTTCCCTGGAAAGCCCGGCGTACTGCATAGACTGCCTTTACGTACCAATTCATGATCCAGGCGGAATGAATCTCCTTCACGCAGCCTCCGCCAACCAGAAGGTCAAGACCGCCAACGTCGGTCGAGGACTCTACGGTGGTCAGGTTTCTCTTCTTTTGCCTGATTAATTCATGGGTGATGGCCATGGGAACCATGATCTGGAATCCGCCATAATAGATAGTATCGCCATCGTTGATGTATTTGGATACAGCTTCCTTGAGCGACATTAGCTTGTTAACTGCCATTTTTCTCCTCCGTTTGTCATTGAATTGGAAATTTAGAGTACAGTCAAACGATAGTCCCTGAAAGAATCACCTCCTTGCTAGGCTTCGACAAATCCTCTCTTCATCCGTTCGTTGTAGCAGTCACGACATAAGTAATATACGCGAACGTTTCCGCATCCGGTGCCATACAATTGCAGAAGGAAAGTGCATACCTGGCAACTCTGCTGCATGCAGCGGAACTCGCAGAATTCGAATTCCTCTTCGGGGCGGCCACACTCATCACATGTGTTTGACATTCTATCCACGCTTCCTAAAGTGCCTCTTCAGGCGTAAAGAGCCCTCGCCCATACGGAAACCACGGTACCGTCTTGGCAAGGGCTGCAAAAAATCGAAAAAAACCAATAAATAAATGGAAATAAAAAAAGGCAGCAAGTCAGCAGGATTGAACAGTAGCGGTAACACAAGTCGAAAACGAGAATCAGCCGGAGGCGATCGAGCAAGAAAATGAACACGCATGGAAGCCACTGCTGTGGAGCATCTGCATTCATTTTTTAAGTTTGTGATTCAACGCACGTGATTATTCTCGCAAATGTGCCTTTCTGTCAACAATAATCTGTGTCCGAACAAGGCACTCTCCAAGACAACCGTAGAGCAGTGCAGCATCTTGGTTTATTGCGGCTTTAATGCACCAACGACGCAGTCCATTCTCTCACCGGATCGAAGGAGCCTGACATTGGTGAACCCGGCTTGCTTCAAGCCTTGCTCCACTTCCTGAAAGGTGTAGGTGTCCCCGCCCGTGGTATTTACCAACATGTTTATCGCGAACAATGTCCCTTCCGGAGGCCGGGTTCGCGATTCATCCATTATGTGGTCGCGAATAAGGAGCATACCGCCGGGATCAAGTGCCCGAAAAGCCCGCCGGTAGAGTTCCAGGTTCTGTTCAGGGCTGTTCTGATGAATTATCGCAGAAAGAAGCGCCAGATCGCATCCGCCGGGCAGATCATCATGATAGAAATCCCCTGCGATCAGATCTACGCGCGTCAGCAGGCCATCAGACGAAATCCGCTCCCTGGCCAGTGGAATTACCTCTTTCAAGTCAAACAGAATTGCCTTCAACTGAGGGTTGCGCTTAAGAAAAGCGATCGTGTAAGTCCCCGATCCTCCGCCAATATCGAGCAGCTTCAGGTACCCGCTCAGATCGAGCGAAGCGGCTATATCCTCCGATAGAGTTCTGCCGATCACGTGCATCGCTCCGATAAAAGCCCGCCTATCAGCCATGTCCATGGGCGCTGGCGGTTTCTGCTTAGAGCCGGCGCCTTTTTTGACGATTTCGGTCAAATCGCTCCAGTTGTCCCAGAGACGGTTCATGTGCAGCAACATTGGAAGCTCGGATGCGGAATGTTTCGATGAAAATATGGCGCCCTCCCCGGTTAGCGAATATACATCGCCTTTCTTGTCGAGAAGTCCAAACATAACAAGGCAATCAAGAACCCGCGCGAGCGCTCTTCGCTCGAAACCGCATCTTTCGGCAATCTTATCCACGCTCGTGAAGGAGTCCTGGATAATTGAAAAAAGGTCCAGTTCAGCGGCAGTAAGGATTATCCTGCTCCGCATAAAGGCCCTGGCTACCCCGAAGATATCTTCTTTTGCTCCCATGCATATTCCTTCCCTAAGCTGTGAGATGACCGGACATTTTCAGTCTATAGCAAGCGATAAGTCGAATCAATATGCCAAATGTAATGAACATCCATATAAGCCGCCTGAAGATCCCGGCAGATCTTACGAGTTTGACGCGGTCGGATCGGATGTTCTCAGTTGCTTGATTTCTTTACGCCTTGGTGGTATGTAGTGAGATTCAATAATTCTGGTGGGTGTAGCTCAATTGGTTAGAGCACTGGGTTGTGGCCCCAGAGGCTGCCGGTTCAAGTCCGGTCACTCACCCTGCGGAAGATAATATTGAAAAGCCGGTTCGGATGGATTTCCGACCGGCTTTTTCATCGTTGGCCTTTCTCTCAAGAGGTCAAGTACGGGATGAAATTAGCTCCGCAAACCACTCTGCAAGCTTTGCATCCTTTGCTCTTGGCTTCCTGCTTTTTGTTCCGCAAAGTCTTGGTGGGCTGCGCTCCGCCTAGCCCGCCCTACGGTGTTTTTTTGGTTCCGGGTGTCCCTGCGGGACATGAGTTACTGGTTCTTGTAGCACACAGGAGTCTCAGACTTAATGAGCACATCCGCCGCCGGTGTGTCCTGCACAGGTCAGTCTCGCGTCGAACTCCGGCAGGGTTTTTTCCAGGAATAACCGGACATTTTGTCCTACGGAATCAATTGTCGCATGAAATACTCTGATGCCCTGGCCCTGCAGTTTTGACAAAGCCCCCATCCCGATGCCGCCGACCGCAATCGCGTCAACCGAGCGCCCGCCCAGCGCCTTCATGGGTTGGCACATACCGTGAGCATGTTGCATATCACCGTTGTCGATCTCTTCAACTGTATTTACATCCGTATCCACAATGACAAAGCCGGGGGCTGACCCGAAATGTTCATAAACCTTGCTGTCCAGCCCCTGCAGCGTTTCAACGGGAAAACAAATTCTCATGCTTCATCTCCTTATAATTCTAGAGTCAGTAAAAGAGTCAAATCCTTCAATCTCATCCAAAGACAAAACGACCTCCCCAAGCGATGAAACGGATACTCTGACGGGCTTGAAAGATCATGCAGCCCGGCTCGAAACGAACTCGCGCCAACATTTCGAGCGGGCCATTTTCGACTTCGTATGGGTTATGAGCGCATGCCCACATAACATTGTAACAAAATCAGATGGTATAAGGGGAGAAAGGTTTCGAAATCCATAATTACGCTGCTGTGACCTGAGCGCAGGAGGGGGTTGTCATCATGGTGTCGCCGAAACGTCAGTCGTTTTAGATCCAGCGCTTCGGCAGCGCCATGGAGTGAGGGGTTGCGCTTTTTCCAAACGGCTGAGAGACCTCAGGATAATCCTCTACCGCCGGATTTTCAGAGACCTCGGGGAAACAGGCCGGAGTACCCGCAGGCTGTGTCACACAGCCCGTGACTAAAGGCTTGTCCGTAAATAAAAGCTTAGCGCAAACATCGGGCTTTCGGCCGATCCTCAATCGCAAATCATCAAGGCAATCCGGCTACGCAAGCGGATTTGCACAATCTTCGCGAGCAAATCAGTCTCAAAATCCGGCGCAATCCCTGACAGGCTTATTAACGGACAAACCCTAAGTCTCCTGGCGGTTTCCTATTATTCCTGGGCCGTTTTTGTGAAAAACGTTTCCATGTTGGAATAGCCGCCGGATATGACGGTTTTTAAGTCTTCACACGCTTTCTTGTTCATATCCACCCACTGCCTGAAGGCTTTCCTTCCCTCCTCCGGCATCCAGACAGCCCCTTCGAGAAGCATGGCCGTTTGCTCCCACATCATTATCATGCCGTTAATCGTGCCATCGACGGAAGCCTTTTGCATATCGATCATCTGCTTCGCCATTCTGAATTGCTGGTTCATGAATCTTCCTCCTTTATTTCGTTGAACGTGAGTAGATCGTGACATAAATAAAGCGTGCTGTTCGCCCCGGGTGAGACGATTCGTATGGGCGTGCGGACTTAAGCGCGCAGGTAAAACCACCCGCCGGCGCTAATCGCAAATCTAATTCTCCACCTTCACCCATTCAAGCGCCCATCGAAAATAATTCCCGGATGGAGTGACCCAAGATCGAAATGTTTATATTTTAAGAAGAATTATTTCGAGAACACGGCGGGGCTTTCGAATCGAAGAATCGAGGGCAAGGTTAAGTAGATGCTGATATGAGGAAGATGCAATGTTGAACGCAATACACCCCGAAGAAACATACGATCATTTGATCTATCTGCCTAAAGAATACAAAGCAAGACATAAATGGCCTGTCATTTTTTACCTGCATGGCGTAGGCGGCCAGGGCGACTATCTGGAGATCCTTAAAGCGCATGGGCTTCCAAAGCTGCTTGAGCGCAGCGATGATTTCCCATTCCTGGTCGTTTCACCGCAGTGCCCTCCGCAGGATGGTTGGTCCACTGAACTCTTGAGCGTTCTGCTCGACCGTGTGGCTGAGCAATACAGAATCGACGACAATAGAATCTATCTTACAGGCATCGGCACAGGGGCTGCCGCAGCATGGCAGTGGGCGGCAAAGGAGCCGGAAAGGTTTGCGGCAATCGCCCCCATCTGCGGCCGGGGCAATCCACATGAGGTCTGCAAGCTGAGAGACATCCCGGTTTGGACTTTCCACGGGGCCAGGGACAGGATCGTTCCAATATCCGAAACCCAGAGCATGGTTCTTGCCCTGAGACTATGCGGTGGAAACGTCGCTTTTACGATCTATCCGGAAGCCGAGCATGATTCCTGGACGGAGACGTACAGCAATCCGCAGCTCTATTCATGGTTTCTCGAACACAACAGGGCGAGTTTTTCGGAGCCGGCCCTTGACCCTGTCGTGGAGGACTTGGATTAAGGGGTTGTCCGTAAATATAACCTTCTATCGTTCAGAAATTGTTGGGCTTCTCGGAACCGGATTGACATACCGGTCCGTCAGCGATAATTTGCTCCCGCTCTAAATAGATTCTATGGAGGGTTACACATGAGGTATATCGTTTTTGCCCTGGCGCTTCTGATTTGCTTTCCAGCTCTAAGCAGCGCTGTAGATCTGGCCCCCGTGAGCGGGACATACTTCAGCCAGCGTGACAACACCCAATTCCTTACGCTCCGTCCTGACGGGACCTTCGTTCTCAAGCAAAGGAAAAAACCGCCCGATCTCGACAATCCCTTTGTCGAATTTTCCGGCTCATTTGCACTCAATGGGGACACTGTCACGCTTAAACTCGATGATGGTGGAAAATCCGACGGGCACGTTAAGGGAGACGTCTTTACGGATGGCCAGGACGAACAATGGGTGAGAAAAGGAGAAGAAAAGGACGTACAGAGGCCTAAGTACAAACCGTTGTACCGTCAGTAACCTCGGCTTTAGTTGCCGAAAAGCAGAAGGGCCGCGCTCAAAGACCAAAAAGACAACAATGTCGACAGAACAATCCCGGCTGAGGCCAGATCGATGTCGCTGTTCAGTTGGGATGAAAGAATATAGATCGATGTCGCGGCTGGCAGGGTGAAATAAACCATTCCAACCTTGAGCGAGAGCCCGCTAACCCCGAATGCGGTCATGATAAAGTATCCCAGCAGCGGCAGGACGATCAGCTTGGCGACCGCAGATGCCATTGCCAGGCTGAAATAATTCTTTAACTTCGTGGTCTCCAGAGAATACCCAATCGACAGAAGAGCCATTGGCAAACTCAATGAGGAGACGAGCTTGAACGAATTTTCAATGAAAACGGGGAAAGGAATCAGAAGCCTCGAATAAAGGAAACCCAGAACACAGGCAAGAATCAGGGGATTGGAGAGCAATTCTTTGGTGATGAGATATAATTTCTCTCCTTTTTTGAACGGCTTGCCCGAGAACCAGATCAATGTTGAGACAGCCATGACGTTTATGAATGGAATTGCAAAGACGAGAATAACCCCGAATCGCCTGACGCCTTCCTCGCTGAAAACGCTCAGAATTACAGCCATTCCAACATAGGTATTGAATCGATAACAGCATTGGGAAAATGAGCCGACGGCGAAATCGGGCGTCTTGGCAAGTTTTATGTAAATAATGCTCAGGATGCCGGCGCACAATGTTGCCGCAATAACTGCTACACCCAGCCTCCAGTCAAGCACGCCGGATGGGTCGGGAATTCCCGTCTTCCAGAAAAGCATCACGGGAAAGAAGATATAGTAGATAAGCCTGTCTGAAACGCTGAAAAAATCCCTGTTGGCAAGGTTAAACCGCTTCAGCGCCTGCCCGAGCAGAATTACCATGCATACGGGAATGATGCTGTTGATGACTACCTTCATTTACGTGATCCCATGACATAGGTCCGATCTCTGCGCCAGAAAACCGCCTTGAGAATAGGTAGCTTGCCGGTCAAAGGCAAACGGTTTTTTGGCAATTAAGACATCAGAACGCTCACTGCGGGCAAATTGAAATAACCCCGGAAGTTATTGCCCAAGACCTTAAAAGAAACTATCATCGAAGCGTTAGGCTCACATTGTAAGTGATCTGGTGATTTTGAAGGAGGCCACCTTCTCGGAAAGCTTAAAAAATGCAAATCGAGCCGGTTACACACCCAGGGTTACACAGAACGAATAACGAGGACCGATACCTGGTCAAGGCGCTGGACAACGACCACGCCCTGCTGGCCATCGCTGACGGAATGGGCGGACACGCGGCCGGTGAAGTCGCTGCTCAGATCGCCGTGGAATGCCTGCGGGAGCTTAACCCCGGCGCCCCTGATATTATCGCCGGGATTGTCAATCGCATAGAGCAAGCTCAGAGGACCATCCTGGAGCGCTCTCGCCTGGACCGCTCCCTCATGGGAATGGGTACGACGTTTACTGCCCTGTTTCTTGACGGCAGATCGGCGTTCTGGGCTCATGTCGGGGATACCCGGATATATCATCTCCACGAAGGATCGCTCACCCGGATAACTGAGGACCACACGATTCCAGGCATGCTTCTCAAGAAGGGTGAGATCACCAGAGAACAGGCCCGGTTTCATCCTTACGGCAACGTTCTGACAAGGTGCCTGGGTTGCGGCGAGCAGCATGAACCGGACTCAGGCACATTCGATCTGTGGGAGGGAGATTTAGTCCTGCTTTCCTCTGACGGACTCCATGACCTCATGGCAGATGAGCAAATCGCGGCTATTCTGTCCGCTCAGATCCCCTTAAGGGATAAACTGAAGGAGATGGTTTCCATATGCCTGGAAGCCGGGGGCAAGGACAACATAACGGCTGTCATAGCCCGGATTTAAACGGCTCTGCACCTTCAGCCCCCGGCGGCAGCTTTGCCCGCAGTACTGCACGCCAATGCGTGCAGAGTACAGTTGGAGCGGTTTTGCGCTAAAACCGACGGTACGCCTTCCAGCGACCTTACGATCAGAACCGGTGTCCCGGGAGCCGCCCACTCGAATAGTTTCATTGCCGGAAAGATCGGCAGGTTGATGCACCCGTGCGAGCAATGTCCTCTAACGATGTCCCCGGCGTGTATCCAGACAGTCTCGTAGACCCTCAACGCCCACGGCATCGGCGCAGGTTGCCCCCACGCATTCGGGTAGCTCCTGGATACGTGGTCTATATCCTTTTCCTTTACGGTATAGAGGCCCTCCCTGGTCGCACCGTCCACTTTCCCTACGCAGATATATGTATCCCCAACAAGCCTGCCCTTTTGGTACCAGCCGATGTAGGGTAAATCTTTGACAATCAGTATGAATCGGGGCAGATCGGCAACATCCGGGATGAATTTCTCCAGCGGTGTCCAGGTTTTGAATGAGGCGAAATCGTTTGGTACTTTCATTGGTATCCCATCTTGAATGTCCTGGGCTATATAATCGAAATCCCGGGCATTCAATTTCGCAAGTATTCTCCGGCTGACACTGGGGCTAAGGTCCCTGTCCTTTTGAGACACCCTTTCGAGCTCGTTTTCGGTTATCACCCGAAATGTCCAAGTCTCATTGGATGCGTGATTCCCGATATTGCCGCCGGCTAATGCCGCACCGGTTCCAAACCCGATGACGGCATATGAGACTGCAAACAAAAATACAGAAAACGAACGGACATTCATAAGTACTCCTCGTTTAAAAGCGCAGTCGGCTACTCCACAATTAATGATTAAAAAAGATAATCATTCTTACTTTTTGCGAATGGTTCGGTGACTGCTGAAAAAGATTTAAGGCAGGAAAATCCGTTTGCTTCTATCGGCCAAACGGGCCATCGTCTCCGGCTTACAGGTCGTAATAACTTCGGCACAGAATCCGTTCATCCCGGCCGAGCGCGGCGAGTAGAAAGGTCCGATGGTTTTGAAGCGAAGCTCTTAAAATCCCTTTGCGAAGGTATCTGTCGGGAGAGGAATAGACAAACGCCGGGAGAATCGAAACGGTCCCCCTGCCTATTTTCCGGAGTTTGCGTACCAGATCTACGTCTTCCATCAGGTAGCTGCGTCCGAAACCGCCCACCTTTTCAAAAACCTCCTTTTCACAAAAAAGACCTTGATCACCGTATGGGAGCTTGAACAGGGCAGTCCTCAGATTGGCCCATGCCGCGATCAGTCCCAGCGCCCGGTTCGACGGTAAAAAGCGCAGCTTGAAGCAGCCGACCGTTGACAGGTTCTTCAGGCAAGCCATGCGGATCAGGTAGGGAAATTCCGGCGGGGGTACAGTATCGTCATGGAGGAAAAAGAGGATTTTCCCCCCGGCAAGCATCGCTCCGGCGTTTTGTTGGATTCCACGTCCTCTGCGGGCGCACGCAAAAGTGAGAGATGGCGATATCCTGCGGACGGAGATCTTTTCCGAGGAGCAACCCTGCACAACAATTATCTCATCTCCGGGCCAGATCGAATTTTGCAGATATCTCAAAAGAGGCGAGAGTTTGGGGGCTTCGGTCAAAGTGGGGATGATTACAGAGATCGGCCGGGCGAACAGCAAATCGCGCTCCATCCGATCCAGATCGGGTTTGCGGTCGACATCGTGTCTCTCAGGGGCCGGACGGATGCGAAACCCGAGGGCTTCGAGCTCTCGTGCAGTCCTGGAAAAGACTTCGCCGGTTCCCCAGGTTGTAAAACGGAAAGGAGCCTCAACGGGGCGTTCGGTCCCAATCAGATAGAACCCACCGTCGGACGCCGGACCGAGCACGACAACTCTTTCTCCCGTATTGCGAAACGACCACTCTATATCTGTTGCTTCAATGTCCGCAAGATCGGTCCCGATGAGAACAGCCTTAGCGGCGCCATCTGCGAATGCGGACCGAAGCGCGTTTTCCATCCTCGCGCCGAGGTGCTCTCCCTGCTGAGGACAGAACTCCCAGGGACCTCGGAATTTATTTCTCAATGACTCGGCACTATCTGCGGGCGTGTAGTAAAGAACTATGCGAACTTCAGGCGCCTTGCGCTTGAAATCGCAAGCGACCCCCAGTGTCCTCCGGATCAGTTTCTCATAGGCTTCAGCGGCTCTTTGAGGTCCCACCGTTTCCGAAAGCCGTCTTTTAACCATGCCTGGTTCGGGATATCTCAAAAAGATCAGGAGGGCTTTATGCGGCGAGTTCATGATCAAAGCGGCCACAGACACAAGTTAAGCCAAATCAATACGGCATGCTCCTAAGCGAGCGAATAATCAGTGTAATAGCCATTGCTATCATGCCGGTCAAACCCATCCCGCAGGAAAATCCCGCCAGCAGGACAGGGGCATATTGCCGCCAGGCAAGTCCATACTTTTTGAGAAAGATGTAGCGTCCGACAAGTGCGCCGACTATTTCGAGGAAAATCCCGTGCGGAGTGGTCTGCCCAAGGCCCCGCACCACTCCGTAAATGAGCATGATCGGCAAATGGAGGGCGCTCAATACTAGGTAAGAGCCCAGCCCTATAAGGCCACCCCACGCCACATAGGAAAAATTCAGGGCCTGGTAAAACGGGGAATTGCCTTCAAGAGTAGCGCTTTGCATCAGCAAAGAGTTCATCGCCTGGAGATGCCAAAGCTCCTGCGCATAAGGGTACATGCCCGAGGGAAGAGGCGCAAGCCGCCATATGTACTGTGAAAAAATAAGACTTGCCGCGAGCACGATTGGAACCATAAGGATTTCGGCTTTTATGATGCTCCTGAAACTGGTTCCGGTAAGCTCGATTTCCCGCCACCGAGACGTTGCCTTGCCGTAATTGTGGATAGGAATCGGGGCGTACCAGATACCAAGTCCGGAGTAGCCGAAAAACTTCGATGCCGCGATAAAGCCGGACTCCCTGACCATAGGGAGATTTATGAACTGGCCGGCTATGCCCTCGAGCCTTGCAGACACAAATGAGATAATGGGGGTATAAATGAAACCGTAAGCCACCAGAAAAATCCAGGGAAATCCAGGAACGAGCCAGGTCGAAAGAACAATGTAGGCTGTTGTGGAGGCTACGTAAATCCCCAAGGCAATCAATACGCTGAAATCACCCCGGCCGGCAGGCGGAGTCAGCATCGTGAGCAGCCGGTCCTTCATTTTTCCGACTTTCACGCCTCGGAAGCTGGAGAAAACGTGAAAGATTCCTACCAGCGCAACTGCCAAACCCAGGCCTATACTGAAGCTCATATAAAAATCGAAGTTGTTGGCGAATATCGTATCGACCGTCCCCATGCCTTTGTGCCAGCGATGCAGAATGCCGTGATCATACAACACCGGATTGGCAAAAAGTGTCACTACAAAGGCGATCGCTCCACCCATTACTGCCCAGAAAGGAAGGACCATGCCAAGAAAAACAAGCCCCAGATCCAGTTGAATTCCAGTGGCAACGGCAGGAAAAATGTTCTCTGTGACACGGGTAAGATCCAACCACGGAATCGGGAGGATTCGAATAGGTTCGGACAGTACCAATCCGGAAACACTCGGAACAAGAATATAAACAACCCCGAAGCAGAGGCCCATCATCGCGCCAATGGAAAAAACCTTCCATTTCCAGCCGATTTCCTTGCGTTCGGTGGATTCGGCAAGGGCCATATTTCCCAAAGCACCCACCGGCGCCATTGGAAACGGGAGTTTTTCGACATCGGAAGTAAGCCTGTAGAGAGCGTAGCCGAGACCGAAATGGTCCACGGCGGATATGATTTCAAACCCGGCCATCAGAAGAATGGGGATCAGCCAGTCGCGATGGAAAAAAGTTCTCGATGCGAAGGACTCCGAACCGGGTTGGGGAGCAACCCAACTGGGAATCAGGTTAGTCAGGCCAAGCATCTGCGCCGCGTCGGACTGCACGAGATACTGGTTCCAGAGCAGGCCGGAAAATGGTGATGCAAGCGCAGCCCCCGCCATGTAATAGAGAACGAAAATTTCCTGCTGCCTGAGGCGGACAAAAGCCCTCTTGGCAATTTCGGCAAAAAGAATGATCGTCACCCAACGGGCCGCAGGCCCGATTCCGGTTCCGATCACCAGGCTCAGATACATCGAGCCCGGCATCATCAGAAACCCGATGAAGAGTGCTCCAATGATAGATTTCCACCCGAAGCCCTCTTCGAATTTCTCAGGGGGCTTGAGCAGATCGCGATATTCCTGGAGTTCTTTGTCTTCGTACACGTCAGCGCCAAAACCGGCTAAAGGGGCAGAACATGATAGCTATAGGGGGCGAAAGTGCCCACCGCCAGCCAAACGAGGGCCATCAGCATATCCCCCGTAACCAACCCGATAAAAAGATTCTTCACTTCGTGATAAAAGCTCACTCCGCCGTATCGCAGGACGAGGGCGTTGCACGACCATCCGACGAAAAAACCGAACCACAGGATCTGCATGGCGGAGCTGTATGCGGTCAGATACCCTATCGGATGGAGCGGCCACCAGATAAACATCTGGTAACCGACTACCAGGAGGGTCATAAACGCAGCCCCGGCTATTGAGAAAATGGCAGCCCACCTGTTCGGCCCTTCAGCATGCTTTAAAAGGAATGCAGCATTCTCATGAACCTTTCTCGTGCTCTCCACCGCCCATGAATCGGGCAGCGAATTAATCCCGAATTTATAATAAAGGACGAGCATTGATATAAAGGAGACCAGAACTCCTGCGAGGATAGCAAGCCACACTCCCCAGACAAAGAGGCGCCGTGGTCTGCTCCCATCTGAAAGCTTCGCGGCGTGAAAAATAGTGGGCGCGGCAGATTCTCTTACGTCAACAAAGGTAATCTTCTGCACCACTGTGCCCAGAAAAACCGTTCCCGATTGAAGCCACTGAGAACCGAAAAGAGCAAGAAACCCATCCGAAGGAGCTACAGCAAGGGTAAAATAGGGAAGGCCTCCCTGGCACACTAATCGGGCGGTAACGAGTTGGAGCATAAAACAAACAGCCAGAAAGGCCCCCGCGGAAAAGAAATCCATTCCAAAAAATGAAAGCCAGATCCATACCCCTGCGATTCCGCTCAATAACAGGAAAACCGATATCCTGGGTGAAATCAGCCCATGGAAATCTTCCATCCCTTTACCGGAACCGGCAATTCCACGCAGGACGGATATCAGGTGATAGCGGGCAAGCCAGATTATGAATAGGAAAAAGACGGCGAAAGCCCCCAGCATCTGCATCTCTTCGACCCTGGAGATGGTAGGGCCAAAAAGAATGCCGATCGAGGCCGAAGGGATTTTCCATCCCAACGTTGTAATCAGGCCGGGGAAAAGACCTCCGAGCAGAAAGAAGAACCAGAAACTAAACGATATCTGCTTTGGGGCCAGGAAGGCAAACCCTATAAAAGCCGGAATGATGTATATTTTTGCCTTATAAAAACCCGACAATATGCCTTCAGGCGGGATGTAAGGCTGCGCGAGCACCATGGTGGAAATCTGCGGAATTTCGGGAAAATAGGCGTGAAGGCCGTTTAGAGTGTGAAGGAGCACCGGGAAACCCAGCCCCATAATAAAGTATCTGTTGCGAAAAAATTCCCATAAGGAATGTTGGTCGGCTCGCAGACTCAAATCCATTGGGACCTGGAGAAGAGGGAAATTCATTTTCTCGTTCTCTATCCACTGGTGTGAAAACAAGCCCATCATTCCGAAAATGGCACAATAAACGAGCAAAATGAAAAGCATCCATAGAAAAAATGGAACAATCCATTCGCTCCATGGAATGCGGGCCAAAACCTGGAGCCAACTCATCCCGAGTCCTCCTTCGAGCCCGCTGTACAAGTTTCGGATCAGCTCAGGATTTTGGGGAAAAAGCGAACGGGTAGCATACGGGATTTCCGCCCTGCTGTTTCCGAACAGATTCATCCAACCCGGTGATGTTATATTGATCAGAAACGTTCGCATAAGGCCCGTATAGGCAATTCCACCCGACAGGGCGGTCATCACCCAGATCAAAAGGACTTCACGAGAATAAAAACGCCATTTTTTGTTAATGACTGCGAGCGCCGGATTTACCGCCGCCAGCAAAAAGAGAAGTATCGCAAAGGACAGGAGCGGGAAATGGCCGCCGGAAAGGGGACTGTTTTGCAGATTGATGTTATTGTATGGAGTAAGCGCACACCCGATAATGCTAAACAAGAGACCTGCAAAAACCGCCCACAGCCTGATTCTACTCGTGTCCGGGATGCTCTCCGCATTTAGTTCGACATGGAAGTGCCCCGTCGTGCCCTCGGTATCAGGCAGTTTCCCTGACTCGGGTGACTTATAGCTCATCACGCCATGCCCTCCAGGCTCTTTCCATCGGCTTCAGATCTTCGCGCGTAGCCGGCCTTCGTTTCGGCATCCAGCAGCCTCCATAGCAGCATCTGCTTTCTCAGTTCTTTTACGAAACGCCTGTTTGCTCTTTCCCAGGCGGAATGTTCTCCTGAAAGGCGCGTAAGGAATATGGCCAGTTCCAGATACCCGGGGTTGCTGTATGAAGGACAGCAATGTATATGAACGCGCTGTTTCATCCCAAAATCGAAAGGCGCCAACCATGCGTTGGCTTCAAATAGAATACACGCGGAAAAATTAGCCGCGTCAAACCCGATCAAAGGGGCGCCGGGCCCAAGCTGGGTATCCTCCATGGTAAAGGAGCCGTGCCCCGAATCCCTGTGTGCGCTGAAAAACGCATACAGAAAATTCATGACTCCAAATTCTTCCTCCGATTTCAAGAGAAACGGAAGGTTCATCTGTATCCGGTCGCCGGTAGCGGGGGGCAGCTTCCAAATCCGGTTTACGTCGGGCATGGCGATGTTGGTCGCCACATGTGCAGGATAAAGCGCCGCAAGGAAAACGACGGAAAAAACGAGAAGCATACATGCAATGCTGGCCAGGGAGGAGTAATTGAAAGTGAGCTGCGAAAAAAGAGCGGTCCCGGCAAGGAAATGAGCGCTGAACTGAGCTATAACGTAGCCTATAACCACCGCAATAACCGCCAGCGAGAGCGCCTCCACTATGAACAAAAAACCGACGTGCGCGGGCGCCAGTCCGACGGAGGTGTAGGTCGCGATCTCGCGTTTCCTCTCAAAAACATGGCTTATCATCGTGTTCAGAGTTATCAGGATAACCAGCAGGATCGGGACCACCAGGTTTGCAGCCCCCTGGTATCGCATGCTCGAGCCGGTGCTTTGGAACCATGTTCCGGACCATGTTCCTTGTGCGCCGATAAGGACCGGATAGGTAAGCCAGGAAGCCAACATCATGGCAGCATCGAAGGGGTCCGAATCCGTTATTACGGAAACGGACTGAATGTCTCCCCCCATTCGCACACAAGTATCAAAGGGAATTATGACGGTCCGGCCCGCATCCGCATACCGGTAGTTTGAAGACCTCGGCAATAACTGCTCCCCGGATTGAACGGCCTCAATCTCAGTCTCGGACAGCTCTTCACCCTGCCCTGACTCCATATAGGCAGGGAAGATCTGTTCCCTGTCGAGGTCTTTAAAGGACTCCAGGCTGTCGATATCGAATATACCGGAGATTCTAAAATTCTTCCCCATGAAAATCACGGAATTCCCCACGCCAAGCCGCAGTTGGTCCGCCATTTTCGATGAAATTAGAATCGCATCCCCGCCCGCTTTTTCAAACCACCTGCCTTTCAAGATTGACTTTTTCAAAGCTTCAGGCGGGTCGTACCCGAGTCCAAGAACTCCTTCGACAGGACTCGAAAGGTCTCCGGCAAATATCGAAGTCACATTCCGCAGGCCGGCCATGGGGGCTTTTATCCACGCCTTTGGCCAGATTGAATATCCGGAGCCGAACAGCACTTTGAGGTCTTCATACAAAAGAGGAGAAATCGGCAACCTGAAGGGGCTTCGCACAAGAATGCCCAGGTAGGAGGCTTCGCGGTCGACTCGGGTGCGGATCGTTCTAAAAGAGCTTTTTACGCTGGTAAATGACATCACGGTGAATGTCAAAACCACAAGAGTTGCGCATGTCAGGGCGGTTCTGAGCTTTCTTCTGTTGAGATTGGATACCCCGATTGCAAAACCCGCCCCGAACGCCTGCCGTCTGCTGACGTGTTCGGACCCTGACTGATGACCTCCCTGATCGCGAGCCACTTCCTGCTCAAAGCGCGCAAAAATGATCCAGGACACGAAAATCGAAAGACACATTATGAAAAAAGCCATTATGACCATCATCGGGCTGTAGGTAAGCTGAAAAGCCGGATGCAAAGCGCGGATAACCAGTATTGTGGCAATGAGTATTGTCAGAAATGCTGCGATCTGTTTGTATATATGCCTGAAACCGAAAAGAAAGCGCTCCATGCAGTAGGCGAAGGGAACAAAAAGGGCTATGAAAAACATTACCCCGGTCAGCACATCTTTTTGTTCGTGGTCGATTTCCCTGTACACCACATCCTGTTTCGCCCACGCCGGAATTATCCTGCTCCAGAAATGCGAATAATCGAGCCCGGAAAGGTGGTGTCGAGCCGCTTCGAGATCCTCGGCCGATGAGTCATATAGAGACTTGAGGGTTGCGTTGTTTATCCCATGTTCCGAAAGGGAAGCCAGGCGGCTCCCGTTTAGAAAAAAAAGATCGTTTGTCGTCTGGAGGTTGGCAAGCGGAATAACCGGTGGAACGCCGGCCATAAACCCGCTTCCGCTAGGTTTATCTTCGTCGGCGTTCAAAATGAGCATTTCGTTTCCCAGGAGGGATTCACCGACGCCGATTTTAAAACGCCTGCCTTTCTCCATGAAAACCGAGATCGCCATGTTGTCTCGCCGATCCATCAGGCTCGACCAGTAACGCATTGGCGCCGAATCCGTCTTTGCATCCAGGATCTCAGCCCTGGTTAGATAGCCCAGCGTCGCCGGGTTAAACAACGGAAAGATATCCGTCTGTTCGCACCGGAACATTACCAGGGAAGTGGAAACCGAACCGCTTTTTATCCTGACCCGATAGTTGTCCTTACCGGTTTTTAACCTGTCAATTGCCGATGAAACGCGCCCTGTTTCAGGTTCGAGAGCATACGATTCGATTATCGCCTTTTCCAGAGTCAATCTATTGTTGGCAAGCCCTGGAATGAAGAAGCTCCCATCGTGTCTTACAACCCCCCTGAAAAGCGACCCCCCCTGTAAAACCGTAATTATGGTCCCCGCAGCAGGTTCATCGGGGAAGAGTTCTCCGCTTCGAATATACATTGCCTGACCGGTAAGCGAGGAAAAACCTTCGACCCCGGGCTGAACTGCATCTTTCAGGGAAGGATCCGATATTACACGTCTGAGCGACTCGGAGACGAACATCGCCAGTGACCCGAGGTTCTTCAAACTCAGCTTATCGGGTGTATCAAACGGTGTGGACCAGGCGGCATGCTCGGCCCCGGCGTACGCGAGGGCAACCGCCGGAAGACCTGCTATTGCGGCGACATCGGTTCCGTACCGTAACTCCCGCGAAATTCCTTCCCCTGGAAGCGCCTGATCCCTGATACCAACTATCAAATTGGCAAGGCCGCTTTCCTTCGCGATTTCCTCCCCGGCAACGGAGAGCATTTCCCTGAACCTGGCAGCCCTGGACATTCGCCGTATGTTGTCCTTGATGGGGTAGATCGCCCCGTTTTCAACGATTGTCAGATGCCGCGCGCCGGAAGAAAGACAAATGGATAAAAACAGGGCCGGCTTATACCCTTCGACAAGCTTCTTTAACTTCAAAGCCGATTCCCAGACGGCTGTCATTGCTTCGGTTTCCACCAAGTCCGACCGCAAGTCCGCAGCCGCCTCCGCCAGCAGATTCAAGGCAACCGATCTGTCCTTTTCATTGAGTCCATCGAGCCTGGTTGCCACGGAAAGCTGCCTCAATGAGCGCAACTCGGAGCGGCCCTCACCTTCAAATTTTTTGTCGCCCAGGGCGCGGGAAATCCGGTCGGCCCGATCCTTCGCTCGTTGAGAAATCAGTCCGCAAAGGGTTTCTATTTCTTCAGGATCGCCCGTTTCAAATGAATTGCCTTTCTTAACCAGGTCCAGTTCCTTTCGGATCTTCTTTTTAGACTTGAGAAGGGCTTTTGATTTTTTTGTAAGTTCTTTTTCGCCTGAGGACAGAACTTGAACAAAACGCCGCGCCCCTGCCTGTTCCTCCCGATTTCCGCCGCAGAATATAAACAGAACGCTTCTGTCAGGTCTGTTCCTGGAAAGCGCCTTCGCGACGGCCAGCATGACGGAGGCCGAAATTGTTTCGTCAGCTCCCGGAGCGAGCCCTATTACCAGCGGATGAACGTCGTAAAAGGCTTCAAGGATCACAAGTTCCTTCTGAAGCTTCCGGTCTCTGCCGCGCAAGAATCCGTAGCAGTTGCGAACAGTTTTCGTTTGCCAGGAAGTTTTGGACTTAAGGACAACTACGGGGGATTTGTTGCATGCTTCTTTGAGCATCCGCCCTGTTTCAGGCGAAGCCCAGTATCTTGGGAAAGCCACCGGAGCGGTCGTGTTCTTCTGAATGTATTCTTCCCTGAATGAGTCAGCGCTACCGATGAATATGACGGCCGCAGCCCCGAATGACGCCGCATTCACCCAATTGCCGCCGGAGTTCATATCCATCAGCACGATACTTCCCTGTACCGGCTTCGCGTCAAAATCGGCAATGTCGCCGTTGCCGACGTATATTAACGGCCCTCGAACACCACCGGCCGGGGCATTGGAGAGATAGACCAGGTTAGGTCCCCACGAATGCAGATCGAAGGTTTTTCCATCAATCTCGATATCGGAGAATTCCTCCGTCGGGACGGGTGCATCGAACTCCTGAGCGCCCACATCATCAAGGCCATATTCCGTCAGGGTATTGAGAATGAAATCGGCAGTCTTTTGCGCCCCTTCAGAGCCGGTCGAGCGGTCATCTACACTCGGCAGTAGCGCAATATCGGAATTCTCGGCCCCAAAGGCCGTCGACAACTGAAGAAAAAACGGCATAATGAGAAGGAAAGCGAAGGAGATAACTGCAAAAGTATTTCTGGGCAAACCTGGCAGAGCCATTATCAGACGACCTCGCCAACTGATATTTTAAGGCTGCCGCGTTCCTCAAGTCTTTCGATCCGGCCGTCCCTTATCCAGACGACACGGTCGGAGACGTTGAGCATCTTAATATCGTGGGTGGCAGAGATAACGGTAACCCCACGCTCTAAAGAAAGACTTTTAAGGAGAGTTATTATCTCCTCTCCTGTGCCGAGATCGAGATTTCCGGTCGGCTCATCTGCCAAAACTATTGCCGGGCCGTTTGCCAGCGACCGTGCAATCGCAACCCGCTGCTGCTGACCACCGGATAGTTCGGACGGCTTATGATTGCCGCGGTCCGCCAGCCCAACCAGCCGCAATAGTTCCATTCCCTTGTCCATGTACTCATCACGACTAAGGCCGGCAAAAATCATCGGCAACGTGACGTTCTCTATTGCGCTCATAACATGGATGAGGTTGAAGGTTTGAAAAATGTACCCGATCTTGCGGCACCTCAACCAGGCAAGTTCGAAAGCGTCAAGTTGTGCTACATCCACTTCATCTATGAAAACACTCCCCGCAGTGGGTTTATCGAGGGCCCCGATCATATTGAAAAGGGTGGATTTTCCCGAACCGGACGGACCCATTATCGACAGGTACTCGCCTGCCCTTATGGCCAGATCTATACCCTTGAGCGCTTCGACTGGAGTAGATCCCATCTTGAACGTCTTGGTGACCCCTGAAAGCCTCACCACATAATGGCTCTCTTCGGCCCTGCCTGTAATTGCAGGTTTGCCGGCGGACAAAGAAACTGAATGTGAATCCTGGCCTGCGCTCATTTTACTGCTCGCTCCGCATCGCTTCGGACGGACGCATCCTGGCGGCGATCAGTGCCGGGTAACTTACCCCCAATACAGACAGAAAAACGGAAAAGAGCAAAGCATATCCTATAACAGCCACCGTCTGCCCAAAGGGGAAGTAAGCAACGGCCACGACGCCGTTGTCAACCAGGGCCGAGAGAATCGCGGCCGCTATTCCTAGAATGCCTCCCGCAATCCCCGCCATAACCCCCTGGTATGCCGCCTCGAGAAGGAAAATTTTTAAAATAATGCTGTTAAGCGCCCCAAGGCATTTCAGTGTTCCAATTTCACGAAATCTCTCCGTGACCGCAATAAGGTGCGCGTTAAGTATGCCCGTCACGCAGACCAGCAGCGATAGAATCGCGAGCCATATTTCCTTGGCGCTGATGCCCAAACGCCCATCGGTCAACTCCAAACCGCCTGAGATCACCTGGTTTTTGCCTGCTTCGCTCATATGCGCAAGGGTGGAGTTCGATAGTTCATATCCTTCAAGGATGTAAACCACGAAGGTTATCGAGAGAGTGAGCACTGAAACGGTAATAAGAGAGCGAAAGAACCGTACCTTGAATGAATTCAGTGCGATCCTGGCCACTTGCCGCCACGGGAGGACGATTCCTCTTTCCATCGCGCGTCTATCCCGAAAATTAAAAGTTTTGCGTTCTTGAAGATATGCTTCAATATTCTGTAGAGGTATTCGAATACTAACTACACGTGCACAGTTTTTCAATCAGGCGGGCGGAATTTACGGCGCCGGTTATATTTATTTCCGGAACCGGGAATACTCTATCTTTTTTCAGGAAGGATTCAATTTCAAGTTCCAAAGATCCCGCATCAAAATCCGGCAGAACTTTCAGAGCCCCAAATTTTTCGAGTCTGGCGGCCCTTATCCCCTGCTCCCTGTTCTGAGGAAAAGGATAAACCAGCGCAGGCGCCCCCGAGCTCAAAATATCCATACAGGTATTATATCCGGCCATGCTTATAGAGAGATCGGCCGCTGACAGCTCAGAGACGAAATCAAGCGAAAAAGGAAGCAGACGGACTCGGGGGTCGTCCGAAGCCACACACTTTATCCGTTTCTCGTCAGCCTTCTCCAGGAAAGGACCTATAAAAACCCGCAATTCGAGATCCGTACGTCTTACCCTGCGTACAGCCTCTATCGCCGCGCAAAGCAGATCGACCCCTACGCGCCCTCCCCCACTGCTTGCAACGATAACTTTTTTCCCGCCCGGACTCCTACCGGACGCCGGAGGCCTTGCAACGAAGCCTGTGTATTCGACCTGGACCCCTATCTCGCCGCATCTCCCAAAGGTTTCCTCAAGCCTTACCACTAGGGGATCAGAGTGAATGAGGAGCAGATCGTAGTATCTGTTGAGCGTGTCGACTACTTCAGTTTCGTAGTTAGGCTTTTCTTTTTTTTCGACTAGGATATCACGAAGGCTGCACACGATTTTTGCCGGGCTGGGGCGCTGTTTTGCAGCTTCGAGCAGCGGGGTGAGTTCGAATCGGAACTGTCTGCGTCCAAAAGGAAATAGCTCGGTAACAATCACGTCAGGATCAAACGATACCAGTAAATCCAGGAGCATTCGCCGCCGAGACCGCCTGATATCCTCCAGGCTGCCTTCCTGCGCGTGTAGAGACTGAAACTCCGGATCCATCATTAGAGCAGGCAGAGAAAATATCTTCACATGCCTTGGCGGGATGAAGCCGGAGAGAGGAGCGCCTCCTAAAACGAAAACAACAGTGTGACGGCTAAGCGCTCGGGCGACCTCCATGCCTCTGAAAAAATGGCCGATCCCGAGCACGTGCTGGCAGTAGAAAAGAGTTTTCATATTAAAGCCCGCGGGCGAAAAATCAGATCGGCTACTGAACTATAACGATCCCGGCAAGTGTTCCTTTGGGGACATCCTCAGCCTTTGCGCCACTTCCGATAGGGTATATGTCCCAGCCTGCGAGGGCAACCATTTTGTAAACGTCGATTCCAACTGCTTCCATGGATGGCCTGGATTTGAGAGGAAACCTGCATTTGTCGCCCTTCAGAGCCTGGCAATCAGGAAGTTGGCCGCAAAAAGTGTGTCGGCAGGAGCCGGCGGCAAATCCAAAGGCGAGATAATGACCATCGTAGAAGGCCGCCGATTCGACTTCAGAGACGACCGTGTACATCTGCTGATAGGCAGCCACTCTCTCCTTTATCGTCGCCTTGTCCCTTACGATAACTTCCGGGGGGATATCCATTATAAAGAAGACGGCCCACTCGTACTTTTTCAAAAGCTCCTTCAACTCTGCAGGCTTCATAGTGTGCGGGGGACATTGCGCCCCGGCGCCGTATCCGAAACATCGAGGTATCTGGCACTTCATCGGTATGCGCTCGTCCACCGGGATTTCTCCGGCCCTGACGATTTTGGCCTGGGAGGCGCCCAGTTCAAGAGCTTTTTGCATGTATCTTTTCAAATCGGCGCTTAACTGGGCCTGGTGCATATCAGTCCGGATTTTTCTTGTAGTCGGCATAGGCTATCCTTTTCGTCGAGGCTGTTTTTTTTGTTCCGCGACAACCTCAGCAATATGTTTCACTTTAATTTTCCCACCCCGTTTTTCCATACCTCCTCTAAGCTGCAAAACACATCCCGGGCAGTCCGTCACCAGCGTTTCCGCCCCGGTATCTTCGACATTATCGAGTTTTCGCTTAAGCAGTTCGGCTGATATTTCAGGAAAATCAATCGAGAAAGAACCGCCAAAACCACAGCAGACATCCTCATCCTTTGCGGGAACATATTCAAGACCGGCCGTAGACAGGAGATCACGCGGTTCCTTCGCAACTCCCAGCCCCCGGCACAGATGGCATGGCGAGTGGTAAGCCACCTTGCTCCCCAGCCTGCGGAATTCTTCCGGATCGACTTTAAGTACTTTAACCATGAAAGAGCTGAAATCGATCACCTTGTCCCTCAACTGGCTCACCTTCACCGCAAGGGCAGGCTCCTGCGAGAGCAGTTTCCGGTAGTTTTCCTTCAAGTGTGAGCCGCACGAGGCGCACATAGTAAGAATATAATCGTAGTCAGCTGGATCGATGGCTCTTAGGTTCTGAACCGCGACATCCTTTGCCGTCTCCCGCTCGCCCATCATTTGGGCGGGCAGCCCGCAGCAAGTTTGTTCCATCGGATATTCGAGCTGGACGTCATGGTCACGGCAGAGCTGCAACAACGCCTGTCCCTGTTCCGGATAGACAAAATCGGTCAGGCAGCCGCCGAATAAAGCCACGCGATAGCGAGGGTTTTCGACCCGCCGGTTGATGCTTTCCCACATGTCTCTCAGCGGTACTTTCGCGATTGCGGGCAGCCTTCGGAATTCCTGCTCGCCAAAAAACATAAACGGCAGATGCCGTAGATATTGCCCTTCGCTAAGAGGCTTTTGCGCAAAAGACGCTCTTCGGAGCAGAAAGTGAAATAACCGGCGATTTCCGAGCGCCTTTTTCAGCAGCAGGTTTTTGACCGGCTTTTTTCCTTCCACATTCAAAACCGTTCGGTGGACCTCTTTTATGAGATGTGGCAAGTCAATCCCGGTGGGACACACCGACTTGCACGCCTGGCAGTTCAGGCAGTTTTTGACGATGGCCCGGGCGTTTCGCCGCCCGTGATAAAAATAGGTCAGAACGAGCCCTATTGCGCCGATGTAAACATGACCGTAGTTATGGCCTCCAACCAGCTTGTATATCGGGCATACATTCGCGCACGCCCCGCACCGGACGCACCTGAGGGCCTGCGAGAAAACGGGGTCCTCGGCAAGAGCAAGACGCCCGTTATCCAGAAAGACTATGTGCATTTCCTTTCTTAAATCGGCAGAAGACTTGCACTCGGTTGGTCCGGTTATCCAGGTCACGTAAGTGGAGATGAGCTGGCCGGTAGCGTTGCGAGGAAGCGCCGTGAGTATGCGAAGGGCTGATTTCATATCCGGCAGAAGCTTATCGACTCCAACTAGGGCAACATGCACTCTGGGTAGGGTGGTTACAAGACGCCCATTGCCCTCGTTTGTGACAAGTCCGATGGTTCCGGTTTCCGCGATAGCGAAATTTGCGCCGCTTATCCCCATTTCGGCATCCAGAAATTTGCGGCGAAGCTCCCTTCTCGCCACCTTGACCATCCCATTAATATCGTCAGGGTCTTGGACCTTGCCTGTCACCTTGGTAAAAAGCTCGGCAACCTCCTTCCGGGAAAGGTGGATGGCGGGCATCACCATGTGCGAAGGGCCTTCTTTTCGCAACTGGATGATCCATTCGCCCAGATCGGTCTCGGTGACCTCAAAGCCTTCCTTCTCCAGGTGATCGTTAAGGAATGTCTCTTCGGCGGTCATCGATTTTCCTTTGACGATCCGTTTTACCCCGCTGGCCTTGGCAATAGAGGCTATAATAGAATTGGCCTCGAAAGCGGTCCTGGCAAAATGCACTTTGACCCCGGCCTTCTCAGCCTGTGCGGAAAACTGCTCCAGAAGTTGCGGGAGGTTTGCAATGGACTCGTCCTTTCCCGCGGCAATCTCCCGGGCCAGGGCGTCGAAGTCGATTCCCGCGAAAACGTTTGCCCTCGAAGTTCTGTAAGAGGTGGCGAAGTTATCCAGTGTGGCGCCCAGGAAGTTGTTTCGGAGCGCGTTTTTGAGGTCCCTTCTGTATGTTTTCACGTCATGAGGCGTTTTTATCATCGCTAGTCCCTTTTACAATCAGCAGGTGCAATTCCTGTGGGCCGTGCACCCCGATCGTCAATACCCTCTCGATATCGGCCGTCCGGCTGGCGCCGCTTATGAATGCAAAATACCTGGGAGCGGATTTCATGGCGGACGTAAGTTCATTTTCCAGCGACATTGCGTCCTGCACGATTTTGGACCTCGGCAGTATTGCCACATGAGTTTCGCACAACATCGTGGCAATCCGGAAATCCTCCGAAGTGGAATCCATCACCAGAGTGGCGGTTTCGGCAATCCCCCAATCAGCAATCGTCAGCCCGGTATTGATTTGCCCTATATTTTCCCTTAGATTTTTCGTAAGCAGCTTGAGCCCCCCTGTTTTGCAGGCGGCTTTCAACTGCGAGAGGTCTTTCCCGGTGAGCCCGGGCGCGGCTATAGTGGCGCCCCCCTGACGCTTGGTCACATCAACGGCATACAGGCAGGCGGCCCGGAAGTCGGCAACCTCGGCCGTTATAGTTTGCACTGCCTGAGCTCTTTCCTTAAGCAGTGTCAATGCATCGTCTTGTCCCATGGGTATTTACCCTCTTTTAAGAGTATGAGCCCGGAAACACAAAGAGCGAAAATGAGATTCGGTTAGGCTTCAGGACCTGTGCTTTCAGGCGGTGACCGTTTGTGAACCGGAGATAATTATATCGGCTGATTCAAACTTGGTAATGTTTTTCTTCAGGTGGCGGGACATATTCCCGCCACCTTCGTCAACACTCAAGGCAGCATTGCCTTCAGCACATATGCCTGCAGAATCGTTAAAATACTGATGAAAAGCACCATGGCAACACTGTGTTTCAGTGTAAACCGGAAGATGTTTCCTTCCTGGCCGACCAGGCCGGAGGCTGCTGTGGCCACTGATATGCTCTGCGGTGAGATCATCTTGCCGCAAACGCCTCCCGATGAGTTAGCTGCGACTGTAAGGGCCGGGTCAACACCGATCTGTGTAGCAGTCGTCTTCTGCAGAGAGCCGAAAAGTGCGTTGGAAGAGGTATCGGAGCCTGTGAGAAAAACGCCCAACCATCCAAGAATGGGAGCAAAGAACGGGAAAAGAGCGCCTGTGGCCGCTAACGCCAGGCCCATTGAGGAGCTCATCCCAGAGTAGTTCATTATGTAAGCAAGACCGAGAACCGCTGCAATTGTCACAATCGGGAAGCGCAATTGCCTCACGGTTCTCATGTAACATCCAAAGGCGCGTCCCAAACCATAATTGGGAATTACCAATACCGAAAGCAGACCGGCGATCAGGATGGCGGTTCCGGCGGCTGATCCTATATTGAGAGCGTATTGCGCCGCGTAAGGAGAGTTTTTGGCAACGATCGGAGCGGTTTTCACTACAAGATTATGCAGAACCGGCCAGTTGAAAGTTGTTCCCATTGGAGCCAGAATCACCTTTACCGAGTCAAGGCCCCACAAAAAAATCATGACCGCAAGGATGAAATATGGAGTCCAGGAACGGAAGATCTGGCCGGAGCTATACAGGCAGGTGACTGGGCCGCTGGGCTTTTCCTCGGGGAAATGAAAGACCTTCGACGGTTTCCAAACCCTTAGAAAAAGACCCAGCCCCACAATGGTCACAACTGCCGACAGGATGTCTGGAAGGTAGGGTCCGACAAAGTTCGAGACGGTAAACTGAGTAACGGCAAAGCACACACCGGCCACGATGAGCGCGGGCAGCACCTCGAAGGAACGCTTGAAGCCGCACATCGTGACGCTAAGCCATATGGGTACCATAATCGAAAGAAAAGGGAGCTGGCGCCCGACGATCTTGCTAATCTGCATTATGTCGATGTCCGTGACCTTGGCGGCGACAACGATGGGGATACCAATCGCGCCGAAAGCCACCGGGGCCGTATTGGCGATGAGACAGATTCCGGCGGCATACATCGGGTTGAACCCGAGGCCGACAAGCATTGCTGCCGTTATGGCTACAGGTGTGCCAAAACCGGCCGTTCCCTCGATGAACGATCCGAACGCAAAAGCAATGAACAGGGCCTGGAGGCGCCGGTCATCGGTGATACACGCCAGGGAATTTCGAATTTTATCGAACTCCCCTGATTCCACCGTCATGTTATACACCCATATGGTGTTCAACACGATCCACACGATTGGGAAAATCCCGAACGCCGCACCCATCAAAGTCGCATTCAAGGCCAGACCTACCGGCATACCCCAAACGAAAATTGCGAGAATCACAGCTGAGCCGGTGCCGAACAGCCCAGCCCAGTGTCCGGGCGACCTCCTCACCGCCAGCATATAAAAGAGGATATACAAGGGAATTCCTGCAATCAACGCGGATAGCGCCAGATTTCCCAAAGGGTTGTAGACCTGTGTCCAGTTCATCCCGGTTCTCCTTTTCGGATGAGGGCGAAAGCGCTCGGATAATTGGTAATACCATTTTAACGCGGTCCCACTTTTACTAAACCTGCGGTCTCCTTGTCAAGGATAAATTCGAAAGCTGCGCATATTTTTCTTGACAAAACCTCTCTCAGTCCAGTAGTATGAGGTACCCAGAGCAAGTACATCTATAATTTCGATTTTTTTCAAACGTGGTCTTACCATTCCTGATGAATGGCTCGCAACTTTCGATGAAGGGGAAAATCCATGGCTGAGAGTAAATTGGTCAATAAATTTTGCGAAATCCTCGGAAAAGAAAACGTTTTCCAGGACGACGCGGACCGCCTCGCCTATTCTTACGATGCCGCTGTACTCGATTCCTGCCTTCCCTCTATCATTTTGCGGCCGACCACGAGCGAGGCCCTCGGCCAGGCTGTCCGCCTCTGCAATGAAAACGCTCTGCCTACTACCGTCCGCGGGTCCGGGACCAATCTGAGTGGCGGAACGATTCCCAAGACCGGTGGTGTAGTAATAGTGACTACGGCCCTCAATGAAATTCTCGAGATAAACGAAGAAGACCTGTACGCCGTGGTGCAGCCCGGTGTGATAACCGCAAAATTCGCAGCCGCTGTCGAGGCCCTGGGTCTTTTCTATCCGCCCGATCCGGGCAGTCAGGCAGTATCCACTCTTGGAGGCAACGTGGCTGAGAATGCCGGCGGCTTGAGAGGGCTCAGGTACGGAGTGACGCGCGACTATGTTATGGGCATCGAGTTTTTCGACGTTAACGGCGAACTGGTGAAATCAGGCGCACGGACGGTTAAATGCGTGACGGGCTATAACCTCGGCGGTCTTCTCGTTGGCTCCGAGGGAACGCTGGGGGTTTTCAACAAGATAATTTTGAAGCTGATTCCCATGCCGGCCGCGAAAAAGGCTATGATGGCTGTTTTCTCGGAAGTGTCGAAGGCTTCCGAGACCGTTTCGGCAATTATCGCCAACCGCATCGTTCCGGTGACCCTGGAATTCATGGACAACTTTACCATTCGGGCGGTGGAAGATTTCGCGCATGTGGGACTTCCTGTCGATGCCGCTGCCCTGCTGCTCATAGAGGTAGACGGGCATCCGGCGCAGGTTGAGGATGACGCCGCGAAGGTCGAAGAACTCTGCCGGCGGATGGGCGCCTTAAGCATCCGGGTGGCCAAGGACGCTCAGGAGCGCGACAAGGTTTGGGAAGCCCGGCGTGCTGCGCTTTCGGCCCTTTCCCGAATCAAGCCCACAACTGTTTTGGAGGACGCCACCGTTCCGCGGAGCAAGATTCCCGCGATGATTCGTTCCATTGGCGAAATCAGCCGTAAATTCGATCTCACGATTGGCACCTTCGGCCATGCCGGTGACGGAAACCTCCACCCCACAATACTTACCGACCGCCGTAACAAGGAAGAATGGACCCGGGTCGAACAGGCAATCGATGCTATTTTCGAACGGGCCCTCGCTCTTGGTGGGACCCTCTCGGGAGAACACGGAATCGGAACTGCTAAATCAAAATACATGGAAAGAGAAACGAGCCGCGCCACCATCCTCTATTCTCGCCGGATAAAGGCTGCACTGGATCCGAAAAACATACTCAACCCCGGCAAGATCATTGGAGAATGAGCATGTACGATATGAAAAAACTTGCTGCGCTGGTCAAAGAACTCGAAGACCAGTTGATGGTCTGCATGCGGTGCGGGATGTGCCAGGCGGTCTGCCCGGTTTTTGCCGAAACTGGCCGTGAGGCTGACGTCGCCAGGGGAAAATTGGCTTTACTCGAGGGCCTCATTCAGGAGATGTTCAAAGACCCGAAGGGCGTAAATGAGCGTATGATGCGCTGTCTGCTCTGCGGCTCATGCGCAGCCAACTGCCCGAGCGGCGTGAAAGTGCTCGATATTTTCCTCAAGGCGCGCGCCATTCTGGTTGGCTACATGGGGCTTCCCCCGGCCAAAAGGATCGTTTTTCGCGGCATGCTTGCCCACCCGAGGCTTTTCAACAGCCTTGTAAGAACGGCTAGCAGGCTCCAGGGAATTTTCGTAAAGCCGGCCGATGAACTCCTCGGCACGTCTTGCGCTCGCTTTTTGTTTCCACTGGGAGATCGGCACCTGAAGGCGTTTGCTCCGGATTCTTTCAACTCGAGCGTGGGCAGGATCGACACAAACGGCCCCTCGGGACTGAAGGTCGGTTTCTTCGTGGGTTGCGTGATCGACAAAATATATCCCAGCATCGCTCATGCAGTTTTAAAGGCCCTCAAACATAACGGGGTCGGGGTCTTTGTCCCTGAGGAGCCGGGATGTTGCGGAATTCCGGCCCTTTCCTCCGGGGACCTTAAGACCTTTCAGAAACTGGTGCGCTACAATCTCCACATATTCCCGCCCGGCGATTTCGACTACCTCGTTACCGCCTGTGCGACCTGTACATCCACAATAAAGAAGCTCTGGCCGATGTTTGCAGATGAACTAAGTGATGTGGAAAGATCCCGGGTGCGCGAACTGGCGGAAAAAACAATGGACATAAGCCAGTTTCTTGTTGAAAAAGCCGGCGTTGTCACGCAGGATTCCTTCTCTGAAGGGGCAAAAGCCCTTCTGACTTATCACGATCCATGTCACTTGAAAAAATCTCTCGGGATCGCGGCGCAACCCAGGGCGATTCTCCGAGCCAATTCCCGGTACGTCTTCAAAGAGATGGCCGAGCCTGATCGGTGCTGCGGCTGCGGGGGAAGTTTTAACCTTCAATATTATGGCATTTCGGCATCGATCGGTAAGCGCAAGCGTGACTCTATCGTGCAATCCGGATGCTCGACGGTTGCGACGAGTTGCCCCGCATGCATGCTTCAGATAAGCGATATGCTCTCGCAGGCGGGTGAGCATATCCAGGTAAAACACGCCATCGAAATTTACGCCGATTCACTGGAGTAGTTTCCATGTTGACGCCTATCAAACCCAAGCGGATTTCGGACCTGGTTTTTGAACAGTTACGCGATCTGATATTCAAGGGTCGAATCAAGCCGGGCGAGCAGTTGATGGTCGAACGCGAACTCGCCGAGACCCTGGGCGTCAGCCGCCCCACCGTAAGAGAGGCCATAAACAAGCTGGTTGCGCTCCGGTTGATCGAACACCGGCAGGGACAGGGCACCTTTGTCGTTTCGCCTGCAGCAGAAAAAAATCCGCTCGGAATGCCGCATGACCAGGACATAAGTTTGGCGGACCTGCTCGAGGTCAGGTTGGGTCTCGAATGCAACGCGGTAATGATGGCCGCCCGCAGGGCCACGGAAGAAGACTTGCTGGATATGGAAAAAAACCTTCGGGAGATGGAAACCGAGATTAGCGCCGGAGGGCTGGGAAGCGCCGCCGATGTCCGGTTTCACATGGCCATCGCCTACGCCACAAAGAACATGGTTCAGATACACATAATGAAGAGTTTTTACGATCTGCTTTTTTACGGCATCAAGACGAACCTCCAGTACTTATATACCGAGCCGGTCACTCTCAAAATAATCACCAGCAAGCACAACGATATCTTCAAAGCGATTCGGGACCGTGATCCGGATGCCGCCTACAACGCCATGCGCGAGCACATTGTGTTCGTCCTCGATTTCGTACATGAAAAGAAGCTTTCCTGATCCGCCGGCTTCCCGCTTCCTCTTACTGATTATCCAGCCTGAACAATTCGTTAGACCTTGCAAAACTCAACATGTAGCGGCCCATGACGATCATCTGCGTCTGGTACTCCAGGAGGGCTTTGCGTTTAGCCGCAACTTCCCCGGGTGTGAGGACAAGTGGGATCCACTTCTCTTTATGAGGATACTCCTCAGGGGGATTGAGTTTTGACTCGGTCCCAGCACCCTGGGCAAGCGGCCACTCGCCGTAATGGATCAGGTAGATAAGCCACGTGGGTTTGAATTCAGGATGCGCCTTATTGAGATGTTTCCATGCCTGCTTAACGAAAAAGTGAGTCGAGGCATGGTCCGGGTGCGTATCCTCAGGCCCGCTCGTAGCCAGCATGTTGGGCCGAAAATCGGATAGCACGCGCTCGATCTCCATTTGGAGGCCCTCACCGGTATAACCTGCCTGAGGCACAATAACTGAGAGCGCGGAAGGCTTGTTTTCCCTGGTGGTAGGGGATGTATAGGGCTCCGGCTTCCCGCCAGGCTTCGAACGCAGCGCCGTCAACCCGCCGTCCGGAAACCGAAGGAAGATCACATCGCTCTCCTTCATTCCCAGCATGGCCAGGGCCTTCAGGGATTCATACATGCGGTCCTCGCCATACTGGCGAAAGTCTTTTGCCGTCGGATTGGATATATGCCCCCCCATTTCCACTGCTTCCGGGAAGCCGTCTCCGTTTGTCATAAAGACCACCTTCACGCTTCCGCCTGTTTCGAGAACGCGCTGGATGAGGCCGGCCGCTCCGAGGCTCTCGTCGTCCGGATGCGGCGAAAAGACCATAAGGCGTGTGTCTTTCGTATATGAGCGGCTCTATGGCCTTCGGCTTTTCAGCGGGCTTCGCTTTTTCCGCCCGGGCGCAGGCAGGGGCAAATGAAACAACCGCGAACATCAGCAGAAATAAGACTTGCAGCACGCGACCTCCTCCCAGCGGCAGCCCGGCCCTATGCGGGCGTTCCGGCTTTCCATCAACGGCAACCCAACCCATGCTCTCCGCCAAAAACCTGTTACACCTTACGCAGAACTACGGCAATTTCATATTAGCATCATACAAAGTATCGTCAAGGACAACGCTCACGGGTGAAAGAACCAGCTCCCCAACAGCCGGCAAGTCGCAAGTCGTGAGTCGGCCTGTCACTTCTTCTGCGCTCGTTGCGCGTCAGAGAAAAGGTTACTATAACGGCCATATCCTTCCTTTTCCAAATCCTCCTTGGGAATGAATCTCAGGGCGGCCGAATTCATACAATACCGCAGGCCGGTTGGCGGCGGTCCATCGTTGAAGACATGCCCGAGGTGGGAATCGCCGGACTTGCTTCTGACCTCGGTCCTCGTCGAGAAAAAGCTCCGATCCACTTTTTCCACGATGTTGCCCGGCTCGAGAGGCCGCGTAAAGCTCGGCCATCCGGTTCCGGAATCATATTTGTCAAGCGAACTGAAGAGTGGCTCGCCTGAAACGATGTCCACATAGATTCCTTCCTTCTTGTTATCCCAATACTCATTTTTAAACGGCGGTTCGGTACCCTCTTTCTGGGTCACCTTGTATTGCATGGCGGTGAGTTTCTGCCGCAGGGACTCATCATCGGGCTTCAGATATGCCGCTTGCTGCACGCCTGGTTCGGCGGTTTGTGTCTTGGCTTCGAGGTTATCCATGTCTTTCCCCCAAATTTTGCTGATAAATTGATCCCGTCCTGAACGGGCCCTGTAATAATGGTAGCGCAGCGGATTCTTTTTGGAATAGCCCTGATGATATTCTTCCGCCTTGTAGAATTTCGAAAGCGGTAAGATTTGGGTAACAATGGGCTTGTCAAAGCGGCCGGAACTCTCCAGTTTGCGCTTTGACTCTTCGGCCGCAACCCGCTGCCCCTCGTCATTGTAAAATATGACGGAGCGGTACTGCTCGCCCCTGTCCACGAACTGTCCTGCCGGGTCCGTCGGGTCCACATGTTTCCAGAAATAATCCAGCAGTTCACCGTAGGTTACCTTCCTGGGGTCGTAAATGACCTCAACCGCTTCCACATGTCCCGTTTTTCCGGATTCAACTTCCTGGTATGTGGGATTCTCGGTATGGCCACCCGTATAGCCTGATATGACCTCGACGACTCCGTTCACTTTTTCGAAGTCGGTTTCAACGCACCAGAAACACCCTCCCGCAAATGTGGCTTTTGCTAATCCGCTATGCGCTTCATCCACGGCTGAACTCTTTTCGGATTGTTCTCCGTGCGAAGATACCAATCCCAGCAATACAAACCCGGCCAATATGGTTAACGTGCTCAGCAGAATCACTTTCATTCGCATCTTTTTCATTAGTGTCTTTTTCATAGGTTTTCTCCTGTCGGTTTTTGTCCCCCGGGGTCTTCACTGAGGGGGCCGCTTCGATAGCCGGTTTATCTCCAGCTTGTCTAAGGTAATCCCCAACGTTAATGAAATCCCCATCGCCGCGTAAAGATTGTGTAATGATTCAAAATGGAGGAACAAAAATGGTTGTCACCTTCTTGACCGTGCCCTAAAACTCAGGGAGAACAAGTCCTGCAGCTTGCGGGAAAGCGGCAGGGTTTTTAAAGTATGCTTCGGATTGCCAAAAATAACCGATCGAAAAACCTAAGGATGCGACTCATGGCAAAACCAGGCACTGTTCTCATTGTTGAGGATGATAGTAAAACCTCCTCGCTCATCAACCTCTATCTTCAACGCGAAGGATACGATACCGCCGTTGCAGTGGATGGTGTTGAAGCCCTGAAATTTGCCCGGCAGCAAAATCCTGCGGTTGTCATTCTCGATCTTATGCTCCCGCGGCTTGACGGCCTGGAGGTGTGCCGCAAGCTGCGCGAATTCTCGGATGTCCCTATCCTGATGCTCACGGCAAGAGGCGAGGAATTCGATCGGGTCCTGGGGCTGACTATCGGCGCCGATGATTACATGGTCAAACCATTCAGCCCTCGAGAACTCGTTGCTCGAATCAAGGCCATGTTAAGACGAACGACTATGATCGCCAGGGATCGATCCGATAAACTCAAGGTCGGGGGGCTGGTCCTGGATAATCATAAACACGAAGTTATGGTGGATAATCGCCATATTGTCCTCACCCCGTCTGAATTCAAGCTGCTTCGATTGTTCATGGATGCGCCGGGGCGGCTCTTTACACGACAACAGTTGCTCGATACACTCTATCCTCAGGGCGAAGAGGTGGTCGATCGAGTGATAGATGTACATGTTGGTAAGCTGAGGCAGAAACTCGAAAAAGACCCGGCCAATCCACGATACATTCAGACGATAAGAGGCTACGGCTACCGGCTCGCAGGCGACGAGCAGGAGGAATCCGTTTCATGAAACAGGGAATTCTTTTGAAACTCCTGGCAATCAATATCCCTGTTGTTGCGCTGGTAATCCTTGTCCTTTGGCTGGTGCTTGACACTCTTGCGGCTGATTATTTCTCCGTCCTCATGAAAGAGTACCGTATCAGTCCAACCGATGCCCACCAGATGTTCATCCACTCCGTGCACCGCTATCTTCTTCTGACCAGTGTCGGCGCATTGGTCCTGGCGGCGCTGCTGAGCTACCTGCTCACCGAGATGGTGTTGCGGCCCCTCTACCAGATGATAAAGACGACTCGCCTTATTTCGGGAGGCGACTATTCATCCAGAGTTCGCTCGAACTCGCGTGATGAGATCGGCGAGCTTGCGAGCGCTTTCAACCAGATGGCCGCGAGCCTCGAACGTGTCGAACAACTCAGAAGGGATATGGTCTCCAATGTCGCTCACGAACTTCGCACACCCTTAACCAACATCAGAGGATACCTCGAAGCCCTTCAAGACGGTGTCGTGCCCCCCACACAGGAAACGTTTCAACTGCTGCTCGAAGAGACACTGCGGCTCATCCTGCTCGTCGAAAACCTCCTGCAACTGGCTAGAGCCGATGCGGCAAGATTCAGTCTTGACCTGGAGGAGATAGATATCGCGGAACTGAGTTCCCACGTTTTGAAAAAATTCTACCTGGAGTTCAAGCAAAAAAACATTCAAGTCATGGGGGACCCGGGTGAAACCGGAACGCAGGTACTGGCTGACCGCGAAAAACTCAGCCGCGTGATAGAGAATCTTCTGAAAAATGCGCTGCAATATACGCCTGAAAGTGGGTCCGTATCGCTCCGTACCGAAAGCTTCGGCAATGGAGTGAAATGGCTTGTCGAAAATAGTGGCCCGGGGATAGAAGCCAAAGACCTGCCCTTAGTTTTCGAGCGTTTCTATCGTGGAGAAAAGTCTCGTTCCAGAGACTATGGCGGCACGGGAATAGGCCTTGCCATAGTAAAGGAAATCGTGGAAGCCCACGGCGGCAAAACGGGGGTCGAAAGCATACCCGGCAAGACTCTCTTCTGGTTCAGCCTGCCTCTCAGGGATCGTTCGGGAACGATCTGCTGCTGATCTGCCAATCTTTATCAAATCTTCACATTTCCTTTAACCTTTCCTGACTGCACATGCTTAAGCTTATCGGTAAGACGCCCCCGGATTGTGGCAACGAAGCAAAAGCTGACCGCGTTCCAGGGGGAATTTCACAAAGCGGCAATATTCGCGGTCAAGGAGACATTACAAAATGACTTCCCTTCCAAAGAGATTAACTGAGTTGGTCATCGCTCCGAGGGCCAGGCTCATCTGGTTGGCCCTTGCCGGGTTTTTTCTGGGCAGCGCTCTTTGCCCTTTTAACCCACCCGCCGCGGACCAGCCACAAACAATGAAAGAGAGTGAAGTAATGAACATTCCATTGGAAAGCAAGGCGAGCGAGGAGACGCAGCACTTTAACGGCTTGGCTCCAGCATCGTCGGAAATCGAAACGGCAACGTTTGCTCTTGGCTGATTTTGGGGTGCTGATGCCCAGTTTGGGGGCATCAAAGGCGTGATTCGCACAAGGGTTGGGTATACCGGCGGTAATAAAGAAAACCCGACCTACCGCACTTTGGGTGATCATACGGAGAGCATCGAAGTAGATTATGACCCGGGCATAATTTCATATGCGGATTTGCTCAAGGTTTTCTGGCGCAGCCACGACCCCGGCAGCCGTTCATGGTCGAGGCAGTATATGGCCGCAATCTTCTACCACAATGAAGAACAGAAAAAACAGGCTCTCGAGTCCAGGAAACTGGAGGAAGCAAGGACACATGGAAAGATATACACGGAGATATCCCCGGCTTCAAAGTTCTACCGGGCGGAAGACTATCACCAGAAGTACTACCTGAGGCAGAGGCCGGATTTAGTGAGAGAACTCAAGGCGATATATCCGTCCAATGAAGACTTTCAGGATTCGACGGTCGCGGCGCGCCTGAACGGCTATCTTGCAGCACAAGGCTCCCGCGAGGCCATCCAGGCGGAGCTTAAAGATCTGCTGCCCCCGGAGGAAAGCAAAAAGCTGCTGGATATTGTCCAAGGCCGGGACCGTTGATCCTTGGGTGTGGGCAGGCGGCAGGATTGAGGCTTAGTATCTTTTCCAAACCGTTAACCACGGCTCCGTCCGGATTGACATTGGGGATTACCATGTTTAAAAGTGTAGACATCCATGTTGTGGAAACAGACTGGAGAACTGCGCGCTCACGGTCCGCCATTGTGGCGTCTCATAAGTTCATGGATATCTCCACGATACTCACTCATCACCCCGGCGAAAGCCGTGTTCAAGTGCACTTTAGCCCGTAACTTTCCAAGAAGGCTTTTAATGACGAATATGGCTGTTCACGGCAATGTATAAATCAGATTATTTGCGGAATTCTCAATTAGCTCGCGGTCCAAAGGCTTCTCAGCCCAAGTTTGCAACGACAAACACGGGCTAGCATCATAAATAACGTTTTTTCGGGTGATTTCAGGCCGCTATACCCAATTGGAAAGGGAGGTGATTCCATTACTCATTCATAGTGCCGTAGGATGACAAAAGTCGGAGGTCAGTCATAAATCTTCAATTGCACATCACATTCATAACCGAGGAGATATTACAATGAGCAAACGCAGCAAGTATTTCGCAACTTCTTTAATCGTTTTCCTGTCAATCGGCATTTTCGCAGCAGCCGGATATGTACAAGCTGCGCAAAGTGACGAAGCAATGATGAAAGGTCAGAAGGCGATGATGGAAGGTGCCAAGCAGATGATGGACGGAAACAAAAAGGTCATGGATATAATGACCAAGAAAGGAATCAAAGACGCAGATTTGATGGCGGCCCAAAAGACGATGGAAGATGGATATAACATGTTGACCAAAGGCGAGACCATGATGAATCCCGAAGGCCAGAAGATGGTCAAAGAGGGCGCCAAAATGATGCTGGACGCACAGAATAAGACGATGGGCGTCGTCGAGAAACACGAAATGGTCAAAGAATGTTCGATCGCTCTCGATTCGTGCACTATTGGCGAGAAAAAGGTAAAAGAAGGCGCGCTGCAGTGGTTTTTTGGCGGCGGCGGCGTTTAGCAGTAACACTGCCAACTCAAGCATCAGAACCTGATCTCTCAAGAAATTCAAAGCCCCCTTCGGTAACTTTTCGCAATCCGAAGGGGGCTAAATTGTTCAGTGCGTTCGTCATTACTCGTACGGAGGTTGAAATGAGACTCTCGAACTTTAAATCCTCCCTTCTGGCATGCCTTATCGTGATTTTTGCGGCATCTTTGGTTGGAGCAGCGGAAGGAATTACGCTAATAAGCAAGGATCAATTGAAAGAAGAGCTCGCGAAACCGGGTATCGTCGTAATTGACGTGCGAGCCCCCCATGACTGGGATTCGGCCCAGTGGAAAATAGAGGGCGCGCGGCGGGAGTCGCCCGCCGAAACCGGGCAATGGATGGCCAATTACCCAAAGGACAAAACGATCGTTTTATACTGCGCCTGAACCAACGAGGCCACTAGCGCCCGTGTGGCGCGAGAACTCGAAAGCGCGGGATTCAAGAACATCGAAGTGCTCAAGGGTGGCTGGAATGAATGGGTTATGAACCAATATCCGGTAGATCCGGTAGAGAAGAAATAGCCTTTCACTGCCGAACTGCTCTCCGTTAACGATCGTAAACAGGAAAAGGGCCGGGGAACCGCCTGCAGTGGCATCGCAGAATTCCCCCACCCCGCGAAACCTTTCCCCATCGATCTTCAATCCTCTAAAACGAACAGCTCGTTTGACCTTGCGAAGCTCAACAGAAACCGGCCCATGATGAGCATCTGCGTACGGTACTCGAGGATGGCTTTGCCTTTGGTCCTGACTTCCTCGGGTTTGAGCTGAAACGAGATCCAATCTTTTTTATCCGGGAAGCCCTCCGGAGGATCGAGGCTCGACCCGGTGCCCGCCCCCTGGGCGATCGGCCACTGCCCGAAATGAATCAGGAAAGTGAGCAAATTGGGTTTAGGTTGGTTTGGATGTTTATCGGTCCAATGCTCCAATGCTTTTTTAACAAAATAGTAAGTTGCGCTGTGATCGGGATGCTGGTCCTCACGCGGGGTGGTCGCCACCAGGTTGGGCCGAAAATCAGCGATTACCCGTTCGACCTCTTTTCTCAGGTCTCTACCGCAATAGTCCGTGCGGGGGACGATAATCTCGAACGCCGGTGGACGCTTTTCCCTGGTAAAAGGAGACATGTACGGCTTCGGGTGCGAGCGATACTCCAAACGAAGGTAGTTCAACCCGCCGTCCGGAAAACCAAGGAAGATCGCATCGCTCTCCTTCAGTCCCAGGGTGGTGATCGCCTTCAGGACCTCCAACCTGCGTTCAGCGCCATATTTGCGGTAGTCCTTCGCGGTGGGGATGGCGATATGATGCTCCTTTTCCACCCCCTCCGGAAAGCCGTCTCCGTTTGTCATAAAGACAACCTTTACTTTTCCTCCGGCCGCGAGAACGCGCTGAATCAGCCCCCCTGCCCCGAGGCTCTCGTCATCGGGGTGCGGCGAAAAGACCATAAGACGCGTATTGTGCGAGATGAGCGGCTCTATAGCCTGTACTTTCTCTGCCTGTGCAACGGCAGGAGTCAGTATTGCAAAAGCAAACAGGAGTATCCGTAATAGCAGCGACATACTACAAAGAGACCATTCCATCTGATGCGAGTCCTTCACCCGAATCTGATTATCACAGACCTGTCAACCCCCCACGCCTTAAAGCTGCCGGACCCGGCGATCTCCCGCAGCATTTGAGTAACAACTCATTTGTCTGCAAAATCGCCTGAAGCACTCTTAGGGTTTCTATCCGCCATTCTCTCCTGCTCAACAATTAGTCTCCGATTGCTTGAACCATCCTCCGTGAGTTGCTAAATTTTTTCCATGAGGCTATTTGCGCACTTATGGTCCAAATCGACCTTTTCGAAAGGAGCAGATGATGAGCAATCTGGTGATCGGCATATTCGACAACGCATCCGAGGCTGAGCAGGCCCGCCGCCATCTACTGGAGAAGGACCGTAACGGCGCTATCAGCCTCGAAGATATCATAACCGCTGAAAAAACCGAAACGGGAAAGGTCAGGTTTCATCACGTAACCTACTTCATTTTGGCCAAGGCAATCGGTTGCGCATTCCTGGGCTTACTCTTCGGCTTACTTCTTCTCAATCCCGTTTTCGCGATAGCCGGCCTCGTTCTGGGTCTAATCACCGGGCTCGTTTATGGAACATCTTCGCCGATCGGAATCAATCCCGAAGAAGTGAGAAGCCAGGCGCAAAACCTCAATCCCGGCCAGGCCGCCGTTTTCGTCAGGTCCGAAAGAAACCCTGCTCAGATTGCCGAAGAGATCTATCGGTCAAAGGGCGCCACTCGCGAGACCAGCATATGCGATCTCGAAGGTAAAGTTGCGCAATGCCTGCCCTGGAGCCCGTTGCAACCCGGCCTGGTTTTCCCGTAAAGGGGAATAATTTAGCGGCTTCTTTGATGATGCGGACATGGATAGGAAAATCTTTCATCACCGCCGAGGCTGATTACAGCTTTTCACGCTCCCCGAAACCATGAAAAGACCCGGCGCTGCGAATGTGCAAAGCCATGCCTGCGTCTTCTGATTCATCCGTGGCCATCTCCGTGCTCTCTGTGTCTCTGTGGTGAATCGCTTTTTCGTTTTCGATCATTTTGCGAATCGCGAGCGCTCCAGCCTCAGGATGTCAGCATAATCGGCGAGCATACGGAACTGGTCCGGGAGGGCATGTTTTTCGACCCCTAGCGGCGCCTTGAAAAAGGATGCCAGGTGGGTCATCACCCCGCCTTCACCGCGCCTTTTTGCCAGTTCGGCGAGGCGAACGAGATCGAGGACCAGCGGGGCCGCAAGAATGGAATCATATCCCTGCCAGATGAACTGAAGCGACATCTTGGCGCCGAGAAACCCTCTGAAGTGAATGAAATCCCAGGCCGTTTTCTGGTCGTCCAGGGAGGGGACATAACCTATGCTGACCGAGCTATGGGGAGAGTATCCAAGGATTTTGGACAAAACCTGGTCTTTGGTCCTGATTTTGGATTCGCGGTTCCCGGGGTGATTGAGTATCTGCCCATCCATGTTTCCAAGGATGTTGAAACCCTCCCAGCTCATTACTTCAAGATTTCGCCAGCCAAACAAGGGCGCCAGAGCCGATTTAACCAAAGTTTCCCCCGTTTTCCCGTCGTTTCCCATGACCGGAACGCCTTTTTCAACCGCAAGCTGCACAAGCGCTGGGGGAAGAGCGCCATTTGACGGCGTAAAGTTTATATATGCGCACCCTTCCAAAATTGCGGCGCAGGAATAAAGAGTACTGGCCCGAACCTTTTCCCTTTCATTCCCGGCGATGACCTTTTGGAAGGATTCGAGATCGAAATGGCAGGCTTCCAGGTCCAGAGGCGGTTCCGTTGACGCCAGATTTACGACGATTACTTCATCGAGGCCGTACTTGCGCCTGAACGCCATAAGGCGGCTGCGCATCTCTTCTATTTCTTCTTCGAGACTTTTTTCCTTCGCATTTCCAGGACCGGCAAGCTTCTCTATAGCTTCGCCGCAGTTCCTGGCGCATCCGGCATCGACGTTGAGCTGAAATTCTTCCAGTTCAGCTTTTATTTCCAGCAGAATTCCGGGCGCGACCGGGACCATTTTTTCAAAAATATCGCGAGAATTTTCTTCCGATCTTATATCGCAGCCGCCGAATACCAGGCTGCCCGGCTCGATAAGATCTACTCCATCGAAGATTTCCGAGCAGGTGACCATTCCCGTTGTCGGCGCCAGCTTCTTTTTCAACGCCAGTGCGCCCGCCGCCGCCGTCGTGGCGATGGAACCGAGCGCGCCTATGATGTAAACTCCAGTTTTCTTAGCTGATGACATCATATGGCGACTCTTCTCCCCTGGTCCGGAAATCCGGACGAAATGGTGCGCAAAACTCCCGGCTAATTTCCAATAAATCACTAAAAAGCTTATTATGGCTGCGTTGTCAATTGTTTCAGAGGAAGGAAGTCAATTTTCCATCTGGCCACAGGCTTGCTTCAATCTTAAATTTGTAATCACCGATTCGGCTTTTATCAAATACGTGCTATTTTTGACTAACTTCGGAGACGCAAATGTTCAAACATATCCTGGTGCCTTCCGACCTAACGGAAAGAAACCGCAAAGCTATGGATATAGCCGTCAAGATGGCCCTCGTAAATGAAGCTTCCATTACTCTGCTTCATGTAGTCGAAACGATGGAGGAAGCCGATTCAGATGACTTCAAGAAGTTCTATAAGCAACTCGGCTCGCGCGCAAACAAGGTAATCGATAAGCTCATCGCCCAATACGGCCCGAAAAGCGTCAGCATCGAAAAGCAAATACTTTACGGCAAACGAGTTTTTGAAATAATCAATTTTGCTGCCGAACATCAGGTTGATTTGATTATAATGAGTTCGCACAAACTCGATCCCGAAAACGCCGCCGAAGGCTGGGGCACGATCAGTTTCAAGGTCGGAGTCCTTTCGCATTGCCCGGTTATGCTGGTAAAGTGAGTTGCGTGAAACGAAGAATAATGCACCTGGACATGGACGCCTTCTACGCGGCCGTGGAACAGTCGGACAATCCCCGGTTGCGCGGAAAGCCCGTAATAGTAGGCGGCGCGATGCGAGGAGTGGTTTGCGCGGCATCCTACGAGGCCCGGCGCTATGGCGTTCATTCCGCCATGCCCGTTTTCCAGGCAATAAAGCTTTGCCCGCGGGGGATTTTCCTTCCGGTCCGGATGGACCGCTACAAGGAAGTCTCCCGCATGGTCATGGAAATCCTTAAGGGGATATCGCCTCTTGTCGAACAGGTATCGATCGATGAGGCTTTTGCGGATATTACGGGGACCGAAAGGCTCCACGGACCTCCACGCGAACTGGCGCTTCGGGTTAAAGCCGCTGTCCGCGAGGGCACTGCCCTTACATGTTCAATAGGAATAGCGCCGAACAAATACCTCGCTAAGATCGCCTCCGATTTGGAAAAACCTGACGGCCTCACGATAATCGCGGAGGAGCAGGTCAGGGAGTTTCTCCAAAAACTGCCGGTGGGGAAGATTCCCGGGGTTGGCAAAAAGACCGGAGAAGAACTGAAGACACTTGGGATTGTTTTTGTCTCGGACATTTTGAATTTTCCCGCCAAATTCATGACCAGGAAATTCGGCAAATGGGGAGACGCCCTCTATGAGAAGGCGCAGGGGATAGATAATTCCGTGGTCGAACCTTACAGCGAACCTAAATCGATCAGCGCCGAACAGACTTTTCCAAAGGATGTCGACAGCATTGCCGATCTTGAGAAAATGCTCCTGTCTCAGGCCGAGGAAGTCGGCAGGGAGCTGCGCAAGCTCGGGTTCAAAGCAAGGACCGTTACACTGAAGGTAAAATTCTCCGATTTCAAGATGAGAACCAGGAGCCGCACACTGCCCGATCCGTTCGACACCACGGAAGTCATTTTCAGCGCCGGACAGCGGCTTTTGGAAGACCTCAAATTAAGCTGCAAGGTACGGCTCATTGGAGTAGGCGTATCGAACCTTTCTTGCGGTCTTCATCAAATGACCATTGGCCCTGCCCGGGATGAAACCGAGAGGCAGGAGCGGCTCGACAGGGCCATCGACCGAATCCGGGGCCGATTTTGCGACGATAAAGTCGTGCGCGGCCGGATGCTCGATGAGCCTTAAACTTTTTCATGAGGAGGACTAACTTGCACGACGAAAGAAAATATAAATATTTCCGCGAGGACTTCGGGGAACTCCCCGCACATCTGGATCATCTCACCATATATCTCAACTTTCTAAACGACAGGGTCGAAGCGACAAATTGCCTTCAGATGACTGCCAGGCGTGACCTTGAGAGCATTGCCCTGGATGCCTGCGACCTTGAAATACGCAGCGTCGAATGGTGTACCGGCCCCGACTCGGCCGGAGACCCCCTTCGCTATGACTACCTTACGCAACAAAACAGGCTGATAGTCTTTCTACCGCGCAAGGTTCTCGACGGAGAAACTTTTTTCGTCCGCGCCATGACTGTCTGCCACCCATCGGATTTGGTCCTGGAAGGCATCTATAAAGACGTCACTCCCCCCGGAGCGCCCCAGCAGTATATGTCTCAATGCCAGCAATGGGGCTTTCAAAGGATAATGCCCATCTTCGATGACTGCCGCGCCAAGTGCACCATGAGAACCACCCTGGAAGCCGATGTAGCCTATACGCACCTCATAAGCAACGGCGACATCGATCCTGCAACCAACCCGGACCTCGTTCCCGTTCGCAAGCCGGGTGAGCCGGACAGGCAGATCGTCACCTTCAACAACCCCATTCCAATGCCCCCTTACCTTTTCATCGCCTGCGCGGGTACCTGGGACGTCCTCAGGGACAAGGCCGTCTACGACAATGGCCGCGTCGTCAATCTCGAATACCTTGTTCCTCCCGGTGAAACCGGCAGCGTGCAAATCCCGATGGAAATCCTCAAAAAGTCTGTCCTCTGGATCAAGGCAAGCCAGGACTATGAATATAAGGGCGATACCTATCGGACCATCTGCATGGGAAAGTCAAATTTCGGAGGCATGGAAAATGCCGGAAACACCACCATCGTCACCGATGCGGCCCTTGTCGGCGAGCACACGCTTGACCAGTTCCTCCTTTATGCCCATGCGGTGATCGTACATGAATTCGAACACAACCAGTGCGGCAGCGAAACGACTATGGAGACGCCCTTTGACGTCTGGCTCAATGAAGCCTACACCGTAGACGTCGAAAGGCAGTTCATGGCAGATATTTTCGACCCGGCCATGGTCAGGCTGAACCAGGTCGACAGCATTCGCAGCCCCCTTCTCGGTCCACTGGCCATCGAGGACGCCGGACACGCCGGCCGAATCGTGCGGGAGGGCTTCAACGAACCCGACGAACTGATAGACGGCGTCACCTACGTCAAGGCCGCCGAAGTCATCCGAATGCTCCGTCTGCTGCTGGGAAAGGAAAAGTTCAAAGCCGGCAAGGTCCTTTATTTCAAGCGCTATCGCTTTGGGAACGCAAATACCGACCAGTTTTTCGAGTGCTTCGAGGAGGTTTCCGGAAGGCGGCTCCATGAGTTCAAAAAACAATGGTTATACAGGATCGGCTACCCGAAGGTCAGCGCCACGACTTCGTGGGACCCCGAAAAGAAGACCTTTCGGATCGACTTGGCCCAGGAAATCGATAATGCAAAAGCCCCGTTTGTAATTCCGATTCAACTCGCCCTCGTCGACCTCCACGGCAGAGACATTCCGGGAACCAGTCAGGTGTTTGAATTAAGCGAACCCGAAGCTGTATGCGCTTTCGAAAATCTCCCGGCGGCGCCTGCTTTCGCATCGATTAACAGGGACTACTCCTTCTACGGGACTTTTGAAAACAAGAGCGCAGACGTTGAAACGCTCGTCATGCAGGCAAAGATCGACCCGAACCTCTACTGCCGCGTCGACGCGATGCGCATGCTGAGCGATATCGAACGCAAGAAGCTGCTGCTGGATCGAAGTAGTGAAATAGATCCGCTCTGGCTTGGCCTCTATGGAGAAATCCTTTCGGACAACTCTGTCTCGCCTGCCCTGAAGGCCTTTTTTCTAAGAATCGACGAGCAGCCGATGGACCGCGCCTACAGCGCATGGTTCCCCGAACTTGTGAGAGCGAGGGAACAACTCATGCTGGCCGTTAACAGTCTATACTGTCGTGAGTTGCAGGAGCAGTTCGACAGTCTCGACACCTACGGGCTCTGGTCCGCCAAAACCCTCCTGGACGGGCTCGAACACAGGCAGCTCAAAAATATCCTGCTGGAGATCATAACTGTAAAGGACACCACCCAAAGCCACGTGGTCATTCTCGATCACTTCCGCCGCGCCACCGCCGCAAATGACAAGGTTTCGGCCCTGGCCGCCCTCAATCGCAGCTCCGCTCCCGAAAGGCTCGAGATTCTGGAGGAAGTTTACAGCCAGTGGCATACAAATTTATCGGGGTATGCGAATTACCTCCGTATAATTGCGAGCGGAACGCGCGAGGACGTGTTCGAACAAATCGAAAGGGAACGCGGCAGGCCGACTTTCCAGGTAACTCAGCCGACATGGTGCCGCGCCCTCTTCCTGACCATGGCGAACAATAACAAGATGATCTGGAACGATCGTGGAATAAACTGGATTGCCGACCGAGTGATCGAGCTGGCGCCGATGAACTACACAAACGCTTCGCGCATGCTGAACAGCTTCCAACATGTGCGCAAGATGAAGCCGTACCTGCGGGATCTGGTCCTATCGGCCTTGAAACGGATCGTAGACGAGGTCTCCGACCGGACCAGCCCTGCGATCCACCGCCAGGCAAAGGCATACCTGGGTTAAAAAAAACCCCGACAAATCAAAGTCGGGGTTATTTTAGGTTCTAACTGCATGGCGAGAATCAGGTTGCCTCTATCCCTTCTTGTGCATAGATCGTGAGACAGGGCCGGGATTGGTTAGAATGTGTTCGGATTTCGTGCCTTGTCTTGCCCGAAATCATTCACAATGCCCTGTTTGTTATTAGTGTCGTACTTGTATGGGCCTGTGCTGGGCACCTTAAGCGCGGTCCTGTCCATGTCCTTCTCGGCTCGGTCTTTGTCCGAAGTGTTTCCGGAGTTGCAGCAAAAAGAAGGCCAATGGATGTTACACAGGGACAAGCACGAGGGCCAGTGAAAACAGCCGCAATCGGCCCGCGCGTTGAAAAAGGCGCCGCTTACAAGCACAAGCGACAAAGCCACCCCAAAAACCAATGTTTTGCTCATATCCATCTCCTGTAAATACCGGATATTCGTTATTGTAAATCCTGCAAACAATTTAATTAATTACAGATAAACCAACTACTACAAACTAAAGACAGTTTCTGATCTTGTCAACTGCCACCATAAAGGATGAACTTTTCACTGCGCAAAATCTGCAGTTGCACAGTGTGAAAAACCCTGGCAAAGGCTGAGCGCCAGGGTTTATTCCTTGTTTTCAAAATGGCTGAATCAGGCTGAGGTCAGCCGTTTTCATGCCCGGTTGATGTTGGATTCAAAGGGGCCGGGCCCCATTGAACCCGCCTACTTTATGTCCCCTCCCCCGCAGCAGCCGAAAGTCATAGCATGGACCCTTTCAGGATACGGGTTATAGTCCGGCAGGTCTTTATCTCTGCTGCAGGCTCCCGCGCAACTGAACCAGTTACAGGGTGAACTAATGTGCGGCAGACAGCCACAGTCTGCTTGCGCGGTAAACATGGCGCCACTGAAAAGCACCAGCGAAAGAGCTAATCCAAGAACTAGTGTTTTGTTCATTTGTATCTCCTGAAATTTCAAATAATTATTCTTCTAAACGTTACAACCATCTGAAAGCGTGGTGCAATCAACTCGATAGAATCATGGTAAAGGCGGTTTCCCGTCTTGTCAACCGCGCTAGAAAAAGTTGTATCGAAGACAAGACCAAATATTTGATTTATCTAATAATTTCTAGTAATTAGAAAAATTCATAAGACAAGTGGAAAGAGAACTTTGCCGAACTCCCACCATTTTTTTCGCCCCTCAGCCCGATATTTATCTGAAAACCGGGTGTGTGAAGTTGAAGAGTCAAATTCCCCCCTCCCCCCTTCACCCCTTCACCCTTCCCTCTTCACCCTCCCCTCTTCACCCGTCACCATTCACTCTTCAGCCTTCTCTATTCACCAGTCACTATTCACCAGTCACCATTCACTATCTTTGACTGGATATCCTTGTTGTGCTATTTAAACGAATGTTTCTCGCGGACGAAATGAACGCTCGTGTTACCCCGATGCGCGTCCTCATGACCTACAACGCAGACACGGGGCGGGCACGGGTTGTCAGGATGTTCAGTTCGCGGGCTTTTCCTCTGCGGTAGAGGCTGACGCGACGGCTTTCTGTGTGAGCATAAGCCAAGCCGCCCGCCTTAACCGGCTCATGTTTTGCCTGGGTGGTGGAATCGGTAGACACAAGGGACTTAAAATCCCTCGGTCGCAAGGCCATACGAGTTCGAGTCTCGTCCCAGGCACTCAGTTTACAAGGAGACAGTAAATCAACAGATCGGAAAAAACGCGTTTTTACATGTGCATCTCTTATCCTTTTTCTTCAGGGCGAAACGGTTTTTAGCCCTCCTAATCATCGGCGTCCTTCAGAGAGCAAAGAGAAAAAACGAATCAGGATGCCAGCCGCTTTGAGGGTACGAGCATGAAAATCTTGAAAGGCGTCTTCGCCACAACCCACCGGGATTCCCATAACGAAGCCCTTGCCCCGGAAGGCATCGAAATGCTCGTTGAGCACATGAACTCCCGCTGTATTCCGATCTGGATCCAACACGATCCGCGTATACCGCCTGCTGGGCGATGCATACGAGCTGAGGTCCAGACCCTTCCGGACGGTGAGCTTGCAGTCGTTGGCGAGGCAGAAATTTGGGAAGCGGGCGATGCCGTGCCATTTTTGCCCAACCGTCGAATGCCGCTCGGGGAACCAGACGACGACCGGCCCTTCGTCTCGTTCGACCGGAGTCTATCCGATGAAGCAACTTTGCAAGACCTGCGCGAAATTGAACGGCTAATAGGTTGTCACGCCCGTTCTGAGCTGAAGAAGGCGGTTGACCCACTGACCGTTCTGACGATCGGGGGGACCTTCGTCGGTTGCGCAATCGCGAACGGCTTCCTTAAACAATTAGGCGCTGATGCTTATAAAACTCTTAAAGAAAAACTGAAAGGAGTCTTTCGGCGCCGTCGAGAGGCTGCGATGTACATAGACAATCCACCTGAGAACTTGTTCATATTCAAAGCTTTCGTTCAAGACGAGAAAGGCAAGTGTTCGGTAGAAACAATCATTACGAATCCTTCCGACGAGGATATTGAGCGTTTCTTCCCGTCCGGCCTGCAGAAGCTTGATTCAATATTGCCTGCCCTTCTTCGAGATCGCCGCAACACCCAAAGAATCGTGATTGAAGCAGAGGGTGGGGACCTTCAAGTTAAGTATGGAGTTCGAAGTGATGCAGCTCCAGTAAGGTCCAGGTTTTCTAAGGACGAACACGACTTCAAACGAGAGGTTCACAATATGATGATTTCGCTTCTTGGTGTTGGCTCGTATACTCTACTCGCTGACTTCGATGCGGCTGGAATTAACTATGTCCGTTGTTACCCCGAGCCAGGGCAGATCATGAACGCCGGCGAGTGGGTTGAGATCGCGAAAGTGTCCGTGACTGCTATAGCTTCTGTTCTTGTAGCATGGATTAGCGCGCGCGCTTCTCGAAAGGTCCTCATCGCGCTCTCTGACAAGAGGACATTCGCGGTGGAAGGGCGGAGCGTTGACGAGGTTGAGCGCCTTTTGTCATTGGCGATGACCATAACGGCCTTAGAGACCAAAAAACCTGACAGTACAAAAGATGACACTCAGCCTCTAACCTAAACCGATAGAAAGGAACAGATTATGCCAAACGGAAAGGTCAGTATTACGACTCCGGTTAAGGTGGTTTCCGATTCTAAGGCGCGTGTTGCATTTGACTTAATGCAACACATCGCGAGCAAGGAAATAAACGAGAAAGAGAAGGAACACAAGACCCCGCTTTATTGGCTGTCCCTTTATCGGAAGTGTTACAAAGCGGCGGACGGGCAACTGTTATCATTTATTCTGGAAGAGAACTGATCTCTTTAATAGAAAGGCCCGGCTCGCCACCGGGCCAAAGGCACGGGCCGGTTCTGATCATAAGGAAGATAATACATTTCGCAGCGGAGACGAACCTGGACTTGTCGAGCATACAGGATATTGTATCATTATACCATAACTAAAATACCAATGGAATCTTCTCTTGTATTATGTTGTAGTAGATAAAATCAAGGATAGGTACAATGATTGCAGCAACCAGTAACCAGAGGTCAGACCTATTGATTTTTGAATTCCAGCCTAAATTGTGAATGGCATATGATTTCAGCGAATCCAGATCTGAATTGTGAATTTCTTCCAGTCGTTTATTATATTTAATCATGCGAGGTATTTTAACAATAACAACTACTAAAAAGTATAGCAGTAGTATTAGACTAGTATAGTAGTTTCTAACATCAAACTGCTCATATTTATTTGTGAAACTGCTAATGGTTTTCTGACCTATTAATATTCCGTCCATCTTGAATAGGGTATGTTCATCTCCTACATAGACTATTTGTATTATAGCTCCATCGTCTTGTTCAAGAATGTCCCAGTTTACCTGGAGCCTTCCTAACGTCAATTGTGAATTATCTAAATTAAAATTAATTATATCCCTACTTGACTTTCTGATTGTCGCGTCTAAGATGGGTGTATTTGGTTCAGTGTAAAGCTCAACGGGTCTTAACCGTAATGACTTACTTATTGGTTGTTTGCCGCGATTCCAGATTGCTATTTGAGCCACCGTAACATCACCTTCTATCTTCTTACCGTCATACACAGCCTCCAGTGCTGAAATATTCCCTTTCCGCACCAATGCTGCCCTCACTGGATAAACGTAATAAGTCAGAGATGGGTATACGTTCGACTTATAATAGAGAAAAATACTCAAAGGTAGTCCCACTATTGTAAATATTACAGGGATTGAGGCTATTAGCTTTTTCCAGTTCATCTCACGTCCTTTGGGGCTTACGACCTCTTGCCAGCAATATGAGGCAAAGTTCGTTCATTTTACTACAATATTCCATCGAGCTATGGAAGGATGAAGTTGCACAGTGGCCACAGGGTCGGGCCAAACCAATAGCTCAATTTCTATAGAAAAACATCAAAAAAACATGCATTTTTAGAGCTTAGGCCCACATTTTTGGCCCCGAAATTACTGCTTTAGGCAGCCATGGATTCGCCGTTGGTGGATTCATCGTCCGTTCCGGTTGTCGTTAGACGATCATTTTTAATGCACGTTTAAGGTTCCTTGAATCCACGATGTTTGACTACTGTCAAGTACTTTTGTTCAGTTGCCGCAGCCCGACTCTCGCCACCACTTCCGCCCGTCTGATACGGCGTTGTCCCCCCGCTTGTAAACGAGGATATTCCGCTCTGCGTAGCCCTCCAGCGCGGCAGGATGCGCAAATCCGAACGGGTTGAAGACGGTTATATAACAACGAATCGTTACCCTATTTTCACTCGCTCAAGGAATGTAGCGAAGCTCTCTCAGGCCCGCGAACAACCGCTCAAACATCGCCTCGGTTTCGACCACCTCGTGGAAGCCGTACTGCCGCGCCTTGGTGGTATCCGAGATCACATCATATTCGATGCGGAACACGAACTCGCTGAACTGCCAGGAAGCGATCTGTTCGAAGGGATGGGGCTGCAGCCCATACTTCCGAACCATCTCTTCCCAGAGCGGCCCCTTGTCAGCCATCATCTCGGTGAGGCGGATCGGCATGGGTGGCGCCGCGGGCATGCCGAAAAAGCCGGCGATCCCTGGCCACAAGTGCTCCCAACGGAAGTAATCGCCGTTGGTGATGTTGAAAATCTGATTGGCACAGGAGGGTTCCGTTGCAGCCCAGACCGCGGCCCGAGCCAGGTGAACCGCATCCGTCGCTTCGAATAGCGGCGTGTAGGCGCCCCGCGTACCGGGAAACCACAGCGGCAACCCCAGTTCCCTGGAGATCGATGCGTAGACGGCGATCGCCATCGCGAGGTTCATCGGGTGGCCGGTCCCGGGCCCACAAACGAGGCTGGGCCTCAGGACCGACCAAAACCACGTCTTGCCCCGCTGCTGCTCCCGCAGGAAATCCTCCTGGTCGTAGTAGAAGTTCGGCGGCATATGCCGTGGATCGGTCTCTCGGGCAGGCGTCTTGTAAGGCCCGAACTGGCAGCCGTATGCCTTGACTCCTTCGAACAGACAAACATGCTCGAGGCTGCGCGCGGCAGTCTCCACGGTGGCGACCAGGTTCCGCAGCATCGCCACGTTGACCGCGACTTGCTCGCCTTCCGTCGGGCGCTCCTGATAAGCGGCATAAAACACGTGGGTTATCTGCCCGAGGCCTCCTAGCTTGGCCTTGCAGTCATCGAGATCGAGCAGGTCAACTGCGAGGAACCGGCCTCGACCTTTGCCGTAGGGCCTGCGGGCCAATCCAATGATATCCCAGTCATCGAGATTGGTTAGATGTTCGACAACCCCACGGCCAACTACGCCGCTTGCCCCCGCGACAAGAGCAACTTTGTTCTTCATGTTCCGCGTCTCCTTCTCTTATACCGAATGCGCAAATTAGCCGCAAAATCAATAAGCACACGATACGTCGTAAAGCCTTGTAGTCAAGCAGAGGGCCCCTGATTCGATGCATTTTTCCGGCGGCATGGATATCCGGGGACGTGCGCCGGATCAAGAAGCCAGCCGGAAGGTGACTACAGCAAACTCCCTATTCGTCGCCCCCTTACCTGATAAACGTATGAATCCCCAGCAAGTTGAGGCTCGGCAGAAGTCAACCCTCCTTGCCACAGGTGGAGCGGACCTGATCTCAAGATATGATATGTCTACAGCCCGGCATCCTTCGGGCGAAAGGACAAGAGGCGGCTGGAGTTGCCACAGATGGCCATTGTATGGAAGATATGTGCGCCCCCGCTTAAAAGCGGTGAGAATATGCCGGTCATAGCCAATATTGCGCTGATCAGATCCGTCGCGACTGCAAACCAATGGTTCTGGGCGGTAATCCGCAGAGTCTGACGGCTCAAATGGCGGATAAATAGAATTCGGTCCAGTTCCCTGTCCATCAGTGCGATATCGGCGGCTTCAATGGCCGCTTGTGCACCGCCAGCCCCAATGGCAATGCCGATATTGGCCTGCGCCAGGGCCGGAGCATCATTGATTCCGTCCCCCACAACGGCCACCTTTTGACCTCGGGCGACCAGGCCGGCCACATATGCTGCCTTATCCTCGGGCATCATATCGCCGCGGAGATGGATAAGGTTCAAATCCTTCGCCGTTTGTGCAACTACTGATTGGGCGTCGCCGCTTATGAGATGCAGAGAGGTGATTCCCTCTCGCCGCAGTTGTGCCATAAACAAGGCTACATTCGGTTTTATGTCGTACTTGAATCCAATCACTCCAAGGGCCTGACCGTTTTGGGCCACGTAAACAATGGAGCAGCCCTCCCCGGCCAGCCCTTTGGCCATGGTCTTCAAATTATCAATGCTAACGCCCTCGTTCTGCATCAGGGCTGAATTTCCAACAATGAAATAATCTTGGCCGAACTGTGCTTTAACTCCCCGCCCCAAAATCGTTTCACTCATGACTACGTTTCCAACAGGCCAATCTTTTCGCGGGACAGACTGAGCCAGGGATCTGGCGATTGGGTGGGTATTATGCTGTTGGGCTGCAGCGGCAATGCCAAGTATACGACCAGGTGTAATAACGTCATTGAGGGGGATCACCTCCTTTACCACAGGAAGATTATCGGTGAGCGTGCCGGTTTTATCGAAGCAGATGCAATCGATAGATGCGAAGCTCTCAAGGTATGGACCGCCCTTGATCAAAATCCGATTTTTCGCAGCATTGGCCAACGCTGCTGTGACGGCGGTCGAGGCCGCCAGCACGGTTGCGCACGGACTGGCCATAGCCAATTCGACGGCGAGTGTTTTGACAACATTGCCGGTGATCAGGAAGGTTGCCGCACCTGCGCCGACACCGAGCAACGCGAGGCGGGAGGCGAGTTTATCGGCCTGTTTTTCGATCTGAGTGCGTCTGGCGAGCGATTCTTCGACCATGCGCCCCACCTGGGCCAGGTAAGTCGCATCTCCGACCTGTTGCGCTTTGATCTGCAATTGCCCCTGCTGTAAGGTCGTTCCTGCAAAGACTTTATCACCTTGGGACCTCAGTTCCGGTTCGGCACGCCCGGTAATATGAGCTTCATCCACTTGGGCCTGGCCCTGGACCACCTCACCATCAACTGGGATAAGTTCTGGAGCGCGAACGGATAGAATGTCTCCGACCTGGATGCGAGTAATAGGGGTTTCAACTTCGATGCCGTCCTGGATTACAAAGGCGCTAGGGGAGGATTGAAGGAAAAGCCTACGAATGGAACGACGCGACCTGTCCTGGATGTAGTCTTCCAGCAATTGGCCGAGTTCCTGTATCCAGATCACCTCCAGGGCTGCGACGACTTCACCAGTGGCAAGAGCCAGAACGGTTGCCGCTGATAAAAACGTATTCGCGGTTAAAAGCCTTTGTCGACTAAGGTCGGAGAAAGCCCGATAGAAGAGATTGCTGCCGCCAATTAGAGTACCCGTCACAAGCCAGGAAGATGGTAAGGGCGCCTTGCGCACAAATTGTCTCCACAAATAGAAAAGTGTGAAGACGGAAAGCGCAAGCACGCTTAAAATCCCACGCCGCAACAACCGAGATGTATCGAACTGCCCCCTAGGCAAGTCGGATTGATCGATGGACAGCGGCCCGGAAAAATCATCGGGATTTAATTTAGTCATTATCTTTTGCAATCGGCTGAGAATCGCTGGCGCACCGACCGCGTGGTCATCGTAATGGATAACGACACTGCCGGTAATCGGCCGAATACTGGTTGACTTTACATGCGGCTCGCTCGCAAGATGTTTTTCCAGAACCGGGACCATAGCAAGGCGGCCTCGTAGCCAGGGTATTTTGACCCGCATCCGCCCCTGTGTTTGGTGGCTTATTTGCAACTGATAATGAAAATCTGAATCCATATATCCACCCTGTGTGCGTTGAAGTGTCTTCCTGCGTTGCGCTGGTCGCCATACTATAGATAAGATAGATATTTAGCGCCAAAATAAAAGCTGCCGCCAACCAGGAGAAAAAGGTCATAGTCGGCCCGTTCACGAGATCTCCCATAGTTACTTTTTTTGGGTCTTCCGGCAAACACGTACCTGGACAATTTGCACGCGAAGCCGCGAAGTCGCGAAGAAGGACAACAAATCGACGCAGTTGAAGAACGCGAAGAAGAGGAAGCAGGTTAAACGCATTACAGCGAAGTTGCGTAGGTAGTAGCGGGAGGTCGCCTGGCTCCAGATGTGAAGGGTGAGGTTAGAAAGGTAAAAATTTCACCGTTCGCTCTTCGCACTTCAAACTTCGTTTACCCGCTCCCCCGCTCGCTACCGTTCTATCCTCCATCTCTTTTTCGCGTTCTTCTACGTCAAAAACGCGTCTTCGCGTGAATAATATTGGAGGTACTCGTTTGCCGGATGGACCCAAAATAATACCTCTAAGCCGGACCCGGGGCTCGCCGGACGTATCCGGGCAGGAGGTGTCGTCTGGCTCTGGCCAAGGCTAAACAGACCCTGGAAATCGGCGTTTGCTCCATACCCCTTGGAAAGTTGCAACAGACGGCGTTATTGTTTCCTGTTTTCTGCGCAGTCAGGCCATAGTGAGCGCTTGAACGCGAATTGGCAAAAATCGTTCAAGATTTTCTGCATGTCTACGAACTATTGTATTTAGAAGGATCGTCTTTAACTGTGGGTGTGTGGGCTTGCACTGAAAAGGAGGAGTCGGCATTTCCACCTGGGAGTTGAAAAAGATGAGATGTCCGAATTGTGGTTATGAGCGGCAACCTGTGGATGATGATTTTGTGCCCGAGGGTGAATGTCCTCACTGTGGCATTGTCTACGCCAAGTACGCGCAGGCGTCACTAAAAAAGGCCGAGATTTCATCCTCCATGGGCGATTTCAGTGTTCATTCAGATGGAAATAAGAGCAAGTCAGGACGAACCGTTGCTCTCATGGCGCTTGTTTTTGCTTTGTGCTGTCTGGTCTATTATTTTACTCCATTTCACAAGGAGACCTCGGATGGATTGCAAAAAGATACGACAAGTCTCTCCGAGTCCCATCAGGTGGAACTCTACGTGGTAAGCTGGTGTCCCTACTGTAAGCAGGCTGTGAATTTCTTTCAGTCGAGAGGAATCCCTTTTACCGCCTATGATATCGAAAAGGATCAAGATGCCGCGGCTCGAAAGAATCGGCTCGATTCAGGAAGAGGTGTGCCGTTTGCAGTCATCCACGGCCAAAAGTTGCACGGTTATTCTGAAGAATCCTATAGAAGAGCCCTGGACCTCAAATAAGCGCAAATAAAGGCGCAAACACGCTTAATACCATCTGCAAGGTCTTTTTTAACCAAGACGGCGGCGACTTGCCGTCCCTCAAATTGCTTTTCGATCTCGACGAACATCCCGGGCATGCATACGGTCACCAAACGGGTCGGACCCAATGCCGTTAACTTTAGGAAATTGCCAGGTCTTGGGAGGTCATTTCATGGGCCTCTGTCAAGATCCGCGAACTGCTCTCTCTGTACTGCTAACGTGCAGTTTCTCGAAATTCTGGCAAGCATACGGGCTAAGCGGTTATTGTTTCTCTGTGTTCTCTGCGGTAAATCGCTTTTAGTCTTTTGGTTGCGGCCCTGGTCGCTCTGTGTTCTCTGTGTCTCTGTTCCGAAAAGTTTTTAGGCCGCACTTTCGAGCGGCGTCAGATTTACCTCGTAGCCGATGTTTTTTAGCCGGTTTACGAGGTAGGGCACGAGACGTTTGGAGTTAAGTTTATCAAAGTAGTCTCGACCAAGGTCTTTGTAGTCAACATGGTCCCTGAGGACGTGATAGATGACAGTGAGAAGAGAATGAGCAACAGCGATTACTGCTCTTTTTTTCCCTCTTCGGCCTACCAAACGGCCGTACTGGGCATAGAAGTAGGAGTTTTTCTTCTTCGATGCGGCCCAGGCAGCTTGGGCAAGAGTGGCGCGGAGCCATTTGCTTCCCTTGGTAGTTTTGCCGCTCTTCCTTTTACCGGCGCTTTCGTTACTGCCCGAACAGACTCCGGCCCAGGAACAGAGGTGGTCTGCCGAGGGAAACTGGTCCATATTGCAACCGATCTCAGCTATCACATTCTCAGAGGCGACCTTCTGAAAGCCGGGCAGGCGCATCACCTCCTCAATTGCTCTGGCGAAAGGGCGGCTTGCCTCCTCAATCCTTTGGCTGAACAGATCGATCTGCCTGTCCAGGTAATCGAGTTGATCAACCAATTGGCTCAGCATGAATCTGTGGTGGTCGGTTACATGCCCCTCAAGAGCAAGGCGAAGCTGTGGGATTTTCCCCCTCATCTGTCTTCTGGCAAGCTCAGCCATTTCAGAGCTATCCTGTCGGCCTTCGATAAGTGCTCGAATCATGTCCATTGCAGATTTACCCATGATGTCGGTTGCAACAGCCCCGAGCTTTATGTTGGCGTCTTCCAGGACCTTGTGAACCCGATTTACCACAGAGGCTCTCTGGTCAACCAACTTACTACGGTGCCGAGTCAGGTCCCGAAACTCTCTCTGGGCTCTATCAGGGATAAAGCTTCCCTTAAGAAGCCCGCTCTGGAGAAGGTGCGCAATCCACTGGCAGTCTTTAACATCGGTCTTTCTTCCAGGGACATTCTTGACATGCCTGGCATTTACCAAAAGGATGTTGAATCTACCCTCCAGAATGTTGTAGATGGGTTTCCAGGGGTTCCAAGCCCAAAACTGCGGAATCTTTAACCTGTTGAAGTTAAAGGTATTTTATCGCCCGATCATCTTCAACCCGTCGCTGCGCAGTGAACCGTCTGGACCAATATGCCGATAAAGTGTCTGGCGGGAGACTCCTAATTCCTTGCAAAGCTCGCTAACAACCGTCTCCGGTTGACCCATCGCCGCCATGGCCAAGCGTAATTTGGCTGGCGTCATCTTGTACTGGCCACCACCATTTCGTCCACGCGCACGGGCCGACGCTAAACCAACCTTGGTACGCTCTGAAACCAGTTCCCGTTCAAATTCAGCCAGTGCTGCGAAGATGCCAAACACCAGTTTCCCTTCTGGCGTCGACGTGTTGATCGACGCTCCTTGTCCGGTCAGTACCTTGAAGCCGACGCCTCTGCCGGACAGGTCGTGCACCGTATTGATGAGGTGGCGCAAATTGCGACCGAGACGATCAAGTTTCCACACCACTAACGTATCTCCATCCCGCAGCGCTTTCAGGCAGGCGGCAAGGCCGGGCCGTGCGTCCAGGCTCCCGGATGCCATGTCTTCATAAACCTGGTCGGTATCGATACCTGCGGTCAGCAACGCATCACGTTGCATGTCGAGAACTTGGGAACCATCTGCTTTGGAAACGCGCATATAGCCGATCAACATCGTGTCACCTGAACGTTCGTTTGTGTGACAGCCGACAGCAGTGCTTTGCACGCGCGAAAATCTGTCACTTTGACAGTCACATGTTCAGTGTATCATAAAGCTATAAATTTTAGCTACATTACACTTGCCTGTTCGGATGAGATACGGTAAATTACAGTATACGCCAATTTACCGTATATTGAGGAGATTATCATGCCTGCTGTTGCTCGATTTGATTTGAAGATGGATGCAGAAGAAAAGGATATTGTTTCTCGCGCTGCTGCCTTAATGGGCACCACGATGGCCGCGTTCGTGCGCATGGCGGCTAAAGAGAAAGCGCGCGAACTGTTGGATCGAGAATCTCGCATTACGATGACAGCACAGGATTTCCAAGCATTCACGGCGGCACTCAGTGGGGCATTTATGCCCAATGCAGCTCTGCAAAACGCGATGAACGCCGCGCGTGAGGTGAAGCGTGCTTGAAGAGCAATTTCTCGATCCAAACCACCATGACCGTCAGGCTTTCACCTCTGGCGTCGGCGAGCTTGACGAGTACCTTTGGCGCTTTGCGGTTCAGCAGAACAAGAAAGGTATTACCGTCGTGCGGGTATTGGTCGACACCGACACCCCCAGCACCATACTGGGCTACTACACTTTGAGCGCCGCTCAAATCGACGCCATCCAGCTAGATGAGCGTACACAGCAAAAACTACCGCGTTATCCGGTGCCTTGCTTTCGTCTGGGACGTTTGGCTGTGCATTCGGCTCATCAGGGTCGCGGACTAGGGCGGCTCCTGATTGGTTGCGCGGTTGAGCGGTGTCTGGAGGCCCGGAAGCATGTGGCTGCGTACGCGCTTGTGGTCGATGCGAAGGGAAAGAAGGCCAAGGCGTTCTACGAGCACTACGGATTTACGCCATGCCGTGATAACCCAATGATCCTGTATCTACCGCTTGGTGCATGAGTCAAGCAGCGCTTTCCGGGCGGCATGCATAGACGCCATTTGCGTGCTCTAACTTCTGTAGTCTCATGGGAAAGCCTACATGCGTGGTGACCGTAGCAAGCGACTGACCCTCCTCTCCGAGGCTGAGAAGCTCGCACTCTACGGCCTGCCCGATTTTGACGACTTTCAGCGCGTCGAGTTTTTCGCAATGACCGACGCCGAACGTGCCTTGGCATTCCGGCGCAAGGGCCTTGCGGAGCAGATCTATTGCCTGTTGCAGATCGGCTACTTCAAGGCCAAACAGGCGTTCTTCCGTTTCTCTCTGGATGATGTGCCACCGGAGGACGTCGCTTTCCTCTTGCAGCGGTATTTCCCAGGGCGGGCGCTGGCAGCACGACGGATAAGTGACAATGAACGTTATATGCCGCGCAAAGAAATTGCCGCTTTGTTCGGCTATCGTCTCTGGTCAGATGGCGATCTACCGGTGCTGCTGGAAAAAGCGACGCTTCTGGCCAGAACGGATGTGACGGCCAGGTTCCTGCTGAGCGAACTGATGGTCTTTCTGAACGGCAAGCGCATCGTACGGCCTGGCTACACCACACTGCAAACCCTCATAAGCGATGCGCTTACCGTCGAACGACAACGCCTTGAGCAACGCGTCGATGTTGCCCTGGACGATGCGGCGTGCGCCGCGCTGCAAAAGCTCCTCGTTCGCCAGGACACGCTGTCCGAACTCGCGTCCATCCAACAGGACGCCAAGAACTTCGGCTATCGCATGATGGTCTTGGAACGCCAGAAGCGCGTCATCCTGGCGCCACTGTACGTGATCGCGAAAGCTTTACTGCCCAGCCTCGGCATCTCGCAATTAAACATCGCCTACTACGCCAGTCTAGCCAACTATTACACGATCTATGACTTACGCCGGCTCAAGCCCGGCCAGACCTACCTGTATTTGCTGTGCTACGCCTGGCAGCGCTATCGGCAACTCTCGGACAACCTGGTCGACGCTTTGGGTTATCACATGAAGCAACTCGAAGGCGCCACCAAGGAAAGCGCCAACAAGCAGGCCGCCCAAGCTCAAGCCGAGCAGGATCAAGGGGCGCCACAGGTCGGTCGGCTGCTCCTGCTGTATGTGGACGACGCGCTCGAAGACTCCACGCCCTTCGGTTTTGTGCGGCGCCAGGCTTTCAGTATCATGCCAAAGGAAGCGCTACTCACGACAGGCAAGCGCCTGTGCGAGAAACCCGTCAGTCAGTTGAATTTGCGCTGGCAGGCAGTGGATAAACAGACCGGCCGCTGCACGAAAAACATGCGTCCGCTCGCCATGGCGCTCGATTTTGGCAGTAATGCCGCCTACAGTCCCTGGCTTGCGGCCTTGCGTTGGATGAAGAGCGTATTCGCCCGCCAACAGCGGCTCGCACAAAGACCGCTCGACGAAGTTCCAGAGAACACAATCCCGAAGCGCCTGCGCGCTTATCTGCTGGACTTCGACCATGCTGGCAATCCAGTCAGCCTTCGGGGTGATCGTTACGAATTCTGGGTCTACCGGCAATTACGCAAACGTCTCGATGTCGGCGACATGTACGTCGACGACAGTGTGCAACATCGGCTCTTCGCCGATGAACTGGTCGCTCCGGAACGGAAAGCTGAGTCGCTCAAGGAACTGGATATTCCCTGGCTACGCCAGCCCGTCGATGCCACTCTCGACGCTTTGTTCGCCGAACTCGATACGCTGTGGCGATCCTTTGGCCGGGAACTACGTCTGGGGAAGCTCAAGCATCTGGAATTCGACTCGGTTAAGAAAACCCTCACGTGGCGCCGGTCCAAAGCAGATCGGGACGAAGCGCTGCAAAAGGGCTTCTATTCCAAAGTCATGGCATGCGATATCGCCGATATCTTCCGCTTTGTTAATGAACGGTGCCGCTTCCTGGAGTCAATGACGCCTTTACAGCCACGCTATGCGAAGAAAATCGCCGATCAAGATAGCCTGATGGCGGTGATTATTGCCCAAGCCATGAATCACGGTAATCTCAACATGGCGGAGACCAGCGATATACCCTATCACGTCCTCGAGGCCACGCACCAGCAACACTTGCGTCTGGCCACGCTGAAAGCGGCGAACGACCAGATTAGCAATTTTATCGCTCAGTTGCCTATTTTCCCATACTACTCGTTCGATCTGGAAGTACTCTACGGCAGCGTCGACGGACAAAAATTCGGTGCGGCCGACCCGACGCTCAAGGCCCGCTTCTCGCGCAAGTACTTCGGCAAAGACCGCGGCATTGTGGCCTACTCGCTACTGGCCAATCACGTGCCGCTGCAGACCGAACTGCTGGGCGCTAACCAACACGAAAGCTATTGGGTCTTCGACATCTGCTACAACAACACCTCGGACATCATACCGACCACGATCACCGGCGACATGCACAGCGTCAACAAAGCAAACTTCGCCATCCTGTATTGGTTCGGCATGAAGCTCGCGCCGCGCTTCACCAGTCTGGAGGCGCAGTTGAAACATCTCTATTGCGGATGCGATCAGGAGGAGTACGCAAACTTCCTGATTTCCCCGGCAGGGCAGATTGACCGCGAATTGATCGTTTCTGAGAAAGATAATATTGATCGCATCGTTGCTACCTTGGGGCTCAAGGAGATGAGCCAGAGCACTCTTGTGCGCAAACTATGCACCTTGTCAGGGCATCATCGAACGCGCAAGGCTATCTTCGAGTTCGACAAGCTGATCCGCAGCATCTACACCCTTCGCTACCTGCGCGATCCCCAACTGCAGCGGAACGTCCATCGTTCACAGAACTGCATCGAGGCGTACCATCAATTGCGCTCCGTGATCGCGCAGGTCAGCGGCAGAAAGGAACTGATCGGGCGTACCGATCTGGACGTAGCGGTCAGCAACCAGTGCGGACGCCTGGTCGCGAACGTCATGATCGCCTACAACTCCATCCTGCTATCGGGGCTACTGAACCGTTACCAGGCCGAGGGTAACCAAAAAGCCCTGGACCTGCTGAAACGGATCTCGCCCGTCGCATGGCAGCATATCCATTTTTTGGGGCATTACGCGTTTCGCGACATGAAGAACCCGATTGATCTGGAGGCCATACTGGCCAGCGTCAACTTTTTTACAACGTATTAATTTTACAGCGTTTAAAGATTTCGCGGTTTTGGGCTTAGAACCCCTTCCAGTAAACTCTGGTAGACTCCATCGCCACGTGGGTGACCTCCTCTTGGGAAAGCCAGTCAGCAAGGGCCATGATATCCTGTGTCATCGTGCCGAAGGGGCGGAGCTCCTGTTGGATTTTCCCACCTCTACCAACGCGCCGCACACAAGCCTGAATGCTCTTTTTGTGCACGTCAAGACCACAACAACTCGTGTAGATAGGCTCCATGCTGTTCTCCCTTTTTGTTGTGATGCTAAACGCTGGAGGACATCGGGACAGCATCAGTCTGTTCCGCGTGCTCGTTCCGGGTGGAACGGCAACAGTTTCGGGTTCGAAGCGATGTCCGGGCCAAGCTGTGGTTCGAGCTCGTGGCATCACAGAGATACGGCCTGCTTCCATCATTTAGCTAAAGGGCAAAATAACATATTTTTAGAAACCTTTTCATGGTTTCAGGGTGTCCCAGAGGGACGTGAAAAGCTGTGGTGAATGCACCTACAGGTTCGGACTCCACAAGGATATGTCCCCCCAGTTGACCCGTTTCGGCTTTGACCGCCGAGAGGCCCACTCTCCCCTTCAATTCCTGACCGGTTCTCACTCGTCTCTAAGTTGAACCGTAACCCTGGTGCGACCTGAGACAGTGTTGAACACTGGAGAGTACTTCAGCGCCGCTTGGATCAGTTCGTGTTTTTCAGCCTCCGCTATGTCGGCATCGATTGCGAAATAGACTCGAATCTCCTCATATCCAACAGGAACGTCCTCCGACAGCCCCAGAAACCCTCGAAGGTCAAGGTCTCCTTCCAGACGTGATTCAACCCCTCTCACCTCGACCCCCTTTGCCGCTGCGTGATAGATCAAAGAAGATGTCAGGCAGCCCGAAAGAGCTGTGAGGAGGTACTCCACCGGGTTTGGTCCTTTGTCCCGCCCAAGAAGTACCTCGGGCTCATCCGCATCCAGTTCAAAGGGCTCCTTATGGGGGTGATCTTTCAATGCGCCGTGGAAGTCCTGGATCGTTGAGCGATTGCGCCCCCCGTCAATCCACTTGTTACTGATCCGGAACTTGAATTTTGCAATGTCTGGTTCCACCTTGATCGCATCGATGGTATCGAAGAGTCGATCCACATCGACTCCATTCACCGTATGTTCATCTCTTATTTCTGCTGCTTGGAAGCCCATCTCTCTTCACTCCTTTCTTTCTGGAACTTAATCATCACCAAACGAACAAGCTCCAGGCTTCCGGCACAGCGCTCGAAGTTGCGCCGAGCATCAAAGACTGAACTCTTCCTGCCAACCGTTGGAGCGGACCTGATCTCAAGATATGAAAAAGCGGAGGACTCTAATCGGCAAGTATGGGCAGGATGAAGCTGAATCTGGAACCTCGGCCGGGTTCGGACTCCACAAGGATATGTCCCCCCAGTTCTTCCGTTTCGGCTTTGACCGCCGAGAGGCCCACTCCGCGTCCGGATAGAGCCGTGACGCAGTCTTTTGTGGAAAACGAATCGAGGAAAAGAAGCTCATACATCTCTTCGGGGCATATGGCGGATGCTCTTTCGGCGGTAAGCATCCCTTTTTGCACGGCCAGGGTGCGAATCTTTTCCGCGTCTATGCCCCGGCCGTCGTCGGAAATGGCAAGGCACAGTTCATGCGCGCCCTGCCGGTTGATGTGGCAGGAAATCTTGCCCGATTCACGTTTGTTTGCCTCAACCCTTTCCTCCACGGTTTCAATGCCGTGGTCGATCATGTTCCTGAAGACGTGGGTTAGACATTTGACGAATTTGATGTAGGCCTCTTTGGCGATGAAGATGTCGTCCCCCGTAATCTGGATGGGCTCGATGGATTTATCCAGACGTCCGGCAAGAGCGAGCAAATAGTCATTGTATGGCATCAAAAGGTCTTTGAGGTTATGATGGCGCAGGGAGCGGATCAAAGAGACCAGCTCGCTTCGCTCGTCACCCGCTGGAACAAGCTCAACGCGGCGTTCTATTTCAATCAGCCTGTCTCTTGCAATGGAAAACCTTTCATCGCTGACGAAGAAGGATTCGCCCAAAATGTTGGAAAGGACGGAAAAGTCATCCCGCAAAATGGCCTCCGGGTCCCATTGGTTCACCACTTCGGCCAGGTTCGCCAGAGTGTGCTCGCCCTTTTGAGCGCCCAGGGCGGCGAGAGAGTCCTCGATTTCGTGAAGCTCTGCAGCGGTATTGTGAAGGCCCAACTGAGCGAAGTCCCCCTTGAATGTATGGACAAGCCGGAATATTTCGGCCAGGGCAGCCGACGGACTCCCGGTGTTTGCGAGAATGGCCTGTGTTTCCACGGTTACAAAGCTCCTGAATTCATCTATGCCTGCGTTCACGTCGGGCTGCCTGGACAGGGCTTTCACGACCAGCTCCAGATTCTTTTTCTCCTCGGCCATTTTCATCTCGAGGCTCTTCTTTTCAGTGATATCGGTGAGAACCAGCATCATCTTTTTCCGCCCGAGGTGCTTGATGATCTTGTACTCTATTCTCACGATCCTGTCGTAGATTGTTGCCTCATCGGGCAAGAGGGAAAGATAGACCTTCTGCTGAAGGGCGTCGGCTGCCGAGAAGACGCTTTTCATCACAGATGAGACGGTATCTGCCGTTTCGCGCGGTAAATGCCTGCCGATCAGCTCCATAAAATCCTCCCCGCCAATAGACCCCCGAAACATCTCAACGCACTCGAGACTATGCTCTTCCGAAATGATCATATCGCTTCCAAAGGAGAGGAATCCCTGGCCGGCGTTATCCAGGAGGTTCTTGATAGAGTCATTCTTTTCCCACAGGGCGTTGTTGATAGTTTCAATCTGCTTGCGGTGCAGGATTTCCGCCTCATTGGCCATGTGCAGGATTTCTTTTTGCTTTTTGAGCAGCTCGATTTCCTTTTCCCTCTGTCTCGACAGCTCGACCATGAATCGCTTGATGCTCACCACTCCGATGTAATTGTCGTCCTCGGTGACGATGACGATGTCATAGAGCTTTTGTTGCTCGCGATTCATAGCGATCAGGCTGATCGACGCGATGTCCAGTGCAACATCCACGATAAGGGGGACCGAGTTTATTAGGAGCTGGATCGGACGGCGCATGAAAATATCGCGCCCGTAGAGGGACCCAAACTTCTGGTACAGCTCGTTTCGCATAATGAGACCCACCGGTTTGCCTTCATCGAGGACGACTACCCCTTCGGATGTGGGATGGTCCTCGAAGAACCGATGCACGTCGGCGCAAATCCGATCGGGGCTGAAGGTCTCGGTTTGTTCGATGAGCTTTCTTATGGTGTCATCTTCGGTTCTGTTCTCATCATACTGCTCGAGGGCCAAGGCTTGGGATTCCATGAGGTTTTCCCCTCTATCCAGCTAGAAAGCAAGGACATTTCCACACGGTTCCGCGAATACAGGCAGGCTGACGTCGCGTACCCGGTAGTGGAAGATGCGGAACACGGGGCGCGCGTAAAGCGGGGTCCCTTGCCCCATGTTTCGCATCTGACAACACCGGTGACGAACTTCTGCCTGAATGTACTAACTCAACATAATTTCGCGAATGGCCTCTAAAACCTTGTCGGACTCGAAAGGCTTGGCGATGTAATGCCGGGCGCCGCTGTTAAGGGCATCGAGGATCTTCCCGCCCTGTCCCAGGGCCGTGACCATGACTACTCGGGCTTTAGGGTCGCTGGCGATGATCTCCTTCAGACTGTCAATACCGTTTACGTTGGGCATGGTGATGTCCATGGTCACTATGTCGGGCTTCAGACTTTGGTATTGTTCCACTGCCTGCTTACCGTCGATCGCTTCGCCCACGACTTCGTGCTTGCCCTTTTGCAGGATATTCTTCAGGTTGTTTCGAGCCAGAAGAGAATCATCTACTACCAATATACGAGCCATGACTTGTAACTCCTTAACGTGTATTCTGTTAGGTCTAGCTGAAAACCGGCGAACCCACTCCAATGAAGAAGTTGAATCGCCCGAAAGACAGTTCGAACGGGACTTTGTACACCACTCCAACGGATTTGATCGTGCTTTCTTTGCGAAACTCGGACGGGGCAAGTTCGAGTTCAACCCAGTCGTTGGAAAGCTTGGAAAGAAATAGGCCGTTATGGATGTTCATAAACTCTCCCAAAGAATCGCAGGCTGCTTCATCCATACAGGACATCGTCATTCCGGCATAACAGCCGGCAAAACCAGACATATCGCCTTCGGACCCTGCAAAACCCGTGAAGATCTTGAACCGTCCGTCCATTTCCTGATAAATCAGGCAATCGAAGGGTTCCTCCTTGATTCTCTCGGCGCGTTCCAAAAAAACGCCTCTGTCGACGAAACGCACCAGGTTTCGGACTAATAAGGAGAAATAAGTGGTGTAAACCTCGGGATTTCCCAGATCCGGCATCCTAATCAAGGCGGCTGTTACCGAATCGATATCGTTGTTCTTGAGGGCTTCGAACTCATCATCCGAGAGGCCGGACTCCTTCTTGTACTCTGCGAGCACTTTTTCGATTTCGTCAAAGTTCATGATATTCTTGTTGATGATCGCCTGGCTTATGAGCAGGTGCCGCTTGTTCTGCTGGCCGAGGAGATCCGAAAGCTGATCTTCATTCAGAAAGCCTTCATCGATGGCGATCTCGCCAAAGCGCTTATCGACTTTGGCCTGGAGCTGATGCACTTTCTCCACCTGCCTGGAAGTCATATATCCCGCATCGATGGCCAGGATTCCAAGCTTGACGCGAACAGAGTCCTGCAAAGTTAGTATTTCGCGCAGTTGCTGCGTCGTGATGAACTTTCGCTGTAAAAGGTAATTGCCAAAGAACTGACTGAACATCAAGATCCTCCTTCTGGGTTTTTATGGAAATGCGTCATCGATGAGTCACAACAACATGAAGAAACACTCTTTTTAGAGACAATTAACCGCACTTAATCCGATTTCCCTTCAGTTCCTGCCAAAGCCAACGAAGAAATCGATTTACAACAGGTATGCGGTGCAGCGCTAATAGCTGACGCCCCTTATAATCGAACGCGCGTCACAATTTCTTGAGATATTATTGGTTACAAACATGTTATCTTTCAGTCACAAATCGGAGTACTTATCGCGGGAGAAGATGATCTCATTTGACCGAAACGGGTAATCGGGCATGATGGCTTGGTCTTGTTATTCACCTCACATCACCATACTGTAACCGGCGATAACTCCCGGCATTGGAGCGAAACAAATGCCTGAATCTGGGTTCACTTGGCTAAAGCCGGAATACCCTTCCGGTGATGTGCGAATCTTTGCTCCGCTACAAAAAAAATGGTCGGAGACGTGATAAGGATGATGCCGATAATAGTGCCCGGATCAAAAGAGCGATTCCAGATCAGGATGTCAAAACCGGCGCCGAAGGCCACCTGGGCTAATGCGACGATCGCATTGATGGCCGGGTCTCCGGCCATATAGCCGCGAGTCATCGAGAGCTGGCCGACCGTCCCCAGTGCTCCAATGCCAATCAGCTTCAGGAGAATCCGTACTGTCCAGCCCGCCTCCCATGGAGCCGCATAAAAGGACAGCAGCATGGCTAAAAAGGACGCAATGCTGGCAACCATGGAAAAATGAGCCACAATTGTGGTCGGATGGATCTTCTTTACAAGATGAAGATTGTAAACTGCAATCGCGCCAAAAAAGGCGCCTCCCAATCCTGCCATGATGGCAAAACCGGCTTGCTGAAATTGAGGCTGCTGAACGAGCACAACGCCGATAGTGCCGCAGGCCACACCTGCCCAGACGGAATAGGAGAGGCCCGTTCTGGTAATAAAGCACACTAACAGGGCCATCCAGATGGGCGTGGTATTGGTGATGGATATTGACTCGGAAATTGGCAGGTGAGTATAGGCATAAAAGATGCCGAGCATGGAAACGGTGCCGGTGATACTGCGAACCCACAAGTTTTTAGGCGCGGAGAAGATGATGAGAGGTTTCGAGGTGACGACAGCAAGGGCGGCAACAAAGAGGAAATTGATAAACGCCCGGGCGAATACGACTCCCAGCCAGTCGGAACATGTTGCAACATCATGGGAGAGCGCTCCCATGGACGCAAAACAAAAGGCGCTGAGAAGCATCCATCCAATTGAAGATATTTTTGAAAAAACGACGATCTTTCGCTTCAAAGTTTGTCTCGGCAGGAAATAGATTTCTCACCCTGCAATTATGTGTCGGGTTCTCAAAATAGCTCACCGCTCAACGCGCTTCGCAACGGGCGGGCCCCTGAAGCCTTAAATAATCGCACTCCTTTCCGGTGAACACAAGAGGGATAGTATCGGAAGTTTGCCCTGTGGATACGCTTTCGTGCTGAGGTTGGAATCCTGTCACCCCGTTTTTTTTTGCGCATTGTTCCGACTACGGCTATAGTTTTTACGGTGCGCCTCTGTCGTCCCTCTCGCCTGCAAACCCTTACGAACTCTATATGGCTAAGGGTTCGATTCCCATGCGCTCCCGGACCATGAATCCGGAAAGCGGCTGTTGCCCAAAACATGCCTATAGGAAAAAACATCCCCATCTCGAAGAATCGGTTCATCCGGCAACCGAGTACCTGCTGACGAGAAAGGGCAGTATCTGTCTTGCTGTGAACTTGCCCTGTGGGGGATTTTGAGTTTCTTGCCCTGAAAGGGCTGCATAGGGTAGCCCAGGGCCAGCGCCGCGCCACCCTGGGGAGAACAGGGCCGCAAATTAGTCGTAATACCCTGAAAGGGTTAAATAAAAAGAGTATTCATGATTAAATCACAGGGTGCCCGAACATCAAAGGATAGGCTATGCAACCCCTACAGGGTAAGAACGGGTTCTTGTTGGCGTCACCGCCCCAAGGTGGCGCTCCTCTGACCCTGGGCTATTATATGCAGCCCCTCGGGGCAAAAATCCGAACAGCGGGTACTCATTTGCCGGAAGGCCCTAAATTCCCAGGTTAAGCAAACCACTCCAGTTTTCCAGGTGGCCGGCACCCTGAACTGTAAACAGTTTCAAACAATTTGTTTACGGTTTTGATCACTTTGCAACTGCCCTGAAAAGAGCAGGCGCTTACAATCATTGCAAGCGCCTGCATCTCCCTGAAATTCCAAAAAATAATTAATGTGCCTTATTACCAGGTAATAGCGTAGGTGCACGAATCTGCACCATTTTTTCTACAGGGCACTGAATCGTCATGCTTGACATTAGCAAAACGACTGCTTCCCTTGGGCTTAAATTTTCCCACAAATGCAGTAATGAGGCCAAGATCGAACGCACATGGATAGGGATTGTTGCACACCATTTGTACTAAATTATCACTTGTTCTTACCATTTTATAGTTACCGATATTTCCACCTTTGTGGTTTGCATGATAAGCCATGTCAATAGCCGATAATGCTTTCCCTAATGAATCGATATCGGGCGGAAACTTTGCATTTTCAGGAATTTTTTTGCCGATCATAAAAAGTGTACTGTCCCCTAATGAGGTCGAGATCTCCTTGAACGCGTCTAACCATGCCTGCTGATCGTACCATTTTTCAGGCATTGGATTGACTATTCCATTATTTTCTAAGATCTTGTAAGCTCTATCCTTGAATGCCCCCATTCCATCAACGATTGCCAGAACGGTTTGCCCATTAACTTGAATTCCATGTGCGTAAGCCTTAAACTCTGCCATAACTCTCCTCTCATTGTGATGATTTATATATTTTGAGTCCTGCCACCTTCGGATGGCGAGCCATTTAAAGCCGCTTTGAGCGGCCTGTATTTTCAGGGCTCCGGTTTTACCGGGGCTGTCTGACACCGAAACATATTCCTCCAACGGGCGGCATTTTGCCGGACAGCCTTGTCCATCACGCTCACTGCCGTATTTACCTGCTCTATACCCGGGATTTGTTCCTGTGACCCTGCAGAGATTTCACCCATTAAATTCGTCCGGTTTCCCACCGCTGACGCCACATCTCGAAACTCAGAGTCCGTTTTTTCCGCGGTTCTGATTTCTAAGTACGGCAGCTTTTGTGAAAAACTTTAGGAAACTTGAATCTGAAATTCGTGCTTTTTCCGGCAGGAAATGACTGAATTGAACCACGGACGAGGGAAGTTTTATCCGTGGTCATCCACCCCGCTTCGCTCCTTCATCCGTGGTTCATTTGCCCTTTTCGGTTCCGGCTTGTCCGGGTTAGGGTGAAGCGAATTCTCCAAGCTTTGCCAGGAGTGGCGAGCTGCGCCCCCCCACACCTCCTCACTGCTAAGGGGCAGCGCAGCCCACCTAAACTCTTCTCAAGATTTATCGATGCCTGATTTGGATTCTTCGCGGCTTCGCGGCTTCGCGTGAAAGACTCTCTTTTCGAGACCTCTTGATAAACTTCCCGACCGCCGTCAACAGATGGATACCCGACACTAAAAAACCCCGGCAAAACCGGGGTTTCTATTGAATTCAATGTTTGAATCAGTCTGCAGCAGGGTGGTCGGTTCCCGCACAGGCGCGGGTTCCTCGCCGGGGTTATGGATTACTCTCTTATTTGCCGCGGAACCAGGGATAACCGGGATTACCATCCCCCATGTTCGGCCCTTCGTAGTTGTAAGGACTATTGCGATTCGACCTGTCCATGTCCACACGGCACAAATAAGGCAAGATGGCACGTGCGTGCCGCAGGATTTAAGTTTAGGCCGCAAAGTCCACAATCTGCCTGCGCGATGAAAAGGCCGCCGCTGACAAGAGCGAGGGAAAGTGCCATTGCAACAACGAGTATTTTGCTCATTTTATATATCCTTTCCTGAATTCGGAATAGTCATTCTTTTAAATACGATTATTCCATCACTTCCCATGGAAATACGAGGGACTACCGTTCCCCATACCCGGCCCGGGCTCGGAGTCGTAGCCACGATAGGCATTCGACCTGTCCATGTCAGTATGGGCTGCAGCTAAGGCAAGATGGCAGGTGCCAGCCGCAGGGATTTAAGTTTATGCCGCAGAGGCCACAATCTGCCTGCGCGATGAAAAGGCCGCCGGTGGCAAGAACCAGGGAAAGCGCCATTGCAACAACAAGTATTTTGCTCATTTTATATGTCCTTTCTTGAATTTCGAATAGTCATTCTCCTAAATGTAATAACCGCTTGAGAATGCGGTACAAAATTTCAATGACCGGAAGATAAACGCGGTTTCCGCCGGTGTCAACGGCTTGAAAATCAGATTCTGCGTTGTACTGTAATATCAAAGTGTTAGAAGAAATTTAAAATATGGCGAAGCTGTTCGCTGAAAGCCTCCCCGGTCGGGGCTCTGTCGGGAGCGCGACCGGAGTGCGTGTGCGGCAATCAGGAGGGCTATTTTCGATGATGACATGATGGTAAGTCTCGAAACTGCCAAAACCGGCCCCACTGACCTATTGTCTTGCTTGTTCAGTCAGGAAATCGTATACTTTTGAGGGCCATCGGAGTTTATAAAAACGAAACTCACTCGGAGAGTAAGAGGTCATAGGATCTAAGGCATGAACGTAAAGGAAATCCACTCCAAAACGATCCTCTCCGTATCTAAAATTTACAGCTATGTCATTAATCCGTATGTGGGATGTGAGCATGCCTGCAGTTACTGCTATGCCCGCTTTATGAAAAGGTTCACTAAACATAAGGAACCATGGGGCGAGTTTGTCGATGTTAAAATCAATGCGGCCGATTTATTGCTGGTAGAGATAAATAAGAAAAGAAGGGGACGCGTATGGATAAGCGGAGTATGCGATCCTTACCAGCCTTTAGAGGCAAAATATGAACTGACACGCAAGTGTTTGAAAATACTAGCCGATCGTTCCTGGCCCGTCATCGTGCAGACACGTTCCCCTTTGGTGCTGAGAGATATGGATATCCTGAGAGGAGCACCTGATATCGAAGTTGGATTTTCAATTGCCACGGCAGACGATAGTATCAGGGCTTTATTTGAATCCGATGCTCCACCCATAGCGGAGCGGCTGAGAGCGCTCGATGAATTGCACCGGTCCGGGATTAAGACTTATGCCATGATCGCGCCCATTCTTCCGGGAGCCGAATTTCTGGCGAAAGCCCTGGAAGGAAAGGTTGACTACATCCTGGTTGACCGGATGAACTATAACTATGCCCACCGGATTTACACGAAACACGGATTAGAGGATAACCTTTCTGACGACTTCTTTTACCGGACAGGCCGCGAGCTCGCCGAAGCCTGCATGAAATCGGGAATCGACTGCCGTTTGGTCTTCTAAAGCATTCACCGCATCAGGAAGAAAACCCCCATGAGGCCGAGCAGGACCGAAAGAACGACTTCAAAACTGCGCTGGCTGATGTAGTGGTTGATTTTCGAGCCGACAATCATGCCTGCAATGGCGAAAGGCGTGCCCGCAGCGGATGCCTTCACCACGGATACGCTATAAAGGCCGTGATACCAGTAGGCCCCAATGATGATGAAGCCGCTCAGGAAAAAATAGCTTTGCAGCATGCCCACGACTTGTAATTTGGTCCAGGGTTTTAGAGCCGCATACACCACTATCGGTGGTCCGTTGGTCGCCAAAGCGCCGCCGAGGATACCACTCAAAAAACCTGCCGGGAGAGCCCAAATCCTTGAGATGGCCAGTTTGAACTCCGGAGCGAGGATCTTGTAAGCTGAAATCAAGATGAGGAGCGTGCCCAGGATTTTCATAATGAGTCCGGGCTCGGCGTACTTGAGAAGGAGGGTGCCCAGTAACACACCCGGCACGGTTGCGGCGATCAGGACTATGGAATGGTCCCACATGAGATCTTTCCCCGCCATTAACATGCCGGGGATCCGGTTGAACGTATAGCACACGATAATCACAGGAGCGGCCCATTTGGGGGCGGCATAGAGTAGAAGAAACGGCATGGTGATGAGTGCGCCGCCGAAACCGGTTACGCCCTGAAGGATGGCGCCAATGAAGATTATCAGGACCATGAAGAAAAAATATTCAGGCATGCAGTAACCTTATCGCTTGGAAAGCGGCTCCGCCATAACAGGTATCTTCCCGAATCCGGCTCGTTGGCTGCGTCCCATTGAGCCTCCGGCTGATGGCTCCTTTCCCGAAACGCCATGACGGCGGCTTTCCGGGAGGGGATCTCACTCCAGGATGCCAATGACCCCCTGGGACTTGCGTCCATCCACTTTCAGGGTCAAGGCGCGATCCAGAACCACTCGAGCCACGAATTGGCTTTCTTCTCTAACAGGCAACGACATGAGCCACTTCCAGTCAATCCGGCTGGTTTCATCATTTTGAACGCTCATGTAATTGATGCCCAGGGAAATGAGATTATGGAAAAAGTGAGAACCTTGTGACGGTTCGGCATTCAGCTTAGGATGGGCTGTTTCGATAATGACCGACACTCCACAGATATCGGCCCAACTCACCGGAATGCCCAGCCATCGGTCGGTAGATCCCCATCGTCCCGGCCCGATCAGGATATATTTGTGTCCTTCTCCCATGAGGGCCTTGTTCATGCGACCTATTTGCACGGCTATTTCGGGCGTCCGTCCCGGGTCGAAGGCATCGGGTTTAACGAAGATGATATCGGTTATATCTGTGCTGATCCTATTGCCAAGGGCCTTCGTCGAAACGCAAAATGCTTTCTCCCGATCTTGGGGGGTTATGTCGACGTTGATCATTTCTTGCCGGGCGCTCATCGGCCGGAGCTGCAAAATAGCAAATTGAGACCTGGCGTTGCGATCGGAGTTCAAATTGACGGCAAATTCCAGCTCAACCGGACATCCCATCCCTTCCTCGCCAATCGCAAGGACTTCCTTCAGAATATCGGCTAAAGGAAACAAGCCATACTTTAGCACCTGAGTAAAGGTTATCACGGGGTATCCCGGGACAGTGTCGGAATCCCGTATACTGTGCTCGTTCTGGACATAAGTGCTGCTGGATGTTTTTAGAGGTTCCTCATCGAGGGCATCCATTATTTCTCGCCTGGCCAGGGTGAGGCCATCGTTGAGGCTGAGGTGACAGAGCGGTTCGTCGAGTTTTAAGGCATAAAAGAACCTTTGTGAGTTATCCAGTATTTCGTCCACGGAGGACCGCTGGGGAATGATCTCCGGATGACGGGGTGAAAAACGCAAAGCTCTTTCCCCATCCATCACGGCCTTGCCGAGCCCAAGGGCGATTGTGGCAATGCCGTCTTCACGTTTCATATTTGCATACGGATAATAATTATGTGACTGGGCTATGCCTGCGATAGACGGATAAAAAAAGTTCTTATGCCGTCCGCCGACAAGTCTTTGAATAATTACAGCCATTTTTTCTTCCTCGGTCCGGTGTCCGACCCGCTGTGCGAAGGCCTTGGGACCCTGGAAGTAAGTCGAAGCATAGACCATTTTGATGGCAATAATCAGTTGTTCCAGCCTGCAGTTAAGATCAGGATTATCGTTCGGTAGCATGTAGGTCTTATACAGGCCTGCGTAAGCTCGAAACCGGGCATCTTCGAGCAGGCTCGAAGATCGTACAGCCAGAGGAGCGCCTAAGTGCGACAAAAACCCTGCCAGTTTTGCTTTAAACTTTTCAGGAAACTGTGATTGCATAAAACGGTCAGCTATAATTTCGTCGGGCAATGCCGCCTTGGCCAGATCCTTGAGGTTGTTTTCCTCAATGAATGTACAAAATACCTCCGTAGTGACAACCAACGTCTGCGGAATGCGAATATCCACCGAACTGAATCTCATCTCGAACTCAGGATGCCGGTTCAGAAGGGAGGATGCGAATGACAATCCCCTGGCTTTGCCACCGAGCGAGCCGGTCCCGATTTTCAGAAATTCTGAATCTTCGTCGAAATCCTTGGGATCGAAATCCACGACCACGCTTTTTTGCCGCTGCATGCGTCGTTCATGGACGGCGTAGACGAGAAACCTTCGATGGCTGTCGATGTCTGAGAAATCGTCCTCTCTTACTGATCGCAACCGTGATGCCAGTTCAATTTCCGAACGTGCAAACAACCACCTGGAAAAGTCGTTCCGGTTACTGTGATAGGCAAATGAGTCATCGGGTATAACTTGCAGCATCTTCTCCCAGGATCTAAGGTTGAATGCGCGAGCTATCTCACGGCCTGACGGCGAACGGAAAACAAAGTCGCCGAATCCCAGATGATTCAGAAAAAAGGATTGCACATCCGACAGAAGGGTCGGAGAATTCTTATCCACGAAGACAGCGGGGATTTCCGCCGCTCTGCTTGCATTACACGCTTCGCTGCTCATCAGCAGCATCGGAATATCAAATCGCTCCTTTTTTATGGCCCTCAGAAGATCCACCCCGGCGTTCTCATCGAACTTGTTGTTTCGAGGAAAACGGACGTCGGAGATAACCCCCAGTACATAGGGTTCGTATTGCACGAAGAGATCCCAGGCGCCCTCAAAAGTATCGGCTACCAGGATTTTTGGACGCGCGCGCATGGCAAGGAGCCGGTGTTCCTCATTTAGCCCTTCTTCCATGACTGCCTGGGTCTGGCTTACCAATTCACGGTAAAAGAGGGGCAAAAGAGCAGAGAGATACTCAGGCGAATCTTCCACAAAGATGATCACGCGAATGCTCGCAAACTTCGTATCGTGGGCGACATTTTTTTGATCTTCTACACCCTTGACCATCGCTAGCAGGAGATCGGAATTCCCGCTCCAGAAGAAGATGCGGCTAAAAAGAGTAAGCGCGGAGGATTGTGGGAGAAAACCGAAACCAAGACAGGGATCGAAATGATGACACAGCAGCATGATAGGAAGTTTGGGGGCTCTGGCTCTGATCATCTCGGCTGTAGACACCACACTCGTGTCCGCCATACGGGGCATGATGATTACCATGTCCATATTCTTATTCTTGAGCGCAGCCAGAGCGGCCTCCGACGAAGAAACCCAGTTCAGTCGAGGCGGGTTACTCAGGTTCAATCCCCTGTATTCGTTGATGATAGCCTCGGACAGGCGGCAATCCTCCTCCATGACCCAGGCATCGTAAAGCGATGAGATCAAAAGAATCTCACGCACTTTTTGACTCATGAGTTCGTGAAATAACTTGAATCTCGGGTCGAATTGGTAAGGTAGATGGGCCGGCCCCGGAATCAGCATTTCTGAAACCTCTTTTAGAAAATACAGAAGGCAAAAGTCGCAATACAGACTACAGAAATAAGAAGACCAAAGCAGAAGAAAAGATACAGGTACAGCGCAAATGCTATTCGCCGGGTCCTTGCCGTGGGGCTGTAAAATCGGTGAAAGTCTTTACCAATCGATCAGATAGAGCGTAATTCCGTGTTTTGACCTCCCGCTTTTATTCCGTATTCCGAATTTTGTCTTCTATCTTCTCGTTTGCATTTTGTATTCCGAGTTCTGTATTCTGAATTCCGATTTCCGCGGTCTATTTTCCATATTCTGTTTTTCGTCTTCCAGATCGGGGAAATAGAATTGACGGATAAATTTCTCCTGCTTTGAAAAACCCCAGTGCCCTTCCATCCATATCGAATTTATTCGATCCAGATCGGCTCTTTCGATAGCATCGATTAGTTGATCATGCTCCTCGCAGTTCCTCAACTCCCATTTAACTATGTAACCTCTCCTTGGAAAGTCATAAAGACGTTGCTTCGCGATACTGACTATACGGCACAATGCCGTATTATCTGAGAGTTCCATAAAGACATCGTGGAAATCGAGGTTCAGCTCGTACAGAGTGTCGAAGTCTTCGCGTTCAATAACGTTTCTCAACTCCGCATTAAGCCATTTCATTCTGGCGATTCGGTCGTCATCGATCCGTTTGAAATTTGAAAGGATCACCGAGGTTTCCAAGGCGCCGGCCATCTCATAACAATGTCTGATGGCGACCGGGGTCAGCCTGTTCACGTAGATGCCGCTCCGAGGGGCAATAGTGACGAAACCGTCCACTTCAAGCTGGAGGAGGGCATCCCGCAAAGGGGTCTTGCTGATTCCGAGCCGCAGGCTGATTTTGTTTAGGTTGATATACGAGCCCTGGACAAGGTTGCCGCTATGCAGTTCCTGCCGGAGAAATTCATAGACCTGTTCCCGCAGCGATTTCAAATTTATCATGGTGTCACTCTTTCAGTACAAACTTGGCTTAAACATGCCGGGTAAAAAGGGGCTCGGCCTGTTGCCGATTGTATCAGAGGTCCGAAGCGTAATTATGATCTATGAGATATGCCCTAAGTTCAAGAGCCCATTTTCTCGTGGCGGCGGCCTCTTTAATCCATCCATGAGTTCCCATCACATTTGCCAGGCCCTCGAGGCTTTTCACAAATTCCAAGATAGCACTGAGCGAGTTCCCGCTGCTGATGTTTTTCCCGTGCTCTAAATTCGAATTTGACACGTACTGTCTCCTCTATAAAGCCCGCTCCACGGTTGATGGCCTTTTAACTTCTGACCGAACCCGTTTTGGGACACTTCGATTCGTATACCTCCTGCTTCCCGGCCGATACGTAATTTCCCGGAGGGTCGAACCGAATCATGGCGATCTTTTCCTGTGTGAAAAAGTTAATTCCTCCCCTTCCCTTAAATTTATCGGTTCCCGGCAAGGAATCCTTGATCCCTGCGAAAAGCAGACAGGGATGCGGGACGCAAATTCCTATCTGTACGAATTCCATTGTCGCTCCTTGGCGTTTCTACTCGGACAGTGGTCCTGCAGGAAAATGATCTCGATTGCCCAATCGCGTTCTAAGCGTGCGGGGATAAACGCCGCCGCAAAACGCCATCTCCATTCATGGTGAGGCAGGGTGAAGGTGCCAAACCGTTATTCCCCTCCACCAACCCCTCCCGCAATAGGGGAGGGGGCAGACAGACCGGCCTCATGGAGCCGGGCAAAAACCTATCCTTACATAGCTGCCCCCTACCCTTCTTTACGAAACGCGGAGAAAGGCCACGAAGTTCGCTGTTATGAGCAGCACAAATTGCAGAATCGAGATTCTATTTCTCAGCATACTTGTCCGCAACTTCGAGCGCCTGGTCCATCAGCGCCACGCCTTCGTCTATTTCATCCTTTGTAACTATAAGCGCCGGCGCCATGACAATGGTGTTGCCTGGATTTGCCGCCATCGCCATCATCCCGAGCTCGCCAAGCCGCTTTGCCACTTCCAGTTTCGGGTTGAGTCCTCGTTGAATCTTTGCGGAAACCGGCATAATGGGTTCCCGGGTTTTCTTGCTCTTCACCAGTTCCAGGCCGACGAAAAGACCGAGGCCGCGGACATCGCCCACACAAGGATGCTTGTCCATAAGCTCCAGTCCTTTTTCGAGCAGATACTTGCCCATCTTCTCTGAGTTCTCGATAAGCTTATCTTCCTGGTATATCTGAATTACCCGAACCGCCGCCGCACAGCAGAGCGGATGCCCCGCATAGGTCGCCCCATGTGAGAAGAACTGTTCCTTGAAGCGGTCTCCTATATGCTTGCGGACAACAGCGACACCAAGCGGCGTGTAACCGGCGGTGCTTCCCTTTGCGAACGTCAAAATATCCGGCACAACTCCCCAGTGGTCCATCGCAAACCATTTGCCGGTGCGTCCAAATCCGCTCATTATCTCGTCTGCAATCATGAGTATGCCCCACTTGTCGCAGACTTTCCGCAGTTCCGGGAAATATTCGGGCGGTGGAACCATGAGCCCGTTCGCACCCGTGACCGGCTCGAAGATGATCCCGCCGACCTTTTCGCTACCACCTTCCAGTTCAAGCACCTCGTCCACATATTTGACGCACTGGCAATCGCAATCGGGGTATGTCCTGCCGAACATACACCGGTAGCAGTAAGGCTGCGGGACGACAACCATTTCCGTGCCGCCGGGGACCTGTGCCCAACTGCGGGCATCGCCGGGGGAAAGGGTCATGGCGGTTGCCGTCGCGCCGTGATAACTCCTGTACCTGGCCAGGATTTTCCGCGCGCCCGTGTATTGATGGCAGATTTTTACCGCCGCCTCGTTAGCCTCAGTGCCGCCCAGCGTTAGAAAAGAACGGGAAAGATCGCCCGGGGTGATTTCTTCAATCATCTTTGCCAACAGGGCCCTCGGTTTATTGGAAAAGTTGGGGGCAAAACCGCACAGTGTCTTGGCCTGTTCTGTGATTGCCTCAATAACGCGCGGGTCCTGATGACCGATGTTGTGGCTGACGAAACAGGAGCTGAAATCCAGCCGCTCTCTTCCGTCTTCGGTCACGAAACGAATGCCCTTGGAACTCATGACTCGCATGGGAGCTTGCGAAGGCTGGAAGGACCAGGAATGAAAAATGTTTTCCACCTCGTATTGGTCCAGGTCCTGTTTCGAAGTGGGAATGGTTTTCAGATCGATCATCGTAAAATCTCCTTAGTTGATAGGTATCGAATCCCAACACACTAAATGGCATTAAAAACCGGCCATGCGACTCGAAAAAATCGAGTAGATGGTGTTTGCAACTGACGAAAAAGGCCTAAACCGAAGAAAGACTCAACGTGCTTCACAAAACCGGTAAAATCTTTCAGGCACAGATAATTTGCAATAACTCCATCATGAGCCGGTGCATCGGCCCAGATCCGGCTAACTGTTTTTACGGGAATGTTTTGTATTTGCCTTCTTGACAGGGCTCGAAAAATCTCGCGGAATTGAGAAAACCTGATAGTGGATAATCCGGGACGCAGCGGAGTAAAATCGAATTTATCTCTGACTGGTTTGTACCAAAGCATAACCTTACCTCGGGAAAACTCGCAGCGACAGAAATCTGATATATCAGATTTCTGTCAGAGTCAAATAGTTTGTGTATTACCAACCTGCATTCAAGATGAAACTGATATAAAATGGATTCATCTATTAAAAAGGGAGGGTGCTCATGCCAAAGAAGATCCGGCTATCAACCGAGATGGTTCAAACGGCTCTGGAAACTGCCGCCATCGCCATAGGGCCGACGATCTCCGAATGGCTCATGTGGAAAGGGAAACCTTCGCTATTTTCCCGCACACTTTTTTTGGAAAAAATGTCCTTTGTCCCGGCGACAATCCTTAAAGTGTCAACTCAGAAGCCTCGGTTATTTCATGCCTGAGTTGAAGGAATTTCATTTCCGTGTGTTCGCGGGGCCTCGGCAAATTGATATCATAGGTTGCGTGCATTCGCCCCGGCAATTTCCCGCGAAGTGATATAATCCGGTCCCCCAGGTAAACCGCTTCCTCGATATTATTGGTCACGAACAATATAGTCCGCCTTTCAGCTTCCCATATCCGGACCGTTTCCTTTTCCATAAAATAGCGTGTCTGAGCATCAAGTTGTCCGAAAGGCTCGTCTAGCAGCATTACCTCAGGGCAGTTCGAATAAGCCCTGGCTATACCCACCCGCTGTTTCATGCCACCGCTTAACTGATGAGGATAATGATCTTCAAAGCCTTGCAGGCCAACTAACTCGATGAAATACTTCGCAATCTCCCTTCTCTTTTTTCTGTGAACGCCCCTCAATTCAGGTCCCAACTCCACATTCCCCATGACCGTCTTCCAGGGAAACAGCATATAGCTCTGAAAGACCAGGCCGCGGTCTGCGCCGGGTCCGGCTACTTCCTTGCCGTCCAGGAGGACCTTGCCGCTCGTGGGCGTCTCAAGCCCGGCTATTATTCTGAGCAAGGTGCTTTTACCCGATTGCCCGGGTCCAAGGATAACCACAAACTCGTTCTTCGTTAAATCGACGTTGATATCTTCCAGAACGTGAACACGCTGTGTTCCCTTCTGAATGAAGGTCTTACTGATATTCCGGCACTCAATTTTGTACTGACTATTCGTTTCCACAGCAAAATCCCCCATCACATTTCAGAAGGGCTTTGTTATCAGAACGGCGCAGGGTGCATCGCGAACCACTTGGCAGTTAATATTAACCAGCAGGAGTTCCCTTATAGGATGCCGGGAGGCGTGACCTAAAATTATAAGGTCGGCTCCCCAATGAACAGCCATTTCGACTATCCTCTGAGCGGGATTTCCTTCTTCCGCATCGGCGCGGGCCGAAACGCCCCGTTCCGCGGCAACCTGCACCAGAGACTCAAGCCAGGCGCGCACGTGTGCCAATTCATCGTGCCTTTTTCTATCATGTATACGTTGGGAATCAGACATATTCAGTTCCGCCACAGTCGCTACCCGGTCTTCGGCCTCGGCAACCGTTTCCTGTTCGAAACAGCACAGCAGGGCAATCTCAGCATCAAACTTACGGGCAAGATTAAGTGCCTGATCGAATAAAACCGTCCCCTTGTCAGTCATATCAAGAGCTAGAAGTATTTTCCGATATTCCATGAGTCTAAGTCCTTCCGTCAGTGCGGGTGAAGGAATCCGCATATCTGCCACCCAATGCAAAAACCTAAACCAGACCCTGATCGAGAAGGGCCTCCACCACCTTGACAAATCCGGCAATATTGGCTCCGTACATATAATTTCCGGGAACGCCGTACTGGGCCGCCGCATCGAGACAAGTATGATGGATGGTCTTCATGATCGTGCCAAGCCGCTGGTCGACTTCTTCACGTGTCCAGTTGAGGCGCATGCTGTTCTGCGTCATCTCGAGACCCGATACCGAAACCCCGCCGGCATTGGCCGCTTTGGCGGGACCATAAAGGAGGCCCTTATCCAGGAATATATTGATCCCCTCGGGGCTGGTCGGCATGTTGGCCCCTTCGCACACCATCTTAATCCCGTTACTCACCAGGTTCTGCGCATCGGTTCCGTTGATTTCATTTTCGGTGGCGCACGGGAAAGCATAATCAGCCTTGTGAGCCCAGAGCGGGTTCGAACTCAGGGAGGGATCCACTGGCGTAAAAACAGCGGAACGGTACTTATCGGCATATTCCTTTATGCGGCCGCGCCTGATGTTCTTCAGTTCCTTTACATAAGACAGCTTTTCGCGGTCGATTCCTTCCTCATCATAAATATACCCGGAAGAATCAGACAGAGTGACCGGCGTGCTCCCTAAGTCGATGAGTTTTTCCACGGTAAACTGGGCCACGTTTCCGGAACCTGAAACAAGGCTGGTGGAATCTTTCAGAGTCATATTTTTCGTGGCAAGCATTTCGGCTGCAAAGTAAACGCACCCGTATCCAGTTGCTTCAGGGCGAATGAGACTCCCTCCCCAATTAAGGTTCTTGCCTGTCAGTACTCCGGTAAATTCATTGCTTAATTTCTTATACATCCCGAACAGATATCCTATTTCCCGCGCGCCAACCCCTATGTCGCCGGCCGGGACATCCGTGTTGGGACCGACATGTCGAAACAGTTCGAGCATGAAACTCTGGCAGAATTTCATTACTTCATTGTCGGATTTTCCCTTCGGATTGAAATCGGAACCACCTTTGCCCCCTCCCATGGGAAGAGTGGTCAGTGCATTCTTGAAAACCTGCTCGAACGCAAGAAATTTCATGATGCTCAAGGTAACGGAAGGGTGAAAGCGAAGCCCTCCCTTGTAAGGGCCGATCGCACTGCTCATCTGGATGCGGTAACCCCTGTTGATCTGGACATTGCCTTGATCGTCCATCCAGGAAACACGGAACATGATCACCCGCTCGGGCTCGGTTATCCTTTCCAGTATCTTTGTGTGCCCGTAGCGCGGATTTCGGTCCAGCACCGGTTTAACCGTTTCCACCACCTCGCTTACAGCCTGATGAAATTCCTTTTCATGAGGGTCCTTCGCCTTGACAATTGTCATAATCTCATTAGTCATCGCAATACTCCTGCTTTAAGGAATCGGCATGTTGTGCCTGTATGTGAGCGAAGTCCGGCGGAACACATTCATTTCAAATATCCTGAGCAGTTCATTACGGCTGACTTCGTCCCCTGGATTCACATCTCTGAAATGCCTTGTTTCCATGGACACAATAGTTTTTGCAGGCCGCTCACAAGCAGGGATGTGAGCCATCCCGCTATGCCGATCAGCACCATACCTGCGATAACCATCGAAGTGTCCCCGATTTTCATGCCCTGCACGATGATGAATCCTAAACCCGATCGGGAAGCAATCAGTTCGGCAGCAAGAACACAGGTCCATGCATTGGACAGAGAGATTTGGAGCCCCGCGAAAATGGCTGGAAAAGACGCGGGAAAGCTCACTTTTATGATTTCATTCCATCTATTTCCGCCCAATACTTTGATAACATCGTAGAGTTCGGGGTCGATCAGACGGATCCCGTTGTAAGAATTAAGCAGGCAGGGTACGAAGGTCCCGATAAATATGATGAAAACCTTCGACTCCTCTCCAATGCCGAACCACAGAATGGAAAGGGAAATCCATGCGATTGGAGGCATGGGCTTGAAAATATCGAAAATGGGTTTGACAACGGCGTCAACATACGGATTGAGGGCCATGAACAATCCAAGGGGGATAGCCACCAGCGAAGCCAAAACAAAGCCGATGAAGATGCGCTGAGTGCTGGCCAGGATATGCCCCCAGATTGTGAGACCTGCCAGGGTATTGGTCATAAGGTCGCGGAATTGTTGCAGGACCTGCCATGGCGTGCATAAAGCACCTTTGAAAACGCCACTTGTGGCCACTTGATTCCAGAGGAATAGAAAAGCCAAAATGGAAACGACGTGCAGCAGATATTCGTTGGTAACGATGAGCCGGATCGTCAGAGACTTTTTTTCTCTGACAACGTTCTGAACCTCATCGGCTATCGAACGTTCTTTACTTTTCGTGATTTGTCCCAATTCAGTTGCCACTTCCCTACCTCCTGATCCCTGCGAGCAGCCGGCGTTCCAGAATATCTATGCCCAGACCGATCAAGGCCCCCGTGAAACCAACCGAGACCATTCCTAATATGACCAATTCGGGCAAAGCCAGACGGCGTCCCATGGTGATCATGTAGCCAAGACCCTGGTTGGCTGCCAGGAGTTCGGCGCCTACCAGGTTGGTCCAGCAGCACGCGAGAGCAATTTGAAGTGCCCCGAAAACCATCGGAAGGGCGGTAGGGATGCAAAGCTGGGTGAAGATCTGCCAGTCGGATGCGCCGTAGATCCGGGCCATCTGGATCAGGGTGCCGCTGGTCATTCGGACGCCCACAAATGCGTTGATAACGCATGGGACAACCCCGCCCAGGAAGATAATAAAGATTTTTCCAGACACGCCGATACCGAACCAGAAGATGGTCAAAGGGATCCATGCAATAGGCGGGATTGGCCTGACCAGTTCAAACAAAGGCCGGGCAATGCCCCGCACCACGCCGAACCAACCCATGAGAAGACCGAGCGGCAATCCAATACCCAGGGCCAGCAGATACCCTCCAGCGGCTTCCTTCGCGCTCACCCAGACATGAAACCACATTGTTGATCCGTCGGGATTAGGATCGGTGAGTTTGTCGATGAAACGCGCGCCAACTTGAGTGGGAGCTGCAAGAAAGGCCTTCGGCACGATATTGAATTGGACTATCAGTTGCCAGGCAATCAAAAAGGTTAGGACACTAATGATTGGCAGCAAGGTCAGACTCAAGGGTTTTTTTACTTTTACGGTCTCGTAAGCCATCGGGCAAACTCCATTAACATTTAGGTCGGCAACCGTCCTGGAGCGTGTCGGAGTATTGATTGGTTTGAACTAACTTCCCATTTTTGACCCTTAATTATGAGGTCAGAAGGCGCTTCACCCATCGAAAACAAGTCACAAGCGTATGCCGGTTCCCACTTTCACAATTACCGTGTGTGTTCGCCATGTCAATGACTCGAGTGGACTGGTTTGTAAACAGAACCGCCGGCCGTGACCCGTGTGCCCGCGATCCGGCCGGCGGCGGTAACAATCAATCAACTAAAGATCATCTGTAGGAATAGGCGTCTTGACCATCTTCATGAACTTGTCCGTAACATAGGTCTTTTTGCTTACCTGGGCTAATTCATCGGGTGTTATGCGGCCCTGGGTCGTAAAGAATTCGGCGATCAGTTGCTGCCAGCGATGGGCGGTACTCTGCCCCTTCGAGGCGTCTAGAAGTTCAAGCTGCTCTTTCAGGTTCCAAACCGGGTGAGTGTCTATATCCAGCTTGCACATCTCCGGCGTCATGTTCATGCCGCCCCAGTCTTTCATGAATTTTTGATATAGCTCGACCACTTGGGGCTTGCTGCCATGTTTCTGAATGAAGTTGACGCCGCGCAGGTAGACGCGAATGAATTTTGCCACGGTCTCCGGGTTCTTATCCCCGAATTCCTTGTCACAGATCAGGACCATGGGCAGTGCGGCCTTGCACATCCTGACATCGGCAACCTTCTTCCATCCCTTTTGTTCAGCCGAGTAGCAATAGGGCGCCCATAGCATCGCCACGTCGCCGATACCCTTATCGAAGGCTGCAACGATGGAGGACTGGTCCATCTGCTTGATCTCGACGTCGCTGTCTTTCAACCCCAAAGCTTTAAGCCATGAGCTCATAGCATAATGGACAGAGGAGACGGTAGTGACCAGAATGGTCTTTCCCTTTACGCTCTCGGGAGATCCGTAGACATCGGGGTAATCCTTGTTGAAGCCTTTAGTCTTGAGAATGGGGCTGTCCGGGCGGACGTAGACATTGTTGGTGATCGATTCGTCATCGGCAAGGCCGACCTCGTAAGCGTCGTAACGGAGTGCGCCTATAACCATAGGTACCCCGCCGGTGCTGCCCAGCACCCACTGCTTGGCCGGAAGCGCCTCCAGTTGTGCCATACCGGAGTCAAAAAAGAGGAGATCCAAATCCAGCCCCTCCTCCTTGTCCCAACCCTTTTGGTGCGCCAACCACGGAAGGAAAGTCTCGAATTCAGGCATCCAGCAGGTCTTGAGCTTTATTGGAGTCTGTGCCTGAACCCCACTGAAGACAAAAGCCAGAATGGCGGCAAGAACCAACACACCGAGTAACACGCACTTTTTCATTTTTCAGGCTCCTTTTGGGTAAGCGGATCGTATTGCTCAATAAAGTTCTCATTAGGCCTCCGGATCGGTGCTTAAAGACTCAACTCTCCTTTCTCAATGGACCCGGGAGGCAATCAGCCCCCTGGGCAAAATAAATCGTAAAGTTTTATGAATTCAAAGCAGAACGCCCCTATTGACACAATACCCGAACAGTATAGGAATAACATGGCACAGTCAAATAAATTTTGTAAATTCTTTACCGTTCCAAAGGCTTCCAAAGAGAAAGGCTTTTACACTCCTTTCCAATGGAGCTGGACCTCTAGTACAGTTCCATCTTTAGAGCAATGAAAGCAACAATTGAATTTTAGACGAACCCTGCTCTAAATCCTTCGCAAGAAAAGAAGGACCCTGGAATCACCCCGTTCCCCACATCTTCGTTGAATAATGCAGTTTGCAATCAGCAAGATCTAATAGTTTGCCTCCAGTAACTCAATAACATCTTTTTCAGATACGTCTCTCGGATTGTTACTGATGAGCCGGACTGCTCCGACGGTTGCTTTTGCGATATCGGGGAATACTTCTCTTGGAACGTCATAAGAACTCAGTTTTGCCGATATGCTCAAATCATCCAACAGGACTTGGACTGCCGAGACCGCCAGCTTTGCCCCTTCCGTGTCGGATATCCCTTCCGGAGCTTCCCCCATGGCGCGTACAATATTGGCAAATTTGCGAGGATTTGCCTCCATATTGAATCCCATTACCCATGGAAGAATGAAAGCCGTCAACAGGCCGTGCGGCAGATGGAACCTGCCCCCGATTGCCAGCGCAAGCGCGTGGTCGAGGCCATTTTGGGTATTTGAAAACGCCATACCCGCCATGCAACTCGCGTAGAGCATTTTCTCCCTTGCTTCCCGATCCTGCCCGCGGTTGTAGGCCATTCGAAGATTAGCCCCGATGAATCGTATGGCTTCCAGGTTTAGAGCATCGGTAAAAGGCGTAGCCCGCTTTCCGGTATAGGATTCAATGGCGTGCACCAAAGCGTCCATACCTGTCATGGCGGTGACGCGCGGCGGGAGCCCGGTCGTCAGTTCCGGATCGAGCAGAACCATTCGGGCGTACAGGTGCTGGCTAACGATCCCTTTTTTTACCTTGTTGGCCGTGTCTGAGAGTACGCAAATGGAGGTTACCTCACTTCCGGTGCCTGCAGTCGTTGGGACCAGGATCAGGGGAAGCCCTGGGTTTTCAATGAGTTCCATCCCTACATAGCGGGCTATCGGACCGGAATTGGCCAGCATGGCGGCAGTCAGCTTTGCGATATCGAGGCTGCTTCCGCCGCCGATCCCAACCACAATGTCTGGTTTGAAGTTCTGTCCAAACGCAATGCTCGCTTCCGCGCTGTCAAACGCCGGATCGCTCTGGACCTTCGAAAACACCCCGGCCTGAAGGCCGGCGCCGGATAGAATGGATACCACCTTATCAAGAATTCCCGCGGCTTCGATTCCCGGATCGCTAACGATCAAGACCTTGGCCGCATTCTTGCCGAGCCTCTTGATTTCGTCTGGCAAAGCCTGGATACAACCCCAGTTGTGTACTACTCTCGAAACGGTGTTGAATGCAGAAAACGTCATCACTACCCTCCTGGATGTCCCAACTTAAAAATATCAGGTCTCAGGTTATTCCTTTTCAGTCAATTCGAGCATCAGGGACGCGTTCTATGCTCATCCTCCAATATCTGTTGACTGAGGGGGTTCACATATACTGCAGTCGATTCTACAGCATTTTTCATAGAAAGCAGAGCTTTATCAAAGAGCTCTAATATTCAACAAACTGTTAAACGGCCTTGGCAGCATCGACTGCAGGGGTGAGCGAAAAATCTTCACATGGCGATTTTTTATCACCGGCAAAGCTGTTCTCTCCTAGGCCTTGCCGACGAGGCGGCGAGCCTCCTCAATGACCACGTCTTCCTGAGTGGCCACGACTTGGCGCTCCCCAAGGCGAAGCACCAGCTTCCGCGGGTCGCAGCCGTATTCCAGGGCAGCGCGTTTTATGGGCTTGATATACCCGCCGTACACGCATGCATAGCCCATCAAGATGGAATCGTTGTCGACTGTAGGCATGGGAAGATTTGCCAAATCAGGTTTTTTGCTGAGTTCATCCTCAAGGATGGACGCGGCGTCCAGAATGCCAAAGAGGTCAACCTCCGTAGGAAATCCCCCCCGTTTTAACGCAGCTACCAGTGTTTCGGTTTGCGCGTTACCGGCGCCGCCGCCGAAGCCTTTCAGGCTTCCATCCACATAGGTGGCTCCCGCCTCTACCGCCGCAAGAGAGTTGCCGATCGAACATCCGAGGTTATTGTGGGCATGGAAACCCACCGGGATATTTACAGCATCCCGCACGGCATGAACGTATTCCTTGATTTGATGCGGCACCAGATACCCTTGAGAGTCCGCCAGGTTGATATAGTGCGCCCCGTAAGACTCCATCTTTTTCGCCTCTTCGGCAATGCGTTCCGGGGGAGCCATGCCGAACGAGATCAGATAGCCGACTGCAAGCATATCCAATTTCCTGGCAAGCTGAATGTGCTGTTCGGTGATGTCCGCTTCCGTGCAATGACACGCCACTCTTGCAACCGTAACGCCCAAATCGTAGGCCTGTTGCAGGTCGTCCATCGTTCCAAATCCGGGGATCAGGAATATAGCCGCCTTAGCTCTCTTTATCGAAGACACCACGGCCTTGATCAATTGATCGCTCGGGGCGGCCGTCCTTCCGACGTGAATGGAGCTTCCTCCCGATCCGTCACCGTGGCCTACTTCGATGATGGCCACGCCGGCAGCATCGAGAGCGGCCGCTACCTTCGAAATCAACTCGGGGAAAAACTGCTGACGCACGGTATGATTTCCATCGCGAAGCGTAACATCGACAACGGTGAGCTTAGCCATTGATTGCCATCCTTTCCTTCGTAAGAGTCTTCGAATAGCACTCGGCGACATATACAGCCACGGAGGTGATGATATCGAGGTTTCCAGCATACGGGGGCAGATAATCGCCCGCGCCGGTCACTTCGATGCAGGTTGTGATATGGTCGCCATCCAGGAAAGGCTCGACTGTTATCTTATAACCGGGAACATAAGATTTGATCTTCTCGGCCATGGCCATGACCGAGTCATGGATACCCTTCTCGTCCACAGGGAGATCGACTTGAGCGTAGACTGTGTTACGCATGACAATGGGCGGATTCGCGGGGTTGAGCACGATAATGCTTTTCGATTCTTTCGCTCCGCCGATGTCATGAACGCTCCTCGCCGTGGTGCGCGTAAACTCATCGATATTATGTCTGGTGCCCAGACCCGCGCTAAGGCTCGCGATTGTGGATACGGTTTCGCCGTATATGACAGGACTGATGCTGTTTATTGCAGCCACGATGGGCACTGTCGCCTGAGCCCCACACGAAACCAGATTGACATTGGGCGCTTTAAAACCCGCCGGCATATTCACAACCGGGATTAAACTCGGTCCCACTGCGGCTGGAGTCAAATCAATGGCAATAATGCCCGCGGCCTTAAGGCGCGGAGCATGCTCCATGTGAGATCTCGCAGAGGTCGCATCGAAAACGAGGTCGATTTTCCCATTTCGGAAAACGCCTTCGATACCATCCACGCAAGTTTCATAACCGAGATTGCGTGCGCGCGCCAAGCCGTCAGAGTCGGGGACTATGCCCGCGACAAGTTCCAGTTTAAGCAGATCGCTTCTGTGCAGCTTGTACATGAGGTCCGTGCCGATATTTCCCGACCCCAGGATTCCGACAGACAATTTAGTCATCCAAGTTCTCCCTTACGATAAGTTTTGCCGTCGAGCAGCGGCGAGAACTTCTCGCCGCAAATGCCCCTCTGGCATTCTGTGTTCGGGTGAATCGAGAATCAACCAGCATCATGAGCCTCCTTTTCATCGGAAACGCCGTTCGAAGAACCGGCGGGACTATCCCCCATGCGAACCCTTTTCACCCGCTCGAGCGCTTTCATGCGCTCGTCATCCACCCTGATATCGACCAGCGCGTATTCCCGGCCTAAATATAGGTACTTGGGCTGCCCGAGCCGGTGGTAGGCGAGCAATTCATATTCTATGTTCGGGTTGCCGCGGATAAAATCCACGATTGCCTCGATATCTTCTTCGGTATCGTTGAAGCCGGGAATGACCGGTGTTCGGACACGTTTGGCAAGAGCCGGAAAACGTTCGCAAAGTCGCTTGAAATTTTCCAGTATCTTCTCGTTCGACACCCCGGTAAACTGTTTGTGTTTTACGGGATTCATGGATTTGATATCAAATAAGATACTGTCCAGGTAACCGCAGGCCTGCTCGAGGTCTTTCCATTCGACAAATCCGCATGTCTCAATGGATGTGTTTATCCTTCTCCGCTTGGCTTCCTTGAGCAGTTCGCAAGCAAAACCGGCCTGGACCAAAGGCTCGCCGCCACTAAGCGTCATGCCGCCCCCTGACCTCCCATAGAAATCTCCGTCGGCTTCAACCGCCTCCAAAACCTCGTTCACGGTCATGGGCTTTCCGAAAACGCTCAGAGCAAGCGATGGGCAAGCGTCGGCACATTGTAAACACGCATCGCAAAGTGTCCGATCGATGCTGACAATCCTGTTGTCCTTTTCTTTCACCGCCCCGCTCGGGCACACGTCTCTGCAAAAGGCGCATTCTTTGGTGCCGATACATTTGTCTTCATTATAAGCCAGTTCCGGCTCAAGCCTCTGGGACTCCGGATTGCTGCACCACAGGCATCGCAGAGCGCATCCTTTTAAAAACACCAAGGTCCTTATGCCCGGACCGTCGTGCAAAGAATAACGCTGAATATTGAACACTAGACCGCCTGGACCGGCGAACCCCTTTTCTTGAGCCACTATCTAATTCTCCTTAGAATGACGAATGCTCCGTCCGTGCAATGATGTCATTTTGCAGGTCGGGCGAAAGATCGACAAAATAGGCGCTGTAGCCGGCGACTCTGACTAGAAGGCCACGGTACTTCTCCGGTTCCTGCTGTGCCGAAAGCAGGGTTTCCTTGTTTATAATATTGAACTGAACATGCCAGAGCTTCAGGTCGCAGAAGGTCCGGATAAAGGAGACCAGCTTGCTCGTTCCCTCTTCTCCTGCCACGCACTTTGGCGAGAGTTTGATATTGAGAAGGCGGGATGCCCTTTCCCGGTAGTCCAGATTCTTCGATGCGAAGTTAGACAGCAGGACCGCTGTCGGCCCGTTTATATCCGCGCCGTGGGACGCCGATGAGCCGTCGGCCAGGGGAGTCCAGGCTTTGCGGCCGTTGGGCGTGGCACTCACCACTTTTCCGAAAGGCACGTGGGAGGTGAAGGGCACGTACCGAAGATCCAGATGCACGCCGACTTCCTTTGAATAGTGCGCGGTATATTCGAGCGATGCCTTATCGATCGCCCTCCCGATGCTGTCGGCATACGCATCGTTATTTCCGTAGCACGGGGAATGAAGGAGAGTCTGCCGGACCGCCTCTTTGCCCTCGAAATTGCACTCCAGAGCATCGATAACCTGAGACATGGTCAGCTTCTTTTCCTCGAAAACCCGCCTCTTTATCGCGGCCAGAGAGTCGATGACGGTGCCGTACCCGATGCATTCAAAGTAACCCAGATCTATGCCACCCTCGATATGGGGCTGATGCAGGTCCACCGTATTCTTCATGCACAGGTCGTGAAGGGCCGAACTGAGCGGGGTGGCGAAATGCTTTGCCCGAAGGTCGATTATGATCTTCTGCTGGATGAACGCATGCTTGAGAAAATTCGTCTGCTGAGCGAGGTATGCGTTCCATAATTCATCCCAGCTCTTGAATTCACGCGCGTTTCCGGTTTCGAGACCGATCGGTTCGTCCCCGTAGCACTTCATGCGGCCATTGTATAAAGCCATCTCAAATGCGGCTGCATAGTTTATGTAGGCGCAGCCGCTCGTATAGGTGTCCAGGTTGGGCATTCTGGCTTCGGTGCAGCCGGAAACCGCATAGTCGTATATTTCCTCGAACGGGACGCCTTTTGAAAGATGCAGGGGGATGACTTCCTCGTCGTTGATGAGCTTTGGAAATCCAGACCCTTCCTTTATCGTTTCGGCCACCTCATAGAGGTATCTCTCGGGGGACCGCGAATGAATCCGGGCGGCAAGATCGGGATAGTTGAGCGGAAGTTCACGCTTGGAACGCAGGAACAGATAGGTCAGATCGTTTGTGGCGTCCCGGCCGTCGCGGGTCTGGCCCCCCACGGTGACCGCCTCCCAGTGAGCGTAGCCCTCGTTGATTGCGCCCCCGGTGGGCGAGATATAGAGATCGATAAACTGGGCCATAGCCACCCACATGCATTCGATGAGTTCCATGGCCTTTTTCTCGGTAAGCCGCCCCTCATCGATATCTTTGCGGTAGAACGGATAGAAATACTGGTCCATGCGGCCATTGGAAATGATCGTTCCGGTTTTCTGCTCGATCCTGGAGAACATCTGCGTAAACCACTGGGACTGAACCGCCTCATGAAAAGTGCGGGCCGGATTTTCCGGTACCCATTCACAGATTGCAGCTATTTCCTCCAACTCTTTTTTGCGTACCGGGTCGGATTCGGACCGGGCCGTCTCGGCCGCCAGTTTGGCATGGCGCTTGCCCCACAGGGTAACGGCGTCGCAGATAAGGATGACTGCTTCGAGGAAGGGCCGTCGCTCCACATTGTCCGTAGGGCTCAGCGGATCAAGAGAATCAAGCTTCTCCCGGGCTTCACGGCGGATGCCGCTAAAACCCCGTTTGAGAACCTTTTCGAAGTCGATCACCCACTGGAGAGCGGAGCGAAACGAAGCCGTCTCGTTTACAATGAAGCGTGAGCGGAGCAGGTCATCGGGGTAATAAGTCAGCTTCAGAGTCTCTTCCGGCAAACTGAGGGCCAACTCCTCATGGAAGGTCTTGCCCTTCCAGTACGGTGCGATTTCTTCAATAGCTATCCGGGCATCTTCTGCGGAGATATTGAAGGGAGATTCAACCCGGCTTGGAAGTTCCTGCATTGCCAAATCGAAAAAATCTCCGTCAAGTTCCGGATAGAGGATTCCGTATCGGCCCTGGCAGCCTGACCTGCCGACCAGAAGCTGGTGGTCGTCTATATAGACGGTAATGTTCTCGGCAATATGTTTCATGGCCTTGGCCCACCGCAGCATAAGAGGCTGGCCTTCCGTCTTCCTGAACGATTCGGTGAAATACTTCGCCCGTTCGATGTCGATCACCGGCCGCTTGGACTTGAATGAATCCAGTATCCGGTAAATCCTCGTCCGTCCCGATGTGTCGACTGTACCTCGGATCTCATCCTGAACTCTTCGCTCATGTGGAGACAAAACCTCACAACAGTAATCCATGGCATACTCCTTTTAGGTTCTTACCGCTCCGGGCGGAGGCCGGCGGTTTGTTGATCTCTTCTTCACTTCGTTGTAAATTTTACTGTAAATTTTATTGCATCTATAAGCACTATAGGCAACGATGATGCCAATCCTTCAATTGGTTGCAAAAGAAGCCCCCATTCCACTATTTCAAGGCTGCAAGCAAATCCGCCTGTTTGCGAAATCGATCCCGTCCATGTGAGGAAATGAAGATATGTTGCAATCACGCGACTTTCCATGTCGTTTTGCAGCATTAGCAGGAGGTCGTTTACGGATTGCATCCGGTCCGGCAATGTCCGAGGGGCGCTGATTCTGCGGAAGTCTAACGGAAACGGGGAGAGTAGCTTTTGGTGGATTGTGTCCTTTCGGCATGTTGCAATTGTGCATCACAAGTTGCATTATCGCGACAAAATGTCTCTCATCCCGGCTCCGTTCAAGTCGGGTGATTCCGGCGGGCATAAAGCCCGCCCCTGAGGAAGGACCGCGCGATAATGCCGTAGGGGCGGGGTTTATCCCGGTCTGTGCGATAATGCCGTAGGGGCGGGGTTTATCCCCGCCCGGTCTTGAACCAACTTGGTATTAGTCTCCTCGAGCGGACGCAGCATCATGCACACCGATGCGTGTTGTGAAACAGGGTCTTCCTAGCGCAGGGCGTATTTCTTCAGTTTCCGAAATATGGTCGAGCGGTCCACATTGAAGTGCACGGCGACTTCAGCCGCAGAGCCATAGATTTGGAGTGCATTCCTGAGCAACTCCCTTTCCATGTTGGCCATAATCGCATTCAAAGATCTATCCGCATCTTCCTTGGGGGCGATCAACATGCTGGGCGGCAAATCGGCCGTATCGACCCATTTTTTCTGAAGCATTATCACCAGGCCGTGAATCAGGTTCTCGAGTTCCCGGACATTTCCGGGCCAACCGTAATCGAGCAGGGCCGATTCGGTTTCCGGCGTCAGAGCGAGATCTTTCCTGTACTTGGCATTGAACATTGCGAGGAAATGCCGAACCAGCGGTAGGGTGTCATCCTTTCTTTCCCGCAGAGGCGGTATTTTAACAACGGCAACCTGCAACCGGTAATAGAGGTCCCTGCGGAAAGAGCCTTCTTTAACGGCATCATCGAGGTTTCGGTTTGAAGCGGCGATGAACCGGACATCAACTTTTTTGACTTTGGTTGCTCCTATGCGGATGATCTCTCGATCCTGCAAAATCCGCAGAAACTTTACCTGCATCGCCAGCGGAAGTTCGCCGATTTCATCGAGAAATAATGTCCCCTTGTGCGCCATTTCAAAGAACCCGGGTTTTCCTTTGGTATTGGCCCCGGAGAACGCACCGGGATCGTATCCGAACAGCTCGGATTCGACCAGGCTCGGCGGGATTGCCGCACAATCGACTTTGAAGAACCCATGGTCCGTTCTAATGCTTTTTTCATGGATGTACTTGGCCAGAACGTCTTTTCCGACCCCGGTTTCCCCCTGCAATAAAACCGTCGCATCGGTAACCGCAAGGGTGTCGATGAGGTCCAGAAGATTGCGCATCTGGCGGCTCTCGAAAAGAAACGCGCGCTGGACAGTTTCACGTCTCGAATAACACTGCACCTCGTTGAAACGCTCCAGAAGCTCCTGTTGATACGCGAGCTGTTCCTTGATTTTGGAAAGCGAGGTAATGTCCCGTACAAAGGTGGCAACCAACGCCACATGTCCTGCTGAATCCAGGACAGGATACCCGTTCAGAATGACCTTCTTTCCGACTTTCGTTGTCTGAATGATTGTCTTCGGTTTTTTCGTTTTGACGATCGCGGGATTGAGTACAACATCGAAAATGCCCTCTTCGACCAGGTCCGTAACCAACCGGTCGGCAAGATCGCTTCGCTTCAATCCCGTCAATTGCTCATACATACGGTTAACCAGTATAGTTCTGCCCTCGCGGTCGGTGATGTAGATGCCGTCGCTCAGAACGTCCATAATTTCAGCCATGTAGGCCGCAAGCTCTTTCATCCCGTTATCCGTTTTCGAAGTCTACGGTCTGACATATCGGTCTCGGAAATATTGCGCAAACAAGATAAGGCGCTAATGTACCATTATCAAAACAACATATTGGCAGAAAACGTCAAGTCCAATCCGCGAGACCAAGAGTTTCAAATGTGCGAAGCATCTCGAATCGCGGGTAACCGGGGGGCCGGGAGGATTCGTGTTTTTTCGAACGGTATGGAATTGTTTTCTCTAAAGGTACGTAAGCCAGTGATTTCACTTGCCTCTCAATGCTAATTTAGCTCCCGCCAAAATATTCAAGCGCTGAACTTGTTCTTTTCAACGTTTGAGACACGATTGGCAAGGTGTGTCAATTATTTTAGAAATCAACCCTGTTCTTACGCCACAACGTTGCTCTTTCTGACATCAGGTTGGGGTATACTCCAATCTGACCCTACGTTTCGTGAGCAGACCCCGGCATGATCGAGGCCGAGGGGAGCGTAGTCGCTAAAGTGTCACCCAACCGGCAGCTTGTCAGTAGTTTTAAGGAGGCTTCCTTGTTTTTGCCTGCGGATTGAATAAACCAAGAAAAGCACCGGGAGAAGGAATTGTCCGGTAACCAATAGGGTCAGGTCAGCCGTCTGAGCACCGGCGTAGTGGAATAGAACCATCAAGAAATTGTCGATTCTGTGAAAAAGGTGGGTGAGAAAAAGGAAGCCCAGTCCAAGAGCGAGTTGCTTTATCCTGTTTTTCCACGGCGTCGAGCGGACTGCAAAAACAAGAGCGGTAAAGGTTACGATGCTGAAGGTTTCATAGTAGACCGGAGTGTGTCGTGCGGGGTTGAAATGATATCCGAACAGCGAAAAGCCAAAGAGCATGACTTCGTCAAGAAGCCGGATGTATTCGTGATGGACTTTCATCCACACAAGGAACAAACAGCCGGCGATAAGAGCAAACCGACCAAGGAAGATGATGACAGTTTTCTTGGTAAAGCTCCCCTTCGACCCTTCCTTAGCGGCAAAGCCGATCTCATTAGTGGCTCTGCCGATTTCATTATGAAGTGATCTCAGCCAAAGGATGAAGGTCAGGAACATTAAGAGTAATGCGTACACTTGCCCCCAAAAGGCGTGAACCGGCTCGAAGAGGCTCCGGTCGTGCTGACTCGCCATGAAAATGGCTATGAGCCTCACCAGATTACCCAAATACAATACAGGGATTCCGATGGCAAGCCCCGATACTTTTTGTCGGACAGTCGCGGGAGAAAAGACTATGAAGCAAAGGAACAGACCCAACATGAAAAGAGGGGTACATTCAGGAATGATATGCAATGCAAAGGCTTTCCCGGTGACCGTATCCCCGGCAACTGACACGGGGATACCGATGAATTTCAGCGCCAGAGCGAGAGCTTTGGCGGTATGTTCATTGAGGGGTCCGGTGTATCGGTTGGGTAGAGAAAAGATGAAGGCGTATATTCCGACACAGGTGAGGATGAAAGCCGCCACGAAGCCAAAATTCTTAAAGCGGGAGCGTCGAAGCGGGGATGTATGGAGAGGGACCGAAAGCCCCTCCCGAATGATTTGCTTTTTGTTTCGCTTTGTTGACTTGCGTTTAGGCATTCGCCTTCCTGCGCACCCATAAAATCACGCCTAACGCCGCCGCTGCCAAAAAGATAGCCGAGAAAGTTGAAAGCGCTGGACCGGAAGCGGACGGTGGAGGGTCAGGAGGACCGCTTGGAGGGTCTCCAGCCAGATAATCCGCCAGATTGGTGTCGCCGTCATTGTCCGGGTCTTCACTGGCGAGGTTCGTGTCGTAGTAGTTCAGCCCGTAGGTGTAAGCCCAAGCGTCGGGAATGCCACAATTGCATGAACTGGTATTTCCGAAGAAAGCCCATGCCGTGGCGTTTACCCCCTTGGAATCTACTGAAGCGGTTGTAACCGTGCTGGCCGTTAAGTTTCCGGCGTCATTGGGCGTGAAGGTCTGCGCTATTCCGCCCTGGTAGCTGACATTAGTCACGCGGTTCAAATCGTCGTATGTGTAGGTGATGGTCGCGGTCTGTGCGTGTACTGTTACCGCAAGACCGAAAACCGCAACTGCAACGACAAGTATAGAAAATACTGCTAAGATCAGTTTCATAATATCCTCCTCAACTGCATGAACATTCACTTCGCTTCCACTCTCACCGATTTGCGGGCGCTGATCGCATGCGTGGTTGGCACGTTAAAGCCGTGCCCATGCTGTCGATCTCATTTTTCCCATATAATCCTTCCCTTTTCAGGGTCTGAACCCCTCCTTCACTTTTATGGAGTGCCTTAGGTCGTCGGAGCTAGCTGCGTGAGCTTTAGACGACCAAGAGTGCTCTCTAACTCCTGTACACGTGCCTTGTCTCTTCCGTAGACGGAGATATACTCATCATGACTGGTTCTAATTACAATGTTTCGCGTTCCGCAGAAGAGCGTTGCGTCCCAATTAAAATACAGTGCCAGATCGAATAAACACTCAAGCTGCTGCAAATCCGACTTATCAAAAATATGCCCAGGAGCGGCGTGAATGGGGCGACTATCGCCCAGTGATTTCCTATACCCATCGAAAAGTGCCATATTTTCCGATGATGGGAAAATGCCCCAGGCAGTGATCCAAAACAATCCGGGCTCCTCCGTGTCAATGGAGCCGGTTAAAACACGTGCGAGCACTGTCTTTTTCCCGGTGTCGTTGGGCAACTGGTAAGAAACACGATGCGTGTAATCCCCCATAACAGCCTCCAAAGAGAAGGCTGTTGAGAGCTTGGTCTTTAACCACTCCTGACATTCCTGCTCCGAAATTATCTTCATAAGATCCTCACTATGGGACTGGCACAAGGTTGCGCGGAGGGAAAAGCCGCGTGCCCTCAGAGATGATTAGGTAAATTGTTAAAGATGCGCCCGTAAGCCCTGTGATCTGAGAGATTGTGCTCATGGTCGAATTCGGGCCTGTACCATGAGCTTCCTCAGGCGTTATAGGCGTGCCATCAGGCGTGTATCGCTGACGACCGCCAAGACCGTTATCTATGTCCCAGTGGCCCTCTGGGTCCCAACTTCCTGATGGTTGACTCTGACCAGGTATCGATACTTGTGGTCCCCATGAACCGTCTCTACTATTCTGAGGATTTGGATTCCATTTCCAACCGTTGTCATCACCACCACCTGGTACAGGAACAGGAGGTGGACCAGAGGGTGCAGCAGGTACAGGATCAAGTCCACACGGATCTGTCCAATTAATCGGATTATTTCGGACATACGCATACAAATTCACATCTCCGCCGTCAAATCCTGACGGGTCTTCACTCAAAAACCGCTTCGCGTTAGCGTCAAAATATCTGGCTCTCATATAATAGAGGCCATTACCCTCATCGAAGATACCAAGCTGGCCCACGTAGGTAAACGGCTGCGGATTAAGTTCGAATCTGCCTTCCACAACCCCGTAAGGCGAATAGGAGTACTTGTTAACGACTTTCTGGTTTATGTCGGTAACGGCCACTGTGTTGCCGTTGCCGTCGAAATGGTAGCAGTAGAGGGCTTTCGCGCCCGCATCATACCAAGCAAGCAGCCCCTTTCCATATATGAAGTACTTGAGGATATTGCCGTTGCTGTCTTCTTCGGCAAGGAGATCGCCTGAGGCATCGTAAACATATTTCTTCGTGATTCCGGCCCTCGTCGCATTTAGCCTGTGCCCTACTCCATCATAAGAATAACTCGAAGTCCCATTGGCAGTAAGTCGATGAGCCCCATCGAAGGTATAGGTTGTGGAACCCTCAGTTTGAAGCTGACCATTGTTGTCGTAGACAAGGGCCGTTGAGCCGAGATTTGTCAAGCGATTGCCCGTGGACGAGTAAGTGTAGCTGATGTTTTGGGCGACGTTCGCCGGAGGGAGCGCCCCTGTGGCGTTTATTGTTGTCCGGTTGCCGTTGTTGTCCAGGGTGTATGCGTAGCCGGTCACAATGGAACCGTTAGCGTAATTGTTGAGTGAAGTCAGCCTGTTCGAATTATCGTAGCCGGGAGTGACTATTGTTCCGTTGAATTGGGTTATGCCCGAAAGCCGCCCCGCATTGTCGTAAAAATAAGTGGCCATAGGCGTCCCGGAGAGCCAGTTGATGGTAACGTTCTGGATTCGGTTCAAGGCGTCGTATGTATAGCTCACGGTCTTTCCGTCGGGATAAGTGAGCGTTTTCAGGTTTGAGGCCGCATCAAATGAATAACCTACCGTCGATCCCTGGGCGTCTTTGATGGAGTTAAGCCGGTTGTATCCATCGTAGCCGTAAGTCGAACTCCCGGTGGAATCGGTCATGTTGGTCAGCTTGTCATCGAGGTCATATGTGAACCCTACGTTCAGGCTTCCGGGGTAAGCCACGCTCTGCACCTTGCCGCTAGGAGTGTAGCCGTAGGTCGTGGTATTGCCGTTCCTGTCGACTGTGTGGTCTAGTTTTCCGTCGGCTCTGTAGTAACTGCTGGTGGTCTTGTTAAAAGGGTCGGTGGCGGTCGTCACCAAGTCTCGATTGTTGTAAACGAGCTTGTATGTCGATCCTCTCTGATCTACAAGCTGAGTCATCCGGCCAACTTGGTCCAGGGTCTTCTGTACTGCTGGATGGCTCCCGGTTGTCGAGCTTATGCCGGATATCCAAGTTCCGGATAGAGTGTAGTTGAGGCTGGTAGTCGCGTTCCGTCCATCTATGGTTGAACTCACAAGTCCTTTGGGTCCACCGTAGGCCGTGTAAGTGTTGATAGAAAGAGCGCTCGAAGGATTGGTCGTGCGTTGGGTCACCGAATAGGGGTGCGCCGAGTCGGTATACGCATAATTGATGTAGTGTGTGAGTGGGTCCGTGACCTTCGTGAGACGGAAGAGACCGGTGTCGTAAGTGTTGGTAGTGATGTTGTTTAAAGGATCGGTAATCTTCCACAGGTTGTTGTTGCCGTCGTAAATATAGCTCGTGGCGTTGCCATCCGGGTCAGTCGCTTGCGTCGTGTGGTCCTGTCCATCGTAAGTCAGGGAAGTGCGATTGGCCACGTTTGTTGATCCGGAAAGACTCCTTCCTGTCATCACCGTTCGGCTCTTGCGGTCGTAGAAGTAAACATCGGCATCTCCATAAGGACCAATCTCTGCGGACCTGTAGTCGTTTACAAAAACGTTGTAGGTAGCGGTCTGGTTATTCTGCCGAAGGGCGACCTGCTTTGTGGCTTTCCCCTGGCTGTCGTAAGTGTTGGTTATGTAGGTTTGGCTTAAAGGATCAGTGAGAGTTGAAAGAAGGCCCAAACCCGCGCCGTAGCCGTATTGCCAGAGATTGTTGTCCGCGTCAGTGTAACCTGTGAGGTTGCCAGAACCGTCATAGCCGTATTTCACGGTTCGTCCGGAGGAGTCCAGAACCGATGTTAAAAGGTTTCCGGTGTATGTGAATGTCAGAGTGCGGCCAAAAGCGTCAGTAACCTTTGAAAGGAGCGTCCCGCTATAGGTGAAGGTCATGACGTTCCCGTTCGCGTCGGTCAAGGTGGAAGCCCGATAATCGTTAATTCCGACACTGGTGAACGCGATAATCGAGCCGTCGCGGTTTTGAAGTTTGTAAACACCTCCCGAATAGACAAGTGTCCAAGTTATGCCGGGAGGTGAAATATAGGCGCCATTTGGAAGTTGGGTGAAGGTCATGACCTTCTCACCGTAATAGATTGAAACGGCATGGTTAAGAAGGTTATCGGTGAGCCACTTGGCCGTAAGCGCTCCTGCAAGCCACTTTTGAGCAGTCGCCGGATCAGTCCCCGCAATATCCTGCATGAGGTCCGCTATTACAATCGCTGCAACCATTGCCGGGGCGGCGTCCACATGCCTGCGAAGACCAAGCGGGGCCTCTCCGTCGCTGTAGGTGGAAAGCTTTACATCATAGCTGTGTCGCCATCCGTACCCAGTGGAGGACTCCTGACTGGAGTCTTGGCTGGTGTACGACCGGTTCAGAGTGAGACCGAGCGGAGCGGCGGACCCGAGTTTAAGGTCTGCATGGTCATAGGTGTAAGCTCCTGTCACAAGGTCGATGGGTTCAGGTGAGGTGGGATCGTTGGTGATCGAGGCTTGCTGCGTGTTCGACGGAGTCGAATTGGCATTGGCAGTGGTAGCATTCGTTGATTGGTCATTTGAAGCGTTGAACCCGCCGTTATAACCCCCGCCAATCGCCATCATGATGCTGGAATAGTTTCCGGAATCATAGTATTCAATATACCCCTCTCCCTTCCACTGGTTGATCAGGTTGCTGCCGTTCTGTGGCAGGAAAAGGACGTATCCGGAACCAACGGCACTTGAAAAGTTTGAAAGGTCGGTACTGCTATATCCGGTAAGCTGTGACTGGACCGTAGAATAATTGCTTGAGTTTGCCATGAAGACCTTCTGACTTCCTCCAGCGGCGCTGTTAGCCAATTCAAGTATCTTGACAGTTGAAACCCCGGTCGTGCCGGACTGAATCTGCTCCAGGACCCCATGTTCAAGCGAACTTGGAACAAGGCCGTTGATTTTTGTCATGAGCCCCGAGCCCACGCTTCCGCTGTAGCCGGTGACGCTTCCCATCTGGTTTCTGATGTCCACGTAGAAGCTCGTGTTTTGCCCCGCAAGACCTATCCGGTGGTGAACGGTATACCGGGTGTTCGTAGCCCATGCGCCAAGCGCCGTGTTAAGGGTCGTCTCTCGTAGCCATGTCTGTCCTATTACATCCAGTGTCTCGATGGTTTCATCCTGCGGCAATGGTGTCGATACACTGCCCGCAAGAATGCCTGCCAGCCTTTTCTGTGTACGGGCAAGTGCCTGTCCGCTTTGCGACCCACCGAACTCAGATGCGAAAACGTAAGTCCCGCCACGCACTACCGGGTAAGATAGCGGGTTGTCGTCGTTAAAACACATGTACTGCTTTCCTAAACTATCGGTACAGGTATTGGCAGGGATCATGGCATAAGGGTGTATTACCTGCACCTTTATCGTGCTGTCGGCGCTGCCCGAAGCTTCCGCAGCAACGGTAGAGTCATCGAGAAGCAGCGTCGCCTTTGCCATAGGTGCAACCGTCGATTCGAGCGGGTATGTGCTTGTAGTAAATCCGGGTGCGCTAACCTGAAGCGTTGCCGTCATGTTAGTGCCGACCATGGTCCCGCTGCCGGACCCAAGGACTTCCAGATTGGCTGAACATGAGCCTTGAGCAGCGGCGGTGCAAGTATGTGCGCCGGTGGTCCCGTCCGAGAACTTGAACACGCTATTCGAGTTGTTCAAAAGCTGAAAGGTGAAAGTGACAGATGAACCGGTCGGATTGGTGAAGCCCATGCCCACCCCTTCGGTGCTTGGCGGACACACGGTCCCGAAGTTCCAGCCACCGCTTCCGTAAGAAGAGCCGCCAGTGTCCGTGCAAACGGGCTGGTCGTACACCATGGCAAGTCTTCTTGCGGCAACTGTCGGAAGGGTCAGGATCTGATTGACAATGCCTCCGTGATTGATGGTCACCGTATGATAATAGTTTACCGTAGTATCGGCAGGCAAGACGGAAAAGAAGCGAATGGCGGTGGTTAGTTGCGGCGTATCCTCCCAAATTATGGCGCGCCCTGTAACGATGTCGCTCATGGAGTTATTCGGATAGTTCGAGTTCAGATAATTGGTCAAGTTTGTGACATAACCGTTGAGTTTCCCGTCGATTCCCGACTCACTCATGTTTTGGGCAGTCGTTGGGTCGCTTCCTCCGCCAGCCGCTGTCATGAGGTCGCTTCTGGTGTATCCTGCCGCCGAGGTGATAGAAGAGGGCGAAGCACCCATGTCTGTATTGTAGCGCTTGAAAGCGGGGTCGAGTTGATAAGTGGTCCCGTTGACTTGGACCTGTACCCAAATACGGTCAAGCGTAAGCGTGTGGTTCGAATACCACTTGCCGCTGACATTATATCCTGCATTGGAGAAGATGTTGACGATAGCGCTTTCCGTTGTTGAACTCTGGTCGGTGGTGCCGCCGAGCCAATGCTGCACATCGTAATTGTTCGTGCCGTTAAAAATCGGGTAGTTGATCTGTCCTGAGTTGTAGGTCGCCGTCGTATATCCCGCAGCCTGAAGCAGAGCAATCAGAAGCGACGCTTGGTCATAATCATTTCCACTGCGGTCCAGGTAGGTTAGAGTCGCCCCCTTCATCGAACCGAGATACGGGACAAAATCAATATTGTTCAAGACATATTCATACATCAATCTTGGATCGTTATTTAAAGAAGTGGCAAGGCTTTGGATTTCAGGGGTTATCGAGGTAGCGTAGGAGTTATTCGCCGTGTCATTCGGACCCACGCCGGGGGCGCCGGAGGTTCCAAGCGGACTTATGACCGAGTTCCAAAGGTTTGATAGAAAGCCTGTCTGCGCTTCCCCTTGGGTTAAGGTTACCGGGACCGTTGCCATTTGCCAGCCGGGATTGTAGTCGCCGGGTGTTGCCGGATAGGTATCAGTCGTCGCTGGTTGGCCCGTCACTGCTGGCATGCCTATGCTCTGATCGTCCTGAGCAAGCGTGATTGACGCGACGACGAAAAGCGCCAGCACCACAGTCAGTATCACTGATACTTTGACAAGATGTAAACTCTTCATAACGTTCAATCTCCAAAAAGTTCGAAGCCGGTCGCAGAAGATAATATTCAATATTGAATGAGAAGAAACTCCTCTTCCAACTTAAACCAGTGCAGTT
>CAVUGX010000048.1:0-53933 GCA_963741035.1 uncultured delta proteobacterium
CCCTGCTTGAATGCAACTTGGTATTATGTATCACATACGAGAGAATAAAGCACCAGATCGACAATAAAGATGTATTTGGCCGTAAAGGACAGAAATATTTGTATTGGTGAGGTATTAACAAGATGCGCGTAGTTCTCCTGACTGCGGCCGAGACATGGAGCGGCGTCGAGGTGCACACACTCTGCCTTGCAAGCGCTCTTAAAGAGAGGGGGCACGATGTTGTCATTGTCGAACTCGGCCGGCGGCGCTACGCTGAAGCTGCTCAACCATTGCCCTGTCCGGTACTTCATTTGGATCTTGGACCGGGGCGCCCTGACGGAATTCCGCTTGAAGCTTTAGGATTCGGATCATGGTTACGGCTTTTTGGTCTCCTTGAAGGCGACGTCGTCATTTTGGCCAAGGGGAGTTTCCAGTTCGGCAGTCTCGCACTGGAAGCTGCCGCCAGGCTACGCTTCCGGCGTTATCTGGTCATTGAACATATGCACGCCCCCCTTCCCGAGCTAAAAAGAGGGAAGCATTGGGGGGGACTAGTGTCGGATCTTGGTTTTTGGTGGTATCACGCGAAACTCAGAGGGTATCTCCGCTCGGTCTTCCCGCACAAAGTCGTTTGCGTGAGCCGTGCACTTGCGTCGACGCTTAACAAGGACTACGGTTATCCATCCTCGAAGCTGGTCGCAGTGCATAGCGGTGTAGACACGGACCGCTTTGCTCCGAGCCCGAAATTGCGCGGTCTCGCCAGAGAGGCTTGGGGATCCCTGACACAGCTTTTGTGTTCGGAACAGTAGGGCGGCTTAGCCCCATGAAGAATCACGGCCAGCTTATCAATGCGTTCTCACGGCTCTGCAACTGCACCAGCGGGCGTGACATTCGACTCGTCATTGTAGGCGACGGGCCGCTCCGGTCTTCTCTTGAGGCGCAGGCGCGTTCAATCGGCGCGCAGGAACGTGTCGTCTTCGAGGGCTTCTCTGAGACCCCGGAGAACATATGCCCGGCCTTCGATACCTTCTGTTTTCCCAGTACTACCGGAGAGTCTCTTGGCATAGCGCTGCTCGAGGCAATGTCATGCGGGTGCCCTCCAATTGCCGCTGCAACCGGGGGAGTGCCTGAGATAGTGAATGATCCACGCCTGGGTTGGCTGATCCGTTCAGGAGACGAAAACGACTTGTTTTCCGCGATGTGCGTCGCTGTGGGTCTCGATAACGAAACGCTTCAACACTTAGGCGCCAACGCCCGCGAGCGTGTGTTGCAAAGTTTCAATGCCAACGATCGCTGGGCCGAGTTGGCGGCAGTGATCGAAGCGGCTGCCGCGCGCGGGAACTGGGCGACTATGCGGTGAACGCATACACTATTCTTGTTAAGAGAAACGAAAACGGTTGCGAAAAGGGATATGCTTCTGGTTCTCAATTAACCTGACCGCGGTTGGGCTGCGGTGAACTTGTGAGATTGCGGCCTGCTCCTGCGGTTTTCAACCTGATTCCAATGTGCAATACGGGGTTCAATATTGATCACAATCATTAGAAAAGCTCTTTGTCTGCTCTCCGCCAGGGAGAAACTATTGCTCTATCTTATGTTCGCGGCCCTGGTCGGCGTGGCCGGCTTCGAGATGGCGGGCATCGCATCCATCATGCCTTTCATGGCGGTGGTCGCCAACCCGGATGTGATTCATACCAACCGATGGCTGAAACTGGCCTATGACTTATGCGGGTTTACGAGTCTGCAGAACTTCCTGTTTTTTCTGGGAATGCTGGTCTTTGGTTTGTTGGTTTTCGGCAACATCTTCAAAGCCCTGACTACCTGGGCAACCCTCAGATATGACAACCGGCTAAACTACGCGCTCGCGCGCCGGCTTCTGGCTTCTTACCTGCTGCGCCCCTATGAGTTCTTCCTTAACAGGAACTCGGCTGAGATGGGCAAAAATGTCCTCTCTGAAGTTAGAAACGTCATCGCCGGCGTTCTCAGCCCGGGGATGCAGATGCTGTCAAATTCCTTGCTGGGCCTCTTTATCCTTGCTCTTCTCATGGCTGTGAATCCACTTATCGCCATGACCATTGTGGTAGTTCTCGGAGGGCTGTATGCGTTGATCTACATGATTGTACGCAGCCGCCTGACCAGCATCGGCAAGGCTCAAATCGAAGCCAACGCCATGAAGTTCAAAACCGCCAGCGAAGCCCTTGGGGGCATCAAGGACCTGAAGATCCTGGGAAGGGAGCATGCGTTTCTTGACATGTTCGCGGTACATGCCCTCCGTCATGCCCAGGTCAACGCCTCTGCCGGCATTATCTCACAACTGCCGCGCTATGCATTGGAGACCATTGCATTTGGCGGCATTCTGATGATTGTCCTCTACTTCCTGGGCTCCGAGGAGGGTGTTGCTAAGATTATCCCCCTTCTGGCACTCTACGCTTTTGCCGGATACCGGCTGCTCCCGGCCCTGCAGGTGATCTTCGCCTCCATCTCGACCGTGCGTTTCAATACGCCTGCACTGGAGATTTTGTATCGGGATTTGACTGAAGGTGTGACAGGGACCGACCCTGATATTGCCCTGGCCGCGACCCGGAACCTGCAACCCTTGCCGCTCACACGCGAACTTGTCCTCAGAGATGTGACCTACTGCTATCCAGGCGCCCCGGAACCTGCCATCAATGGCATCAGCCTGTCCATCGCCCGGAATAGCGCCATCGGATTTGTAGGCTCTACAGGTTCCGGCAAAACCACCATCGTGGACATCATCCTCGGTTTACTGAACCCCGCCTCGGGCCAACTGCTCGCTGACAGTTCCGAGATCAGCGGCGGCAACGTCGGCCGCTGGCAGTGCAACCTGGGCTACGTGCCTCAGCACATCTATCTTAGCGACGATACCATCGCCCGGAATATTGCCTTTGGCGTCCCGGAACGGGAGATCGACATGGCGAGCGTGGTCCGTGCCGCTCACATCGCAAACCTGCACGGGTTCGTCGAAAAAGAGCTGCCTCATGGCTTTGATACCATCATCGGTGAGAGAGGGGTGCGCCTCAGTGGCGGCCAACGCCAGCGCATCGGTATTGCCCGCGCCCTGTATCGCGATCCCTCGGTACTGATCATGGACGAGGCAACCAGCGCCCTGGACGGAATCACCGAAGTAGCGGTGATGGAGGCGATTAATGCCCTGGCAGGGGGAAAGACCATCATCTTGATCGCGCACCGCCTGACCACAGTAAAAGATTGCGACGTCATCTACGTTATGGAACATGGCCGCATTGTCGGCAAGGGTACATATGACGAGCTGATGAGTTCTTCCTCCTGGTTCCAGGCGGCGGCGCGAACAGGGACCTGATGGCCCGGCCTTGTGCCGCGCCCTCTCTATTGATTCGCGTATTCTTCCCTTCCCCTTTTCACAATACTTCTGCCATTTTCGAGAAGGAGTAGCTTCGTGGGCGCCAAGCCTTTGGTTTCCGTCATCATTCCAGCATATAACGCTCAGGATATGATTGGCGAGACCCTCGACAGCATCCTTGCGCAAACATACAGGAACTTGGAGATTATCGTCGTTGACGACGGTTCGACCGATCAAACCGCTCAAGTTGTCCAGGGTTATGGATCGCGCGTTCTTTACTATTACCAGAAGAACAGCGGTGGCTGTGCTGTTCCACGTAATACCGGCATCGAGCGCAGCTCGGGGGATTTTCTCTGTTTTATAGATGCCGATGACCTCATGGCGCCGGACCGGGTTGCTCTTCAAGTCGCATTCATGGAACGTTATCCTCGAGTTGGGCTGGTATTCAGCGACTATCGCAACTTCAATCAAGACGGTCTATATTCTGAATCACATTTTCAGACCTGCCCCCGCCTCCGGCCGCAACTGAGAGATCGGAAAGAACTGATTCTTGAAAATGCATGTCTACTGCTGGCGCAGGAGAACTTTGGGATTGCCGGATCTTTTTTGTTGCGGAAAGATATGCTCAAATTCGAATCCGGCTTTGAGCCAACCCTCAGGGCCTGTGAGGATTTTCATTTCTACTTCAGGCTGGCCCGGCATACCCCGGTGGGTGTTATCAACCAAGTCGGGATGCTGCGGCGATTACATGCAGACAGTATGAGCACTAATCCGGTCAGGATGCTCTCTGAGGGTATTCGCAGCCGCGGCATGCTGCGGCGAAGCACTGAACCGGATTCGGTGATTCGAGTCCATCTGAACAGGTACATTGCCGATTGCCATCGTTCCCTTGCACGCTGCTATGCAAACAGCGGCCAATATGTGGATGCTCTGCAAAGCGACTGGCATGCGCTATCCTGTCACTTTTCCTGGTCCGGAATGTTGACTGCCTGCAGAAATATCGCGCGGACGATTCTTATGGCCGCAGGTGTCCATAAGGACCGAAAGAACTAATACCAAGTTGCGTTCAAGAATGGGCGGGGATAAACCCAGCCCTACGGAATAACCGTGCTATAATGCCGTAGGGGCGGGGTTTATCCCCATAAGCGCTCAAATAAGCGTTAGCCACCGTAAGCATTTAGGGCAGAATTACAGAAAATCGAGAATTTCGGACTGTTAAATTCTCTATAAATTCCGCCATTTATGGCATCGACTAAAATTGGGCAAGGGCTAAAAAAATTACGAATCTTGCCCTCGTAAATTCAAGTACTTACGCGCTTATTTGAGCGCTTATGGGGTTTATCCCCGCCCGAAGCACCCGGCTTGAACGCAACTTGGTATAAAGCCCCAACTAGAACAGGTGCAACAGATCGTGCTTGTCGATAGGCAGATAAATGGTTAGCGTCGTCATAACCAGCTACAACTATGGCAGATATCTCGCCCTGTGCGTGGGGTCTGCTCTGGGCCAGACATATCGGAACATCGAGGTCATTATCGTCGATGACGGTTCGACCGATGACACCGGCGAGGTTGCCCGGAAGTTTTTGTCCGACCCCCGGGTTCGATACATCAGGCAGAAAAACGCGGGCCAGGCCAACGCCAAAAACTCAGGCATCCGGGCAGCCACTGGAGAATTCATCGCGTTCCTGGACTCGGACGACTTTTGGGAGACGAACAAGCTAGAAAAGCAGATGCCTCTTTTTTCCGATCCGCGGGTGGGGGTGGTGTACAGTCGTGCCCGGTACATCGACGGTAAAGGTGTGCCCATTGATCTTACGTTGGCGGGTGAACATCTCTTGCCCCGCTCCGGCAGGGTTACCGAACATCTTTTTTTTGACAATTTCGTGCCTTTTTCCTCGGCTGTTGTCCGGAGAGAATGTGTGGGCAAGGCCGGCATTTTTGACGAGTCCATCAAGATGGGGATCGACTGGGATCTGTGGCTGCGCATTTCCGTCAACTACACTTTTGCCTATGTGGACGAGCCGTTGCTGGCCTATCGTGTGGGCCACTCCGGGCAGATGTCCAGGAACCTTGAGGAGCGGCAGCGCTGCTCAGATATAATCACGGGCAGGTTTTTGGCTGCTCATCCCGGACTGATACCAAAGAGTACGATCCGCCACGCACTAACATATATGTACGTATCCCGAGGTTATTTCTATGAAGGCATAAACTTCAAAAAGTCAGCGACATGTTACATGACGGCGCTTAAGATTAATCCCTTTTCGCCCGGCGTATATCGAGGACTTTTGAGATTGATGTTCAGACAATTTATTATAAAAATACTAACTCAACAAGCTACATAGGTTGTTGGAAAATACTATGACATTTGCAGAATATGTTTTCTATCTAAAATCAGATCTTTTTCGTTACTCAGGACAAATATCGACAAGAAACTTTATATCCAATTTAATGTTTAATCCTGGCTTTAAATACTCTGTTTTAATGAGAACTGCACTTTATACAAAACGTTTGTTTTTATTGTCTTTACCGTTACACCTGCTTATTCGTTTCATTTTGCATCATTATGAATGCAAATACGGCATCAGCATTCCCTACAATACCGCCGTTGGCAGTGGGTTATATATTGGCCATTTTGGAGGGATAGTGGTCCACCCCGACGTCAGAATCGGTAATAACTGTAACATCAACCACGGGGTTACTATAGGCGCTACTTACGGTGGCAGGTTCCCTGGCGTGCCGACTATAGGCGACTGTGTATACATTGCACCCGGAGCAAAAATCATCGGAGGCATCACCGTAGGCACCAATGTGGCGATCGGGGCAAACTGTGTGGTAACGAAGCCGGTTCCCGACAACGCTGTCGTAGTCGGCGTCCCTGGTAAGGTAATATCGTTTGACGGGTCAGGCGACTACGTTGTGAACACGGTCGAAAACCCTGAACTGCATGCGGTCAGGCTGGAATGAATAAGATCAAAGTTGCCTACCTCATTGACACTATCGCCTCCTCCACCGCCGGGACGGAAAGGCAGTTGATCGAGACCATCGGCAGACTCAACCGCGTGCGGTTCGAACCCCTTCTAATCTGCCTGTACAAATCGAGCTGGATGGAATCCAACAGCCTGCCCTGCGAGACAGTCACGCTGGAGTACAAGGGGTTCATCAAGCCGAATTTCACGCGGATCATTCGACAATTGGGTGATGTAATACGGCAGGAAGGCGTCCAGCTTTTACAGACCTTTTTTGAAGACTCCATATTCGTGGGCCTCCTGGCGGCGAGCCTGAGCGGAGCGCACCCACTTCTCCTTTCGAGCCGTCGCGATGTCGGCATGGGCAAAGGCCGCCCATGGTACCACGCGCTCTTTAAGTCGATGCTTCCGCTGGCGAACAAAGGCTTCGATGGTATCGTCTGCAACAGCTCCAACGTGAAGGAATTTGTTGCAGCGAAGGAAAGGATCTCCAAAGACAGAATCAAGGTCATTGCCAACGGAGTAAACGTTCCAGCATGCCTCGAACCTGAGCCGGACCTCTTCCGCCGCTTTCAATCCAATCTGTGGATCGGAATCGTGGCGAACCTCAAAGCGGTCAAGCGGATCGACGTGTTCCTTAAGGCGCTGAACATCTTGAGGGGAGCCCCCTCGGCGGCAGGTTTGCGGGGGGCAATCATTGGCGACGGCCCGGAAAGGTCCAGGCTGATGGACCTGAGCGAAGATCTAGGTCTTGCTTCGTGCGTACATTTTATGGGTTCGGTGGAAAACGTTACCCCATACGTCCAGCGTTTGGACATCGGCGTGTTGTGTTCGGACAGGGAGGGCCTTTCCAATGCCATACTCGAATACATGGCCTGCGGGCTGCCGGTGGTGGCTACTTCGGTGGGTGGAAACCCCGAACTGGTCGATGAGTCCAACGGGTTCTGCATTCCTGCCGGTGACCCCGCCGCGCTTGCGCGCGCTCTGGAACGTCTGGCCGGCGACGAGGAGCTAAGAAAGTTGAAAGGGAGGCATTCCCTCGAAAAAGTTGTGGGCAGCTATTCATGGGAACGATCGGTCCGGGAACTGGAAGCTTATTACGAAGCGCTTCTATACGTAAGCTATGAAATGCAGCCTGGTGGCCCCAAAGGCTGTTATTCCTCAGCATCACGGGGGCGGGACTCTTTTTCTCTTGAACGGAAAAGGATATGATCCTCCCCATCTTGCGCAGGAACTTTTTTGAACCGCTTTATCACAGGGTTAGCGGGAGCCCGAGGCTGTCATACTGGAAGGAACTGGAATGCACACAGTACCTGCCGGAGGAAGTTCTCCGGCAAAGACAATGGGAGAGGCTGACAGCGCTGCTCCAAGACGCCTGCGAGAACAACCCCTTCTACCGGAAGCGTTTCAAGAATGCCGGATTGCATCCACGAGACATCAAGTCCGTTTCGGATATTTCGCTTATACCGATATTGACCAAGGATGAGATCCGCAACAGCGCCGGCGATATGATCACGACGGGCTATACCATGGAAAGCCTCCTGAACTTCAAGACGGGCGGATCGACCGGCAAGCCGCTCAATATCTTCATCACCGAAGAATGCAGCGAGATGCGCAATGCATGCGCCAGGAGACACGACCGGTGGACCGGCTGGGAGGTGGGGGAACCCGTGGGGGCAGTCTGGGGGAACCCGGAGCTTCCCAAAGACCTCAAATCGAAGCTCAAATGCTGGATGCTCGCGCCAACGATCTACCTCGACACGATGCAGGTAAACGAGGATGCTGTCGGGGAATTTGCGAGTCAATGGGAACGGGTTCGCCCTTCGCTGATGTTTGGACACGCCCATTCCATCTACCTGCTGGCCCTCTATGTGCGCGATATGGGGCTCTCCTCCATTTCCCCGAGGGGAATCATCACCTCTTCCATGATGCTGATCCCACATGAGCGGGCAACGATCGAGAGCGTTTTCGGCAACATAGTGTTTGACCGGTACGGATGCGAAGAGGTAAGCCTCATCGCATCGGAATGCGAAAAGCATGATGGGATGCACATCAATATCGAGCATCTTTTCGTCGAATTCATAAAGGAAAACGGAGAGCCTGCCAAAGCAGGCGAGCCCGGCAGGATCATCGTGACGGACCTCATGAACCGGGCAATGCCGTTCATTCGCTACCAGGTGGAAGACGTGGGCGTACCCCTGGACAAAAAATGTTCGTGCGGAAGGGGGCTGCCCCTTATGGCGAACGTTTCGGGGCGCATGGCGGATTTCCTGATAAAAAGGGATGGCACGCGGGTTGCCGGGGTTTCTCTGATCGAAAACACGCTCACCAGGATACCGGGGATCGAGCAGATGCAGATCGTCCAGGAGTCTATGGAGCATATCAGGCTAAACCTGGTCGAGGGTAAGGAGTTTAACGAAGCCAACAGAGCATCTCTCTCTTCCTACTTCCAGGGGCTTTTTGGCGATACTGTTACGATTGAACTCAATTCCGTCGACGGGATAATGCCGGAAAAGTCCGGCAAATATCGGTTTTCGGTTTGCAAAGTCAGGCAGGAGTAGAAATATGGCTTTTACCCTTTATCTACTGTTTATTGCGAGCTGGTTTCTCCATTTGACTGCGAGGGTCCCGGCCCTGGGGGCAGCTCATTTAGATATGCTGCTGATAATTGCAGTGTTTGCCTCAAGCCTGTTTGAAAAAGCGAGCAGAAACCAGGTAAGTGATGAGAAAAACGACACCAGCAAGTTCATAAAAATATTGTTCATATATATTGTCGTTTCGCTGCCCCTCGTGGAATGGCCGGGCAGCGCATTGTCCGCGGGTTTGCCTAACTTTATCAAAGCTATCGTATTCTATTATTTTACCGTGTCACTCATAACGACCGAAAAGAAATTAAAAATATTTATAGCCGTGTTTATCGCGTGTCAATCTTTCAGAATTTTCGAACCGGTCTATCTACATGTAACCGAAGGATATTGGGGATCATATGCTTCGACCGCGAATTGGGAATTTATGAACAGGCTGTCCGGGGTCCCGTCGGATGTCATCAACCCTAACGGCCTTGCGTTCGTCATCGACTCTGCGATCCCATTCTTCTACTATTTCATGCTCACGTCGTGGACATGGACTATCGCCTCCATGATCTCGCTGCCGATCTTCGTATATGCGTTGGTGCTGACCGGATCGAGGTCGGGCTTCATCGGGATGATGGCGATCATGATCTCCATATTTCTTAAAAGCGAGCATAGAGCCAGGCTGGCAGTCTTATTTTCGTGTGCATTGATCTTTATGTTTTTACATTTAGGCGCCGATCAAAAGGACCGATACCTTTCAATAGTCTCCAGCGACACCAATAATGCAGTGACTGCGGAAGGGAGAATGGAAGGACTTAAAGAGTACTTTGTGGTCGCGCTCAGGAGACCGATATTTGGACATGGCATCGGAACATCCCGGGAGGCTAATGCGAATTTCGGCAAGGATGACCAACCTGCTCACAATTTATACCTGGAAATACTACAGGAGTTGGGGATTGTTGGCTTGGTCATTTTCCTCTTTTTGATTAAATCGATATTCGAGAACTTTCGAAGAAGTCTAAAGGCGTTGCAGGATTCGGCAGAAAACCTGGTTTTTCTTCGCACCGTCGGGGAGGCCATGCAGGTCTGGTTTTTCATGAACTTACTTTTCAGTCTTGCCAGCTTCGGGCTCTCAAGTTACGAATGGTATCTTTTCGCCGGGTTCTCTGTTGTACTCAGGAGGTTGTCAGTGGGGGCTTATGAAGCCGGACAGACAATGACAGCACAGTTACCGGCGGTGCCCGCGTGAGCATTCTCAGTCAAGATGTTAAGGGCGTGTGAAGAATATGAAAAATTCGGAAGATAAACCGGTTTATCGCATTCTGTTGATAATTCGCTGGCCGGTAGGCGGTATCAGGACTTTTATAAGGTATGTGTATAGATTATTTGACAGTAACAAATATAGCCTGACTGTCCTTGCGCCGGACCTTGAAGAGCTGCGTTCGCTTTTGACCGACCTCGAAGATTTCGATATCGAGTACAGGCCACTCCCTGCCGACGTTTCAACTTCGCAATTCCTTATAGCAGTCGCTCGCACACTGATTTCAAGCAGATATCACATCATACATTCCCAGGGATTCACTTCGGGGATTCTTTCAGTTGTGCCTGGACTCGTCATGAGGTGTCCCCATTTACTCACGGTGCACGATATTTTTAATAGCTCCCAATTCAAGGGGTGCACGGGGGTCGTGAAAAAACTCGGTTTTTCGCTTCTCCTGCCTTTGATTGATCGTATACACGCTGTGAGTCATGACGCTAAAGACAATTTATTAGAACATGTGCCATCCCTGAAATTCTTTAAGCAAAAGGTGCTTGCAATTCCCAACGGTATCGAGATAGTTCGGTTCAACGGCGATGAAAAGCTCGACCTGAGAGGGGAACTCGATCTCCCACGAGATTCATTTCTTATCGGTTTTCTCGGGCGTTTCATGTCGCAAAAAGGATTCGTATATCTGGCGGATGCTGTTCGCCGGCTGTTGCTGAGGCCCGACCTGCCAAAGCGGCCTTTCGTCCTGGCATTTGGTGACGGAGGCTTCATCCGGGAGGAAAAAATCGACTTACGGCGCAAAGGGATTTACGAGCATTTCCGCTTTTTGCCTTTTGTTCCCAATATTGCTCCGGTTTTGAGGGGCTTGGACGTGGTTGCAATGCCTTCTTTATGGGAAGCTTGCGGTTTGCTTGCGATGGAGTCGATGGTGGCGGGAGTCCCCATCATAGGAACGAACTGCATCGGATTGCGCGAAGTGCTCCGGGATAGCCCGGCCATCTCCGTGTCGCCGCGCGATAGTGTGAGTCTCGCCAATGAACTGTTAGATGAGATGAACAATCCGTCCACCACGAAGGCACTTGAGTTTCGAGAAGAAGCCTCTCGCCGCTTTGATGTGCGCAAACAGGCGAACGAACTGGAAAATGTTTTGATTGAGTTGATTTACAAAGGGCCGGTTTAGTGCCGATCTGTTTATTCTGATTTATAGTAGTTCAAGAAGTATATTATATGGGGGTTAGAGTGAAAGATAAGCACAAATATCTTAATTATGGGAGACTGTGCACAGGGATAGCACTACCACTCGGGGATTTAATTACACGTCAGTCCGTAATGTCAGCCTACTCATTTTACTCGGAATCCCAGTGGTGGGACCGTGACAGGCTTGTTACACGTCAAAAGAGCAACCTGCTGGAGACGATTCGGATTGCATACACACAAGTGCCATTTTATCGGGATTTGTATGACAGGCGCCTTGTTCAACTATCATCGATAAAGAGCTGTGAGGATTTGAGAGCGTTACCTGTTGTGACGAAAGATATGCTCAGGTCCGCATATCCAAATCATTGTACAAGGAGCTCCGGACTTCCATGGCGCGAGTATTTTACCAGTGGCTCTTCAGGGAACCCCTTCGCCGTGCGGGTTGACAGTCTGTCGAATAGTCATGCGAGAGCATTGATGATTCTGAGGGCAACATTCTCCGGATGGAAGACAGGTGAACCCTTCCTTCAAACCGGCATGTCTTTAAAGAGAGGTATTGTTAAACGAATTAAAGACATATTAATGAGGGTACAGTACGTCTCCGCTTTCGACCTTTCTGACAGGGTGCTTGACGAATATCTCGAATTGCTGGACAGGAAGAAACTTCGGTATTTGATGGGCTACCCCGGAAGCATCTATTTTTTGGCTTCAAGAGCCGGGAAAACAGGCTTCAATCTGAAAATGGACGGGATTGTCACCTGGGGTGACAACCTATACGCCCACTACCGGGAAACGATCGAGAAAGAGTTCGGGTGTAAGGTAACGGATTCTTACGGTTGCGGCGAAGGGATACAGGTTGCGGCACAATGTGGTATGAACAAAGGAGAATACCATATATTCATGCCCCATGTAGCGGTTGAAATTGTGGATAATGAGGGAAACCCGGTTAAAGACGGGGACTTGGGAAACATTCTCTTGACACGTCTGGACCCGGGTGCCATGCCGCTCATAAGGTACAAGGTGGGCGATGTTGGCCGCAAGAGTAATCTTTCGAGCTGCCCATGCGGAAGAGGTTTGGAACTGCTTGCCTCGGTTGATGGTCGAGAATCCGACGTAATTTTGACCCCGAGAGGCAACCGGCTGATTGTACACTTCTTCACGGGAATTTTTGAATATTACCCATCCATTCACACATTTCGCGTGGTGCAGGATACGAACGGCGCCGTCACAGTGCAAATTGTCCCGTATCCGACTTTCGAATCGGCCCACTGGGAAAAAATTAAACAGGAGATTTTTGACAAAGGTGACCCCGATTTAGATCTCCGGTTGGAAATCGTCGAAGAGAAAACGCTCGCGCAAGAGCGCAAGAGAAGATTCGTAATATCCCATTTTCAAAGAAGTGATCTCCTATAAATCATTTGCTTTCCGTATTCTTAGCTGAAGGATAGCCGTATGAAGGAATGCTTTATCGAAAGATGTGAGAATTATGATACTGATAATATATATAAAGCTATCGGTTCTATGGAACCGTTATTTTCGACGACTATATCGCCTGGGCAAACCATTGTTATCAAGCCAAATTGGATCGCACCACATCATAAATATAGAACAGATGAATGGATATCTGTCATAACACATCCAAATTTTATTTACGCTATAATTAAGAAAACATTATCCTATATGGGCGGTGCTGGTAAACTAATAATTACGGACGGCCCACAGACAGATGCATCTTTTGAAGGTATTCTGTCAAAGATGCCCGTAGAGGAATGGAAACGCCTTGGGAAAACTCATGGGGTCGAAATCGAGATTTTTGATTTGAGGGATCATCGTTGGATAGAGGAAGATGACGTAATCATATCCCGTCGTGAGCTGCCAGGCGACCCCCTTGGCTCTGTTGAATACGATCTGGGAGAGTTTTCCGAATTCAATGGTCACGTTCCGTCATCTAAAGGTTACTATGGCGCTGACTACGACATTGGGGAGACAAACAGGGCGCACTCCGGCGGGAAGCATCGCTACAAGATATCGGGTAGTGTCATTAGCGCGGACCTTTTTATCAATTTACCCAAATTGAAGACACACAAGAAGGCCGGAATAACTTGTGCTCTGAAAAACCTGGTTGGTGTCAATACATATAAGAACTATCTGCCTCATTACACTGAAGGGACGCCGGCCATGGGAGGAGACCAATTCCCACAGGGTGACGTGAAAAGTGTGCTTGAAGTGCGTTTGTTGGAGCAGTTCAAGGACGTACTGTTCAAGTATGAGGCATTTGCCAAGCACTTGAGATTTGTAAAGACATTAGGCAGAAAGATTTTTGGTGAAACATATAATACAATCAGAGGCGGAAACTGGTATGGGAATAATACGTTATGGAGAATGGTCCTCGATTTGAACAAACTGGTATTATATGGTAACCCGGATGGTACACTTAGAAATAATGGGATGGCTGATCAGAAACCTGTCCTATGTTTCGTCGACGGGATAGTCTCCGGAGAAGGAAATGGTCCTGAGGCCCCCGAGCAGGCTGGAACCCGGGTAATTATTGGCGGCGGAAACCCGGTAAGCGTTGACTGTGTGGCTGCTAAAATCATGGGATTCGACTATTTGAAAATCCCTACTCTCAGGGAAGCATTTGAGGTCAAGCATTTTCCTTTAGTGAATTTTTCTTATGATGATATCAAGGTCTTGAGCGAAAGCATTTCACATTTTAACCGATTTCTGAATCAAATCCCCAAGGAAAAATGCTTTGCTTTCAAACCACACTTCGGGTGGACAGGGCACATCGAAATGTAAGAGCGGTGAATTGAGTGTAAGTTCGTCGGAAAGCGTGGTGCATTATTCTTTTTTTACTGAGGTGTATTCTTGAATAGAGCGGAAAACCGAAAGATCATTTGGTTGACATGGGAAAAGCAGATTCGCAACTATTCAATGTCTGCGGGTCTGGGGGTTACGCTTTTCGTGATCCTCTCAACCCATAGAAGAATTTTGCGCTACGCCCTCTGTATTGGCCGAACTCTCGCGCTGCTCAAACGTGAAAAACCATTGGCCGTTATCGGCCAGAACCCTTCACTGGTCTTAATTCTTCTCCTCCTTGGTTTGCGCCGTTTCTTCGGATTCAAAGTCGTGATCGATGCTCATTTCTGCGGAGTTGAGGCTTATAATGGGAGTGGGGTCTTACAGCGAGTTCTCGACTACTGCAACCGAGCCGCGGACTTAGTGATCGTGACCAACGAAGGCCATGCGCGTCTCATCCGTAATTTGGGAGGGCGGGTGTACGTGTGTCCTGATCCGCTCCCCGATCTTTCCGATTATTGTAATCAGGCCGAAGTGATTTCGCGTAAGGTTTTTTTTATCTGTTCATTCGATCCTGACGAACCGACTCGCGAGGTTCTCAAAGCTGGCGGGATCCTCCTGCAAGAGGGGTTTCAATGCTTTTTCTCCGGCGACTATAGAAAAGCGGGGATAACACCTGGTGACTTTCCAAATCTGGGACTTCTCGGCTTTGTTCCGGAAGCTGAGTATTATCGACACCTTTTTTCCTCGGAATTGGTGGTCGATCTTACTAATTTCGATAACTGCCTGGTTTGCGGAGCCTATGAGGCGCTCGCTGCAGGTAAGCCACTGGTTCTGTCGCGAAAGAAAGCCCTTCAAGAATACTTTACTTTAGGGACCGTCTTTACCTTCAATTACGCGGAACAGATTGCGGAGGCAATTAAAAATGCTTTCTCGACGCGAGCCACGTTGTCGGAGGAATGCCGGAAATGGGTTCCCCTGGAGTTGGCTGCAATGGAAAAGAGATTAGCCTCACTTGCCGGCATTCTGGACGACCTTTGACCGGTCACGTCAGGAAAGCTGTTACTACTCAAAGCCTTAACATTTCTTCGAGTCATGACCCCGGGAGTCTCTTGCTCCGCTGAAAGTACTTTATGGCAGAGAATGAACTGATGCTTCCATTTCACACAGCGAGGCATCGCAAAGATTCGAGCTAAATACGATTTGGTATTTCGCATGAGCCTGAGTATTCCGGCAGGCAGGGTTCGAAGGCTTATTGCCTTGCTTCATACTTTTGGCACGAACTCTGCAGCGGAAGCTTAACGTCGAAGCTGTTTGATGTGCATCTATCGCCGGGGCTTGGAGCTATGCCGATTGGATTTGGTCTTCCGAATTTCCATCGAGGAAGAAGTGAGGGGACCAGGTATTGAGAAAGCGACAGATTCCCCTGTGATACACATCTTGAAATGTAAAGGGTTATTTTCACAATTTGGAGTCCAGACATGCGAACAAAAATGATTCACTTTTCGTCGATTTTGCTTTCCATTATGTTGATTTTCTCTTTTGGAGGGATAGCTTTTGGCGCCCCAAGTGTCAGTTCGACCTCCGGAAGTGTCACGAACGGCCAATCGGTCACCATCTCCGGCTCGAACTTCGGCACAAAATCACCGGCTGCTCCTGCTTTTTATGATAATGGCCTGCTGTATACAGGTTTATCCAATGGCTCCGTCATTCCGACTCCCGAATCGGGAGGCACGAACCCGTATGGCTGGGATGGCTTTAGCGGCGGCAGCGCCAATCCCGTCTATTATAAGACTTCCAATCCAAGAGGGGTCTGGGCGGCGCATTATTCAAACCAATGGTCTCCAAATGGATATCTTCAGTCGGCCATGGGTGATGGTGGAGTTGCAATTGCAGGGGCTTCTGCAAGCAAACAATTATATGTAACTTGGTGGATGTATTTATCAGGTGATCCTACCATCGGCGGCACAAATTCGGCAAATAAATATTGCAGACTAATGTCAGGGGTAGGCGCATGGGGTAGTGCCGGTCAGGGAACAATAATCTGGGAACCCAACGAGTCGTTTTTTTCTTACGGTTTCACCTGTGGTTATCTGCCGGGCGAGAATTATGCCAGCCCCACGGCAAAGTATCCTGCCTGGAACAGGATGGAAATGTGGATTGACAGTACAGGGTCAAATGCTCCTAATTACTCCTGCGGAGTAAACGGGGCACAATCTTCAACTTATACTTCAACCCCATCCCAAGGATGGGTAATAAACACACTGTCTTCACTCGGTGCTGACTGGGATAATTCATCCGGCGAACCTGTAATGGACTGGGGTGAAATATATGCAGATAATACATACTCCCGCGTAGAAGCCTGCTCAGGTTCAACCTGGGCTTCAAGAGGCCATTGCGAAATACAAATCCCTTCGGCATGGTCGGCATCTTCTGTAACAGCAACCGTAAACCAGGGGAGCTTCTCGAACGGGGCAACGGCTTATCTCTACGTGTTGGATTCCACGAATACGGCGAACTCGAGCGGCTATCCGATAACCTTCGGCAGCGGTTCGACGCCCCCTCCTGCTCCAGGTCAACCTTTTTTGCAGAGTAGTAATTAACTTCCAACCAGGGAGAGGCGCCCAAACGGGGAATGCCTCTCCCTTAGCGTAACCAAGCCCGTGCCGCCTCATCTTTGAACAATGCATCCATGGGATCTTCAGACATTTCCCGGTATCCCTTTGCCATCGCAATACAGTTAAACAGCTAAAGATCTTTGCGCTCCGCCAGATCCTGTGCGAAATGTTGCCAATTACAAAGATGTAAGAACCAGCTTGCCGAATTTCACTTCAATCCCGCCTGACCTGTAGGCTTTCCCATACAGTGGCGTAGGCGTAAGACAACAGCCGTCAAATTATTGGGACCAACCTTATCCCGCTCCGAACAATCAGTGCACCCATCAGATCCGATATTGCAGCTTTTAGGTGGAATCATCACAATCAGGTGGAAATTGCCATTTCGGGATACACCGGATAAGGCGCTGAAATTATGGAATATTCTACTCAGCTTGTGATTCCCGTTTGCGCCGCCCTGTTTAGCGGAGGCCTTGCCCTGTACTCCCTTGTCAGGCCAGGCCGCTCGTTTTCAAAAATTGCCTTTTCCCTGGGGATGCTCGCCCTGGGGCTCGAAGCTGTTGTTTCGATTTTCAGTTTGCAGGCTGCCTCCGAGCGCGATCTCATCTTCCGGGAAAGCTGCAGAGTGGCCATCGGGGGCTTAATCCTGGGAATCTGGCTGATTTTCAGCGTACGCTATGCCCGGGCGGATTCGGCTCCCGATCAGGCAAGAACAACATATAAATGGGCGGCCCTGGCTCTCTTTGCTTTCCCGCTCCTGCTGGTAGTATTATTCCGGGACCTTTTCTTCATAAGAGCCAGTCTGGGCGCCAACAGGTGGACTCTGCTCCTTGGCTGGCCGGGTTACCTCTACAGCCTGATCTGCCTTCTCGGGGCCGTGCTCATCCTGGCGAACCTGGAGAAGACCCTCAGAGCCTCTTCGGGCGGCATGCAGTGGAGGATCAAGTTCCTGGTAATCGGGCTGGGCTGCCTCTTTGCCATTCGCATATATTCGGCCACGCAGCAGTTGCTTTTCCAGCACTTTGACAGCGACCTGTGCACGGTCAATTCCGGCGCTCTCCTGATCGCTGACCTGCTGATCTTGTTCTCTATGCTCCGCAATCCCTTCCAGCAGGTAGATATCTATATATCCCAGCAGTTTCTGTATAATTCTTTTACCGTGCTCACTGTGGGCATATACCTTTTTTCTCTGGGGGCCGTGGCTAAAATAGCGGCCTACCTGGGGGCCGGCGAAGACTTTTTCCGGAATGCTTTGATGTTTGCCGTCATGCTCGCCGGGACTATCGCCCTCCTTTTTTCCAGCTCGATAAAGTACGGGATCAGGAGATTTATAAGCCGGCACTTTCAGCGTCCTCTTTATGATTACCGCAAAGTATGGACTACATTGACCAGCCGGACAACATCCCTCGTCAACCTGAAAGATCTGGGCACGGTCGTAGTGAACTTTATTGCCGAAAGTTTAGGGATATCCGACGTCACTCTGTGGCTCCTGGATGAGGCCGGAAAACAGCCATCGCTGTGCAGCTCTTCCTGTTTATCCGTCTCGCCTGGGCGCCATAGCGATTTCATGAAAGAAATAAGTTTCCTGATGAATTCCCTGCGTGGGAAGGACTCTCCGATCGATTTGAAACGCTCCGATCATACCGGTTCCGACAGCGTGTCAGCAAAGAGTGACTCGACGACACGGTATTGCATGCCGCTGGTGGCTGCAGGCGAGTTCCTGGGGATAATCACCCTCAGTGACCGGCAAAACGGCCCTGAATTTTCCATCGAGGATTTCGATCTTCTGAAGATGATTGCCGAACAAACGGCCGTCCATGTTCTAAATGTAAAGCTCTTCGTAAATCTCGGTAAAGCAAAAGAGATGGAAGTATTTCAAAACATGAGCACTTTCTTCGTCCATGACATGAAGAATCTCGCTGCCACTCTCTCTTTGTTTTTGCAGAATCTTCCGCTCCACCATGACAACCCGGAGTTTAGCAAAGATATCCTCGGAATGATTTCCGGCAGCGTGAATAAAATTCAGAATATGTGCACCCGCCTGTCTTCGCTGAATCAGAATACCGTGCTGCAGACGACTCAGGTCAACCTCAACGATCTTGTCCTCTCGGGAATATCGGGTCTGCAGGGTTCCCATGGTTTGGTTATTGAACCGGACCTTAACCCTGTCCCGCCGGTTCGCATCGACCCCGAGCAAGTGCAGAAGGTGTTATTGAACCTTATTCTAAACGCACATGAGGCAACAAGAGGCGCTGGGTGTCAAATCAGGGTAAAAACGCTGCATGAAACCGGTTACGTCGTGATTTCAGTGATAGATAACGGCTGCGGCATGTCGAGGGAGTTTCTGGAAAAAAACCTTTTCAAACCTTTCCAGACTACAAAGAAGGCCGGTTTGGGAATTGGGCTTTTCCAGTGCAAAATGATAGTTGAAGCCCACAGAGGTAAGATTGAAGTCGAAAGCGAAGAGGGCAAGGGGAGTAATTTTCGCATTCTGCTGCCCATAGGATAATTGCAGGCGATCGTCTGATACAGTTGAACCGGTGAATCGGCAAGCAGGTGAATGGGTCTGGCCAGGTCTGGCTTGTTCACCCGCGCAGTGATTCCCGGGAGGCAATTTCAAAAACGTATTCCCCCGATTTCCAAATGTTCCCTTCTTTCATTTAGCCGGAAAATTTGCTCAAGATCGAACCAATCTGAAGGCTGCTCCTGGTATGGCTCCCAATTTTCGGGAATGTAGTTCGCCGGACGGAAATAGATTTGCATGCTGTTTCTTTCCAAAGTACCATAAGTAGTATGGCTTTACTGAAGCATGGGAATGAAAACGAACCTGGGAGCTATTCGGGGATCGCGTTGAAACGCTATTCCGAACCAAACTACAGCTTATGCGGTTGTTGTGTGATGAACCAAAGAGGAAACCCAGCCTGATGGATTTGCACAAACCCATTCTCGTCACCGGTGCTGCCGGGTTTATAGGTTTTCATATTGCTTCGGCACTGCTCGAAGAAGGGCTGCCTGTTATCGGCCTGGACAATATGAACGATTATTACGATCCCGGGCTGAAATACGACCGGCTGTCGATACTTGATCGTGAACCCGGATTCAAATTTCTCAAACTCGATCTGCACGATGGCCCCTCAATTGAGGGACTGTTCAAAGATCACGCCTTTGACACTGTGATCCACATGGCCGCTCAAGCAGGTGTGCGTTACTCGCTCGTTAATCCTCATGCCTATATCCAGAGCAACATCACGGGTTTCCTGAATCTGTTGGAAGGGTGCAGGAAGAAAAAGATTAAACATCTTGTGTTTGCATCTTCGAGTTCGGTTTACGGGGGAAACGAGAAGATTCCTTTTTCAGTCCACGACAATGTGGACCATCCTCTCTCACTGTATGCGGCGACCAAAAAGGCAAACGAACTGATGGCCCACACTTATGCGCACCTTTACCAAATCCCCTGCACCGGGCTGCGTTTCTTTACAGTTTATGGTCCATGGGGCCGCCCGGACATGGCGGCTTTTCTTTTTACTCGTGCAATTCTGGCTGGAGAGACGATCAAGGTGTTCAATAATGGTCATTTGAGCCGGGATTTCACGTATATCGATGACATAATCGGGGCGATGCAAAAAATAATTAGAACCCCTCCCGAACCGAACCCAGAGTGGAATGGTCTTTGTCCCGATCCCGGTTCGAGTTTTGCTGCTTATCGGATATATAACGTCGGAAACAACAAGCCGGTTCAATTGCTCGAATTTATTGAAATTATCGAAGATCTGCTCGGTATGAAGGCAAAAAAGGAATTCCTGCCGATGCAACCGGGAGACGTACATGAAACTTATGCTGACATTCGGGATACTACAGAGAATTTTGGTTTCTGTCCCGGGGTTTCGATCCGGGAAGGTCTCTCAAGTTTCATAAAGTGGTACAAAGAATATCAGGGGGAGAAAACCTAGACAAGCTTCGCACCAGGGGGGGCTCGTGAGGGAACACTTGGGCAGGCGAGTGGTCTCAGTGGCTTCAAACAAAGCCGAGCGGCAAGATTTTCTCCGGCTCCCGGCGCATCCCGTGAAAGGGAAGGGGATGGATAAGCCCAAGCTGATGATTGTCGACGACGACGAGAACATTCTGTTGTCGATGAAATGGGCCTTTACTAAAGACTACGAGATATTCCCGGCTTCCAACAGACAGGAGGCCACAGACATATTTCTGCGCGAGCGCCCACCTCTCATAACTCTCGACCTTGGTCTGCCCCCAAACTCCAGAGGAGTGGAGGAAGGATTTCTTGTGCTATCCTCCCTGCTGGAAGAGGACCCCTTCGCCAAAGTGATAATCATCTCGGGTCAGGAAGAGAAACAGAACGCGCTCACAGCAATTGGACAGGGAGCCTACGATTTTTTTTGCAAGCCTATCAACGTCGAAGAAGTAAGCGTGATTCTACGACGAGCGCTTCGCGTTTACCAGTTGGAAAATGAACACCGTCAGCTCCAGGCGGTACGCTCCGGTGATTCATTTGGGCTCCTTCTTGGAACAAGTCCTCAAATACAGCAGGTTTTCTCCGTTGTTGAAAAAATAGCTGCAACCGAAGCTTCGGTTTTGATTCAGGGCGAGAGCGGGACCGGGAAAGAGTTGGTTGCCAAGGCCATCCATTCCAAGAGCCTCAGAAATGACGGGCCATTCGTTGCGATTAATTGTGCCGCAATCCCTGAGACCTTACTCGAGAGCGAATTGTTCGGCCATGAGAAAGGGGCCTTTACAGGGGCGCATACTCTTAGAAAAGGCCGAACGGAACTGGCCCATAAAGGTACTCTGTTCCTGGATGAAATAGGTGATTTGCCACTACTGCTTCAGTCCAAGATTCTCAGGTTTCTTCAGGAGCACACTATCGAGCGTATCGGAGGAAGGAAGGAAATTCCGGTAGACACAAGGGTGATAGCCGCAACGAACACGGTCATAGATCAGGCAATTCGAAATGGAGGATTTCGAGAAGACCTTTACTATCGTTTAGGCGTAGTGAAAATCTCAATACCGCCGCTCCGGGAGAGAGATGGCGATATCAGGCTCTTGGCAGTGTACTTGATGCGCAAATATTCGGAAGAAAACAGGAAGAAACTTCTCGGATTTTCCCAGAGCGCTCTCGTTGCTCTTGACAGTCATCATTGGCCCGGAAATGTGAGAGAATTGGAAAACCGAATTAGACGCGCTGTCATCATGGCACAGGGCAATAAAATAACCATTGACGATTTGGAGCTTAGTCCGGATAAAACTACCGGCAGGATCAGTCTTAAAGAAGCCAGGTGGAAAACTGACCGCGAGCTGATCCTAAAAACTCTTGCATTAAATAATTTCAATCTGAGCAAGACAGCCGTTGATTTAGCCATCAGCCGTCCCAATCTCTACGAAATCATGGAAAAGCTCGGCATAAAGAAGTCCACGCAGTAAATTTGCTATGTATACCATGTCGATCTCGTCTTTGTGCATATTTTGACTTGAAAACACTAATGCTTGGAGTAAAGAAGGTTCTCCAGTAGCATCGCTTGTTCTTTGAAAAAGGATCAGGTTTTCGGCTCAAGTTGAAAAGAGCGCTGGACATCAGTGTCACACTCCGGAATCGGGCAGTTCCGGCCCTTGTAGTTTCCTTGCCTCCGGGTCTGTAGGCTAACTGATGCCAAGTTGCGTTCAAGTTTGGCGCTAAAGATCAACTTAGCCCCCCGAATAGATTACAGGATTTTGCGAGTTGTCGATCGGGAGGGCATAAAGCCCTCCCCTACGTCAGAACCGTGCGATAATGTCGTAGGGGCGGAGTTTATCCCCGCCCGAAGCACCCGGCTTGAACGCAATTTGGTATTAGCTCTCATTTTCAATATGTTAGCCGCAGATAAGAAGATCGCAGACCCACCTCACCTCAAAAAATGTCTACTTATAGTCCGGAATCGTACAACGAGATCTCCGAAGCTATAATTTTACGATCCCAAAAACAAGTTCGACGGGCGTAATTAAGCATTGCGCTCTAGACAAAGTTTCAGCTTTTGGCCGGTATCATCTTCGCCCTTACCTCGTCTTTTATCCGCTTGACATTTCCGCGCCCCAGACCCTTCACTTCGCATCCAAGCTCAAAATAGCGCCGTATTTCCTTATCCGAAAGAATCCCGAAACAATCTATCACTGCTACCGGCTTCCCGGTCATCTCCATTAAGTCGTCGGCTGAAAGGCGCAGGTAGGGTTCATGGCGCACCGCAAAAACCACGGCGTCGGCCCCGCGAACCGCTTGGGCCATATCTTTGCTGATCGTGAGTTCCTTCAGGTTTTCCTGGTTTCGAAAAAACCTGGACCAGGAATGACCGGGAGCGGGATAGGTGTCCTGTTTCTCAAATTCCCACCAGTGCTTGACATAAGGATCGTGGACGGAAATGTCCGCCCCCATTTCGGCGAGCTTTCGAACAAGCATTTCCGAGCCGCTGTAGCGCGTGTCTCCGACATCTTCCCTATAAGATGCACCGAATATGGCTATTTTACAGGCTGCGACGATTTTCCCCATGTTTCGAAGAGCATCGCGGACCAGGCGGGAGACATGAAGGGCTCTTGTATCGTTTATGTCTATCGCCTGGGGAGTTATCTTGAATATGTCGTCTTCGAACCCGAGCAGAGTCTGGTAGGCCCAGATGCCGAGTCCTCCGTCCTTTGGCAGGCAGTAACCCCCTATTCCCGGACCTGGAAATATAATGTTAGAATGGGTCGGTCTAACCTTTATCGCTTCTATGACCTTGATGATGTCCACGCCGTTTCGCTCGGCAAAAACGCTCCATTCATGTAGAAAGGCCAGAATTGTGGCTCGGTAGGAATTCTCGACCACCTTGCAGGTCTCGCTCTCAATAGGCGTTTCCAGGACGGTCAGTGGATATTCTTCAACGTTTAAAACATCGGACAAAAAGCTCTGCACTCTCTGCCTGGATGTCTCGTTTACACCGCTGCACACCCTCCAGAAGTCCCGGATAGAAGACACGTAATTCTTACCAGGCATAACCCGCTCGAAGGAATGCGCAAGCAACGGTTCAGCCTCGATGCCGCGACTCTGGAAAGCCTTCTTGATTATTGGATATGCGACGTACTGGGTCGTCCCGGGCGGAACAGTGGTTTCGATCAACACCATGCATCCGGGGTCCATCTTCTCCCCGATTATCTTGAGACAGTCTTCCAGAGCCGCAATATCGGCGCACCCCTGGCGCACGTTTCCAAGCGTCTCTTTCTGATAGTCGCATTGCACGTCAACCACAATAACGTCGGCTAGTGAAAGGACCTCGTAAGTATAGGTCGCTATGAGTGTCTTTTTTTCATTGACGCAGCGGTAGATAAGAGGCCCCACAGCGGGGTCTTCGGCCTCGACAGGGGCGATCCCCCGATTGAGATATTGGATTTTCCAGAACGATCTGGTCGAGGGCCGCTGCATTCCTATAACAAACTTGGACGGCGTCCCCGTCGCCTTGTTCACCGAATCTGCCACGACCCCAGCCATGACAGCGCCGACAAAGCCTACTCCCATGACCACGACGATCTCACGCCCCAAGCGGCGCTGTTCCTCGACAATTTTTCTGACCCGCTCGAATTCCGCTTCATGGTCCGCATTCTTCGGAATAGGAAAAGCCTCTCCGGACGGGCAAGTGGAATAGAGATCGGCAGTAGATTCCAGCTCTTGAGACTCTTTGTTTTTCATTCCCGCTCTTATCCTTTCCTAATCAACAAATTGATGAATAATCAAGCAACCGATTGCGCAGAGTGATGAAGAATGATTATTACTCGGCTCGCTGGATGATAACTTCGAGTCTCGAAATCCACCCGCATTGAGCCGCAAGTTGCAGCGCTCAGAATCCGGTTAATTGCCTCTACTTCACACTTTCAACGCCGAAAAGCAACAAAGAACAGACTGCAACAAGACCTTCCCGGTTGAATTGCCCCATCCAAGCAAGCAAGGTTTGCAACAAGTAAACAACCCGCCCTACCGTATGGGTCGGGCAAATTATACTCCTCACCTGTTGCGATCTGGTTGCAATGCCTACCAAAGCCGAGTGGCGTTAATTCCGGGTAAACCGAGGCTGATTATTTTTTTTGCTGTCTTCGAGATATCATAAGGGACGAAGCGAATTTCAACACTTCTCTGAATGGTGTCCCACAGGGCGAATTTAGCATTATTATTGTAGCCGTCACGGGGTTGCCCGACACTGCCCACACTAATGATGTATTTGGACTGACAATCAAGCGTGAAAATCCCCTCTCCAAGGTCGTGATGCCTTACGGTGGCGCCAGCGAACGAAATAGCTTCCAATGTATGAGTGTGGCCGACAAAACAAATCTGCTTGTCCATCTTTCTGAAAATTTCTTCCAGGCCTTCATCGTCCCATTCGAAGATATATTCCGTGATTGAATCCGGCGGGCAGCCATGAACGAAAAGAGCCTCCTCGAAGACCAGTGTGGCATCCAGATCCCTAAGCCAGTTGCGTGTTTCCGCAGAGATCAACCTCTCGGACAAAACCAGGGATTCTCTTGCAGTCTCGTTAAACCAGTCCAGAAAATCAGCCCGGGCGAGCGCCAGTTCATGATTGCCCATTGTAGTTGGAATTGAACGAGAACGCAGGAGTTCGACAACCTCTTCGGGATTGGGACCATAGCCGATCAAATCACCGAGACAAATAATCGAGTCTGCCTCGATTTTATCTATATCGGCCAGTACCGCCCTGAAGGCTTCAAGGTTTCCATGAATGTCGGAAATGACTGCAACTTTCATCAACTGCGAGACTCATCTATTTTTAACTTTTTGTCCGTAAGGGCCAAGCCCCGCGGAATCAGATCTATTTCTTTTTGTTCTTGTTCGTCCTCAGTTTCTGAACCGCATCGGCTGAAGGCTCAGGCGCTTTGCGAACCAAACTTGTCTCGCCCGGGAAAATAAGCCGGAAAGTGGTTCCCAACCCCGGTGAGGAATCAAGCTCCATCAGGGCGCCATGTTTTTCGACTATCTGTCTCGATATGCTGAGACCCAGCCCCGTTCCTTCCGGTTTTCGCGTAAAGAAAGGGTCAAAAATGCGGCCCTCGTCTTCTTCTAAAATGCCGGACCCCGTATCATGTATCTGAAGGACTTGCCCCTGCGACTCCTCGTGCAGGGAAGTGCTTATCTTCAATTTCCCGCCGCCCGGCATCGCCTCTATGGAGTTGATTATCAAGTTCATCAATACCTGACAGATCTGGTTAAAATCCATAACTATAGGGGGCGGATCTTTTCGCAGATCGGTTGAAGCTTCAACCTGTGCCTTTATCAGATACATTTTGGACATATCCAGGCAGTGGTGCACGACTTCATTAAGGCTATGAGGCACGAACTGAGGGTCGCGGGGCCGAGCGAAATGGAGCACCTGCTGAATAATACGGTCCATCTTGCGTATCTGCTGAAATACATCCTCAAACATCTCCTGCTGGGCTGGTTTTAGTTCCAACTCCCGCCTGAGCATCTGAGTGTTGAAGCTTATGGTAGCCAACGGGTTCCGAATTTCGTGGGCGATTCCCGCTGCCAGCGTTCCCAGTGCCTTGAGCCGCTCGGACTGTTGAAGGCGTTGCTCGAGTTTCCTGGCTTCGGTGGCGTCCTTCTCATAATATACCACCCGCTCGAGGTCTCCAGCCACGTTAAAGACAGGAAATGCGTGATACTGATAGTAACCTCCCCAGCGCGGGTGAGGGCCCTCCCTGCGAATAGGCTGAGCGCCCCACAAACATGCCCAGATGGGACACTCGATATGGGGTTGCTCGGTCCCGTAGATTACCTCAGGGTATTTTTGCCCGACCAGCTTAGGCCCGTAAACCATCTCGCTGGTTCTGTTCACCCGAAAGATCCGCATCCTTTTATCAACAAGGAAGATGGCATCCTGGATGGCGTCAAAGCTGATCTCCAGTTCGGATTTCGCGCGTTCTACCGAGTCGAAGAGAGTTGCATTTTGGATGGAAACCCCCAATTGGTTTCCGATGGCCCTTAGCAGTTCGCTTTGAGCCTCCCCCAACTTATATGTCCCGTCATTTGTGACATAAAGCAACCCTACGACATTCTTATGTGACATAAGAGGTATGCAGATGATTTCGTCTACTCCCTCTTCTTGCATGCGCTCTCGCAGGGCGGTAAAAGTAATCTTTGAGATCGGAAACCACCGGATCGGGTCATGATCGTCATACCTGCCCATCATCTCCGGGGTCATAGTCAGGTATTGGATACAGTTTAGGAGTGTGGGGGAGAATCCGTGGTGGGCCGCAAGCTCCAGCAGCCATTTTTCATCCATTGATTCCTTGACGAGGTACAAGGCCCCCATTTTGAACTGAAGAGTCCCGAGAATATTTGAAAGCGCGCGCTGTAGTACATCCTGAAGATGCGGAGAACTGTAGAGGGCCGAAGAGATATCGTAGAGTATCTGCAGTTCAAAGTGCCGGGTCAAATCCTCCTGTTGGCGCTTATCCGACTTTGCGCCAATCGTCTTTGACTTTTTGAGGTTCATTTTCAATAACAGTTCTGCCAAATGATTTGTGACAATACGGGATCAGGGCTTGGCCGAACGTCTGTTCATTGCTTCCCATTGAGAATAAATTACCCGAGCTACGCGTATGGACGCGGCATCCACCATTTTCCCATCCAGGGCGAGCGATCCCAATCCCACCGCCTGCGCTTTTTCATAAGCCTCCAGAATTTTTGCCGAACGCTCGAAATCCTCATGAGAAGGAGAATAGACTTCATTTACAATTGCAATTTGATCCGGATGAATCACCCATTTGCCGTCATACCCCAGCGCGGCGCTCATCAGGCACGAACTCCGCAGGCTTTCGGGGTCTTTGTAGTCTCCATAGGGAGCGTCGATAGCTGCAAGACCGGCCGCCTTTGCCGCCATTGCCATCCGGCTTAACGGAAAATGAAACCTGTGACCAGGGTAGAAATCCTCCTTATCACCATGACCGCTGACACCCTTGCTCAACATGGTCATGGAAGCGCTGTAATCAGCAACCCCGAACACCAGAGTCTCAACCCTCGGTGAACTGAGCGCGATTTCGCCTGCCCTGAGCATTCCCAATGCCGTTTCGATTGAAGGCTCAAGCCCGATCGGTCTCTTAAAATCCAGGCGCAACTCTATCTGGGTCAGAAGATAATCGATCGCTTTTATTTCCGCCGGGTCATTGACCTTCGGGACGACTATCGTATCTATGTATTCACCCGCCTCTTCGACTATATCAATTATATCGCGGTAGGCAAAGGGCGTATCCATTGCATTGATGCGATACGACCTGACCTTTCCCTTCCAGTCCTGTTCCCGGAAAGTGGATACGGCCCGCTTGCGGGCCTCTTCTTTTTCATTTACCGGCACGGAATCTTCGAGGTCCAGCATGATAACGTCAGCATCGAGATTGAAAGCCTTGTTGACCATCTTTTCGCGGTTTGCGGGAACAGAAATTATGGAGCGGCGAAGACGAGCCGAGTGTTTCATACGATCTCCTTCAGACATAGAAGTCAGCGTGGGCGGGAGTACACCCTGTCGCCAGGAAGCAGGGAGCGGAGATGCAAGCAATGCACAAAGAGCCCCCCGCTCTACGTTCCTCGCTTTCCATCCACTGAAACCCTAAATTCTTGTTGCAGCAATTGAAACCGGCTTGGATGCGCTATCCTCCTCAGAGAGCTTCTCCTTGGAGAGTTTCTCCTTTATGGCAGCCCGGGCGGCGGCAAGAGTGGCAACCGGGATTCTGTATGGTGAACAACTGACATAATCGAGCCCTATCCGGTGGCAGAATTCGACTGAACTGGGATCGCCTCCATGCTCGCCGCAGATACCGATCTTGATATCGGGACGGACGGAACGTCCTTTGTGAACGGCGATCTCCATAAGCCCGCCCACCCCCTTTTGATCGAGTCTGGCGAAAGGATCGTACTCCCAAATCTTGTTTGCCACATAGGCCGGAAGGAACTTGCCCGCATCATCACGGCTTATACCGAATACCGTCTGAGTAAGATCGTTGGTCCCGAAAGAGAAAAACTCCGCGTACTCGGCGATTTCGTCAGCGGTCATTGCTCCGCGAGGGACTTCGATCATCGTCCCGATATGGTACTCGATGTCGACCCCGTACTCTTCCATAACCTCTCTGGCAACGGCTTCCACGACATCTCTCTGGTTTTTGAACTCACCGACGTCGCCGACCAGTGGAATCATTACCTCCGGACGCACGTCCATCCCTTCCCTGGCAACCTCACAGGCGGCTTCCATGATCGCCCTGGCCTGCATTCGCGTGATTTCCGGGAAGGTCACTCCAAGACGGCACCCGCGATGACCGAGCATCGGGTTAGCCTCATGAAGACTGATTACCTTGGCATAAAGTTGTTCATAAGGAACACCCAACTTGGTTGCAAGCTTCTGAATGGCCTTATCGTCGGTTTCTTTGGGGAGAAATTCATGGAGGGGAGGGTCAAGCGTTCGAATAGTCACCGGTTTTTCTCTCATGACTTTGAAGAGACCCTTAAAATCTTCTTTTTGCATCGGCAGCAGCTTGGCCAGGGCCCGTTCCCGCCCCTGGGAGTTCTCTGCTAGAATCATCTCGCGAACGGCTTCGATCCGGTCGCCTTCAAAAAACATGTGCTCGGTGCGTGTGAGCCCTATCCCCTCTGCCCCGAAGGCTATGGCTTCCTCTGCCTGGTTCGGCTGATCGGCGTTAGTCCATATCTGAAGACGGCGGAACTCATCCGCCCAGCCCATCAGGGCCACGTAATTCTGGTATATCTGAGACCTTTGCGGGGCGAGACTTTTGTCTATGATGACACGAAGCACTTCCGAAGGCCGTGTCGGAATCTGGCCGGCATAGACGTCTCCGGCCGAACCGTCAAGCGAGAGGTATTGGCCTTCCCTGATTACACGATCGCCGACAGTCATTCTCCGGTTGTGGTAATCGATCTCGAGGTCCGAGCAGCCCACCACGCACACCTTTCCCATCTGGCGGGCAACAAGGGCGGCGTGCGACGTCATCCCGCCGCGCGCCGTCAGAATCCCGCGCGAAGCGTGCATACCGCGAATGTCATCAGGGGAGGTCTCCAGACGAACCAGGATGACCACCTCACCTCTCATAGCCCATTCTTCGGCATCGTGAGCATTGAACACCACCCTGCCGGTGGCTGCCCCCGGACCGGCGTTCAGACCGCTGGTCAACAAGTTGCCGTCTTTTACCGCATCCCTTTGAGCTTTGGGATCGAATGTGGGCCGCAGGAGCTGGTCCAATTGATCGGGGTCTACCCGCATCAGTGCTTCCTGTTTACTTATAATCCCTTCCCGAACCATATCCACGGCAATCTTGACAGAGGCAAAAACCGTTCGATTGCCGGCCCGGGTCTGCAGCATCCACAGTTTTTTCTTTTCTATGGTGAACTCAATATCCTGCATGTCACGATAATGCCGATCCAGCTTGGAGCGAATGTTTTCGAGCTGGTCATAGATCTCGGGCATCGTCTCGTCGAGGGATGGACCACTGCCCTCGCTTTTCTGATTCCGGTTAATGGGCTGGGGGGTCCTGATGCCCGCAACGACATCCTCGCCCTGAGCATTGATCAGGTACTCGCCCCAAAACACATTCTCCCCCGTAGCCGGATTTCGCGTGAAGCCCACGCCAGTACCGCAATCCTCTCCCATATTCCCGAATACCATGGATTGCACGCTCACGGCCGTGCCCATGGTATCCGGAATGTTGTTGATCTCGCGATATGCGATCGCTCGAGGATTGTTCCACGATCCGAAAACCGCAGTGATGGTTCCCCAAAGCTGATCCCAGGGATCGTGCCGGAATTCCACCTTTTTGCGTTCCCGAATCAACGCTTTGTAACGCTCGACCAGTTCCTTGAGATCACTGGCGGAAAGCTGGTTGTCGAACTCAACGCCACGTTTTTTCCTCATTTCCTCGATCAACTCGTCAAAGGGGTCGTGCTCGTCTTTTGACTGGGGCTTTAAACCGAGCACCACGTCCCCATACATTGCGATGAAACGGCGATAGCAATCATATGCAAACCGTTCGTCTCCCGTCTGTTTGATCAGACCCAGCACGGTATGATCATTAAGGCCCAGGTTCAAAACGGTGTCCATCATTCCGGGCATGCTAAGGGCTGCTCCGGAACGCACTGAAACAAGCAGCGGGTTCTCGGGGTCGCCAAATTTGCGGCCCATAATCCCCTCCAGCTTGTGCACGGCTTCTTCAACTTCGCCTTTCAACTCAAGCGGATATTCGCCACTGTGCTGATAATAATAAGTACATATGTCAGTGGTTATTGTGAAACCGGGAGGCACGGGAATATCCAGTTGGGCCATTTCCGCAAGGTTGGCGCCTTTCCCGCCCAGGAGAGCCCTCATCTTGGCGTTGCCATCCGCTTTCCCTTCTTCAAAGAAATAAACATAATCAGGCATAAGTCTCTCTCCTTTTAATCTGAATTTCCGCTTGGCAAGGTGTGAGGCAGGTCGCGTAATGTAGTCATAATACATCACAACTTTGCTGGTACTGCAAGAGGATAAAGAGGAGCAGAAAGCGGAAAGCAGAAACGGGAAGCGGGAATCCCTTCTCTCATCCTCCCACTTCCCGCTTAATGTTTAATGAGCAAGGAGCAAAAGCTTCTCGCTTCTTGATATATCAAATTTCAAGCCATGAGTCGGAATAGAGCGTCTGGCCAAGAATCACTTTGGTCGTCTTGACGTATTTGAGTTCCTCCTCCGAAAGAGATTTCAAATCAATCTGCTGTCCGTCCTCTACCTTATGGACAAGGGCTTCCAGTTCAGGATGTTTGCCTCGGGCAATTTCGTGCAGCTTGGTATCAAAGCAATCCACAATTGCAGAATACAGTCCATGCCGCTTAAGAATGATCAGCATGACCTGGTTCAGAATCGGGCGAAGGTGCTCGGGCGGACCATTGGAGACATTCGAAAGCCCAATGGTGCTTCTGCAACCTGGAGCGATATCTGCAAACATTTTCATGAATTCCAGAACGCTCATGATCTGAATCTGCTGTACATTGACCGGCGTTTGGATAGGATCAACGTATATACGTTCGGGATTTATACCGAATTCTCCGGTGGCCTTGAACACCAGTTCTGCGCAAAGTGCTCCACGTTCGTTTTCATCCCTCGGCATTCCTTCAGGCCCCCAGAGCAGGCCGACGAATTCGGCGTCATACTTTGCGGCAAGCGGAAGGAGCGCTTCCATTCTTTCGGGCCGGACCATAATCGAATTGATGAGCGGCCGGTTCTTTTTGCATGCTTGGAGGCCTGCTTCTATCGCTTTGATGTTCGAAGTGTCCAGAGCAACAGGAACGTCCACCGCTTCCTCTATGGCGGGGACGAGCCAGCTCATGAGTTCCACTCCGGTCTTTCCCGCCGGACCGATATTCAGGTCTATCCAGTCCATTCCGGCTTTGGCCTGCACGATTGCGAGTTCCTGAAGGGGTTTGGCATCTTTTGCCTTCAGGGCGGCCCCATACGTTTTGCTCATTATGTTGAGGTTTTCACCTATCAGTTTCATTTTGCCGTCTCCCGTCTATGCCTTCCAGCTCTTCAGGAATTTAGGAATCTGGCTGGCTTCCCTCGGACCAACCGAGATGGTCCAGCCTGAGCCGAGTTCTTCCTCCAGCTCACCGCTTATGCCGGCCGCATAACCAGGGATAATCAGATTTTTGTGTTTCACTTTATCCTTGATTCCACACTTGTTGAAAAATGTCCCTACGGATTCGCCTGAAAATTTCCCCGCAGCCCACGCGGTCATGACCGAGAGACCTTCGGTGTCCTGTACACAGAGCCATGACGGCACCCTGCTCGACTCTATCTCACCCGAAACGATGAAATAGGTTAGCGAGAAGTTGCATGTCACGAGCACCGGAGAGTTTTCGTCGGGATTGTTGATCGGATAGATCCCCTGCTCGGCTGTCATCGGCCGTTGCGGATCGGTATAGATATTCAGACGTTCGAGAAGAAGAGGAAAGATTACGTGCGGCTGGAGGTCGCCAAGAACCATTACCGCGCCGTATTTGGCCACAAACGTAGCGGCCACAAGGGCCTCCTCCATTATCCCGTCACCCATTTCATTGGCCATGATGATAGTGGGAAACCCGAGTGGGCGGAACCGGTCTTTGAGGGCGGAGCGGCGGATCAGAATCTGTTCTTCAAAGGCTTTCTTCAGCTCGCGCGTTCCGGTGTCGATAACGATGTCCTTGAGCCCCATTGCGGACAGCTTTTCGGTAAGCGCGATAACACTGTCCAAAGAACCGTCCCCTTTAGCCACCAACGGGCAACCGGCTGCCTTGGCGAGATTTCCAAGGGCCTCGACATTCGCCGAGGTTGCAGCATAGAGCAGGGGCTTTTTGTCTTTGAATGAGTCTGTTGCCGCGGTGAGGACATCGATAGAATCGGACATGAAGATCATTGTAGCGCCGACTTCGTCCGAAATTTTCTTCGCCAGGGCGCTGAACTTAGCTGAGTCTCCGTTTGCGTCCTTGATCGCGAACATCTCTGCGCGAAGCTTCAGCCCTACCCGGTCGTATTGGGATTTTTTGAAACGGTCGATCTTTCCTGCAACCGAGGCATCATCTTCATCGGTGGAGACAAGAACGGCAAAGCCGGGCGGATTTACAAAAGTTTTCTCATGCCGGAAAAGTACTGTTTCTCCTCCGACCTTCACGACGTATTCGCCGGACCCGATTGTGACAGGCCGAATGGGAGGCGCCGATTCGGAAGCGAGTTTTTCCTTTGCCTCTTCCGATACGTGGGGGCACTTTTCCAGCTCCGCCTTGCCCGAAGCAAGGTTCATCGCAAAAGCCAGGCAAGTCGGAACCCCACACTCTCCACAATTGGTCTTGGGCAGCAATTTAAAAATTTGAATCCCGGTAAGGCCCATGAGTGTTTTTCTCCTGATAAGAGTTTAATTCCTCATATGAGACGGGGCGCAGACCCACAATGTCCGCGCCCAGATCATTTATCAGCCAAGAATGCTTTCCATCGTCAGCGCGGGATGTCCCACCTTTTCCAGGAACGCATAAATCTCGTCTTCTGTGGTGCCGTTCTCATCGGTTGCGATCATGTCGATGAAATTCGGAATGCCAATTTCCTCGCCGCGTTTGAGAAGCCGGTCTCGGACTTCCTCTTTGAAAATCTTGGGCATCCATACGAGCCGTTTGAGGCCACCGTCACCGGCAATGAATTTGCGCTGCGTGACGTTATACTTGCTGTGACCCACAAAGCCCGGCGTAACGTTACCCCCGCCGATCGTACCGGCAAGCGTGGTAAATTTCATGCCGCTGGGAGTCATGCCGGTATAATCACGGTTTACCGACATGATGCCGTTGCACATCGGCAGGACGGCTGCGATACACTCGCAACACCCGCAGGTGGTCATCGGGTCATATACCAGGCTGTAGAAATTGTAGCTGGAAATCGACTGCCGCGATGCTTTGTAAACGAAGTCGTTTACGCCCTTCCAGTTGCCCAGCTTGGGATCAACGGTATCACCCTTCTGAATGGGCTGGTTTGGACCCGTCGGATTGATCTCAAAAGAAGCCTTGCAGTCGAGCCAGTTGTATGCGCCGCACAGGCCGGTGCGCTCAGGGCTTATCACGCAGACGTGTGTCGGAGCAAAAGACTGGCAGAGCGTGCAGGAGTAGTACGTTTCAGTACCCTCATCCGTCATGCCCTCGATGCGTTCATCACGCGTTCTGTAGGCTTGTTGAGCGATGGGGAGCATTTCTTTGACCTTGGCCTCATCGGTGTAAATCTTGACCTGGCATTTATCAAAGATAGCGCCGAAATCCTGATGATATTTAGCATGCAGGATTTTCCCTATGTGTTCGAGGGTAAATCCCTTATCAACTGCCTGTTTGCCTATTCTGTACCAGGCTATATCGCGCTGGCCGATATGCATGAGGCCCTGGGCGTAGTTTACCAGGTGGTGCATCTGGCGCTCCAGGATCGGCTCATAGTCTTCCTGCATCTTGCGGCCGGCAACTTCGGCGACTACTGCCATGGGCAAACGCGAGCCGACGGCCACATCCTTGATATTCGGGCCGATCACTTCAACCCTGCCGTCTTCGACCTGACTCATATCGGCAATTCGGACCAGCTCGCAGCAGGGTGTCTTTCCACCGCCGCACTCAAGGTATACGTCGTCCTTGCGCACCCGCTCACCCTCGAAAGCCGGGCCGTACGAGACGGGAATCGGGATTTCGGTAATGGTTACCTTGAGCCCGCGGACTTCGATCGATTTTGCGGTGATCTGCTCGTAAGGTATGCTGGAAACGACGTGTTCATAGGTGCAAACACCAGTGGGAAGAATTTCGGGAATATCGGTGTCAGCAATAGTCGGGAAGCCCCAATTGATCGCCCCGGCTGCATTGGCTGCCCACTCGGCGTTAACTTCGCCGAAAGCGTTCACGAACGCGAAAACACGATCCTTGTTATACTTCAGAACGGTTTTGAAATCTCCGGGCTTGACCCCGCCAAAGGCCATGGCGGCCCGGTTTGCGAAACCAAGCGCAAATACTGCGGCGGAGATGTCGGGACCGAACGGCACAAGACGCGTGTTCCACCCGATTTCCACACCCGCCTCGACGAGCTGCTCGGAAAACGTGGTGCCGGTCTGATTGGCGCACATGAAGACGTAGAGGTTCTTCTTCTGATAATCTTCGGCGATCATTTTCGCGATCTCGGGATTGGGGGCCGCGCCGACAATTGCGGCAAACCCCGGGGCGCTACCGTCAACGAATTCGATACCCCTCTTTCTCATGACGGTATCGTCGGCCGCGCCAAGCCAGATCTTTCCACCTTCCAGATCACATTCTTCGCTCTGATGATAAAAATCGGGATCTTCCACATACCGGATAGCCTCGACTACCTCTTCGGCGAGAATGGCGGCCATTCCGGAATCGAGCGTCCCCCCCAGGTAAGGCAGGTGAACGTTGTGCTCGCCTTTGATGTGCGCGGGCAGAAGCTCGCGGCACATTTTCATTACAGGCTCGGCGTCGGCCAGTTTTTCGATTTTGACGCCGAGGATCGAGTAAATGATGGGAAGATAGTAGGCCGTGTTCGGGAATCCGATCGGTTGGTTGGGCCCATATTTATCCATGGCCTGTTTGAATTTGCCTTCAGCCTTGGAAACTATATTGTAAGCTCCCTGGATCGCTGCAAAAGCGACTAACCTGGACATAACTGACTCCTTCTTCTGTTTTTCCTTGCCACACAACCGGCTTCAAGCCGGAATTGGGATACGATTGATCTCAAAGGACCCGTGCCGGCTTAACCTTCAGACACTCTACGGTCTTCCATGCTGAAGAGTTTTCGTTCGCGTTGTTCGGAAAGGCCGAGCGCAGCTCTTTTCTTGTCGATATGATCAATCATCATATGGGCCATCTCTATGGGATCGTTGGAGAATCCCCATTTGCCGAACCCCTGTTCCTCGAGCCCCTTAAACAGTAGATCGTGGAACTTTGTGCCCTCAACCGTAGGAAAGGTCACTCCGAAAATCGTGTAAACCCCCGAAGCCACAAAGTACTGCCCGATGCAGATGGCTTTTTCGCTCATATACTCGGGGGCTGCGCCCGCTACCGGCAGGTCGGAAAGCTTGTCGCCAAGTCCTCCCATCCTGACCATCTCGGCACAGGCGATAAGTATGCGGCTGTTGTCGACGCAGGACCCCAAGCTCAAGACAGGTGGAATCCCGACGGTTTCACATACTTCCTGAAGACCCTCGCCTGCAAGCACTGCCGCATCCGGCTTCATGAGGCCGGCCTTGGCGAGCGCGATCTGCGAGCATCCGGTCTGGACCACCAGAACATTGTTCTTGATAAGTTCCTTGACCAGTTCAACATGCAGGTAGTCCTGCTTGACGCGCGGATTGGTGCACCCGACAACGCCCGCTACGCCTCGAATCCGTCCGTTTATGATGTTGTCGTTCAACGGCACATAAGACGCACGGAACTTTCCGCCGAGCATGTAGTTTACGTATTCATGAGAGAAGCCATGTACGCCCCAGTCCTGCCGCTGCGGAATGACGACCTTAATGGTCCGCTCGGCGAAGCGTTTGATAGCTAATGCGATGATCTGATTCGGGGCGTCAAGCGGGTCGTGTTCATCGAACTGGATGTGGGTTGCGCCTTCGATCTTGGCCCTGGGGTTGGTCGTATAAACTTTGGTCCCGTAGCATTCGGCTATCTTAGGCAAGGCTTGCATGATGCACTGGACATCCACGCCAATTGCATCGATAGCGCCCGTCGCGATAATCGGCTCGGCGGAAACGAAATTTCCTGCATGGGGGATTCCGTGGCGTCCGAGCACCTCGGCGCCCGAGCAGCACATGCCCAGCAGATTGACCCCTTTTGCTCCGGCGGCCTTGGCCTTCTCCAGATTGGCGGGGTCATTGGAAGCGGCGATCATGCCCTCGAACAGAAGGGGCTCATGGCCGTGAATCACAATGTTTACCTGGTCTTCCTTTATAAACCCCATATTTACACCGGCCACCCTGGGTGAGGGAGTGCCGAAGAGGATATCCGAAATTTCAGTTGCAACCATGGAACCGCCCCACCCATCGGCGAGGGCCGTGCGGGAGCACTGCTTCACGATGTTGTTATAGTCCTGGTCAACACCCATATGAGAGCGGTGCATCAGTTCCATGATTTCGCGCATCGCGCCGCGTGGAACGATTCCCTCTTTTCGCCACAGCTCCAGGGTCTTCGCAGGAACGCGCTTCATGAAAGGAATTTCCCCCTCGACCTGCGTATATGTCCGTTCTAGTTCGTTATAAAGATCCATGGCTATGTCTTTGATCGACCTGCCCTCTGTCGAAATCCCGATGCTCTCAGCGACGTTTTTGAGCTTCGTTTCGTCCTGAATCTTGAAATGAGAGATTCTCCCGTTCACCACTTCCCGGAAAACATCGAGCATGCCCATGCCGTGGTCGGTATGAGCGGCCCCACCGGCGGCAACATTGCGCGCGAAGTTCCGGGCGGCGATGGTATCGATGGTGGCCCCACAGACTCCGACCTTGGCATAAGGGTCCCTGGAGTTCAGACGGCAGGGTCCCATGAAGCAGTGCTTGCAGCAGGCCGCCTCAGCACCGATGGGACAGGGCTTCATTTCTGCAGCGCGGTTGAACATCGATTCATGCCCATCCGCCTCCATCCTTTTGAGCATCTGGAGGGTGGTCTGGCAACTTGTCACCTCACGCAAATCCAACTTCTTTGCCTTTTTCTCTTCCGCGATTACAACTGGTTTCTTCTCATCAGACATGTAGCACCTCTTTTCCCCTTCCTGGGGAGGTTCGTTTTACCAATGAATCACTCGCGCAGCCGATTTTTCGCAAGATTACATCATCTTGGCTATATAGTTTTTCACCAGCTTAACCGCTTCGGGGTGGCGCAGAGTCACCACGTCAGCCCCAGCGATCAAAAGGTCAACGGCGGTGATTGCTTCCATCAAAATACCGCGTTTGGCTGGATCTCCGAGTTCCGGAGCATCCACGGCGGTCAGGTTGGACTCTTTGCACTTCCATGTTTCGTTGGCCACATTGGCGATAATGGGCTGTTGGAGTTTTTCGTCTTCCTGGGTGAGGGCAGCCTGCTCAATGCGCTCCATGACAGAGTAGCTGTATTCCAGTCCGTATCCAAGCCCACCCGTGGTCGGGTCAATTATCAGGTCATCCGTGCTCACCCCGAGGTTTGCGAGCAAAATGTTAAGCTGCTTTGCCAGGTTCACGTCAATCGGGGACGATGCGACAGCCACCTGCTTGTAGCCGAGGCATGCAGCGCCAATCTGTTTGTAGTCGCCTTCTTCCACCGGACACATAGCGATTCTCCGGCCCGAGCAACTTTCGGCAACCTGCCTCATAACCTCGATGTCCTTGTCGTGATTGGCAACCCCCCAGACGATTACGGGCACATCAACTGCATCTACCACCTTCTTTACCGTTGCCGCCACATCGGCAGCCGGACGGTTGTCCCCGTTCGGATCGGCGCTCTTGGTCTGGACCACGATCATCTCGGCCCCGTAGTCCTGCACACATTTGCGCGCCCAGGCCGCTGGATCGCCCAGGACGCCGCTGAAGGGCGCCTTGGCCGCTTCGGCCCAGTCCGCGCTCGGGTCTTTGTCCCAGACTTCCATTGCGATACGGGGAGCATTGGGGATCGATCCTTCGAACGAATGGAAAGCATAAACCCCTCTGCCGCCAATCGTAACCGCCTTGTCTCCGCTTCCCAGAGTTATTTCCCTGATTTTGCCCGAATACACCTGCTTTGAAGGTTGAAATGTCAAGGTGAGCCTCCTTCTTGAGAGTCGATTTAACATTAGTCGCCGAGACGATTAAAAGCGTTCGCTGGTGCTGCGCTTAACCGGAATCGACAAACACATCGTACGGAAAGGCGTTACCTGTTTGAGCCAAAACCTTCGAATTCTTTCCCGCTGTAGCGAAAGCGATTTTTCTCCGGGGTTGCTTGAAAAGCTCTCAAGGTTATTGCTCAGTTCCTCTGAGGATTAGTATGAAAGGATCAAATCGAGGAAGTGCTCAGTCGGTAGAGATGCGAGATGAAGTTCAGGAGCGTGAAGAAGAAATTCGCAGGGCAAGGTCCTCTATCCCCCGTTCTCAGGCATATTTTGGAACATCCGGTTAATAAATGGATCGGCGAAGAAAGTCAACAAATTATTGTCCGGGATTCGGCGCGGGGAAAACCAGGACGAGCAGCGCACAGATGAGGGTGCAGAATCATGTTAAAGCCTCTGGACATCACCACGGTTTCCCGGTCTGTGAATCTCCTCTCCCCGGTTTCCATCGCGCTTCGCCCAATCTGCATGGGCGATTAATACCTGATTCCACCGAATGGCACGAATCTCTTTCGGGAGAGGCTTCTCGCGAAGCAGAATGCCGCCCGGCTTACCGATTCTTTTAATTGGACCTGTCAGGAGAAAAAGAATTAGCATGATTTCCTCTTACGTGATACTATACTATGCGAGGCGGTATAGCTTCTTGCTTACCTGCTTTCTACAGCGATCTGACGTTTCCCCCGCCAAAGATTTTTCCCGGCTCTTGCTGGAGAATGGTTTGTTGTTCAACACTTATTTTTCATCTTTTCCCAGGAGGCATCCATGAGCTCTGAGCGCAAGCTGGTTCTTTTACCGGTGGACGGGTCCGACGAATCTATGGAAGTTGCAAAGTATATTTCCAAAGCGGTGAACCTGACTAACACCGAGGTCGTATTCCTGTCGGTCATCGACAAGATGCCCGACATATTCTGGGAAACGGGACGGGACGCCACAGTCAGCGAGCACCTTGAACACATGAAAAGCTGGGACACATATAAAGAGCAGAAAATGCGCGACTGTTTTCAATCCGTCAGCCAAATCCTTGGATCTGCCGGTGTGCCAATGTCTGCCCTGACCTGCAATGTCCAGAAGAGAAAAAGTGGAATCGCCCGCGACATCATCGCCGAGTGCAAATTCGGCTATGACGCAGTGGCCATAGGGCGAAGGGGTCTTGGCCAGATGGAGGAGTCGATGCTGGGCAGTATCGCCGCCAAGGTTTTTATCAATGTAGTGGATGCCCCCGTTTGCCTTCTGGGTGGAAAACCAAAAACCGGCAGGATACTTGTCGGCCTCGATAATTCACTTGCTTCCATAAGAGTAGTCAATTTCGTAAGCAAAATGCTCATTCCATCTAATCCGGCCGTCTGCCTGGCGCACATTGTCAGAATCCCTCAAACCCAGGATGGAAAACCCCTTGATGAAGACAACGTAGAGAAAATCTCACGCGAACACGAAGTCCAGATGAAGCCGGTTTTTGATAATGCCATCAAAGCTCTTACAACCGCCGGTTTGGCTCCTGAAAAGATCAGCACCAAGTTTATCAAGGCAAGCGGCAGCCGGGCGGCAAACCTCTTTAATGAGGCAAAGATAGGCAAGTTCGGCTCTATCGTGGTAGGCCGAAAAGGTATAAACGACACCGCGGAATTCACCATGGGCAGAATTCCATACAAACTCGGCTATATTGCAAAAAACATCGCTCTTTGGCTGGTGCCATAGAGCCCTCCCCGGCTTAGACCGCAGTCCCATCAACACTGTTTCGCAGACCTCATGATGATCGAAATGCCTCCTTTTGAGGAGGCATTTCGAGATACCCCCTTTTTCGCGTCAAAAGAGGAAATTTTGGTTCCCGGCAAGTGAGCCCGGGAATTGCGCACAGGCATGTCCTGAGCGGACAAGAACTTTCTTACGTCGAAGAATCCCGAAAATAGCCGGGCTCAAATCCGTTGGGAACGACTCATTCCAGGGCAAAATCAGAATTTGACGAAATTTGCTTGTTTTCCTCTCGTCTTTTCTATATGCAGTCATCCTGTCAGAAATTTCGGCGTCTTTCTCAAAAACTTGCTTTTGGCTTCTATTTTACGGAATGGAGGTTATGACCTTTTCTCGCGCGGTACTGGATTCGAAGAAGCGGATCATTCACACCCGGCTGTTCGCCCTGTTAATTTTTCTACTGCTTATAACAAGCGGCAACAAAATTCAGAGCCCCTTCCAGGAGGGTCTGCTTAGTTTCGCGGGCCTTGCCTGCGTCATAATCAGCGCTTTTGGCAGGGTATGGAGCTCCATCTATATTGCAGGCTACAAGGCAAGCGATTTGGTGGAACTCGGACCTTACTCGGTAACACGAAATCCGCTCTACCTGTTCAGTCTGATAGGCGCCGCCGGGATCGGCCTGGCTTCCGGGAGCCTTCTTATTCTGGTTTTGTTTATGCTCGCATTCGGGCTCTACTACCCATTCGTGATCCGCCGGGAAGAAAAGGAACTGACGGGCTGGCACGGCCCGGAATTTTTATCGTACATCGAGCGGGTCCCCAGATTCTTGCCTAAATTGTCACTCTACTCAGAACCCGACACTTACCTGGTCAAAACAAAGTACCTGAAAAAAGCGCTCCTGGACGCCAGCTATTTCTTTTGGATCTATGGAGCACTTCAACTGATAATAAAGCTGCGCGAAGCTGGAATATTTCGTGTATTTTTCAGAATCCCATGAAATTATCTAAAGATAATCGTTTAACAGGACGTATTTAGATGAGAGGACCACCGTTGGCTAAAAGGAGGAGAGAATGAGAGGTTTTCTCACAGCGGCGCTGATCTTCGCCACCCTGGGCTTATTCACGCACCAGACGTCCGCAGCCGGTGAAGAGATTGGCGCCTGTGTCCACAAGAGAACGGGAAATATCCGGATCGTGACGAGCACCAGCCAGTGCCGGTCATGGGAAAATCCCATAGTGCTCGGGAACCCCGGGGAAATCGGCCCAGCCGGTTCTCAGGGCGCTCCTGGTCCTCCCGGGCCAGCAGGTCCGGCAGGTCCTTCCGGCCCAGCCGGTCCTCCTGGCCCGCGTGGTCCCACCGGCGAAACAGGACCTCCTGGACCGGTAGCTGAAACTCCCGTCCAGCCCCAGACGGCCGCCCAGCCGCATGAATCCGGCAGTCAATCCGCTCCGGTGAAGGCCACGGCGCCAGCCAGCCAGGAACCGGGGCTTGCGGCTTCGACCCTCATCGCGGGTCTGGCGCTTGTTGCCATTGTGCTGTCGATAACGGCCATCTGCATGTTATTCTATTTCTATCGCATTATTCAGAAAATTGCGGGCGAGCTTCATTCCACTTCCAAAACGCTCGGATTCAATACGGAACGCCTTGAAAAGATTTCTGATCGCTATATCCTCAGCGTATTTATGATGATGAAGGATATTTTGCTCTATAAGTCCCAACTGCCTGAAAAAGAAGAAAAAAAGCCCCAGACTGACCCTTTCGAAGAAGACGTGGAAACCGCTGTTAAGAAGATCGTGGACCGTCCGGGCGTCACCACCCTGCGCGATCTTTATTTCATACTCAGAGGCAGGTTCAACGAGCAGCAGATAAAGGAAGCGGTTTTTAGGCTGCGTGCGACAGGGGGCATTACCTGGGAAGGCAGCGAAACCCGCATCGACTTTACAACTCCGATTTCACAGGCGTAAGGGTCGGAGGCGCTCGAAAGTGTAATTTCTTTTTGTAAATTCACAGGTCTCTTCATTGGCAGCCGCACCGTCCCGGATGGAAACTAGCTGATGGCGTCGAGGGTTTTCTCGAACAACTCCAGGTCACTCTGTGACCAGAGGCACAGAATTACCTCATGCAGACTCGTTTGCTGACCCTCCAGAAATTCTGAAGCGGTTTTCAGCATGATCTCGGCGCACCTGTCCTTGGGAAAGCCGAATATACCGGTACTGACGGCTGGAAAAGCTATGGTTTTCAATCCCTTTTCGTTTGCGCGCTTAAGGCTGTTAAGGGTGGCATTTCGGAGCTTTTCGTCCTCATCCCCTTCGCCGTACGACGGGCCCACCGCATGAATCACATAGGAAGCCTTGAGATTTCCACCTCCCGTAACGGCTGCCTCGCCCACCCGGATCGGACCTATCCGGTTGCACTCTTCCTGGATGGACGGCCCTCCCTTGGCGCGGATGGCTCCGGCAACCCCACCCCCCAATTGGAGCCGTGAGTTGGCGGCATTGACTATTGCGTCAACGGCCAGTTCGGTAAGATCGCCCTGGACCAGAGTGAGTTTTTTTCCTCGGATTATTTTTTGCATTGTGCGCTCCTCCATTTGATTCCGCAGTGGTGGAACAAGATAGGCTTCACTGATCTGCCGCGAGACCAGGATACCACGATTGTGTCCCTCTCGCCTCATGTTCTCGTTCAAGGTTTCGGATAATTTTGACTGTAATCCTCATGGGTTCACTCTCCTTTCAAAGAATGGCCCGTTTACAAACCGCCTGTTTTCCGTTATAGGACCTAATTCAGGAAATAATTCATATCCTTAAGCGGTGTTCATCCTGACGCCGGATGAGACGCCGGCAGTTTCCGGTTGGGATTTTTTGATTGAGACAAGGGGATTTTCATCTCCGGGCGCAGGTCCGGGGGCGGAAAGACTCAAGAAAATCCTTTCCGGACGGAAACCGGACGGACAAAATGGCTTTTACGGTCCAGGACCATTATTTTCGAAAGGCAAAGAAGGAACATTATCTCGCCAGGGCTATATATAAGCTCGAAGAGATACAGAAAAAATATAAGATATTGAGGTCCGGAGACCGCGTCCTCGATCTGGGGGCCGCTCCGGGATCGTGGATTCAACTGGCGAGCGGGGTCGTGGGACACTCAGGCCTGGTTGTGGGGATCGACCTCAAGCCGATCGAGCACGCGTTCCCAAACTATGTAATGACTCTGCAGGGCGACATTTTTGATGTAGAATTCGTTGAATCCGCCCTTCGCAGCCATGTCCCGTTCGACGTAATGCTCAGCGATATGGCCCCGGCGACCTCCGGCATAAAGGTCGCCGACAGCGCCCGGTCGGCTCTGCTTTTCGAACGGGCATTCGAAATAGCCCGCGGAGCGCTCAAACCCGGCGGAACCTTTCTGGCCAAAGTATTTCATGGATCGGAGTTCCATCAATTGCTCGCCGAAGTCAAAAAAGATTTCGGCCAGACGAAAGCCATAAGACCGGAGGCTACTAGAAAACAGAGCAGGGAAATTTATATATTGGCGATGAATCTGAGAAGAAAATAGCAGGAGGATTTCATGTCGGGTCATTCAAAATGGGCAACCATCAAGCACAAAAAAGGGGCGGCTGATGCCAAGCGCGGAAAGGTTTTTACAAGATTGATTAAAGAGGTAATGGTGGCCGCCCGGATGGGAGGTGGAAACCCCGATGGCAATCCGCGGCTCCGGGCCGCAGTTCTCGCCGCAAAGGCAGAGAACATGCCCAAAGAAAACATCGACCGGGCTATAAAGAAGGGCACCGGCGAGCTTGAGGGCGTAAATTACGAGGAATTCATGTACGAGGGATACGGAACCGCCGGGGTCGCCATCCTCGTCGACATCATGACTGACAACAGAAACCGCGCTGCAAGCGAAATCCGCCACATTTTCAGCAGAAACGGCGGAAACCTCGGAGAGGCAGGCTGCGTAGCCTGGATGTTCAGCAAAAAAGGGAGTATCGTTTTCGACAAGAAAGCGATACCGGAGGAAGAACTCATTGAACTGGCGCTCGAAGCCGGCGCAGAGGATGTCAAGGACGAGGAGAACCAGTTCGAGGTCGTTACCTCGCTCGAGGATTTCATAAACGTCAAGGCGGCTTTCGACGACAGGGGTCTTAAATACGAACTGGCCGAAATCACCATGTTAGCGCAAACCACCGTTGCAATTGAAGATGCCAAAACCGCTCAACAAATCCTGAGACTGATGGATGCTCTTGAGGATTCCGACGACGTCCAGAATGTTTATGCTAATTTCGATATTCCGGACCAGATTCTGGAATCGCTGGAATAAGAAATGATCCGAACTATCGGGGTAGATCCAGGGTCTCGCTATACCGGATACGGAATCGTGGAAGGGGATGGCTTCCAACTCAAGCACATCCACCATGGAACCATAAAACTGCCGGCCAACCGCCCCCTTTGCGCACGCCTCCAAATCATCTTCGAGCAGATCGATGCTTCGATTCGGGAATACAGCCCGCAATTCATGGCGGTCGAAGAGGTCTTTTTCGCAAAGAACGTGAAGAGCGCATTGAGCCTCGGGCAGGCACGCGGAGCCGTAATCCTGGCCGGTATGTGCTGCGGACTTTCCGTTCACGAGTATAGCGCATTGAGGATAAAACAGTCCGTCGCCGGATACGGCAGAGCGGCCAAAGAGCAGGTTGCCGGGATGGTCCAGCGGCTTTTCCGTATCGACGGCGAGATCGAACCCAATGCCGCAGACGCCCTTGCTGTCGCGGTCTGCCATATCAGCACTCATTCCTCGAACATTCGATGGAATTTACAGACGTCAAAAAATCCGGATAGGCCATGATAGGTTTTCTCGAAGGAAAGCTGCGGGCGAAAAGCCCTGAATGTGTTATTTTAGATGTCCATGGGGTCGGGTATCATGTCCAGGTCCCATTGAGCACTTTTTACGAACTGCCCGAACTCGGGCAGCCGGTGGAACTCAACATTCATACCCACGTGCGGGAAGACGCTATTCAGCTCTACGGCTTCCGCACGCTGGCCGAAAAAGAAATGTTCCTGCTCCTGACCGGTGTGAACGGGGTGGGGCCAAGACTCGCACTGGGTATTCTTTCGGGCATCAACCCGGATGAGTTGAGAATTGTGATTGTACGGCAGGATTATCTGCGGTTGAAGAACATTCCCGGGGTGGGCAAGAAGATTGCCGACCGGGTCATGCTCGAGTTGCGGGACAAAGTTCAAGGCAAGACAAAGGAAAAGACGGGACAGGCCCAGCCTTTCGTTGAAGCCGGGAATGCCTTTCCAGATGCGTTTTCAGCCCTGGTAAACCTGGGCTATCGCCCGGCCGAGGCGGAAAAGGCGCTCAAAGATCTGAAGAAAGTCCTGGGCGAAAATCCGTCGTTGGAAGACCTTCTCAAGGGCGCCCTGAGAGCATTGGCATAATGCCGAACGGACCGTATACACCGGACAGGAAAAGATTTTCAGCGGATGACAGACCGGGTAATCACGCCACAGAAAAAAGAAGAGGACCTGCCTGTCGAGAGCAGTCTGCGGCCTCGCACCCTTGCTGAATACATAGGGCAGGAGAAGGTAAAGGAAAACCTCGAGATCTTCATAGCCGCCGCCAAGGGACGCTCGGAACCTCTGGATCACGTGCTTTTTCACGGGTTCCCGGGTCTAGGCAAAACATCTCTTGCCGCCGTGATCAGCAACGAATTGAGGGTCAACCTGCGAAGCACCTCCGGACCGGTAATCGAAAGGGCCGGAGACCTGGCCGCAATCCTGACCAACCTCGAACCGGGCGACGTTCTTTTCATCGATGAAATCCACCGGTTAAATCATGTTGTCGAGGAGATTCTCTACCCGGCAATGGAGGATTTCAAGCTCGACATCATTATCGGCCAGGGGCCTTCGGCTCGGACGATAAAACTGGACCTGCCCCCCTTCACGCTTATCGGCGCGACAACCCGCGCGGGCCTGCTTTCTCCTCCCCTGAGAGACCGGTTCGGCGTTTCTCTCAGGCTTGAATTCTACAACTCTTCTGCGCTCCAGAGCATTATCCTGCGTTCGGCGAAGATACTTCGAATCGCGATCGATGAGTCCGGCGCGCTCGAAATCGCGCAACGCTCTCGCGGCACCCCCAGAGTGGCCAACCGGCTTTTGCGACGGGTGCGCGACTATGCGGAGGTCCGCGCCGACGGAAGAATCTCCCTGCAGGTCGCCGACGCCGCCTTGAAGATGCTCGACGTGGACCACAAGGGATTTGACGCGATGGACCGCAAAATCCTTAGTACAATCATTGAGAAATACGATGGAGGCCCGGTCGGGATAGAAACCCTGGCCGCGTCGGTTGCAGAAGAAAAAGACACTTTAGAGGACGTCTATGAGCCTTTTCTGATACAGGAAGGCTTCATTAATAAAACACCCCGCGGCCGCATGGCCACCCGCCTGGCCTACGAACACCTGCGAATTCCCTATAACGTCTGCAACCGGCAACTGAGAATCGACCAGATGTAATTTTGGGGGTCTTTCGGCAAATGAGTACCCGTGGTTCGGATTTTTGCCCCGAGGTTGCATATAATATAGCCCCGGGTAAGAGGAGCGCCACCCTGGGGTTGTGCCGCCAACAAGAACCAGTTCTTACCCTGTAGGGGTTGCATAGCCGATCCTTTGATGTTCGAGCACCCTCCGATTTAATCATGAATACTCTTTTTATGTAACCCTTTCAGGGTATTACGACTAATTTGCGGCCTTGTTCTCCCCAGGGTGGCGCGGTGCTGACCCTGGGCTACCCTATGAAGCCCTTTCAGGGCAAGAAACGCAAAGTCGCCCACAGGGCGAGTTCACAGCAGACAGATGCTGCCCTTTCTCGTCTGCAGGTACTCGGTTGCCGGATGAACCTAATATTGGGGTCTGTTACACTGTGAGGTTATTTTTCGATCCTGTCAATCCTGTCTAAAATGGCCTTGGCCTTGCCGTGAGATCGCCGGGAAAAACGCAATTCGAGGATTGCGATAATTCGCAACCCTCGAATACGTTGGTCGGCTGTTCCGCGTTAGCTTAAGCAATCATTTCCAAAATACCCAAAAAGGGACCGCCCTTTTGTTTCATAGGTTTCTTCGTGTAGTGCATCCCTATCATAAAACAGTTGGCTGTCCAGTCCGTCCACACCTGGAGAACCTTCCGTGAATTCATCCCGCTCGATGACCAGGTCATTGATCCCGATTCGATCAACAATAGCCGAAAACCCCATTGAATCGGTCAGAACCTGGAGAATGATTTCGTGCTCTGCTTCACTTTCAAGTGCGCCTTCCAGAAAAAGAACCCCCTTTCTGTAGGACATCTTGAGGTCTTCCGTTTCAATTCTCTCGTCAGTTTGCAGTCGTTCATAGATCTGGTGAACTATCTGTTCGTTGGTCAAACCCTGGTACTCATCGGGGATCTTCCCGGCAATGACCGTTTCGGTCGCCTGCGGCAGGCTCTTGTGCTGCTTTTCGAAGTCACGCGCGCACTCGACGCAAAGACGGGCCCATGGTATGGCCTGAAGCCTTCTGGGCGCGATGTCGTCCCCGCATGACTCGCAAACTCCATAATCGCCAAGCGACATCTTGGCCAGCGCCATATCGATCTGCTCTATTTCGATCTTCCCATTCTCATCGAGCTTATCATATGGCTTGGCAATACTGGCCTTCTGCGCTTCTTCTTCCAGCTCTATGGCTCGCTCTTCCAGTTCCAGCCATGCGGCTGCAAGCCTCTGAACTCTTTCGAGTACGCTGCTGCGCCTGTCGAGGAGCACATTTCTAAGGAAAAGTATTTCCTCCTTGCTCATTTTGAATCCTCCTGAGTACAGCAACGAGAAACAACCACATGCGAATGAAGCTAAGAAGACTTTAGGAATAATTCAAGATTACCTTGCAAAGTATCGGCATATCAATATTTATTTACGCTGCTAAGACCTCCTTTCGTTGACATGGGCCACGGCGCGCATTACTGGAATCTCCTCGGACTCGAATTGCTGCTCCAGCCAAAACTCGAAAGGAGATGAAAATTGAATCGGAAAAAACTATTTTCCCTGGCCCTGCTCCTTTTTACTCTGTGCTATGCCGAACTCTACATCCCGCGAGGTGTCGTGAGGGCCTCGGAAACTCCCGAAGCCGATTCGACTCAGAAGACCACGGATACTGAACACGGCGCTCAGGCTTCGGAAAAACTCTCGGTAACTCATCATTCTCTGAAGCCGGCCGGAGGCGAACTGCTGAACTACACCGCTACGGCGGGTTGCTTGAGGCTGGTGAATGAATCCGGAAAGCCGCAAGCCGATATTTTCTTTACGGCCTACACCGTGGAAGGCCAAACCCGGGCAAGGCCGGTTACATTCGCGTTCAACGGCGGCCCGGGAGCCTCTTCGGTATGGCTGCACATGGGCATTGCAGGGCCTGTTCGGGCTATAGCCGGGGAAACGGTCCCCGCCGCCCCGCCCTACCCTGCGGTCTCCAATCCTTACAGTTGGCTCCCATGGACGGACCTCGTATTCATCGATCCCGTAGGCACGGGTTTCAGCAGGGCGATTCCACCCGACAACACGAAGCAGTATTTCGGTACCTCCGATGACATCCGTTTGGCCGGCCAATTCATCCAACTCTACATTGACAGATTCGACCGGTGGCGCTCTCCCAAATGTCTCGCCGGCGAGAGCTATGGGGGCATACGAGCGGCAGGACTTCTTCCATATCTTTATGAAAACTGCGGCATTGAAATTGACGGCCTGCTTCTGATCTCGCCTGCACTGGATTTGAGCATTATTCATCCGGACCCCGCGAACGACCTGCCTCACATGCTGCTGGTTCCATCCTATGCCGCAACCGCCTGGTACCATAAGAAAATCGGCCCCGAATTCCACTCGGGCCTTTCTGAAGTCCTTGCCGAAGCCGAAAGGTGGACCATCGAACAATACCTGCCCGCTCTCGCCAGGGGCAGCCAACTTCCCGGCGCTGAAAAAGACCGGATCGCAGCTCGTCTCGCAAGCCTTACAGGATTGCAGGAAACGTTTATCCGAAATCGAAATCTCCGGATACCCAGATCCGAATTTAGAGTCGAACTCCTGCGCTCAGAGGGGCTTTCGTTGGGATTGATGGACGGACGGAGAACCCTGAGGAGCAGAGGCGGCGGATTCCTGGACGATCCGTCGATGGCCCTTACTATCGGACCGTATACGGCGGTCTTTAACGAGTATATCAGCGACGTCCTCCATTTCAGCCCCGGCATACCGTATATATTTTTCTCGCTGGAGGCCAACTCCGGGTGGAACTGGGGCTCGGTTTTTTCGGGAAATGATGCGGTGGAGTCGATCCGGAGAGCGATGAGCAGGAACCGGAGGTTGAAAATTCTGGCCACGGCCGGCTATTTCGATCTGGACATACCCTATTTCGCCACGACCTACACAATGAATCATATCGGGATCGACCCGGAGATGGCGGCAAACATCAAGGTCCGGCTTTTCCCGGGCGGCCACATGTTCTATACCAATAGCGAAACGCTCGAAGGGTTTGCGGGCGATGCAGCGCAGTTTTTTACCGAAATTGCGGGGGGATAGGGGGCACAGCGCAGCCTCAGGCCGCAACCAAGAAACGAAAAACGATTCACCGATCGATAACTCACAAAACCCGGTAATCCGATTGCGGGGCTGGATCGATCTTGAGAGACGTTCGATAATTCCAAAAACCCGGTGGTCCGCTTCGAAGGGCCGGGGTCGATCTTTAGAGAACACAGAGGAAAACACAGAGAAACGATAACCGCTTAGCCCGTATGCTTGCCAAAATTTCAAGAATTTGCACCTTAGTAGTACGGAGAAGAACTTCGCGAAGTGATAAGCAGGATTAACAGAATTGAAAAATAGCTTCGCGGAAAATTTCTCAATCCTGTCAATCCCGTCCAGAGGGTTTGCAGGACCAAATGACAAATGACTCTTGAAAATCGGCCCTGGATAACGTATTTATCTCTGCCGGGGGGGGCATACCTGCCCGAACAGGATTAATTGAACCTGTAAAAGTGTATTTAAAGAATCGCAGATTTGGCTGAGCACAGGTTCGGGCTGAGTCCCCGGGGGGAGTTTTATGGTCAAAAGATTTAATCCGGGCTTGTGGATCAGTTTGGTTTTACTTCTATCGATCTCCGGATGCGCAACGGCACCTGTCCAAACCGAACAACTCGAGTCTATAAACGATGAGGCACAAACGGCGACTGTAGTCGTGCAGCCGGTTAAGGCGCCTTCTCCCCCGAAAGCAACAGCCAAGCCCGCATCGAAGAACTTCGCCACCGTACGCCGGGTGATAACCGAAAAAGAAGTGCGAAAGCTCCAGCAGAAAGACCCCGACCTGGAATTTTACCGCTGCATCGAAATTCTTTGCCGCATCAATAAAAAGGATAAGGAATATATCCGTGAGGATATGAAGCGGAAGCGTCCCCTTCGCGTGCCAAAGGATTTCTCTGCCTACAAGGACTGGTCGCCTCTTCCCGAAAAGATTGCAGCCGCCGGCAAGTTCCCCAAGTTTATCCTGGTGGTAAAGGATATCCCGTTTCTTGGATGGTATCAAAACGGCAAACTGGTGAGCGATACCTATGTCGGCATTGGCAGGATGAATGCCTGGACCAAAAGGGGATTATACCGGGTAAAAGCAAAAGATCCCTGGCACATGTCCACCTACCCGAACGCATACGGAGATCCCTCTATCATGCCTAACGCTCTGCACATTTACGAGCGCGTCTGGATTCACACCGGAGACGTGATCGGCCCAAATTGCTCGCACGGCTGCATAAACGTCCCTATCGCTCCGGCCGAAAAGCTGTATAGCTGGGCGGACGTCGGAACTGCCGTCCTGATTACTCAATCTTTGAAGGACCTTGGCCGTGACATCAAGACCGCTCCTTTAGAAAAGCAACCACGAAAACCTCCGTCGGCACAAAAAGCGGGCGCACAGGATAAACAGCTCAAATCTATGAATAAAGCACCGAACAGTTTCCTTGAAACAGCAACAACGCATTAAAAGGAGGGATTTAAAAATGGGATTCAACAGGCGAATTCTTTGGGGTGTCGGGCTTCATTTGTTTCTGGGCAGCCTCGTTTGTGTTGCTCTATGCTCATGCTCGTGTTCGCTTTTCCAATCACATAATATAACTCCGCGACCAATGGCGAAGATAGAGACGCCACAGCCTCCTGCCCCTCCGGAGTGCGAACTTCCGTACTGCTCGGTAGATCTTGATTACCCTTTGTCCCTAATTTCCCATCCCAAGATCTACGTAATGAAAGCGCAGCGCAGACTCTGGCTGGTCCAGGACAGCATACTGGTTCGCGACTATCACGTCGGCCTTGGACCCAGCCCGAGAGGGGATAAACTCTACAGGGGAGACGGCAGGACCCCGGAGGGAGAGTTTTTCATCTGCGCCAAGAATTCTTCCAGCCACTATTACAAGTCACTTGCCATCAACTACCCCAGTCCGCACAATGCTGAAGCCGGCCTTTCGGCAGGGATGATTTCCTACAATGAATACTGCTCGATCAAACAGGCAAATGACGCAATGAGGCTGCCCCCCTCCCACACTGCCCTGGGCGGCCAGGTATTCATCCATGGAGGCGGCTGCAGCGATGACTGGACCCTTGGCTGCATTGCTTTAAAGAACAGCGCAATAGACGAATTATTCAGCGTGGTCCCGATCGGCACACATGTTTATATATTGCCCTGAGTTGAGCGGGTGAATGGGTGAGTAGGTGAGTGGGTGAATGGGTGAATGGGGAAGCATGGGAGCGCTGCCCATTCACCTGCGTTTCTCTTTCAACCCATTCACTCACCTGTCAAGGCAATCCCTTCACCCTACTTCGCTCCTTCTTCGTGCCTCCTCCAGGTTCTTCGTGACCTTTAAATTCATCAATTCGGAATTTTTCAATTCGTTTCTAATCCTTCAATCCCTGGACATTTCACCCTTCCCTCTTCCCCATTAACTCTTCACTACCTTTATGAGGGATTGACGTTTTTTATCTGTGTCCATCTACCCCGTTGCGCTCCTTCATCCATGGTTGGGAATTGAAGAATTTATTTTTAGCTGCTCACTCTTCACCCTTCACCCTTTCGCGCTCCCCGCTTCCCGCTTCTTGATCCCCGCTTCCCGCTTCTTGCTTCCTACCGTATTCGCTTCATTGACAACTCGTCGTTCTCTGGGTATGGTTCTGTTCACACGACGCGAATTCAAACTGATTTCCGAATCCACTTAAAGTCGAAATCTTCGGATGTGCTCCGGCTCGTCCGTTAATATTGGAATGATTGTATCAATTCATGCCCCAGTCATTGGATAGACCTGATGAGCATCCCCGGAAGGCGCTAAACCAGGCGGCCGGCGCTGCGGTGAAGCCCATCTTTTTTGATCCTGCCAACAAACGCTGGCCGCGCCTGCGGCTCGGGATTGCGCTGATTGCGCTGATTCTGACCCTGTTGCTGGGAGCACTCATCCTGGGCATCCTGGCCGGCCCTTCCGCCGTTGGCGGTGGCGAACGAAGTCGCGGCTCAGCGCAGGCCCAGCACGCAAGCGGCGGCTTCGGGCGTCGACCAGTCGCGGTCTGTTGATGAAGGCGTAGCGCACCCTGCCGGCGCCATCGACGAGAAAGGACTCGGGATACTTGGAGGTGCCAAAGCTGGTGGGGACCGCGCGGCTCGGGTCGCGCAGCACGGAAGCCAGCGAGCCGTGGGCGTAGAACTTCTTCAGAGCATCGGCGTCCTCGTCGACGCTGACCACCACTACCCGGGCCCTGTCGCCGAGCCGGCCGGCCAACACTTCCAGGGTTGGAGCTTCCTCGACGCAGGGCGGGCACCAGGTGGCGAAGAAGCTCACCAATACCGGCCGGCCACGCAAGCTGCGCATGGACACGCTCTTGCCCTCGAGATCGGGCAACTGGAAGTCAGGCTCGAGCTTGCGCAGGGTGGGCGACAGATGACTGGGCCGCAGAGCGGCGCAGTCACCTTCGGCAGTCCACCTGACGGTGGATGCGGCAGCGCGCAGCAGCATTACCGCCACCAACGCCACGACGGCGGCCGTGAGGACAGCGGCCACGCCGCTCATCCGACGGCCGCTGCCCCTCAGCCTCTGCGAGGCCATGA
>CAVUGX010000049.1:0-74958 GCA_963741035.1 uncultured delta proteobacterium
ATGCTGGAGAAAATCCTGTAGGCGGCCCTTCGCAAAGCTTCTTCATCCTCCGGACTGCCGCCCGTTTCCCGGATTTGCGCAAGGAGGTGTTTCCTGACGAAGTTTTGCTCTGCCGGCTCATCGAGCCGGGCGACGGCCATCACCGCATCATCTATCAACTCGATTGAGACTGCGAAGTTATCCCGCGTAATTCCCGACACCCGCACGGTAATGTCGATTCGGGGCCGCCCGAGTTCTTCCTGGGGTATGATTTCAAATTTGCCTATCCTCCCGTTTGTCCGCCAGACGGGTTTCACGCCCAAAAGGAACATCATCTGCGCCATTCCTTCGCCGTCGGACCACATGATGTCCGTACACTGCCAGTAAAAGGCTATATTTTCGGGACATTTCCCTTCTTCCCGCAGGAACTTGTCGATTGTTATCTTCGCCAGCTTTACGCCGACCTCCCATCCTGCCTTTGACGGCACTTTATGAGGGTCGAGCGAATAGAAGTTCCTGCCGGTCGGAAGAATATCGGGTCTTCCCCGGGTAATTATTCCCGATGGACCCGGCGGGATATAGCCTCCGTTCATCCCGTTCAGCAGGGCGGCTGTTTCATCGGAGAGAAATACACGCCGGCAGACATCATCGATTTTTTCCTGAATCCCCTGGATGATTGATTCAAGCCCGCTCATTTCGCCGAAATAAGTCTTCAAAACAGCGGCGAGGGGTTCGCCTCCCGCGAGATAAACCGTGCAAATTTCCTTTGCTTTCCGGTCTACAACGTCCTTTTTCAGGGTTTCGTCCGTTGCCGTGAACTCAGGGTCTTTTTCCATCAGTCTCTTCACAACACCTCGAAGCGACTCGGGGGAGTTCTCGTAGCGAACAACCGCGTAAATGAATTCCGAGAACCTTTCATCCGCGGGGAGTTTTCCGAAAACGTGCATTCCTTTGGGAATATAGGAGTTTTTCAACAAAGAAAGTGCTTCGTGCGCAGCCCGCACCACCTCATCGAAGGGAGCACCCTCGGCAACTTTGAGCATGGACATCAGGTTGCCGGCTTTCAGCCGGTCTTCAATCATGTGGCTCAGCGTATGGGCTTTGGCGGGCTCCAGGCTCTTGATCTTCTCGTATTCAAAGAGGAGTCTTTCGATTTCGTCAAGATCGCCGTAGAGTTCTCCCTGGACCATGACCGCCTGCATGTGATCGACCAGAGTGGCATAGCTTCGGCGTTTGGCGGTGGTCCCCTCTGGAGGGTTATCCGCATTGTAGATGTAGAGGTGCGGCATTTCGTCGATCCCTATGTCCGGAAAGCACCCCGAAGAAAGTCCGGCGCCCTTCCCCGGCAGAAATTCGAGATTCCCGTGCGTTCCAACATGAATGATGACATCGGCGCCAAAGTCTCTCGAGAGCCATTTATATGTGGCGACATACTGATGAGGCGGCGGCACAGCCGGATCATGCAGGATTTTACAGACCTGACCGTCACACCTCGATCCTGCGCAGCCTCTTTTTGGCTGAACGCAAACGACGGCGTTGCCGAACCGAACCCCGGTGACCAGGATTTTTCCACCGTGAACCATTGCCGCCGGGATTCCGTCTTTTTCCTCCCCGGGGGGTTTCCCCCAGGCTTCGATCATCTTGTCGCGGGTCGCTTCAGGCAGTTCCTCAAACCAGTTGAGATATTTTTCCGTCCCAAGCTGATCGAGGCTGCCTCCCCGCGCTACAATTTCCTCGGTCGTGGTCCAGCGGAATTCCGATATGGCTTTTTTCTCCAGGATTGTTTCGATGAGCGCCTTGCCGTCTTCGGGAGGCTCCACGGCATAGCCTTCCTCTCGCATTCGCAAAAGCAGTTGAGCGACGCTCTCCAGGGTATCCAGGTGAGCACCCGCTCCCACCGTGGCCTCGACTGATGCGCAGGGATTATTGTGCAGGATAAAGGCAACCTTTTTTTGAGCATTGGGTTTGCGCCGCAGGCCCACCCAGCGGGAAATTCTTCGCGCAAGGCGCTCGATGCGGTCCGGAAGAGCTTCATACATTTCTTCTTCGGGGTTGCTGATCCCTTTGGTTGCGCCGACCACCATCGACTCAATCACACCCTCAAATTCCGGAAGCGCGATGCTCCAGGCTACCTGTTGCCCCAGCCCGTCAGAATCTTCCAGCCATTTTTCCCTGTCCTTGTAATAGGAAATAACCGGGCTGATCAGGGGCACGTTCAATTCCTTAAGCAGTGAGACCCCTGATTCCGCCTGGGACTCGGAATTATCTCCGCGTTTCTGCCCGAGGAAAAATACGGTGAGCTTTACGACCGCCTCTATCAGACAAGCGCCGTCTTCTCTCAGGAGGAATTTCCGGATTACGTCCTCTCCGCCAAGATTGCCGAGATTGTTGTCCTTGAACGAGTAGAAAAAGACGGGAAGAACGCCCAGTTCCTGTTTTTCCAAAGCTTCGATGAGCCGGCGTTCGACGTCCATATTTCCCGACACCCAGTTGGACCTGGGAAAAAGAACTGCCGCCAGCGGACGGTTGCTCAAGGGATAAATCTCCAGATACTCCCGGGTAGTTGTAAACGGTCCGCCCCATTCAGGGTGGTAGATGCCTTCCCATGCGGTTTCTTTCGGCGGGCTGAAAGAAAGGTCCATGGAAAACAAGGTGGATGCAAGGAACTTCAGCATCTCCCTGAAATTTTCCGCGCCGTTAAAGAGAAGATAACGGTACACCGTAGTAACGATCTCAGGGCTTACATTGGAAATTTTCCAGTAGGACGGTTCCGGTCCGACCGCCACAATCGGGACCCGCCCTCCAAGTTCTCCGATCTCCTCTTCCACCTCATCCCAGAACGGTTCCGTCGTGCGATAGAGCACTATCAGATCGGCTGCTTTCATTTCCTTTCGGACATCTTCAACAACCCGGGGATCCAGGTTGAGCTGCTTGTTCGAAAATGCCTTCAGATTGAATACGGCCGTTTCTTGGGCGGCATCCCTCAAAATCGAGATGAAACTGGACCACATAATGGTGAGAAGTTTCATGCATTATCCTTCAATCAGGAATTTCTACGGTCATGCTCAGAGTTTAGGACAGATCACCCGGCAGCCGTTTTCGGCTACGAACTCGACTTCCAGTCCATATACTTCCAGAAGGCTCTCCCGTGTGATGACTTCGTCCGGCCGCCCCTGTGCAACGAGCGTCCCTCGGTTCAAAAGAAGCACCCTATCGGAAAAGAGAAGCGCCATATTCGGATCGTGCAGGTTCATCAGCGCCACTAAGCTCTTTTCTCGAACTATATTTTTGACCTTTTTCAGAATTGTGATCTGATTTCTAAAATCCAGGTGCGCCGTCGGCTCGTCGAGAAGCATCGCGGGGGCGTCCTGCGCTAGACAGCGCGCAATCAAGACCATCTGCCGCTCGCCGCCGCTCACCCGGGTATAGGGCCTTTCAGCCAGGTGATCGACACCCAGAGCCTGCATGGCCTGCCTGGATAAATCCCTGTCCCGTCCGGACGGGGATGAAAAAATTCCGACGTGCGCCGTGCGCCCCATGAGGACGATATCCAAACAAGAGTAAGGAAACGGAGGATCGTGCTCCTGGGGAACCGCTGACAGCCTTTTGGCGATCTCAGCTCGCTTCAGATGGCTTATCGGTTCCCCTGAAAGGAGTACTTCTCCTTCATGGAACTTCCAGATGCCGAGCAAACACTGGAAGAGGGTGGTTTTCCCCGAGCCGTTCGGCCCCAGAATCGCGGTAACCTCTCCCCCCTTTGCCCGGAAGCCGATCTTCCGGAGGACCGGTTCCTTTACTCCCCGATGCAGGAATGTGAGTTCTTCGACCTCGATCATTTGCCCCAACTCTCGCCGGTTCCTCTTTTCAAAAGATAGATGAAAAACGGCGTGCCGCTCAAAGTAGTGATGATTCCCACCGGGATATCGAAAGAGGTGAGATTTCTGGCGAGCGTGTCGGCAAAAATCATAAAAGCCGCGCCCGCCGCCAGGGAAAAGGGCATGAGGAGCCTGTGGTCCGGCCCGATCAGCATTCTGGTGAGGTGGGGCACCATGAGGCCCACCCAACCGATAATGCCGCTCACCGACACGGCGCTGCCCACCGCAAGCGAAGCAGCGCCGATGAATATCAATCTGTCTCTTTCCACGGGTATTCCCAGCGACCTGGCCTCCTCCTCACCCATGGAAAGCGCATTCAGGCGCCATCTCATGAGTATCAGAGGCACACAGGCCACGACCATGCCAAAAGATGCAATCCCAATCGATGACCAGTCCGCAAGGGAAAAGCTGCCCATGAGCCAGTAGACGATGCTGACCAACTTATGCGGGTCGACGAGGAACTTGAGTATGGAAACCAGCGCGCTGAAAAAAGCGGAGATCACTATTCCGGAGAGCACCAGATGGAGCCGGGATATTTCACCCTGGCTCCTGGCCAGCATGTAAGTCGTAAAAGAGGCTACGAGACTGAAAACAAAAGCCGCCGCCTGGATCGGAAACTGGGGGAAAAGGGCTACGGAAAGAGCACACCCGAATGCCGCCCCGGATGACAGGCCCAAAATAAAAGGATCGACCAGCGGATTGCGGAATATTCCCTGCAGCGTCACCCCGGAACCGGAAAGGGATGCCCCGACGAGTGCGGACAAAATAATCCTGGGCAGCCTGATATCCCAGAGTATGGACAGCTCCGTTCCGGCGTCGGTCGATTTCAGAAGAAAAATCTTGGAGAACAGCACCTTCGCTATCGTCCAGGGGGCAATGGCGTATGCTCCCCATAAAAGAGAAACACAGGCAAAAACGAAAGGAGACAGTCCGATGCTGAAAAGGATCAATTTTCTTTTCACGGGCGCGTCCAGTTAATCGAAAGTAAATCCCTCAACGGCGATTCCGAAACATTTTTGATTAAACCTCAGCACATCTTCCAAAATTTCCTTTCGGTCGAAGTGCTCAGGGTAGGTTTTCCAGGCCATCCAAAGCGCCATGCTACAGATCATCGGGGACCAGGTGGTCAGGTCAGGGGCCTTGAAAACTTTGCCGCCCCTGACTGCCTTGATGCTCTTCCATTGCGGACCGGAAAGGAGTTCCTCCGGTCCGTATCGGGCGTTCCCCCAAATGAAAATCACGTCCGGGTCCCAACTCACAATCGATTCCATCGAGACTTCCGGGTGTTTCGTTTTAATGCCTTCTGCAGGATTGATCCCGCCTGTAAGTTTGATCAATTCATGCTGAAGCCCTGTTCCTCCGCTTACAATCGTCGGCTTTCCCCAGAGGCAAAGGACCTTGCGCCGATTTTTCGCTGGAATTGCCGATACAGCGGATGCGGTCCCGGCAAAGCTCCTTTCCATGAGGGACCTGATTTCGCGAGCCCGGTCTTCTTTTTGGAAAAGCCTTCCGCATAGATCGAGGAGTGCGTAGAGTTCTTCCAGGCTGTCCGGGTAGACCGAGATGACTTTGAGGCCTCTTCGGACTAGAAAATCGTCAACTTCGGGTTTATAGGACCAGGTGATCACGAGGTCCGGATGAAGAGCAAGCAAAACCTCGATATTGACTGTGTCCGCAGTGCCTACCGATGGGATTTCCTTCATCTGCGAAAACCTTTTCAAAAGTTCATTTTCGAATGCCCAGCGGTTCAATCCGGCCACCCGGTCCCAAACATCGAATACAGGGATGAGTTCATAAAGTGAAAGAAACACCACCCTGCTGACAGGCGGGGTGATTTCAATGTCATTTCCGGCCGCATTTTTGACCGTGAATGCGAAAGCATCCGCCGGGGCCGAAACGGCCCAAAAGAGAATGGCTGCCTGCGCGAAAACTAAAACCTTTTTCATCAGAACTTTGCCGTCATACCCCCGAAGAACTGCCGCCCCGGGGCCTGGTAGTAAGTGAAGTACTTTTCATCCAGCATGTTGTTTACTGCAAAATCCAACGTAGCCCAGTCGGTCAACTTGTACCGGAGCTTACAATCGGCCACAAAAAACGAATCATAGGAACCGTATACCCCGGATACCTTGTCCGTATTATCGCCGTAGCCGTATTGTTTGTCCGCATAACGTCCGGTCAGCGTAAGAGAAAACTTCCGGTAAGTCAGTTCTCCGCCCAGGCTGAACATCCACTGGGGAACATATTGCAATTGCTTCCCTACAGACAGCGGATCGACGCTGTTAGAGAGCATTTCGCTGTGAGTGTACGTGGTGTTTGCGAAGAGTTTCAGGCAGTCCAGCGGTTTGTTCTCGATCTCGAATTCCACACCGTCAGTCTCAGCCTTGCCGGCGTTCTGATTTTGAAAAGTGCTGTAACTCCCGTTGACAGACGCCCAATAGATGTAGTCGCTTAGATTGTTGTTAAAATAATTGAGCTTGCAAACGGTGCTGCTTGTCAGTTTCTGCTCGACCCCGATGTCCCATGAGAAGGTCGTCTCGGGCTTCAATTTGGGATTCGCCTCAGAGAATACGCCGTAGCCCGACCATGATGTGTAGAGCTCATATACCGTGGGAGGCCGAAAGGCCGTACCTATCGAGGTCCTGAACGTAGTGCCGTCCCAAGGTTTGTAAACAAGCGACCCCTTGGGATTTACGGAAAAGTCGCTATTCGATCCATAGTTCGTGGTTGGCTGCACACCTGTTATCTCGGAAGAGCCGTCGAAAGTTTTCCAGTAGTCGCCTCGCACACCGCCGTACAAGGTAAGATTGCGCAGCAGGGCAATCTCAGCCTGGGTATAGAACGAATAAATTGTATCTTTGCCTTGAGAATCAGAATAGGGACCGGTCTGCGTCCCGGATTCTGTCCAGTTGCTGAGATTTTTTACCGGCTGGTCGGCTTCATCGTAGCGAAATGCGGCGCCAAAGATGATCAGATGCTTCTCGCAAACAGGAAGGGAGAGCTGCACATCCGTGTTGCCCATCTCAGAAGGAGTCGAGTAGTACTGCCCCGGTCCCCCGAAGTGTGTGTCGTTGTAGCCGCTTGGCTGGGTATACCAGTTGACGGGGGTATTGAGGTAGCCGCCGGAGACTTTAAGAATGGCGTCGCCGAATAATTTTGTCTCATAGTCTCCGTGGAATATGTTCTCCATAAAAGCGCTTTTGGTGACGCCATTTACGAAATCCGAGCTTGCAAAGCCAACGGAGTTCTGATTTCCCGAGAAAACATTGTTGCCGTGAGAATCATAAAGGAAACTTTGCGGACTCCCCCATCCATAACCCCACTGGTTGTTTCTGTAAGAGAAAGTGGCCTTTGAGTCCACATTTAAGTCGTACACCAGCTTAAGGCTTCCCGATTGTGTCCACCAGTTGTAGTCTCCCGTGTTGCCGATGATATATGCAGGATTACCTGAGGCGTTAGACGACGGAACGCCCCCGTGAACGGGAGTCCCTCCAGGCGTTGGCGGGGAGTACGCCGAGTTTACCACGACAGGAATATCAGGGTATCCGTCGCTTTGCTTGTAGCCGAAGCTTGCAAAAACGCTCAACCGGTTACAAAGTTTGTCCCCGTATGATGCATACTCGTTCCAGGTGTTGTACGAGCCGTATCCGCTCTGAATGGTGACTTCCCTTTCCTGAGGCGTTTTGGTGATGATATTGATGACGCCGCCCATTGCATTTCCCCCATACAGGGATGAGAAAGGGCCGCGGGCGACCTCGATCCTTGCGATGTCTAAAGGGTTGAGCGAATTCCAGTTTACCAACCCGGCAAAGGCCTGGTTTAAAGGTTCGCCGTCCAGCAGCACCAGGTTCCTCTGCTGAAGCGGCATGCCGCGCATCATGATGTCCCCGATAGAATCAAGTGGCGATACACGCTGGACGAACACTCCCGGCAGATCGTTCATGGCCTGGTCCACTGTCTGGATGTTCCTGCTTTCAATGTCCTCGCTCGTTACAACCGATACGGCAGCCGGGACATCCGAGAGAGATTCCGGTGTTCGGGTGGCTGTGACCACAATCGGTTCGAGAGTTTGATCTATCTTCGTTTCCTTTTTCTGGACGGTTTGATCGGTTGCCTGGCCGCTGTTTGCAGCCTGGCTTTCCAAAGTCTGTGGGGCGTCCGCTTTATCGTCAGCGAAACCACAGACCGGACAGAGCATGAATAACAACAGGATTAAACTTGCCTTTATCGAGTTGATGTCGATGATCTTTTTGGCCAACCGGCAGTGATTGTGCCGCATGAGCGATGAGAGACTACTGTTTGGAATAGTCTGATCCGGTTTCATCGATTGCCCCTCTCATTGCCTCACGATTTCTTCTGTGATAGAAGAAACGTGGGGATTGGTTCCCAACTCAACCCCCGGGGCAGGTCTTATGCCTTGTCCAGAGGAAGACCTGCTCCTCCTTTTTTCCAGCCGACATGAATGTTTGCTCGAACGACCTCCTTTCGTTTCGCATGGATTTCCATACCGAATTGCCCGGTGTAAAACGCACGGCCGGCTTACAGGCACCCCCGAATCGAGCAGAAACAAACGTCGCTTCTTTCACACTCCGGTAATAGATGCGGAATCCCCGCAACAACCGTCCTGTCCATCGATATAAAAACAAAAAAAAGGCCGCAAAAGCACTTCCACCGCTTCCAAGCGGCAGAAAGGCCTTCGCAGCCTTATTCGTCGAATCGGATTACCTAGAACTTACACTTGCTGGTTGAGGAACAGTAAAACTGAGAACCCAACCGAACGGTCCCGGCCACCTTCTAGTAGCTCTGAGGACGCTCAGCGAAAACCAGTATTTCCTGGAATAAGCTCTTTGTCAAGTGGAATGGGTCCTCATCGTTTGATTTCATCGCTTTATTGCCGCAATGGCTGCGGCTCGCTTCTCCAGCAGCTCTGCTTCCTTTTCCCTGCCGGTATTTCTATAGAGCGCCGCCAGATTCTTGAGGCTCGTGGCCAGATTGGAATGATTGGGGCCAAGGGTCTTCTCGAAGATCGACAGCGAGCGTTTGAGGAGCGGCTCGGCTTCCGAGTACTTGCCCTGGGTCATGTACAGCCCCGCAAGGTTGTTCAGGCTCGTAGCCACCTCCGGGACGAGGGCCTTCTCCCTGATTTCGAGCGAGCGTTTGTAGAGCGGCTCGGCCTGCGCGTACTGACCTTGAGATCGGTAAACCTCCGCCAGGTTGTCCAGGCTCGTGGCCACATTGGGATGCTCCGGGCCGAGTGCCTTCTCATAGATCGCGAGCGAGCGTTTGAAGAGCGGCTCGGCCTGCGCGCACTGGCCTTGGGAGCGGTACACCAGCGCAAGGTTATTCAGGCTCGTGGCCACGTCGGGATTATCCGGGCCGAGGGCCTTCTCCCTGATTTCGAGCGAGCGTTTGAAGAGCGGCTCGGCCTGCGAGTGCTGGCCCCGGGCGCGGTACAGCGCCCCCAGGATATTCAGGCTCGCGGCCACATCGGGATGATCCGGGCCGAGAACTTCCTCCCTGATTGCGATCAAGCGCTTGTAGAGCGGTTCGGCCTGCGCGTACTTACCCTGGACGCGGTAAAGCTCCGCCAGGTTGTTCAGGCTCGTGGCCACGTCGGGCTGATCGGGCCCGAGAACCTTCTCCCTGATCGCGAGCGAGCGCTTGAGGAGAGGTTCGGCCTGCGAGTACTGGCCCTGCGCGCGGTAAAGCTCCGCCAGGTTGTTCAGGCACGTGGCCACGTCAGGATGGTCCGGGCCGACCTCTTGTTCGGCAATCTGTAACGCCTTTTTTGCGACCGTTACAGCGCGCTCATAGCTGCCTTGCTTGTACAGTGTGACGGCCTCGTCGTTAAGCGCCTTCCATTCGGCCCCTTTCGCAAGGACGGGCATGCCTGCGCAGAGAATGAGCACAAGCGCCGCTAATCCGGACATTACTCTTTTCATACCTTCTCCCCCATATTTCAACCTCCATCGAGAGAAAATCCAAAATTACAAAAGGTCCGTTTCACCGACCGGACAATACAACGTTAGGATTGTTTCAGGACGAATCGAATGGGCAGCAGGACTTTGCAGGCAAGCGGTTTGCCTTCTCTTTTGGCGGGAACGAAAGTGGAGCACCGAACAGCTTTTACCGCCTCCTCGTCAAAGCCGAAGCCCGCGCCCTTTACTATTTCGACATCGACAGGCCGGCCTCTTTCGTCGATGGTCACACGCAAAAGGACATTCCCTTCTTTTTGCAGTCTTTTCGCAACGGGAGGGTAAGCCGGCATCGTTTTGCTCAAAAACCGGGGACCATCTGAAGAACCAAACCCCATCTCAGAAGAGCCGCCGCCCGATCCATTGTTGCCGCTTCCGGCCCGGGCGCCGCTGTTCGAGGAGGTGTTCACCGCAGCCGGGGCATCCTCAATGGGCGCGGTAAAGGCGTTACCAGGCGCGTCGACGGCCCTGGTTATCACTTTCGCTTTCTGGGGTACCGGTTTCTGTATGGTGCGGGGCCTAACCTGAGGCTTCACGGGGACCCGCGGCGGCACGACCGGGGGCGGCGGTTTGGGCTGTTCCACGGGGGCAGGCGGTCCCGGCTCAAGGGTCGCTGTCGCAACCGAAGCGGGCAGCTCACACAACTGGGCATCGATGGGCGCCGGCGCCGGCGGCCGATAAGCGGGCTCGCGCATGAAATATGCCGATCCCCATAACGCCGCCGCCCAGATCAGCAGGGCTGCCGGCAGTGTCCAGGGGAGGCGGCGCCAGGGGCTATCCATAGTCCGGAGCGTCCTCATCGAGACAGTCTCACTCGACATGTTTGACCGCAATCAGAAAATGCTGCGCTCCCGCATCGCGGGACTGTATCATCGCCTGGACGGTTACGCCGTTGGGCGCTGCACTGTCGGCAGCCACGATGACGCTCGAGTCCGGCCCGTTGAGCATCGGTTTCAAGGTCGCGGCAAGCGTCTCCAGGGTCACCGGGGTCTCGTCCAGCAGGATGCGGCTGTCCTGAGTGATGGTAAGCGTCACCGGGGTCTTGGGCTGCATGGGTTCAGCGCGACCCTGGGGGAGATTTACCGCCAGAGAATGCAGGTTCTGCATGGACAGTGAAGCAAGCATAAACGTGACGAGCAAAAAGAACATCACGTCTATCATCGGGATGATCTCGATTCGGCCGCGCCGGTGTTGGCGGGTTTTACGCAGTTTCACGGGCAGCCTCCTGAAAATCCGCAGCCATGCGGATGTTGTCCACCATCCGCGTCCCCAGCCGTTCCATTTCGTCAAGCACCTGCGACTGGCGGCGCGAAAAGAAATTGAACGCGAACAGGGCAACGACGGCAATGAAGAGGCCCAACGCGGTAGCGATCAGTGCCTGGGCCACCCCTGCCGTCACTCCGGTTGGATCGACCAGGCCGTTGTTGCCGATCAGGTTGAAGGCATGCATCATCCCGGTGATCGTCCCGAGCAATCCTAACAGAGGGGCGGCCGTGACGATGGTTTCGAGCACCCACAACCCCCGGCCCAATGCCTTCTCTATCAACTGGGCTTCATCGCCGGCTCGCGATTCCACCCACCAGACCGGCTTGCCCCGGTTATCCATGACCTCCCGGAAAAACCGCTTGAAATAGTTTCGCGGATTTAGCCCCGTCAACTGCCGCTCCAAATCCGACCAGGAAAAATCATACGTTTCGACAAGTTCGAGCGTTTGCCCCGGAAGACGCACGTACCGCAAATAGACGAACGCCTTGTCGAGTATGACTACCGCCGCCAGAATCGCGAGCAGCAACAACGGATAAACCATCGCGCCACCGAATTTCAATGCTTCCAAGGCTTCATGTATTGCTTGCATCGTAGACCTCTGTATCCAATGGATTGTTGTGGAGGGGAACTATTTCCCCTCCGTGAAACGTTAAAAAGCTATCAAAACCGGCAGGTCAAAGCTACGCGGAAGGTGCGCGGCTCGGCCGGGTGGAACACGTCGCCGTTTTGATCCGGACCGGTTGGTGTAAGCCGAAAAGTGTAATAGTAGGTTATATCGTCGGCTTTCGCGTTGAGAAGATTGAAGATGTCTCCCTCGATCGACCACCTTTTGTTGATCTGGTACCCAATGTTGTAATAGATCAGGCTGGTTGTGGGAGAAAGCTGACTACCGTCCTGGGTCAGATAGCGAGGTCCGAAATATCGCCACCGCAGGCTGGAATGCCAACCTTTTAGATCGTGCACCGTTACGCCCGTCGCGATGACCACCCTGGCCGCTTCGGGGACGTAATCGCCCCCCACCGGATTGCCTACGAAATGCGCCGTCGAGGTGGCAAAATCTGCGTCGATCGTCAACCATTTGGTCGGCGTATAGTAGTTTGCCCATTCCACGCCCTTGCGGACATCGGCGTAAGGACTGGGTTCGTCCGTGCCTGCATCCCCGTCGAAGACCTCCTCGGATTGCAGCCTCAGCACCCAAAACGTCAATGTGCTTTGCAGGTTCGGGATGGCGAGCGTGCGGACGCCAACCTCCGCGCCCTCCGATTGCGCTATCGGCAACGCCGGTTGAACCGCTTGGCCAAATATATTAGTCTTCGTGCCAATTAGCGGATCTATATCTGTAGTGGCGCCCCGCGCGTCGTCGGTGTGGAAACTCATGCCCCCGTTCAGGTAGAACTCGGTCTTTGCCCACGGCCCGAAGATCAAAGAGAGCTTGGGCTCGGGAGCCCACTTCAACAGATCTGCGGTGTCGAGAGGTTGGGGGCCTTTGGTGGCATAGGTGTAATTGTTGTTGTTGTCGAAATTAATGACATCGGCGCGGAAACCCGCAACGGTTCGAAACCATGAAAGCCATTGTATCTTGTTCTCCCAGTAGGGCGCCAGATCCGTTTCTACGATATCGTCGTTGCGGACCGTTAACAGGAGCTCGCGGTTATAGGTTCGATTCAGCGTGTCGTGGATCACGTCGTTTCGAAGGTCGAGTCCGAATGTGTTTTCCATTTGCAAGCCGCACAATTGGCCAAAGTAAGTCCGGCTTCCCCTCAACCCTTGCACCCACCTGGTGTCCTTTTGCTCGAACTGGTCCCCATATTTTGTCGAATAGCTTATATTGGTGCCGGGTATATTGGGCAGTTCGGGCAGGAAGAAATCGAAGTCATTCCAGAGCCCCATGTTGTAGTAATATGCATATCCCATGATCTTTGTAGCCGAATTCGCGTCGGCCTGGTGATATTCGCCTGTCAGGATATAGCGGTCCGTTAGACCTCCGTCGGTGGGGCTCAGTGTACCAAACCGGTCAACGATGCCTTCGGCGACTGCAAGGTCCGGGACTTGGTTAGTCGCATTCCACGTGGCGTGATACCCCAATGCCGACGCGCTGAACCCCTGGCCTGTGTCTCCCTGGCTGTAGGTCACCACGCCATTGTATTTCATCATATTTTCGGGCACGTCCCACGGTCCGTCGGTATGCACCACTTCGAAGGCGCCGAGCAGATTGCCCTGGCCGAGCTTGGTCGAATCGGCAACCAGGGCGCGTTCGTAGTTCCAGCTTCCGACTTCCACCTTCGCAATACCTTCAGAAAGGGTCTGAAAGTACTGAATATTTTCCCAGCCGGCAGACCCGAAGTCCCCCACGTTTGCGTAGTATGGCCCTTTTCCGTAGTCTATCTTCTGGATCAGTTCGGGAATAAGGAAATTGAGATCGGTGTAACCCTCGCCATGAGCGTTCGACGGCAGGTTGATTGGAATGCTGTCGAAAAAGCTTGCCATGTCCGTGCCATGGTCGAGATTGAAACCTCGAAGAAAATATTGGTTCGCCTTGCCGTCGCCGCTATGCTGGGTAACGATGACTCCCGGCATGGCTTCGAGCACTTCCCCGGGACGGCTGAAGGGGCGATCTTCCAGTTCCTGCGCCCCGATCGTGCCCTCGGTAGATGTATCGGCGATGCCGATCATGCTGTCGCTGCGTTCCTCCACCACTATCTCGGGCAATTGGGTTGTCCCCTTTTGAGACGCTCCGGTGTTCGCGGACGGTGACCCATCCGACGGCGCGTTGTTGTCATTTGCGTTCGGGGATGACGACACATTTGATGGCGCGTCGCCGGCGGCAGCCGAAGTGAAACCTCCAAGGGCCGCCAAGGCCATCCAGGCCAATACGAAGAATAGCCCTATCCTTGCCATCCACCTCCCCCTCTAACCAGCGAGATTCAGTTCCGACGTTAATCAGGAGTGGTTTGGCGAAATAAAAAAAGGCCAAACGCACTCCGTACGAGAGTACCCTTGGCCTTCGGTAGCCAAAATTAAGGAAGAAATCTTGCTAGGAAAAGGAGGCTTCAAACCCCTGTGTGTGAACGAGAGTACACCTGGAGCGTAGCTGGTGTCAAGCGACTTTGTTTATCTCCGCCCCTTTGTTTCCCTGTTCGCCATCCCAATGAGGCGAGTCTTCACCACAACGACGTCCCGACAGAACACAGACAGGCCAGGCAAGCCTGCAATGATTACTTTGACCATGAGGCTTGCATCGAGCGTTCCCTGCCGGAATCGGGCAATGGTCATTTCCCGGGTGGGTAAGGATTGCCTGCCGGGCATTGACAATTCTTTAGCCGATGCTAAAGTAAACGGGTAATGGGCTTTTGAAGGGCCCCGGCAACCTGACGAATTGGGACAAGGAGGATTTATTATGGAAGGAAAGCACGAACACAAGCATTTGCACGCGCATGACCACTCTCATGCGCACTCCCACGAACATTCCCATGACGGCAAGGTGCACAGCCATGAGCACACCCATGCTCACGGCCATGAGCACCTGCACGAACATCTCCATGAGCACTCCCATGGCGGGGCCACTCAGGCCCACAGCCATGAGCACACGGGTGACCACGGGCCTCATGACCATGACCATCCCGGCCATGAAGCGGAATCCCACGATCACGCGCACTGAGATTTTGCCCCTGCAAGGGGTTCGAGCATTCAAATAGCAGGCGGGTGCTGCAATGCGCCCGCCTCACTGCTTTCTCCCCCGAGCCCTTTGTTGACTGCCCACCATGTTGGTATAAGCAAAACAACTTCGTAAACAAGCGGAGCGATACGAAAAGCCCACGTAATTCAGCAGCTTGCTTAAATTAGTGGCATTGGGCCCGACCCATTTTGAGATCTGTTTATATTTGCATTCCTAACAAATATCCTGATTCAATGGCGTCCATAACTTTTGCTACTTTGCTGGCATCTCCAATAGTAACTACTTTATAAGGCTTACCAGCAAGTTCTGCTTCAAGGTCATTGTTAGGTTTGCTGCCTGATGCCACAATAACAGTGTCGGCACTTATTGATTCAGTGTCGCAGCCTTTAACTACTACCACTCCATCCGCTAATATATCTTTAACTGTTGTGTTTACGAGGATTCTTACCTTGCCCTTTTCTAAATCCTGCATCAAAGTCATTCTGTTTATATTCGGAATTTCCGTTGCGATATCGGGCAGCATTTCAACCAATGTTACCGTCTTCCCATGATTTGCTAAGTGATTGGCTGTCTCAGCACCCACCATGCCGCCTCCGATTATGAGAGCCTTAGGCCCAACCGCAACTTTTCCGGCAAGAACGCTATAAGCGTGCACAACGTTGGGTTTATCAACCCCCGGAATTTTGGGCAGGACTGGCGAGCCGCCTGTTGCAAGAACGACGACATCCGGTTTCTCGGAGTCGATTAGTTTGGACGAAACCTCGGCATTCAAAGTGACTCTGACTTTCAACTTGTTTAATTGGCCAATTTGCCAGCCGACGAAGTTGCCAATCTCGCCCTTGTTGGGTGGTACGCTTGCCAGGTAAAACAGCCCTCCCAACCTGTCTTCTTTTTCATACAAGCTCACTTCGTGACCCGCTTTTGCTGCTGTTGCGGCGGCTTCCATTCCGGCGGGACCGCCTCCGATGACCATAACCTTTTTCTTTGCAGCAGCGGGTTTTATGACCGATTCAGTCTCCTTGCCAAGTGTTGGATTCAGCACACATTTAATCGGTTGATCCAAAAATAATACACCAATGCATCCCTCGTTACAGGCTATGCACGGGCGAATTTCGTCAAATTGGCCTGCCGCCGCTTTGTTAGGGAACTCCGGATCGGCCAGTGATGCTCTGCCCATAGCGACAAAATCGGCCTTACCGGCTGCAATGATAGAATCCGCGACGAATGGATCGTTAATTCTTCCAACTGTAATAACCGGTACACTGACGACCTTCTTTACTTCCTCCGCATAATCTGCGAGCCAGCCATGCCGCACGGACGAAGGGGGAACAATTTTATCTACGCTCGCGTAAACACCCGCGGACACGTGCAAGACATCGATCCCAGCCTCTTCCAATAAAATAGCTATCGCTTTTGTATCCTCTATAGTCCTGCCCCCTGGAACGAATTCGTCGCTGGAAATTCTGAATCCGATGCCAAAATCTTTGCCGGCCTTGGCCCTGACGTTAGCGACGATATCCAACGGGAAACGCATTCTATTCAATAGATGTCCGCCATACTTATCCGTTCTCTTATTTGAATATGGAGACATGAATTGTGAAATAAGATATCCGTGTGCACCATGAATTTCAACACCATCAAATCCCGCTTTTTTGGCTCTTAATGCACAATCGCCAAATTTTTCCACCATTTTTTCAATTTCATCTATTTTCAGTTCCTCAGGCAGTTCCTGCATTGCCGGGCATGGAATCGGGGAAGGCGCAAACGGCTGACACATAGTGATGAGATGGCTTGTCTGTCTTCCACAATGATATATTTGCGCAAATATCTTACTTGTGTACTTATGAACTCTTTTAGTCAATTCTGAATGACTTGCAATCTGGCTGTCGTCCCACAATCCGGCCACACATGAAAAACCCCTACCTGTAGTATCAACCGCATAATCTTCCGTTATAATGAGTCCCCAGCCGCCTTTTGCTTTAGCTTCATGGTATGCGATATATCTTTCTGTAGCAGTTCCATCATTATTGCAATAATCTGTTACCATGGCGCTTACAACCAGTCTGTTAGAAATATCTATATTTCCAATCTTCATGGGACGTAATAAGTTCTTCAACATACGTAATTCCTCCTGTTGTTTATTGAGTTGGTTTAGGGGAAACGGCCAGATGTGAGGCAGGTTTTTGGGACTCATTTTGCCGAAAACCCTCTGCCAGGTCTGAAACCAATATTCGAAGTTTGATGGCGCTTCAGTGCCGGCACAAACAAAAGACTGCAATGTCGTCGCAACACGAGTGTGGTGCAAGCGCAATGCCAAGTGGCACTCGCAATTAAGCTACGGTTTTAATTGATTATTATTTCAGGACACCCTGTGGAAGAATAGCAAACTTTTAGGAAATGATTAACCGATAAATCAGGAAAACCTCGAAATGCAGGAAAGGCGAATGTTTGGTCAATTATGAAACCGAATTGATCGAATCATGAAATTTTCATCATTTGGTAAAGCCGTGACGCAATTGAGAAACTATTTTTTGTCCTCGGCTCACTTTTAATCCCGAACCTGCGGGGTTAGGGCGTTTCAGAGCTATGGAAGCTTAGGGTAACCATGACTTTGGTTTGTTGCTGCCAGCCGTAATGATTCACAAAAAGGTTTTGGGTCCACGGGTTTCCATAACCGGAGGCCTATTTTCCCGTTAGTCTTATTTGTCTCGGAAAGGGATCCGCTTTATCCCGGGGGCCTACGGGATAATCGTCAAAATCACGTCAGGCGCCTTCCCCAGCGGCCTTGACAGTCAATGAGCGTACGGCCCTCACGTACTCTCTGTCGCCTTTCTGCGCAGGAATTGCCGCCGAGATTTCCGCTCCAAAAGCGGGTCGATAGTTGAACGGGATCAAGACCTTTGGATCGGATGACCAATAGAGATCAAAACGGGCATAGGCCATCGGGGAATGAACAGGCATCATCAATTGAACGGCCACCGAGGTGTCCCATTCGCCGGGTTTGGGCAAACGCCAGTCAGCATGGCCGCCCAGCCGCAGATTCCTGCAGTACTCCTGCGCCTGCTCGAATGTGACCTCCTTGCCGTTATCGCCCTTTTGCCACATTAACTGCCGCTTCGTGTCAGTAACAGTACCGTCTCCATTATCGACAAACCTCCCCGCTGCTACAACAACCGACGGCTTTTCGATATATGAGATAAGCGGCAGAATGAATGCTATTACTATGAGCGAGAATTGCAGCACTTTTCGCATTTTGGCACGATCCTTTTTATTTTGAGCCTCCGGGCAGAAGTTTGGCGATAACCCAAGCTGCTGCGTAGAGCACTCCGAGAAGAACCACATCCGTCGGGCCGACGGGCAAATCGGCTTGATATGCGACCCAGAAACCGATAAACGCCATGGCTCCGCCGCAGAGCGATGCCAGAATTGTGAACTGGCGCATATTGCGGGCGAACAGGTGAGCCGTAAGCGCGGGGAGCAGCAGAAACCCGAACGCGATCAGTGGCCCGACACTGAGCACCGCCATAGAAACGGTCAGGCCGATCAGTAAATAAAGCAGCACGTCCCAGAAAACTACGTTCTTGTGAAGTGTGATTGCCATCGAACGGTCGAAGGAGACCAGGAGCAACTCCTTATGAAACATTCCCAGCATTGCGAGGACGAGCGTAAGGGTTGCAGCCGTTAGAACGAGATCGAAATCGGAGATAGTGATTACCTCCCCTTTTAGCATGTCCAGCCAGCCGATCTCGCCGTAAGGGTTTTTTGACAGCAGCAAGATACTAAGCGAGGCGGCGACCACGTATGCTGTGCCGAGCCGGCCTTCGGGCTGGCCGCGCCCGCGTCGTTCCATAAACGCCAGCGCCAGAATCGCAACCAGCGAAAATGTCATCGAGCCGATAAAAGCGAGCGTGTGCGCGCTCTCCGAGGGATGGCCGCCTAGCCTTACTCCGAACCACAATGGGACGGAGAGAGCGAAAGCAACCCCGGTCGAGGAAACCTGCGGCAGTGCAACGCCCATGAACACCAGCCGGCGCATCACTAAGAACACTCCGACGAGCGGGCAGGAAAAACCGACAAACACGCTGGTATATACCGAGTTGCGCAGTAGAAAATCGGGTGAGAGAATCTGACTTAACGCTTCCATGATCAGCCTATCCCTATCTCAAAAATCTCAGTCATCCGCTCGGAAGTGAGCAGTTCATCCGGTGTGCCGCGAAGCACCTTGCCCTGATGAAGCCAGAAAATTTGTTGGGCATGATGGCGAATTGCAGCGAAATCGTGAGTAACGAGCAGCACCGATATTTGCCTTTCCCTGCGGGTTCTGGAAATGAATTCCAGCACTGTGTGTGTTGCCTCGGCATCCACGCCTGCAGTCGGTTCGTCGAGCACCAGCACGTCAGGGCGAGTGGCCAGGGCGCGGGCGATGAGCACGCGTTGTTTCTGACCACCGGATAGTTCGGCAAACCTCTTGCGAGCGAACTCATCGGCGCCCGCCGCGCGCAGACATTCACGTGTGAAGACGCGCTCGGCAGACGGTACAAAGCGACCGGGGCGCACGCGTCCATATGTGCCCATAAGAGCGACGTCAAACCCGGTCAGCAGAAAAATCGGATCGAAGTGAATGGCCTGAGGCACGTAACCGAATACGAGCGGCGCGCCAGTCGATGGTTGGTTGGAGTCGATCCTGCCAGCCAGTGGAGGAAGCAGTCCCAGCAGCGTCTTGAGCAGAGTCGATTTACCCGAACCGTTCGCGCCGAGAATTGCGGTGAAACTGTCGCGGGCAATCGAAAGCGAAATCCCGGACAGCACAGGCTGGCCGTTATAACCAATACTCAGGTTATCGAGAGTTATGAGCACATCATTCATATGTCAGTCCAATTGGCCCCGCTGGGGCGGGACAATCCTTTTTTATGTGTTTATTTCCTCATCTGTGCAGCAGTGACCAGGGTCTGCATGATGTAGTCCATCATCTTGATGTAGGTTTCCGTGTTCGGAACGCCGCCAGGCATTATGGGCAGTGTTACCAGATTAGCTCCCGTTTGTTCTGCAACCCGCTTCGGCACCTTTTCGGGAAACTGCGGTTCGCGCACAACAATGGAAACATGATCGGCCTTCATGGATGCGATCAATTCCTCGATGTGGCGAGCGGTTGGATCAATGCCCGGTTTAAGTTCAATGGTACCGAAGTAAACCATGCCAAAGCGCTCCGCAAAGTATGGCCAATGCTCGTGATAGGATACGAACTTCATGCCCTTGAGCGGTACGGCCTCCTTTTTCCATTCTGCGATTTTAGCGTCAAGCTTGGCCAGATAGGCATCGCGGTTGCGCGTGAATTGCGCTTGATCCTGCGGAGCAAACTCCACCAGTGCGTTGTAGATGTTCCCGATCGCCGTCTTTGCCAACACCGGGTCGAGCATGTAGTGCGGGTTGCCGTAGGGATGGACGTCGCCCTGGTAGTGATCGGTCGATTTCGGTACATCTTTGGGCACGATGCCCTTCGATGCGTCCACGTACCCGGACCTGCCCAACTGAATACGGGGGTTCTTGCTCGCTTCCAGCAGCGCGGGCAGGAATGCGTGTTCACAGTCAAACCCGACCAGGATAAGCAGGTCCGCCTTGTTCATGATGGGCACGAAGCTCGGTTTCATCGGGACCCCGTGAGTATCTTCAACACCCGTGGCAAGGCTGTGAACCTCAACGAGGTCCCCGCCGACCTCGCGCGCAAAGTCCGCCAGGTCGGTCAGGGTCGTGACGACCTTGATTTTGGCCGCGTAAGCCGGCATCGGCCCCCCACACAACAATAGCACGACGAGTGTGGTGACGGAAAATAAAACCATGAATTTCTTCTTCATCTTAATTTCCTTTCTAATCAGGGCTAGCGTTGCTGCCAGCCATGAGCGTGCGCTCCAATGATCCAGGCCCACTGCAGATAAATGGCATCGTCGGGGCGCAGACCGGATATGGCATTATGATCGGTATGGGTGTATTGAAGACGCAGTTGATTCCAGTGGCTCAGCGCCCACGTAATGTACGGGGAGTATGCGACAGTCCTGTCTGCGCTGTTCCAGGCGTCCTCCACATACTCGAACATGAACCCTGCCGACCACTCCCGGCTCCACTTGTAAGTGAGATACGAATACATGCCATAGGAGTCTACGGATTCGTTGAACGGACTAAAAGTTGAACCCGCTGTTGGCGTGACGTTGTAGCCGTTTCCGCTATGGAGCACTTCCGTGCCCCAGATGATTGACTGGAACTGATTGTTTCTCAGCGGTTTCCAGCTCACGGTCAGGTCCACTCCCTCCAGGCTGCGACTGGTTTGGGAGAGCCTGCTGCCGGGGAATTGAGTAAGCGTGACAGGATCGCCGTTGGGCAGGGCGAGTTGGCCTCCTTTGTTTAAGGTATCCGAATTTGACATGCCTGAAATGCCGGGTTCGATAGATAAATCGGGTGTCAGGTCAAAAGAGGTGGACCCTCGGCCAAAATAGGCCAACCCTCCGATGGGACGGAAATTTCCATTACTGTCATCGTTTATATCGTTTGGCGCGCTGCCAAAACCATCGCCCACGCCCATGGTCAGGCTGACGTAATGTTCGATAGGCAGAAGCCAGTTTAGCTGCGCCCCGTCTGTCCTCGATTCCCCGCCGATATACTGGTCGAGCACGAGCGGACGGTTAACGAAGGGCAGCTCATGATCGTGTATATAGGCCAGTCGACCGAATTCGCCGAAGAACCGTCCTGCTTTCAACTCCAGATTACACGGCAGTGAGGTCGTTTGGATCGCCGCCTCTTCTACCCCTGCTGTAGCTTCGCCGGTTATCGGGTCCGCAGAGGCATTGATCACCGCATAACCCTTTGCAAACGGATCGACCGATGCCGCTATGTTCAGCTCCACAGAACGCTGGTTTACGTCCCACCCGCCGGGCCGGTCGCTGCCCGAAAACTTTGATTGCTGGCCATGAAAAGAAAAGATTGTCTCCCCCACCAGCCCGATGGCAGGATTGAACTCGCTCGCGAGCTTCTTCTGCTGCGCTTCGGCCACCGAACTCACCTGTTCTTTCAGCTCCTCGACTTCCTGCTGGACCTGCTCGGTTGCACCCGTCTGAGCCGCCGTGGCGACCGGTGGTGCAGCGGCGGATGGGGGCTGTTTACCCTGTGCCGTCAGTTTTTCAATCAGCTTACGCTGCTCGCCGATAGTTTTTTCCTGCTGTTTTACGGTTTTCTGGAGGGCTTTCAGTTCCTGGATGCTCTGATCCTGTTTTTTCAGAGTTTTCTCAAGGTCTTGAAGCCTTTCTTCCACGGTTTGAGAAAACGCACAGGATGAAAATACAAATACAAAAACGAGTGCTATAATAGTCCGCATGGTGGCTCCTCCTCATAATGACCTCCTGAAGAAACGTTTCCCGCTTTCTCCGGTCAGGAACCTTTCAGCGCTCTCTTGCAAAACTGCCGCGAGCCCGTCTGCGGTGTTGCCGCTTACCTCGCCAGGCGTTGCAATTAGAAAATGCGCACGTCGCTCCTTCTTGCGATCGTGACGCTTCGCGGGGCGCTGCCATAATATTTTGCAGGAGGCGCTAAGGTCCGGGTATTACGCGGGAGGGGCCCGATTTGAATACGGAGAGCGACAAGGACAGGAAACGTAGACCGCATTTTCTAAAACGCTAAAGAAAATGTCGGAAACCGGTGGTGAAATTTGAGGAAAATCCTGAAAACCCGAATTTGAATGGTGGGCAACGCAAAAGCAGATAGAACAATCATCGTGGGATTCTCCATCCTCGTGGTGATGAAAAGCACACCCCAGGATGGAGATAAAAAAACAAACAAGGAAGATTAAGCCAAGTTTTTTATTCATTGCGCCGAACTTAACCCTCCCGGCATGCCGGCGTTCCTCACTTAGACGCGCTTGTGTCATAACATCACAAGCTTAGGCTAAATTCGGCACGATTCTCACAAATGTTCACGCACAATCCAGATTCCGAACCGAACGCACTCCTCCAGCCTTTGCTCAAACTCGCTACACCACTCAAAGTACCAAACGAGGTTTGAAATGTATATGGTAATCCGAACAATGTATCAATCTAATCACCAACGGATGCTGAAGCGCATCTTGCACCCAGATTTCACCAGAGAACCCGATAACATTCAGCAGAGTTAGAACAGTTTGCCCATTTCGAAAGAGTTCAGTTTGGAGCGATGTGGAACAGTCTCGATAGAGGACAATAACGGGTAATACCGGGGGATTGATGTCCTTCGTAGCGGTAGTTGCCGAACATCCCAATAACCATCTCGATGTTCAGGCAACATGTTCATCCGATATTCATTGCGGATATCAGATCCAGTCCAGGAGATCTCTTCCAAATCAACCTTTATTCGGCTCAACTGGCGGTCCCGGTTTACATTGGGACGGAGGCGGCTCACACGACCTTGGAGAACCTCGCGCAATCTCCACGCCCCGCTTCAAGTCAACGCTTTCCCTTTTGAAGTTGATGCTGAGGGCGTTCGGAGACGTTGTCACGACTCCGGGCGCGGTGATCGAAGTGTTATCTCCAGACCCGGTTGAGCCGTTCAAGGACTATGGTTCGGAAGCCGCTGCTGCATTACCTGCGGCAGCGAAAAATAGAACCAACAGCCCAACGGCAAACATATTTCCGGTTTTTGTCATCTCGCAAATTCCTCCTGAAGTGATCAAGCTGCTACCATTAAGAATAATGATAATGATTGTTGTTTACGCAAGCCGGGTGTTTTCGGATAAATGCCAGATATGACCTGAGTTGCAATGATCAAGGGCATCATTGAAATAAAGTCACTAAGCTGGGCTCAAAGTGCTCGCCACTGTACGTACATCAGGCAACCCGGACAGGGCTCGTCTTCGGAGTTGTACTTCAATTATTCTGACATACAATTAAATCTTATCGTCCAGGGGGCGTTGGATTGGAGATTTGAAAAACCGTGCGTCCCTGAACCGTCAAATACTTTAGGTACTGCAATTACATTCAAGTGATTTCGTGTCACCTCTTTGAGGGCCTTGACTTCTCCGCCATCCGAGATTTCAAAAGTGCATTTCGGATTATCGGATTTCATCGGCCCGAGGAACCATATTATGAATTCCACCGTCGGCCGACCACCGCTACCATCCTCGGGACTAGCATGTGCGTCCACCTCGGCGTAAGGCATTTCCCGTGTGCAACTGATTTCCCAGTCCTTGCCCACCGCGCCGTAGCGCTTATAGTCATACTGAAACTCGCCCGCCAGTTGTTGAAATGGTCCCTTAGGCACATAGCATCCTCCACCTCGGCCTTGTGCGGTAAATGGCCGTGTAATAAGTATCAGTGCGGTTATGAGGCAACAGGCGCTTATCAGTACATAGATTCTTCGCACCATGGCTGCTTCCCTCCTATGGTAACTATATCCTCGATGCTATTCCGAAAGGCCTTAGCCGCCCACCCCCGGCGGGCATGCCGGAGCGATTCAACCAGCCACCGCCAGGTGTGATTTGTCATTTGACCTCTATCTTGACAAGGATCTCTTCCGTCGAGGCCACAGGTTTACCGCTCTTTATCGCCGGCATAAACTTCCACTGCTTGAGGCCATCCAGCAATATCCTGTTAAGACGCGGAAAGGGAGTCGGCCTGGCGAGTTCCACCTCCGCGCTGCCATCGACGGCAATATGGAAGCGGGCCAGCGCAGCGGATTTGAACGCTTCCGTCCGCAGGTCTTCCGGAATTTTCGGCATCGGCTGGACGATTGCCCGCGCTCCGCTGTTCGCATACAGGTCACCCCGAGACGAGCCCTTCGGGTCATTTGAGCCGACCCGGGAGCTGCTGCTCGACGAGGTGTTCTCCGCGGCCGGGACATCCTCCATCGGCGCGGTAAGGGCGTTGCCGGGCGCTTCGGCGGCGTTGGTTATCACTTTCGCCTTCTGTGGCGCCGGTTTCTGCCTGGGACGGGCGGTGACCTTGGGCTTCTCAGGGACCTGCCGCGGCACGACCGGCGGCGGTGGTTTAGGCTCTTCCACGGCGGCAGGCGGTTCCGGCTCGATGGTCTCCGTCGCAACCGGAGCGGGCACCTCGATCAACTGGGCATCGATAGGAGGCGCCGCCGCCGGCCGATAGGTGGGCTTGTACATAATATATGCCGCCCCCCATAACGCCGCCGCCAAAATCAGCAGGGCTGCCGGCAGCGTCCAGGGGAGGCGGCGCCAGGGGCTATCCATAGTCCGGAGCGTCCTCATTGAGATAGTCTCACTCGACATGTTTGACTGCAATCAGAAAATGCTGCGCTCCCGCATCGCGGGACTGTATCATCGCCTGGACGGTTATGCCGTTGGGCGCCGCGCTGTCGGCAGCCACTATGACGCTCGAGTCCGGCCCGCTCAGCATCGGTTTCAAGGTCGCGGCAAGCGTCTCCAGGGTCACCGGGGTCTCGTCCAGCAGGATGCGGCTGTCCTGAGTGATGGTAAGCGTCACCGGGGTCTTGGGCTGCATGGGTTCAGCGCGACCCTGGGGGAGATTTACCGCCAGAGAATGCAGGTTCTGCATCGACAGTGAAGCAAGCATAAACGTGACGAGCAAAAAGAACATCACGTCTATCATCGGGATGATCTCGATTCGGCCGCGCCGGTGTTGGCGGGTTTTACGCAGTTTCACGGGCAGCCTCCTGAAAATCCGCAGCCATGCGGATATTGTCCACCATCCGCGTCCCCAGCCGTTCCATTTCATCGAGCACCTGCGACTGGCGGCGCGAAAAGAAATTGAACGCGAACAGGGCAACGACGGCAATGAAGAGGCCCAACGCGGTAGCGATCAGGGCCTGGGCCACCCCTGCCGTCACTCCGGTTGGATCGACCAGCCCGTTGTTGCCGATCAGGTTGAAGGCATGCATCATCCCGGTGATCGTCCCGAGCAATCCTAACAGAGGGGCGGCCGTGACGATTGTTTCGAGCACCCACAACCCCCGGCCCAATGCCTTCTCTATCAACTGGGCTTCATCGCCGGCTCGCGATTCCACCCACCAGACCGGCTTGCCCCGGTTATCCATGACCTCCCGGAAAAACCGCTTGAAATAGTTTCGCGGATTTAGCCCCGTCAACTGCCGCTCCAAATCCGACCAGGAAAAATCATACGTTTCGACAAGTTCGAGCGTTTGCCCCGGAAGACGCACGTACCGCAAATAGACGAACGCCTTGTCGAGTATGACTACCGCCGCCAGAATCGCGAGCAGCAACAACGGATAAACCATAGCACCGCCGAATTTCAACGCTTCCAAAGCTTCATGAATTGCTTGCATCGTAAAACCTCTGTATCCAAATGGATTGATGTGGAGGGGAAAGAGTTCCCCTCCGTGAACCGTCAGAATATATATTTAAGACCGCCGAATAACCCAATCCGCGGCCCGTACTGCGGCGCGAACACGCCAATTCCGCTTCCGCTCCTGATTTCATTGACCCTGTCCAAAACGTTGAGGACGACAACACGCGCCTCTATGGGGCCGCAACCCCCCAACACGAACTTACGCTTCACCCCCGGATTGATCTGGAGGCTGTAAGGCACCGATCCCGTGTTTGCAAATCCGCTCCGTAAGCCGCTTCCGTAAGTGGCATCTACGGTGAACAGCGTTTCCAACCAGCGATATGAGACACCGCTCGACGCGGTAAAGAGCTGGTCGTGGTCGGTATGAATCCAGTTGTTGGCGATATAGTCCAACTCGGCCTGACTGAAGTTATATTGTCCCGACGTGACCTCTTTGGCCAGGCTCTGGGTGACGGCAAGATTGCCGTATGCGGCGAAATTGCCGGTTTTGTAGTTAACGGTCGTCTCCACACCTTCGATTCTCCCCTCTGTATAATTGAAGGGGGAAAAGATCAGGGCCTGGCCGAACTGTCCCTCGTCGATCAGGTTCGTGGTAATCTTGTAGAAGCCGTCAATGCCGACGGTCAGGTTGGAGTTGATCTTCTGGATTACGCCGGCATCAAAATAATGGGACCGTTCCGGCAAAACGGGTGAATTCTCGGGGACCGCCGCAGCGTTGGATGTGTTGTCGTACAGTGATACTGTCTTCTGTAAGATCAGCTCGGTCGGCGGCGGCGTGAAGTATCTGGCATAGCCTGCGTGCAGCGTCGTGTCCGGCGTAACCTTGTAAACCACGCCCAGACGAGGGCTCAATTGGTCGGCTGTCACATAGGCGCTCATATAGTCAAACCGGAGCCCGTAGTTTATCGTCCATTTATCGAACGGCTTCCACTCGTCCTGGACGTATACGCTCGAGAGGGTGTTGCCGTTCTTCGGCTCGTTGTCATTGATCGTGAAAGGACCACCGGTAACTGTTCCGGCGACCTCCGGGAAAACCGTGGAGAGATTGTCGCTCGTAGTGCTTTCGTCGCTCACGTAAAAGCCCATGCGGATCGTGTGACAATCGTTCAGGCGGTAACTTCCGTCGCCCTGTAAGCCGTTGACTAAACTGCTTTGAGAAACGTTCGACGCGACCCCGTTGAAAACAAGGTCGCCGATGGGGTCGGGAGTGAAATGGACGCTCGTGTAACGGCTGATATAAGATACCTGGTAATCTATGTCCGACCCGATGGTGCTTTGATAGCCCAGGACCCCAAAACGATTGGTCTCGTACTGTCGCTCGTTCAGATTGGCAGGGTCGAAACCGGAAATGCCCAACTCGCGCAGAAATTGCTGATCGGGAGTTGCGCCCGGATTATTGGGAATTTGAAACCATCCATCATAGCTGCCAAACATCGTGAACACTCTCGACGTGGGATTGAGCAGGTATGAGGCGTATGCGAAGCCCTTGAGTTGCTCCGTCTGATCATGAATCGGGTTGGCGCCGGGGACGGGGTTTTCGATACCTATACTGTTCTCCAGGTAGGAACCGGTTGCAAAGTAGTTCAATTTCCCGTCCGTGCCTCCGACCTGAAAACTCGGCTGCACGGTGTCGCGGCTGCCTCCGTAGAGATCGACACTCCCTCCTGTTTCATAGACGGACTTGGTTGTTATGTCGATCACCCCCGCCTCGCGGAGGCCGAATTGGGCCGGCAGGGCGCCGGTCAGAAGGTCGATGTTACTGACAAACCGGGTGTCGAACTCCTGGCCGAAACCGGTAATCCCCTCGGGCAGGATAACTCCGTCAATGCGGTACTGAATATTGGCGTGGTCGCCACGCACATGCAACTGGCCGAACGAGTCATTTGCCACGCCCGGCGCCTGGAGCAGGACCTGGTTGAAAGACGTGTTTTCGCCCTCGGGTAAGGCGTCAATAGCATTCTCGTCGAAATTGTAGGTACTGCCTCCCGTCTTTGGTGACAGGCTGTTTCGGGCCTGGTTCAGGCGCTCCGCCTCAACCGCCACCTCCAGTGCTTCCTTGGCGGCAAGAGTAATCGTCGCAACGGCTATTGTTCCGGCCTCCAACGTCACAATGGCGCTGCCTGTCTGAAAGCCGGATTTGTCAGCCAGGACCGCATAGGCGCCCGGCTTTACATTCGAAAACACGAAGTGCCCTTTGTCATCACTCTTGGTCTTGCCTCTTACAGTTTCATCGGGCGATTTCAGTATAAGACTTGCCCCGGAAATGGGTCTCCCCAGGGCGTCCTTGATCGTTCCCTGGATTTCGTTGGCTGCTCCGTATGCGGAACAAGCCACGGCCGCCGTTATGATGAAAAGAGCGAGCGTCAATGCGCAGCCCATTAAAACCTTTATCGATCGCATTGTATTCTCCTCGTATAGTTCCCACAGGACGTCGAACAGCCTGTAGCGCCAGACCGCTCAACATAAAAGTTACCATCTCTTCCCACATCTGAAGTAATCGCCGGGCGGACATGTTCATAGAACAGGGGAGTCCGGCAGTTTCTAAAGGGTCTGCCTCGCGAGAGGCGGTGTGTATAGCGCAGGTCCACCATGGGCAAACGAAAGCCCTCATGGCAGCGCCTCCACACACCTTCATTTCTTCTGATGAAATGTTTCCAGCTTTTTTAGTCAGTGCGATTTCGGAGTTTGGATGTTACGCGGGAGGGGCCCGATTTGAATACGGAGAGCGACAAGGACAGGAAATATAGACCGCATTTTCTAAAACGCTAAAGAAAATGTCGGAAACCGGTGGTGAAATTTGAGGAAAATCCTGGAAACCCAGATTTGAATTGTGGGCGACACAAAAGCAGATAGGACAATCATCGTGGGAATCTCCATCATCGTGGTGATGGAATGCACACCCCAGGATGGAGATGGAAAAACAAACAAGGAAGATTAAGTTAAGTTTTCTATTCATCGCGCCGCACTTAACTCTCCCGGCATTCCTCACTTTGACATGCTCGTATCATGACATCACAAACTTAGGCTCGAAAGTAACAAACATCGTCCAAGATGTACACGGCAATCTGTTTCCGCAAGAGGCAGTCTCTCACGCGAGGATGCGAAGAAGTGCCAGAGAAACATGAAGAGCTGCTTCGAAAAAATTCGATGCGTTGCGCTTCGCTCCATCAATCTTACGGGCTCTGCGCACTATGTTGCGCCACGACTCAGCACCATCCGGGAAGCCGATGGATCAACCGGCGCCTCTCATACAGATCACTTTAACCTGCGGCCGCGTAAATTGACAAGGCGTACGCAGTTCTTAACTTAGCCCAGATTGGCAAATAATACTTTAACCGTAACGATTACTACATTGTCGAAATAGGAGGGTCCGATGAATTGTCCGCAACATGTTCGAGAGAAAAACGATCCTGAAGCATTGAAAAATAACGAAGAGATAAATGAGACTGAATACCTTCTGACTGGTCCTCATTTCGGAGAAGACTGTAACTCCTAGGATCTCCGATTATTCTCCCTTTTTTAGTTCTCGGGCGGGAAAAACACCAGCCGGAGAACGCTGGTGGGAATCCCGCCGGGAATCCCACCAGCGAATGATAAGTCAGTGAAGTTCTTTACCGATCGTTTCTTCCAATCGCTCGGTATCGAATCCGCACACAATCCGATGCCCGATCTCGATCACCGGAGCCCCACATGCTCCTCGGGTGGCTTCAATCATGCGTTTATGAGCCTTCACATCAGAGCGAATATCATAGACCTTGAAATCAATCCCTTTGCTCGCAAGGAATTCCTTGATCTTGCCGGTATCCGGAGATGTGGGAAGTACGTACACATTGACTTCCTGTTTTGCAGTTTCTTCCAGCCTTTCCATCTCTCCGTTTCTCCTTGTACGGACAGCGCCATCTCTTTCGCACGAACAAAGATCTCACCCTATGAGAGTGGAGCTGCCCTTTGAACGTCTCACGACGTTTGTCCAGTCTTCTTTTAATTTCTTATCGGCTCCAACCTGTGTCAACCCGGGAAAGTAAAATTGACAGGGATCGAGCCAACTTCCGGTATTTGTGGATCAGGGTAATGATAACTATAATAATTAGGAGAGAGAAATTATTGCATAAGAAGCATTTGAACGCATCGCTGTTTCGGGATGCGCCAAATGCGCGAAACTGCAAAGGGAGGCATCAATGGGAACAATTCTGGTAACCGGTGCAACCGGAAAATTGGGCAGTGCAGTCATAGAGGCCCTGGTAGTCGGGGGGATCAATGTGAGGGCCGCCACGCGTAAGACGACAGGGATCAAATGGACAAAGCTGGTCCAGCCTGTGGTCTTCGACTATGAAGACCCCGGGCTTCACAAAGCGGCGCTTGACGGCATAACCGGCCTTTTTCTCATCGCTCCACCCCTGGACTTTGAGGCCCCGGCAAAGCTGATCCCTTTCATTGACAAGGCCAAAGAGATGCGGGTCGAGCATGTCGTTTTCAATTCATATCTGCACGCGGACTCAGATGAGCGGAATCCTCTCAGGATAGTCGAGAAGCACCTTGCGAAGTCGGGGCTTGCCTACACAATCCTTCGTCCCAACTTCTTCATGGAGAATTTCACCGCTGGGTTCTTTGCTCCAATGATCGCAGGTGGAAAAATCTTTATTCCGGCCGGCGACAGCAAAACCAGCTTCATCTCGGTCAGTGACATAGCAAAGGTAACCGCCGCCATATTTCGGGAAAAGCGCTATGGAACCGAGTACAACCTGACAGGACCCGAGGCGCTGAGTTACGGGGAAGCAGCGAAAATCATATCCGGCGTCTCCGGAAGGGCTGTGATGTACACTCCCATCTCCGAAATGGAAATGATGAAGGGGGCCCGGGAACAGGGGATGCCCGAAAGCGCCATCCAGTACATGCTTCAGCTCTTCGGCCTGGTGCGCAAGGGTGTGATGAGTGAGATTACCGATACGGTCCGCAAAGTGACGGGAAAGGCCCCTATTTCGTTTAAAGAGTTCGCCCGGAAGAACGCAGATTTCTGGAAAGTGCTCAAGGCTGCCTGATCGGCCGTAATCGTCCTCCAGCATCTTGCGGGCATCCGCCAGGGTCTCTTTCGCCTCGTTCAGGCGATACGCAAACAGGGTCTCCCGGTCGGTCATATCCGCAATCCTTCCTGCGTTATGGCTTTGACGATGGGCGATGACCGAAGCGGCGAATTCTCAAGTTCATCACGGGTGAAGATGAGGGGAGAAACCACCATGGAGTTCTCAAAACCGACTTCCCATGCGACGTCCCGAATACGTTCCTTGAGGTTTTTGTCAATGGTTTCCACCTCAACGAAAATATCCATGTCCGAACCTTCTTCTGCGTCTCCGCGCGCTCTTGAGCCGAAGACGCGGAAATCCACGAGGCGGGCCAATTGAGAGAGTCGTCTTTTCAGTTCCCGTGCGATGATAAGGTCTTCTTCATTCACTACTATGTGTTCCTTGTAATGGGAACAAAAATACCGGCCGGTGAGATTTTAGCGCAGATGAGCACTCGATGTGAGGGGGTGGGGGAAATCAATCCTGTGGCCGGACTCCCAGCAAACCCCTTTCCGAGTCGTCTAGTTCTTTCATTTCTCCTGTGACGGTAAAGATAACCCGCTCGCAGATATTGACCGCCCGGTCGGCGGTGCGTTCGAGATTATGGGCAACCCACATGAGGTCGCTTGCACTCTCGATGCCCGCCGGATCGGCGACCACATTGGTCATCAATTCCCGGTAAATCCGGTCATACAAATCGTCTACTTCCGGATCTTTCGAGGCAATCCGCCTTGCCATTTCCACGTCGCGCCCGATGAACGATTTGAGCGCGCCCTGGAGCATATCCGATGCTTGCTCGGCCATTTGGGAAATTTCCATCAAGATGGTTGCAGGAGGTTTTGTCCCAAGTTTTATAGTATTTCTTGCGTTGCTTTTCGAATAATCCGCGATTCTTTCAAGTTCGGTTGCAATGCCCAGCACGGCCGCCATGGTGCGCAGGTCCCTTGCCAGAGGCTGCTGTCTGGCAATCAGGACTAGGACATCCGATTCGATCTCAAACCGCCTCCGGTTGACGTCTTTGTCTGCGGCAATCAATCGTTTTGCGGCATCGATATCCCCCTCTTTCAAGACTTCAATCGACTTGATGATACTTTGGTGCACAAGATTGCCCAGTTCGAGCAGTTCATTTTGAAGTCTATGCAGTTCATTTTCCAAGGCGCTTCTCAGCATCGGTTTTCCCTCTGGTTGAACTGTATCCCTTATTTGCGTGAAAAGCTCGCCCCGCAAGATGTGAATACTTCCGGTGCCGGGCAAACGATGAATTCCTATATCCGCAACGGGCTTATCCCGCCCTGCCGGTGATGTAGTCTTCAGTCAGTTTCTGGCTCGGCCGGGTGAAGACGCTCTCGGTTACGTCAAATTCTACCAGTTCGCCCAACCAGAATAAGCCCGTAAAATCCGAAGCGCGGGATGCCTGCTGCATGTTGTGTGTAACAATGACGATTGAGTACTCTTTCTTGAGCGATTGTATCAGTTCTTCAATCTGGAGGGTAGCGATAGGGTCCAGGGCCGAGCAGGGCTCATCCATCAGGATCACTTCGGGTTTGACGGCGATAGTCCGCGCAATGCAAAGCCTTTGCTGCTGGCCAAGCGATAGGCCCAGCGCATCCTCTTTGAGCCTGTCTTTAACCTCATCCCACAGAACCGCGCTTCGAAGACTTTGTTCGACTATCTCGAACAAGTGCTCCCTGTTCCTGTGAAGTCCAAGCACGCGCGGGCCGAACGCGATGTTGTCGAAAATGGACTGCGGAAAGGGATTGGGACGCTGAAAGACCATGCCTATCCGCCTGCGCAGTTCGACCACGTTGGTGCCGGGGGCATAAATGTCCTGCCCGTCGAATTCGACGAGTCCCTCTACCCTGATGCCTCCAATTGTGTCGTTCATCCGGTTGAGACAGCGCAGAAAAGTCGATTTGCCACACCCCGAAGGCCCGATCAGCGCGGTTATGCGTCGATCCCGAATGGACATCGAAATGTTACTGAGGGCAATTTTTTTGCCGTAATAAAAGTTAAGTTTTTCTACCCTGACTTTTTCCATCTGTTCGCTTTGAGTTATCCGAAACGCCCCGTAATGTAATCTTCCGTCCGCCTGTCCCGAGGGGTCGTGAATATCTCCGTGCCGGGACGGTATTCGATCAGGTCGCCCATGAGAATAAAAGCCGCCTGGTCCGCCACTCTGGCTGCCTGCTGTATGCTATGCGGAACTATAATGATCGTATAATGCTGTTTCAGTTGCTGAAGAGATTCCTCGACTTTTCTCGTTGAAATGGGGTCCAAACCCGACGTTGGTTCGTCGAGCAGCAGCACTTCGGGCTCCAGCGCCAGGCTTCTGGCTATGCAAAGCCTTTGTTGCTGGCCTCCGGAAAGCGCGTTTGCCGGACTGTCCAACCGATCTTTTATCTCATCCCATAAAGCCGCCTGAATGAGACTGCGCTGCAGGCTTTCCTCGATCCTGTAGCGGTCCCGCAATCCCGCCAGCTTCAGCCCGTAGGTTACATTTTCCCGAATTGTTCCGGGGAGAGGCAACGGAAGCGCGAACACCATACCGACACGGCGGCGCAGGATTGCGATATGGGTATCGGAATCGTAGATGTTTTTGCCATCCAACAAAACCCGCCCCGTCATGCGGGTATTTTCGATCATATCGTTGAGCCTGTTAATCAGACGCAGCAAGGTCGTCTTTCCGCCTCCCGCAGGTCCGAAAAAAACAGTTACCGAGCGGGATGGCACATCCAGTGTGATGTTTCGCAGGGACTGAAAATCGCCGTAAAAATAGTTCACGTCCTCAATGAATATTTTAGGCTCTACCACTGACGCCTCCTGCGGAAATAGCTTCTCAGAAGGCTTGCCGCAATATTCATGGACAGTACGAGGATGAGCAAAACCAGGGCCGTTCCGTACTGGACACTCAGGGGCATCGAGGGTACCTGGGTGCTGATAACATAGAGGTGATAGGGAAGCGCCATAACCTGGTCGAACAGCGACTTCGGCAGGCGGGGAAGGTAGAATGCGGCAACGGTAAATAGAATCGGGGCGGTCTCCCCGGCAGCCCGCAAAAGGCCCAGGATTATGCCGGTTATGATGCCGGGCAGAGCCTGCGGAAGTACGATATAGCGGATTCCCTGCCAGCGTGTGCCGCCAAGACTTGCGCTAACGGTTCGAAATTCCATAGGAACGGCCCGCAAGGCTTCTTCGGAGGCGCTGATGATCACCGGGAGTGTCATAATGGCCAGAGTCAGGACACCCGCCAGGATTGAAGTGCCCATATGCATAAAAAGAACGAACATGCCAAGTCCGAAAAGCCCGTACACAATGGAAGGTATGCCGGCCAGGTTTACGATAGCAAGCCTGATAGCCCGCGTCATCCAGGTGTCTCTTGCGTATTCGGCAAGATAAATGATTCCGGCGACACCAACCGGTATGGCTGCCAGGGCAGTGCCCAGCGTCAGGATCAGCGTTCCCACTATGGCCGGGAAAATGCCCCCTTGTTTCATCCCCTCCGAGGGCATCGTAAAAATGAATTCCCACGAAATGGCTCTTGCGCCTTCAAAGAAAATGATCCCGATCACGATCAGAATGGGCGCAACCACGGCTATTGCCGACAGGGTCAGTATACCGAATCCTATCTGCTGCATCCGGTTTCGGTCCATCAGCGCAGACCTCCGCGATTCCGCTTCTTAAAAATTGCGCCTGCGGCGAGAATGTTGATGATAAAAGTAAGAATGAAAAGGATGATGCCGATTCCGAAAAGAGCGTGATAGTGAACGCTCCCGTTTGCAACCTCTCCCATTTCGGCCGCCACCGTAGCGGTCATGGTCCTCACCGGCATGAAGATCGATCCCGGGCTCAGAGGCATCCGGGCCGCATTTCCGGTAACCATCATGACCGCCATCGTCTCTCCGATTGCCCGCCCCATTCCGAGCATTACGGCCATAGCGATGCCCGAGCGCGCGGCCGGGACAACCACCCGCCAGATGGTTTGCCAGTTGGTGGCCCCCATCGCCAGCGCCGCATCCCGATAACTCCTTGGCACACTGTCAAGGGCGTCCTCGGCGACACTGATTATCGTTGGGAGAGACATATAGGCCAGAAGCACGGCGCCCGTGAATGCCGAAAGGCCGGTTGGAACATTTAGCGTGGTCCGTACCAAAGGCGCTATGACGTGCATGCCGAAAAAGCCGAGGACCACGGAAGGTATTCCGGCAAGGACCTCAATGAGGGGTTTGAGAATTTCCCGAGCCCAGTTTGGTGCGACTTCCCTTACAAAAACAGCGGTTGTCACTCCGAGGGGAAGCGCGATTACGATTGCAGCTATCGTCACATAAGCCGAACCGAGGATCAGGGGCAGAGTGCCGAAAATATCGAAGGTAGGATACCACCTGGTCCCGAACAAATTCCCGGGAGAAACCTCCCAGAGGACAGGGAGGCCTTCTTTCAGCAGGAAGAAAAAGATGAGCAGGACGAAGCCGATCGTGGAGAACCCTAGCACGCGGATGCAGGACTCGATGAAAAACTCCGTCCAGGCTTTGCCCGCCATCACCGAGGAACACACTATCGGCCTCAGAAGCCTTCGTGAAATCTTATTATAGAGGCACGAAGCCCAGTTTTGCGACAAGCGTCTGGCCACCATTCAATACCCATTCGATGTAGTCTTTTATCTGCCCGGCGGGCTGGCCCGCCGTATACACATAGAGCGGACGCGCAATAGGATAGGAACCGTCCTTGACCGTCCGCGCCGACGGGACAACAAAAGGGCCGTTTTCATTTTTCGATACTGCAATGACTTTCTGGTCTCCGGTCACGTAGCCGAGGCCGTCATACCCGATTGCATTGGGATTTTGACGTATTTCGCTGCTGATGCCTTCACTTGACGGCATGAGGAGCGTGTCGGGCGAAAACAGAAGTTTACTCTTGCCGTTTCCCAACCGGATCACATTTTCCAAAAAATAGACGTAAGTTCCCGAATTGGACTCCCTGGACAGCATCACGATAGGCCTGTTCTCGCCTCCGACTTCCGTCCAGTTCTTGATCCGGCCGGCGTAAATGTTCGAAATCTGCTGTATTGTCAGATGCTGAACTGGATTGGAGGGATTGACGACGACCGCTATCGCGTCACGGGCAACAACGAATTCAACCGGACTGATCCCGTTGGCTTTCGCGGCCTCAATCTCTTCCGGTTTCATCTCCCGGGATGCGTTTGCGATTGAAACCGTTCCGTTTATCATGGCCGCAATGCCTGTTCCGCTGCCTCCTCCCGTCACCGATATGCTCACTTTCGGATGCGCCTGCATATAGGCTTCGGCCCATGCGAGCGCCAGGTTGACAAGAGTGTCGGACCCCTTATTTTCAATGATCTGCGCGTGGCCGCCCTGCTCCGGGGAGGTTTCCGGCTTTTTTTTGCCGCAGCCCTGAAGCACTATGGCGCCCATGAGCAGCACAAAACAAATTGCAACAAATCCGGCTCTTGCGCTCATCTTGTTATTCACAACAGACCATAATTTCTTTGTTTCCATCCTTGAACCTTCGAGTACACGAAAAACACCCCCTCAAAAAAAAGAGTATTTCAGAGCATCGAATTTTCGCCGGCGGCAATTCAATGGTGAGTTTGCTTAAAAGAGAGGGTCCCCAACCCCTGGATTCAAAAACAATCTATAAGAGATGGCCTCCAAATTCAATTTCTTTTGCGCAAGGTTTTCCGGCCGAACATAAAGAACCCCGTTCCCGGAAGGGGCGAACGGGGTCAAAATATCATTTTTCTTCAGATTGGGTTCGTTCGGGGTGCTGCCACAATTATTCTGACGTACAAGAAAATCTTATTGTCCAGGGCGTGTTTGATTGAAGATTTAAAAAATCGCACTTCCCTGCACTGTCAAGTACTTTAGGCACTGCAATCACATTCAGGTGATTTCGGGTCACCTCTTTAAGCGCCTTGACTTCTCCTCCGTCCGCAATTTGGAGCTTGCACTTCGGGTTATCAGACACCATCGGTCCGAGGAACGATACTACGAACTCCACCGTGGGCAAACCACCGCCGCCGCCTTCGGAACTGGCATGTGCGTCCACTACGGCGTACGGCATTTCCCTCGTGCAACTGCTTTCCCAGTCCTTGCCCACCGCACCGTAGCGCTTATAGTCGTATTGGAACTCGCCGCTCAGTTGTTGAAATGGTCCTTTAGGCGCATAGCATCCCCCGCTGCGGCCCTCCGAACTGAATGGCAGTGCAATGAGCACCAGTGTGGCTATGAGGCAACCGGCGCTTATAAGAGCATACATTTTTCTCACCATGGATTCTCCATACTCTTGTGCCATTAGCGGCCCACCCCCGCAGGCACGTCCGAACGGTTCCACCAGCCGCCGCCCAGGGCCTGGAAAAGCGCCGCGGTATCGGCATAGCGGTTGGAAAGGGCCTGCGCCAGGTTGACCGACGCCTGCTGATAGGTCTGTTCGGCATTGAGAAGCGCCAGGTAGCTTATATCTCCCAACTCCAACTGGCGGCGCACAATGTCGAGACTTTGAGCGGCGGCTTTTTCGGCGGCTACGGCCGCTTTAACGGCATCGGCGTCGCTTTGGACGGCGTGGAGCACATCAGCCACATTCTGAAAGGCGGTAAGCACCGTGCTGCGGTATTGCGCCGCCGCCTGGTCGAAGGCAGCTTCGGCGGCCCGTTGCCGGTGAAGCAGCGTTCCGCCCTCGAATATCGGCTGGGTCACATTGGCCGCCAGGGTCCAGAAACCGGTCCCCGGAGCGAACAGTTGAGCGATCTGAATGGCGCTGGACCCATAATTGGCGCTAAGACCTATGTTGGGAAGCCGGTTGGCGACGGCCACTCCGATCTGGGCGCCGGCAGAGTGCAATTGCTCCTCTGCGGAGCGCACGTCCGGCCGCTGCTCCACCAGCTTGGAAGGAAGGCTGACGGGCAGTTCCTGCGGCAGTTCCAGCGATGAGATCTCGAACTTTTCAGTGAGCGCGTCGCCGGGGAATCGGCCGGCGAGACGGCTCAAGAGGTCCCGCTGCTGCTCCAGTTGTTTTTCGAGCGGCGGCAGCGTGGCTTGAGCTTGGGACAGGGCCGCTTCCTGGGCAACAACATCCGCTTTTGCCACTTGGCCCAGCGTATACTGACGTTGCAGCAGTTCGAGCGAGTGGATCTCTATATCGATTATTCGCCTGGTCGCATCGATCTGCCCCCGCAAGCCGGCCTCCTGAATCGCGGCGGCAACCACGTTGGAAGTCAGAGTGAGACAGGTGGCCTCGAGCTGAAAGCGTTGAGAATCGGCCTGCGCTTCGAGCGATTCGACCTGCCGCCTGATGCCTCCGAAAACATCCGGCGTATACGCTACCGTGACCTGTGCAGTTTGGAGGCTATAGGTGTAAGCGCCGGAGGCCGTAGGAGAGCCCAATTGCCCGGGGAACTCCTGGCGCGATGCGTCGTAGCCGGCGGAAATGCTTGGCCATAGCGCCCCCTGCTGCGCGTAGACGTTTTCCCGGGCCACGCGCAGCGCGGCCTGCGCGCTTTCCATGTCGGGATTTTTTTTGACCGCCTGCTCGACCAGGTCGCTCAAGGGTTTTGAGTGGAACAGCGTCCACCACTGAGCGGAGATGTCCATCTCCTGCACCAGGCGCTGCACTTCGCCTCCATGGACATCGCCCGATGCCGTCTGCTCCGGCAAAGGCCCAGAGATATAGCCGGCGACCTTGGGCGCGGCCGGCCGCTGGAAATCCGGCCCAACGGCGCAGCCTGCCAGGAGAACAGCGAGCAGTGAACAGAAGAAGCAAAAGGAAATAACTCTTCTCGGTTCTATCGCCACGCGAGGAGCAGTGAACAGGAAAAACCCTTTTTTTGACCACATGCTCATGCATCTCCTTCCAGCACAGGCTTATTCCTGGTCTGGCGACGTTCAACCCACCGCTCGAGCGAGAAGTAGCAGGTCGGCAGAATGAACAGGGTGAGCAGGGTGGCGATCATCAAGCCGCCCACCACCACGGTGGCCAGGTTGCGCTGCACATCTGTGCCGACCCCGGTGGCCAGTGCCGCCGGCAGCATGCCCACAGTCGCCACGGTAGCAGTCATGAGCACCGGGCGAAAACGCTCGACAGCGCCCGAAAGGACGGCCTCGCGAAGCGGGATGCCTTGATCGCGCACCCGGTTGATATTGGAGATCATGATGATGCCGTTTTGCACAGCCACACCGAACAGCGCGATGAAGCCGACAGCGCTGGCGACATTGAGCGTCTCGCCGGTGATGTGGAGTGCGATCAAACCGCCCAGGGTCGCAAGCGGTACCGCCCCCAGGACCAAAATCGCCAGGCGCATCTTGCCGAACTCGGCAAACAGGAACACGAGCATGAGCGCCATTACGAGGCCCATTATCAGCGTCAAACGCGCCTCGGCGCGTTGCTGGCTTTCAAATTGACCGCCCCACTCGAGGTGATACTTATCTCGGTCGAAGTGCACCGACTGGTTGATCTTGCGCTGAGCCTCCGCCAGGTAATCGGAGAGGGCGCGCTCCCTGTTATCGATCCGAACGAGCAGTTCACGGTGGGTCATTTCATGTGTGATGGTGCTCTCGCCGCTCTTAAGCGTGATTTTGGCGACCTGTGAGAGCGGAATCTGTGCCCCGCCGGCGGTATTTAGCACCAGATTGCCCAGCGCCTCCGGGCTGTTCCGGGTGGCTCGCGGGAACCGTACAGTAACGCCGTACGTACGGTCCTTTACATAGACGGTGCTCACCGATGCCCCGCCAACCCCGATCTGGATCAGGTTGGTGATGTCGGATACGTTGATGCCGTAGCGGGCCGCCGCCGCGCGATCGATGTCGATGACGATCTGGGGGATTGGAGGTTCCTGAAAAATGGAGGCTTCCGCTGTCCCCCGGATGCCCTCCAGCACCTTTACGATATCGCCGCCGATACGACGAAGCTCATTGAAATCGTCGCCGAAAATGCGGATGACAAGCGGGCTGTGGGCGCCGCCGATAACATCGTAGACCATATCGATAATCGGCTGACTGATGCCGATGTCAAATCCCGGTAACTCTTTCATGCGGGCGTTGACCCGGCGCAGAAACTCCTCCCGGGTCTCGCCGTTGGGCCAGGTATTGTAAGGTTTGAGCCCGACCGGGGCCTCGATGTGGGAAGGCGTCCATGGGTCGGTTCCGTCGTCATTGCGTCCGAGTTGGGTGATTGCGTAAGATACTTCCGGGAATTCGAGCAGAGTGCTCCGCAGCTCGCTCGCCATCTCGCTTGCCTTGTCGAGCGACAGGCCGGTCGGCAATTGCGCCTGCAGCCACAGGGCGCCTTCATCCAGTTCGGGCAGAAATTCCCGGCCGGTGGTCATGCCCAGACCGACTACGGCTGCGAGCGCCACGACACAGGCTATGTAGGCGATTTGGGGCTTGCCCAGCATGGCGTCGAGAGACCGGCGGAAGGCGCGCTGCAACCATTGGAGCGGCCGGTTGCGGAAGATCGGCCGGGGTATGCGCATAGTCATGCAGGCGAGGCCGGGAATCAGGGTGAAAGTACATAGAAGGGCCCCCAACAGGGCCAGGCCGACTGTGTAAGCCATCGGCAGGAAGAGCTTGGCCTCCGCGCGCTCGAAAGCAAACAGCGGAAGATAAGCCGTGATAATGATAAGTGTGGCAAAAAAAATCGGACGCGCTACCTGGGTCGTTGCAGAAAACACGTCATCTTCGCTCAGGCTGACGTCCGGATTGGCCTCACGCCTGCGCAGGATGGTCTCGGTCACCACAATGGCGCCGTCTACGATAATACCGAAGTCGATCGCCCCAAGCGAAAACAGGTTGGCTGACATCTTCGTCAAGTTCATCACTATAAAAACGACGACCAGGGCGAACGGTATGGTCACCGCAGTAGTAAGAGCGGTGCGCGGACTGCCGAGAAAGGCTATCAGCACTATACACACAAGAGCAATGCCCGCGAGCACGGTGTGTGAAACCTTGTGCACTGTCAGTTGGACAAGATCGTCCCGATCGATGTAGGGGACCAGCTTCACTCCCATTGGTCCGAGCTGTTTACCGAGTTCGGCAACCTTGGCATGAATGCCTTCCAGGACTTTTGAGGGATTTGCACCCTTGAGCATCACCACGATGCCTTCAATCGTGTCGGGATTGGCGTCTTTGCCAAGGATCCCTTCGCGTTCCTGATGGCTGAATGTGAGTTTGCCGAGGTCACCCAACAGGATGGGAACCCCGTTGCGCTGCGTCACTACGATGGCCCCGAGGTCGCTCAGCGTGCGCACAAGGCCGATACCGCGGATAACATAGCCCTGATCGCCGCGCGAGATTCGGCTGCCGCCCGCGTTCGAGCTGTTGTTGTTGATGGCCGTGACCACGTCGTTCAGGCCAATGCCGAAATTCTGGAGCTGGACCGGATCGAGTTCCAGTTGATACTGCAGGGTAAAACCGCCGAAGTTGGCGACATCGGCTACTCCGGCCAACTGTTTGAAGGCCGGGATAACGGTCCATCTCTGGATTTCCGAAAGTTCCATCAGGTTCTTCGTATCGGATTCGAGCGTATAGCGGTAGATTTCACCGACCGGACCGGTCACCGGGTCGAGGCCCGGCTGGATGCCCGGGGGCAAAGTGACATTGTTGATCCGGTCCGTGATGCGCTGACGTGACCAATAATCCTCGGCGCTGTCATTGAATATAATCGTGATGAGGGATAGACCGAAAGTACTGCTCGAACGCATGTTCGACAAGCCGGGAGTTCCCGCCAGAGCACGCTCCAGGGGGATCGTGATCAGTTGTTCGACCTCTTCGGAAGCCAGCCCCGGCGCCGGAGTGATGACCTGCGCGGTAACGTCGCCGATGTCCGGATATGCCTCCACCGCCATTTTTGTCCAGGAGTAATAGCCGTAACCTGCAAGCAGGATCGCCACTATTACAACCACGAGCCTTTTGCGGATGCAGATGCCGATAATTCTATCAATCATTTACCAGCACCCCCCCTTTGACCACGACTCGGTCGTCAGGATTCAATCCCTTGTCGATTCTCGTGCCTTCACCTTCTGCGTAACCAGGCATGACCGAACGTTTGACGAAGGTCCAGGGCGTAACCTCGACCAGGACAATGGTGCTGTCGTTATTCATGAGCAAGGCCGAATTCGGCACAAACACGACCGAATTCTGAGGTACGTTGAATTTAGCATTCGCGAACATATTGGGTTTCAACTTGCCGTCCGGATTGGCAAAACCAATTCGCACCTTGGTGCGGCGCGTGTCCGGTTCCTCGACAGCGCTCACGAATGAAACGGTACCGTGAAGGACCTGATCCGGGTAGGCGGGAAATGACACATCGACCGACTGGCCCTTGGAAATAGAGGCAATGTCGCTTTCCGGCACCATCGCAGTGACCCAGACCGAATCGAGGTTCGAAATCGTCATGAGAGAGGCGGTCGGATCGTTTGCGAATGCGCCCGAGGCGGTCGTAAGGGCCGTGAGGCTTCCGGTGATGGGCGCAACGAGGGTCAGGAGCCGCGACTTCCCTTTGGTCTCGCACGACACGCCGATCTCCTTGAGCCTCGCTTCGGCACGGTTGAACTCGGCCTGCGCCTGGGCAAAATCGTCTTCCGCCTGCTGCACATCCTTCAAGGGGCCTCCTCCGGCCTCATGTACGCCGCGCACCCGATCAAGACTGGACTGAGCGCGCTTGAGCGCAGAGCGCGCTTTGTCGTCATCGGCATAAGCCTGGGCGAGGTCACCTGAGTCTATGACGGCGAGGGGCTGGTCTTTTTTGACCTGGTCGCCCAGTTGGACATCGAGCCTCACGACTTTGCCCGCCACAGGCGGCAGAATGTTGACCGTGTGCGCCGGGTCGGCCTCAACGGCAGCCGGCAATTGAACTACACGCGGGCTGTTTTTCACTTCGACCGGTTGCACGACCAATCGCGAACGCAGGGCCGATCCCTCGGGTATTATGATTTTGCCATCCTGACGAATAACGGCGGGCTGTGCGGTGTCCGAAACATCCTGTGCAAAGGCGCGGCCGAGAGGACCGGATTTCCTGGCGCCCAGCCAGAAGCCCAGCGCAAAGATTATTATCGCGCAACCCAACAGGGCAAACCGAATTGGATAGCGATTCAAGATAGACATGGGACCACTCCTCAAGATTTATAGTATTCAACTACGGGGTTCGCTCTGGAAACGAAAAGTTAGGTAGCACTAACATTATTCGTTGTCAAGAACTTTTCCCGGCAGCCCATTGAACGCCCTACTCGCCTGCTGGGCGATCCCCGGGCATGATGATACGAATAACGATAACTCCGCAAACTGTGTGACAACCAAAGGGAAACTACGAAGGCAGGGCAAACGCAGGGGGGCCTCGAACCCGTAAATAGGAAAGGACGGGAATCGAGTGAAATTGCGATTCAGGAAGCCGGCAAAAGCCGGATAACAGTGTTGCGACGTGCAAAAAAAGAAGGAACAGGATGACTTGCGCAGTCTCGAAGGCTTTTACGATCAAGCACGCCAAACACGGCTGCTGATCCCCGTCGTTTTGCGCATCGCTTGAGGCATATGAAGCCGGTTCACAGGCGCTTGACTGAAAATCGCTCTTGCTGTGCGTTAGATGGACGAAGGCGGTGACGGTGAAAATGAACAGGGCCAAAGAGAGGCACAAGCAGCGCGAGATAGCGGTTCTGTGATTCGAGGTTGCTCGGCCCAATTCCAATTTCTCCCGTAAGGTAACGATTGTGCGGTACTCTAACCTGCGAAAATTAGTTGTCAAGGCAAATTCGGACGCGATCCCGCTTGCGCCGGGAGTTCAGATTATCCCGCGGCGCAAAATTATGACCTCTACGGCGCTCTAAGACAAAAGAATGATCAAAGACCCGCCGATCCCCCATATCAACACGCCCAAAGTGGCCAAAACACATATCCCCGCCAAAAGTTTATGAAAATAAGTCTCTGCACTTTTATCCTGATATCCAAGGAGAAATCCCGTCAGGACCCCGCAAAGCATTCCACCGCCATGAGCCCAATTATCAATCCCCGGAACCAGGAAACCAAATACTAAAATCATAATGGCCCAACCGCCTACCTGCCGATAGACTATTTGCCCGAAGTACCCTCCCCTGCTCTTTCCGAAGTAAAGCGCCGCGCCGATAAGACCGCAAATGGCCCCCGAAGCTCCCAGAGTAAATGGGATTCCGGCGAAGTAGGACAGAAGATAACCTCCGATTCCACTGAGCGTATAGATCGAAAACATCCTGTAGCTTCCATACTCCTGGATAATCAGCGGGCCGATTTGCCACAAAGCCATCATATCGAAAAGTATGTGCAGAATGCCTCCATGCAGATAGTTGGCGCTAAGTACCGTCCACCAGCGATGGTAATGGTCTATGGGGATTCTTCCAGTCGCCCCGAGCAGCAACAGACTTCTGGAGCCGGGAGACAGAAAGTTAAACGGGTTAGCGGAAATACCGATGGAAGCCGGATTCATGAGAATCGACAAGATGTACATGAATCCACAGGTTACAATGATGTTTATAACGATCCGGTCGGGGCCGAAGAAAGCTTTAGAGCTGAAAATATTCTTCCAGCGAGAACCGGGGCTTCGCAAACCACAGTGAGGACAGTGCGCCTCATCAATGCTAATGAGCCTTCTGCAATTAGGGCACAGTATCGAGTGTCTATTCTGTTTTTCCATGATTCCCCAATATCCCCCGGAGCAGGACTGAAATAGCCGGATAGGATCCGTAAAGGAAGCCATTTAATCATCTTCCGGTCCGGACAACAAGTGGTAGATGCGCCGCCGGGGGAGGCAGGCACCGCCGTGGAAGGCGGCGCTACCGTATGGATTTGAAGGAGAACAAATCTACCTTCCATCCCCGAATAGAACCAGCGGCGCCCAGAAATACGGGTAGCGGTAGTTTTCGTCTTCCTCCCCGCGGATCATGTGCAATTTGATATCACGCAACGCCTCAGCCCGTCCCCTGCCCGCCTTCAGGTTCTCATAGAGGCCGGTGCTCAGAGTCTTTGCCGATTGGGATTCCACCGACCACAGAGTGACCGATATGGCGGGAGTCCCGGCGTACATGAAGGAGCGGGTCAGACCCATCACTCCTTCGCCCCGGGCCTCTATTCCCCTTCCGGTGTTGCATGCGGAAAGTGTTACAAGATCGGCATCGAGCCTGAGGTCGAAGGTGTCGGCCATGGTCAGAAACCCTGCGCCGCCGACGGGGTCAGGCTGCGAGAGCACAAGGGCCGGCTGGCTGACCCGATTGGTTACGTCCGGCACGACCCCGTGGCAGGAGAAAACAACGTACCGGTAGTCCGCAAGCTTTTGTTCCGCGTTCAACTTCAGGACGTTGCTCCGTGAAGCGTTCTGCCTCAACTGCAAGGGCATACTCGAGTCCGCGGCCAGCAGGACATCCTTGATCTCCCTTGCCTCCTCCTCGGTCTCGGGAAGCTCCAGGAAAGATCCTCCCATCAGATCGCGGTAGGCACGCGCTCTAAGATCGGCAACCTCTGGTTCCCCTCTCGTTGCGCCGGGTGCTTCGCTTTTGCCGTATACAGGATTTGCAAAGGCAATCAGGGGGTAGCGAACCTTCGTCTTTTTTCTTGCCTGCGCTTCGCGAAGCGTCTTGAGAAGGGATGCCGAGGACAGATACGCCATGGGACAGTCTTCCACCAGGTAGCGGGGGATTTCCCCGTCCATACGGGAAACCAGGGCCTCAAACGGCAGGCCGTAGAGGGGGCCCGAAGGAACAATGTAAAGCGTCTTGGCCCCCGAGAGGGCCGCCCTCACATCTTTTGGAATCAACAGTTCATAGAGTTCATGCCCCTCATTGCTCACCGCCTTCATGCCGGCATCGACACTCTCGGCGTTTTCCCGGGGTGAATTTCTCCCGGTTAGAATTTTTATTATCGACGCAACGCCCTTTCGCCACGAGTTGACTTTCTGTCCCAGTTGGTTTTCACCAATACTAACGGGGTAGAATCCGAAGCGCTTTTTTCCGATCACCCACAAACAGGCGCTATCTTTCATCACTCCGTAGACAAGCAGTATTTCATCGGCGCTCAGCACCTGTTCCTGGATATCTTTAAGGCCGGCCGGCTCCGGATACTTCAGGGCATAGTAGTCGGGGTACTTTGCCTTTATCTCTTCCTGAAGAGTACGGTAGGCCGCCCGGACCTGCTTCAAACCGGCTTCCAGATTTTGAAGACGCGCCGCATCCCGCTGTTTCGCATCTTTGGAACGTTCTGCCGCAATGCCGGCCTGAGCTTTTTCCATCCGATTCTCCAAATCGGTCTCACTCTCCTTCACTGTGGCAGGAAGCCCGGAAAAGTCCCTCGCACCGCTTTTTCCCATTTCTTCGAGAAACACCCGCCCCTGCTTGCGTTCAAATATTTCAAGGGCCTTTTTGTCATAGCCCTTGGACGGGTCCTGTGCGTGCATCTTCTGATAGAGCTCGATCAGCTCATCGTAGACAAATATCTTTCCGCTCATGAAAATGATTTTGGTCTCTTGTTCCGAAAGCCCGGCCCGCATGGCCTCGATAGTGTCTATAGCCTTTTCATAGTGAGAGACGGCTTCGAGGTCTTTTCCCAGCTTTGCGCTTGCTTTGCCGAGCTCACACAGCGCTCTCCACAGAGTGTCCGGCGCACCGATTTCAGTGCTTATCTTCAGGCTTTCCCCCAGGGTCTCATAAGCCTTTTCATTTTGGTCGAGTATCGAATAGACCGATCCAATCGCGGTAAGATCAATCGCCGCGCCCTGCCGGTCCCCGACTTCCCTGTAGATTGCCAGCGACTCCTCATAATGCTTGAGCGCGTCTTCATTGCGGCCCAGGTCCGAATACAAATTCCCCATGTTGCCGAGAGACTTTCCGAGGCCATTCCTGTCCCCGATCTCTTTTTCGATCGCCAGCGCTTCCTCATAATACTTGAGCGCCTTTTCATACTGGCCCAGACTCGAATACACTATTCCAATCTCGGCAAGGTCCTCCCCGACGTCTTTGCGGGCATTAATCTCTTTATGGATCGCCAGAGCTTCCTCAAAATAGTTGAGCGCCTTTTCATTCTGGTCGAGATACGAATAGACTATTCCAATTTCGGCAAGGTCCCCTCCGATGTCATTGCGCGCCCCGGTCTCTTTATGAATTGCCAGTGCCTCGTCAAAAAACCCGAGCGCCTTTTCATACCGGCTGAGATAAGAATAAACTATTCCAATTTCGGCAAGGTCCCCTCCGACGTCACTGCGGGTGCCGATCTCTTTATGGATTGCCAGAGCCTCCTCATGACACTTGAGGGCCTTCTCATACCGGCCTATACTCGAATACACTATTCCGGCCTCGCCAAGAGCCGCAGCCAAACCCGCCCGGTCCCCGGCCTCCCTCTTGATTGCCAGCGCCTCCTCAAGATAGCCGAGCGCTTCTTCATACTGCTCCAGATCCGAGTACACTCCTCCAAGGAACGCGAGACTAACCCCGACGGCCTGCTTATCGCCCGACTTCCTTGCCAGCTCAAGAGCTTGCTGACCTTTTTCGAGGGCCTTCTCATAGTCGTATGCGTTGTAGGCCTGGAGCGCTTCCCTTGTTACGCTCTGCAAAGTGTCCGCGCTCGCCTGGCCGCCGTAAAAAAGCGTCACAAGGAGAAACAAGCCGGCGGTAATGGTGAAAACGGCCCTCATTCCCATGAGGTGCTCCCTTTTGAGTCAGTGAACAGTGAATAGTGAGCAGAATCCTTCAATTCCTCAATCCCTCAGTTCACGGCACTCAGCGGCTTTTTTCTGTTCACTGCTCACTGTCGCTTTCAACTCACTGGGCCTCAGGATTGCGTAGGCCAGAGTCATAACCGGCACGGGGACGTTTAATTCCGTAGCAAGCCGCACAATTATTCCGATCATCGATTCCAGTTCGCATCTTCGCCCTGCTTCAATATCCCGCTGCATTGACGGCTTCATATCCGCCGGAGCGCTATCAATAAATTCAAGTGTCTTCTCAACCAGATCCGGCTCAAGGAACACTCCCCGGGCAGATGCAACCGCTACGCCCTCTCGGAGCGCGTCGGTCAGGACCTTGCGAGTTTCCGGAAGATCGCGGTACTCACCCGTCGTGACTCGTGTTAATCCGCCAACCGCGCTTATAGCCGAGATAAAAATGAACTTGGTCCAGAGCACCTGGACAATATTGCCGACGGCTTCTACAGTCGCCCCCGTACTCTCCAGCACCTGACAAACCGACTTTGCCCGCTCAGAGATCTCCCCGTCGATCTCACCGACAACGATACGGCGAAACCGGCTGTACTGGCCGATGACTCCCGGCCCTTCTATCGCCGCTGATAGATAGGTTGCGCCGCCCAACACATGCTTTGCGCCGATTATCTCACCGATGCGCTCAGCCGCATCGACGCCGTTCTGCAGGGGCAAGACCACAGTATCCGGACCTACCATGGGGAGAATTGCCCTGGCCGCCTCCGCGATGTGATAAGTTTTGGTGGCAAACACTATGAGTTCGACAGGACCGACAGATGCCGGATCATCCGTAACTGCGGCGGGCTTAATGCGGAAATCGCCAAAGACGCTTCTAACCTCCAGCCCATTTTCCCGGATTGCCTCCATATGCTCACCACGTGCGATAAAAGTCACATCATGCCCGGCCCTGGCAAGCAATCCTCCGTAATAGCCTCCTACTCCGCCAGTCCCCATTATCCCAATTTTCATCGTCTACTCCCCATGGAACCGAAATCGAGGCGAAATACGTTCAAGCTACCGCCTTTTACAGCAAATCATATATATTGCCTCCCTGAAAGTAAAAATCTTCCCTCGGATTGCAAATTAACTATATGCATTTTCCGATGGCTGTTGCGACACAATGCTACAGTGTTCCCGATGAAAATTACAGAAACCGGCCCCATTGACCTGTCACTTGCATGTTCGATTGGCAATTCGTATAGTTTTGAGGACTCTGAGGTCGTTTAGCAACTTTTTCGGGCAGAATCTGACCCTGAATGCGGTTCCGGATATATCGGCGGTCAAGTTGACGCTTTATTCAGGTTGTAACGTGTTTCATGATCAAGCGGCGTCAACTATTTCGCCTTCAGGTCTGTCTTTGTAAGCGGGGAGGGTATAAGAACATTCGCAGGGTGATGTCGCGAGGAACCCGGGACGCAGCAGGGGTTGACATCGCCTGTGCGACTGTGATTTCACTTCATAACAAAGGAAGACTAAGGTCATGAACCTCTCCTGTTGAACCAATATGCTTGCAGAATAGAAGGATTGCGGAGGAAAATGCAATCTGCTCAGCCGATGTCTTTGTAAAAAAAGGACGGACCGGAATGATAAAAAGACTGATCGTCGCGGTGATTATTTTTGGGTTTGCGTCATTGGCCGGCTTATCGATCGGTATAAGGTCACCCTTTGCCGCTGAAAATGCCGTTATCGAGGAAAACGACAGGGTGGTCCTTCAGGGAAACATCCCTCCCAAGGCCAGTCCTGAGTTCGACGTTGGGCCAACCGACCCCTCACTGCCGATGAAACGAATAATCCTTCTTTTGAAGATCCCCCCTGAAAAGCAGACAGAACTGGATCGGTTCGTTGGTGAACAGTTGGACCCTTCTTCCCCGAACTTTCGCCGCTGGCTCACTCCGGAGGAATTCGGCAAGAGATTCGGACGAAGCCCGGAAGAGATCGCCACTGTAAGGGGTTGGCTTATCAGCCATGGGTTTACCATCGATGAGACGGCAAGAGGCGGCACCTGGATAAACTTCTCTGGTACGGCGGCCCAAGTTGATGTCGCTTTTCACGCTAACATGCACGATTACCGCGTTGAGGGTAATCTGCATCACGCCAACTCCACCGATCCCTCGATCCCGAGAGCGCTCACCAATCTGGTGGCCGGGCCGGTTTCGCTGCACAATTTTCAGCGCAAGGCGATGCACACTCCGCCCCGGCCCATGCCGGAGGCAAAGTTGCAGCCCGGTTACACTGAGTCAGATGGCACACACGATCTCGCCCCGGGCGACTTCGCTGCCATTTACGATGTCAACAATGTCTACGATCAGGGTTATGACGGCGCCGGCGTGACTATCGCCATCGTGGGCCGGACCCACCCGAACGGCGCCATCACCAAGTGGAATAAGTTCCGCTCAACCTTTGGACTCCCTGACAATCCCCCCGTCATCACCGTGAACGGACCCGACCCGGGCGATCTGGGGTCCGATGAAGACACAGAGGCCGACCTTGACGTCGAATGGTCCGGGGCGGTGGCGCCGGGCGCCACTATCCATTTCATCACCTCAAAGTCGACCAATTCCGCCGACGGCGTCGATCTGTCTGCCCAATATATCGTCGACAAAAACCTGGCTCCAATTATGAGCGATTGTTTCGGTACCTGCGAGGCGCAGAATACAGGGGCGACCGGAAACGCTTTCTATAACAGCTTATGGCAGCAGGCGGCCTCTTATGGAATAACGGTCTTTGTCGTCACCGGAGACTCTGGCGCCTACGGTTGCACCGACGCTAACGGCAATCCTACAGGGGGCGAGGCTGTGAACGGCCTTGCCTCAACCCCCTTCAATATCGCCGTGGGCGGCACGCAACTAAGCGATGCGTCAACTTACTGGAACCCGGATAATGGCGCGTACGGCACTTCGGCCCTGGGCTACGTTCCTGAGGTGGCCTGGAACAACTATAACGCGGAAAACGATTGGGGTTTTTTGGCCTCCGGAGGGGGCGCCTCCAGCCTTTACGGCAAGCCTGCGTGGCAGGTGTGCCCGGGCGTCCCCAACGATGGCCGGCGCGACATGCCCGACGTCTCTCTTAATGCGGACACCGACGTAGGCTACAGAGTTTACACCTGCACCAATGCTACCGGTCCCTGCAATTCCAATTCATGGGTCATTGTCGGCGGGACTTCGGCCGCATCACCTACTTTTGCAGCCATCATGGCGTTGATCGAGCAAGGTGCAGGCCAGCGGCAGGGGAACTTCAACAGCGTTTTCTACCAGCTCGGCAACGCTCAGTACAGCGGTGTGGGCGGCGCAAGCCCCGTTTTCAACGACGTCACCTCGGGCGATAACGGCTTCATCGGGAATGGCGAGGACCTCCCCGGCTATTCCTGCACACCTGCCTACGACCTTGTAACTGGCCTGGGTTCGGTAAATGTCACGAACCTCCTCCAGGCGGTTGGGGTTAAAGGACCTGTCTTTGAAGCCAATTTTGCTGCAAATAGAACCAGTGGCAGAGCACCCCTGACAGTACATTTTACCAGCAGCGGCTCTGTTGGAGACATCACAGAATGGCGCTGGAACTTTGGAGACGGCCGTACGAGTAAACTCCGCAATCCGAGCCATACCTACAACAGGGCCGGCGCCTACACGGTAACGCTTACCGTGGCAGGACCCTATGGTGCAACCACGAGTACTAAACCTGCCTACATCTCGGTCTACACTCCACCCAAGGCGCGTTTTTCCGCCGAACCCAGGTCGGGGGATGCTCCACTGCAGGTGAATTTTACTAATGAATCTACCGGTGTCTTTACGAGTTGGCTGTGGCGCTTCGGAGATGGAACTACGAGCACGGAGGAGAGCCCGGCTCACACCTACAACAGCCCCCGAAGCTATACCGCAAAGCTTACTGTATATGGACCCGGGGGATCAGGTTCCAAGACCTTGAGTATAAATGTGAAGAAGTGATCGTAAGGTCTGCACTCGGGCAGGTTGTTTCCTGAATCAATCCAGCAGTACAAAATTGTTCTGCTGGAGTATAGAAACGCCGGCGGGAAGAAAGCAGAATTGTATCATGCCCGCCAAGCGCATCCGGCGCATGAAAAACAGATCGGCACGGGAAAACTATGCGCACCCTTGGCCGTGAATTCGACGACCAGGCTTTTTGCAGGACATATCCTTTAAGGTAGCGGCATCAGGCCTCCCCCCCATACACCTGACAGAACCGGCAGTGGATACAAGCGCAATTCAGGACATCCATTTCAAGTGCGCAAGAATTCGAGATTATTCCTGCGCACAGGTTTTGCAATCTGTATAGACTTTTGCTGATCTTCTGTTTAAGAGTGTTGAAGTTTCCAACAACTACAGTACGTTTTGGGCACTGACGTGCCGGCCGGGATGGGGAGCAAGGCGAATAATGGAAAAGACGATCAAGTGTGATGAAATTCTGGATAATGCGGGAATCGCAATTTTTGCAACAGATAAGGCCGGATTCATCACCTATTCGAATCAAGCCGCTCGCGCTCTCCTTGGCCTGGATGAAACACGCATTGCGGCCCGGATAACGGAAATCGTGCCTGCGCTGGGCAAATCGGTGATGCAGTGCCTCCAGACGGGGAATAACCGCGCCGATTTACGGTTTTTGCACGGAGAGGTGGATCTGTGCGCCGACATATCGCTTGTCGGCCGTGCCCGCGCACCGCGCGGCGCGGTATGCTGCTTGAGGGCTTCGGCGCCCAAACCGGGAGGCGAACTGGAATCCTCTCAGACACTGAACCGTGAACTTAAAGCCGTTTTCGAATCATCTTTTGACGGCATCTGGGTTTGTGACGGGAGAGGAAAGGTCATCAGCATAAACGGCGCTTCCGAAAGACTCAACGGCGTAGATGCAGGAGACATTGTCGAAAAGTACGTCTCGGATATCATGAAGGAAGGCATTTTTGACCGATCCGTAACCCTGGAAGTCCTGGAAACCCTCAGGCAGGTCAGCATCATCCAGAATGTCCGCAAAACATCGAGGTCGCTCCTGGTTACCGGCACACCCGTATTCGACGAGACCGGCGATCTCTCGATGGTGGTTGTCAACGAACGGGATGTAACGGAACTCAACCGGGTTCGGGATCAACTGGAGCAGACCCGCATGGTCAGCGAAAAATATAGAGAAGAACTCGCCGGACTGTCCGTTCTCGAACTCGAAAAGCAGGAGATAGTCGCTGAAAACCCCAATATGCGAAAAGCAGTAACAGTCGCATTCAAGCTCGCCAATCTGGACGCATCCAATATCCTTGTGCTTGGGGAATCCGGAACCGGCAAGGGGCTCTTAGCCAAGTTCATTCACAAAAACGGCAAGCGCTCGGAAAAGCCTTTCATCCAGATAAACTGCGCAGCCTTTCCGGAGAGCCTGCTCGAGGCAGAGCTTTTCGGATACGAAAAAGGCGCCTTTACCGGCGCGCGTACAGGGGGCAAAGCAGGGCTTTTCGAACTTGCCCAGGAAGGAACGCTTTTCCTGGATGAAGTCGGCGACCTGCCTCTCAACCTGCAGGCCAAATTGCTTAAATATCTGGATGACTTCCAGGTGTTGCGTCTCGGAAGCCTGAAGCCGATAAAGGTGGACTGCGCGGTTATCGCGGCAACCAATCAGGAGCTGGAAAAACTGGTCTCCAGGGGACGTTTCAGGCGTGACCTCTATTACAGACTGAACACTTTTACGATTCGGATTCCTCCTTTGCGCGAGCGCACGGAAGATATTTTCGAGATGGTCCGCTACTTTCTCAATAAATATAACCGCTCGTTGGGGGTGAAGAAGAAGGTCTCACCTGCGGCCTTCGATTTTCTTCTGTCCTATCCTTTCCCCGGAAACGTTCGCGAGCTGCGGAGCATGATAAAGAGGGCGGTTTTTCTGAGCGATAGCGACGTCCTTGACGAGTCCCTGATTGAGATCGCCGGTGGCGGCCGCCAGGAGGTCCCGGATGCCGGGCCGGGCCAGCCGGGGCTGTCCGGGGCTGTCATGGATACCGAAAGGACGACGCTGCAAAGGGCGATTTCGCTTTGCAGCACAACGAGGGAGTTGGCGCGCTACCTCGGAGTGAGTCAGCCTACGGTTGTTCGCAAGCTTAGAAAACACGGACTGGGCCGCCTTGATTCACCTACGAATCACAAGAGGAGCCATGAGACTTGAAATCAGGCCAGAGATTAGTTTTACACGTGAGATTCGATAATGTATCGCTCCTAGAACCTTAGTTTTAGCCATTATATGTAAAACCTCAGAGTCATAAGTGAATCACACGCTTTGCAGGTGAAATCGACCTTCCCTACCCTCGATCCATGTTCCGTATGCTTCCATGACTTTATGACCCAAGTGGCACGTGAATTGCTCAACCTTAATCAAAGACCGGGATCTTGCGTAAAAGCAGCATAAGTGGCGTTCCGGGCTAAGAGTTCTTAGAGTAGTTAAGGAACAAATTTGTATCAAGGTTCCACAACGTGGCATTAGTTCTCTTACGGAAGCGTGCGGGCGAACTCATTAGACCCGGGAGCATGATATGAAAGGTTATATGGTGTGAGTCTCAGTGACTAAAAGCACAATTTTGTACCGAGAGGTTCCACAAGCTCGACTTCATATTCGAAAAAGCGCCTCGCGCACTCCAAACTACGATGTCTAGCCGGCCTTTCGTAAAAATAATTAAGAAAAAAGGGCGCCCTGAATTGTCCACCTTGGAAATGATCAAGAAGAAGCTGGACCCTGCCTTCAGCTACGTGATCTTCGAAAAAGACGGGCTGAACGAGAAGAATGCCTGGATCGGATTGTATGCCGCCCTGGGTGGACTGAATCTGCCCATCCTGGACGTACTGACCTTTGAGGATACGGACAGGGGGAAGATGTTGCTGGTCGCCGTGTTTGAAACAGGACGGGCGGATACGATCATGGAAAAGATCATCTGCGCCAGGTTGCCCAGGGACATGGTTTCTTACGTCTACGGGGCTTCCGGGCATGATCATTGCCATAAAGAGAATTGACGCATCATCTCTGGAGTTCCACGCCGCCTTGCGGATCAGGAGTTTGGAACGGACCTTTCATAAAGACCCACCAACGGGAGGTTAGGTGCAAGATGAGTGAGAATAAATATGCTGTCATACTGGATGAACTTGCAGAAGCCGAATCCAGGCCCGAGGTGTTGTTCCGGCAGGCAGGAGACGGTTTCCTCCAGATTGAATACGGCGCAAACCCGAGATTCAATCTGGTCGATTCCTTCAGGACCCTTACTATCAATGAAGCCGTTAAGGGGAAAAAGATCAAAGGGTTGTTTGAAACTGTACCGGGAATCCGAACAAATTTGTTTCATTTCGATCCGGAGGTCCTGTCCGCCAAGGATTTGATCGCTCAAATCAAGGAAGCGGAGGAGAAGCTTGCACATGTCGAAGACATCGTATTCGACTCGCGCGTCATCTCTTTGCCCATCGCTTTTGAGGACAGTGAAACAAAGAAAGCGGTGGCGAAGTACCTGAAAGAAGTGAGGCCGGAAGCCCCAAACGCGATCAACGGCTACAATATTGAATACATGGCGCTTTGCAATGGAGTTTCAGTTGCCGAAATCAAGCGAATGGTCTGCGGCACTGAATGGTACAACAGTGGAAACGGCTTCTGGCCGGGTGGGGGATTTTTTTGGCCCCTGGACCCGAGGTACGCCATCGTGGTGCCGAAGTACAACCCGCCGCGAACCTGGACCCCGGAGGGGACCGTAGGCATCGGCGGTCCCTGCTTATATGTTTACCCCACGCCTACGGGAGGCGGCTACCAGCTTTTCGGCAGGACGATCCCAATTTTCCAGTTCGCTCAGAAGCACCCGCTTTTCAAGGAGAGCCCCACGTTTTTCAAGGCAGGGGACAGGATCAGGTTCCATGAGGTAAGCGAACCGGAAGTTCTTGATATCTATAAGCATGTCCATGAGGCAACCGATTACGTCTACGATATCAAACCCGCTCGATTCGCCGTAAAGGATTGGCTCGATTTCTACAACTCGGCAGATGTCCAGATGCAGGTGAAGGAGCTTCTCGCCAAACAGGAAGCAGGAACGAAAGTTGCCCCGAGAGTATAAACGATCTAGCCAGGAGCAGACGAGATGTTGAAGATCATAAACGGTGGAATTGAAACAGTCGTTGAAGACTGGCCGGGAAGAATAGGCTACCTGGACAACGGAATGGCCTCTTCCGGCGCTTTCGATAATGTCGCCCTGGGGTTCGCGAATCTGCTGGTCGGGAATCCGGCAGGCGAGGCTGGGATCGAGATCGCAGGAGGATATTTCGAAGCGGAGTTTGGAGCCGACGCGCTTATCAGCGTGACCGGCACCGACATGAAGCCCACATTGAACGGCCAATCCATCGCCATGTGGCAAGCAGTCCCGGTAAAAAAAGGCGACACGATCAAGTTCTCGCATTTCAGCGAGTTCGGTTTCCGGTCCTACATTGGCGTCGCCGGAGGGATTGACGTTCCGGTTTACCTCGGCAGTAAATCGACCTGTCTTTTCGGGAGCTATGGCGGGTTCGAAGGACGCAAGCTTGCGCCGGGCGACGTTTTGAAATTCGGTGCTCCATCCTGCGACATCCAGGCTCTCAAAGGCCGCAAGGTAAAGCCGGAGGCCGCGCCGAAATATTCACGTGAATGGGTGCTGCGAGCCATCCCCGGTCCGAACTCCGTCCCGGACTATTTGACTGAGGAGGGCATGGATTACCTTTTCGCGAATTCTTTTAAGGTCCAGCTCAACTCCAACCGGTCGGCCGTTCGTCTGGCGGAGGCCAAGGACCTTGCTTTTGCAAGAAAAGATGGAGGAGTCGCGGGAAGCCACCCCTCCAACGTACTGGACCACGCCTATCCTATTCGGGGCGCTGTCAACATCTGCGGGAACACTCCCATTTTGCTGATCGCCGATGGACCGACCCTGGGCGGCTATATGGTAGTTCAGCAAGTTATCTATGCCGATCTTTGGAAAATAGGGCAGGCAACGCCCGGCCGCGACTTTGTCAAGTTCGCGTATTGCACGCAGGAAGAAGCTGTCCAGGCGCGCAAAGAACAGAGGGGATGGCTGTCTACAAAGTCTTTGTCCTGATTTTCGGAAAGAGGTGAGTTGCAATGGACCTTAATGTAGACATGGGAGAAAGCTTCGGCAGATACAAGCTGGGCAACGATGAAGAGGTCATGAAATATATCACCTCGGCCAACGTTGCCTGTGGTTTTCACGCCGGCGACCCTCTTGTCATGACCACCACCGTCGAGCTGGCCAAACAGTATGGCGTCGCCGTGGGCGCCCACACCGGGCTCGAGGATATACGCGGCTTCGGGCGCAGAAGACTCGATATTACGCCCGAAGAATTGAGGAGCGATACTCTGTGTCAACTTGGGGCGCTCGATGCCATCCTGAAGGTGAACGGCATGACCATGCAGCACGTAAAACCGCATGGGATATTGTACCGGATGGTTTCAGACGAGGCTAAATACGCCGAGGCATATCTCGATGCAGTTGCCTCATACAACCGTCAATTGTTCATCATGATTCCCAGAGACACGCTGATATGGCGGCGGGGTAAGGAACTCGAACTGAAGATGTGCGCCGAAATCCTCATTGACCTCAGCTATGACGATGAGGGGAACTGGGTACTCGAGCGCACGAAGAAGGCAAGGTCCCCCCAGGAAGTGGCTGAACGGGCGGTGATGGTGGCCCGTGACAAAGAGATCACCACGATAAGCGGGAAGCGAATAAACGCCGATGCCGACACGATTTGCTGTCACGGCGATTCGCCCAATGCCGCGGAAGTAGTAAGGACGGTCAAAGCGGAATTCTCTCGCTTGGGGATTCCACTGAAGAAACTGGGCGATCCCGGAAGCATAGTCTGAAAATGGAGGATCTAATAATGGAGGTTATCGTAAAAGCTCATATGCCCGGCCTTGTGGCGCGCGTAGTCGTAAACGAGGGTGAGAAGATCGCCAAAGGGCAGGAAGTCGCCGTAATCAACTGCATGAAAACCGAGCTCTCTGTTACGTCTGCCGTGGACGGGACTGTGAAAACAATACTCGTCAAGGAATGGGATGAAATGGAGATCGACAGTCCCATGATCGTTTTGGAAACATAGCCGGAGTCTGTACGCGTTTCAAATCGTAGAAGGAAGCAAATGTCCGTGATTAAGAAACTCTTGATTGCAAATCGTGGCGAGATAGTGGTCAGGGTAATGAAGACGTGCCGGAAGCTCGGTATCGACGTGGTTGCCGTTTACTCAGATCCCGATAAGAATCTTTCGTATCTCAAACAAGCCGATGAGGCCCACCACATTGGTCCGGCAAATCCGATCAAGAGCTACCTGAACATCGAGGCCATACTCGAGGCGATGAAGAAGTCAGGGGCCGATGCCGTTCATCCGGGGTATGGGTTTTTGTCTGAAAATTCATTGTTTGCCCATGCGGTGGTCTCCGCCGGCGCCACCTGGGTGGGACCGCCGCCTTCAGTACTGGCCGAGATCGATTCGAAGTGCTTCTGCAGAAAGATCGCAACGGACGCTGGGGTCCCCGTCGTACCGGGAACCGTTGAGATCACAAAAAACGGGGAGGATATAATCCGCTTTGCTTCGGAGCATGGGTATCCGCTTGTTTTGAAACTCGACAAAGGAGGTGGAGGGAAAGGGATCGAACAGATCGGAGAAGACGGGCAGGCAAAGGAGGCCTTCGAGCGGATGTCGCGAATCGGCCTGATGGCGTTCGGCCATCCCGAGAGCTATATCGAGCAACTGATCGCCGCGCCCAGACATATAGAGGTCCAGTTTCTGGCGGATCGAGCCGGCAACTGCGTCTGCCTGGGCGAAAGAGAATGTTCGATCCAGAGACGGTATCAAAAGATCATTGAGGAATCGCCCTCGCCCGTGGTCACAAAAGAGGACAGAGAGACACTTTTCCGGCACACCGCAAACCTTGTGAAGGCCATGGGCTACCAGGGAGCGGGCACGATGGAGTTTCTGCGATCCGAGGACGGCAGTTTTTATTTCATGGAAGTAAACGCGAGGCTGCAGGTCGAACACCCCGTGTCGGAGTTTCTCACGGGGATAGATATTGTCGAAGAGCAGCTCAAAATCGCCTCGGGCGAAGAACTCGACATCAGGCAGGAGGATGTTTCGTTGGAAGGCTATTCCATCGAGGCCAGGGTATATGCGGAAGACCCTTTTTCGTTCAGTCCGTCGCCGGGAACGATCAGCAGGCTGAAAATTCCGGAGGCCGACGGCAGGCACCTGAGGGTCGATCATGCTATCGAAGAAGGCTGCGCCGTTCCACCTTACTATGACCCCCTGCTGGCCAAGGTTATTTCATGGGGAGAGTCCCGTTCTGAAGCGATCGAGCACTTGAGGAGAGCTCTGGCGGGATTTCTGATCGAGGGAATAAAGACCACCATTCCGGCTAATCTCTTGATACTGGACAGCCGCGAATATCTGACCGGCGATCTGCACACAGGGTTTCTCGATCGCCTGTATTCGAAAGCGACCCCAGAGGATGGCTCCCTGAAGCCTCTGTGGCCTAACATGTGAAGCCGAGGCCGTTATGGCGGCCGGAGGCAGACCTGCCGGGCAAAAAGAACAAGCCGATCTTCGCGATCTGGCCGGCTACCGGGATGGGGGAGATGGGGGCCATCACCGTTAGCAGGATCACTGAATGAGCATTTGAAAAATTCGAGGGTTGGGATTTGGGGGCGGTCGCGCGAGCGGCCGAAGATAGCAATACTGTTTTCCACTAAAAAGGGAGAAAGATTATGGCACGTGCTGGTTCGATTTTGGCGAAAACACTGGCGGGTTTGATGGTGCTTCTGTTGGGTTGTGCTTTGGCTCATGCCGAGACATTCAAGATAGAGGTCTGGAATCCGCCGTTTAACATGGAGAGCCCTCGAACAACGCAAGATTACACTACCCTTGAAAAGGCATCCAAGAAATGGCGCGTCTGTGTTTCTTTTCCCCATATGAAAGATGCCTACTGGATGGCTGTGGACTATGGGGTAGCCGATGAGGCCAAAAAGTTGGGCGTTGATATGCGGCTTTCCGAAGCCGGCGGTTACACCAACCTCAATAAGCAGATTTCTCAAATAGAGGACTGCGCAGCCAGTGGGTCAGACGCCGTAATTATCGGGGCGATATCCCTCGACGGCCTCAATAACGTGGTCTCGGAAATCCGCAAGAAAGGCATCCCGGTCATCGATGTGATCAACGGAATGTCATCCCCCGAGCTTTCTGCCAAGTCATTGGTTTCATTCGGTGAAATGGGTTTCAAGGCCGGTCAGTACCTGGCTGCGATGCATCCGAAAGGCGGTGAGAAAGTAAAGGTCGGTTGGTTCCCCGGACCTGCCGGCGCAGGTTGGGTTGAGGCAGGAAACAAGGGTTTCAGAGACGCCATCGCTGACAGCTCCGTAGAAGTGGTCGAAACAAAATACGGCGATACGGGCAAAGAAGTGCAGATGAAGCTGGTCGAGGACACTCTTCAGACCTACCCGGACATCAAGTACATAGTGGGTACGGCCGTTACCGCCGAGGCTGCAATTGGGGTCCTTCGAGAGCGCGGTCTGGAAGGCAAGGTCAAAATCATATCCTACTACTTCACACCGGGTGTTTATCTCGGGATAAAGCGCGGCGAGATTCTGGCGGCCCCGACCGATTCCGCGGTGGTGCAGGGGAAGGTCGCGGTGGACCAGGCAGTGCGCATCCTCGAGAAAAAGGACTACCTGAAACACGTCGGGCCGAAACTGTATGTCATCGATAAATCCAATATAGACAGTTTTGACCGTTCTACGTCCCTGGCGCCGGATGATTTCAAGCCGATCTTCAAGGTGGAGTAAGCAAGTCCGGATCGAACAGGAAAGCTCAACGTCCTGCTGGACAGGAAAGAGACAATGAGAAAGACCATAACCAAAACCGTGGCGTACGATGAAAGGGCCCGGAACGACCGGGCCCCCTACCTGCTGCAACTCGAGTCCGTTACGAAACGCTTCCCCGGAGTCCTTGCGCTCGACCGCATCGATTTCGATCTCAGGGCCGGGGAAGTACACGTCCTTTTTGGCGAAAACGGCGCAGGTAAATCGACCCTCATCAACATTATTGCGGGCGCCTTGCGCCCCACGGAAGGAAAGATCAAGTTTCGAGGCAGGGATGTCCGGCTTCACTCGGTGCAGGACGCCCGCGAACTCGGCATAAGCGCGGTGTTCCAGGAGTTTTCATTGGTGCCGGATATGACGGTGGAGGAAAACCTGCACCTGGGAGCTGAAACCTCTGCTTTCGGTATATTGAGAAAAGGGGAACTTCATCAGGGTGCGGTGGAGATGCTGAGCAAACTCGGTTTTCCACTGAGGGCCGATCAGAAAGCGGGAAGTCTTTCCCGAGCCGAGCAACAAATGGTGGAGATCGCCAAAGCCTTTCGCTCTGACCTGTCAGTCCTCATTCTCGATGAACCCACAGCCTCTTTGACCGAACGGGAAACAGAACGGTTGTTCGCTCTGATCGAACAGGCCAAGGCCGACGGCGTCGGCGTCATTTACATCACTCATCGCATGGGTGAGATCAAACGGATTGCGGACCGGATCACCGTTTTGCGGGACGGCGCGTACATCGCGACAGTCCAAGCCGGGAGCGTTACCGACGATGAGTTGGTCCAGCTCATGACCGGCCGGGTCATCGATCATATTTTCCCGAAGATTAACCATAGGCCCTCGGATGTCATGCTGTCGGTCGAAGGGCTGAAGACCATCAACGGGACGGTCAAAAACGTTTCTATTGCCGTTCGCCGAGGGGAAATCGTCGGTCTTGCCGGATTAGTGGGAGCGGGTAAATCAAAGCTCGCACGGGCCTGTTTCGGCATCGAGGCCATTGCGGGAGGAAGGATCATCTTCGATAACCAGGACACTACCGGCTTCGGACCACGCAGGATGCTCGACAGAGGCATGTTCTATGTGCCCCCTGACCGGCGCGAAGAAGGATTGGTCATGATCAGGAGTGTCCGGGAGAACGTGATCCTTCCCTCTCTTGGATTGAAGCGTTTCACGGGGCGCGTCCTGCTTCGGCGCGGCGCGGAGAAGCAGGTGGTCAGGGACATCACGAAATGTCTGAATTTGAATCCGCCCGACACGGAACGAAGAGTTGACAACTATTCGGGGGGTAACCAGCAGAAAGTGTTGCTGGCAAGGACTCTGACCCGTGACGTTAAGCTGTTTATCTTCGACGAGCCTACGATTGGAGTCGATGTCGGGGCTCGCGCGGTAATCTACGAATTCATTCGGGACCTGTGTGAGGGTGGGGCTGCGGTGCTGTTGGTATCTTCAGACCTTCCCGAAATCCTCCATCTCTCCCACAGGACCTACGTAATGTACCGAGGCATGCTAAACGCTGAGCTTCAAGGCAGCGAAATAACCGAAGAAAACGTGCTCAGGCGGTTTTTCGAGAAGGACGTTGCCTGGGATAACGGCAGCAAGCTTAAGGCTGCCATAGGGTAGGCGCCCAAACCTGCGAGCCGAAACTTAAGAATTATAACCCGTTGAAACGTTACGCGCCGGAAGCTGTGCTGGATGTTGAGAGACGATCGGAACCATGTCTGAATCCATTATAAAAAAGAGTAGCAGTATGAACATCGACAAGAAGCAGAGAGCCATGCCCAAGGTTGGCGAACTCATCAAAAGGGGGTTTGTGTGGCTTGGGGTGTTGCCTCTTTTGCTGCTTGCGGCTGTTGTCATATTTACCTGGATATCAGATAATTTCCTCACCAGCGGAAATCTGATCAATGTCGGCCGTCAATCGACGTATCTGGTGATTGTATCCATGGGGCAAATGCTGGCCCTTTTGACGGGCGGCTTCGATCTCTCGCTGGGAACGATTGTGGCCGTCACCTCAGTGGTTACCGCCACGGTGATGGCCATGGCTAATACGGCATTTCCTGAAACGGTCACTTTGTCCATGACCCTGGGCATGGCCGCGGGCCTTGCTTCCGGCCTCGGCATAGGGGTCGTGAACGGCATCGGAGTGGCCGTATTCAACGTATCTCCGTTCATAATGACCTTGGGAATGGCATCGGTCGGCTTCGGCATCGCCCTTTTCATGACGGGCGGGGTCCCGGTTTACGGCATGCCCCGGGCTTTCAGCGGATTGTTCGGATTCGGCCATTTTCTCGGGATTCCCGTTCCCATTTATATTACCGTCGCGTTGGTCCTGATAATGGTCGTGTTTCTCTACTGGACGAGGATGGGCCGGTATCTTTACGCGGTGGGAGGCAACATCAAGGCGGCAGGTCTTTCAGGGATCAACACGAAGGCCAACCTGTTCATGGCCTATGTGCTCTGCAGTTTCATGGGCGCCGTAACCGGCCTCCTGCTTACGGCGCGCATCGATACCGGGGAAGCCAATATTGGCGCTTCCATGCCCCTCGAGTCCATAGCCGCCTGTGTTATCGGTGGGGTTAGCCTGCGCGGCGGGGTCGGCCGAGTCGAAAACGTCGTTCTTGGAGCCCTCTTCATCGGTCTGATCCAGAACGGGATGAACCTGGCACACATCGAATCCTATCTGCAAACCGTGGTCATAGGCGTTTTACTGATCGCCGCGGTGATTGCCGATCAGGTCCGCGAGCGTATCAGCGCAACCCTTCAGGACTGAGCCAACACACGCTGATTATACCCGGCACCGCACTGTGCGAGTACCGGGCAAGTCAGCGCCACCCCCGACTCGGCACATGCCGGCTTCGATGCCGGCCCGAAAGTTTCCGAGCTTATTATAAACCCGGGTGCTTTTCAGCACCCGGGTATCGACATCCTCTTTCTTTTGCGGAAGGCAATGTCATTTATCCCCCGTGCTTTTCCGGCCTCGAGGTTCTCACCGGTAGCAAAGACAACCACCCGATCTTCGCCGTGGGCCAGATCACCAAGACGGACGTCAGTGGATCATGACTGTACGGTGCCCAGGCCAGCTCGCCCCGGACGGACTTCAACTCTTATATGGAGTTGCGTTCAAATCGAGTGCTAAAGATCAACCACGCCCCCCCGAACAGATTACAGGATTTTGCGAGTTGTCGGTCGGGACGGCATAAAGCCTTCCCCTACGCAAGAACCGTGCGACGATGCTGTAGGGGCCGGGTTTATCCCCGCCCGGTCTTGAACGCAACCCGGTATTAATCCCACCCGGGGGACGGTGGCCGAACACAGGGCCTCTTCAGGTTTCGACGCCTTCACGATCGAGGTCTCCGAAAATCAGGAGGCGATCCCTTTTTCCCCTAAGAAAAAACGGGAAACGATGTTATGGATATGACTACACACGTCCTCCCCATCGGTAGCTGGGACTTTGTTGATGTTTTACAGCGCGAACCAGGCGCGAGGGCAAAGGGGCGCTGGATTTCCGGAATGGATGGCGAATCCGAGCCGCTTGAGCTCCAGGATTGGCTCAGAGATATTATTTTGGGCAAGAATGTGCTTTTAAGCACAAATAAGGCGTGCGTTTTTAACATTTATCCTTTATCCTTAGAAACCGGGTTATCATCTTAGTTCGACCTCGAAATTCCGAAATTTGAAATTCTCCGCAGTTGCCGTGTATCTTCGCGAAAAGTTAATAATGGATTGGAGGAAAATTGTGAAGAAAATCAACCTTCAGGTGAATGGCCGTCAGGGACAGGTGGTTGTCGACCCGAACCTGGCGCTGATCGATACGCTCCGGGGTGTCTATAGTCTTACGAGCGTGAAGCAATCCTGCGATCGCAAAGGACAATGCGGAGCGTGCACGGTCATCGTGAACGGGAAGGCTGTGCGCTCGTGTTTAGTCAAGACGGGTGACATGGAAGGAGCCGACATAATCACCGTGGAAGGTTTGGGAACCCCGGACAACCCACACCTTATCCAGGAAGCGTTCGTACTGTCTGGGGCTATCCAGTGCGGATTCTGCACTCCGGGCATGATCATGGCGGCAAAAGCACTTTTGGAAACCAATCCGAATCCAAGTACCGAAGAAATCAAGGAGGCTTTCCGCCGAAATTTGTGCCGCTGCACCGGGTACGTCAAGATTATAGATGCGGTAAAGCTTGCGGGCAGGTTTCTCCTGGGGGAAATCACCCCCGATCGAATCAGGCCCAAACCCGACGGCCCTAAAATGGGAGTCTCCCACCCACGTCCTTCGGCAATGGCCAAGGCCTGCGGCACGGCCGAATTTACCGCAGACATCAAAATGCCCGGGGCGCTCGAACTGGCGGTGGTTCGAAGCCCGTATGCACACGCAATCATCAGGGGCATCGACACTTCAACGGCGCAAAATATGCCGGGTGTCGCAGGCGTCATGACTGCGGAGGACATCAAGGGAACAAATCGTCTCAAATACATAATCGCCGACCGGCCGATCATCTGCCGCGAAAAAGTGCAACTCCTGGGGGATGCAGTGGCAGTGGTTGCTGCCAAAACCCGTGAACAGGCCCTGGCTGCGGTTAAAGCAGTCCGAGTGGATTATGAGCCGCTCCCCGTTTTGGCATCTCCGACTGATGCCATGGCTCCCGGCGCACCGCGGATTCATCCGGACCGGCCCAATTTCTGCTACAAGCAACCCATTATCAAAGGTGATGCGGACAAGGCGTTCGAAGAGTCCGTAGCGGTGGTCGAAAGCGGATTCAGGACTCAGATCAATCATCAGGCCCCTCTGGAGCCCGAAGCGAGTGTGGCGTTTCTCGAAGGCGAAGGCGAGGATGCCGTCCTGGTGGTCATTGGGCGGAGCATCAACATCCATCTCCATTTGGCTACTCTTCAGGAGGCTTTGGATTGGGAAAATATGCGGTATGAAGAGGCTTATTCCGGCGGACAGTTCGGCATCAAGCTTGAAATCATTACGGAAGGAATTGCGGCCGCTGCTGCGCTTCATTTCAAACAGGCGGTGCGCTTTATTCCAAGCCTGGAAGAATCTATGCTGATTACCAGCAAACGTCATCCATTCGAGATGAATATCAAGCTCGGAGCCGACAGCGGCGGGAAGCTGACTGCTCTTGCGTTGGATGCCGTTGTTGACAACGGGGCGTATAATTCCATCGGTAACGTGATTATCAACCGTGGATTGCATATGCTTTCCAGTTCCTACTATATTCCCAATATCAGGGCGATGGCGAAGCTGTTCTATACCAATAATCCGTGGGGTTCAGCCGCGCGAGGCGCCGGACCGCCGCAAATGCACTTCGCCCTGGAGTGTGCGATGGATATGCTGGCAGAGAAGCTCAACATCGATCCGCTTGAATTCCGATTGCGCAATTCGCTCAAGCCCGGCCAGACCAAGGCGACGGGACATGTAGCCCGGGAATGGCCGTTCCCCGGACTGTGCGAGGCCGTGAGACCCGCTTACGAACGCGCCAGAAATGAGGCTGCCGGACATAAGAACGGCATTGTTCGGCGGGGTGTAGGGCTGGGCGCTGCCGCCTTCGGGATCGCCATGCCGGGCGATAAGGCCATCTCGGCCGTAGAGCTGGATTCCGATGACTGTGTCACTGTTTATGCGGCAGCGGCCGACCCGGGTGAAGGGACCGATTCCATGCTCAGCCAGCTTGCCGCCCATGTGCTGGATTTGCCGCTGACCAAAGTTCGCGTCGTTACCCGGGATACGGATAGAACTACGGCTTCCGGTCCCGCCTCCGGGAGCCGCGTCACCTATATGGTTGGAGGGGCCACTGTCGATGCCCTGCAAAAGTTGAAAATTGCAATGGACGAAGCGGGTTCGAAGACATACGAAGCACTGAAAAAAGCTGGAGCGCCAACGCGCTTTCTGGGTGAAAAGAGAGCCGTCGAAGTTGCTCCTTTGGACCCCGAAACGGGCCAAGGTCCCTCTTTTGAGTCGCAGGTTCACGCCGTCCAGGTGGCGGAAGTGGAAGTGAACACGCAGACCGGCGAAGTCAAAGTGCTCAAAATGACAACCGCGGTGGATGCCGGTCCGGTTATTAACCCGAAGAACCTGACCGGGCAGGTTGAAGGTGGGGCGGACATGGGCGTCGGATATGCGCTCAGAGAAGAATATATTGCAGGCAAGACAAAGGATTGGGTCACATTCAAGTTCCCTACCATGAAAACGGCATTCGAAATGGATACAATAATCCATGAAACTACGAGATCACGGGGGACACTGGGCGCGACAGGCGTGGGCGAAATGTCCATGACGTCGACTGCGCCTGCTATAATCAACGCCATCAAGGACGCATGCGGAATATGGATCCGCGAACTGCCGGCCACCCCCGCGAAGATAAAGGCGGCTTTGGCCGGCGTCCAATAGCTATTCGGAATAATCGGTGATGACAGCACAAGAAGAACGCGAAAAGCTTTTAGACGATCTTGGCCGGGAGGCTCGAGTTGTGGCCGGCCGGGAAATCTACTTCGATTGGGATGGTTTCTTCTGGGACCCCGATGATTGGAACGAAGAAGTTGCAAGGATTCTGGCAAGGGAGAGCGGTCTCGAGGTCCTGACCAAGGTCCACTGGAAAGTACTCCGCTTTATCAGGGAATACTATTTCTATCACGGACGCGCGCCGATGAATCGCCATTTGAAAGAAGGCACCCGCTTGAGCCTGGGTGAAATCGAGTCTCTTTTTCCCGGCGGCATCAGGCGGGGGGCCCGAAGGCTGGCCGGGCTGCCCAACCCCAAGTCGTGTTTTTGAAATGGCGTTATCTCTATGAGCGACCGATTGATATATCTCGACAATGCTGCGACAAGCTTCCCCAAACCCCGTGAGGTGTTGGACAGGATGCTCCAGGGTTACATAAAGATGGGAGTATCTCCCGGGAGAGGAAGCTACGATCTGGCCCTGGAAGCGGAAGATTTTGTCCAGCGCGCGAGAAAGCAACTGGCCCTCTTTTTTGGCGCCCCCGATGCAGATCGGGTTATCTTTGCGGCCAATGCAACGGATGCGCTGAATATCGCTTTCAACGGATTGCTCCAACCCGGGGATCATGTGATTTCCACGCGCCTGGAGCATAATTCCGTTTTGAGGCCTCTTCATCACTTTCGGGAACTAGGCTGGATTTCATATGACCTCGTTCGCTTTGACGGCAAAGGTTTTGTCGATCCCGACGAAATAGACCGAAAAGTAAAACGAAATACCCGCCTTGTGGTAGTTTCGCACGCCTCCAATGTGCTTGGCACCGTTCAGCCGGTGAAGGAAATCGGCCGGGTATGCGCGGAACGCGCCATCCCGCTCATCATCGATGCCTCGCAAAGCGCCGGAAAAATTCCCATCGATATGACGGCATGGAACGTATCGGCAGTAGCGTTTACGGGCCACAAAGCACTGTTTGGACCTACGGGAATAGGCGGCCTGGCGGTTTGCCCCGATCTGGATATAAAGCCCAGCCGTTTTGGCGGAACAGGGGTCGATTCCAGAAATCCGCTCCACACGGAGGCTTTCCCCCAGCGTCTTGAAGCCGGCACCATAAACCTGATCGGCGTTATGGGGCTTTCGGCAGGTATAGACTACATCATGAAAAAGGGGATGGAGTCCATTTACAGCGAGGAGATGGCGCTGCTGAAACGATTGCGGGACGGTCTTTCGGGTCTCGAGCATGTCGAGATGTATTGTGCCGGGGACCTGTCCAGCCATGTTGCCGTGCTCACGGCTAATGTCGACGACGTCAATCCGGAAGACGCCGGGGCCATCCTGGACGGCGATTTCAATATCGCGGTGCGCGTGGGCCTCCACTGCGCCCCATTGGTTCACGAGGATCTCGGGACCATCAATCGTGGAGCCATCCGCTTCAGCCCGGGAATTTTCAACACGCCCGAAGATATTGACCACACCATCCGGGCAATGGCTTCAATGTCATAGCTGCTGAAAATCCAGCGTGCAGTAAAAGAACTACACTATTGTCGGTGAAAACCTGCAATCGAGTCCGATCCTTACCTCATAGATCAAGGCCAGGGACTATTTCGAAGGTTGGTACGCTAGTTGCTTTTGATTTGTTTCCGCCTTAGATACTCGGGGGCGCCCGCTAAACCGAGACCGGAGGCAATATCTGAGCTTGATGAAATGGCTCGGGTAGATACGCCGGTTCGGTATCTCTCACGCCTGAGCTGGATGCCCAAATACTCCGAAATGTTTTCTTACGCATCATCGGACTGCCGTCCCTCGAAAATTGTGAACCGGAGCGTGGTTCTCAATGAAAGGATAAAAAGCCATCGCTAGAATCCTGATGGTCGATGATGATGAGGACTTTTTGCGCTTGATGCGACAATGTCTGGAATCTGCCGGCCTTGAAAATGATCTGGCCATTAGTGCAGAACAGGCTCGCGATCGTCTCAAAAGTTCCGGGTATGATGTGGTCGTTTCGGATTTCAGAATGCCGGAAGAATCCGGCCTCGATCTTTTCCGCTACGTCTCATACATGTATCCTGAAACTCCATTTGTTCTGATAACCGGATGTGATGATCTGCGGATCAAGCGGGAAGCAATGAAGATGGGAGTTCAAGCATACATTGAAAAACCATTTTATTTTAATGAGCTGCTCCGGACTATAATCAATCTGATGCGGCCCAACGAATTGTAGAGTATGTCCTGCAACTGGCAAAACCTGTCTTATTGATCTATCACTTGCAAGTCCGATTGGGCAATCTTATAGTCTTGCAGGTATTTGGGGTTTAAGAACTTCTTTCAGGCAGAATTCGACCCTAAATACGGTTCAGATGCATAGAGTATAACGTAAAGGATTATTACAGCTAAAAACCGAGGGGCCGGTATGTACCTCGATTTCTTTAAATTCAGAAAGAATCCTTTTCACATCACTCCTGATCCGGACTTTCTTTTTCTGAGCCCAAGTCACAATGTAGCCTTGTCCTCGATCAGCCACGCCGTCGAACAACGTAAGGGATTAGTCGCTGTTACTGGTGAGGTAGGGGTAGGAAAAACGACGATTCTGAGGTCGTATCTGGAGGGAACCGACCCGGCAAAAATCAGGATCGTATATATATTCAACGCGGCGCTTTCCTTCGGCAAACTGCTGCTGCAGATCGTTTCCGAGCTTGATATTCCGGCTGTCGATAAGGACCTCCCGGACCTCATTGACAGCTTCTTCCTTTATCTTCACGATGAATACAAAAACGACCGCAGGGTTGTACTGATAATCGATGAGGCGCAGAACCTGCCTGTCGAGACTCTTGGGCAGTTCCGGATGCTGTCGAATCGGGAGTCGAGCGAAGAACTGCTGCAAGTAATACTCGTCGGCCAACCGGAGTTCGAAAACAAATTGAATCTGCCTGAGTTGAGAGAGCTCAAGCAGCGAATAGCGAGCAGTTGCCGCATTGGCGCCTTGCAGCCGGACGAGAGTCATGCTTATATCCAGCACAGGCTTACGAAAGCATCTTCATTTCACAACCAGGTTTTTACTAAAGACGCTCTGAAGCGTATTGTCAAAGAAGCTCGTGGAATTCCACGCATAATTAATGTCGTGTGCGACAATGCGCTTATCACTGCCTTTGGGTATCAGCGCAACCCCGTGGATGGGAAGATCATCAAAGAGGTGATCAAAGATTTGCGTGGAGTGCGACCGCAAATTTCCCTCAGGTGGGAATTTGCTTTGTACCCGGCCCTGATTGGGTTTTTGGGACTGGCCGTGCTCGCCTCGATGGCCCTCTTCATGCCTAAAGAAATTCCACCCCGCAGGACGGAAATCTTCAGTGCGAAAAATCCGGCGCTCCCGCCGGCGGCTGAGACGGTGAAGAAACGCGCAGACGCCCAGCCCGTTAAGGTAGCGCTCAAGGCCGAACCGGAGCCATCCATTCCTGAGGCCCGGGCAACCGGCAATGAAAAAAGTGTTTCCGAAATAGTGCCGCCCGCCCCGGTCCAGTGGCAGACTCCGGGAAACACTCAGGCGCCTGCGGCCGAAAAAGCTCCGGTCCCCAACGATGGCCCCCCCCCACCCGTTAAGGTAACGCTCAAGGCCGAACCGGAGCCAATAATTCCTGAGGTCCAGGCGACCGGCAGTGACAAAAGTGTTTCAGAAATAGTGCCGCCCGCCCCGGTCCAGTGGCAGACTCCAAGAAACACTCAGGCGTCTGCGGCCAAAAAAGCTCCGGTCCCCAACGATGGAGGCGCCCCAACCGTTAAGGTAGCGCTCAAGGCCGAACCGGAGCCATCCATTCCTGTGGTCCGGGCAACCGGCAATGAAAAAAGTGTTTCCGAAATAGTGCCGCCCGCCCCGGTCCAGCGGCAGACCCCGGGAAACACTCAGGCGCCTGCGGCCAAAAAAGCTCCGGTCCCCGACGATGGGGGCGCCCCAACTCAGGGAGGCGCCGCCAGGGAGCCTAAGTCGCAAGCCTATCGATACATGGTCCGGCTTGGCTCGTTTGTGGACAAGGAGGAGGCCGAGGAGATAAAAGCCCGCCTCAAGGGAAACGGCCACAACGCAGTCGTCAAGACCCGCAAGCACCTGGTACTCGGAAAGGTTTTCGTCATTCAGCTTCAACCGGTCGGCAGCGTTTCCAGAGCTACCAAATTGATGACCCAATTGAGAGGCGAACTCGAGATTGAGCCGGTGATCGTTAAAGTGCCGTCGCGATAGCCGGCAATCTCGTGGAAATCCTGGCACATTGTCAACTAAATTGTCTTAGGCTAAAAACCTTTATTCGTCATTCTCGCGAAGGCGGGAATCCAGTGTTTACAATGCTGCGCTAGCGATACTCCTGTGGGGGTATGATCGAACCTTCCACGAGTTTCCTGGCAGCGGTGTTGATGGCTTCCCAGAAACCTAAGCACCAGCTCTGTAAAAAGTGAGTCCTTTTGCCTCTAAAATACATACCCGGTTGATCGAGCCTGGCAAGTCTTCCCAAAAAGATCTTGGATGCCGGATCGGGTATATTCTCACCTTTTGTCCGATAGGCTTCATAAATGTTGTAATAAGACTCCGGATCTACACGAAAGTCTACGCGCCGTGCGGTTAGAATGATTTCGATAAGCTCAACATAGCCGAGCGCCAACGCTTCGGTCCTCCCTGTTTCACTCGCGTCCGCCACCGCTTTGTCAAGTTCGCTTTTCCCTTGCTCCAGAGTAGAATCCAGCCGCTCATTCTGTTTGTCATCTATCATTCCAGCCTCCTCACTCCGTAAATGCAGCGCCTTTGCCTCCCCCCACTTCTATCACGCAGGCCCGGAATATTCATCCGGTATGTAGAATCGGTTACCAACAACAACGTACCCGATGTCCGGCAGATCAGGCAACATATCCGGCACGCGTTCTTCTATGAAAACGCCATGGATTCTTTCCCGGTAATGCACAATTCTATGTCGCATCCATGTGATGCCCTACCGACGATCAGGCTCCCTGCAGGACATATCCGTTAAGTTAGCGGCATCAGGCCTGCTCGTGCGACAACACGAGTTAACATATTGAAATCATGAACTAAACGCTTCGCGTGGGGCCGCTCCCAGCGATTTCGCTTCCTTCCCTCCTCGTAGTGGTTTCTACATACCTCAATGATCATCGAGATCATCCTTTTACCTCGTATACTCGCCTGCTTAAGCTTAGCTTTCCCTCCAAAGGATCTTAACCCCATCCCAAGAGGAGAAAACTATGGGAAAGCTATACGAGAGGATGCGAGAGGATTTGATTTTGAAGGGCTACAGCCCGCACACTCGAAGCGGCTATCTTCGATGTGCACTCAACTTTGCAGGACACTTTATGAGATCCCCGGAAGAGATGGGGGAACAAGAGATCCGAGAGTTTCTCTTGCATCTTGCCAAGCGGAAAGTCTCCCCATTTACTCAGGATCAGTACGTTAATGCCATTAAATTTCTGTACTCTGTCACTCTGAAGCGGCCAGAGGTGGTCAAAAACATCCCCCACCCCAAACGTCCGAAGGTCCTCCCGGTCATTTTAAGTCAAGAAGAAGTGCTCTCTTTTTTTGAGAAGATCCGCTCGGTCAAATACAAAGCAATCATTGCCACAGCCTATGCAGCGGGTCTAAGGATCTCGGAGGTGTGCGCCCTTCGCATCAACGATATCGATTCCAAGAGGATGCGCATCCACATTCGCTCCGGCAAGGGCAAAAAGGACCGCTATGTCATGCTCGGGGAAAGTCTGCTAGCTCTACTGCGCGAGTATTTCAAAACAGCCCGTCCAAAAGGAGAGTATCTTTTCCCAGGCCAAAAGGCAGGCACACACCTTTCTACTGCAACGGTGAGCCTGGTCGTACGGCGGGTCAATAAGAACTCCGGCCTTTCCAAGAAGGCCACCATGCACACCTTCCGCCACTGCTTTGCCACGCATCTGATGGAGGCCGGAACCGATATCCGCGTCCTGCAAGTCCTCCTTGGCCACAGTTCCATAAAAACCACTCTGCACTACACCCACATCACTGACCGATTTGTCGGTAAGCTGGTAAGTCCTCTCGATATGATCCGGCCCTCCTCCTAAAAAGGAGTAGTGGATCATGGCAAGGCCCTCCCTTGAAGTTGCCGGGATCTTCCACCGCCATGGTGATGATTACAGGCAAACGCATCATCTCAGCCCACAACAGCAAAAGGCCATGGAAGACATCGAGGCTTGCCGCACCGCTCATCTGGGAGGCCATGTGGACCTTTGCACCAATGGCTGTGGCTATATGGCCATCTCCTACAACTCCTGCCGCAACCGTCACTGCCCGAAGTGTCAGAGCCTCAAACAGGCCAAATGGCTTGATGAGAGGACAGAGCGGCTCCTTCCAACCCGCTACTTCCATATCGTAGTCACTCTTCCTCATGAGGTAATTCCACTGGCTCTTTTCAACCGCAAGATCGTATTTAATCTGCTCTTCGAGAGCGCCTCGCGGGCTCTTATCGAGTTTTCCCTCGGCTATGAGCGTCTTCGTGCTCAGGTTGGTTTTACGGCAGTCCTGCACACGTGGGATCAGGACTTAAATTTTCATCCTCATTTGCACATCATTGCAACCGGAGGCGGCCTGAGCCCGGATGGAAGCAGGTGGATCAGCGCCACAAACGGATTCCTTCTTCCTGTGAGGGCGCTATCCAGGATCATCCGAGCCAAGTTCGCGGAGGCTCTGAGCAAGGTGTTCCAGGAGGGAAGACTTAAGGGAAATGATCCGTGTCTGGAAGGCAAAGTCCAGTTTGCCCGGTTCACAAGGAAGCTTAAAAGGAAGAAGTGGGTCGTCTACTGCAAGGAGATCTTCCGGGGCTCAAAGAAAGCCTACGACTACCTAAGCCGCTATACACATCGGGTGGCCATCTCAAATCATCGTCTGCTAAGCCTTGACGACCATTTGGTCACCTTCCGTGCCCGGGACAACCGCAACCCAGGCCGGCACAGATTAGTCACGATCCATGCCCAGGAGTTCATCCGCCGGTTTCTCCTGCACATTCTTCCACACAGGTTTGTCAAAATCAGACACTTCGGCCTCATGGCCCCTTGCAATGCCAAGACAAAGCTTGAGAGTGCACGGGCTCTTATCATTAATCAGGAGCCCGCACCCGATGAGGTCCTTGCCAAGCCCGACATCCCCAAAGTGAGCAAAACATGGCAGGAGATGATGGAGGATATTACCGGTATCAACCTCACCCTCTGCCCACAATGCGGCAAAGGTAGGCTTGTCCGGTGCAAACTGACCGATGCCTACCGCATCTCACCGCCCACAATATGGGATTCCTCATGATTTACTTCCCCCTCCACATCATATCTGAACCAATTACTGATACTCCTTCATCTGAGGTCTCATGGACCGTCACGTCCCAAAACCTGGCTCTCATCCCTTCACTAACAACATATTGGACTCCCCATCATTCCAATGCCTGTTCCGGGCCCACCAGCTTACTTCGACTTTCCACACTCAGGCCTCAAACCTCCCCTAAACACTTATCCACTCAGTCAATCGAATCCCCATAGCCCTAAGACATCCTCGTCACCATTCCAGCTTTAGTTCATGATGCCGTTTATGAGAATGCGCTTCGCGACTCTCACAAACGCTTACTTCATACTTTTTATGCGAGGTTACTCCGGTCAGATTCCAGTTTCTGGCAAGATATCAAGGATTTTTCGTTATGCGAATTCCCTTGTATCACCCCGTGTGTGTGGTTAGGTTAAGTTTTGCATTGAAGCTCGGGTTCTTTTTGACTTTTCGATCAAAACGGCTTGCAGATTCTTCCTTTCTCTCGCTTC